>JAYTSD010000032.1:0-105737 GCA_043745805.1 Fibrobacteria bacterium
AAATCTTCGGCTTAAAAAAGAATTGTTAAGAGCAGAAGAAGAACGAGACATCCTAAAAAAAGCCGCGGCGTATTTCGCGAAAGAGTCCCGATGAGATACGCGTTTATTCGGGAACACACAAAAGAGTTTAAAGTGCTTTCAATGTGTCGAGTACTAAAAGTGCATCGTAGCGGATTTTACAAATGGCTACTTATTCCCAAGTCAAAAAGGCAACAAGACGATGAAAAGCTGATTGTAGAAAGCCAACATTTTTTCCAAGAAAGCCACGAATCTTATGGGAGCCCTCGCATTCACCATGATCTTTTGGAAATAGGAATTCGCTGTGGTAGAAAAAGAGTGGAACGTTTAATGCGACAAACCAAGCTCAGAGCGGTACGCAGTTACAAATCCAAGCATAAACGGTACCTTAAACCGAGCCTTACCTCCCGCAATCTATTAAAAAAAAATTCACCTCCGAGTCAGCCAATGAAAAATGGGTAACCGATATTACCCAAATCAGAACTTATGAAGGTTGGTTATATGTGGCCATCGTAGAAGATTTATTTTCACGCATGGTTGTTGGATGGTCGATGCAATCGAATATGCGCAAAGATTTGGTATTAGATGCACTTTTAATGGCCGTATGGAAGCGTCAGCCAAAGCAGGAAGTGATTATTCATTCGGATCAAGGTTCGCAATTTGGTTCGGAGGACTGGTTAGTATTTTGCCGAGATCATGGTTTGATTCCCAGCATGAGTCGTCGTGGTAACTGCTATGATAATGCAGCTCAAGAATCCTTTAATGGAACGCTTAAAAAGGAGCTTGTTCGTGGTAAAATTTATCAAACAAGGAATGAAGCGAGAAGTGACATTTTTGATTATATCGAATTATTTTATAATTCCAAGCGCAGACATAGATATCTTGGGTATATGAGTCCTATGAAATTTGAAGAGATAAAAATGCAAGTTACCTAACTCTCTACTATAACGGGGGAAGTTCATTGATCGGCGCCGAGCATTATAGATGCTTAATAAGATTATTTTTATGTGCAACGAATATCAAACCAGATCCAGAGATTAAATGTCGATAAAATGAAAAACTTATACACCATACTATACATCCTTAGTTTTTTAACAACCGGCTGCTCCAATAGATATTTGATCAAGCCCTCAAATGAAATGAATTTGCGATAGGGTGATAATTTAGAAATTATATTAAGAAATTCTAATAAAAAGACTGACCAATTTATTCGCCAAAATGCAGACTCCATCATTTGTAAATCCAAATCTTATGGAAAGAATGAGATTTATGAGATGGAAGTGAAGACATCATCACCAAGCAAAACACTTGGTTTAGTCGGTGTCATAGGTTTAGGATTTTTAGAAAACACTAAACAAAAAATTTAGGTACCGTTGCAACTAAATTCCTAAAAGCTAGACCCACAAATATTGGGTCGAAAACTATTTCCCTATGGAAATAAACCCAAAACACTTCCAGAGTATGAAAATATTGTTTGGGAAGTAAATATCTATTAAAGAAAGTAAGTATGATACTAATAAAGGTGCTAATTATTCCAGTAAATGGGACGGAGATTTGTCTACAGCCTCTAAGTACAGATGTACATTTACTCCAAAATATTAAAACAAAGTGGAAATTGATGCGACACTACTTACTACTTGGAAAATTTATGCGTTATAGATTTATCGCGCTTTTTACCTTAACTCTTTTTTGCTTTGCACAATCCCAGCAAGTGACACAAATTCCTATTACGTCGCTTTTAAATATTCGATCCGTTACAACTTTTACTAATGGAAATCTAGTGACTTGGTCATTAGGTGGTGGAGTTGATCATGGAAATGGATTGTTTACTTCAGCTGCCGCTATATTTACAGGCGATACCGCAGTGTTGGCTTTACCGGATTCCTCTTTGATTTTCGCTAATGCGCGCCATCCTGATATATTATTGCATTACTCAAATAATGATGGAGTAGGTTTTCAAACCCGTGGCATAGATGATACGGGGAGTTTTAGTATTTCCCTTTCCGCAGGAAATTACAGTAAAATATTTTTGACATTTACCAGCGCATTTGGGCAGTCTGATCTTCAATTTCAGTTGAATTATAAAGATACCACGGAGACGAAATCTGTTACCCTTCCCGATTGGTATTATTTTATATCCAACAGCGATTCCGTATGTTTTAATCTGCTTAGCAATTTGGCCAGATGGGATCATAACAATATTCCTGCTGCTATTTCGGGATCGGGCCACAATAATATCGATGGCATCGAACTGCATCCGATGGTGAACAAAACCTTAGTCAGTATTAAGGTGATTAAGGTTAAAACTCCTAATATGCCGTCGATCTTGACGTTTTGGGCGGCTACTGGTGTGACCGTATCTTTGCCCGCTACGGTGGTTTTGGCGAGACTCGCGGATACAGTAAAAACCGATAGTGTAAAATTACTGTGGAGAAAAGCCATGCCTTTGGTCGACAAATACCGATTAGAACTCTCTCTCGATTCGCTTTTTTCAAAAGTGCAAATGGATTCCAATGTAACGGATACATTACGTACCGTTAAAGTAACGGTCCTAAGCGGAAGTTTAGGTTTATTTTGGCGCGTGCGTGCCCATAATGTGTTGGGTTGGGGGCCTGTGAGCGCTACCGGAAAATTAATCCTAAGTTCGCCGACTACTGCGATTTCCCGACAAAAGCCTTTTTTACAAAAATTTGCGATAAGCGAGGAGCTGTTGCATTTTACTTTAGCTAAATCGGAAAATGTTCGAATCGATTTATTTGATATGCATGGCCATAGAATAGTTTTGCTTGATGGAATGCTCGCTGCGGGAGAACATCATTTGGCTTTGCCCACAAAAAACTTGTCTCTAGGACTGTACATAGTAACTTTACATAGCGAGGGCTTTCAGCAAAGCTTGAAAATCATTAAGCCTTAAACGCTCCATTTGCCAAAATTCTACAAGCAATTAACTAGGATGATCTAGTAAAGTTACTTTATGTATTTAATCACTATTAATAGGTATTAAATACATATTCTATGCTATCAGAAATACCTAATAAACGATATCACAATTCCACATTTTCGTATTAGATTATACAATTACAGAGTTGGGGGGTTGATAACTCTGCAAATAAAAAATGAATACTTTGGGGAAATATTGTGAATAAAACAAAAGTTATTTTTATTGTACTTATGGCATTTGCCATTAAAAATTTTGCATTGCCCATTTCCATTTCTGGAAAAGTTTCCGATGCTAATGGTCAACCCATTGCCTCCGCAATTATCCGTACATTTACCAATACTGTTATTTGCACTACCAAAACGGATGGCACCTACCTTTTAAAAGGCGAGGCCTCGGGTATTTTTAATCGCACTGGAAAAAACTTCAATGCGAATAGCATCGAATTCAAAAACAATACTTTCATATTCAATGTTCGCGAAGCCGCAATAGGCAATGCAAAATTATATAATACCGCGGGACATTGTTTAGCCACCATTTATAAAGGTGCTTTTCAACAAGGAAGCAATAGCATTCCTTTTGCTTTAGCGAAATATGGCCATGGCCTTTTATTGTTACGCACCGAAATTGGCAATGTGACCAATACTTATACGCTTAATCCTATGATGAATGATTTGAATAATTCCATTAGCGAAAATTTAAATACCAAAAGCCGAGGCTTATTTAAAATCGCAGCTTTGGATTGGTTACAAGCAGCCAAATCAGGGTATGCTACGAATTTGCAGGCGATTAGCTCTTATAATGGTGTGATTAATATCACATTAGCTTCCAATACCACTCCCGATTTTGGACCGAATGTCAGTATATTCGATCCTTCCATGCCCATGGCAGATATGCAAGCTAAAATCAATAGCGTATTACCCGAGGCGAAACAATTCGCATCACAACGTATCGCTTATTTCTTCAAGCCTGGTACTTATAATCTCACGGTAACCATTGGTTATTATATACATGCTATCGGTTTAGGCAATTCGCCCGATGATGTGTCCATCAATGGCGTAGTGGAATCACGGGGACAAGGCTCTTTAAGTTATTTTTGGCGCGGCGCGGAGAATCTATCAGTTACTCCCCCCTCAGGGATCTCTAATATATGGTCTATTTCGCAAGCCGCTCCTTTCCGGCGTATGCATATTAAAGGCCCTTTGCAATTGCATGACGGTGGCTCTACCAGCGGTGGTTATATGTCGGATTGTAAAATCGATGGCGCTGTTAATTCTGGATCGCAGCAGCAATTCTATACCCGTAACTCGCAAATTACCTCTTGGAATGGCGGGAATTGGAATATGTTTTTCCAAGGGGTTTTAAATGCGCCTGCGGATAATTTCGCCACGGGCGGTCCCATGACCAATATTGCGAATACGCCACTATCTCGGGAAAAGCCTTATTTAACTATAGATGTAAGTGGAAATTATGCGGTATTTGTTCCGGCTTTAAAAACCAATTCGCAAGGCACGACTTGGCTCAATGGCCCTACGGCAGGCGAATCCATGCCTATTGATCAATTTTATATCGCTAAAGAAACGGATAATAGCGCCAGTATCAATGCCGCTTTAGGACAGGGCAAAAACCTAATTCTCACCCCGGGAATTTACAATTTAGATAGTCCCCTAGAGGTTACCCGTCCCAATACGGTGATATTAGGAATTGGCTTCCCCACCCTCTCCGCGCAAAATGGAACTATTGCCATGAAAGTAGCCGATGTAGATGGTATCAAAATCAGCGGTATTCTTTTTGACGCCGGCCTCACCGAATCACCAACCTTATTCCAAGTAGGCGAGGTTGGAAGCGCTGTAAATCATAGTGTGAACCCAACTTGTCTTTTTGATATTTTCGCCCGTATTGGTGGAGTGGTAGCAGGTAAGGTGGTGACTAGTGTAATTATTAATAGCAATAATGTAATTCTCGATCATTGCTGGATTTGGCGTGCGGATCATGGCGCTGGGGTAGGCTGGACTTCCAATACCTCGAAAAATGGCATGATCATTAATGGCAATGATGTAATTATGTATGGCCAATTCATGGAACATCATCAACAGTATCAAACCATTTGGAATGGCAATAATGGCCGCAATTATTTCTATCAAAATGAAATTCCTTATGAAGTGCCTACCCAAGCAGATTTTCAACATGGTGGCGTAAATGGTTGGGCTTCTTACAAAGTGGGCGATGCTGTGATTAATCATGAAGCTTGGGGTGTGGGCGTATATGCCTTTTTTAATCGCGCGGCCATTATTTTAGAAAATGGCATTGAAGCCCCTATGCGCTCAGGAGTGAAATTCCATCATATGGTAGTGATGTCCTTAGGCGGTAATAAAGGCGAAGTCACCCATGTTATTAATGGCACCGGCCCAACAGCGAGTCAAGCTACTAAGACAAAGGTGACGCTAGCAGAATATCCTTAAAAAGGGATTCTGCGCATTATTTTTCCGAAAAGTTAATTGGTCCAGCTTTCCCAGCTAAAGCAAACGAGCGTGGTTATTCCCACGGTAAATCCAAAAGTACCGGTCCACAAGAGTAGTCCAAGCAAAGGCGTCCAGTGATAGCATGAGGCCATAGCTTGGAAACCAGCAAAACCAATTACATAATAAAGGAATGCGGCTGCAAACATTGCAATTTTCATATTAATCTCTCCCGAATAAAATTCATTATAGCACAAAAGGATAATATTTTTCGAGCAATACTGCTATTGTGAAGAATACATATCTGAAAAAATAGGGACTAAAACAGAGACTTGTGCAAGGATGCATAGTATGATGTGAACGATTTACTAGAGCGATTGGTAAACGCATTCCTGATGAATATCATAAAAGGGAAGTTTATGAAAAAGGGAAATGAGCTCAAGGCATTCATTTTTGATGAGCAATTTCGCGATCAATTGGCACGTCAAATACTGCGTATTTTACTTCCCGCGCTGACAGGTTTTGCAGTTTTAGCCTTGATTTTAACGCTTTTTTTGCATAGTACACAGAAGGTACCCCTTTACATTTCCATTTCATCCGTAATTTTATTGTGGGTAGTTTTTCAATTTTCTGCTACCGAATGTATTCGCTATACCGTAATCCTAGTGATTTTAAATGGCTTAGTAAATATTGCCATAAACCAAAATTTACGAGCTCCAGGAGTTATAGGCGTACCCATATTAGCCGTGGCCCTTTCAGCATGGTTTTATTCCATGCGCACAACGATTATTTTGGTCATAGCCTTCTTTGTGGGATATGGAATCCTTGCTTATTGCCTGTTTGCAAATATTTTTCCTGAAGGCAAAGCTCTGGAGTCTTCGAATTATTCCATTCGTTTATTTGCGAATTTAATTTATATCGGTGCGGTAGTATTAATTCCGGCACAAATTCTGCGGAAAATATTTCTTCAACTAAAACAAAAAAATAGAGACCTTGAAAAAAGTCTGCTGGAACTAAATGAAAGTCGAAGTTTTACTACACAAGCGGTGAATAGTTCTCCTCGTATCTTTGGTTGGATAAAACCGAATGGCGTCCTTCAATTCGCAAATGACACAGCACTTAAAATAATAAACACAAAACCCGAAGACGTTTTAGGAAAGGAGTTTTGGGATACGCCATGGTTCAATCATGATCCGCAACAGCAAAATAAACTTCGTGAGGTTATTGCTGAAGCTGCGCAAGGGAAGCCTGTTCGAACGAATATGTTGCATAAAACAGCGGCAGGGGATCTTTTGGAAATAGATTTTTATGCCTCACCCACTTTTGATATTAATGGTGAGGTGGCAACGATTGTGGTGGAAGGGGCCGATGTTACGGATGAGCGAAACTCTATTCGTCAAAAACAAAAACTAACCGAACAACTTCATCAAAGTCAGAAAATGGATGCTGTAGGCCAATTGGCTGGCGGTGTTGCGCATGACTTTAATAATTCTTTGGCAGGAATTATTGGCGCAGCTGAGTTGATTCAAAATGGTCATTTGAATTTAAGTTCGCAAAAAGAATTTATTGATTTGATTATTTCTTCGGCACAACGTGCAAGTGAACTGACGAAAAAGTTACTCACTTTTTCACGCAAAGGGAATAAGTTAAAGAGTAAAGTGGATATGGTGAAAATCATACAAGACACAATGGGATTACTTAGACCTACGCTTAATAAAAACATCGCTTTTGCGGTGGAAGTTAAAGCAAAACAAACCTTAATTTTTGGTGATGATGCAATGCTTCAGAATGCATTAATGAACATAGCCATCAATGCTAGTCATGTAATGACTAATGGAGGAGTCATAACCTTCACACTTGAAAATTTATCTCTTGATACAGGTTATTGCGAAGCCTCCTCATTTGAAATTAATGCGGGAGAATATTTGGATGTTTCGATTCGCGATACCGGTTTTGGAATGACTCCCGAAATACAAGCGCATATTTTTGAACCTTTTTTTACTACTAAGGAACAAGGCAAGGGAACAGGACTAGGACTCGCTGCGGTTTATGGTACCGTGCAGGATCATCAGGGTGCTATTACGGTTTATTCGGAAGTTAATGTGGGTACAGTTTTTCATCTGTATTTCCCGGTATCCGAAGGTAATTTAAATGAAAAAATTGAAGAAACTGTAGAGTTGGGTTCGGGCACGGTTTTATTGATTGATGATGAACAAGTAATTCAATATGTGGCCAGTGCCTTGTTGATTTCTCTCGGTTATACGGTGATGTGCGCGGAAAATGGAAAAGTAGGTTTAGAAAAATTTTATGAGCATAGAGATAAAATTGATTTGGTTATTTTAGATATGATTATGCCAGTTATGGGTGGGCGTGAAACAATTACTAAACTTCGCGAAATAGATAATAATATACCCATCATAGTTTCATCTGGATTTGCTAAAGAAGAAGACTTTTTGCAAATGACAATTCAAGGCATTTCTGGTTCTTTACAAAAACCTTTTCGCCGAGAAGAGCTTGCGAAGATTGTAGCAAAGCATATTCGAAAGTAATTGTAATTTGGAATAAAATATTCTGAAGCTAAACGAGTACCTTTAAGGTCTTTACTATGGGAATTGATTTAGCTGAAATGGACTGTTGATATTTCCATAATCGAAATATTTCTTCTACTTGAGTAAATACTTTTCCTTGGGCAACTTCTTCATCTCTCGCAAGCATGGAGGCCCTTGCATTTTCTCCCAAACGCTTGCGCCATAAGGGATCTTCTACCAAACGCTTCATCCAAACCGCCGCATCATCTAGATCTGGATCCGCCCATAATAAATCATTTTCACCAAATAAGAGTTGTGCATAAGCACAATAAGGATCGACCGGAATTAATTTGTGTTTCACTAATACGGAATTTCCCTCATGCATAAAATCCATATTGCCCGACCAACCTGTGGCTAATGCGGCCTTTCCCATGGACATACATTCCATCATACCCAAACCCAAGCCTTCAGCTCGGTGCAAGGAAACATATACATCCCAGCATGCCATTAAGGACATCACCTCATTATACGGAATAGAATCTCGAATGAAACGAATATTGCGATGCTCACAGGTAAACTCCTCGAGCTTGGAGGCGATTTGTCCATATTTTGGTGCGGCTTCAATATGGTTCATTTTGATCATTAAGATGACGTCATTTCGACCTGTAAAAACTTTGAGAAACAATTGAATAACGCCGATAGGATTTTTGCGTTCAAAAACACTAGTAAAATCAAAGCTGAATCCGAATACTATGGCGTTTTCGGGAAGATTCCAGCGTGCACGATCAGCAAAAATATTACTGGGAAGATCCACGGTTTGCGGATAATATCGCACGGCAGTTTTAGATATGCACGAGGCAATAGCATTGGCGACAAATTGGGTGGGTGCTAATACCGCATCCATCGATTCTAATATCGGAACCCAATCATTTGGGATTCGGGATAGCTCCCAAAAAGGTACGCAAATATTTAAATGATTTTCGATGCGTAACGAGGATGGCGGTTCCCGCATTAGCATGCCAACTTCATAGGGGTTAATATGAAATAAATTAATGGCATGCGGCATGGGATCAAGGGAAGTCCAAAGCTCGATATCCAAGCTTAAATCGCGTCTACTTCGTCCCAATCCCGAATCGATATCTAATAATGCGACTTCATAACCTAATGATTTTAATAACTTCACTGTATTGCGTGCCGCTACGCCTAAGCCGATATTGCTGGTGAGGAACCCGATAATATTGAATCCCGGTTTATCGGAACGGTGGATTTTTTTTTCAATAGTTTTAACCTCAGAAAAATTTAAGGCAACGGTTGGATTTTTATTTTCCGAATTAGGGTAACTTACAGGCGACCATGTTGCTCGCTCTAAGGAAGGATTTTTTTTTCCATAATGCAGCAAACTTTCATGCACAGGTGTTTCGGCGGGATGGCCCCTTTCTCCTAGGGCTTCAAGTCCATTAATGGCTTCACGATAATTGGGAGATACTTGAAGAGCCTGCTTAAAACATAATAGCGCATATTGAGGATCCAAAACGGGATCATCGAGCCACGGAGGCGTATAGTTCAAAGCTAGGCAGCCTTGTGCAGTCCATGCACGCGCAACCGCTTCGGGATTTTCAGAATCAATTTTCCATAATTTTCCTATAGGCATTAATTTACGATAGCGTCCATTAATCAAGGTAATCTCTTCGCTCGAACGCTGGTTTTGATAAGTCAGGCCTTCAGGATTCTGGTAAAACAAACTCAAAGTTTCTGGAACTAAGATTCCATGACTATTATGCAGTATGGTACGAATTTGAAACTCCAAATCCCCCGCGGCAAAAAAATTAGGATCGAAAATTCCTGTTTTTGAGAATAGGGATTTTCGCCACATGGGATGAGGTCCCAAAAAGCACCATAGCATGCCTTGAGCAGGATCCCATTTTGGATATTTTATGTTACGGTAACCATTATCTTTTCCAAAAATCGCATTTGGGATATTTGTCCAGTCACACCATGCATATGCAAAGTCAGCTTCGGGATTTTGATCGAGTTTTTTAGCGAGAATTTCTAAAGCATTGAAAGTATGTGAATCATCAGTATTCGCATTGGTAATATATTTTCCGCGTGCAAGGTTGACGCCTCGATTCCATGCGGCATACAAAGGCTCGCGAGCACTGCGAATATAATGAAGATTGGGAATGCGATGGCGAAAACTTTCGACAATTCTTCCTTCGTCCTGTTCCGATCCGCTATCGACAACGATTACCTCGAGCTTGTTTCCCAGTGTTTGTGCAGCCAAATCCTCCAAACAGGCAGGTAACAATTTTGCGGAATTATAGGCCGAGACAATGGCGCTAACGAGAATTTGCTCGGTTACTTCAATTATCGCCGATGATTTATTTTCTTGAGATGGATTTTTTTCTGAATGAGAAAATATTTGAATGGCTTCATTAATACAGTTTTCAAAATTAAGGGGGAATGAGTTTATACTTTCAATATTTTCCGCAATGGCCAAGGCTGAGCTTAATTTCAGCGTATTGAAATTAACCCAAGTAGGGAAGGGTAATATGCGAATAATGGCTTTTGATTCTGGAAAAAAAGTGCGAAAATTCTGCTCATCCATTTGGCTATTTACAATTAGATATCGAGACTCGCGAGCAATTTTTCCTAAATCGCGTTCGCGGTTTTCATATTCTTGTCCGGAAAAAGAGTTGGGAAAAAATCGATGCTGCAAGTCAGGAATCCAACTTATAGCACAATAATCTGTCCAAACATCCATTGGAAGGGGGAAATAAACATCAATCAACTGAAATAATTCTTCACGATTATGGCAAATAAGCATTTTACTAGAATGAGATGAGCTAATGTCCTGCGGAGCCCAAAAAATAATTTCATGAAAGAGCGAAATAAAAGATTGATAATGCTCTAAATTTTTTACGGTTTCTGTGCGAATCACTAAGGAAATTTTAAGTGAATTTTCATTACTGTGAGCGGCATTTGATCTTACTAGCATTTCGACAATGGAAATGTCGAGCCAACCATTACTTCCTGTTAATATGGGGATTCCAACGCGAATCATGTAGTGAATTTATTTATTCGCAAATGTAAAATAGCCATCTTACTATAATATCATAGAGCCCTATTTTAATTCAATATTGAATAGCAAATACATTAGCAGATAAGCAATAGTTTAGGCATTCTTTAAGGGGATAGTTAAAGTAAAATAATAATGGAACAAGGGTTTATAAAAAAAATGCAACCATTACTTTAAAAGGTAATGACCGCATTTTAAGTAAAGTACTTTCCAAAAAAATAGTATAAATATTAATATCTATACTAAATATAAAAATTAATTTCCGTAAACCTTTAATTCAAATATAGAATAGCCCCAGCCGGTACCACGCTTAATACCTTTCATACGGACATAACGACCTGTGCCAATTAATCCGGTATGGTTTTCGGTTCCGCCAATACCGCCGCGTACGGCTTTGAGTAATGTCCATGCTGTGGCATCCGGGGAGGATTGTAAATCAAAGTCTTTGCCATAAGCGCCTTCCCATATAATATTAATCCGAGTAATATTTTTGCTTGCGCCTAAGTCTAAATAAACCCATTCGGAATCCGCATCTACTGCTGCTTTTCCACTATAATTCGATTCCCAACGTGTATTTGCAATACCATCTACAATCAGTTTAGGCAAATTGGTGCCTAGGGAAGAGGATGCAAAACCAGGTGTATTTGTTGTAGTAAGAAGAACTTCTATCGGGTTAACCACATCCACTAAAAAAGTTGCCTGTGCTGTAACATTGCTGTTAATGGCTGAAAGTGTAAGTGCAGCTGCAGTTAGGCTGCTTGCTGTTACTGTTCCATTTACAGTCCAATGATCAAAATGATTTCCGCTAGTAGCCGTTGCGGTGAATGAGGTGCTTCCTCCTGCGGCAATGGTTTGTACGCTATTCGGAGAAATGCTTCCCTGTCCCGCAGCCACCGAAGGGGTAACGGAATAATTTGTGACTGTGCCGGTTGGGCCATAAACTTTTAATTCAAATATGGAATAGCCCCAACCTGTGCCACGTTTAATCCCTTTCATACGGAGATAACGACCTGTGCCATTTAATCCGGTATGATTTTCGGTTCCACCTAAGCCACCGCGTACTGCTTTAAGAAGCGTCCAAGTTACGGCATCCGTCGAAGTTTGTAAATCATAATCTTTACCATAAGCGCCTTCCCATACAATATTCACATGCGTGATATTTTTGGAAGCTCCCAAATCCAAATAAACCCATTCAGAGTCCGCATCAACGGCAGTCTTTCCGCTAAAATTTGATTCCCAACGAGTGTTTGTAATTCCATCCACCACAAGTTTCGGTAAATTGGTGCCTGTTGAGGACGATGCAAATCCGGGCGTACTGGTAGTCGTAAGAAGAATTTCATTAACTACATCTGCTAAAAAAGTGGCTTGTACAGTAACATTACTGTTAATGGCTGAGAGTGTGAGTGAGGCTGCGGTGAGACTGCTAGTAGTGGCTGTTCCATTTACCGTCCAGTGATCAAAATGAAACCCGCTGGTTGGAGTTGCTGTGAAAGAAGTCGAACCACCTGCGGCAATGGTTTGCGCACTATTGGGAGAAACGCTTCCTTGTCCTGCGGCAACTGAAGGGGTAACGGAAAAGTTAGTGGTGGTAATATCCATTCCCAATACTTTAAATTCATAAATGGAATAACCATAAATGGTGTAACGAAGAATACCCTTCATACGCACATAACGCCCAATGCCATTTAAGGTAACATGTAATTCTTGACCGCCGATAGCATCTCGGACGGCCTTAAGTAGCGTCCAGGTTACGGCATCATTGGAGACTTGTAAATCATATTCTTGTGCATAGGCACCTTCCCAGTTTATACTTACGGAGGTGATTTTTTTAGGGGAGCCCAAGTCCACATATATCCATTCGGCATCCGCATCGGCGGATGTTTTTCCCACATAATTTGATTCCCAACGTGTAGAGGCGTTGCCGTCGAGAGCTAAATTTGGAGTATTGCCGCCTTTTGAGGAAGAGGCAACTACTGGGGTTGTTGCTGAGGTTAAAGTTTTTTCATTAGGATCTGGAACATAAGGAATAAAATTTGCAGTAACATTGGTATTACTACTTGGAGTGATATACGTGTGCGTAAATGCTCCGCCATCGCTCCAATTACTAAAGATATAATATTGGCCATTTAATAATTGTGGCGTAATAGCTTCCAATGTTCTTTCAATTCCTGCAACTCCAATAAAAGAAGTGGGGGCGGTAAATGCTGTGCCATCAAGCTTTAGTTTGAGGCCTACAGGTGAGGTTATTAAGGATACCGTGGCCTTGACAGGAAGGACATCTATGGAATCGATTTTGGTTAAACCTTTACTGTCAATAACGGTGAGATAAATCCGGAAAAAAACTCTATCCGAAGGCTCACCTGAAGTAGGAACAACAAAGCTACCCGATTTACTTCCTGTAGCATTTAAAAAAGTATGTGGATGTAAAAAAGCGCCTTCATGCCAAAACTTAACCAACCAGGTAAATGCTGTGGCAGGGAGCACGCCGTCTTCGGGATCATTACCTGTTGCACTATAATTAATGGTTTGTCCACCGGAATACGTGCTATTCAAAGCTGGGCTGGTAAAGGCTAATGTGGGCGGTAAATCATCTACCACGGTTAAAGTCGCCGCCGTGCTGGTGGAGGTGCCAAAAGTGTTTTGAACTATTGCAAGGTATTGGGTATTGTTATCGGCAAGTTGAGGTGAAGGTAAAGTGTAGCTTGCAGCAGTCGCTCCGGAGATATTCACACCGTTTTTTTGCCATTGATAATTTAAAGGGAGGCCTCCCGATGCCACTACTGTGAAAGTAGCACTTTTACCAATGCCTACAATTAAACTTTTAGGGGCATCGGAAATAGCGGGTGCTAGGCTTCCGGTGTAGGAAATTTTTCGTAAAGTTCCTGTAATAGATAAATAATAAATGGCGCCATCGGGACTAACTTTAATGTCAACGGGTTGTACAGCACCTGTGGAAAAATCGGAAAGTGTATTGGTGGCAGGATTTAAATCACGAATCCATCCGGAACAATAATCTGCGAAAAAATAATGGCCATAATAAGAAGAAGGAAACTGCTGGGTTGCGGGTTCATAGAAGTCACCTCCAATAATGGAACAACCTTCTTTATGATCATAAAAATAATACGGATCTTTGTAAGCGGGGTTACTCACTTTACCTTCAGCGGCAGGCCAACCATAGTTCGCGCCTTTTACGCCTTCATTTAATTCTTCCCAAGTTTGGTCGCCTACATCATTAATAAAAAGTCGACCCGTGCTATTTTGGAAAGCAAATGTGAAAGGGTTGCGTAAGCCTAGAGCCCAAATAGATTGGTTTTTGCCTGTCGTAGTGCTTAAAAAAGGATTGTCTGTGGGTATGCTTCCATCTTTATTGATGCGTAAAATTTTTCCTAACATGGAATTCATATCTTGTGCATTAGGACCATTGGCATTTTCTCCGGTAGCGATATAAAGCTTTCCATCTTTACCGAAATGCACACCGCCGCCATTATGAATACCTGAGGAACCTAAAAGTGTTAATTCTAATAAAACCAATTCACTGCCTGCCAAAACAGTATCAGGATTGGTATTAGAAACTGTAAAGCGGCTTACACGATTATGATTTCCACCACTTGCTGTGGTGTAATAAACATATACGAATTTTTCGGTAGCAAAATTTGGATCAAAGGCCATGCCTAGCATTCCTCTTTCACCAGAAGGGTCTACGGCAGTGGCGAGGAATGGCGAGGCCAATAAATTTCCATTTTTATATAGGCGTATGCGGCCGCCTTTTTCGCAGATAAATAATCGACCATCAGCCGCAAAGGTCATGGAAACGGGTTCGGAAAGTCCTGATAGGATTTGTGCATCGCTAAATTGGCTCGGTACTGTGGACAATGCGTAGTGAATACCGGAATTATGATTTCGATTTTCCTCATCGGTAATTTGCATGCATCCAAAAAGTGAAATCAATAAAGCGGCGACTATATAGCGTAAATTTTTAAAAAAAAGCGCATGGAGAAGCCCTTGGCCAAAGCGAATGGTCATAATAAATCCTTTGATAGAGAAGTTTGATTTAGCAGCTAGATTGTGCTAATTGAGTACTAAAATATTCTATAACGCTAAATATATATTTCTGACGTATGATTTTGAGTACTTATACCATAAAAATATTTTTGCAATAAATCTGCAATTGGTTTGGGTTTAATTACTTCTTTACGGTAATGGGAGCTTTTTTGTTTCCAATAAAATTGGCGATTAATTCCGTGGCTGCGGACCATTGACAGGTGGTCCAATGAACCGCAGTAATTAATGTCTGTGCTTTGATAAGCGAATTATTTATTGCGAATAAACCCAAATCGTGAAACGATATTTTTACTCTTAGGTTTTATACTCAGGACTTCGCCTTGGCTACCCGTAATTTGACCCGGCTGTTCTCTTACCGATATGGTACCCTTCATAATATAAGCTCCCGTTCCAATGGCGTTACCATCACGAGCGATAGGTAAAAAGGTTAAGTATACCGGAATTGAATCGTTAGGATTGGGTGCCATCGCTCTGATTTGTGCGAATTGTGCCGCATTAATTTCACCATCGGCTTTGTTTACAAAAGTACCCAAGTTATCAAATATTTTTATGGAATAGCTAAAGGGATATTTGGTATTTACTCTCCAAGTGGGTCCAACTGTGGCATCTACAACAAGTCCGCTCTTTAAATTAGTAGGTAATACCGATTGGATTTGTGGATTAGTGCAATTGAGGCAAGCCCCTTTATTATTATGTATCACAATTACGCTATCTATGGGTTTTAAATTCAAATCAACCGATTCGGTTAGGCCTTTCACAATTCCTAAATCCACTTCGGCAATGGCGGTTGCGGCTTCGCCTCCAATCGGTACAAAGATTTGCATTTTACTGAGATTTCCTTTGGTATCCTTGAGCCCAGAATTAACCGTAACACGCAAGCTATCATTAGGTAAAGGGTATTTTTTGGAATCGGCGGCAAAGGTATAACGATATTGGCCAGGCGCAATTAATTCCACTTTGGCAATGCTAATTTCCGCTCCATTGACTAAGCCATTATTTCGTTTCACATCGAAAGGGAAGGCTTTGGAATTTAAGTCAATATTAACAGGTTCGCTAAAGGTGATTTCAATGGTAGAAGGAACCTTTGAATCGAGGGAAGGTACTGCCTTGGCAGATTTTACTAAAGGGCCAACGCTATCGTCCATGGGAACCGAAATATCATCCACATTCGCGAGCAATTGATTATTGTCAAAATTTGTACCATAGGAAAATGGTGTAGTTAAAGTTACGGTAACCTTTTTGTTAACCGGAGCTGTTGGGGTAGGTATGGCAACACTTGCCTTATTAAAGGGGTCGGTGAGTTTAATAACCTTTGGTGTGGTTGTGGTGGCAGTGTCATAAATTAATACAGCGGTTTCGATGCGGCCGTCGCCATTGAGGTCTTGATAGTAACCTTTGATGGGCTTGGCGATTTTTTGTGCGATAATTTTTACATAAATAACAGTGGTTCCTGGATTAGCAGGATCGGTGCTTGTGAAAGTAAGTTTTTGAATACCGCTAGGGGAATTATCTGGAACAAGGGTTTGAGTTCCTGGTAGGAGTGGTGTTGACCCTAATGTCCATGTTCCTGTAATAGGATCTTTTTTTTGCGAGGCTACATTATCGCAATCGATAGTTTGAGTGACAGAGTGAATATTATACGCAAAAAAATCTTTACTTCCCCCACCCTGAATAACGGTTACCGTATCTCCTGAAGGAATAGCGTTACCATTTTTATCGGCTAATTGCAATCCGATGGTTGAAGGGATAAGGTCAAAACTTGTGGTAACCTGTAAATGTGATCCCGTTGCTTGTCTTTCACAAAAAAAGAAATCAAAATTATAATAGTTATCCAAAGCAATATTTAATTGGTTTTTCTGATTATCTAAATTGATTAAGCCTTGTCCATTATTTTGGCGACCACCTAAATCTAATGCTAAGGTATTGTTTACAAAAACCCATACATCATCATCACCTTTGAAATTCAAAACTTCACCACCACGATATTTAAAAGTGGCATGCATTTCCATGCAAAAATGAAAATTATGTTGTTGTCCATCATCACCTTTAAAAGTTTCACCAGTGACAGCTTCGTTTGTAGGATTAGGTGCTTTTACAAGAGTTTGAGAAGGAGGAATTTTAACCATATCGATGGGAAAAAAAATAGGATCGTCCTTTGTATAAGTATTTAATGTATTCGGAACTTTATCCAAAATTAACTCTTGGCAATAACGTTTGTTCAAACCAGAGACATCATGAAACCATTCACTTATTTTATAGGTAGGACATGGGCTACCAGGAGCATCAACAGGTTTGCGATCTGTTCCTAGGGTTGTTTGAACAAGTCCTTTTAACCCACCTCCATCCGTATTACATGTTTTCGGTAGTGAAAAATCAGGAGCAGAAACATTAAAATCACGAATGGATACAGGAAAGGGTTTTGTTTGTGCATTCAGCATCACCGGTAATAAAATCAACGGAGTCGATAATAAAAGAATTTTTCTGGAAATTGTCTTCAATAACATAAAGTCCCTTATTTTAGTTTGTTCCTGCAAGCAGGAAAAAAAATCTTGGGCTTGGAAAGCCGCGACTAGTTTATCCTCAACTTAATTCATTACCTAGTTAAAACGTTCTCATTTGAGAAAAGAACAATTACTAAGGTTGCTGAGGACTTAAATCTATGTCCGTGCTTAAGATAGGGCACAAGGGCGATTTGGTTAGAGAGTATATTTTCGAGTTTGGGGGCAATATGACCCTGACCGCGTCCTTACACAATAATTTTTGTTTAAAAGCCGTCGAGCACTTGAAAAGGAAATTTTGAGCTATCCAAAGCTTCGATAATTTTTTCATTGGACTCTTTGAGCAAATTCACTAAACCCATAGGCTTCCCTTGTAAACTCACGCCTTTTTCATTGATTAAAATCGCTATTAAAGGCTTCGCAGGATCTTCCTCAAAAACACCTACCACCTTACCAACTTTTTGTGAGGCCAATTTTATATAAGACCCCAAAGGATACGTTCCGATATACTTGGTTAGACCCTGAATGAGCGTACCATCCAATAAATTCATTTGTCCCATTTTTGAAACTCTGTCTAAGGCAGTGGCAGGAGTCAACGCTTCACGGTGAGAACGTTTATGTATCATGGCCGCTAAAGTATCGGTAATGCTAATAATACGCGCCGTAGGAGGAATTTGTTTACTTGATCGTTGATGGGGGTAACCTGCACCAGACAATCGCTCATGATGTTGATACACCACGGAAAAAATAATTTCTGTAAGCCCTTGGATTTTTTTGATTAACCCATATCCCGTGATGGGGTGTTTATGAATTTCATAAAGCTCTTCAGAGGTGAGTTTACCATTTTTATTTAAAATCGCCTCGGGTACCGCCAACATGCCAATGTCGGCTAGCAAGGCACCTTGGCCTATATCAATGATTTGTGCGCGTGAATATTGCAAAGCCGTAGCCGTGGCAATTGAAAGTAAGCATACATTAAAGGCATGCTGCGGTAAGGTGGGAGCAGTGAAGCTATGTTTCGATAATGCAAAAGTTAACAGCAAGTGCCTATCTTTAGCAAAGGCATCAACCCAATCGGAAACAAAATTTTTTAAGTTCGCATTGTTACTGAGTTCCCCTAAGCAAATTTGATCATAAAATTCTTTGGTGACTCCAATGGCTTTTTCATACTGCTTCAACAAATTGGTTTTGTAAACGGGCAAGCGTTCATTATGGGCACATTGAGTGAGGTTTTTTTGTAAGGCGATTCCTAAAGGTTGATGGGATTGCAAATCCTCGCGAATCCATTTGCTTTCTAGGCTTTTAAAGGCTTCCGTTTGCCTAGTTTTTTCATATAGAGATTCTACTGGATTTTTAACAGAGGGTTCGATTATTTCTTTTTTTAAAATATTAAATACTGGATCAAGGGAGTCGATAGTCGCTAAATCTTTAAAATCTATCGCCAAAATATTATCGAGTTCTTGATCATGAATTAAATCTTCAGCCGACATAATACTTTCCGTCACCAATGCATTTTAAAATGCTTTGATGTGACCCTCTTTAAGCATAAATATTTTAGGACCTATTACTGGTTCGTCAATACGTAAAGTACTCGTTCCAATTTTAAGTGTTACCCCAGGGAAAATTTTTCTTTCTACGCGAATGCGTAATTCTGGGCGCAGATAATTGTTTTGAATGGATTCTAATAATTTTATTTTTTTCTCTTCCAGCATGGGAATGGTTTGTTCAATTTCTCCGGAAGCTTCGCGCATTTCCAAAAGGATTTTAGTTTCTTCGGCGCTTAATTTTTTTTGCTCTTTAAAAAGTTCTTTAAGGCGATGAATGCGCAAGCTTAGCTTCTGAAAATTTTGATTAAGTTCTTTAATTTTTTCTTCTATGCGTAAGCGATTATCTTCTAATAAATAATCACAACCTACTTCCAAATCAGTTTTGCGGGCGAATTCATTACCAATGATAGTCGTACTGATTTCCAAATTGGCGCGCGTAAGGCCACCAATAATAGGGCCTAGGAGGCTAATGTTTTCCCGTGAAAATAATTGGCAATTCATACTTTCTTTTTCAATAAGTATGGATCCATGTGCGCGAATGATTTGATTGGAGGTAAACCCCGCGGTTACGGAGCCTTTAGCCTGCACCGAACCTTGTCCACTGCCAATGAAACCGGTTTTAAAGAGAACATTGCCACCGCAAATAATTTTTGCATCGCCGGTTTGTCCATTGATTTCTAAATCCCCACCGATTTTTAATTCAAAGCCATCTTTCACATCACCGGCAATTTTAACGCTGTATTCATAGGCTATATGTCCCGTTGAATAGTCCACGGAACCCGCAATTTCTAAACAATCTTGCACATGAATTAAGCCATCGGCTATGCGGAAATATCCGGGAATAGCGGCGACCAATAATAATGCATCTTCTGGAGACTCTTGTACATTACTCCCAATAGGCCAAGCAATATCCTCTCCATTAGGGCCAGGGACCGGATCGCCCCGTAGATTTTTAAACAGGATGCCCTTTTCGGCAGGAATTTTTTTCACTAAGACTTGGTTTTTTTCAACCGCTTGAATTAAAGAAATTTTTTTGAAATCAACTTGTCCATGCGCTTCTTGCGAGCCATTTAGTTTTTTATCTGTAGAAAAAAGATATTCTAAACGCGCTTTGGCTCCAGGCTTTGGAGGTGGCGCTTCGGCAATGCGAATAGTTAAGGCAGCTTTTTTTTGATTCCATTGTGAGGCCGCTAAAGCGAGGCGCTCAGGAAGAATAAATTCGGGTAAAATTCCATCGGCTTTTAATTTTTCCATTACCCAATCAGCATTAATATCGCCCAAGGGAAGTTCGGCCGGTTCTAAAGTTAAAGTTGCGGAAAATTTATCCAAAGATATAGCGAGACGTGCCCGAGGCATGCTTCCATTGCTTGGTGTTAACGTCTTTGTTGGAGACGGATCGCTTGCTAAACTCATAATTAAATCACATTATTGAGCGAATTTGCTCTTTTATTGGTCAACGACAATTTACCCTTTCCGCTGGTGTTTATATTATAGGGGCTAGGGGAGAAAAAGTGCAATCTGAAATTTCGTTAAAAGTTAAAGTTCTTATTCCCGGCGGGATGTCCGAACTCTTTTGGTATCATGCGAATGTTGAAATGAAAGTTGAAGTCTGTTCTTTGGTGCAGGTAACGCTAAAATCCAAAACTGTAACGGGATTAGTACTAGAAGTGGGTTATCCCGATTTGCCCTTTAAAACCAAGCCCATAGTGGGTTTGGCAGCGAAAAATACTTGGGTATCACCGAGTTGGGTGGAACTTTTACAATGGTTAAGTCGCTACTATTTAACTCCATTACCTCAAGTTTTAAGCGTATGTTTACCTAAATTTGCTTGGCGTTTTTTATTTGCCGAGCCACCTAAACTTAGAGTATCGCGTAAAAAGAAAATCCAGATGGTTGAAGCCGATGCTTCCGCATTAATTCTCAATAGCGAACAACATGAAGCTATAAATGCTATAGCCGAACCGCTAAGCAAAAATCATTTTCAACCTTTTTTATTACATGGCATAACTGGTAGCGGTAAAACTTTAGTGTATTTGCATTTGGCCAAGCAAGCAATTGAGCAAGGGAAAAATGTTTTAGTGCTTTTGCCCGAAATTGCGTTGACGCCGCAAACTTTAGGACGCTTTCAAGCTTTTTTAGATCAAAAAGTATATGCTTTTCATAGTAACTTAGGCGTTACGGATAGGCGTGAATTATGGAAAGCGTTGTTTGCGAAAACCGCGCGGGTTATTGTGGGCGCACGCTCGGCTGTATTATGTCCGATGGATAATATTGGTTTAATTATTGTTGACGAAGAACATGATGGGAGTTATAAACAAAGTGAAATGGCTCCCCGTTATCAGGCGCGGGATGTGGCGGTTTATCGGGCTAAACAAATGGGTTGTCCAGTGATTTTAGGAAGTGCGACGCCATCCCTTGAAAGTTACTATGCTGCACAAACGGGTAAATTTACATTGCTCACCATGAATCATCGAGCCACTGGTGTATCCTCGCCCACGGTACGCTTAGTAGATATGCGCGAACAATTCGAATTGCAAGGTCCCTTGCCGCTTTCGATTCCACTTCGCGAAGCGATGCAAAAGGCTTTGGAAAAAAATGAACAAATCATTTTATTTTTGAATCGCCGAGGTTATGCGCATCGTCGCGTATGCCAAGGTTGTGGCTCACCGCAGCAATGTCAAAATTGCGCCTTACCTTTGGTGGTACATAAAAAAGTACAGAAATTAAAATGTCATTATTGTGATTTTTCTTTGAGTTATAGCGCACCTTGCCAAGCATGTGGTTCGCCTTCCTTTTTGGAAGTGGGTCGCGGCATCGAAAAAATCGAAGAGTATATTAAGCAAATTTTTCCTGCGGCAGGTATTTCACGATTGGATAGAGACACGACCGATCCCGTGGGTGGACCGGATGAAATTTTGCAAGAGTTTAAAAGTGGGGTAACCCAGATATTACTGGGTACGCAAATGGTGGCTAAGGGCCATGATTTTCCGCGCGTAAATTTGGTGGGTGTACTCGATGCTGATATGGGTCTTGGCATGTCGGACTTTCGTGCGCAAGAACGTTCCTTTCAATTGATCACGCAAGTAAGTGGCCGCGCAGGCCGCCATCATGCAGGCGGGCAAGTTTTTTTACAAACCTTTAAAGCCGACAATCCGATTTTACAATTTGCTTTGACCCATCATTATGAAAATTTTTATGCCGCCGAAATAGAAATGCGTCAGGAATTACAGTACCCCCCTTTTCGTCGCTTATTATTAGTGGAAATTTCAGGTGAAGATGAACATTTAGTATTAGAGCAAATGCAACAGTTCGCCGAAATTTTTAAAGTACTTGCCGAAAAAGTGGAGGCTATTGTTTTAGGGCCAAGCTTTGCCGTACTTAAACGCATTAAGCGGCAATACCGTGCGCATCTCATTGCTAAAGGGAAAGCACCCAATCAATTGCAATGGTTGATGGAGGAAAGTTTAAAGCAGTTTAAAGCCGATCCCTCCGGTAAGACTCGCGTGCGAGCGGATATGGATCCTGTGGCTTTGATGTGACGGTAGAAGTTGGGCGTGACCCCTCCGCTAAGGTTGTGGGGTCGGGCTGTGCAGGGCTTGCTTCGCTACGGTGCTTACGCACTGGCTTCGCCACCCTTACCATCCCTCACGCAAGAATTTGTTTCTTAACTTTTTATCCTACACTCGGCGTAAAAACTCGGAGGCGATGTCCATCGGGATCGCAAGCCACAAAAGTATATCCAAAATCCATGGCCGTTGGTTTTTGCAGCATAGGTAACTTACGGGTTTCCCAAAGGGCATAAACTTTTTTAACCTCTTCGTCATTCGCCACGGCAAAGGCGATTTCACTTCCGCCACTATTATTTTCCGGTTTAGGCTCAACCGTATGCTTGGCCCAAAGTCCCAACATCAAACCATTGGCGAGCGCAAATAAAACAAAGGTAGGAGACGATTCGATGGGATTTTTTTCGAGTAATTGCGTGTAAAATTGTGAGCTACTGAGTGGGTTTTCCACATAGAGTAAAATAAAATTGGGCGCTTGCATAACTTTTTCCTTTGATGATTAAATCAAAATTAATGTTCTGAATATCAGTATAGAACTTCGTTATGACAGTTTCTGTCAGCAGTAAGATAAGATTTTAAAAACCTTGGTTTTTATTGCAGCGGAATGCCTTCGGAGTCCCGCCATTCTTGCAATAGAGCTTGGCGATTGAGCGGGAAAAATTCTTCGGTTGGGTATAAGGAAATGATTCTGTCGGTACGAAAATGGCGGAAGCCTTGGCGTAATTCACACCAAGCCACAATCACGCGAAGGCGATCAAAAAAGCCTAAGGCTAATGGCCAAATTATTCTTTGCGTTTCATTTTCTTTTAAGTCTTTATAGGAAATGTTGAGTTTATGCTCCTTGCGAATGGCTTGACGGATAGCGGTGAGATCGACATTCGAAGTAGGGTTTTTTTCACTCGGTCCAATTAAAAGCGCTGAGGCATGTAATTGTTCACGAAGTTCATGAGGTAACACGGAAGCTATTTTTCCTAAGGCCGCACGAGCCGCTTCGGCGAGTTTATTATCGGTTTTATCCGCCACCCAACGCATGCCAAGCACTAAAGCTTCAATTTCTTCAGGAGAAAACATTAAGGGAGGTAACATATAACCTGGCTTTAAGAGATAGCCTAAACCAGCCGCGCCATCGATGCGCGCGCCTTGGGCTTGCAAGGTAGCTATGTCACGATATACGGAACGTAGGCTAATGCCGAGTTCGGCGGCAAGCGTGGGACCCGTTACAGGGTAACGATGCTGGCGAAGGATTTGGAGAAGTTCGAGCAGACGTTCGGTGCGGGACATGGTTTTCCTAGTAATTAAATTTCATTGCGTGACTAGGGTGCGAAGCGATGAAGCCTCGATATATTTTGAATTTGATCTTTACTTTTTAACATAAAATGGCGCCACACTATACTCGTCTTGCAAATCTTTGTTTTCTGAAATCCAAATAACTACACCACCTAAGCAGATTGCCATTTTTGAGGCGTCTTCAAACGAAATACCTTGCTGTTCCCTCATTGCAGGATAATCATCAAGTGCATATCCTGCTACATGAAAGTATTCATGAATGATTACCAGTTTTTGTAAATCCGCTTCCGTATCTTTTGCAAAAAATTGCGTGGTAAACAGTATACCTTTAAAAAACCCCGCAGGAGGTCCATAATCGTGCTGAGGAACGGCTTCTGCCAATACATTTTTTGCAGCTTCATCATCCAAGTAATAATCATTATTAGCAAGTTTTAAATTTTTGTTCTGTTGAAATTTTGGGAGTAACACATCCAATTTCTCAGATATTTTTTTATCATCGGGATCATTGAAATTAAATTTTTGCCCATTTCCACTATTAGGAAATATACCCATATATTTTCCCAATGCTTGGCATATTACATCCGCTTTTTGATATCTAGGGGATCCATTTTTAATATCATTCTGTAATTTAACCAGTGCTGTTATGGTTGTTTCCAGCGCCCTATTTCTCTTCTCTTCAAGATTTTGAATAAGGCTAAGATTTTCTCCTTCTAATCGAGGGAAATATTTTTTTGCCGCAAGAGCTGGTACATAGTAGAGAGTTTTTCCGGTCTTTTTATCGATTATTTGTGATTCCTCAGGCCCTGTATTATTGGACATTGACGTCCCATTCGCAGAATTATTTTGTGTGTTTTGGCCCAAGGCATAATACCAGGCGGTCCAGGGCTCATCGGCGATAGTTTTGTAAATTTCTATTTCGCCGATAAAAATGGTTTGATTAATATTTTCCTCGTCTGATATATCGGGGTTACGTCCGTATTTTATGGATTCTTTAGCTATTCCACGACGAGTAAATAATGTGGACCAAACCGCGCCATGGGCACTAAATTTATCGTCCTTAATTTTCATAGTATTTTCATTTGTCCAGCCTGCTTGCTCTGGAGTTGGAATAGTTTTTCCAATTTTTACATCCATTAAAGCAGCATTAAAAAAACCAACTCGACTACCAAGGGGAGCATTTGTTAAAAGTAACTCTACCTCTTCAAGTGGTACAGTGTTATCGTAAACTACACCATCTGTTGCTTTATTATTTTTTACGGGCTCACCATTTTTAATTAAGATAGTTTTCATTTTTTCATTAATTGTATATCTCGAATAAATTGCTTTTGCGGACAAACCAGTAGACCGGTGATTTTTAAACCAAAATTCAGTTTGTGAAAATCGTTCATCCAATCGATATGGACCTAAAACATTCCACATGGCATAAAGGTGATGAACTTGCACCCATTCTGCGCAATCTACTCGCCAAGCACCAAAGAGATAGTTTAAAACTGCAATATTACACATTGAACCATACATGGCTTTAATCGCGTCAGAAGGATTTTTTCCTTGTTTTAATTTTAATACTACCATTTGTAAATTACCATCTTCGCCCATCGGATTACCCGGTTCCCAATACTCTTTATCATACCGAGCTTCTGGATTATCAATTACACTATTTCCTACTGCTCGACCGCCATTGACTCCCGCACTGAGTTCATTCGCAGCTTTGACTAAGTAATAATTATAGGCTTCTATTACGTCAAAATACAGGAAGAGCACATAATCTAATTCGGAACCGCTGAATTCATCCATGAGTTCTGACGTTAAATCATCGCCATATTTCGCTTTATAGATTTCCCTTAATTTATTTAACGCAGAGGGATCGCGCTTGAAGGGAATGAGAGTCGCATACACAGCTTCTTCATCGGTGCCAAGCCCATTTATTGCCTCTTTGATACGAGTAGCCGCTTGTGCATAATCGATGGACGATGAAGTTTCAATTTTTTGATCTGAATTCGCAGTGCCTCGATTTAATAGCTGCATAGCAAATTCTAATGAGTTACCATCAAAATCACCATCGATTTCGTCCACTAATACTGTTTGATAAAGACTGAAATAAACTTTGTTAAGTTCTTCTATTGCTGTTTGATTTTGATTCAGCTCTTGCAAGGCCTGATAAACCGTAGTTTCATCCGTGCCCATTCCTTTCATCGCTTTATATATCAGATTTGCTAGTCGATGATAATTGAGTGGAGGTGGTGGATTGTTCGTATCCTTTTTATTGGTGATGTTTAGCTTAGGAATTGGAATATCACTTCCAGGTAAATCATTTTCGCTTTTGACTAATGGATATCCCATAGAAAGTCCTTTTTTCTGTTTTTAAATTTTACCAACTATGATTTTTTACCTATCGATCCATAGGGAACACTACAAAAACACAGGTAACCTTTACCGCCATCGGCCGGAATTATTTCTAGGGAAAAATAATCTGACATTGGGGCATCGGTGAATTCCACATCTACCGTGGAAGATGCTCCACTCCCTGCTTGCGAAGGGGTATAAGAGTCACCTATTTTTTTTGACTCATTATATTTACGAGATCTGGAAAAGAGGTGTAAGCTATCTTGGCAATCCTTTGCTTCGGCCTCATTCATATCTATTCTTACGAGTATAGATCCTTGTTTAAATTCTGTATCCCCGTAACTTGCATTGGCATCGAGTTTCAAATGAGCTTCCATGGCGAAATCAACCGTTCCGCCTTTGAAGGATACAGCGACATCGGCGATAGCACCAGCCACTGCACTAAGGGAAGCCGCACCTCCAGCAACCGCGGAATTTAGGGTATCCTTAATGTTTCCTAAAGCCCCATCAGCCATGGCTTTGCCTGCGTCAATAGCACCGCCAACAGCTCCTTTGGCTGCATCCAGCGCGCCACCGACTGCTCCAGCAATATCCACTTTAGGTACGGTAACCTTGGGTACTTCGACTTTAGGTATATCTATATTTCCACTAAATCCAAAACCCATATTCGCTCCTACTCGTCACTTATGGTTTTAACATTGCCCGGAACAGTTTTAGCTGTGGGATAAATTAGTTTTGAGGTTCCAATTTTATATCCATTTTTTTCAGAACTAATGGTGTACTCACCGGCTTTAAGTCCAAAAAAGGAAACGAAGCCATGTTCATCACTGGTTGTTTTAGCCGTAGTTGGACCTGTTAATACCACGCTTGCAAAAGGAGCAGGTTGTTTTTTAGCATCGACGATTTGCACATGAATGCCCTGACATTCAAAATCCACCGTATGTTTAACATTTTCCAACCATTTGGGATAAGGGCTGGACTCACCTTCGGAAGTAGTAGCTGTAGGCTGCGGCAGAATAGCTTGTTGGAAAAAGAAAACTTCTAATTTTCTATCGTCGGCTACAAGCCCAGAACTTGTTTTGATGTCTTCGAAATGGCCTTCCACCCCATGGGCAATAGGTGTTACGTCCTCACCCAAGGTGGTTTTTTCCAAACCCATATACGCTTCTACAATGGCTTGTCGAGTTTCAAATTCGGATTTGCCATCAACCGGTAAAGACGCCCCTTTATTTTTATTGGCATATTCCTGAAAAGCTTTTACGGCAGTATTAGTTTTTTCATCGGTGATGCCAGAGGCATAGCCATTATAAAAAGGGTTATCGCCCTCAGGTAACACCGATAATATGAGTTGTAATTCACGCGTTCCCCAACGGGATTGGGATTTTTTTTCCGGGCCAAATTGATTGAGCCAAGGATTGGGTTTGCCTTTTAAAAAGGCACCTAACATTTGCGCGCGATCAAACGCTATATCGGATCCAGCCAAATCTTCATCGCTGCCGGCATGGCCTACAATAAGGACTTGTGCCTTAGGGTATTTAGTGTGCATGCCAATAATGGCTTTTATTCCGGCCAATGCTTGCGGGAGTAAGAAACATTTATTGGCATCGAAAATCATTCCATTCAAACGTACTCGATCGACAATTTGCGTTTGTAATTCAGCTCTCTCTCCAGCATTAATTTTAATGCCTTTGGTGAGTTCTTTAACTGTTACGGTTAGCGTGGCCATTCGATTTACAAACCTAGGAAAATAATAAGGTGGATTTTTTTTTCATGTTCATCATAATGTCTATGCTTTGCCAGCCAGCTTCTTTGCGGCCGCCAGCGGATACATTGCATGAAATTGACCTTGGTACTGCGCCGGCCAAGGATAAGGCGCACCATTTTCGGCATACCATTTATTTAATTGCACATCGACTGACGTATCGCCAACTCCTTCAAGGTTATGGATTTTTTTGGTGTAGACCTTACCCGAAGGCCAAGGCCAACCGTCTTTATAGTCAGTAGCAGCAAGAGTGGGATCATAGCGTAGCCGCCCAGTTACTCCTTTTTCGGGTTTCACATTCCCCAGTGTGCGGTTCATTTTAGGAACCACATTTGGCATTTTGTACCCATTGGCTTTATCCTTGATCACGGCAGGCTGTGCTTTGACAGTTTCCTGCACCTTAGTGAACTCTTCGGGGATGATGTGCGGCAGGAGGCCTTCAAGGTTATACTCCAAAGCTTCTTTGGAGAATTCGAAATGTTGCTCCATGTACCATGCATCGCGAAGCGCGCTTTCCAATACCTCCGCAGGGAATCCTGGTGACACGAACTTGGTATAGTCCGAAGGGCAAACTACGTCGGCATAAATGGAGCGGAAGGTGAGATCGCGTTTGGTTTTTTCTGGAGGATACGGATGAGCCGCGCAATAGCCAAGATAAATACGTGCCCGTACTACATATTCCGCGCTCGAGCGGGCGTCCGCCACAGTTTTTTCGAAATAACCTTTGTTGTAGAGTACCGTGAGCAATATTTTGCGTTTCTCTTCTTCAGATAACGCAAGTAATTTTGCTTTATCAGGAAAGAGCTTACCATCACCATTGGCCAGATTTTCCCAGAACTGTTTGTAGTACTGATCCCAAAAGGCATTTCCCGTATGGAGTCCTGTATCGTAGGGGGTAACTGGCGGAGTAGCAGATGGTTTCTTGGTACCCCCAGCGAATAGCCCGTCGCGCACTCCATTGGGATATTTCTCTTGCCAGTCATGTAAGGTCTTGAGCGAATTGGTGAAATCGTCCCAGGCTTGTGACTCTTTTGCGAAAACCCATAACATGCCCGCACCAACTGCTAGTGGCGCACCCAAGCACAATCCGGCATCACTGAGAGCAAAGCGTAAGGCTATATCTGTGAGGCCTTCCCCAAAAACTTTCGAACCATTGGCCACTTCTTCTTTTACAGCACGTTCAATAATTGAGGCCCAATCTGGTTCCACCGTGCCCTTTAGCTCAATGATCACATTGCCCACTAGGTCCACAGCTGTTCCTTCGACTTGCAATGGTATTATCACATCTTTGAATAAAAATGAACCCACTATTGCGAGTTGGCCTAGCGCAGCAGCATCTGGCAGCTTGAAGCCGAATTTTCCACCTACAATATCTTTGCCAGCTTTGAGTTTAAATGCATTGAGTTTGAACTCTAATGAACCTTGAACCGTACCTTTGGAGTCTCCCCATTGGGCGGGAGCGTCGACCGAAAGCTTGTACCACATCGAGATGTCAGCGACAGTATCTTCAATTTTATCCGCAGCGAATTTTGATAATTTATCGGCACCGTTATAATCGGTGGTCGAAGCCCATTTGATAAAGCCTAGCGGATTAAAGTTAGCCTTTATACCCCATTCACTTTGACCTTTACCCATAATTGCGTCAATATCCCAGGATTCGACGGAAGTGAACTTGGCTTCGATTCCCTTGAACAAGGAACTATCGGTTTTGAGTTCGGCCTTCTTGTTTATTTCTGGCGCAGTGCTGCCTTCGGGAGGTTTAGTGGGTGCTGCGATGCCGAATTTCTTCGCCTTCTCCGAGGTAAGTCGCACGGCTAGTGTAGGTTTGATGGTTGCCGAAAGATTTATGGTGGCCCAAGGATCCTTTCCCGGTACCTTCCAGTTTTTCTTTTCGAGTTTGAGTTTTTTGCTAATGAAGTCTGTAAGAGCTTTAGGTGTAAGAGGTACCGTCCAAGTACCCGCACCGTCCTTATTGTTCCAAGGCGGCAGGAGTTCTACGCCCAAAGGAGGTAAAAGTAAATCCTCTAGCCCAGCAGTGTTTACCTGCACGTTACTCTGGCTCTCTACGCTGCGATCCTGAAAGCAAGCAGTGAGGTAATAATGAGTCGCATTGGATTTTGGTTGAACGGTTAAGGTGCGTGCCATCGCACTTATTTTGGTAAGGAGATGCTTTCCATTACCCGCATCCTCGTATATTTCCACGTCAGTAGCACCTTCTACATTCCATGCAAGGTAAACATCAGAATTGCGCGGTACATCGAGGCTATTGCCCTTTTGTGATCCATCAGGAGTAATAGCTTCGAACTTCGTAATTGCTAGCTCTGCGGTTTCTTTTAGAGTAATGTTTACGGCGCCATAGTATGCATCGGGCGCTGCTGGCTCAACAATAAGTTCAATATAGATTATACCTTCTGGTGTATTAATGTCAGCTGAAGTCGGGGTAATCTCCATGCTACCCTTCCATTTGCCATCCACTTTCTTGGTAGCCGAGGTTACATCGCGAACTGAATTCATTTTTTTACCGAAGGAAATACCCACACCAGTCACATCGCCGGAATCGATTTCCCAATCTAACAATAAGGCCAAGCCAGGCTTTGCGGTAATCTGACCACTGGCGCGCGAACGTGTTCCGCCATTTTTAGTGTACACCACAAAACTAGCGCTGGTTGCAGGCTTGAGCGGTACTTTAGAATCAATAGATTTAATAGACTTGTTTTCTAGGCTTTTTGTCTTCTCTAAATCCGGAAACAACACAGTCGCTTCACCAAGAGCAATATCATCCACACGCCCATGGCCTTTATCATTTAATTTCCCATGAAACTCTTTACCATCGCTGGCGATTACAATAAAGCTTTCGCCTGCTCTTAGTTTTTGATCTTGACCCAACAAATCAAATTCAACATAGGTAAGTGGCGTTTTAACCACAGCATTAGTTTGATTAAAATCAGGAAAGACTACTGATGCTTCACCCGTTGCAACAGGTTCTACTCTGGCAAAACCATTTTTATCCAATTGCCCGCGAAACATATCTCCGCGACTATCCGTTAGTATATATCGTTCATTTACAAATGGTTTTTTGTTAGTATCGAGTAAAATAATTTCAATAAAAGTGGTTGTTTTTTTGACTGGGCTATCATCGATTAAATCATCTAAGGTTTCAAAATCCTCAGCAAAGCGCGGAACAAAATTTATGACGGGCAATGGTTTTTCGACCACTACCAAAGATTTGATAATTAATAAATGTGATATGCGTTCAAGTAAATCCTCAGTTTTGCTATGCGCTAAAGATTTAGCAATGGATTCCGAAAAAAGTATGCTCGGAACTTCGCGTAACTTTTCTTCAGGTAATTTTCGTAAAAATCTTTTGATTTCGGAGAGGGTAGCAAAAGACGAGACTACTTCGCCACTTTGTAAATCGCGCGGCCGAACAAATTCGGTTTTTTGTCGAGCTGCTAAAATAACCGTGCGCAATTTACCTCCTGCTGTGCAATAAGATGTAGCAAATTAAATATTTCCGACCACTTTGATTAGCGCCAAAAATAAACAAAATTAAATGGTACAAATTTTATCACAAATGCATCAGTTGAGAAAATCTACTATTCTCGCCAATAATTTGGCATGAACCTGAGTGCGATTAACGCCTTTTGCATCGGAAAAGTAACGAGACATAATTAATCGTCCCAGCCAAGTGCCTTCATTGGCATAAACAAAATGTCCCGCATGGGTTTCGAAGGTTTGTATATGAGGACAGAGAAATGTTATTTGGGATTTCACCCAATCCGAATTAAATATTTCGGATTTTGAGGAGCCTACATAAAGTAGCGGCGCATTTAAATTTTTGATACTCTCCTCACTAAATCCAGGAAATATGGGAGTGGGATCGAGGAGAATAAATTTTTTGATTCTTTTTTCAGTATACAGTTTAGCATTTGCCTCCACATCTTCATTTGAAGGTTTTTCATTTGCAAAAGCTTTTTCTACACGCTTTGCTAAGATATTTTTTGCTTCGCTGCCGTCTGCCGTATTCATGACTTGTTGAATATCATAGGACAAGCCTGCCAATAAAAGTCCGGTTTGTCCGCCAACACTATGACCGATAAAATAAATTTTACTCGTATCCACAATGGGTTGAAATGAAGATTTTCTAGCAATAGTCCAATCTATTACTTCTGTTACTACTAATGCGCGTTTCCAAAATCGAAAAAGTTCACCTTCTTTAAAATCTTCTTTTGCTTGATGATCATGATGTGGCGCGATGACGATATATCCCTTTTGAGCTAAAGCTACGGCCAACCAAGGATAAGAAGTTTCTGTTCCTAATATTCCATGAGACAAAATTATTAGGGGGAATTTTTTTTGATCAGGTAATATCGCGTTTTCAATTAAGCTTACTTTTTTCGTAAAAGGTAAGGGGACATAGCGAACTTCGGTTAAGCCTTGCTGTTGTTTTGTTGGATACCAAGCATGTGCGGAAAATTCATCCGTTTTTATTTTAATATGACCTGCTTCGTAAGCATGGGAAAAGATGACGAAAAAAAACAAAAAAATAATAGTAGGGGAGAATTTCATTTTCATTTTTCCTTGGTTTTAATAAAAGTGTTTAATTGATTATAGCAGCTCATTAAAATATTTTCAGATAAGTCATTTCCTCTTGCGCCACGAGCAAGAATTATTCCTCCTACACAAGTAGACATTAGCGCTGAAAATTCAGGTTCAGTTATTTTAAAATTTTCGTCAGAAAATATTTTGCAACGATCGGCTGCATATTTATGAAATTCAATAGCAAATAAAGTCTGCATAGCTTTAGAATTTTTCCCCATTTCCGTGGTCATTGCAGGCAATGGACAACCTTGACCGGTTTTGTCATAATCGCGATGTTGGGTACTTAAATAAATTTTAAGAAAAGCGCGTAACTTAGGAGCTCCACTTAAATTAGAGGGGATTGCTGCTAAGGTTTGTTTCCCTGCCTCTGCAATAGCATATTGAAATGTTTCTGCAACCAAAGCTTCTTTAGATTTGAAATGCGCATAGAATCCGCCTACCGTGAGGCCCGCTTCTTGCATGACTTTAGCCACACTCCCTGCTTTAATCCCATTTTTCCGCAATAGTTTAGCGCTCGCGGCTAAAATTTTTTCATGAGTTTCTTGTTTTTGTAGAATCGACATTTGGTTTTCCATATATTATAACTATAATATTATAGTTATAATATTAAATGATTGGGTGGGAAAAGATGATTTTTATTTCCTTTACTTTTTATCTTAAATTCTAGGGGTACTTTATGCAAAAAGCAACATTTGGCGCAGGCTGTTTTTGGGGAGTAGAATTAACCTTTCAAAAAACTCCGGGAGTTTTATCTACGCAAGTGGGTTATACGGGCGGTTGGAAAGAAAGTCCTACCTACAAAGATGTTTGCTATGAAGACACCGGCCATGCTGAAGTTGTAGAAGTTACTTTTGATCCCTCACAAGTGGATTATAAAACATTATTGGAAATTTTTTGGGAGAATCATAATCCCACCACTTTAAATCGCCAAGGCCCTGATACAGGAACGCAATATCGTTCCGCGATATTTTTCCATGATGAAATGCAGAAAAATATTGCTACGGAATCTAAAAATCAAAAACAGACTTCTGGGAAATACCGTAACCCCATTGTCACTGAAATTGTACCTGCGGTAACTTTTTATCGAGCAGAAGAATATCATCAGCAATATTTGGAAAAACGTGGTTTAGGTAATTGTCATATTTGATCCAATAAAAAGGGTGTAGCTAAATTGAGCTTCACCCTAAAAATTAAATTTTATTCAAGTTTTTAAACTTAATGCGTAAAGTTCGAGGGCGTAAATGATAATTGCGAAATCGTTGGAGACGAAACCAAACTATTTAAATCAATTGCGCGGCGATCTAAATCATTGAATGTGCGTGTTACCGTAGGAACAACTGGGTCTTGAACGGTTTCTCCTGTTAAAAATCCCGCTAAAACTGCAACTGAAGCGCGAGCTCTAGGATTTACTTGCAAAAAAGTTGTTCTCACTTCGCGACCATGGCAACCATTGCAAGTATTTAAGGACACTAAGTGACGGGCTTCGTTATTTACAATTCCGGGAGCACTCCAAAAGTCAATTTGATTTGTGGAGTGGCCGCCACGGAAGGGGACACTATCAAAAACAAGCGGAACAATATTGGTACCAGCTAAGATTTGCGCTTCATTTTGGTTTACGTATTTGGCAAATGTAGTACTGTGATTGAATTTATTGGCCGGTGTTTGTTTGGTGTCTACTTGAAAAAATAACCCCGCATCGGCTCTTGGTGCTTTGGCAATATTAAATTCACGTAACTCCCAAGGTCCGGCTAAGGCAATTTCATTGGTGCGCATGCGTATGATTTCGCTTCCATTGGCTCTGCCAAAAGCTAATCCAGCATCGGCTTTCACAACACTTTCGGTAATTTTTTGTAAAGAATCACGGTAAGCGCCAGAATTTAAGGTCATGGTATTAAGATCGACCCACTTTTGTGCATAGGCTTTAGCCGAAGCAGCATTAGAGCGGTCTACCGCATATTCCATGATAAAAGTGAAATTAGGAATTATTTGACAGGAGCCATCTGCAACTTTAGTATCTAAGTCAAGCACTCCCCAAACAAACCGTAATTCACCCGCCAAGCCTTCGCCAAAAAATAAATTTTGTCTTAAATCCACACGATTAACAATACCTAATAAGCGAAAGGGTGCTTTGTTCATTGCCAAGCGGCCAGTATTTCCGCTCGCCCGCAACCAAGGATCAGTAACCCTTGTTCGAATAGCGGCGCGTGCTGGAACGATATCCCCATTTACCGTTAATGAAGTTTCCCATTTAGAGAGAATCGACATGGCTAAGTCATGCGGTGACTTTCCGGTTTTGGAAGTGTTCGCCATTTGAGTTAATAAATAACCAAAAGTCCATTTTTTTGTTGAGTCCTTTACACTAGTACTTTTACAAGGATCGGAAGTGCGAAAGCTATTATTCACCACGGAAAGATCACGGATGAAAAGCGTTTTTTCCGCGTCCAAATTGGTACTCGCGGTTAATGCCGCAGCCGTAAGTTCCGTTGGCGAAGTCGTTGCCAAAGCTTGTACTGAGCTAGGAGTACCCGATGATTTCAGTTGAACCTGATGATTAACTAATTCATTTAAATCAATATTGATAAGCGCTGAATAAATTCCATCTTTGGCGGCATCATCACCTAAACCATCATCATGTAAGGTGACAATTCCTTCTTGATAAATAATATCCAATGCTTTGGGAAGATTCACCTCTTCAAATTGAACCTTGAGCAAGCCCTTTTCAAGGCCTGATTGAATACCCATTGGGGTTACGGTAACCGAAGATGTCTTGGGAGGGTTTGTCCGTAAATCGCGACCTGGGATTTGTGTGGCTACGGATTTTTCTAAAGTAGGAGAGGCGGCCAGCGTATTTAGAGGTAATGAGGATAAGGTACATGCTAAAAGACTGTACTGGAACAAAGATTTTTTTTTGCTAAACATATTTTTCCTTGGTGTTAGTTATTTTTAATAAAGAATTTCGAATCCAATGCTTTTAGATAACAGAATCCCCCTCTCTTTTTAGAGATGTTCAAATTAAGGACAAACAAATTTCTAGCGCATACAACGATTAAGTGTTGTATTAAAAACGGAAATTATTTTTAGGCAATCGATTAATGCGAAAGTCTTTTCTTTTTTCAGTAACCGCGTCAATAATTATTAAGACGAATATCGTTTAGGCTAAGGTAACCAAAAAATATTTATGTTACGGTACCCTAAATTATCAATGTTCGACTTAACTAACATTAAGATACATCGGTTTTTTAGTTTCGCCACGTTTTTTTTAAATATCACAAAAATTTTTAATTAAAGTCGAGGACAAAAAATCCTCAATTTAGATTAACTATAATGTTTTTAACGGTAACATATAGGTTAATAAGGTTAAAGTAGGGAATGAATTAACACAGGTGAATAACATGACAATAAAAAAGCGAAGTTCTGTAAAGAACCTCGCTTTTGGCAAACAAAAATATGTTTGATTAAAATGGCAAATCGTCTTCAGCCATGGGAGGTACACTCGAAGGAGCATAGCTATCCGATTTTCCGCCACGCGAATAACCGCCGCCATTACCACCATTATTTCCGCCACCATTACTACTAGTGTTGTCATTAGAGCGGAAACTTTCGCCGCCTTGTCCTGCACCAGCACCGCCAGGGCGACCTAATAACACCATAGAATCGCCAATGATTTCCGTGGTATAACGTTTTTGTTGATTGGCATCTTCCCAAGAACGGGTTTGCAAACGCCCTTCAATATAGACTTGGCCGCCTTTATGCAAATATTTTTCGGCGACTTCCGCCAAGCCGCGCCAAAGCACAATATTATGCCATTCGGTTTTGTCGACTTTTTGTCCATTTTTGTCGGTATAACTTTCGGTTGTAGCGATAGAAAAGTTCGCCACCTTCGCACCAGAGGGGATAGCGCGCACTTCAGGGTCTTTTCCCAAATTGCCAATAAGCATGACTTTATTTAATGATCCCATTTTTCATTCCTTCTCCCCGGTTTTCACGCAGGGGCAAATTGATTTCGTTTAACAAGTATCTCTATTACATAATAAGAGTTTTTGGCCTTCGATTTCCGAGCAGGGTATTTATCTTTGCAGAAACTATCCTTCGAGGAAATTTAACCGTATGAAAAAGTACAAAAGTCCGGTCAGCCTCCCCATCGATAGGCTAGATAAAATTTGGCCTGTCGAATTAAAAATGGCGCGTATCGGGGCGGTTTTGCATCCGGCCTCAATTTCTGCAAATTTAACGCATAGCGCGGATATTTTAAAAAGCTGGGATGGTAAACTTTTTCATTTGCACGCTTTATTTGGACCGCAACATGGCTATCTCGGTCAAACGCAAGATAATATGATCGAATGGCGCAGCTATAATCATCCCCAGTGGAATATTCCCGTGCATAGTCTTTATGGCGAGTATCGCGAACCGAGTCCCGAAATGTTGGCAGGTCTTGATGCTTTAGTGGTCGATATGCAGGATGTTGGCGCACGCTATTACACTTTCATTTGGACTTTATACTTATGCATGAAAGCTTGTGAAAAGGCCGGCATTCCGGTTGTGGTTTTAGATAGACCTAATCCATTAGGGGTAACTCGTGAAGGACCTCTATTAAATCCGGAGTATCGCTCTTTTGTGGGATTGCATCCCATTCCCGTGCGTCATGGCAAAACCATTGGTGAACTCGCTTGGCAATTTAAAGCCGAAGCCTTTCCTAAATGCGAAGTGAAAGTACTCACAATGGACAATTGGGAAGCGGAAATGTGGTTCGATGAAACGGGTTTACCTTGGGTGTTACCTTCTCCTAATATGCCCACTTTGGATACGGCCATAGTTTATCCGGGCATGTGTTTATTTGAGGCGACCAATATTAGTGAAGGACGCGGTACCACCAAGCCTTTCGAATTATTCGGCGCACCTTTTATTGAAGCTAATGTTTTCGCTAAAAAAATGAATGCTTTAGATTTACCCGGCACTTATTTTCGGGAGGCATATTTTCAACCGACTTTTCACAAATTTAAAGGCGAGCTTTGTGACGGTTTACAAATTCACGTTTTAGATCGCGATACTTATTTGCCTTATCAAACGGCGATTGAAATTATAAAAATGTTACGTCAGGAATATGGCGAACAATTTCAATGGAAACAGCCACCTTATGAATATGAGTATACGCATCTTCCCATAGAAGTTTTAATCGGTGGCCCGGTTCAGGAGGTATTTCCCAATGGCTAAATCCTTAACTGCTTATTTACTTTGTGCTGGACATGGCATGCGGCTGCGGCCATTTACCAATCGAACACCTAAGCCCTTGGTTACTTTTTTAGGCAAAACGGCTTTGGAATTAAATACCTGGACGGTGAAAAATCTTTATCCTTCACGATTAATTTGCAATGTGCATCATCAATGGGAATTGGTGGAGCGCGAGGCACGCCGTTTAGGCGTTGATGTAATTTATGAAAATGATATTTTAGGCACGGGTGGCTGCTTATGGAATGCCCTGCATATTTTAGAATCTACAGATCATTTTTTAATTCACAATGGTGATATACTTCACGATATTGATGTTTATGCATTGCTTGCGCAACATGAGGCGAGCGGTAATATTGCTACGTTGGCAGGTGCATTTCGTCCTTCACATAATACTTTGAGTTGCAGCGAGGGAAGTGAATTGCTCGGCATACATGGTTATGAATCCTTTAATTATAGTGATGAAATGACGCGCCGTACCTTTTCTGGAATTGCAGTTTATAATCGTGAATTTTTACGCTATGTCAAAGCCGGTGAGCAAGATATTAAACGTTACTGGATGGATGCTTTGAACGCAGGCGAGCATATTGGTATTTATAATATTTCTCAAGAGTCCATGTGGTTTGATTTCGGTACACCACAAGGTTTATGGAATGCGGCCAAATGGGTGATGGATAATGCCGGCGAATTTAGTTACCGTTACAATCCCAGTATGCGTGAGAATCGTCCTTATGTCAGCAATGAAGTAGGCCAAGATGATTTACCGGATTTTATGCGCAATGTTTTGATCTATGAAGAAACTCGTTTACCTATTCCTCAAGACACGAACAATTGCATTTTGGGAATGGATTTCAAATGGAATATTGAACCTTAAAAATTATTTTTCCCCAACGCATCGAATGATTTAATAGGATTCGTTTCTCCCGAAAGAAAATTAAATTTCACCACTCCATCCACTAAACTAAAACGTGAGAACTTTTTTTTTCCAAAATCCAATTTTGCCCTTTTTACTTCTGTAGTAATAGAATACTCATAAGCCCCAATATCATATCCATTGGCCTCTGGACGGGCAAGTAAGATATCAAAATCATTATTCACCAAAGAAGAGACGGCGGAAGATCCGGCATTAACCGCTGGGCTACTGGAATGAATATGAAAGTCACCGCTATTATTTAAAAATAAAGGATCACCGGTAATGGGGCTCGCATCAAAGGTAAAGGTTCCCTTGCCCCCATTCCATAAATTATTGGAAATGATTCCCATGTCCGACCCAATGCCATTGGAGCCGCCATTATACGGTGTTCCAGAATGTGGCGAAAAAATATTGTTTTGCATATTAAGTGCATTAATCCCTAAACTCCAGTCATTCATGACTGCGCCATAATTAGCATTGCCCGTAGTATCGGTATTATTAAAAGTATTATTCCAAACTTTGCAGCCAAGTAAGGTATTGGTATTAAAACGAATTCCCGCTACCGAAGTATTATAAACCACATTATTAAATATACTAACGCTATTTCGCGAACCATCGGCAATATTTATACCATGCTTACTCACATCATGAATCATATTGTGATGAAAATTCACGCTATCACAAAAGTCCGAACCATTACCGCCATTGACATAAATCTGAAAACCATTCCCACTTTTAATATGATGAATATGATTATAGGCGATTTCATAACTTCCTTTTCCATCAATATAAATGCCATGGCTAAGTTGATCACCGCCTTGAATATCATGAATATTATTTCCCAGCCAATTTGAATTCGCTCCATTCCCCGTAATACCAGCCATGCGCGAGGCACTTGCGCCAGCAGTTACTCCGGTATAGGCGGTTAATTCATTATTGACAATGCGCCAATTATCCCCAAATACTTCTTGGCTAATCGGACCATCATATCCGCCCCCTTCAATGCGTAAATCTGCTATGGTAATCCATTTGCCTGCATTCGGATAATTTTGTCCATTCAGTCCCGATAGACAGCCGCCGCTATGTCCTGCGGCATCGCCATTAATAAACGCATCTTCTCCAGGATACCCCATGAGGGTAATTGGTCCGTTACCCTCAACTCCATTAGGTGACGTTCCCGAACCTCCATCTGATTTTTTAAAGCGCAAAAAATATTTTTCAAATCCAATTGAGGAAAAAGTTCCGGCACGGAAAACGAAAAAATCTCCCGGCTTCACGAGTCCCCAAGCCCCTTTGGATAAATCTGCAAACTGCGGTGTTAAATAAGGATTGTTAAAGCTGCCTGTTGTTGCTGCACTATCATCACCCTTAGGAGTAAAGAAAAAGATACGTCCAGGATTCACCATAAAAGTTTTATCGACATTTGAGAGAATGTCATTTACAGTTACTTTAATAGGAAGTTTGGTTCCCGGAGTTGGGTTCCCGATAGCGCCAAGTTGTACGGCTAATTGCTGAATATCATTACGTCCTTTGGAGGCTCGCAGGAAACGATAATTATCCACTTCTACATTATTGAGATAAACTTTTACTATGGTTCCAGCGCCTTTTAGCCCAAAGTTTTTTCCGAAAATGGATAAGTAAATACCTTTATTATTTTCTCCACCTGTGATAGGTCCAGAAATGATATCCGTATAAAGGATAATGGGTGCAGTTTGAGCGAATAATAATACGGGGATTAATGCTATTGCTAATAAGCATAATCGGCAAAGTGACATAAAATACTCCTTAGAATAAAAGGGAAGAAATAATTTGTAATTTTTCTTTAAAAAGAAGACTTATAGAGATATTATGCAAGACTTTAAACATCAAATTGATATTCAAGAATACTACGGAAAAATCCTAAAATCATCCACTGATTTAAAAACCAATGCTTGTTGTAGTAGCGATGCCGTGCCGGAAAAACATCGAAAAATTTTAGCGGAATTGCCCACTGAAATTCTGGAAAAGTTTTATGGCTGCGGATCGCCCATTCCCATGGACTTAGAAGGCCTAACCATTTTGGATTTGGGTTGCGGCAGTGGTCGAGATGCGTATTTACTATCTAAGCTGGTAGGTCCAAAGGGCAAGGTCATCGGCATTGATATGACTGAAGAACAGTTACAAATTGCACAAAAACATGTGACTTCGCAATCTGAAAAATGGGGCTATGCGAAAGCGAATATGGAATTTCATCACAGTTATATAGAAGATTTATCGGCTTATATTGCTGATGCTTCTATTGACATTGTGATTTCGAATTGCGTGATAAATTTATCTCCCTCTAAAGAAGCTGTTTTTCGTGAAATTTTTCGTGTGTTAAAACCTGGCGGCGAACTTTATTTTTCAGATATTTTTGCTGGACGCAGGGTACCAGAGGCTTTACAAATGGATGCCGTTCTGCAAGGAGAGTGCTTGGCGGGAGCTTTGTATTGGGAAGATTTTCGTAGAATTTTGCGTAAAGTGGGTTGCTTGGATTATCGATTTATGTCGAAGCGAAAAATTGCAATCGGTAATGTGGAGCTTGAAAACCGTATTGGCAGGGTAGATTTTTGGTCGGCTACGGTGCGGGCTTTTAAGTTACCGAATTTGGAAGATGTTTGTGAAGATTATGGTCAAACTGCAACCTATTTAGGAACTATTCCCAACGCGCCGCATACTTTTGCTTTGGATGATCATCATTTGTTTGAAACGGGTAAGCCAAATTTGGTATGTGGCAATACCGCCTCTATGCTTGCCGATACGCGCTGGGGACGTCACTTTAAAGTTATTGGTGAAATGAATACCCATTTTGGGATTTTTGCTTGTGGTCCAAATTCTGCGCCTTTGCTGGGTGAGGACGTGGGTGGGGCTTGCTGCTAAAGTATTAGTTATTCAAGCGTCTGTTTAAACAAACTCAGCGAATGATAAGCGGCTAGCGCGCGCGCTCGGGCTGCGGAATGATCCACAATAGGGTGAGGATAGGTTTCGCCTAAAACGACCCCTGCCTTGGCAAGTGCTGCCGTTGAGGCTTCCCAAGGGCGATGGATATTGCGAGAGTCTAGGCCCGCGAGTTCCGGAATCCAATGCCGAATATAGCTACCGCTGGCATCAAACCGTATCCCCTGAGTTACGGGGTGGAAAATACGAAAATACGGGGCGGCATCAGCGCCACTGCCCGCAACCCATTGCCAGCCCATGGTATTTTGGGCTAGGTCCGCGTCCACCAAAGTATCCCAAAACCATTTAGCTCCGATCTGCCAAGGTAACAGCAAATGCTTAACCAAAAAAGACGCGGTGGCCATGCGCACGCGATTATGCATCCAGCCCGTAGCCCATAACTGTCGCATGCCTGCGTCGATATAAGGATATCCTGTGCGGCCGGTTTGCCAAGCGCGGAGACCCTCGCTGTCGCGGTTCCAAGGAAAGGCGGCAAACGATGGACGCAGCGGTTGATCGGGAGTATGCGGGAAATGAACGAGTAAATGATGGGCGAATTCGCGCCAGATCAACTGGCGTTGCCAAGCTAGCAGGGAGGTTTTTACAGTAGGGTCTTTCTTAGCTTCACTCAGTCGTATCTGCAGAGCGGCCCAGATTTCCCGAATCCCGATCTCACCAAAATGCAAATAAGGCGAAAGCCTAGAGGTACCTTCAAGAGACGGTATATCGCGGGTTACCGCATATTCGGTTATGATGGCTTCCATCCCATTGGCTAGGAGTTCATGGCCGGCAGCGCTTCCTGGAGTCCAAGTGGATTGCAATCCGACATCCCAAGAGAAACGCGGGAGAAGCTTTAAACTGTTTATAGAAATGGAGTCAGGCCAGTGTTCCGGCGCGGGAATTTTTCGAGGATTGGGAAGCGGAGGCGCGGGTTCTGGCGCCTCTTGGGTGGCTCGCCAAAAAGGCGTGAAAACTTGATAGGGACCTGCGCTAGCGCGGGTGCGGATAGATTCGGGTTCATAGAGTAGGCTTGAGCAAAACACATCGACTTCAACACCGAGACCATTCGGATTTAAACGTAGAGCGTTTGCAATATGTTTATCATACGCTTCCACTTTTGGTTCATATCTCCGACTCCAGAATACAGCAGTAGCGCCGGTTTCATTAATCAGTGCACGTAATTCGGTTAAGGCATTGCCATGTCGGAGTATGAGTCTCGAACCTTTGCCGCGCAAGGCTTCATCCAACCGATTTAGAGAATGGTGCAACCACCAACGGCTCGCACCTCCTTGCGCCCAATCGCCTTCGCTTTCAGGGTCGTCAATGTAAACCGGCACGACAATGCCGCGCTTGCATGCTTCATACAGAGCGGGATGATCGGCAAGGCGAAGATCTTGGCGAAACCAGACTAAGGTGAGGGCTTTTTTTTCTGTGTTTTTTGTCATTAATTATTCACACACTGCTGAAGCGATTCATTAAGGTATGGATACATTTGTTTATTGGTGAGTACGGTAATGTCTGACATTGGTTTTTCCGTTACCCCTTTAAAGCACTTTGTACGGCCGCGCGAATTTCTCGACGTAATACTTGTAAATCAGAAAGTCCAGGAACATTTCTCATGGCCTCTCTTAAGGTATTATTGATTAAAGTTTGATATCCTGTACTTTTTTTGACAGCCTGCTCTTGGAAATAAAGCAGAATATCCGCATCTAAGCGTAAGGTCTTTTGCACTTTTTGTGGGCGATAAAATTTACCTCGAATGCCTTTACTGAAATCATATTCTTTTTTCATGTTAACCCTCGATGCATTTACTCACGCTTTTCTTTTGCAGTTGCGCGACTGCGCAGAAATTAAACGAATGATTTTTGTGTTTCTTATAATTCGCCTTTGCTTTGCGAGGATCCCATTCAAATTTCATTGAATAATTATAACTACAATGTAGCTACAACTCTAGTTTTGCTTTAGCTTGCTGATTTCAGGCAAATTTTCATTGAATTTTGAAGAGCTAAAAATGCAGGTTAGGTAAATGTCTACTAAACTAGGGAAAGCTCATAGTTATCCTTTGTGAAAGTAAAGAAAGAATGTATATTGTCTTTCAACGTATATTTTTCGATTTTGAGAACGGAAAAAAAATGAGCAAGTCTTTATTATTTGCAACTATAGTTGCAGGTTCAATTTTGCGAACAGCTTTTGCAGACCCTATAATCGTAGGTACGCCAAAACTTTTGTATACTACGGATAAATTGCCTATCGATCCAATATGTAGCCTTTCAAGCAGCATCCCTTCAACAATTGATTACTGCAACACAGCTCCTTTAAATTCGGCGGGAAAAGATTTGTTAAGTATTGATGGATCAGTACCAATTATTAAAAATTCTGATGGAAGTATGGGATTTTTTTACAATTTCGCAAATGGCTTCGCCTTATTTAAAGGCACGCCAGATAAACCATTTCCAAGCCTACCCTTATGGTCTGAAAAAATCCTAACAGCCTTTCCATACGCAACGCCAGTTGATATTCGAAAACGCGTAGTTAAAACTGCCGGACATCCAGGTCAAGATCATATTTATATTGCAAATATATACCATGGTTCCAATTCAAGTGCGGATCCGATGATAGGTTTTATTCATTATGAAGATATTGCATCCTGCAAGGATGCTGATGTGGTGAATGACGTATATTCCGCATCTTGTTCTTCATATCACATTGGTCTCGCAAATTCTACTGATCGCGGCAAAACTTGGCATTATATGGGCCATGTTATTAATACTTCTAGAAATGGAGGTTACGGCGATGACGGCAAAAATAATGCACACCAGACCACAAATATAGGTGGCGTTCCATATCTTGTTAAAGATGGGTATTTTTATGTTTACTATCACGAGTACCCTAGTGTTTCTGGAACAGATTACAAACGATACGTATCTGTTGCCAGAGCATTAATTAGTGATGTGGTTAATGCAGCTTCAAATGGAAACGTAAGCCCGCCATGGTATAAATACAATAATGGTACATGGACACAGTCTGCGTTAACTGGATTGGGTTCAAGTATATTTGAAGCTCCACAAGACCATGGGAATACACATACTGACGCAGTTTACTCGAATCTAACAAAGAAGTATTATTTAATTACCGTTGAACAAAATTTAAAGATTGGTAATAGCATTAATTTGTACTCCTCTTTTGATGGAATTAAGTGGGATGCTCCAAACAGCATTAGTTCAGGTTCAGTTTTTTATCCGTTTATTTCACCATCATCTTTTATTGACAATGATGCTCATACTGTTGGAAAGGATTTTTACGTTTTGTATGCAAAGACTTCTCCAAGATATCATGAGCCAAATTATCTCCGGTGTCTAGAGGCAGGTGACGGTGCGGGTGCTTGTCAAGATATATATCAAGTAAAGGTAACTTTGGGTGCAGGCGATGTATCGCCAATCATAGATAATGTATTAAGAAACTAAATCTATTTAAATCACAAAAATCATATCAAATAATTAGGAGAATTTATGAAAACTCGGAAAATATTTCTTTTAGCTGGATTAGCTGCAATAAACTCATTTGCATTTAATAATGCAACATGGGTTCAAATATCAACAATTAAATGCATAAGAGTTAACGGTACGCAAGCGCTTTTTAAAATTAATGAAACATCCCCAACAATGATTCCTGTGACAGACACAAAAATGAATACCTATTGGTTTCAGGTTGATCTATCTTCCAAAGAAGGCAGTGCAGCATACACTGCATTGCTTATGGCAAAATTTTCTGGTAGTACAGTTCAATTTTATGTTCCAAGTGGTACTGCAAATGCGGGCGGTGTTTACCCTGTTCAAAACTTTACATATGGACAAGATGCTTAAATTACTTCTTGGTCAAGATAGATTTTCGAATTTTGTTAAAAAAACGAAGTACTCTTAAACCTGATCATAAAGCCAAATAATTTTCAAGGATAGCAACATTTTAATTTAGGAAAATTCAATGAAAATTTGGAAAATATGCTTGATTCTCGGATCTGCTTTAATAAATGTTTTTGCCTTTCAAGACATGAATTCTGTGGTCTCATCAACAATCAAATGTGTACGAGTAAATGTTACGTCATCTGGTGTTACTCAAGCTTTATTCAAAATTAATGAGGCTTCACCAACGATGAACGATTTAAACGATACAAAAATGAACACTTATTGGTTTCAAGTTGATTTAGCTAATCAAGATGGTCTTGCTGAATATTTAACAATGCTAAAAGCAAAATTTTCTGGTCAACAAGTTCAGTTTTTGATAACAAGTGGTACTGCGAACGCTGACAATGTTTATCCTGTTCAAAATTTAACATATGGATATCAAGAGGACTGATTTATCATACCCATTCTTTTTAATTCCAAACACCACACGAGGTTTTTGTGATTTTGTAAGGTTTTTAAATAAATCAGGTTCGACAGATTTTGTATGTAATGCTTGATATTAATTTATCCAGTTAATTTCTAAAGCTACACTACCATTGGAAGAGCCGTGAATAAACCCATTTTTAGCTATATTTGCCCATCAAAGAACTTAAAAAGAATTTAGGGTGGCAATGGAAAGTCGTTATTCTCCGAGCGATATAGAAGACAAGTGGTATCAAATTTGGGAAGAGGCCGGTGCTTTTAAACCCCAAGCTAAAGATAAAAACAAGGGTAAGCCTTTTACCATTGTTATTCCGCCGCCGAATGTGACTGGCGCTTTGCATATGGGTCATGCGCTGAATAATACTTTGCAAGATGTTTTGATTCGTTGGAAACGTTTGCAGGGTTTCAATACCTTATGGCAACCCGGTACCGACCATGCGGGCATTGCCACGCAAAGTGTAGTGGAACGCGAATTGGCTAAGCAAGGCGTGAAGCGTCAGGACTTGGGTCGCGAAAAATTTGTCGAACGCGTTTGGGAATGGAAACAAGAATACGGCGACCGTATTGTGAATCAATTGAAAAAACTCGGCAGTTCTTGTGATTGGTCGCGTTTGCGCTTTACCATGGATGAGGGTTTATCCATTGCGGTGAAAGAAGTTTTTGTACGGCTCTATGAAGATGGCCTGATTTATCAAGGTAATCGCCTGATCAATTGGTGTCCCAAATTGCAAACGGCTTTGGCGGATGAAGAAGTGGAAAACAAAGAAGCGCAAGGACATTTTTGGTCTTTGCGTTACCCTTTGGCGGAAGATCCTTCACAATTTATTGTGGTGGCGACGACGCGTCCGGAAACTTTATTTGGTGATGTGGCTGTGGCTGTTAACGCGGAAGATACCCGCTATCAGCATTTGATTGGCAAAAAAGTAAAATTGCCTTTAACCAATCGCGAAATCCCTATTATCGCCGATGAGCATGCCGATCCCACTAAGGGTTCCGGCGCAGTGAAAATCACTCCGGCTCATGACTTCAATGATTTCGAAGTGGGCAAGCGACATAATCTTGAACCCATTTGCGTGATGGATTTAAATGCGCATATGAATGAAAAAGCCGGTGCCTATGCGGGCTTGGAGCGTTTCGCTTGCCGCAAAAAAGTTTTGGCCGATTTAGAAGCTGCGAGTTTAGTAGAAAAAATTGAAGATAAAGTGATATCGTTACCGCTATGTTACCGTAGCGGTGATATTGTCGAACCGTATTTAATGAATCAATGGTTTGTGAATATGCGTCCTTTGGCGGAACCTGCTTTGGAGGCTGTGGTCGAAGGTAAAACGATTGCGGAAAGACAAGCTACCGGAACCATTGGTTTTGTGCCGGAACGTTATACCAAAACCTACCGCACATGGCTTGAGCCCTTTAAAGATTGGTGCATATCGCGTCAACTATGGTGGGGTCATCAAATTCCTGCTTGGTATGTCATTAGTGAAACCGGCGGACAAAAACGCAATGACACACCTTTTGTAGTGGCGCGTTCGACGGAAGAAGCGAAACAAAAAGCTATTGCAAAGTATGGTGACAATGTAGTTTTGGTACAAGAAGAAGATGTGTTGGACACTTGGTTTTCCAGTGCCTTATGGCCTTTCAGCACTTTAGGTTGGCCGGAAAAAACCGAAAGCTTAAAAACTTTTTACCCTACCGATGTACTGATTACGGATAGAGGTATTATTTATTTCTGGGTAGCGCGCATGATTTTTTCGGGATTAAAATTTTTGGATAAAGCACCCTTTCATACCGTGTATATACATGGCACTATTCTCGATGAAAAAGGTCAGCGCATGTCCAAGTCCAAGGGCAATGGCATTGATCCTATTGAGATGATTAAAACTTATGGTGCCGATGCTGTGCGTTTTGCTTTGATGACTTTGACTACCGAAGGGCAAGACATTAAACTCTCGCCGGTGAAATTTGAATCGGGCCGTAATTTTGCCAATAAACTTTGGAATGCCGTACGTTTTGTGTTACCCCATGTGGAAGCACAGCAAGCCGAAGATAATCAAGTTATGGATTTACAAAGTCAAGCTTTATCCATGCCGGATCGTTGGATATTGTCACGCGCGAATTCTATGATACACGATGTGAATCAAGCTTTGGAAGCCTTGCGCTTTTCCGAAGCGGCGCAGGCCATATACCGCTTCACTTGGGATGATTTCTGTTCCCGTTACTTAGAAATTCGCAAACGGATTATCACGGGAGAAGCTTCACCTGAAAAGCAAATGGCCGTAGCGGTTTTTGTTTCCGTACTGGAAAAATTGATTGCCGTTTTGCATCCCTTTATGCCTTTTATCACTGAGGAAATTCATGCCGCTTTAGGTCATAAAAATCTTTTGATCACTAGTGCTTGGCCAATGGTGGATGAAAAAGCACGCGATAAAAATTTAGAAGATGGCTTTGAAGAAGTGTTTGCCGTGGTGGAAGCTTTGCGCGCCATTCGTGGTCAATATGCTATTGCTCCGGCTAAACCATTAAATGCCGTACTCAGCTTTGATGACGCCGAAAAGAATGCTAAAGCCCAGGTTACGCAGGAGATACTGATCAATTTAGAAAAAGTGGGCGAGTTAAAAATTGGTTTGGGCTTGCCTAAACCTAGTTTTGCTGCCACGGAAGTGATTCCTGGAGGCAAGCTCTATGTGGCTTTGGAAGGTATTCTCGATATTGAAGCGGAGCGCCAAAAGATTCGTAAAGAATTGGAAAAGTCCGAAGGCTTTGTGAAAGCGCAAGCGCAAAAATTAGCGAATGAAAAGTTCGTAGGTTCCGCACCGGCGCAAGTGATTGAGTTGGAAAGACAAAAGCTAGCTTCGCAACAAGAGAAATTGGAAAAACTTAAAGAGACTCTCGCTAGCTTGGGGTAACATCCAGGTTAATTTTTCTTATACGGTTTATTCGATTTTAATCGAAAACCAATCTTATTCAAAATGAGCCAATAAAATACCTCGTGAGCCGAGGTATTTTAATTCGGCATAATAAATATTTCCACGATGGCGCAGGGTAAAGGGAATGACTTTGCCCTTTAAATCAATTAAAGTGGGAGCAAAAAGAGGATTGGTTAAGGAGGGGAGAAATAAAATCCCCAAGCCATTATAAGCTAAGCTATGCCAATTATTGGGTGAATGGGGAGGAATGGGCTGATTTTGCTTTAAATATTTCCATGCTGCATTGACATCAATTAGCCCGTAACCAATACTATCATTTGGATGATCCGCTAAATTGGAAGTGTTTTTTAAAGCTGCACGAATTTCGCTTGCAGTGGCTTGAGGATAGTATTGACGTAACAAAGCGGCTACCCCTGCTACTACTGGGGCCGCAAAGCTTGTTCCCGTTGCGGGATTAAAGCCATTTAAACTGGAAACATTAGCGACTGGCACGGCACAGTTTGAACCCATACCCATGGATACCAAATCCGGTTTTATGCGTCCATCAAATGAGGGGCCTGTTGAGGAATAAGAACAGCGTTTTCTTTGGGTATTGGCTATCCCCACGGCCAATATACTGTCGGCATCTGCAGGTGAGCTTATATTAGGCGAAGCATGGGTAGTGCCTTCATTGCCCATCGCTATCGTAAGTACCACATCGCGCTCTGCGGCTTTAGTCGCGGCAATCGAAGCGGGTAAAGTTTTTCCATCCAATTGAGAATAAGGAAAATTTGCACTGGTATCAAAGTCATAGCGATAACCTAAGCTAATGCTCATCACCTGTGCGCCATGCAGAGTGGCTCGTTCAATGGCGGAGGCCACATAATCTTCTTCGACATAGCTTTCGGTTTCATCTACTTCGGCATGATAAAGTAAAAGTTGTACGCTTGGCGACACCCCCACCATTTTTCCTGGTGAATTTCCCGCTATGAGCGATAAACAGTTGGCTCCATGACTATCGCCTAAGGAATCTAAATGTACTGAGTTGGTATCATTCTGCGTGAAATCCCATTGATCGATAATTTGCTTTTTGATTTTTAAGCTATCGAAAACATGATTTCCTAAATTAAATTGCACATCGATCACTGCTAATTTTACACCATCGCCTGGAAGTAAATTTTCTTGCGCAAATATTTGTTGTAAATAAGTAATGCGTAGCGAATCAAAGAGGGCTTGCGTTTGTCCCAAATTTAGGGAGCCTGTGGACGACTCGGTAAAAGGTTCGGCCGCCCAAGCCTTTTTCTCCAAATTTTCTCGCACAAGGAGTTTATGAGGGAATTCTTTCACTGAAGCAATGCCGGGTAATTTTTTTAATTCCTCCAACTGATCGGGACGAATAAATGCCGAAATTTGGTTTTGCCAAAGCAGCTTTACTAAAGGATGAATTCCCAAATTCTCCAAACTATTTAAATAAGGAGCATAGAGCGGAAAGTCTTCCCAGGCTCTTTTGTTCTTGAATATTTGATCGCTAGACATTTTAGCGACCATTGATGCCATTGATACCTTAGGCGCGAGTGGACCTTTGTCTTGCAATGCGATCCATACTTTTATTTTTGCCGCAGGCTCGGGTTGGAATTCACTTGCAAAAAGCCATCCTAAATTTAAAGTTAAACATAGGCCTAAGCGAATCAGCCAAAAAAATGAGGGAAGAAAAACCTTATAATTCATCAATGAATATCATATCCCATTTATGTTTAAAGTCCAAGTTATAGCCGAACATAGCTGAATATAGCCAATATAGCTAGAAGTACTTTTACTAGATTATACCTCAATAATAAAAAGAAGGATTGCGCCATTTGGCTGCGCCCAAAAGTTATGCTAAGAACCTTAGATGAAGTTCGGAAACTTACGGCTGCGGGCAATGTAATTCCGATTTACAAAGAATTTCCCGCAGATTTAGATACACCTATCACGGCTTTGCTCAAATTAAAAAGACAAGGGCAAGGGGTATTTCTTTTAGAAAGTATTGAAGTGGGTGAAAAGCTTGCGCGCTTTTCTTTTTTGGGAAGAAATCCACGGACGGTTTTTCAATCTAAAGATGAAAATATTTTTATTTCCGGCGAAGGTGAAAAATCCTACGTAGGCAAGCCTTTAGTAGAATTACAGGAATTTATGAATCGCTTTCGTGGCGTACAGGATGCTGCTTTACCCGCTTTTTCTGGTGGAGCTGTGGGATTTGTATGTTACGATGCTGTGCGCTTAGTGGAAAAAATTCCCGCGACCGGAAAAGATGATTATCAATTACCGGATTTGCATTTTGGTTTTTATCCTGCCTTTATCGTTTTCGATCATTTACAACATAAATTACGCATTGTCGCGAATGTATTAGTGGATGAATATGCTAGCTTGGAGGCCGCCTATACGGTTGCTTTGGCGCAAATTGAAGCTTTGGAAGCCGAAATCAATGAGCCTTTATTGCTTCCTAAAAAAGAAAATAAAACCATACCCTCTCCAGTATGGGCATCCAACTATACCGCTGAAGGGTATTTAAAAGGCGTTCAGGATTGCAAAGAATACATTAAGGCGGGCGATGCTTTTCAAATCGTTTTGGCTCAGCGCTTTACCTGTAAACCTGAGGTTACGGCCTTGCAAATTTATCGGGCTCTGCGGGGAATTAATCCTTCGCCGTATATGTATTATCTCGACTATGGCGATTTTGAAATTGTCGGTGCTTCTCCCGAAACTTTAGTGAAGGTGCAAGATGGTCTTGCGGAAACCAAGCCTATTGCGGGTACCCGCCGCCGCGGAAAAAATGCAGCGGAAGATTTAGCCTTAGAAAAAGAATTATTGGCGGATGCTAAAGAACGTGCGGAGCATTTAATGCTTGTCGATTTAGGCCGTAATGATATTGGCCGCGTTTCGGAATACGGTAGCGTAGAAGTGACGCAATTTATGGACGTCGAACGCCATAGCCATGTCATGCATATTGAATCGGTAGTGCGCGGGAAATTAAAACCCGAATATACCGCTTTGCAAGCCTTGATGTCTTGCTTTCCGGCGGGGACATTATCGGGAGCACCCAAGATTCGTGCGATGGAAATTATCGATAGCTTAGAGCCTACACGCCGTGGGCTTTATGGCGGAGCTATTTGTTATATGGATTTTCGTGGCAACTTAGATTCTTGCATTGCTATTCGCACCTTGATGTTAAAAGATGGTGTGGCTTATGTGCAAGCGGGAGCAGGCATTGTAGCCGATTCGGATCCGCAAGCGGAATTCGAAGAAACCGGACATAAAGCACAAGCCGTGATGAATGCTGTGGCAGAGGCGAGGAAAATATGATTCTCATACTCGACAATTATGATTCCTTTACTTTTAATTTGGTGCAATATATTGGCGAACAAAATCCCAATTTAAAAGTAATACGCAATGATCAGCATGCGGTAGCCGAAGTATTAGCGATGCGTCCTTCGCATATAGTGATTTCACCTGGGCCTTGTACGCCTAAAGAAGCTGGCATTTCTATTGAGTTAATTAAAAATACTCCGGCCTCCATTCCTTTGTTGGGAGTTTGTTTGGGGCATCAAAGTTTAGGCGAAGCTTTTGGTGGTAAGGTTATTCGTGCCCCCTTTCCTATGCATGGCAAAACCGATGGTATACAATGTCAAAGTATAGGCTTATTCCAAGGTTTACCTGAAACCTTTACAGCCACACGTTACCATTCCCTAATTGTAGAACGCGAAAGCTTGCCGAGTACCTTGGAAGTTACGGCTACGAATAAAGACAATATTATTATGGGACTTAAACATAAAACCCTGCCTTTATTTGGTTTACAATTTCATCCCGAATCTATTTTAACCGAACATGGTAAAATCATGATCGCTAATTTTCTTGCCATGAAAGGGTCGGTATGAGTTTTTCGCTTTGGCTCGGTAAACTAATCAAAAAAGAAAATCTCACTGCGCCGGAAATGGGCGAAGCGATGGCTGGTCTTATGGACGGGCAATGGACGCAAGCGCAAATAGGTGCATTCTTAATTGCCTTGCGTATAAAAGGCGAATCGCCAGCGGAAATTGGTGCGGCGGTAAAAGTGTTACGCGAAAAAGCAACGCGTGTACCTACTACCCGCAAACCCTTGGTGGATACTTGCGGAACAGGTGGTGATCATAGTGGCACCTTTAATGTGTCTACGGCAAGTGCCATTGTAGCCGCAGGGGCAGGTGTGGCTATTGCGAAACATGGCAATCGTGCGATTAGTAGTCGCTGTGGAAGTGCCAATGTATTGCAAGAATTAGGGGTTAACTTAGAGATGACAGCGGAACAGGTAGGGGCTTGTGTCGATGCCGTGGGTATTGGTTTTCTGTTCGCTCCTAAATTGCATTCGGCGATGAAGCATGTGGCGGGCCCTCGTCAAGAGTTGGGACAACGCACCATATTTAATTTAATGGGACCTATGCTGAATCCTGCGCATGCCAAAAGACAAGTCATAGGCGTTTACGATATGAATTTAACCCGTGTCTTTGCGGAAGTATTAAGCGACTTACAATCCGAGCATGTGCTAGTGGTGGCCGGTACGGATGGACTCGATGAAATTACTCTTACGGCGCCTAGCAAAATCGCCGAACTTAAAAACGGGGAAATCAAAGAATATATTTTGAATCCGCAAGACTTAGGTTTTTCGCTTTGTGAAAAAAATGATTTGGTTGGTGGCGATGCACCCGAAAATGCGGCGATACTTCGCTCCATATTCCAAGGTAAAAAGGGTGCGCCACGCGATATTGTAGTTTTGAATGCCGCTGCGGCCATTTATGTTTCGGGCGAAGCGAATTCCTTAAAAGAAGGGGTAACCTTGGCCATACGCACAATTGATTCGGGTGCTGCGCAAGCCACCCTAGAGAAATTTGTGGCTTTTTCAAAAACCTGTTTGCCAACCTCTTAGAATTATTTCATTATGCCCCACGATATACTTACAAAAATTATTACCGCTAAAAAAATACGTTTAGAAAAACGTAAACAAGAAAGGCCTTTGTCGCTTGTAGAGCAAGTAGCTAGGGCTTTGCCAGCCCCGCAAAAGAATTTTTTAAAAATTTTACGAGCTAAATCCACTTCACCCATTCCTCTGCATATTATTGCCGAAGTGAAAAAAGCTTCACCCTCCAAAGGCGTGATTCGCGAAGATTTTAAACCTTTGGAAATTGCCCAAGCTTATGCGCGTGGTGGTGCGAGTGCCGTATCGGTACTTACAGAAGAAGATTTTTTCCAAGGGCAGGACGTTTATTTGCAACAAATCGCGAGCTCCGTGGCGATACCGGCTTTACGCAAAGATTTTATTATCGATCCCTATCAAATTTTTGAAGCCAAATGTTTAGGCGCTTCAGCTTTTTTGCTACTCGTGAATTGTTTATCGCCAGAAATGTTAAAGAATTTTATTGCTTTGGGTCAAGAACTGGGATTGACGCCTTTGGTAGAAACACATACGGCCGAAGAAATTCAAATTGCTTTGGATGCGGGCGCGAATTTGATTGGCATCAATAATCGGGATCTGAAAACTTTTAATATTTCCTTAGAGGTAACCTTCAAGTTAAGAACTTTAATTCCCGTATCCATCCCGGTTATTTCGGAATCGGGAATTTTTACTGCTCAAAATATGCAACGCTTGGTGGATGCCGGTGTGAATGCTGCCTTAATTGGTGAAAGCCTTATGCGGGAGACGAACATGGAAAAAAAACTAAGGGAATTGCTCGGTTTTGATTAAGGTACTATTTGTTTGCTTGGGTAATATTTGCCGTTCGCCTCTGGCTGAAGGAGTGTTTTTGCATTTGCTGCAACAAAAAGATTTACTACAAAATTTTAGTGTTGATTCTGCGGGCACAGGGGATTGGCATGTAGGTCATGGAGCGGATAAACGTTCGCAAGCTGTGGCAAAGCAAAATGGTTTCGAATTGTACAGCAAAGCAAGACAAGTAAAAATCAGTGACTTCACTGAATTCGATTGGATTATTGCAATGGACGATAATAATCGCGAAGATTTAAAACGACTCTGCCTTCCTGCTTTGCAAAGCAAAATTATTTTAATGCGCGACTTTGATATTCCCGAATTTAAAGGGGAAGATGTTCCCGATCCCTATTATGGGGGAGATGAAGGCTTTATCCATGTGTATCTTATGCTGGAACGCTCTTGCGCGAATTTTTTAGAGCATATTAAAACTTAGAGCATTCAATCCTGCACAAAGGAATGTACTTTTGGTAACATTCTAGTATGAAAACTAAAGGATTTACCACTTCGATTTTACATGCGGATCGGCTCGATCATCCTGAGCATGGTTCATTACACAAACCCATTCACACTTCTATTGCTTATGGCTATACGCGTGCCGAGGATTTGGCTGCGGTATTTCAGGGACGTACCAAAGGTTATGCCTATGCTCGTCAAGCGAATCCTACGGTAGCGGCTTTAGAATATAAAATCACGCAAATGGAACAAGGGGTAGGCTCGCTTTGTTTTTCAACCGGCATGGCGGCTTTAGGGGCCTTGTTTATTGCTTTACTGCGCAAAGGTGATCATATTGTTTCTAGTGCGTATTTGTTTGGAAATACTAATAGTCTATTACAAACATTAATCGCTATTGGCATTGATGTGACTTTTGTGGATGCCACGCAAGCGGCCAATGTGGAAAAAGCTCTGACTTCGCAAACTAAAATGGTGTTGGTGGAAACCATTGCTAATCCAGTGACGCAGGTTGCAGATATGAAAAATATCGGAAAACTGTGTGCGGAAAAAGGTTTGATTTATATCATAGACAATACTTTAACTTCGCCTTATTTATTTAAGCCCAAAGATGTGCAAGCCACTTTTAGCGTCAATTCTTTATCTAAATATATTGGTGGTCATGGCAACGCTTTAGGCGGTAGCCTCACGGATACGGGTTTATTTGATTGGACTAAATTTTCGGGATTATATGATATTTATAAAACCGGCGATGCCAAACTATGGGCCATGTTGCAATTGCGAAAAAAAGGTTTGCGCGATTTTGGCGGCACACTAGCACCTGAACCCGCTCATGTTATTTCCGTAGGCGCCGAAACGCTTTCTTTACGCATGGAAAAATCTTGTGAGAATGCAATGGCTTTAGCCCAGCTTTTGAAAAAAAATCCCAAGGTGAAAAAAACTAATTATCCGGGTTTAGCTTCGCATCCTCAGCATGCTTTGGCGCAGGAATTATTTCATCGTCCGGCGGCTTTAATCAGCTTTGAATTAGGGGAAAGTGAAGATTGCTTTGCCTTTTTAAATCGTTTACAGTTGGCTATTTGCTCTAGTAACATTGGGGATACCCGTACCTTGGTTATTCCGGTAGCGCATACGATTTTCTTTGAAATGGGTCCCGAAAGACGGGCGAGTATGGGCATTTCCGAAAACTTAATTCGTTTGTCGGTGGGAATTGAAGATACGCAAGATTTATTAGAGGATTTTGCTCAAGCTTTAGGTTGAAATGTCGTAAAAAAGTGGAGAGGTAAATTAATTTATCTCCGGCCATCGACAAATTATGCGTTTAACAATTTCATCGGCAATAGCTAATGATGCTGTGGCGGCGGGAGATGGAGCATTGAGCACATGCAAGCTTCGCTCCCCTTCTTGAAAATAAAAATCATCCACTAATGAACCGTCTGTATGTAATGCTTGGGCTCGCACACCGGCTTCGGCGGATGTAAGCATATCGGCTTGGATTGCCGGAACCAATTTTTGCAGCGCTTTGACAAAAGCTGCTTTGGAAAAAGAGCGATGAATTTCTGTTAAGCCCATTTTCCAATAACGTAAAGCTAGTTTGCGAAATCCCGCATTAAGTAAAACCGCTGTGAGTTCCGAAAAGGAAAAATCCATTTTCCGATACCCTTCACGTTTCATGGCCAAGACCGCATTGGGTCCGCATTCGGTGCTACCGTCAATCATACGAGTAAAATGCACACCTAAAAATGGAAAGGCGGGATCGGGAACCGGATAAATCAAATTACGAATCAAGCCTTTTTCTTCTGGCTTTAGCAAAAAATATTCTCCGCGAAAAGGGATAATGGCAATGCTAGGCTTTAATCCATCGAGCTTGGCTAAATGATCACTATAAAGTCCACCGCAATTAATAATGAGATTTGCAGTGTATGAATTTTTATGGGTGATAATTTTTTTGCTTTCATTTTCATGGCTAATGCTTAAAACCTTTTCCCCTAAATGAATAGCGCCTCCCAATTGGAGAATACATTGGGCTAATTTTTCGGAAACCGTAAGGTAATTAACAATTCCTGTTTCGGGCACATGTAAACCGGCGATCCCTGTAGCGGAGGGCTCTAAGTTTTTTATTTCGTTTTGGGTTAAACGCCGGCAACCCTTTAAGCCATTTGCCTGCGCCTTAGCCCATAATTTATCTAATTCTGGAATTTGTTCGCTTTCAGTTGCGACAATAATTTTTCCACAAATATCATAGGGAATATTTTGGACTTGGCAAAAAGCAATTAGTTGTCGATACCCTTCTCGACATAATTGGGCTTTATAACTTCCGGGTTTATAGTAAATACCACTATGAATCACGCCACTATTGCGTCCTGTTTGATGTTGAGCTACACCCTTTTCTTTTTCTAAGAGCAAAAGTTTGGCCGCGGGAAATTTTTGCAAAAGCTTATAGGCGGTGGCTAATCCAACAATACCTCCGCCTATTACTATAAAGGAATATTTCATTTCTGAAAGAAAGTATAAATCAAGAAATGATTCGGTTGGAAGGGCAAAATCATGTTATTTTTCAACTGGAATTTTAGTCTTCGAAACTTATACTTTTCTGAGATTTTTTATGCGTATGGTTTATTTGTGAACGGGATGGATTATGAAAAAAATAGGAATTGGTGCCCTTATTCTTTTGCTTATCGCAGGAATAGCTTTCGTTATTTATCAAAATACTCCGCATAAAAAATATGTTCGGCATATCACCAAAGCCCGACTATTTGCCAAAGAAAAAAACTTAACTGCTGCAGAACAAGAATATGAATTAGCCCTAAAAGCAGTGCATACATTTTCATCGGATATTGCACTAGAATATCTTCGTTTTAAAATCACAAAATTAATTGCAGAAAATAAGTGGCATGAAGCAACTCTTGCTGCACTTGACTTTGTCAAAGCCTATCCAGAGAATAATGAAGGGCAAGTTTTTTATGCTCAATTGGCTTATCGCACGGGGGATGCGGAAGCAGCCTTCGAAGCTATTGATAAAGTATTATTGGCTAAGCCTACTCACTTTGAAGCACGTAATTTACTTGCCCAATTACGAGCAAGTCAGGGCAGAGTGGATTTAGCAGAAGATCAATTGCGTTTGCTCCAAAAAAGCTATCCCGACTCCGTATCGGTATTGTTACCCTTGGTAGAAGCTTTAATCAAACAAGGTAAAGTTGTAGAATGTCGTGCGATTTTACAAAAGGTAATTGCAACGCATCCAAATATAGCCCAAGCGCGCTTGTATCTTATGGACACCTATTTATTGGAGCGTCGTCCTGACTCTGCACAAGGTGTACTTACGGATTGGAAAAATCAAGATTCCAGCTTAATGCAAGAAATTAGTGTACGGCAAGCACGTCTTTATTCATTACTCAATAAATTGGAAGACGCCGAAAAATGTTTGCAACCTTATTTAAACAAAAGCCCAAAAAATATTGATGCTTTTTCCGAAAAAGCGATTTTGTTAGTGAAGCGGGGTAAATACGATAGTGCAATGCAAGTTTACGAAACCATGGCCGATCTTAAGGCTAATATTCGCGGTCAAACCAGTATGCTAGCCCATTTCATTGCCTTAAAAAATCAAGAGCCCGCTAAAGCCTTAGGGTATTTGAAGATTTTGCAAGTGGGTGATAAATCAGATCGTTTATCACAATTTCTAGTGGCTTGTTATATAGCAATGGGTTTAGAAAATAAAGCTCAAGAATTGGTCGATACGCAAAAAAAATCCTCTCAAAATTTAAGTGAATTACTCAAGCAACTCTCCCTTGGAAAAGAATTCATTGGGGAATGGGCGCTGGTACAATATTTTCAATTGACCAAACAAGATTATTGGGCTTTAGCCACGGCTGCGAGTTGGCAAAAAAAATGGCCCAAAAGCCAATTGGCAGCTGGGATGTTCGCTACTCAGCTGATTGCCTTAAAACAATATAAGGTTGCCTTAAGCATTTTAGAAAAACAGCAGTTTACTTTGCCTGCTCAAAGGATAGGATTAATCGATTTATATATTCAAACTAATCAAATTGATAAAGCTTTAATCTTAGCGAATGAATTAACAAATGGCCCAGCGAAAATGCAGGGCTTAAATACACTATTGGCCGATTTATATATTCGTAAAGGACAAAAAGAAAAAGCTATGGAGATTTTCAAATTACAATTTGAACAAGATCCAAAAAATTTAGTGTGTGCAAATAATTTGGCATGGGAATATGGCGTTGTACAAAAAGATTATAGCAAAGCAAAAGTCTATATTGAAGCATTAAAGAATGCTAAGCATAATGATCCACGACTTTATGATACCATAGGCTGGGTGCTTGCAATGGCAGAGAAATGGGATGAAGCCGAAACAAATTTACATAAGGCAACTTTATTAATCCCTGACTTTCCTCCAGTCATGTATCACTTTGGTTATGTTAAAGTGCAACAAGGTAAAAAGGCTGAAGGAAAAAAATGGGTAGACCAAGCTTTAAGTTCAACGGCTGCATTTGAAGAAAGAGCCGAAGCAAAAGCTTTTGCGGCAGGCATTTAGGGACCGAAGAGCAGGAGGGAATGGGCTTGGTTTTTGAAAACCTTGACACTTCCAAATCCATAAGTCGCTTCCAAATTTAAGGGCGACTTTAACACATGATACAGCACCACAGGATAACCATTTTTCTTTGCCGCAAACAAAACAGAATCCATACGTATAAATTCAAGCTTCGAGATTTCAATTAATTGTTGTTCTGGCCACCCTTGTTTATGCAGATAAAATTCGGTGTAATAGGGATAATAAAGGCCCGTAAAGAGAACTTTTTCTTTGGGATAATGTATTTCCAAATACTTTAATGCTTCTCGATAAGGATAGGATTGATCACCTACATCGACTCCATAAATACCCCAGTCCTGAACTCTCGTTCCATCCTTATGTACGGGAGAGTAATAACTTTGTACTCCTATTGCGAATGCTAAAAATCCCAGCGCATACGGCAGATATTTCTTTGTCACCAGCCTTAAAAATTCCACAGCAAAAACGAGAAGACTGGGTAATAAAAAAAGATTAAAGCGACTGTATCCATTGTATTGTCGATTATCAAGAAAATGGAAAGTGGAATCTACTAGCAAAATTAAAGCAAGAAAAAATAATAGCTGCCATTTGCGGCGGACGAGTAGTAATACGAATCCTGCAATAGCTATAGGCAGTAAAAGGCCAAAGCTATCCCAGAGTGAATGCAACTGAATCCAATACAAGTGGGCATCCTGGATATATTCAAAGTGAGGTGAATAGAAGCGTGTGGGTCCAATGCGTAATCGATAAAGCAGGTAAAGGCATATTGGGAAGCATATAGCAAAGCTGATTTTTAATTCCGCCAGCATCGGCTTCCATCCGAGTGATTGGTTTTTGATTAAATGCGAAAGTCTAAAGATTATTCGACAACATAAAAAGACAAACAGAAAGGGTATGGTCGTTTCTTTCATAAATCCAAGGAGCAATAAGGCTATCCAACTGGGCATAGCTAATAATCGCTCTGGATCGCCACGCAGCAAGCGTATTGCCTGCAAACAAACCAAAGTCATACAGAACACGGCAGGCATCTCTAAATAGAAAAGTGAATCAAAATTTCGGATTACCGGAAGTGTGGCTAATAAAAAGAATAGTCCTAGCCTTAGAAAAATGGAATGCCGGCGTAGGCTATAGAAGCCCAATCCCGCCAAGCATGCGGCGGAAAGTAAGGGGAGTAGGCGATAAGGGATTTCGGGATAGGGATTATGCCGAATAAGGTTGGCGAAGTAAGCAAGGGTAGCCGCGACATAATGCAGAAAAATAGGATAGCGTAAAGCATGATAGAGATCGATATGGGCACGATGTCCTACCCATGTTACCCCTAAAAAAAAGACCGCAGCAATGAATATCAAGAGTCCATCCAAGGATGGACGTAAAAAGGCAAAGATTAAAAAAAGTGCCAAAGCTAAGAAATACATTTTATGCAAAGCGAGTGAATGGGTAATTTGCACGGCACAAAAAATATGATAATCCTCATCGCCACGCCAAGGTATGGAGACGGAAAGGCAGCGAAATTCCATCAAGAAAAATATTATGAAGAATAAGCAAAAGCAGAGAAGCTGGCGGAGCGAAAAAATCCGAAAATCCCCACTACAAATCCAAGCCCAATAGAATCCAGCCAGAGCGGAGATTATCCATGCAAACCCTTTTAAAGGCAAGCCCGGTAGGCTATTCCAAAGCGGAGTTAATATAAAGCATAATAGGTATAGGCTAAAAAGCAAAGCAAAACCCAGCGGTCTGGAGATTTTCAGGCGTTTGGAAAAATTCATCACAATTATTTTAGCATGCAAATGACTTTACATCACCCTTGCAATTTAATTCTTTGCAGTTAATAGCGAATGAAGCTTAATATGAGTAGAATATTTGATGCACAGGATTTTTTCCCATACTGCACTTTCCCATTCCATTAAATAAATTTTGGTTTAATGATTTTGCTTTTGTCTTATAAGGTGAAAAAATACTGACTTGATTTCCAAACTCATAAGCGCCAATATCAATAGTTCCCACCGATTGCCTCGATTCACTGGAAAGTGGATGTACATATTGAAATGCGGGCATTAAACTAAATCCATGCGCAGTACCCGGATTGGCACCTTGATTTATCGCGGCAGAGTTAGCTAATAAATGAAAATCAAAAATAGCGATATTAACTAAGCCGGCATTGGCGGTTTCTAAATTATTGGATGTATCCGAGGGACCTTCTACGGCTCTTCCTCCCCCAATAAAAAGATTATTCATCACTTTTGCTTTGCCCATTCCGTTCGTAATGGATACAAAAACATCGGATGATCCGGCTCGGTTATTAATAATGGTATTATTAATAACATATAAATCTTTTCCGCGTATTTTAGTCAATGGTTCTTCGCCATAAGCAATGATTGCAGGGTTATCGGTATTAGGACTTTGCCGAATTAAATTTCCGATAATATAAGAAGTGCCAGCTTCGGGAATATCAATCTCATAACTGGCCGTGCCAGTTACTTCATCCATTATGCGATTGTAAAGTATATAACTCGTATCGGCACGGGTTTTAACGAGATGGCCAATTTTTGCATCATGACTATAGCTATTGCGCAAGGTGAAGCTTTTTGCATAGCCGATATATATGTTATGGCTTTGACCATCTCCAAATCCATTGCGCGCGAATTCACTGTTTTCAATTAAAACAGTTCCACCATCACCACCTAAAATTCCATTTTCATTGTCATGAAAAAAACAATGACGAATAATGACATTGGGACCTTCTTGACGAATACCTGCACCATTTTGATCGGGAACTGAGGCGCCAGAAAATTCAATATTTTCTACGACAGTATTTTTTCCACCGATTACCCAAATTGCTTTTCCACCTTCATTTTTGCCATTGGCCGCTAAATGTGCATATTTAGAAGAGCCCCGTAACACCAAATTATCGGCACGCCAACTTGTAACATCGCCATTATAAAGTCCAGCTGCAATTTCAACGGTATCGCCATTCTGTGCATCAACTGAGGCTAAGCTCGGCTTAGCATATTTTTTTCCTGGTCCCACCTCTAATTTTCGCGCCTCGAGCTGCATAGTCAATAAAACGCTTAGAGCTAAAAATAGTCGATCGAATTTATGGAGCATACTTTTCTTTCCTCAGTAATTACATGAGATCGCTATTTGCTTGGCCGTTAAAATAGCATATTGCAGAGTAAATTATAATTGCCTGCGAAAGTTAATCGCAGCTTGCAAATGTTGACGATGATAACCATCTCCCGAATATTTTCCATCGGTAAGCAAGGTTCTAGCGGATATTTGAATCAGAATACGTTGCAGGGTATCTAAATCATCCGGAAAAATGGAGGTGGTGCATTGTGCAGAACTTATAAATCGAAAATTTAATGAATCAATACCTTCGGCTAAATTCAAAGTATCAGGTTGTAAATCATTTCGTAAACCGGGAATTAAATGTATGCGAAAATGCCCCTGTCCATCGGTTTTTAAAATCTGCCTTGCTACGGGATATAAATTTACATAGGCAGGTGCATTAGGGAAATTAGCCGCATTAATACCCACTACTAATAAGGTATCAGTACTAGTGATTTGGATACTTATAATCGCGGTATCTTGTGTAATACCTTCAGCCCAAACATAAAATTTAAAAAGGGAATCGGAATGCGCAGGAATACGAAAAGTGGTTTGTGAGAAAGAATTTCCACTGCTAAATTTCTGAGCACGAATCTTGGTTTGGGTAGGATTCATTTTGAATCCTAATCCATTTACATCAGGAAAAATCGCATGGCTATGACTGGGTAATCCTGCTCCAGCTTGGGTGAGATAGTATTGCGATTCTTGTAATGTGTATTGTCCATTCATTCGCATTTCAGCAATTCCACTTTGTACCAACATACCCTTATGTTGAATATGATAGATGTAGAGAATACCTGCAATAGCGATAGTAGCAATACAAGATGCGACTAAAACTTCTAATAAGGAAATTCCTTTTGGTGAGGAAATTAAGCGCTTACCTAAAATTTTCATAAAACCTTCGCACAAAAATAAACCTTTTTTATCTGGGTCGATACACCACAAAGCCATAAGTTTTGGTGACTAAATTACCAGCTTGATTTTTAAAATCAGCCATTAGGGTAACATAACGTAAGGTAGTGGTATCTTGTTGATTAATATTTTTCATATCAGCGGAAGTTACCCCACGCGAGCTGGCTTTAATGGTTACTCCCGATCCCTGTGAATGCTGTAAAATGGTATTACTTAATCCTTTGAGTGAATCAAGAGGCAAGAGTACAACGTTTTCTAATGCCTCTTGCGTGGCCAATGCCACGGCACCATAGGTTTTGGAGCGTTGATTGCCGATTAAAGAATTATGCGAAGTCCCTACAAAAATCGATCCCGCTACACCGATTAAAACAATAGCAATCAGCACTTCAATTAAAGTAAAACCGTATTTGGCTGTAGCAATGATTTTCTTTTGTGGGCTATTCAATTTGATCATAAAAAATAAATTTTTCATAATACCTTTGCCGTCCCCGTAGCCGGTAAGAGTTGAATTTTTTGTTGAAAAAGGGAATCGGAACCAATTATCGCCAATAAGGGAGAATTCGCCGTTCCGATTAAGTTAATACCTAATCCACCAAAACAAACACTGTGCGTGGAGGTTTTCCCTCCTTGTACATTTTGAAAACTTAAGCCCTGTGGTAAAGTAAACGTGGCCATAATAGAATCGTCGGAATTATATCCGGCAGGGGCGCTTCGATCATTAAATATGCGATAGGTGACATTATCGGGAAGAAATTCAATACAAGGTCCAGCCATACCCATAACTCCTAAGGAACGTAACTTCCAAAGTTGATCTACTAATTTATTTGCCTCCGCTTTGGCTTTTTCTCTTTGGGAAAAATGCGATAAGCCTAAATATCCTGAGGCTCCTAAAATGGAAATCAAGACTAATACCGTTACTACTTCAATAAGACTAAATCCTTTATGATAAATAAGCGTGTTGGTTTTCATCGCCGTACTAGCTCCCAATCGGTTAAAACAGGTAAGACCATGCGTGGAGTGCCAGGAGGCATATTGATCATCGCGTTATACATGGGATCAAAATTGTATACGCGAATAGGAGGTGTAAAATAAACACCATTAATATTATTGTTACCCCACGAATGCCGACTGTCCCATATACAAACGCTCGAACCAGTTTTTTCATACGGTACATTATCCCAGTTTTCCAAAAAGCGAACTAGATTTTGATACCCTCCTTGTCCCGCATGACTTCCATTTTGAGCAATCATACCTGTCATGATACAGGCATTCACTGTTACCCGAGCCTTATTATTGCGCCCAATAATGCTACTCCCGGGACCCATTCCCAAAGAATGCTCATTCGGTAAAAAATCATAACTGAGTTGTGTCATATTATCGCTCACGAGAGAGCTGGGCCAAGCTGACTTTAACCCATTGACTGCATAACCCGAGTCGGTATTATAACTACCCAAAAGGACCATACGACTATTGGTGACTAAGGTGAGTGGACGTAAAAGTTTTTTAGCATTATAAATTAAAAAACCACCCACTATTTGATTACTCTGACTCGGATCTTTTAATTCGTCATACAAATAAATAATACTGTCTGTACGATTCCTGACCAACAAATCAAAATTTATAGGCAGTAGCTTTAAAGTTACCTTATCGCGTTTATCATAAAATGTAATCCGATTACCTAAAGAATCAAAAAGCGGACTGGTGGGTTTTATCAGTGGGTCGGTTCCCAAACTAAAGGGGGCTGGGGCTAATGATTTATCAAGCCAAACGCCATTATAAATGAGCGTGGCCTTCCAGGCAAACTTTGCCATTTGCGTATTAGCATCATCCCCTATATCACGCCAATCAAGTACCACATTGGGATCTACGGACTTTTTTAACGGCAAGGATAATTTTTGCACTTTTCCACAACCATTTTCATTATCGCCATAAGCGGCGCGGTGGTCTTTTTTCCATCCGCTCCAGCTGCTCACTAATTTTTTCAATTCTTCGGGAGCGACATTGCTGGGTTTTATGGGAGCGCTTAAATCAGGACCGCTTCCGTCCATCAGTGGAAAATAAATTTTACTTTTCCCAAAACCTTTCTTTAAAAGTATGGGTCCTGGTGTGGTGATCCAATCATAGAGATAAAGTTCATTTCCGGGATAAAGTAAAATGGTGTCATTGCAATGAATTTTTCCGTTCAAATTCATTTGTGGCCCAGGATGAATTTCCAATAGCTTGTCGAAAAATACCGCGAATTGAAAAACCGGTAATTCTTCGAAGGAGGCTTTTTCATTTAAGGCACTATGCCGAGCAGGTCCTTCTTCACAAGTAGCCAGCAAAGAGATATCTGTACTTTTTAAAATTTGTCCAAAACAATTCGATTGCGAGCTTTGTGTGGGTGTGGATATATCGGTGGTGCAAGCCATTGCCGTATGATTAATCGGTTCACAGGTACAAGCCTCATGACTTGCCGTGGGTAATGAATTGTTTTCAATAGTATGTGCAGCGGAATTCACGCCGAGAGACGCGCATTGTTGTACACATAATCGGGTTTGTAAAACATTCATTTCTGCCGCGGCAATAGCCATAGTGACTTGGGAGCGACTCAGCATACGCGAGGCGATGAGTAATATAGCGACAAGGATTATCGGAACTAAAATTAAAACGTAACCGCTCTGTTTCTGGATGGAGTGCCGTTCAGACTGAGGATTATTTGCTAGTGGCATAATACTCCTTTCACCGATTTATTTTGGGTTTCGGTGATTACTTGTTCTTATTGTACACTTTTGTAAAGTTGGGAAATCAAGGTTAACTACGAAGATTATTCGGGGTTTTGAACTTATTGCGAAACTTGTGATTGATGCGAAAAGCATTGGTCTTCTGGGTAAAAAAAGGCATTTTTATATTTCCATTGGGAGACTTTTATGCATTTTCAAAATCTGGTTTTAAGCTTGCAAAAATTTTGGAGTGAACAAGGATGTTTACTGGCACAATCCTATGATCTTGAAAAAGGAGCTGCGACATTTAATCCCTCCACCTTTTTGCGGTCCCTAGGGCCAGAGCCTTTTAACGCTGCATTCATTGAGCCCTGTCGTCGACCTAAGGACGGCCGTTATGGTGAAAACCCAAATCGTATGCAACACTATTATCAATTCCAAGTGGTAATGAAACCTAATCCGGCGAACATTTTAGAACTGTATTTAAGCTCCTTAAAAGCCATAGGTATTAATCCTTTAGAACATGATATTCGTTTTGTGCATGACGATTGGGAATCGCCAACTTTAGGAGCTTGGGGTTTGGGTTGGGAAGTATGGTTAGATGGAATGGAGATCACACAGTTCACTTATTTTCAACAAGTGGGCGGTATCGATTTATCTCCCGTAACCGGCGAGATAACCTACGGCTTAGAACGAATTTGCATGTATTTGCAAAAAAAGAATAATGTTTTTCAACTTAGCTATAATGATCAATTTACTTATGGCGATATTTTCCATCTTAATGAAGTGCAATATTCGCAGCATAATTTTGAATTCGCGGATACCGATTTACATTTTGATCTATTCAATAAATACGAAGCCGAATGTAAGCGACTCATGGCGCTTGGCGTGGTGCTTCCCGCTTATGATTACTGTATTAAGGCGAGCCATGCTTTTAATTTGTTAGATGCACGAGGCGCTATTTCGGTCAATGAACGTCAAGGTTATATCTTACGCGTACGCGCTTTAGCCAAGCTGGCTGCTGAAGCCTGGATCAAAACTCGTGAATCCATGGGCTATCCTTTAATGGCACGCTCTAAGCCATTAGTGGCCCCGCTAGGCGCGTCAATTGAGGGGTTCAAACCTTTAACCGCGAATGTTACTGCGGAACGCGCCCCTTTATTAATTGAATTAGGCGTGGAAGAAATGCCGGCTCGGGTTTTTGGACCTTTGCATCGCGAACTTCCTGCATTAGTGCAAAAACATTTTGCTGACTCACAACTAGACTTACAAGACATTAAAATTTTTGCTAGTCCTCGGCGCATTACTATTTCGGTGAGTTCATTGCGATTATCGCAACCGGATCTGGCTTTGGATCTTAAAGGCCCTCCTGCACAAATTGCTAAGAATGAAGCCGGCTGGACAAAAGCCGCACTGGCTTTTGCACAGAAAAATCAAATTGATTTGGCGACATTAGAAATCCGCAAACACGAAGGTGGCGAATATGTTTTCGCTAAGGTAGAGCGCAAAGGGCGTTCGGCGGTTGACCTATTGGCGGAAATTATTCCCAAAATCTTGGGAGAAATCCATTGGTATAAAACTATGCGTTGGGGAGAAGCCAAGGAAATGGCCTTTGTCCGTCCTGTTCAATGGTTGGTGGGAATATTAGGCAATGATATATTGCCGCTCCAATTTGCTGGTTTAAAAGCAGGAGCGGTTTCTTTTGGCCACCGTTTTTTACATGCTGGCCCTGTTGCCGTTTCCTCGGATCGGGAAAAATATTTAAAGGCATTACGCAACGCGAAAGTAATTGTTGATCAAGAAGAAAGAAAATCTATCATTCGCGCCTCCTGTAAAAAAACAGCAGAGGAAAAAAACTGGTTATGGAAAGAAGATGAAGAATTATTAGAACAAGTGGCTTATCTGGTAGAATTCCCTGTTCCGGTTTTGGGTTCTTTCGAAAAAAATCTTTTAGCTATTCCTGCCGAAGTTTTAATTTCAGAAATGCGCGAACATCAAAAGTATTTTGCGGTAACCGATATGCAAGGTGATTTGGTAAATGCTTTTATCACATTATCCAATATGGTCTGTGAGGACTATGCCTTAATTCGTGAAGGTAATGAAAAAGTTATTCGCGCACGCTTTGCCGACGCAGAGTTTTTTCTTAAAGAAGATAAACAAAGAACTTTGCAATCCCGCCTCATCGACTTAGATAAAATAACTTTCTTAGCGGATCTAGGCAGCAAAGGCAGTATTGGTGAAAAGGTAAAGCGCGTGCAAGTGCTTGCCGAATTTATCGGCGAAAAATTAGGACTTGATGCCGAGGCCCTTGGCCGCATCAAACAAATCGCTATACTCTGTAAATGCGATCTCACGACCCAGATGGTAGGTGAATTTCCTGAATTGCAAGGCATCGTAGGTCGATATTATGCTTTGGCCGAAGGATTAGACACTAGTGTTGCTAACGGCATTCGCGATCATTATCTACCCCGTAATGCTAATGATACCTATCCTGAAAATGACGAAGGCGCTATTGTCGGCATTGCTGATCGTATCGACACCTTAATGAGTATGTTTTCCAAAGGTAAAGTGCCTACGGGCTCTGCGGATCCTTATGCTTTACGCCGAGCATGCTGGTCTTGCGTGGCCATTATGTTACATCGCAAATTTGATTTAAATATTTTAGACATTTTAAAATATGCTTTGGTAGAAGTGTATCGCGAAGAATTTCAATTTCAGCAATTTAGCATTGAGAAAAAAGGTAACCTAGAACTTTTCCATGATTTACAGGAATTCTTTTTTGCACGAACGAAATTTCTTTTACAAGAAATCCCGAGAGCGGATTTGCCGGGCGGTTTTGCTAAGGATATTGTGGAGGCTGCGGCTCAGAGCACTTTGGGTTGGCATGATTTATTAGACTTTGTCGCTCGCACTAAAGCCTTACAAGAATTCCGTCAACATCCCGATTTTATGGCTATTGCCGAAACGTTTAAACGCGTCAATAATATTCTTAAAGGTGAAGTGATGGGTGTTTTAAATCCAGAGACTTTCCAATTGGATGTGGAAAAAAATTTATATAAAACTTTAGCACAAATTAAATTAGAGATGGATAAGTTTTTAGAGAAAAAAGATTATCTGCATGCTTTTACAGCTTTAGTTTCTTTGCGTGCCGATGTACAGGCTTTATTCGAAGGCGCTATGATCAATGATCCTGCTGAGGCTGTACGTTTAAATCGGCAATTATTATTACAAGAAGTGCGTGGCTTGGTCATGCGCATGGCTGATTTTTCTGCCATTACCATAGGATAAAAATCCGAGCATAAAAAAGGAGAGGCGTAATATTTATATACCTCTCCTGTAATTTGTTTCAGTTATAAAAGCTTATTCTTTAATAAGTTCCTGAGCTCTTTGCGCTTCATTACTGGTAGGGCACTCCGCGATTAAAGCTTTCCATTCTTCATTACGTTTGGCTTTATCCTTTTTCTGATCATAAATCAATCCTATTTTAAAACGTGCCGAGCAAACTTTGTTTCCCTTGGGAAACTCTTTAATGACACGCTGATACATTTCTGAAGCTTTATCTAGCTTATCGCTCTTTAAATAACATTCACCCATCCAGTAAAGCGTATTGTCCTTATAGCTTCCGCCTGCGTCTTTATCGAATACGGTTTTAAAACCTTGAAAGGCTAATTCGTATTTTCCTCTTACATAATCTTCGCGAGCTTGATTATAAACATTTTCTAAATCAAGGCCTTCCACGACTTTCACCGGAGCTTCGGATGCTGCGGTAGTATTGAGATTGGCAGTGTTAGCGGAAGTGTTTCCAGGTATTGGTGTAGCAGAGTTAGCAACCCCACTTACAATTATTTTTCGTTGATCCAGTTTATCGATTTTAGTGCTGAGTTGCGTTAAGCGATATTGGGTTTCATCGATTTGTGCTTGCAAGCGGGTGATTTGACCAGCTAATTCACCCAAGGTACTGGTTAAATCAGCTTTCATTTTACTAGTTAATCCACCTTGATTGATATTCAAATCATCAATGGATTTTTGTAATTCCGCAACTTGTCCATGTACGCCCTTCACTTCTTGTGAAACCGTACGTAATTCTTCTGTTCGGAGTAGGGTGATTTTTGAACACCCAACCCAAAACAAAAGGGAGCTAACTAAAAGTAGGCGATCAAGCATTCTAGAAAGTAGTGGTAAATTCCGCTCTTCTATTTTTGCCCCATGCTGCATCATCATGTGCATCGGAAGCAGGCTTTTCTTCACCATAACTAATGGTGCTTAGACGAGTGGCTTCCACTCCATAGCTGCTTAAATAGTCTTGTACGGCTTTAGCGCGACGTTCACCCAAAGCTAAATTGTATTCATTAGTTCCGCGTTCATCGGCATGACCTTCAACACGAGAAGTGATTTCTTTAACTTCCTTCATCAATTGACCAATGGCTTCCAAAGTCTTTTTGGACTCGGGGCTTAATGCACTTTGATCATAATTGAAATAAATTGGCTTGAAGGTTTCGGCAATGCGTGCTTGAATGCGTTGACGACGCAATTCTTCTTCACTCGGTCCGGAAGGTGTAGGAGTTGAAGTTGGCTCTTTGGTTGCTTCCATTTTTGGGGGTTCAGGTTCCTTGTCAGCTATTGGAGCAGGCTTCTTAGAGCAACCAATAACGAGGATTAAGATAGCCCCAAGTAAGGACAAATATTTGAGTCTGGAAGTGTATTGCATAATTTTCTCCTGAATGAGCGAATTCAATAAATGTTCGAAGCAAAAGTTAAATATTTCACTCTTTAATGGGGGATAATAACCAAAAAAAACTACTCCAAACGGTTCTTTTTCTTAAAAATCAGACCATACCGGCATAGAGTTCCCACCCGAAAAACTTAAGCGCTTTGTTTGTGACCCATCTGTGGACATCAGGTATAACTCTGGATTACCCGTGCGTGTAGACATAAAGACAATATGGCGTGCATCAGGACTCCAAGATGGGCTTTCATTACTCCCTGTGCCAGAAGTGAGCTTCACCATGTCTTTGCCATCAGGAGTGATGGTGGCGATATTCATATTATTGCCATCATCCATAATGGAAAATACGATGCGATCTCCTTTGGGAGACCAAGCCGGAGAGCCAAAATAACTGCCTTCATAAGTAATGCGGCGCACATTAGATCCATCTCTATCCATAATGTATAACATCGGCTGCCCGCTTCTGTCCGAGATAAAAACAATTTCATAACCATTAGGCGACCAGCTGGGCGAAGTATCAATGGAGCCGGAAAATGTGAGCCGCGTGGGCTTGCCATCGGGTAACGTTTTGCGATAAATTTCGGAGTTACCGTCCACGGTGGAAGCATAAACAATTTCTTTGTCTATTTTATTGTAATTCGCAGCGGTATTCATGCCTTTGCTATAAAGAAAAAGTCCATTTTTCCCACTGTTTAAATCTTTCAAATGAAATTGCGGAAAGCCATCGGCATAGGTGGTATAAAGAATTTTGTTTTTCCCCTCTATCCAACAGGGTGTGAGATTGATGCTTTTGTTTTTTGTGATTTCAATCACATTTTCGCCATCATAATCCATCAGGTAGATTTCTTTGTTCCCCTGGCGCTTGGAAACGTAGGCGATTTTGCTTTGGGCAATGCCTTTTTCCCCAAAAAGCTGATAAACCAATTCATCAGCATATTGATGTGCAATTCGGCGCAAATCATTTTTTTTACCGGAGTATTTTTTGCCAATAATTAATTCACCACTATTTACATCCATAAGTTCAAGCTGTGCCGTAAAATTGTCCCCCTCTAAGCTGTATTCTCCGCGAACATAAGCTGTAGCTTGATTTTGCAAAAAACTTTTTTTGCTACTACTATCAAATTGCGGTGCTGGAAAAACTTTAAAGCGTCGGCTAAAATTTAAATCATCGGATAATACAGTACCTGGATTGCTGGCCGATTTGGTATCCCCTTTTTTGCAATGGATTTCGGTAAAGCCAATAGCTATGGCCTCATCACTTTTTTGTTCCAAGGTGATTAAAACATCTTCGGCCATCGACAAAGGCGATAGAACAAATAATGTTACTGTTACACAAAGAATACTTAGATGCCTTAAAACGACAAAATGCAAAAGGCGCACATAGTATGAACTACTGCGCTTGATAAGGGAATTCAATACCAACATCGATTTGATCCTCAGGATAATTGGGGGGAATAGGCGGTACATGATCTAAACGGATAACCGTATTTAAAGCATTTTCATCTAATAAGCTATTGTTAGAGCTTGCGGCAATTTTTGCATTCTCAACTAAACCATCACGCTGTACGGTGAAGCTTACTTTCACTTTGGTGGCGGCAGGAACTTCTAATCCTGCAGGAGGATTCCATAATAAATCTGCTTTTTTTTTCACCCGATTAATCCATTGCGATAGACGCGGATCTGTGCTTGTGCTCACGGTTAATTGTTGCGGCATGTCGGGTTGTGCTTCGGCTGTGTTTTTCACCTTCAAAGTGGAATCTACATCACGTTTAACAACCTTGGGATCAGGTTTTTTTGAATCGGGTTTAGTGGGAGCCGGCGTTAGCTTGGGAGCTTCTTCTGGGCGTGTTGGCTCGGGCTCTGGAGCGGGGAGTTCCGGCGTTTTAACCTTAGGTTGTAAAGGCCGGATGCGAGGAGCTTCTAATTGCACTAATTCAATGAGAGGCACTTCGGAAGAGTGATGATTGGATAAGGTCGCCGCTAAAATGAAAAAAGCAAATATTGCGGCATGGGCCACAAAAGAAAAGCCCATCGCTAAGCGCATTTTCGAATGGTCTTCGGCAGGAGCTGAAATAGTATTGGCCATACTAGCGGCGATGCGGCCTTTGCAATACAGGAGTGGGGTCGGTTAAAAAACCTAGTCGTTTGCCGCCTTGCCTTTGAATGGAGGCCACTAGCTCCATGACAAAGCCATAAGGGACGCTTTGATCGCTGTTAACAATAATGGCGGTTTCTTCATCGCCGGTCCATACCCTACGAAAATCTTTTTCAAAACTACGCGCATCCGAAGGTGCATCATTAATAAGGATTTCACGCTCTCTGGTTACCGTAACCTGTATCGCTTTTTTTTCTTCTAATGAGGAGGCCTTGGCTTTAGGTAAATCCACTTTAATGCCTTGGCTCATGAGGGGAGCGGTAATCATAAATACCACCAAAATAGCGAAAATAATATCGATCAGATTGGTGAGATTAATCTCTGGGGATAAGCGTAAGGATTCTCGTTTGCGCACAGAGCCTCGCTTATTTCGCGTTCTTTTCTAAAACACCCAAATCGACTCGCTTGAACATACTCACTAATTCGGATCCAAACGAAAACATGGAGGATTCCGCATTGCGATTAAAAGAAACAAAAAAGTTGTAGCCAATAGATCCTGGAATTGCCACGAATAAACCACCGAGAGTCGCGACGAGAGCTTCCGCAATACCAGGCGCAACCACAGTGATATTCGCCGATCCTTGTTGGCCTATTTCATAAAAGGCATTGATAATACCCCAAACTGTTCCGAGCAAACCTAATAGCGGGCCGGTTGCCGAACAAAAGGCTAAATAGGTTAAAAACTTATCATTGATTTCTTTTTCGGCATCCAAATTTCTCTCTACGGCATCCAAAACCAATTGGGCGCGATGTGGGAGCGAATCGTAGGAAACATAAGGCGATAAGCTTTCCATTTCCTTAAGCCCTGCTTGTGCGATGCGACCAAAAGGGGATTCAGGCATGGCCTTGGTTAGTTTTGCAATTTCTTGTAAAGTAGGCTGAGAACCTAGAGACGATTTCCATTTTTTAAAAAACGCTTTCTTTTTTTTATTCTCATTCCATTTTTTAAAAAGTATAGCCCAAATGCCTACTGATAATAAGGCCATAACAAAAAGTGTTGCCAAGCTAGTTGGCCCACTTTTGCCAAGAATGTGCAGAAGAGGAATATTTCCGAACATAGAGATCCGTTCTGGTTTAAAGTCCAATCAGAGTATTTCAATTTAAAAAGATTTGGGAAGAAAAGTGTCGTTTAGATACGATAGGTCAATTTTTGGGCTTGCTAAATTTATTAGAGCAGTTTATCCAAGGGCAAGTAATAGTCGATCGACGCGGGCTTTAAATGCAATTTCCTTTTCCATGGTCTGTTCCACTTTTTTAATACTGTGAATCACCGTGGAATAATCTCGTCCAAAGGCCAAACCAATAGTATGCAGGGAATTATCGGTGAGCTGACGCGCTATATACATAGCGACTTGTCGCGGTTCGGCGACATGCTTTTTACGGGTTTGGGAAGTTAATAAAGGAACCGTGGTTTCGAATTCATGTGAAACCTGCTCCAACACCTTTTTAATGGTAATGGGTTGGTTTACATTGCGAATGGTGTCTCCCAAAATTTGCTTGGCAATGGTAACGGTTATCGGCATATGCGTGAAATGAGAATACGCGGATAGCTTGATTAAGGTACCTTCGAGTTCACGTACATTGGAAGTTACATGACTAGCTACATAAGATAGGACATCATCATTGACGCAAGAATCGAGTTGGCCATCGCTTTTCTTTTGTAAAATAGCGAGACGGGTTTCGAGATTAGGCGGTTGTAAATCAGCCAATAATCCATTATCAAAGCGAGACAAAAGGCGCGTGTGCAGGCCTTTAATTTCGGCAGGCGGCCTATCGGAAGTGATAACGATTTGACGATTAATGCTTTGTAAAACATTAAAAATATTGAAAAATTCATCTTGGGTACTTTGCTTGCCCGCGAGAAATTGAATATCATCGATTAATAAAATATCAGCATCTTTGTAAACCTGATAAAAAGCGCGTGAGTCTTTGTTTTTTTGAACGAACTCAATGTACTCGCGGGTGAATTCTTCGGAAGTACGGTAAACAATTTTACGTGCAGTTTCATTATCGAGGCAAAAGTGAGCAATGGCTTGTAATAAATGTGTTTTGCCCATACCTGTTCCCCCATATAAAATGAGGGGGTTGAAATTAGTTTGACTAGGTGCTTCGGCAACAGCCATGCAAGCTGCATGGGCGAGTTGATTACAATCCCCGATTACAAAATTATCAAAGGTGTATTTTAAGTGTAAAGGTACTGTAACATCCAAGATAACCGAGTTGGAATGTTTGGTGGTTTCTACCGGTGTTGCTGGAGTATAAATTTCCAGTGTAGGCGCTGAAGTTGAAACTGAAAAAATCGCAGAAACCAATCGGCCTAAACGATTTTGCAATGCCGATTCGATAATAGCTTTATAGTGATGCGCTACATATTCCAATACAAAGTGATTAGGAACACCTATGGTGGCTTCATTACCGCTAAAAGCCAATAGCTCTAGCGAGGGAAACCAAGTATGAAAAGCGGACTCAGAAACTTGCACGCTTAAATCATCAAGGCATTCAGACCAAAGGGAACTCTCGTTGCATTGAATCAAAGTTCTGTCTCCATCCTATTTTGGAAGCGATAAGATAATTTTAATTGGGAGCTTGAGGGAAAATTTTGCAAGACTTAATCATATTTCGTAAAGAAAAAAAATCGTCATAAATTATCACCACTTGTGAACAGCTATTCACAAATAAATTGCAACAAATATTTTTTTTTCTTGATCTTTAATTTGAAAGGATATAGAATGCCCAATTTACTTTAAGTTTAAGTTAAAGTTTTTCCTCAATTATCCCGATGTTAATGTATACCCAAGGGAGAATTTCAAAATGCTGGATATTAATACACTTTCTGCAGCAAAAAATTTAATCCCTGCCACCCCGAATAGCTCAACTTATCGATCCGAAAACTCTATCTCTGGCAAAAACCAAGAATCTGAAAAGTTATTGGAACAAAATGCGCAGAAAATTTCTTCAACGGGATACAAATTAACCCTAGCTAATCAAAAACCTCTTAAAGCTAAAAACGAAGCTGAAAATGAAGCAGTAATTGAGAACAAAACTAAAGATGCCACTGAATTTGAGAATCGCCAAACATGGGTTATTCAAGTTAAGGCACAAATTTTAGAACAACAAAAACAATTATTAATCGCAGGTTTGAATTTACAAGATTCAGAAACGGCGTCTTTATTTGCTTCATCCAAAGATGCGGATAAGCAAAATTCCGAAATAATAAAGGTTCCCGAGGCCTTGGTAAATAATCAAGCCATACCTTTGGACTCAGTAGATTCAGGGTCAAATAGTAATTCTGCCGAATATTGGAATGCAGAAAATACTTCACAAAGAATTGTGAATTTTGCCACTAACTTTATTAGTTCGGTGGGTGGACAGGATAGTGCCTTCGCACAAACTTTAAGAGATGCCATTGCCGAGGGATTTCGACAAGCACAAGGGATAACCGGTGCTCTGCCTGGGGCTGCGGGCAAATTATATGAGGACACCTTTACGGCCACCTTTAACAAGTTTGATAAATGGGTTGAAGAATTTAAGGCCAGCCCCTATACTCAAAAGACAGGCAATCCGTTAACTGCAAATTAGTGTGATGAGGCGAATATGGAAATTCGAATTAGTAATAGTAATCAAATAGCTCTTTTTATTGTGAAGGGCAAGATTACTTGGGAAAATTCTCGGGTTTTGGATACACAAATAAACAAAGTTATTGAAAATGCATGCACGCATATCGTTTTCAATTTAGATGATGTCACTTTTTTATGTAGTGGTGGAATTGGCGCTTTGATTTACAATATGAAAAAAGTTCAGGACCAAGGTGGAGATATTTTTATTGTGTCGCAAAGCGATTATATCCAATATCTATTTGCCACCATCGGATTCAATATTATTTTTAACGGCAAAATATTTCATACTTTTGAAGAGTTCTCGGAAACGGTTTTAGTTCCCAAAGGACTAAGTCTAAACATCTTGGATTCGCAAACAACCGTTGTGGCAACGGAAGAACATCGCTTTGCCACCAAAACTAAAAATGCCGCTTAACTCGTTTTTGTAATAACAACAGATTGAGATTCCTTTTTTTACTTTTTTAGAAGTAAAAAAGGAGCTTTTATTGTTCGATTCTTTTCCTCTTAAACTAAAACCTATTCTCCAAGAAAAAATTTGGGGCGGTGATGGACTGCATCGTTATTTAGGAAAAGGTCAAGCGACAGATAAAAGCATGGGTGAGTCTTGGGAGTTGTCGGATAGAGATGGCTTTGCAAGTATCATTGAAGCGGGTACTTATCAAGGAAGAAATTTATATGAACTGCTGCAAGAATTCCCCCAGGAAATTTTGGGGACTCCAAAAATTTCGAGTACACATACCACTAATATAAAAGTAGTATTTCCTTTACTTTACAAATTCATTTATGCACGAGATGCCCTTTCAGTACAAGTTCATCCTGGTGAAAACAATCCCTTGGGCGAGGCCAAAACCGAGGCATGGTATATTGTACATGCTCCCGAAAATGCACAGCTAATTGTGGGATTGCAAGCCGGATTAAGTGCAGAAGCCACCCTGCAAATTTTGCAATCAAAGGATTGTGAAAAAGCTTTACAAAAAATAAAAGTACAAGCTGGAGATATGCTATTTATCCCTGCGGGTACCGTACATGCAATTACAGCGGGTTTATTGATTTATGAAGTGCAGCAAAATTCCGACACCACTTTTCGTTTATACGATTGGGGAAGAATGGATGATGCCGGTAAACCTCGTCAGCTTCATATTCAAGAATCGGCGGCGGTTATTGATTTTACTCCTCACAGAGAACATAAAATCAATCCTTTGAAAATAAAAAAAGTAAGCTATAAAGTAGAATATTTAGTAGTCTGTAAATATTTTGCAATTATAAAATACTCGGGTTTAACAGAGATTATGCCTTTTTCAACAAAGAATAGATTTTGTGTATTTACTTGCTTAATCGGAAGCTTTATTTTACAAAGCGCTGATAAAACCCTGAAAATGCATAGCGGTGATACATGGCTTATTCCCGCGGCCTGCGAGGATTTGACAGTTACCGCGCAAGACTTGGGCAGCCAATTTTTATGCAGTTATGTTCCTGATATCGCAGTAGATATTATTGCGCCCTTGCACGCAGCAGGTTTTGCTAAAGAGGTAATTAATCAATTGGGTATAAATTATGGCTAAATCAGTTTCTAAAAGTAAAGCTATTCCTCCATTAGGTTTTGGTTTGGGTTTGCGCATACCTCATTATGCATATATTTTTGAACATCGCCCCCCTGTTGATTTTTTTGAAATCATCTCGGAGAATTTTATGGTAACTGGCGGGTTTCCTTTGCAAAATCTGGAAAAGATTTTGGAAAGTTATACTGTGGTGATGCATGGCGTTTGTATGTCTTTAGGATCGGCGGATAAACTGGATTGGGAGTATATGAAAAAGCTCAAAGCCTTGGCTCGCAAAACCAAGGCACCATGGTTTAGTGACCATCTATGTTGGACTCGCCATAATAGTCATCACTATCATGATTTGCTTCCCTTACCTTATACGGATGCGGTAATCAAGCATGTCGCTGAAAAAGCGCGTCAGGCGCAAGATTTTTTAGAAATTCCTTTTGGCATGGAAAACCTTTCCGCCGTCGCGGATTACACCTCATCGCAAATGCCGGAATGGGAGTTTTACCGTAACGTAGTGGAGAAATCTGGATGTTACATGATGCTCGATGCGAATAATATTTACGTCTCCTCTCGCAATCATCTCTTTAATCCGATAGATTATGTGAATGGATTGGATTTGTCAAGAACTTTGCAAATTCATTTAGCGGGACATACGGATAAAGGCGAATATGTTTTAGATACGCATGATCAACATGTTCGAGATGAAGTCTGGGAGATTTTCAAAGCGATTTATACAGGTATTAAAAAGTTTGGAAAAGACGTGGCGACCATGGTAGAATGGGATGATAACTTTTTATCATTTCCCGAAACTCATGCCGAAGTATTAAAAGCTAAATGCATAGTCGAAGCTTTATGATTTCGAATTAATGATTATTACGGATAAAATAAAGACATAAAAAAAGGGCTTACCTTGCAGTAAACCCTTTTTGAACCTTAAAGGTTACTCTTAGGCTTTACAGCCACCCAAGCCTTTGCATTCATTATGACCTTTACAGCCATGAGCTTTGCCAGCTTTATCCGCAGCCATACCCATTTTTTTGGCGGCTTCAGATAAATCTTTCTCACTCATTTTGCATCCGCCTTTGCCTTTGCAAGAATTCATGCCTTTGCAGCCATGTTTATCTTCAGCAACAGCGGCCGCAGGGGCAGCAGCACTATCTGTAGCAGGAGCCACAGCAGCTTTAGTAGAATCGGCCTTGGCTTTATGAGCTTTTTTAGCAGTATGCATTTTAGCAGCTTTAGGAGCCACAGCTGCTGAATCTTCAGCGGAAACTTGTGCAACAGAAAGCATGCCTGCGGCAATACCTGCAACTGCTAATTGAGCGAATAAATTGGACTTTTTCATAATACCCTTTCTATGAGTGAGTGATGAGTGGAGTTTTGTTAAGATTTTATTATTTGGCTGCAGCAGTGCTATCAGCTACTTCAGCTTTTTTCTCAACTTTAGCTTTCTTAGCCTTCTTAGCTTTTTTTACTGGCTTGGTGGTGTCCGCAACAGCAGGAGCTTTAGTAGCTTCTACGGCAGGGGCAGCAGCTGGAGCAGCAGCAGCGGTTTCAGCGGCAGAAACAGTGAGCATGCTGAAAGCGATACCGGTAGCGATCATTTTAACGAGAGTTGACTTGTTCATTTTTATTCCTGTGTAGAATGTTATTTGTTTCCCAGTTAGCAATGTAAACTGGTTTTAAGAGTCAGGCCCGTAAATGTATTAAAAAAGGTCAATTACTGTCATTTTTTTGGCAAAATACCAGAGGGATTTTCATTTTTTGCCTCCAGTTATATTATAAATACCAATCTTTTCAGAAATAAGCTTTATGGAAGTGTAAGTATCTCGAATTAAAAAAATGTTACAAATAAATTTGCAAATAATTTCAATTCTCATATCCAAGATTAGGTGACAGCCATTTTTCCGTAGTTGCTAAGTCCATATTTTTTCGCAAGGCATATTCTGTAACTTGATCTTTGGCAATTTTTCCTAAACCAAAATAGCGGCTTTGGGGATGCGCAAAATACCAACCACTCACAGCAGCACCGGGATACATCGCAAAACTTTCGGTTAAAATAATATCGGCGTTCTTTTGGGCATCTAATATTTGGAATAAAATTTCTTTTTCGGTATGATCGGGGCAAGCAGGATAGCCTGGGGCTGGGCGAATGCCTTGGTATTTTTCGCGAATTAATTCTTCTTCGCTTAATTGTTCATTAGCGGCATACCCCCAAAATTCAAGCCGCACTCTTTGATGCAAGCGTTCCGCAAAAGCTTCGGCTAATCGGTCAGCCAAAGCTTTAGCCATGATACTATTATAATCATCATGATCTTTTTCGAATCGATCCGTGATTGCTTCTAAGCCAATACCTGCCGTCACCGCAAAGGCTCCAAAATAATCGGGAATACCGGTGGTTTTGGGAGCGATAAAATCGGATAGGGCAAAATTATTTTGATCCATGCCTTTATCAGTTTGTTGACGCAAAGAATGGACTGTGGCTAAAATATTTTGGTGTGAATCATCGGTATATAGTTCAATATCATCCCCCACACTATTGGCGGGGAAAATTCCAAAAACGGCTTTGGCGGTTAAGGATTTATCCGTAACAATTTTTGCGAGCAAAGCTTTTGCTTCGTCAAACAATTTTTGCGCTTCCACTCCTACCACTGCATCTTTTAAAATCTTAGGATATTGCCCCACCAATTCCCAAGTTTGGAAAAAAGGAGTCCAGTCGATATAGTGAGACAATTCTTCTAAAGAATATTCCACGAATGCCTTAACCCCTAAAAATTTGGGTTTAGGAATCTCTCCTGCGGCAAAGCTTTCTTTCCAATTGATATTGGGTTGGCGTTTACGCGCTTCGGCAATGGGTAACAGTTTTTTATCGCCATGTTTGTTTTTGTGATCAATACGCACATTTTCATACCGTTCTTGAATTTTTCGCACCAATTCAGTTTTGGTTTCAGGATTGAGTAACCCACTCGCCACGGGTACACTACGCGAAGCATCAAGTACATGAATAACCGGATGACTATATACGGGCGCGATTTTCACAGCCGTATGCGCCACTGAAGTTGTCGCGCCACCAATGAGCAAAGGAATTTTAAATCCCAAGCGTTCCATTTCTTTGGCGACATGCACCATTTCATCGAGCGAAGGGGTAATTAATCCCGACAAACCAATGATATCTACGTTTTCTGCAAGTGCGACTTCTAAAATTTTATTGGCGGGTACCATCACGCCTAAATCGATAATTTTAAAATTGTTACAGGCGAGTACCACGCCCACAATATTTTTACCAATATCATGCACATCGCCTTTTACCGTGGCCATGAGAATTTTTCCCATTTCGCGTCCGCCATTTTTTTCTTTTTCGGCTTCAATATAAGGGAATAAATACGCTACTGCTTTTTTCATCACACGCGCACTTTTCACCACTTGTGGTAGAAACATTTGTCCGGTTCCAAACAAATCACCCACCACGCTCATACCCGCCATGAGCGGACCTTCAATCACCATTAAAGGTTTGGGAAACATTTGGCGCGCTTCTTCGGTATCCTGATCAATAAAGTCCACAATACCTTTAACTAAAGCATGACTTAGGCGCTCTTGTACCGTGCCTTTGCGCCAAGCTAATTCTTCTACTTTTTCTTTACCCACTTTTTTTACGGTTTCGGCAAAGTTCACCAATCTCTCGGTAGAATCGGGGCGTCGATTGAGTAAGACATCTTCTACTAATTCTAATAAGTCTTTGGGAATATTTTCATACACTTGTAGCATGCCTGCATTAACAATGCCCATGTCTAGGCCTGCTTTTATAGCGTGATAGAGAAAAGCGGAATGCATAGCTTCGCGTACTGGGTTATTTCCGCGAAAAGAAAAAGAAATATTGCTTACGCCCCCACTAACATGGCAATGCGGTAAATTTTGTTTAATCCAACGTGCTGCTTCGATAAAATCCACAGCATAATTATTATGCTCTTCCAAGCCCGTAGCCACTGTAAGAATATTGGGATCGAAAATAATATCTTGCGGAGGAAAGCCAATTTCTTTCGTCAATATGCGATAGCTACGCGAACAAATTTCTATGCGACGTGCCAAATTATCCGCTTGACCTTTTTCATCAAAGGCCATGACTACCGCTGCGGCACCGTAACGTCGGAGTAAAGTCGCTTTTTCTTTAAAGGCGACTTCGCCTTCTTTTAAACTGATAGAGTTCACAATAGCTTTGCCCTGCACGCATTGCAAACCTTTTTCAATCACGGACCATTTGGAAGAATCGATCATCACAGGCTTTACCGAAATGTCGGGTTCGCTAGCGACGAGATGCATAAACTTTACCATGGCGGCTTCGGAGTCTAACATGCCTTCGTCCATATTCACGTCGAAGATTTGCGCGCCACCCTCAATTTGTTGTCTTGCAATAGCCAGACCCGTATCATAATCACCCGAAAGAATAGCTTTGGAAAATTTCGGGGAACCGGTGATATTTGTTCTTTCGCCGATATTCACAAAATTACTTTCCGGACGTATTACCAAGGGTTCTAGGCCTGCGAGACGAGTATAAGGCTCGATGGTAGGGATTTTGCGAGGCGGAAATTTAGCAACGATAGTAGCAATTTTATTAATGTGTTCAGGAGTAGTTCCGCAGCAACCTCCCACAATATTTAAAAAACCACTAGAAGCAAATTCTTCAATGAGGTTAGACATTTCATCGGCAGTTTGATCATATTGTCCAAACTCATTAGGTAACCCTGCATTGGGATGACAGCTAATATGCACATCCGCCAATCGCGATAATTCTTCTACATAAGGACGCATATCTTTCGCACCTAAGGCGCAGTTAATGCCGATACTCATTAAAGGAATATGAGAAATGGAAATTAAAAAGGCTTCCATGGTTTGACCCGAAAGCGTACGTCCGCTTTTATCCACAATCGTTGCGGATACCATAATCGGGATGCGAATTTGATGCGCCTCAAAATATTGTTCAATTGCGAAAAGCGCGGCTTTGCAATTTAAAGTGTCGGTACAGGTTTCAATTAAAAAAAGATCTGCACCCCCATCGATTAAACCAGTTACTTGTTCTGAGTATGCGCTGACTAATTCATTAAAATGCACCGAGCGAAAACCCGGATCATTTACATCGGGCGACATGGAGGCGGTACGGGTCGTTGGCCCAATAGATCCGGCCACAAAACGTGGCTTGTCAGGATTTGTGGCCGTAAATTCCATCGCCACTTTTTTGGCAATACGTGCCCCACACACATTTAAATCATAAACGGCACTTTCCATTTTATAATCGGCCATGGAAATGGCATTGGAATTAAACGTATTGGTTTCTAAAATATCTGCACCGGCTTCTAAATAAGCACGATGAATACCTTCAATCACATGCGGTTGTGTAATGGCCAACATATCATTATTGCCTTTTACATCACAACTATGATTGGCAAATCGCTCACCACGAAAATCCGCTTCATGCAAAGTATGCTTTTGAATCATGGTGCCCATGGCTCCATCGAGAATAAGAATGCGCTTGGACATTAAGTCATAAATAGGATGGCTCATGTTTTTCCTTTTTCTGCGGTAATGAGTAAGCTTTCAATTTCGGGAAAGTCTTTAGTACTGCCGGTGATCTCTGAATGAATATTGATATAGCCGCAATCGCGCAGCCAATTTTCTAAGTCGTTGAGCGCGAAGCCCAACCAAAAATCTCCGAATTTACTTTGCATCCATTCTTCGGAATGCGCAAGTAAATCCAAGATTAAAATTCTTCCGCCGGGTTTGAGTAAGCGATAGCTTTCAGCAAGCACGGCTTCGGGCTTTGCGGCATGATGTAAAGATTGCGAGAGGAGAGCCACATCAAAACTTTGTGCATTTAGGCCTGTTTCTTCCATAGTCGCTTGTATGAAGTGTAAATGTTCGGTTTCGCCCCCAACACTTTGTTTGGCGAGTCGAATTTGTTCTTCGCTATTGTCTACGGCACTTACAAAGTTACCTGATTTAGCGAGTTGCGCCGCAAGCCGTCCATTACCACAACCTAAATCTACAATGCATTGACCCCGTAACATCTGAATTAACCCCAAGCTTAAAGCCTTCCAAGTTTGTCCAGGTGAAGGTTTGTTTTGATGCGCTAAGCTATTGAAAAATTGTAGCGAGGCTTCGGCCCGTTCATGTAAAATCTTTTTGAGTTGGCGTTGATCTCTTTCAAACCATTTGGCAGTTTGCGCACTTTCCAAAGCATTTTGTACGACAGAAAACTTTGCATCGGTTTGAATTTCGCCTGGCAAGCGATAATAAACTTTTTGACCTTCTTTTTTATTGACGACTAAACCTTCGTCTTTCAATAGTCCCAACTGAGTCGAAAGTGTACTCTGTCCGAGATTTAAAATTTTTTGTAATTCACCCACGGCTAACTCATTGCCATTTAAAGCGGAAATAATGCGCAAACGCGTTTCATCGCTGAGTAAGCGAAATATGGCGGTGAGTACATCGATTTCTAAAAATTTGGACAAGTGACCCTCTAAATAATGAAAGATAAAGACATAATAAAGCCAAAATAAGGAGATGTCTTTTGTATATCAATATATCATGAAATAAAGATATATTATTTTAAGCCCTCGGTTCAAGGGTTAGATTCGGTATGATTTTTTAGAGGGTAAAATATTTGTGAGGGCCAGCTGGGCAGCTTAGGCCCAAAGCTAAGAAATTATTTTTCCCAAGGCGGCGCAAAAACTAATTCTCGGCCTTTTATATTCGTGAAAAATTCGCCTTCGCCATAAACCATATTGCCATTGACAAAAGTCATTACTGGCCATCCTTTAGTGGTTAGGCCATGATAAGGACTCCAATTTACCTTGGTTTGTAATTTCCCATTTTCAATGGTTCTTTTACGTTCCATATCAACCAAAATAAAATCGGCATCATAGCCCGGAGCAATGCGGCCTTTGCCTACCACACCATAAAGTTCTACGGGCTTTTCGCACATCCAACGCACTACTTCTTGAATACTACAAAGTCCCAAATTGACTTGATTCAACATCAAAGGCAAAGACGTTTCCACACCTGGCATTCCCGAAGGACTATGAGGGTAACCTTTTTCTTTTTCTTCGATGGTATGTGGAGCATGATCGGTAGCAATGCAATCTATTATGCCAGCTCGCAAAGCACGCCATAAGGCCTCACCATGGCGTTTTTCACGAATAGGAGGATTCATTTGCCCATAGGTTCCGAGGCGATCATAAACATCTGGCGTATGCATTAAAAAATGTTGTGGACAAACTTCCACCGAAATTAATCCGGGCACTTTTTCGCGCGCTAAAAATTCGGTTTCCTCTTCGCTAGTTAAATGCAATATGTGTAAACGTCGATTATATTTTTTAGATAAATGCACGGCGAGTTGAGTGGCTTTAAGCGCCACTTCCGGACTACGGATTTTATTATGATCGTGTACATCCGTAGAAGCTCCGTAAATTTCCTTATTGGCGCGAATGGTGTCTTCATCTTCCGCATGCACCGCAATTAAACGACGGCCTTGAGAAAATATATTTTCCAAATCTTCTTTGCGATGAACCAGTAAGGAACCTGTAGATGCTCCCATAAAAATTTTTATACCGCATACGTTAGGCGTATTATTGAGCTCTTCCACATTGTTCGGTGTCGCACCAATAAAAAAATTGTAATTGACTAAACTTTTTTGCGCGGCCATAGCTTTTTTTTGCGCCATGATTTCGGCGGTAATCGTATTAGGCACCGTATTGGGCATGTCTAAAAAGGAGGTTACTCCACCCGCAGCGGCTGCGCGTGATCCCGATTCTAAATCCTCTTTCCAAGTCATACCCGGATCGCGAAAATGCACTTGCGGATCCATGGCTCCAGGCAAAAGGAAAAGACCTAATGCATCAATGATTTCGCCTTGCGGAGGAATGCCCGCTTCGACACGGACTATTTTTCCATTTTCAATTAAAACATCGGCTTGCTGTAAATTTTCAGAAGAGACAACTATGGCATTTTTAATAAGTAAACTCATAAGCAAAGAATACAAAAAAACCGATTCGGTGACAGTTTTTTTAGAAGGAAGAAATGGGCTTTGCGGTTGCGCTTAATCCTTATCCATGCTCAGCACGGCTAAGAACGCTTCTTGGGGAATTTCCACATTACCTACGGCCTTCATACGCTTTTTACCTTCTTTTTGCTTATCCAGCAATTTACGTTTACGAGAAATATCCCCACCGTAACATTTGGCGGTTACGTTTTTGCGTAAGGCTTTTACGGTGCTACGTGCAATGACGCGATTGCCTACGGCAGCTTGAATGGCGACTTCAAACATTTGTTGAGGGATTAAATCTTTTAGTTTATTACAAAGAGCATTGCCCCAATTGAAAGCTTTGTCTTTGTGAATAATGACTGAGAAGGCATCGACGGATTCCCCATTGAATAAAATATCAAGTTTCACCAAGTGAGAAACACGGTAACCGATAGGTTCATAGTCAAAAGAGGCATAGCCACGACTTACGGATTTTAATTTGTCGAAATAATCGAACATGATTTCCCCTAAAGGAAATTCATATTGCAGATTTACTTTTTCAGCATTGATATATTCCATATTCAAATAGGTGCCGCGTTTTTCTTCCGATAATTTCATCACGCCACCCACGTATTCTTTGGGCAAAATGATTTGTGATTTTACAAAAGGTTCTTCGATGGCTTCGAACTTTCCCGGATCTGGAAGCTTGCTCGGGTTTTCAATGCTGATAGTTTCGCCATTACTCAATTGTACATGATATTCCACATTGGGTACCGTGGAAATGACATTCATATTAAATTCGCGATCCAGTCTTTCGCGCACTACTTCCATATGCAATAAACCAAGGAAACCTACACGATACCCAAAGCCCAAAGCTTGTGAGGTTTCGGGACCCCATGAAAGCGCAGAATCATTGAGTTGCAATTTTTCTAAAGCATCGCGCAAATCTTCATAGTCATCCGCATCGACGGGATAAATCCCAGCGAACACCATAGGCAAAATATCCTTATAACCTTTTAAGGCCACGGTAGCAGGATTGCGACGATCGATAATGGTATCGCCAATTTTGGTATCAGCCACATTTTTCACATTGCCGATTAAATACCCTACTTCGCCTGCCGCTAAGGAGGCTGTGGGTTCTCGCTGCATGGTAAAAACACCTAGCTCAACTACTTCAAAATCTTTTTCTGTGGCCATGAATTTAATCGGGGCTTTTAAATGTAATTCGCCATCGAATACGCGAATGAAAGCAATAGCTCCGCGATAAGAATCGAATTTAGAATCAAAAATTAAAGCGCGCGGCGGAGCCGCTCTATCGCCTTTAGGCGCAGGGATTTCTTGAATCACGCGAGCTAATACTTCGGCAATGCCTATGCCTTCTTTGGCCGAAACACGGGGAATACGGGCAGGATCATAGCCCAATAATTCGCCGATGCTTTCTGCAATATCATCGGGATGAGCAGAAGGCAAATCGATTTTATTGATAATAGGCACAATGGTTAAATCATTTTCCATGGCCAAATACAAATTGCTTAAAGTTTGCGCCTCAATGCCTTGGGTGGCATCAACGACTAATATAGCACCTTCACAAGCGGCGAGGGAGCGTGATACTTCATAAGTAAAATCAACATGCCCAGGTGTGTCGATTAAATTGAGATAATATTGTTCGCCTTCAAATTGATAAAGCATGCGAATAGCATGAGACTTAATGGTAATCCCACGTTCGCGTTCCAACTCCATATCATCCAATACTTGGGCTTGCATGGCTTGTTTACTGACGGTTTTAGTCAATTCGAGCATACGATCGGCCAAGGTCGATTTCCCATGGTCGATGTGGGCGATGATACAAAAATTTCTAATTCGATGAATTTCTGGCCGCATAGATACTCTAACTAACTCTAAAAAGAGGTTCTAAGGTATGAAAATTGGGGCTTATCCCACAGGGGGCAAGCTAAATGGATGTAATTCTTGCTTTTATTTTTCTCAGTTTTATCTATGTTATAGGCCATTAAACTTCAACTCTTCACAGATAGAATAGAGCTTTAAGGTATGAAAAAATCTCTAAAAATATTTGCATTATTTGCATTAGCTGCATTTTCAAGCATGAGCGCCTTCGCACAATATGACGAGGCTCCTGCGGCACCATCTAACGGCCGTAAGTTCAATCATGATTTCAGTAAAACCAAGCAAATCATGGCTGAAATCCAAACTCATGAGGGAAATATTCAATTGGAATTGTTTTTTAAAAAAGCTCCTAATACCGTGGCAAATTTTATGCATTTGGTAGATAGCGGTTTTTACAAGGGCTTGACCTTTCATAGAATCATCGATGGTTTTATGGTGCAAGGCGGCGATCCTAAAGGCGATGGAACTGGTGGACCAGGTTATACTATCGATGATGAAATTTCGGATTTAAAGCATGAAGCAGGAACTCTTTCCATGGCTAATGCAGGCCCTAATTCTGCTGGCTCACAGTTTTTTATTACCCATATGGTACAGCCTCATTTAGACGGCAAGCATGCCATATTTGGAAAAGTTATTTCTGGTTTTGATGTGGTGACGCGATTGGAAAGAGGCGATCCTATCCTCGGAATAAAAATTACTGAAAGCAAATAAGCATTTTATTTGAGTATTGTACGACAAGGCTACTAGCCGAAATAATAAGGAGCGATGATGGCTTCAGGAAAAAACAAATCCAAAAAATCGGTGAGTAAAAAAAGCTTGAAAACTTCGCCTGTCTCTGAGGCGAAAAAAAAGGACATTGTGAAAAAAGAATTGGTGAAAAAGGAATTGCCTAGCTCTAAAAAGGCGACTCCAGTGAAAGTTGAAAAAAAAGCCCCTGTGGCTAAGGTTGCAAAAAATATTGTTTCACCGACTTTGGTTAAACCCGTCGTTAAAGCAAGTGTTGTTTCAAAATCTCCCAAAGTAACTGCTGTCGAAACAAAAGCCGAAAGCAAAATTGAAATTAAAGCTGAAATTAAAGTAGAGGTAAAACCTAAGCCCATAATACTTAAAGAAGTAATTCCGCAAGTGGTGGCGGCTAAAATTGAAGTCCGACCAATTCGATCGACCGTTCTTAACTTAGATAAGCCAGCTAGTAAACCATCAGTTAAGCCTTTCATGAAATCCGAAGCTATTTTTGATAGAACGGGTAAAAAAAATCCTGTCCCTAAGGCGGTTAAAGCTGCGAAGGCTGCAGAAGCTAATTTAGCTAAAGGCAAAAAAGAAAAACCGGATGCAGCTGCACCAGTTAAAAAACCTATGCGATCTTTTTTTCATGAAGTGTCTCCTGATGCTGAACGCGTTATTAAACGCGGTGAAAAAACTACTTTATCGACTTTACCTATTGACGTACAAAATCGCCGCCGCGGTGCTTCTACGGAAGAAAGCCCAGAAGAATTGGTTGAGCGTATTGAAAAAGAATTAGAGAATCAACACATTTTTAAACGCAATGTGTTACGTCCGCAACTTTGCACCAAATGCGGATTGAATGTGGTTTCTGAGCGATTTACTATTGATAAAGAATTAGGTTATTGCACGGACTGTGCAGAGATTTTGCATTTGGGTGAAACTAAAGAAGCACGTAAAATGGATTTCTTACCTGCCCTTCCCAAAAAAGATGGAGCGGCTGCAGGTGAAGATGATATCGATAAAGATATAGAAGATGAAGCGGATGAGTAAGGCGTTAAATTAACGCATTACTTTTTCTTTTTTTTCTTCTTCTTGATCAACATCTCGTAAAGTCATTTTTGTTTCAAACTCCTCGCGATCAATATTTTGCATGAAAAATGGATCGCGAGAGAAATCTCGCGTCAAGAGCATCGCATCGATTTCTTCATCTTTGGGCCCAAGTATATAAATAGCGGGCAACTCGCCTTTTCCAAGCACATCGATATTTTGCATCACATGAGCACGTAAAGCAGGGTTTTGATTTTTGCCTGGTTCATTTTTTTCTTCAGACCACGTGGTGGTGGTAAAGACTCCCAATAAACAGGCTAAACTTATCCTCATCCATTTTTGCATTGAATCCTCCGCGTCTCTATTGCTGCTTACTTAGAATAAATTCAGGAAGCTGGAAAGTCAAACCAAATTTAGAGTGCCGCTATGGTCCATGCTAAGCTGGGTGAAACAGTTAATTCAGAGTGAAAGGCATTTTCATTGGCTCTTTTTTGGGCCATAGCAGCAATCATAGCGCCATTATCCCCACTTAATGCCGCAGGAGGAAATACCGCACGCATGCCGCGCTTGCCTAGCTCTTCGGTCATTCTTTGGCGTAAATATTTATTGGCGGAAACGCCTCCTACTACGGCCAATGTGTGCAGATCGTTCTGTTTAAGGGCAGAAAGCGCTTTTTTCACTAAGATTTCCACAATCGCACTTTCAATGGAGGCACAAATAGAAGGTAAATTAGCTTTGAGAAAATCGGAGTTTTGTGTTTGTGTATATCGTAACACAGCAGTTTTTAATCCACTAAACGAAAACTCCAAGCTGCCTTTTTGGTCTAGGGCTTTGGGCAAGGGAATAAAATCTCGATTTCCATTTTCGGCTAATTTGGCAAGAAGTGGTCCGGCAGGATAACCTAGACCTAATATTTTTCCCGTTTTATCGAAGGCTTCACCTGCGGCATCGTCACGAGTTTTACCTAGCATAATATATTGAAAGTTTTCATTTACGCGACAAAATTCGGTATGTCCACCTGAAACGACCAAACAAACAAAAGGGGGTTTAAGATTAGGTTCGGTTAAATAAGCCGTGCCTAAATGCCCCTCCAGATGATGAATGCCAATGAGGGGTTTATCGAGGTAACGTGCAAGTGACTTCGCGAAAGCCGCACCTACCAATAAGGCTCCCAATAAGCCCGGTCCACGGGTGAAGGCGATACGATCAATTTGTTGAATATTTAAATTGGCCATCGATAAGGCTTGCTGGACAATGGGACTAATTTTTTCCAAATGCGCGCGCGCAGCAATTTCAGGAACTACGCCTCCATATAGAGCATGCGTATCCACTTGACTATATACAGCATTTGCTAAGACGTTTAAGCCTTCATCTACAATGCCACAGGCCGTTTCGTCACAAGAAGTTTCGATTCCTAATGTTGTCATGGACGGCAATATTAATTACTTCTCCATTCACAAAAAACCCTATTTTAAAAAAGGGCGAGTATTATTCCCCCGTTTTTTTGGGGAAGATGGGTTTTGCCCTCTTTTCAAGCAAAGCGAAATGATGGACAATAGAAAATATGCTTTACTCTGAACCGATTCTGACCTGCGATAAACAAGTACTGCTTAACGCTTTTATTCCATTAAGCGAAAACGGCAAAAAAATCCTCGAAGTACTTTTGATAAGCCCTAAAAATGGAAATGTTGAAGGCCGAGGATTTTTTAATGATCCTGATTTTTTAATTGAGGCTTGTACGCCATTTATTGGGCGCTATAATTTTTCACTTTCCGCTTTTGCGTATAGTCCAGAAAAAGTAGCCGGACGGATTGCAATAAATAAAATCGATCGGGGATTGGTGGAGCCAAAAATACAAGAACTTGGCGAGGCGCATTCTTTATCCCTGCATTTAATGTTCAAACCCGAATTAATGCGAGAGATGACAGCCTTTAGTGAAAATAACGGCGGAGCCGATTACTCCTTACAAATCGTGTATCAAATTCAACATATTTTTGAACGCTTACAATTGCATACCTATGTGCTCGATTATTTTTTTACCGGCATGGTGGTGCGTTTTAATCCCGTGCGTGAATTGCAAAAATACCGATTGAATAAATCCACTTGGGCGCAGGTCAATAAAAAATTATTGGAAGTTTTGGAAAAAGAAATGTTTCCTGGGGAGCATAAAAAATATGCTTTACAATCTTCGGTTATGGGAAAGGTTTGGGATCCCTTGCCCGGTATGCCTGGGATGTTTATGGGAGCTGATCATGAATGTTTAATTGTGCGATCTTCGGGTGGATTGCAAGCGGCTGAGGAAAATTTCTTTACGGATTTATTTTCTAATGCGCTCGAAGGCAAACAAAATCAACAAAGTTCGCAAAGCGTTTATGCTTCAGCAAATACGCATGGCTTGAGTCAGCATTGGGAAGAAGCGGTAGATCCAAGTTTATTACCAAATGATCCACAAGCGGCGAAAAATTTTGCCGGAGCCAAGCCGGGATTTCCTGAAATTCAAGAACAAAATAGCAGCTCAGAGCTGAACCATTTTTTGCATCATCGGGTACTTACGAAATGGCGTTGGCCTTTGTTTTCCAATGTGTTCAATAAAGTTTATCAGGGCATTGGATGCGGCCAGGTATTGTTTTTACAAGGGCTATCTTTTTCGGGTGAATTGTGTTTTCAATTTTTATTACAAAGCGCCGAAAGTTTTAGCAAAGAAGGCGCGGGTCAGGTTTTATTTTTCACCAAAAAAAGAACTATTGGCGATATGGCTTTGGCGTCATTATCTCGTCACTATAAAAGCAATCCTTTAATCAGTCGTGCGGCAGGCCAATTTCCTGATATAGATGGCTTAGTCGCCACTTACGAAAGTCTTTTCACTAATGCGCCACAGCTTATGCAAAGCCCGCCTAGAGAAGGCCTAGAGGACATTCTTCGCTATTTGGAACACGATTATATTTTAAAACAAAAAAAGAATGGCGAAGGTTTAATTCCTTTGGTGATTATCATTGATAATCTGGAAGAATATGCTGCTGAGGATCCGCAAGAAACTTATCGTAACCTTGCTCAATTACGGAATAAATTAGTGGATTTGAATGCCACATTATGGATTTCCCAAGTGGGTTCAACTTGGGAAAGTATTTCGACTTTGTACTTGGGTTTGGCGAATTATGCTTTACGTTTAGATACCGATGGGGCTTTAGAGGGATTGGATGGACGACCCGGTTCCAATTCGCAAAAGTTATGGGAAAATCAATTTGTGGTGGAGCCCAATTTAAGCAAAATAATGCAGGAGCTTTCCTTAGTGAAATTGCATTTTAGAATGCATGGGGCGCATCGAGAATACAGTTCCTCCTATATTTTTCAAAATAGTAGCTGTTTGTTTCGAGAAACTTCCAGTTTGGATGTTTCCGCTTAAAAATTGCCTCAAGCCGATAATTCATAATTTAAAGTTGGGAGTTTATTCCAGAGTGGATAAATTCTCGGCAACGCCGCTAAGCCGTTCTATATTTCCCTCGAGATGAAAAATCAAATTGCCTATTTGTTTTGGGAAGCTATTCGTGGGCTTCGTTCCGATAAATTTTTATCCATTACTTCGGTGATTACTATTGGGATTTGTGCTTCGGTACTTTCCTTGATGATGATGGTTTTATTTTCTGCATGGACCATTACAAAAGGAACGGATTCTGACGAAGCTATTCGAGCCTTTGTGCGATCTTCGGCAGAGTCACCAGCCGCTTTAAAAAAACTGGAAAATCAACTGCATGAAATATCCGGTTTGGATTCTGTAATATTTATCAGTAAAGATGATGCGTGGATGGAATTTAAAAATGATTTTGGCGAAGATATGTTAAAGTCCTTGGAGTTCAATCCTTTACCGCATTCTTTTTGGTTGTATCCTTCCAAACAATTTCGCAGTGCGACGCAACTCAAAACTTTACACCAACGTTTACATTGGATTTCGGAAATTGAAGCGGTGAGCGGCGATTCACAATATACAGCTTGGTTGGATAAATGGAAATGGCCCACTTTAATCGGTGCTTTTTGGGTGATGCTTTTTGTAGCGGGTGCGTTGGCTTTGATTATTCACAATGCGGTAAAACTCAACTTATATGCACGCCGATTATTAGTGGAGAATATGAAATATTGTGGCGCTGCGGAATGGTTTATTATCACGCCCTTTTTATTAGAAGGGGTATTATTGGGGTTACTGGGGAGTTCCATTGGAGTGTTGGTACTTTTTCTTTGTCGAAATTTATCCCGTTTGATTTCTCCTGATTTTGCAGCCTCCATACCCGTAGGAGCTTGCTCCCTTATCCTTTTGGGTGCTACTGCATTGATTGCTGGAATAGCGAGTATTCGCACGGTGCGGCATTTTCTGTTTAGGAATGCGGCGTGAACGGTAGGTTTTTCTTTGCCCTTTTTTTGACCACTTTTTTTTTGAATCAGGCTTTCGCGAAGCATGATTATGATAAAGAAATTGCCAAACAAAAAGAAGAACTCAATGAACTGAAAGATGAATTGGAAAAAGAGAAAAAAGATTTAGCCGAGTTAAAGCAAAAGAAAACGGGCGCTTTGGAGCAGCTTAATAAATTACAAGACAATATTTCCACTACCGAAAAATATCTGCAAAAATTAAATTCAACCGAAGAGGCTCTCAATCATTCCTTAGAGGAAATTCAAAAAGAACTCATTGCGTTACAAGGACGTATTTCCGAGCGCAATAAAATTATGGGGAAGCGCGTACGCGCCTTATTCATGCAGGGTAAAACTCAGCCTATAGCCGTAGAATTGTGGAAACCCAATACCACTTTATCCAGTACTTTTGATAAAGCTTTTTTAATGCAAAAAGTGGTGCAATATGATCAAAACCTTTTATTAGCGAGTCAAAAAGACGCGACTTTAAAAGCCAAAACTTTGCAAAAAATGCAAACCAAACATGAAGAAGTGGAAGGATTTCGCAAACATAAAGCGCAAGAAATAATCACTTATTCTACTGCGAAAAAAAATCAGGAAGTACAGTTAAATGAATTACAGGCCAATGTAGAAGCCAAAAATCAAGCTTTACAGCAATTAGAAGATAATGAAAAACTGATCACTGAATTGATTAGAACTTTAGAAAAAAAACGCAAAGAAGAATTGGCTCACCATGTCAAAAAACCGATTGCCTTAGAAACCGGAGAGAAATATTGTATGCCAGCGGATGGCGATATTGCTTCCGAATATGGCTTACATTTTAATTCTACTTTGAAAATCACCACGAAAAATTTGGGTATTGAAATCCAAGGAAAAGGTGGCGCGCCTGTACGGGCAGCTGTTTCTGGTGAAGTGGCTATGATTACGCAAATTCCAGGTTATGGTCCAGGCCTAATTCTCGATAATGGATCTAATTATTTTACCATTTACGCCAATGTTACGGGTATCCCCTGGAAAACGGGAGATAAAATTAAAACTTGCCAAGAGCTAGGACATGTGCCAGCAAAGGGTCGCGTTTATTTTGAAGTGCGCCAAGGAACCAAAACTTTAGATCCCGTAAAATGGCTGAAACAATAAAACAGGTTTAACATGCAATTAGAATTTCTCCATACCTTAGGCCAAGATGGCGCCAAACAATTTTTAACTGAAGCCATGCTGAATAATCGCTTTCCGCATGCATTGCTTATTTATGGATCTTTTGGTGTGGGTCAAAATGCTTTGGCGCTCGATATGATCGATATTTTATTATGCGATTCGGCTGTGAAAAAGCCTTGTCATCAATGCCAATGGTGCTTGGAGCGTAAGCATCGCAATCAAGATAATGTAACCTATTTGTTTCCCCTAGGAAGCAAGGTTGAAGAAAAAGAAAGTGATAAAATCGAAGAAGAGAATATTAAATGTGCGGCTTTAGAAGAAAACGCTTATCTCTTTGCTTCCACAGCAAAGGAAAATATTTCTATTGCTCAAATTCGGGATATGCAAAACAAATTAGGATTTGCTGAATTGGCGGATAGGAAACGTATTGCGGTTATTGTCGGGGCAGAAACCTTACAGGCTCCAGCCGCAAATGCCCTACTTAAAATATTAGAAGAACCGCCTCCACAAGTATTTTTCTTATTAACCTGCGAAGATCGACAGAAAATTTTACCCACTATTTTATCGCGTTGTACGCAAATAAGTTTGCCCACGTTAAAAGATGAAGAGTTAGCACAGATGTTACCTGCACTACAAAAGTTACCTGGCGAAACATTACAGGCCAGATTTATTCCTTTTGCTGAGGGTTCCATTGGACAGTTTTTGCTTTTGCATCGAGAAGGTGGAGAGGCTTTACAGGAGGCTGCCAAGCACTTTATTGCCACTACGGTGATTCCCGATTGGAGAGCTTTTTCGGAGTTTATTGAAAGCTCGGAATATTTTACAGAAATGGAAAGTAGTTTAAAGCTTTTACAATTTATTTTAAGAAGCATTCGGCAAACTCATCGGGCGCATATTCTCAATACCCATGTCACAAGTCCGTCGACCTTTGCTTTGGATTGGGAGGGGTTGGATGAATTGATGAAAGACAACCGTTTGCAGTATTATGTGAAATTTATTGAAAGTGTGATGGCGGCTATTCAAGCTTATTCTAAGCCTACCATTGCAGCCTTAGGATCCCTTTTAGAGTATGAGGCAAAAATCGCATGAGCGATATGATTATTATTAAGCCTAAAGCTCAAGATGAAAAAGTTTTACAAGATTTAGCGTTTTCCATTGCTGGGCCAAATTTTATAGCAGATTTATTATTACAACGTGGGATTAATGAAAAGGAAAAAGCGCGGGATTTTTTCTTAGCAACTATGCTACAAAGCCCTGAAAATCAGATGCTATTAGGCATGACGCAAGCTATAACCTGCTTAAAAGAAATCTTGCGCCAAGAGCAAAAGATTACGGTGCATGGCGATTATGACGTAGATGGTATTACCGGTACGGCGATTCTCTATTTAGGCTTAAAGGCTTTGGGCTTTAATGTGGATTGGTTTTTGCCCAATCGCTTTGTAGAGGGTTATGGTATTAGCGCGCGGAGTGTAGAAAAGATCCAGCAACAAGGTTCGCAATGGATTATTTCCGTAGATACAGGTATTGCAGCGGTTGCCGAAGTGGCTATGGCTAAGGCTTTGGGCATGGGAATGATTATCACCGATCATCATCAGGCTGCCGAAATTTTGCCAAATGCGGATGCGATTATCAATCCTAATCAACCAGGTTGTACTTATCCCAATAAAGGTTTGTCAGGAGTAGGCGTAGCGTACAAGTTACTGCAAGCGCTGATGCAGGATATGGGTAAAGGCTCGGCAGAAAAATATCTGGACTTGGTAGCTTTAGGTTCTTTGGCGGATAATGTTCCCTTAGTGGGTGAAAATAGATCGCTAGTCAGACTTGGCTTGCGGCAATTGAAAACGGATCCTTTGCCTGGATTAAGTGTTTTATTAAAACATTTAGGATTATTGAATGCGGAACAAGCTTCACTTTCCTCTACCGATATTCTTTTCAAAGTTACCCCTTTGATTAATGCGGTGGGTCGTATGGGTAATCCTGCTATTGCCTTGCGATTATTATTAGCAGAAACCGAAGCCGAGGCTGAAACACATTTTACGGAAATGCAATTAGAAAACGAAAAGCGAAAAAAATTGGATCAAAGTATTACCGAACAAGCTATACGCATGGTACTAGAGGATCCTACTTATTTGGAAGCCGGTTGTTTAGTTTTGGCTTCCTCAGAATGGCATGAAGGCGTAATAGGTATTGTGGCCGCACGCTTAGTGGAAAAATTTCGTCGACCGGTTTTTATTTTAGCAATAGATGCTCATGGTATGGCTAAAGCAAGCGGACGTACCATTCCCGGATTCAATCTCTATAAAGCTTTGGCTACCATACCCGAAATTTTTGAGAAATGGGGTGGGCATTATTATGCTTGCGGTTTAAGCATACGCGCCGAAAATATTCCCCGGTTTAGGGAACAAATGAATACTTTAGCGGCAATTCATTTGGCCGGTAATGATTTTAAACAATTGGTGCAAACCACGGCGGCTGTTGAGCTGCACGAATTAACAGAAAACAATTTGCTTTGGCTTAAGCGTTTTGAACCCTTTGGCCCTTTAAATGAAAATCCGATTTTTTATTCCGAAAACTTGAAGGTTACTGGTGCCCCGCGTATCGTGGGAGAAAAGCATTTGAAATTGACTTTGAGTAATGGTCAAGCGAGCTTCGATGCCATCGGTTTTGGTTTGGGACATTTGTGCGAGGCGATCACGCAAAAAAAATCTGTGGATAAAATTGCTTTTTACCCTGAATGGAATACTTTTAAAGGCATGCGAAAAATCCAATTGCGTTTGGTGGCCGTTGAATAAACTTTAATAAATATCACACTTTGTGATGGGGGTCACAGAAATGTGATTTCGACATAGCTAATTTCTTGACTATTAACCGTGGTCAAGGAGAATGTATGGGAAAGCCAATTAATGCCTATATTCGTAAACAAAATATTCTTAGAAATTCCGCTTTTGTTTTATCTTCAGAAGAAATTCGCTTTTTACTAAACGCGACTTTGGATTATAAAAACTATTTATTACTAAAAACAGCTTATACATTGGGCTTAACTGCGAGTGCAATCCTTGCTTTAAGAATGTCCAATTTTAATTATCGTAAGCAAGAATTTTTGGTGATCGACAAGAATAGTCGAAAAATAAGTTACCCTCTACCCACGGAATTATTTTTGGAATGGCGACGATATTTATGGAAATATCAACCTCAGGATTATTTATTCTTTAGCGAGGAATTAAAACAACCACTCAGCATTTTACAAGCCGAGCAAATATTTCAACAAAGCGGCTTGCTAGCAGGAATTGTTACGCAAACAAATTTTAATAGCCTTGCAATGTCGCAGCAAGCGCATCGAATAAGCCGAGAAAGAAACCGCGTTTTTTGGATTAATCATTCTTGATTTAATTAATCTTTTTCGTTTTTTATCGGTTTAAGATTCATAAATTTGAAAACCAAGGAAGCGGGATACAGAGCTTGGTTCCTACCTAGGGACAAGTTGTCCCTAGGTAGAAATGCTAAGCAATGGTAAAAAACGAAAGACACTTGCGGGTAATGTGAAAGATATATTTCGTATTATCCAATCCATTCCATCGTCAAAGGCAAGACCATTTAAACACTGGCTGGCAAAGGTGGGCTAGGAACGCATTCAGGAAATGAATGACCCCGCACTAAGTATGGACCGCGCCTGTGAAAACTGGCAAAAACTGAGCAGAAGCGAAAAATGGATTCAGCAGCGAATGACGGGACAACAAACCCGAAATAAATTGACAGATTTTTGGAAGGATGCAGGAGTAAAGGAAAAAGATGAATTTGCCATGCTTACTGACATCATCCACAAGGTGTTGTAACTCATTAATCAACCCATTCCAAATATCACTACTAATTCCATTACTAAAAAACCCTATTTCCCCGCCAGCGCAATCGCTTCCTGGTAAATCGCCTCATACTGAGGAATAATAATATCCGGATGAAAAAGTCTTTCCGCACGTGCGCGACCTGCTTTACCCATACTTGCGCGTAAATCGGCTGACAGCCCAAGTGCAATAGCATTTTTAGCCATCGATTCTACATCACCCACTTCGGATAAAAATCCACAGGTCTCATCGACCACTTCGGGAATGCCGCCAGAGGTAGTTGAGATTACTGGCATTTCGCAAGCCATTGCCTCTAAGGGTGCCAAGCCAAAACTTTCCGTGGCGGAAGGAAATAATAAAATATCCGCGGAGCTCAGAATGGTTACAATGTCTTCTTGCTTACCTAAAAATTTAACATGTTTACTAATACCAAGTTTACTTGCCAATTCTCTTGCATCGCGTAATAAGGGACCTTCTCCTACCATTAATAACACTGCATCCACGGCTTTGCGCACGCGCGCAAAAATTTCAATGATGTCTAAAATTCTTTTCACCGGACGGAAATTGGACACATGAATATAAATAACTTGCTCGGGTCGCGCAAAATTGGCGCGATGAGAAGGCGATGGATTGCGGCGAAACAAATTTAAATCTACGAAGTTATAAATTCTTTTCACCGGCTTATAAGGTTTAAAAATGGATTCGGTTTCTTTTTTTAAATAATCGGATACGGCTGTGGTGATGGTACTTTGATTGATCCCAAAGCGAGTAATATCAAACATATTTTTTTCTTGGCCGACCAAGGTGATATCCGTACCATGTAAGGTGGTGACAATAGGTAACGCGCAAGGATACAAGAGTCGTGAGGCTAAATAGGCGCAGATAGCATGTGGGATAGCATAATGCACATGGAGTAAATCGAGTTGTTCGCTAACGAATACTTCTTTCATTTTTGAAGCTAACGCCAAATCATAAGGTGGATATTCAAAAAGTGGATAAGGATCCATTTCCACTTCATGAAAATAAATGCGATCTTGAAATTCGCGACTTAAACGAAAAGGAATGGACGAAGTAATAAAATGAATTTCATGGCCGCGTTGTGCTAAAAATTTTCCGAGTTCGGAAGCGAGTACGCCGCTGCCGCCATAGGTGGAATAACAGGTGATGCCGATTTTCATGTGAAGCGAGTTCCTCCCAAAGTAGTCATATCATTAATCTCCGCCCATTCCGCGCTGCAAAAGGCTTCGGCATATTTACGTTTAATACGCGAGCCGTAAAAGCGATTGCGCGCTTCTAGGTTTTCCAAAAATGCAGGTGTTGCTAAATCCGTTTTACCTTTAAATTTTTTCGCTTCAGGATTATGGAATTGGCTTTTATAACTCAAAATGAGTTTGATTTTTTGCGCCCAAAAATCTGTAATGTCTACACAAAAGCGTGGTTCCACAAATTCATTGCCGAGAAAATAAAAAATACGTTCGGGGCGATAAGGCATTCCGGCGCAAGCAATTTTGGCTAGGCCTGCTTTGAAAGCAGCGTCCTTAACGAGTTCGGCAGTTTGACGATGATCGGGATGTTCATCTTGCGCTAAATGTGTAATTAAAACCTTGGGGCGATGGCGGCGAATACATTCGATTAATTGTTTTTGCGATGCCCCATTATTTTCCACTTGCGAATCCTGCAAGCCTAAGCATTCTCTTTGCACGCCAAGTAACTTTGCGGCGGCATTACTTTCGCGTAACCGTATCTCGGGTGTTCCGCGTGTTCCTGCGGAGCCATCGGTGGCATCTACCAATATGCCGCTACGGCCTTGGCTGCGTAATTTCAATAAAGTGCCGCCAGCGAGAATTTCCACATCATCGGGATGTGCGCCAATGGCCATAAAGTCTAAGGATTTAGGAGTCATAAAATTTCCTTTACTTTTTTCTCAAGGATAAATTTTTATAAAAAAAGTTTTGAAAAATCTTTAACAGGTTCATTAATATCTTCAGTGACTGGTTCTGAAATTTGTTTTTGCAAATATTCATTAGTTGTTACTTGCATAACTTCAGGCTGAAGGCTTAGCGGAATTTCACTTGGCGTGGAGCGAGGTGTATCACTATTGTTACGGTTAACATTGGCTTGTAGGCTTACTGATTCTGTGAAGGTAAAAAGCTGTTCGCCCACAAAAATCGAATCCAAACTTTTTTTTGTTTCAGCAATACCATCCCAGCCATAAATATTTAACAAGGAGAGCATATTCATGTGTCTATCTTGACCTCGTCCTTTGCCAAGCCAATTCAAACCAGAAAACAAATCCGAAAAATTATTTTTCTGGGTATTGAAATTCTGTCGCTTTAAAGTTTGCAAATAACGATTCCAAACTTGTTGCAATCTTTTTTCTAATAAATCCAAACTGGTTTTATCCTGAAATTCCGTAATATGCAAGCGATGTAAATCTTCACCTCGCACATAAAAATTTTCCCAAGTAAATTTCGCATTTGAAGTTTTTTCATTCCACAATTTTTCAATGAGTTGTGCTTTTAATGCAGACGGTAAAAGTTGCGCAGGATTTTCCTGCTGCAAGTTTTGGAATTTTACATAAACTTCTTCAGACATTATCGCGGCGGATTGACGCGGTTGTAGTAAAGGCATATCGCCGGTCCATTGCATAAAGATAGGCGCAAGTTGAGCAAAATATTTAAGTTCGCTAGGACCAAGCACATGTCCCAGTAAGGGGAAAATAAAGTCGGCAATTAAAGGACGAGATACCACATCATGCGTGATTTCTAAATGATCCAATGCATTATTTTCTAAAAGATTTTCGCCGAGGTGTTTTTGTCCAAAAACTTTATTGTTTTGAAATAGCAGTCTTTCGCGTTCGCCATTACGTATAACAAAGGCATGTACCGTCCCTTCGCGGAAACGTACCTGCGACATTACCTCCGTGCGCTCTAAGGTTTTACTGCCTTGATCTAAGGCAGCTTCAAAAGATTTGGCCTTGGCAATAATCTCTGAAAGTTTGGGCTTAGCGATTGCACGGATGGCAGGTGAATAGCCATCTACAAAGAGTATACCGGCTTCCCCTAAAAATGCTTGCGCAATTTTTTTAAAGCTAGTAGCAAAAGTATCGTCTGCTTGTACACAAGATTTAGCGAAGGCAATAGTTTCGGGTTTCCACGTTTCATTTAATTTTTCCCAAAGAGTTTTTAATTCTGATTCAGAAAATTTTCTGTCTCCCACGGGAATTAATCGATTCGCTTCGGAAAAAGTAAGGGAAAGAATTTCCTCGCTGGATTTGTTTTGAATTTCCAAAAGCTCCAAGGCATTGACTTCGGTTAAATCAGAATCATCGCCTGCTACCCAAAATAATGGAATAACTGGCACGCCCAATCCTTCTGTCATTTGTTTGGCTAAGGCAATGCAAGTTAAGGCTTTGTAAAACCAAAGTGCGGGACCGCCGAGTAAGCCTGGTTGTTGGCCTGTCATGATGAAAATGGTTTGCGCTTCACCGACTTGTTGCAAATGTTCTTTTTGTTTGACGGTTAAAGAGGTGAAAGAATTTTCGCCAGCGAGTAATCGTTGTATAGCTATTCTATCAAATTTTGCATGCGTTAAATATTTCCAACGACGTAACACAGATTTATCATGCAAAAAACATCCACCCGGAAAAATTTGACGACTACTGGCCGTGGCGGAAAATAATAAATCATTAAGGGAATTATGAGCGGGAGTTTTACTTTGGCAGCGTATCTTCAACGTGACATCCTCATTTTACCTTTTTACACAAAAGACTCATGCGCGGTGACATAGCATTAAAGCAATCGCCTTTTTCATTGCCAAAAACTTGTTCAATGTGCAAGCCTTCATTTTGTGTCATCACTTGCATTTCTTGCAACGTATATAAATTCACTTGTTCACTATGTTTTTCTTCTCGGCCATCAGGGAAGAGTATATGAATTTCTTTCACAACTTTCTTTCCTCCATTTTCTAGACGACGTTTTTGGTTGACGCGCATATCGGGAAGTTGGCGTGTTTCTTCGGATACTAAAGTCTTTTTTATAAACTCGGCATTCATTAGGTCTAAAAACAAATAGCCAGAGGGCCTTATTAGGCCGATGAAACCTCGTAATACTTGAAGGTCTTCATCTGGGCCTAAAAAATATCCAAAGGAAGTAAAAAAATTGGTAAGCAGGTCGAAGCTTTGCGCAGGGAAGGGAAGGCGACGCATATCGGCACGCAATACGGGTAAATTAAAGGTGCGACATTCCTTAAGTAAGGTGGAAGAAAGATCGAGTCCAAAAGCTTGATGAGGGGTGCGACGTAAACATTCTAAATGCCGTCCCGAGCCACAGCCTATATCCAAGATACGCATAGTTTTTTTGGGTAAGGCACCTAAAAGCATTTTGACTTGCTCTTGGGCTTGATGTAAATCGCGATGCGTGTAAAGTTTTTGATAAACCGTACCGAACCAAGCTTTAAACCATTCTTTTTGCATAGGAACAGTAAGAATTAAGCCTAGCTACGTAGCATGGGCGGTACAGGGTGTAAAGTTTTTAAGCAGTAGTTATGCTATTAAGCGGTAACTAAAGCGCCGGACATTTGTTGAATGGCGGAATAAAACTCTTCAGTTTGTGATGGGAAAGAACAATGACCGGTAACCGCTTTGCGATTGCGGAATTTTAAAGGAGGCATTTTTTTGAATTTGCTTAAAACCACAATAGGTTTATTATTAATATTTTCTAGTACGCCAAAATATTTTAGAATGGAAGCGCAGCGTTGCCAGCTATCATAATCCACCAACATACCATCGAAACTTTCGGTACGGCCATCGCGATTCAAAAAAGTCTTGAGATCGAAAGCTTTAAAATGGTGAGGGGTGGAGGTCAGCAAGTCCTCTACATATTTTCGCATGCTGTTGTTTTCGGAGAAAACTAATAACTTCATCGCCAAATCCTTTCGTGCGCCTACCCGCAAAATCTTTTTAGGCATGTAAATTTAATAAGGTATGGCTAAATATTAAATGCAGCCTCATCTTCTCGAAGAAATGAGCCTCAAATGAGAATTTCACCACTTTGAACCTTAAAATCTCCATATAGTAACTTTGTGAAGAAATGTCCGACTTATTACAGGAAAAGTGCTGTTAGCATGCTGGTAAACGACTGATGCCGGAAAAAAGTCCTGAATTAGGGATTAAAGGCGGAAACTCCTTTGTGGCGATCAATACGCCGGAGTTCTTGGCACTCTTACTGGTAAAGGGTTCCGAGCGGCAGGCGGCCTATCGAGAATTAGTAGAAGGGATGCAGGGGCCATTGTTGTCGTATAGTCGCAAATTTGTGAGTTCTCCAGAGGAAGCACAGGAAATTGTGCAAGAAGTTTATTTGGGGGTGTTCAAAGGCTTGGCGGGTTTTTCTGGACAATCCAAGCTAACCACCTGGATTTATGGTTTGGCGCATTACAAAATTTGCGATCGACTTTCGGATAAATTCCGCAAGTTCGAGGAATTAGAGGATGGACAACGGGATTTACATGAAAAAAAATCCATTGACTGGGATTTGGCCGAAATGCTCAAAGCGACTCCTTGGGATTTGCCTCCAGATAAATTTTTGCTCCATTCGGCTGTGAAAACCTTAATTGCGGATGCCGTCACACGCCTTTCTGCACCGGCAATGGAAATCTATCACTTGCGCGATATTCAAGGTTTATCGGGTGAAGAAGTGGCAGAGGCCTTGGGATTGAGTCCTGTAACAGTGCGTGTGCGCTTGCATCGGGCTCGCAATCAAATTGTAACCTGGGTGCGTGAACAAATGAAAAGCAAAGGGCCTATTCAAGAGGTCAATATATGAATAAAATCAGCAGTTTACTTTTTTATCCTTGCAGCCGGATTCCTGAATTTGTTTACGATTATATTGACGGGAATTTGACCAAGGTTATCAAAATGCGTTTTGAGGCCCATATTGCAATGTGTAAATGTTGCCATGAATATGTTTTGCTTTATCGATCCACTGCCAATGTGGAGGTATTTCAAAAACTAAATCCACCTTCA
>JAYTSD010000033.1:0-43460 GCA_043745805.1 Fibrobacteria bacterium
AGTGATAAAGCGGTTCATTGGATGTTTGCGTAGGCAAAGTCATCCAGCCACCTTCCCAAGCGGCTTTGTCGACGGGATAAGAATCTTCAAGTTCAGTAGCTGGATTTTTAAATACGCCGCGAGGTTCCCATGGTACTAATCCAGCACTACCGACCATGTACAATACAACAGTTCCATAATAATTTGATCTACCTTCAGGCGGGCCATCTAAAAATTCACTGATTTCTATTTCCATACGATCCCCAATTCTAATGGGTCTATTTTCTTTTGAATTAGTGGTAAAGGTTACATGATAAAGTAATGGAATATTAGCATCAGGTGTCATTCCTGCATTATTGCTATACTCGGCAACGGTATTTATTCCACGATAAAAAACACGGCAAGCGGTGGAGCCTAATTTCCATTGCGTTTTAACATTGACCATGATTTTTGTGCCACCCTTTGCGATTTCATCAATAATTTCAACAGCGACGGTTCTATGTATCCAATAATGACCTAAATAATGATCATAGATATGAAATTCATCTTCACGAGCATGACGATCGCGACCTCTATCTGCGAAACGAGTGATAACGGATGTTGATGTTTCAGACCTGACATCGGGTTCCAAGACCGTATTTGAAGCATCAAAAAGCGGTACCCAATTCAATTTTGTAAAATCAATAGTATTAGTGGATCCATCAAGGAATTGATACCCTTGTGTTGTGTAGCCGGATTTGCTGCAAAGAATTGAAGCCGCATTTCCACCCGCTGATTTAGCGAGTGTGGGATCCATTATTTTTGGGGGCGAAACACTTTCAAAAGTCATTCCCTTTCCAGTATTCACAAAACGACCGTGATTGGAAAAGTTTTTACTCGCAATGTTAACAAAATAGATTCCTTGGTCGGCAGGTGAAAAATCGAGATGTTCACCCAAGGTTATTTTACTTTGGAATACGGTTTTACCTTTTATATCTGTTACCGTAACATTTGCTTTTTCACCGAAAACCAAAGGGATTTGCACAAGTGAATAAGATTGGGGTTTTAGTTTATTTGTATTGAAAATTGAAGCGACATTAGTAAGCGTTAACGCTCCAGATCCATCGGAAGTTGCTTTTGCTATGCCTCCATTTTGTTCGCAAGTAACGCCAGAAATCGGCTTGCTCTGGCCATCCTTAAGAATTATGGTTATATCCGCTAGAGTCAGTTGAACTGTGCAGAGTGCTACTAAACAGATGCTCGAAAGCAATACGGATAAAGTTTTTCGGAATTTTATTTTCATTCGATACCCCCAAATTTGATATGGAAAATGTTAGGCTTTAGCCTCGAGTACGAAAAAAATACACCCCAGTATTTTTACAGTGTTCTCATTATGCTCTCATAATAGTCCGTTTTAAATGCCTTGCGTTGCAACCTAGCAGATATTCGGGGCGAGATTGACCCTAAAGTTCTTAGGAGGTTTCAACCGAATCGCAGAATAGTAATGAAGTAGCATTTTAATATTAAACATTAATAATCATATACCATTTTACAAACAAAAATATTTTTGGATACAGAACAAAAAAAGGTGAGTAAAATACCCACCCTTAATTTCAGAATAAATAAATAATTACAAGGATTTTAAGAATTTAATAACTGCTGCTTGATCATCAGCCGACAAGGTTTTGAACTTAGTAGTGGAAGCTGCTGCCTCACCACCATGCCATAATATGGCTTCTTTTAATGTTCTTGCGCGACCATCATGCAAATAGGCTTCACCCCCGCTTACTCCGGCGGTATAGCCGATATTCCAAAGAGGAGCGGTTCGCCATTCTGCACCTGTGGCATTACCTTCAGGTAAATTATCAGCTAGGCCTGAACCCATATCATGCAAAAGCAAATCCGTATAAGGGTGAATCACTTGATTGCGTAATTCGGTCTTAGGGTGATAAATACTAGTCGTAAATGTTGATGTATGACAGGCTACGCAACCTGCGTTAGTGAATAGTCCTTCACCTTTTAAAGCAATCGGATCTTTCAAATCACGACGAGCACTAATTCCCAAAAGACGCACATAGTCGACCAGATTTTGAAAATTACTATCTGGGATTTCGCTGCCTTTATTCCCACAATTAGTTTGCGCCGATCCGCAATCAGGGTCAGGATAAATAGAGGTCATAACTCCCATATCCGTATTGAAAGCACCTGCAACTTGATGTGCGACATCTTGTTTACCGGCCTTCCAACCAAAGCGTCCTAGATGGGGAATGCCTGTATAATCATCGACAATTCGCATTTTACCGGAAATACCGTCGCTATTTGCATCATCCGAATCGGCTAAAGCTTGAATGGCAGATTCAGGAATAGCTTCCAATAAACCCATACCCACTAATTGCGGCGTAATACGTGCGGAAAATTGTGCAGGAATGTTGCTACCGGAAAAAAGAAAATTCGGTTTACGTAACCCGTCGGTTTCGGTCCAGCTATGCAACACCACCGAACCTTCTGGAGTTCCGCCAACGCTCCTAGGTTGTAATACAGCCCCCAATTGAGGATGTGGATTACCATTACTATCGCCAATTTTCACCACGTAACGTGTAAGTACTGAGTCTAATCCTGGAGGTAACGCTCTTCCATTTTGCACATGGCAAGCGGTGCAACGTTGATTAACATAATTGACACCAGCTTTACCAACCATAGGCGTGAAAATAGGATTGTCAGTTGATTCATCATGTTCACCGGTTATAAAACTGGTATGGTGTACGCGACGACCTTTGACAAATACTTGTGCATTTATGGGAGCCATATTGGGAGCCATTTCAATAAATACACCTTCAGGTTCATTGGAGTATTGATAAGGCAGAGTCATGGTTCCACCCGACCAACCAACTTTTGGTATCGGATAAGAATCGTCTCTTTCCGAAGCGATGTCTTCAGGAGAAGCTTTTACCATGTCAGTCGGTTCAATATAGATGCCATGTCCTTCCCAAGGGCTAAAACCACCGCTTCCAACATTGTACAGCATAACTGTACCATAGTAGTGGGCACGGCCTAGTAGCGGAGGATAATTTGGGGGTGCGGCATCCAAGAACTGGCTAACCTCAATTTCCATTTTGTCGCCTGGTTTCAAATCACGGTGCGAAAGCTTTCCAGTGGATCTATCTACCGAACCGAACTGAGTAAATACGCCTGTATAATGCAATTGATCATTCGGATCTGGGCTAATGTGAAAATTCTCTATGTATTGTCCAGGTGTAAGTATTCCTAAATAAAAGGCACGAAATTCAGCTTCATTTTTATCTAAAGGCCATTGTGTTCGCACATCAACCACGATTTTGCTTTTACCTTTAGTGGTGTAATCAATTAACTTGATGGTGGCTGTACGATGCTCCCAGTAGTGGGGAAGATAATGATCGTATAGGTGAAACTTAGCTTCGCGAGCATGGCGGTCACGTGCGCGATCGGACCAATAGGTTATTGTTGCGGTGTCCGTTTCTACGATAGTTGCGGGTTCTAATTGTGTGGACGCGTCGAATAAAGGAACAATTGTCAGCTTGGTAAAATCGACAGTGTTTGTACTGCCATCTACAAATTGATACGCTTGGGTTGAATATCCTGTCTTGCTACAAATAACTGACGCAGCTAGGGCGGAAGTTTTGGCGAGTCGCATTGAGTTAGGTGTTTGTACCGTTTCAAAAGATATTCCATTACTGGTATTTACTACTCGTCCATGATTGGAATAATTTCGGCTGGAAATATTTACGAAATAAATCCCTTGATTCTTCTGTGCTAATTCCACGTGTTCACCTAAAGTAACCTGGCGACTCATAATCACTTTTCCACTTACATCCGTTATGGTTAAATTGGCCTTCTCACCGTACGATAAAGGAATTTGTGAAATTGAAAAATTGTTTTGATTAGGTTGTTGAGAATTGAATATCGAAGTCACATTGGTAATAGTCAATGAGCCATTCGCATCGGAAGTGGCCGCATTGTTCATCCCATATTGCGAGCAATTTACGCCTGGAATAGCCTGACCTTGACCATTTTTCAAAATAACCGTAAGACTTGACCAACTCCAAGTAGCCGCTAATGCGGTTAGGAGAACGGTATTTTTCCATTGTTTAGATGAGCATTTACCTTTGATTGAATTCAAGCGTACCTCTTTTTTAAAACTAAATCGCAAGGCCCGGCCTCCAAGCGGGAAAATATATCCGGTCCGGTGAATCTATAATAAGCCCAAAAACTAAGATAGCAAGTGAATCAAAATATTTATGAGGTCAAAATGACCTTGTGGGCAAAAATAAGTGATAATAGTTAAAAATTAAGTAAAAACATCGCTTTGTTTACCGTATTATTTAACTTGATTTACAAAATTATAGAGTAAAATTTTGCTTTAAAAAGATTATTTTCTGGCAGTTTACAGCTAGATAGGAAGACATTTAGTGGGCATTATATAATAACATTATCTATTTTAATATTTTTATCCCTGATAAAATAGTGCATAAATCATATTATTTTGAGGAAAAAAAACGCAAAAAAACAATCTATAAATTTTATGGCATGAAAATTGATTAATATTGTATGGTGTGAACAACACGATGGGTATTGTTTTTGTGAGTGGCGGGTAACGAGCAATTAATTTTTGAGGAATAAAAAAAAAGGTGAGTAAAATACCCACCCTTTAAAATTCAAATTTGAAAGCTGGTTAAAGCGATTTCAAGAATTTAATTATCGCCGCTTGTTCCCCCGAGGACATAGCTTTGAATTTATTAGTAGACGCATCCGCTTCTCCACCATGCCATAAAATAGCTTCAGTTAAAGTTCGTGCACGACCATCATGCAAATAAGCTTCGCCTCCACTTACCCCAGCAGTTAAGCCAATTCCCCAAAGAGGAGATGTGCGCCATTCTGCTCCTGAGGCACCGAGTTCAGGTAAGTTATCCGCAAGGCCGGGTCCCATATCATGTAATAATAAATCGGTATAAGGATGGATGACCTGATTACGTAATTCTTGTTTTGGATGGTAAGCTGTAGTAGTAAATGTAGTAGTATGACAAGCTACGCAACCAGCACTGGTGAATAAATTTTCTCCTTGAAGAGCAACGGGATCGCTTAAGTCACGACGGGCAGGGACACCCAATAGGCTGATATAGTCAACTAAATTTTGAAAATTGCTGTCTGCTACTTCACTTCCCGAAGTGCCGCAATTAGTTTGCGCAGATCCGCAATCTGGATTTGGATATACTGAAGTCATAACACCCATATCGGAATTGAGCGCACCAGCGACTTGTTGTTTAACACTTGGTTTACCGGCCTTCCAGCCGAAGCGACCCAAGTGCATGGCGCCTGTATAATAATCTGGAGAAAGTTGCATTCTTCCAGAAATTCCATCGCTATTAACATCTGCCGAATCCGCCAACGCTTGTATAGCCGATTCAGGAATGGCATCCAATAAACCTAATCCCACTAATTGTGGAGAAATGCGTGCAGAATATTGTGTCGGAATTGCGCTTCCTGAAAAAACAAAATTTGGCTTGCGTAACCCATTGGTTTCGGTCCAGCTATGAATGACTACGGATCCTTCTGGGTTACCACCAATTCTCTGAGGTTGTAGGGACCCACCTAAAAGCGGATGCGGGTTTCCATTGCCATCGCCAACTTTTACCACGTAACGTGTGAGTACCGAATCTAAACCAGGAGGCAAGGCTCTACCATTTAAATTATGGCAGCCGGTGCAACGTTGATTAATATAATTAACGCCAGATTTTCCCACAAAATCTTTAAAGACGGGATTATCCGAGGATTCATCATGTGTCCCATCGATAAAGCTCGAATGATGTACACGGCGACCCTTCACAAATACTTGACCATTTTTACTAGCCATATTGGGCGCCATTTCAATAAATACACCTTGAGGTTCGTTGGAGTACTGATAGGGAAGAGTCATAGTACCTCCCGACCAACCCGCCTTCGGAATAGGATAGGAATCGCCTCTTTCCGAAGCAATATCTGCAGGTGAAGCTGTTGCCATATCGGCTGGTTCAATATAAACGCCATGTTCTTCCCATGGACTGAACCCACCAGGACCAATATTATAAAGCATTATTGTTCCGTAATAGCGAGGTCGGCCCACTAAGGTATCATGATTAGCCGGTTTAGGTTCTAAAAATTGGCTAACTTCAATTTCCATTTTATCGCCAGGTTTAAGATCGCGGAAGGTGTACTTTTTGGTTACCCTATCGACAGAAACATGCTGGGTGAAAACCTGTGTATAGTGCAATGGATCATTTGGATCCGGAGTCATATGGGTGTTTTCAAGATATTCCGCGGGTGTATTTATACCCAAGTAAAAGGCTCGAAATTCTTCTGCTCCTTTTTGTAAAGGCCATTCTGTTCGCACATCAATGAAGATTTTGCTTTTTCCTTTAGTAGTAAAATCAATAATGTTAATTCTTGCTGTTCGATGTTCCCAGTAATGCGGAAGATAATGATCATAGGCATGAAATTTTGCTTCACGGCCATGCCTATCGCGTGCACGATCTACCCAATGGGTGATTGTAGCTGAATCCGTTTCTTCAATTAAGGCAGGTTCTAATTGAGTGGCGGCATCATATAGAGGAACAATAGTGAGTTTAGTAAAATCAATGGTGTTGGTGGATCCGTCCAGCAATTGATACCCCTGAGTAGTATAGCCGGTTTTGCTGCAAATAATTGAAGCCGAGTTCGCACCTGAGGTTTTGGCTAAGGTAACACCTGCTAGATTATTAACTGGCACCGTTTCAAAAACTAAGCCATTACCTGTATAGACAATACGTCCCTGAGCTGAATAATTGCGACTGGAAATGTTGACAAAATAAATTCCAGAATTTTTATAAGCAAACTCAATGCGTTGACCTAAAGATACCTGTCTTTGGACGAGTACTTTTCCTTTTATATCCATTATTTTAAAATTGGCAGTTTCGCCAGAGGCCAAGGGAATTTGAGAAAGCGAATAATTTGAATAAGTGTTTTTATGGGAATTAAAGATAGAGGAGGGGGCTAGGGTTAAAGTTCCACTTACATCGGTAATGGCAGGCGTTCCACCGTATTGTGAGCAGCTCACCCCTGGAATCGGTTGGCCTTGGCCATTTTTCATTATTATCGTGAGACTGGACCAGCTCCAAGTCGCCGCCATTGCGGTTAGGAGGATGGTATGCTTCCATTGCTTCACTAAGCTCTTATCCATTTTTGTATTCAAAATACCCCCCTGAGTTTTAAACATATTGCATGAGTTTGGATCCTCAGCGCGAATTAAATCATATCCGATAAACCTATTATAGGCCATAGTTAAAAAGACGCATGGGAATTAAAATATTTATGGGGCCAATATGACCTTGTGGGCATATTTTATTTAATTAAATGAATCCTGCGCTATAAACGGGCGGTAAAACTTGCTTCCTTTCACTTTCAATATCCTGAGTACTCAGATAAAATAATGGTATGATTGTTTAAATTTTATGGCTTAAATTTCTTTAAAATCGTTATTTTTTTAAATAACGATTTCGGTTTGTCTACCTTATTATAGTGGGCAAAAAATATGCAAAGATACCCATTTTTAATATGGGTTCTAAGTAAAGCAATGAAGCCGATTATCGAAAAATCAATAAATTTAACAGGCATATATATAGTGTTCTCTAAATAAAAATTAGTTGGCATGAATTTTGTTTGGTGGGCCATTTTGGTTAGGTATTAAGGTGCGGTCATAACTTTTGGATTCGCATCTAAAAAAATTGCATACCAATCAGGTCGATAAATATCGGGACATGACTTTGGAACCTCAGAAAAGGTGAAGGTTTTATGTGTCGTATCACTACTAGTATAAATAATTTCCAGATTAGTATTTTCGGAGATTGTTACTACTTCATGCGAAATGTTTCCCACTAGTTGTACTGTATTATGATCAACTTTGGTAACTGTTCCATGAAATTTTGCAGCATTAAAATCCATGATAAAACGTTCTGCAAAAATTGGAGCTCTTAGATAATACGAGTCCGACTTTGTTGCGGTAAAGACAATAGTTATTATCGCTCCATTTAGGACTTTATTATTTAGAAGGGAAATGGATTTATCTGCACTAATTTTATCTGCGGAATCAAGACTACCGTTCAATATTACATAGTCTTCATGCGTAAAAATCCAAGTGCCAAGTAAGGTAGTACCTCCGCCTTGTCGATTATAGGTGTTGGTGAATTTTACATTAGCCAAAGAAGATGGGTAAAATTTTGAATAAGATATACTGAAGATATTTTTTGAAACTAAATATTGGACTGTATCGGTAATAACCTCACTACTTTCCTTTTGTGATTTTAATGTATTTCCGTCACAGTAAGTGTAAAAGTGAGTGTTTGGTAATGATGTGAGTATTAGTATACTATCTTTAATTATGTATGTAGCGCTGCCATCCAACCTCCCTGCTGGTGGACTTGCGGCATCGATATTACCGCTAGTTATGCAACTAAAGTGTGAAAATACAGCACTCAAAACAAATAGGGCTGTAAGGTAGCGAAGTTGAATTTTCATAGTAAATCCTTTTTCAAAAAACTAGCTAGACGACCTTATAAAAGTAGTTAAATATTACTCATGAATTTAAATCCATTCTCCCAAACCATAAAAAATATTTGCCAAGCCTATTATGCCAAGCACGCTCAAGAAAAAAATCGCGGACAAGATTTTTTAGATTTCTTAAATGAGGAGCAAGAGTTTTTTTCGAGAAATAATTTTAAAGGCCATATTACCGTTAGTAGTTTTGTTTTAGATGTTTCGCAGCAATCTGTTTTATTGATTTATCATAAACAATTACAACGCTATTTGCAGCCTGGTGGACATTTTGAAAGGGATGCGGCTTTATCGCAAGGCGCTTTACGCGAAGTTTTCGAGGAGGTCGGAATTGTCTCAGAGCAATTAGTTAACTTAGACGATACCCTTATTCCATTTGATATTGATCTACATCGCATACCCTTTAATGCTAAAAAAATGGAGCCTGAGCATTTTCATTTTGATTGCCGTTATATTTTTGCCTTAAAAAGTGACGTGAAGGTTACTCTCGCTGAAAATGAAGTGGAAGGCTATAAATGGGTCAGTTTAGATGATGCGCAATTACCCGATTATTTGGGCATTTTGGTGGTCAAAAAGTTGCGTACTTTTTGGCAGGAAAAAAGTTGATTTGACCTTATCTTAATAGCATGGTACAAAAAATATTTTTTTGCTCAGTATTATTATTTCAGTTTGTTTTATCCGCCTGTGATCAAAATCATGCGGCGAATACGGTTACCAATATTGATACAACGTCTGGGAAATCCATTGTATATGCAATAGAACGCCAAGCTTGTGTTGACAAAATAAATGTCTTTCGCGCCACTGAAAATTTGCCGGCATTGATTAAATGGGATAGTTTGGAAATTTGTATTGATACCGAAGCAAAAAAAGATTCGGAAACCGGAAAAGCTCACAGCGCCTTTGGATCTTGTAAGGAATGGGCGCAAGATGAATGTCCTGGTTGGGGATCCGTTAATCAAATCAATACGGGTTGTCTTCAGGCCATGTGGAATGAAGGAGCAGGGCCGGCTGGATGTGCGAATGATCCCACTTGTTATCAAGCGCATGGACATTATTTAAATATGTCGAATAAAAGTTATACCAAGGTGGCTTGTGGATTTTATGAAACACCTGCAGGCAAGGTATGGGGAATTCAGAATTTTCGTTAAAGTTTTCGCTGAACTTTAATCCGCTTCAGCCAGTAACTTGCGACGTCCGGTAATAAATTGTTGTACATAAGGGTTGGACGTATTATGCGTCTCTTCGGGATTACCGGTAAAAATAATTTTCCCATCGAATAACATTGATAAGCGATTTGCAACTTTATACGCAGATACCATATCATGCGTCACAACGATACTCGTTACGCCTAATTTTTTTTGCATGTCTAAAATTAAATCGTTGATTACATCTGAAGTAATAGGGTCAAGGCCAGTCGTGGGTTCATCATAGAGAATAATTTCTGGCTTAAGGGCAATCACGCGCGCTAACCCTAAACGCTTTTTCATACCGCCGGATAATTCACTAGGCATTTTAAAGCGAATATCGGGTGAGAGATTTATCATATGTAAAGTCTCGGCCATGGTATCATCGAGATCATTTTCAGTAAGTTTTTTATTGTGTTCACGCAAAGCAAATTTAATATTTTCGCCCACATTCATGGAATCAAATAAGGCTGCGCCTTGGAAAAGCATGCCCATGCGCTGACGAATAGTTTTTACATCGATTTGTTGGGGGCTACTGATCACTTTATTATCCACAATAACTTCACCGGCATCGGGCTGCAAGAGACCAATGCAATGTTTGAGAATAACGCTTTTACCGCCACCGGACGTGCCTATAACCACCATGGTTTCTCCACGATGTATTTGTAAATCCACACCGCGTAGCACATTTTGCCCGCCAAAGGATTTATGTAGGCCTTTTAATTCGATAAGGGTTTGCTGGGCATTCTCTGCGGTCATTTATGTGTTACCTATCCCTTAACTTTTAATAGTTTCTCAAAAATATTAATATGCAATATAGACTATAAAAAAATCAATAATCAAAATAAATACACAAGAATAAACCACCGACTTCATAGTAGCTTGTCCCACGCCTTTGGCGCCTGCGGCCGCTTCCAGCCCCTGGAAATAACCCATAATGCTTACGATAATTCCAAAGAATAAAGCCTTGGTAAGACTAATCCATATATCATATGGGGAGAATAAAAAACGCAAACCAAATATATAAGTAGAAGTAGTAATATTAAGTGTGAGGAGAGAAATTAACCAACCTCCCACAATAGCTAAGAAATCAGAAATCATGACTAGTGCAGGAAAAACTATAATCGCACTGAGAAAGCGGGGCATGGCAAGGTAACGGAGCGGATCGAGATTAAGCACTAGCATGGCATCGAGTTCTTCTTTTTCTTTCATGGTACCAATTTCAGCCGCAATGGCTGAACCAATACGCCCTGCAAGCACTAGGGCTGTTAGTACCGGGCCGGTTTCAATAATTACTGATTTGCATACGGCGGTTCCTAAGTAGGTAGCTGGAACAAAACCACGAAATTGATAATTGGCAGAAATGGCTGTTACGGCACCGACAAAAAAAGAAATCACAATAATCAAGGGCAAAGAGGATACGCCGATACGTATGATTTGTTGAAAAGTGATGGACGGATTATGAAAAAACCAAGGTAGTCTTTTGATGATTTTTGCAAAGAGTTTTGTGATTTGCCCAAGTTTTTCCAGTTTCTCGGTAACTCCTGCAGCAGCTGCCTTTATGCCATTGCGAACTAAAAGTCCGATGGAATCGAATAAATCATGCCAGAAAGAGGCTTCAGCGACGGACGCATTCGTTGGGTTTTCTCTTTCCGCTAAGCTCAAAACGTTTCCACCTCAACTCGCCCAGAATAATTTTCAAAGGAAGCATAGTCCGCCACAAAAGTTAAGGGCACATCCCCAATAGGTCCATTTCTTTGTTTGGCTAAAATAATTTTTGCTTTTCCTTTTTCTGCTTCTTTATTATAAACTTCGTCGCGATAAATAAACATCACCAAATCGGCATCTTGTTCAATAGCGCCGGATTCACGTAAATCGGAAAGTTTTGGTTCGCCTTCGCCTCCGCGAGTTTCTACGGCACGACTTAATTGGGAAAGAGCAATAACCGGGACTTCTAATTCCTTTGCTAATCCTTTTAAACCACGAGAAATTTGCGAAATTTCTTGTTGGCGGTTTTCCACCTTGCCTGCGCCCGACATCAGTTGAAGATAATCCACCATAATCATATCGAGGCCGTGTTGGATTTTTAAGCGTCGACATTTTGCACGCAATTCTAGAATATTCAAGGCCGGATGATCATCGATGAAAACCTTAGTTTCACCAATGCTACCTGCGGCTTGCGCTAATTTAGGAAAGTCATGCCTGGGTAACTTGCCGGTGCGCAATAGATGCATATTGATTTTGGCTTCGCGACATAAAACTCTTTGTACCAATTGTTCGCGACCCATTTCCAAGGAAAAGAAGGCAACGGTTTTATTATAGCGGATCGCTGCATTCGAGAGCATAGAAAGGGCCAAGGCAGTTTTACCCATAGAGGGGCGACCGGCTAAAATAATTAAATCGGTTTTTTGAAATCCAGAAGTCATTTGATCGAGATCCTTTAATCCCGAAGCCACACCCATGATTTCACCTTTGGAATAGCTTTCAATCAATTTGAAAGTATCGGTGAGGATTTTTTTGATGGGCTGAAAGCCGGTTTTAATATTGCTTTCGCTAATATTATAAATTTCACCTTCGGCACTATCCATGATTTCGCCTGGAGGTAAAGTTTCGTCATAAGCCTTTTCTAAAATGCCTGTGGCGGTGCTAATCAAGCGACGTAATAAACCTTTTTCTTTTACGATTTGACAATGTTGTTCTATATGGGCCGAGCTGACAATTTCCATGGAAATTTCCATGAGATAGTTTTCACCGCCGGCCAAGTCGAGTTTTTGTGCCTTTTGTAAAGCATCCTTAACGGTAATGACATCGATAGGAATATTTTTTTCGAAAAGTTCCATACCCGCTTCAAAAATGGCGCGATGTTTTTCCAAATAGAAATCATCGGCATTAATTAATTCTAAGGCCAAACCAATGGCTTCGGAATCGAGCAGTATAGCGCCAATAACCCGCTTTTCAACATCTACAGCTTGGGGCGGTAGACGGTAACCTACAGGTATCGCGTTTACAGGCTTTTCGCGTTCTCGTCCAGTTTTTTTCGCAGCCATTTTAAATCTTCCCAAGCTTTTCTTTTTAATTCTTCTTTGGCGATTAAATCGGAGGGATGATATGTTGCCATATACTCCCGTCCGTCTACAATATGAATTTGCCCGCGCAAATCATCTAGTGGTTTTCCACTTTTTAAAAATAATTGTGCACATTCTTCACCGAGTAAAAGTCCCATATTCGCTTTCGCTAAGCGCATTTCAGCTAAGAATAAAGGCATCGCTTTAAGCATTTCCAAGCGACTAATTTTACCCTTTTTAAAACGCTTTAAAATAAATACGGCATATAATAATTGCCGATCTAAATTAATGGCACGTAACATTTTATCGAGTAAAAAACTTTCTTCACCTTGATAGGGGATGCCTGTTGCTATTTCCGAGGCATTCGGTTGCAAACTAATTAAAGCTACTGCGGCAAAAGACGGCCCAATACTTTTTATCCAATGGGCAGTAGGGTTTTTAATTTTTTCCTGTGTCTCGATAAACTGCCAGTAAACATTCAAATCCATAAAATCTGGAATAGGTTCTTGAATAGGTGCTACGGGGATGGGCGTGAGGGGTATTCTGTCTATAGGCGTATCGGCTTCAAGGCCATTGGTTTTATTTTCCACAACGCTTGTAGCAAGTAACTCATAAGTTAAGGGTAACGTACTTTCCATTTCCGAGGAATAGGCAAGTTTAGTAGGTGATAATGGTTTTGCGACAGTATTTGGTTTAATCCAAGGCTTATCGAGTATGACCTCATCTAAGCCCATATCGGTTTGGTAAAGCAGATAATCTCTTAAGGTTGACATGCGTTTATTTCTGCTAATAATTGATCGGCAAGGGCAAATTTACTGAGGGGCATCAAAGTGGGTAACGATTTTTGTTGGCGATTTAAAATAGTGGCTTTCACCGTGTCTTCACCAAAACCAGAGCCTTGATCGATAGGCGTATTGAGCACTAATAAATCGCAGTTTTTTTCAGTTAACTTTCTTTGCGCATCGCCTAAACTACTTTCCGTTTCCAAAGCAAAGCCCACTAAAATTTGTGACGCTGATTTATTTTGTCCGAGTTCCGATAATATATTTACGCTCGGCTTTAAGGCTAATTGCTGCAGAGCTTGGCTGCCTTTAATTTTCCCCGCAATAGGTGCTTCGGGAACAAAATCGGCTATAGCGGCGGCCATAATTATAATATCCGCTTGTTTTGCTGCTGCCAATAAAGTTTGATGAAATTGATGTGAGGACTTTACCCGCTGCGTAAATACGCCTGCGGGAATATTTTCTTCCATGATACCCGCCACTAATTCCACTTGTGCGCCGCAAAGCACTAAAGCACGGGCAATTGCTAATGCGGTTTTCCCGCTGCTACGATTGGAAATAAAACGCACATCATCAATTTTTTCCTGAGTATGTCCCGCGCTAAGTAAAACTTTTTTGCCTTTTAGGTTGGGGTAACTTGTACGTAAGGCCAAATGGCTTTTTATGAAGAGAATAATTTGTTCTACTGTTAATAATTTTCCATCGCCGTTTTCTCCACACGCTAACAAGCCTGCACCCGTAGGTAAAATGATATCGCCCTTACTTTGCAGTAAGGCTATGTTACGTTGTAGCGCGGCAGACTGTAGCATAATGGTGTTCATGGCAGGCGCAACATACACGTTACCAGCATAGGCCATGTAAGTAAGGGAAAGTAAGGAGCCAGTAAGTCCCTGCGCTAGCTCTCCAAGCGTATGCGCGGTGCAAGGAGCAATGATAAAAATATCAGCCCAACGCGCTAAAGCGATATGGTCCATGGGGCCATGGGCTTTATCATCACCACTATCGGTCCACACATTGATATAAACGGGATGATTGGTTAATGCGGCGAAAGTTTGCGGTTGAATTAGTTTTGCGGCACTGGAAGTAAGCAGAGCGCGTACTTCCGCACCCTGATCTTTAAGCCTTTGAATCAAATCGCAAGCTTTATAAGCTGAGATACTGCCCGTAATCCCGAGCAATATTTTCTTGTCTTTTAACGCCATAATGCAAAAAGACTGGGGTTAAGGATTAGGAGTTTTCGTCTTCTTTCACTTCAGGAAGCATCTCTAAACGACGATCCTTGAACTTATGAATCGCAATAGTCGCAGGCTTTTCAGTCAATTTAATAAAGCCTAAATTGGCTTGTTCATTGATGAAACGTGCTTCTTGTGAGCACATCATGACTGCGAAGAAAGGGGAACTGCCTCGGTTGTAGCAATCCTCAATCGATAAATGTTGGTTCTTCGACATAAACACTCCTATAAAGGTGGCAGAGAGTGGGGGATTCGAACCCCCGTTGCCTGTTAGGGCAAACATGCTTTCCAAGCATGTACCTTAAACCGCTCGGACAACTCTCTGTGAAAGCGCTAAGTATAGGTAATTTTGACTCTAAGTTAAATAGTAAAGCGGAGTTAGGATGAAAAAACCGGCTTTTTTCTCCTAAGTTTACAGAATATACTTGCTACCTTTGCCCTCAAACATCTCCAATCAGCTTCGAGCGAGGTTAGTACTGTGAAAATCAAAACCTTTTTTTCTCGTGGCTTGCTGTTTCTTTCCGCGGTAAGTTTTTTTTGCGCTTGCCAAAGTTCGCGGTCGAATGACCTTCCAGAGCTTCAGAAATACATGTTACTTATCAATTCCCAGGGAAAATTGACCACTGCGTCCTCGCAAAAAACCAATTTGTTCACGAAGGCCATAGAGAAATATCATCCCTTAGATTCGATGGAAACGCAGCAATATTTTTCAAATATATTTCTCAATATCGATTCCTTACGAAAGGATACTCTCGCTAGGGCGATTCCGGTTCGGAAAATTTTGTTTTATGTACATGGAGGGATGAATACTCGTCTAGGCACTATTGAAAAGGTACGCAAGGATAAAGACGAATTATTGGCGGCAGGGTATTACCCTATTTTTGTGAACTGGCATTCTTCACTTTTATCCTGTTATATCGATCATTTGCTTTTTATTCGCGAAGGTGTAGATATTCGCCAGCCTTTTCACGATTCAAGTTTTATCACTGCATCGAAAAAAAATATTCAGATGGTGATTATGGAGCTTATGGCTCCGCTATTTTTTGATGCCGACATTGTGCGCGGCATTTCGAGTGCGCCAGGTATTTGGATTTCACGAGTGGGAGAAGTATTAGGGGATAGTCGTAACTTTGATGCGCCGAACAAGCAAGATGCAAAGGATACACCTTTTCACAAAAATACATTTGGTAAGGCTACGATTTGGAATGGCATTGACCAGCAAGATTTTGGACATTTAACTCAACATAATTTGATGTGGTTAGAATGGTCAGGTTTAAAAATATTTTCCACGCCTTTTCTCGATGCCTTTGGTCGTAGCGCTTGGGATGTAATGTTACGCCGCTCACGTTTACTTTTCTCGCAAGATACGGCTTTGGATATTGCGCAGGCAACAACCATCCCGATTTTAGAACCTTCGACTTTTCGGGGTGGCTTACGACAATTTACCGATGCTTGGCAAAAAGATACCGTAACTAATAAGCTACCTCTGCGGGTATTGGGCCATAGTATGGGATCTATAGTACTGAATGAATGGTTGCGCACCTATCCCGAAATTCGCGTCGATCAAATTGATTATATGGCGGCAGCCTGTACCGTTCGCGATTTTGAACAAAGTGTTTACCCTTATGCGCGACATTATCATGATACAATCCCCATTACCTTGCATACCTTGCATGAAACGGCTGAGAAAATGGAGACGCCTGTGGAACATATGGGTATGAGTCCTACGATTAATGGATCATTATTGGTATGGATAGATGGCTTTTTTGGAAATCCACTTACCGGTAAAGATCGTACTTTGGGACGTTTTTCAAATTTACCTTATATCTCGCGTTGTTCGCCGGAATTACAATCCCATCTCACTATAAAAAAATATCCATACGGAAATACCTCCAAGCAAGAGTCCTTCCCCCAAGCTCATGGCGAATTTTCTTTTGCACAAATTTTAGATACCACTTTAGTTTTGGATTCCACGCTTTATATTCCCCGCAAGAAAACCTTTCCTGGAGTATATGCAAATTTGGCTAAAAATACTGGCCCTGCAGTATTGATTCTCTTCACAGAGTTTTTCTTATTGGCATTACTTTTATTATTAGTGATTACCACCGTAGAGCAAAAATTTTTAAAAAGAAGTTTGCTCACGAATGCATATAAATTTGGTGAATGGATGCCTTCATTTCCGCACATTCTATTCGACATTTTGCTTATGCCAGCTCTACTTATGTTGCCTATGTTGGCCTTTGGATTGGCAAATGTACGACTGCTTAGTGCTTCGCCTTGGTGCTTTTTTGGGGTTCTATTAGGCTCTTTGTTTGCGCAGGGGATTTTCATTTGGTTTGCGTGCCACATGAAAGGTTTTAAACTATCCACTTCCTTGAATAAAGGGCTTATACATCGACATTACCAAAGCCTATTTTATTCCACTAAATTTTTGTTTAAAATATTCGCCTTTCCTCCTTATGCATTATGGAAAAAAATCTTGAGTGGGTTGGGATGGAAGAATTCGCGCAGAGTATTTTGGGGAACATTGATTTTAACCTTTGCGTCTACAGTATTGCTATTTGCTTGGATTCTGGAGCAATATGATTCATTGGCTTTAATTACTATAACTGCTAGCTTGGGAGTTATAGGCCATTTAATAATGATCCTTTTTCCATTATTAGCTTGGATGTTATTTTTTTATTTCGTGGCTTTAGTAGGGGGCGCAAAACTTATGCGTAGAATTTTACAGTAGTATTTTCTTATATAGAATTGGCAGTATTAGTAGAACTAGTGTTGATCTGTAAAGCCCTCTAATTTATGTAGCTTATAGTAAATACCTTGTTTTTCTATGAGCTGATCATGAGTACCTTGTTCACGAATTTCGCCTTTATGTAATACTAAAATGCAATTGGCTTTTTGAATAGTCGAGAGACGATGCGCTACTGCAATGGTGGTCATTTGTTTGGTAATATCCGCTAATACAGTTTGAATCAGTCCTTCGGTTTGCGTATCCACCGAGGCCGTAGCTTCATCTAGCAAGAGAATTTTAGGGCGATGATATAATGCACGAGCGAAAGCGAGTAATTGTCTTTGGCCGGCGGAAATATTTTCACCACCTTTTTGCAATTTGGTTTCATACCCATTTTTAAGGGTTTGTATAAAAGTATGAATTTGCACTTGGGCGCATACTTCTTCTACTCTTTGCTTATCATAATCAGGCCCTAAAGCAATATTGAAATAAATGCTTTCGGAAAATAAATACACATCTTGGGAAATTAAACCGATAGTGCGCCGTAAAGTCGCTTCGGAGTAAGCCGTGAGCGGTTGTCCCGACAATAAAATTTCGCCAGAGTCCTGCAAATAAAATTTATTACATAGTGAGACAATGCTGCTTTTGCCGCTGCCAGTTGCGCCTACTAAGGCAATAGTTTCACCCGCTTTAACTTCAAACGAAATATCCTTAAGTACGGGTTGATCTTTTTCATAACCAAAGTTCACATTTTTGAATTGAATTTGTACTGGCTCGGCAACTTTTTCCAAATTGCCCGTAGGTAAAAAAACTTCCGCATCATATAAAGTGAATACGCGTGCACCTGCAGCCAACGCGGTTTGCAAGGCGGTTATTTTATCGCTGAGTTCGCGCAAAGGGCGAAAGAATGTTCCCGCATACCATGAGAAAGCCACCAAGGTGCCTAGGGAAACCTCATGGTGAAAACATAAATAAGCGCCAACAAAATAAAGTAATACTAATGACATTTCGGTAAGGCCAAAAATGACCGGAAAGAACACCGCATAGCATTGCACATTTTTATACCACACATCGCGACAAGCCGCATTATTATGATCAAAGCGTTCCGTTTGTTCTTTAGCTTTGCCAAAAATTTGCACGATGGGAATGCCCATTAAACTTTCTTGCAAAATGGAATTGAGTTCGGCTAGGCGTTGGCGAATTTCTACATTGGTTTTGCGCACGGCTTTACGAAAAATAGAAGTCGTCCATATCATAAGCGGCAATACGGCCAAAGTGGCTAAGGCCAAGCGCCAATCTAAAATGAGCATGAAAACGACTGCATAAACAATAATCAGCACGGCACCGAGTAAATCAATCAACCCTTCGGTGAATAAACTATTTAAGGAATCGATATCATTGCCCAAACGTGTCATTAGGCGGCCTATGGGTGTGCGATGGAAGAAATCCATGCTATAAAGTTGCACGCGCGCAAATATTTGCAAACGTAATTCATGAATAATGCGTAAGCCTAAGTTTTGGCTGAGTACGGCTTTGAGATATTCAAAAATGCCTGCGCCTAATACTAACCCAATAAACAACAATATGGGTTTCCATAAATCCTGCATCCGGCCTTGTAAAATAGGACCGTCAATCATGTCACGTAAGAGACGCGGCTGTAATAAAGGAAAAATTTCGGAAATAAGTAATAGTAATAAACATGTTACCGTAAGCAGCCTGTGACGTTTGGTCATGGCAACAAAACGCAGCCATAATTTACCATCGAGAAAATGTGCACTTTTATCTTCGGATAAATACTCTTTGCGTGGGTTTGGTTTGTCGGTTGCCGTACTCATGTGATCTCCAAGGAGCGACTGAGTTTTTGCTTTTCCCAAATTTCAGCATATTGTCCATTTAAGGCTAATAATTCGGCATGCTTGCCTTGTTCCACAATTTTTCCATCCTGTAAAAAAATGATGGTTGAGCAATGACTCACCGCCGAGAGGCGATGGGAAATTAATATCAAAGTTTGCTCGGCAAAATGTTCGCGTAAATTAGTGAGAATTACATTTTCGGTTTCGGTATCGAGTGCGGAGAGGGTATCATCCAAACATAAAACCGGAGAGCCTGCCGCCAAGGCTCTGGCTAAGCCTACGCGTTGTCTTTGTCCACCACTGAGATTAATGCCTTTTTCACCTAATAAGGCTTCATAGCCATGTGGAATTTGCTGTAAGTCACGCGCAAATGCCGACCATTCTCCCGCTTTTTCCACACTTAAGTTTTCTTCGAAGCTATTTTCTTCGGGTGTTTCGGCATTGGCCTTTGGTGTAGACGTAACCGAAATGTTAACCTTGGGTTTTTGTCCCATGGCAATATTTTCACGGATAGTGGTGGAAAATAAAAATCCATCTTGTGGTGCATAAGCAAAGGATTTTTTCCATTCTTCGGGGGAAAACTCTTCACGCACTTTGCCATTTAAAAATAGTGTGTTTGGCTTAGGCATATAAATACCGCAAATCAAATGCAGCAATGTGGTTTTGCCGGATCCAATAGCGCCTACAATGCCTAGGCTTTCGCCTTTATGCAAGGTGAGCGTAATCTTTTCTAAAACATTTTGTCCGGCAGGATAAGCGAAGCCTAAATTTCGAATTTCTAGCTTTTCGAATTTAGAGGGGAAAATACCAGGGACCGTGGAGGAATCCTCGGTAAAATTTTTTAATTCAGAGTTAGCCCAAGTGGTTTTTTCAAAATCGGCACGTACCTCAATTAATCGATCAATGGAAACATTTCCTCTTTGTATCATGCTCATGACCCAACCTAAGCCCACGAGTGGGAATTGTAAACGTAACAAGTAGATCACGGCAGCAGACAAGGAGCCCACAGTGATTTCATGTTGAATCACCATACGACCGCCCAGTCCTATAACTAAAATGGTACTAATGGCTCCCAGCACACCAATAGCAGGCCATACAATGGAATTGGAATAAGCGACATTTAAAGACGCATCACGTAATTCTTCAGAGGCTTTGGTAAATTTAGTTTGGAATTCTTCTTGTTTGCCATAGGCTTTAACCACTTGAATACCCGAAAGACTATCCTGCACAAAAGCGTTTAAACCGGAAAGGCTTTTTTGAATGCCACCAAATAAGCCATACATCTTTTTTAAAAAAGCATTCGCAATAATGGGCATGATTAAAGAGGGCAATAGCCCAATAAGCATAAGCCTAGGATGTAATTTCCAAATACAAAATGTGGTGTAAATTAATAAGCAACCCATACGCGCTAAATGCAAAATAGCTGGACCGACCATGTCACGAATACGATCTAAATCATTGGTGGCACGCGACATAATATCACCAATGGTATGACGATCAAAATAAACTTTGGGCTGGCGAATGAGATCCGCAAATAAATCGCGGCGCATGGCATATTCAATACGACGAGAACTACGAATTACCCAAAGTCTTTGAAAGTAAAGTAAGAAACCGGCTACAAGTGCGCAGGATGCTAAAGTGAAAAGTGGCAGCAGCATAGCCGACATGCCGGCTCCAGAACCAAGACGATCCAAAATAACTTTCACCATCCAAGGAGAAACTTGATCGAGAGCGGTAGAAATTAAAACTAGGGTTAACCCAAAAAGTATGGGCTTTTTATCTTCAAGAAGATAAGTAATTAAAAAATGGAAACGCTGGCGGGCTTTTGGACTGAAAAGGCTGAAAATAGAAACCTCTGATTAAACTTAAAGTAATAGTTTAACCAATAGTAAGTTCTTAAACAGAGGCTTACAAATTTAGACTTAATTGAACAAATGCCGGTCTTCAAGAAACAAGGCGACATCTCCAGTTAATTCTAAAGCAATCATCAAATTGATGATATCGTCTTTATCAATGTTCAATTCGCGTTTAGGCCGACCTCCCAAAAAAGGGATTTTGCTATAAAGCGATTCAGTTTTATGGCGCATGATGTATTTCATAAATCCTCCGAACGGGCATAGGATAGAGTGTACCTTATTTTAAGTTACTCGGATTTTTTTAGAAAGTCTTTAATCTTTTCTAAAATTTTCGGCACTTTTTTGTTTTTGACGAATGCGCTTGAACTCTTGGTTAAACAAATTTAGAATTGTGCAACTCAAAAACTCTGTTTTTGAGAACCTTTGGGATGTCGTCCAATGGCAGGACGCCAGATTCTGATTCTGGCTATCGAGGTTCGAATCCTTGCATCCCAACCAAAATTCTTCGCTTAGCAAATACTTAACTCAAGTTAATCCCAAAAGAATAACCCACCTACCCAAATCACTACTCCACATGGTATGATTTACGCTATGGATAAAACGGCCCTGAATCTTTGGGAATTATATGCGCAGCAAAAATCAAAAGGCTTAATTCCAGCTATGGTACAAACTTTAGCTAAGCTCGAAAAAATGGATCCTAAGGATTCACACTGCCTAAATGCTAAAGGGGAAGTTGCTTTTCTCGAGAAAAAATTCGAATCAGCAGCGCGTTTTTTTAAACAAGCCTTCGCACAAAAGAGTAAGCCCGAATATCAATTGAATTTAGGCAATGCCTTGTTTAATGCAGAGGATTTTTCAGGTGCGAAATCGGTTTTAATTAAATATGTGCAACAAAATCCCGAAGATATTAATGCTTTAATTAATCTTGCGAATAGTTTTATTCGACTTGAAGATTTATCAGCTGCAGAAGCTATCTGTAAAAAAAGAATTTCTTTTAGCATGGGAAAAAGTGCTTTTTTAAATTGTCTCGGACAAATTGCTATGCTAAGAAAAAATCCTGAGAGCGCCTTAGATTTTTTCTCCAAAGCCTATGAAGCCTCGCCCGATTTTATCGAAGCTTTATTTAATCGCGCGAATGCGCTTTATGCCTTAGGTCGCTGTGAAGAGGCTGTTGCTGCTTATGCACTCTGCGTCCGTAAGGATGAAAATTATGTTTTGGCCTTACACAATATGGCGATATTGTATTTGGAATTGGAACGCTTTGATGAAGCAAAACAAAGTTTGCAAAAAGCTTTAAAATTAGTGTCGCATTCTGCGGATACCTTTTACACTTTGGGAAGAGTGTATTTAGCAGAAAAAGAATTTCGTTTAGCTCGCGATATTTTTCGCTCAGCAATTAAAATGGATGCGAATCATGTTCCCACTTTATTGGCTTTAGCCAAACTTTGTCAAATTGAAATGGAAACGGAAGAAGCCTTTCGTTTGGTAGAAAGAATTTTAATGCGTGCGCAATTAAGTGAAGAGGAGCGCCGTGCAGCTTGGGCTTTAGCTTATGATTTGGGGCAATATCAACTATGCTTGAATGTTTTAAAAAAAACTCCGGAAGCGGATAAATTTCCCCATTTAACTTTACGCATTACCAATTGCTTGTGGAAAACTGGACAAAAAATTGCGGCCATTGAACAAATCGAAAAGTATTTGCAAAAAGTAGGGGAAACTCCTGAGGCTTTAACTTTACTGGCTTTGATGTTAGAAGAAAATGGGGCTTTAGATTTAGCCGAGAGTCGTTTACAAAGAGCTTTAGTATTAAATCCTGGTGCGGATGCGCCGGCCTTTGAATTAGCGCGCCTATATCGCAGTCAAAATCAAATGGAAAAAGCGATTCAAATTCTCGAAAATGTTTTAACACAAAATCCAATCGATGCCGACTGTTTGTATAACTTGGCTTGCTGTCATGCGCAAACCAAAAATTTAGAGGATGGTCTTTATTATTTAAAAAAAGCGGTGCAAAACGGCTTTCATGATTTAGAAAAAATAACCCAAGACGAAGATTTAGCGACGGTAAGAAAATTAAAAGAATATGGTCTTGTGCTCGAGTTAGTGGATTCATTAGAAGTATAATGAGAGTAATAAAACCAAAAATTTCGTTGGCATTGATTTGAGAGGCACATTATGAAGACCGCACAAGACTGGAGCTTTACAGCGAATAAAGAGGGTTTGGTGAAACCTAAGTTACAAGACAATAAAATTTTCCATGCTTTAACTTCGGCCTATGAAAATAATCAGCAACAAGAGCTTTATGGCGCAACAGAAATTATTGTTAAGCGCGAAAAAGAATTATGTGAAATGGCCTTATTGGAATTAAAAAAATTATCCGAAGGCAAAGCTGAAAAAGACGGCACACTTAATTTGATTTTAGACCATTATAAAAATCGCTTGGATATTGCCAAAGAAAAAGAAACCAAGATTAATTTACTTACCGATGATTCCCGTAAAATGACGGAAGAATACAAAAAGAAAAATCAAGAATTAGCCGAAGTTAAACGCGATTTAATGGATTCGCAAGCCAAGCTTCGCGAGTTGGCTAAATCCACCGAAAAACTGATCAAAAAAGAAGAAGAGTTACGTTTTATTGAAAGTAATTTGAAAGAAGAATTGGAAAATAATAAGCGGAGTATTTTAAATGGGCTTTATGAAATTGTAAGTGACTTACCAGATCACGCTCCACTCGCAGCCATACCTGTAGTGGTCCCAACTGAAGTGCCAATAGAAAAGCCAATTATTGCGGTTATTGAAACCCCCGTTGCAATAGAAAAACCTTCTGAAGTTGATTTGGCCGCGCAAGCAGAAGCACACGCCAGCGCCTATTTTACCGCAGAGGCAATGGAGAGAGAAGAAAATGGTTGGGTTGAAGAAAATGGAGACGCTGCATTAGCAATTCCTGAAATCCCCTTAATTAAAATTTCAGCCAAGGATCTTTGGGATAAAGGTCAAGGATTAAAAAGATTTGAACCCAGTAAAATTACTTGTGCGAAGTCTTTAGTGAAAACTGCTGAGGGTGAAATTGTTTCTGAATTTTATTTTTTGACAAATGTGAGCAAAGAAAAAAGGCATTATATATTTAATGTTTTATATGCTATGAATAGTTTATTGGCCTTAAACCAAAGCAGTGAAACAGATTTTCTTATTCGCTTAGAACTCATCTTTAATGATTTATTGAATCGCACTGAACAAGGTCAGCCGATTCATTTTGAAGACGGTTTAATATCGGTATTTAATGGAGCGGAAGTTCAAAGGATTATACAGCTGCCCAAAAACGAACAAACGGATAGTTTTATAGTTTTAGCTGGAAAGACCATCACGGCGATGGAAGAATTAGCTTCCGGTCGCGATAAGCAATTAGAAGATCAACTCAAGGCTTTATAAGCTTAAGCACCCTAAAGCTTGCAAAGATTTTGTTAGCTTTCTGCTTGAGTAAAAAATGCAGAAGCTGAATAAATTTTTAGAATACCTTTCCCTCGTTAGATTTTCCCATACTTTATTTGCTTTACCCTTTGCTATGGCCGCTATGGTTTGGGCTGCCAATGGTTTACCTTCCATAGCGATAGCGATAAAAATATTATTGTGTATGGTTTTTTGTCGCAATGCCGCGATGGCTTTTAATCGTTTGGTCGATGCCGATTTGGATGGGAAAAATCCACGCACGCAAATGCGCCATATTCCCGCAGGCAAGCTTTCGAAAAAGCAAGTGTGGTTGTTTTTTGCATTAAACGGTTTAGCATTTATTGCCATTACTTTTTGGATAAATTATTTGGCTTTTATTTTATCAGTGCCGACTTTAATTGCCGTTTGTTTTTATTCTTGGACTAAACGCTTTACCGCCCTCTGCCATTTCTTTTTGGGATTAGCCATATCTATTTCACCCGCGGGTGCTTGGATTGCCGTAAGAGGGCATCTCAATATTGAACCCGTTTTATTGGCATTGTCTCTATTGTTGTGGATTAGTGGCTTTGATATTATTTATGCCACACAAGATTATGAATTCGACAAAAAAAGTCATTTGCATTCTTTGGTGGTGAAATGGGGAACTAAAGGCGCATTGCGGATTGCTTTTTTACTGCATGCTTTGATGTTAATAGTGCTTATAGTTATGGCCCAAGTGGGACATTTACGCTGGCCCTTTGGCCTTGCTTGGGGAGTAACTTTCTTGTTACTTACTTATTTGCATGCATTTCGTAAAAGTGCGAGTTTGGATGCGATGAATAAAGATTTTTTCTTAGCGAATATCGCTATCAGTTTTTCATTAATGTGCGGTATTATCGCTAGTATTTTTTATGCGGGATTGAGCTGAAGTCCGCGACTGCGTTTATAATCAATCCAATTGCAATAACCGTATAACACTACTTTACAGCCTATTATAAATAATTCTCTTGTACGCAAAGGCCGGCTTTTTACTTTAGCTTTTCCGGCTTTAATTGCCGCAATAACGGATGCTGCCGTTTGTTCGGCCTCGACTTCTGTCCAAATAGTTCCGAACTGTTCTAAGGTATGTGTATCAGAATTGCCGACTAGGGGTTTTCCTTTTTGTTCGGCTAATGTGATTGTTTTACGATTAGGATTCCAAAGTTTATGAAAAAATCCTGAGCATTCTAAGGCATCGAATAAATCCCAATATTTAAGTACATCGTCTTGCAAGCAAATCGAATTGGGATAATAGGGATGGGCAGCGATGACTAAGTTTTCAGTACTTTTATATTTAGCCAAATCAGCAAAAGTTTTAATGGCCATGACTTCAGCATTTTTAAAATTGATTAAGAGTACATGACTGCCTTCGATTTCGCGTTCGACCCCAGGAATTAGTAAAATACCTTTGGACAAGGCATAGTCAATAATAGGTTGTTGCCAAAGCTGCCGATTATGCAATGTGATGGAAAGCACACTATAATTTAAAATAGCCGCTTTATCGATAAGTTCTTGCGCAGTATGATAAACATGACTGTCTTCTGGATCATCGATGGTGTGTAAATGAAAATCGAGTTTTAAATTTTTATTCATAACGTAAAGCCTCAATAGGATTTAGCTTAGCCGCTTTACGCGCGGGAAACCATCCGAAAAAAATCCCAATGGCTGCTGAAAAGCCAAATCCAAAGGCAATGGAAAGCCAAGAAACCTTAATAGGCCAGTCTTGTAAACTGGAGATGAATGTACAAACTCCTAATCCTAAAAGGATTCCTAATAATCCTCCTACAAAACTAAGACCCAAAGCCTCCACCAAAAATTGCCATAATACATCGCGACTACGAGCGCCCACAGCCATACGAATGCCTATTTCACGTGTACGTTCGGTAACCGATACCAACATGATATTCATAATGCCTATGCCTCCTACCAAAAGGGACACACTGGCGATGCTGGCTAAGAGAATACTTAGGGTTTTGGAAGTTTCTTCAGCTGCATTGCCAATATCGGTTTGCGTACGTATGGTAAAGTCAGGAGTATCTCCTTGGTTACGCCCTCGTCTGTCTAAAAGGGTTTGTTTAATTTCAGCACGCGCTTCCTCGATTTGATCGGGTGTGGTTGCTGAGGCTATCAACGAATTGGCAAAAGTTATTCCCATGATTTTTTTTTGAACCGTGGAAAAGGGTGCCAGAATCACATCATCTTGATCTTGCCCTAAGGCATTTTGCCCTTTGGCTGCAAGGGTTCCAATTACTTTGAATAGAACATTGCGAATGCGTATATCCGTTCCTACAGGATTTATTCCCAAACCATATAAATTTTGAATTACGGTTTGGCCCAAGACACAAACCTTGCTCGCGCTTCGTAAATCACTTTCACTAAAAATATTTCCTTCCTCAATAGCCCAATCGCGTATTTCTAAATAGCTGGGATAAGTTCCCGTAACATTAGTGCGCCAATTTTGATTTTGGTATTTTACTTGTGATCCCTGTCGTACAATTGGAGAAAAGGCTTTGACTGCGGGACAATTTTTACCCGTGGCTAAAGCATCGGCCTCGGTTAAATTGGCTGCGGCACCGGCTTCAGTGCGTACACCGCCTTTGGTAACACTTCCTGGGAAGATGAGAATCACATTTGTGCCTAAGCTCGCTATTTGCGAATTAATCGCATCGCGACTACCCTGACCTACCGCTAGCATTGCGATTACTGCGGCTACGCCAATGATAATGCCCAGCATGGTTAGGAATGAACGTAATTTATTGCGGTTTATGGAACGAATAGCTAAACGGAGAATATTTGCAAAACTCATCAATTAGTTTTTCTTCAATGTTGAAGCTTCATTTTGCATTTCTTGCAATTGTGCTTCTGCATCAACAGGATGTGCATTGCGCATATCACTTAAAATTTTTCCATCGCGAAAAGTAATGGTTCTTTGCCCAAAGGCCGCAATATCAGATTCATGGGTAACCATAATCACGGTAATTCCTTGCGCATGTAATTTTTGAAAAACGGAAATAATCTCCACGCTGCTTACACTATCCAAGTTACCCGTAGGCTCATCCGCTAAAATCAATGCGGGCTTATTCACCATGGCCCTTGCGATGGCCACTCTTTGTTGTTGTCCACCCGATAATTGACTCGGAAAATGCCATAGCCTTGCGGCTAAACCCACGGCGGTTAAAGCGGCCACAGCGCGTTCCCGAATTTCCGTCGAACTTATTTTACCGGCATATAATAAAGGCAATTCCACATTTTCCACCGCAGTAGTACGCGATAATAAATTAAATGATTGGAATACAAAGCCCAGAGTTTGATTACGCAAAATCGCTAAGGCATCGGGATTTAAATTTTGGGCTTCGACCCCATTAATACTATAGCGGCCACTTGTGGGGATGTCGAGACAGCCTAAGATATTCATCAGGGTTGATTTACCTGAACCACTAGCACCCATAATACACACAAATTCACCTTGTTGAATTTCCAAATCAATACTTTGCAAAGCTTTGACATCATTGCCTTCCAAAGGATAAACCTTGGAAACGCCTTCCAGTTTAAGAATGGGAGTAGACATTAGAAGCGACGCATAGATCCGCCCATCGGAGGCGTGCTACCCGGCATGGCATTTTTAGCAGCGCTAGCTTTGGTTTCAATTTGCCCCAAAATAAGTAATTGTCCAACTGCTAAATCTCCCGTAACTTCAGTGTAACCTCCATCACTTAACCCTAGAGTAACTGTAACTTGGTGAGGTTTGCCATTTTCTAAAATAAAAACTTTGCCTTTATTTGCCTCATGGTTTTCATTTCCCTTTTTACTTTTCATGTTTAAGCTATCGATTTCCTTTGGATTTTGGGGAGCGTTGAATTTTAAAGCGGCAGAAGGCACTTTCAGCACCGCCGCATGTGACTCCACCTGTAAGGAAATATTGGCTGTCATGCCTGGAAGTAATAATTGATTTTTATTATCTACCGTAAGAATCACTGTATATTCTACCACATTTTGCACGGTAGTAGGTTGTAATCGTACTTCGGTAACAAGGCCATTAAACGTTTTTTCGGGATAGGCATCTACACGAAAAGTGGCCTGTTGATTTTGATGTATGGCCCCAATATCGGCTTCATCTATACTGGCGCGTACTTCCATTTTACCTAAATCATCGGCAATAGAAAATAATGTTGGCGTGCTAAAACTCGCGGCAACCGTTTGCCCGGGATCAACTTGCCGAGCAATGACTATACCGTCAATGGGTGAGCGAATGGTGGCATACCTTAAATTGATGCGTGCTCTCGCTAATTGGGATTGCGCCGCTTGCACATTCGCTTTAGCGGTTTCGGCATTGGCATCGGCTTGTTCCCATTCGACTTGCGCTGCCAACCCTTTATCCAATAACATTTTGGAACGCTGTAATTCTTTACTGGTTAATTTATCTTGTGCAGCCGCTTTGCGTAAATTCGCTTGCGCATCCTGCATTACAGCGTAAAGGAAAACAGTATCGAGCACTGCAAGAATTTGCCCTTTTTTAACATGGCTATTAAAATCAGCCTGCACTTTGGCTAGCGTTCCCGAAACTTGTGTGCCCACTTGTACAATAAGATGGGGGTTTAACGTGCCGGTAGCGGTAACCGCTTTGTTTATATCGCCTTTTTCTAGGGTCGCGGTGCGCCATTTGATAGGGGCTTCACGTTGAGCAAGAAAAAACCAAATGCCACCCGCTAAGGCTAAAAGTAAAGTTATTCCGACCAAAGTCTTCCAATTTTTCATTGCACTTTTTCTCCTTCGGCCAACGAAGGTAACTGCAATGTTCCCATGGCTTTTTGTAAATGGGCCTGCGCAATATGCGCATCACAAATGGCTTGTATACGTGCAATACGCGCATTTGCTAAAGAAAGTTCGGCATCTTTAAGTTCCAAAGCATTACCCGAACCTAGACGATAGCGTTCCTGTGCCAAATCCAAAGCCAATTGGGCTTGTGCACTTAATTTTTCTGCACTTTGCAAACGTTGTAAAGCTTCATGTTGCGCATAGGTTTGTTGCTGCACTTCCAAAGAAATATTTTGCTTTAAACTTTTTTCCGAAGCCATAAGGATTTGTAAGTTTCCTTTCGAAGCTGCAATGGACGCTTGTTGTGCGCCACCGGAAAAAATAGGTAAAGATAAGCCCAAACCTAAATTCCAATTTCGACTCCAGGCTGTGTTAAAATCAGAACCGCTCCAGCCATAACTGGCCAAGCCGGTTAATTCGGGCCAACGATTACGTTCCGCAGCCTTAATGGAAGCTTCTCCAGCTTCTTTGTGCAATTTTGCAGCGACAAGCTCAGGATGATTATCTAAGGCTTGTTGCATTTCCGGCAGGTCAGGAGAGAGCATTGGTAAAACAGTTAGACTTTCGCTTAAAGTGACAGGAAACGCCAAAGTTACCCCTATGGCATTTTCTAATTTCACATGACTATTATGCATTTCATTTTCGGCGCGGATTAAGTTTAATTGAGCATTGGCGACTTCTACTTCGGCCTGAATGACATTATAACGTGTCCCTTTACCTGTCTCTAAAAAACCTTTGACTTGATCTAAATGGGCTTGGGCATGATTTAAGGCGTCACGATTTACCAGTAATACAGCTTGGGCCTGTAATAAAGTGAAGTATGCGGTTTCCGCGCCTAAGGCCACAGCTTGTTTAGAGGCTTTTGTTTCGGCTTTGCTAGCTTCCCATGATTTTTCTGAGCCGGTAATTTTCGCGGACGTTTTTCCAAAATCCCATAGATTTTGTTGAGCACCCAATTCAGTGGATAGACTGGAGGTTTTAGTAAAGGTTCCGGAGTTTCCTATTTCATTGCCGTGGCGAGAGGCATTCGCCTGGACTCCAATTTGCGGCCAGAATGGAGCTTGATTACTTTTCAAATTGGATCGCGCAATGGATTCACTTCCTTCTGCAGAAAGAATTTGCGGGTGATTTTGCAAAGCTAAAGCAACGCTTTGTTTGAGTGATAAGGTTTCCGTTGCAAACCCTAATACATGTAAAACCAAGGTTAAGTTTAAAATTAAGCGCAGTTTACTTGTGTGCTGGATTAAGCGCTGGAATAGGTCCTGCAAAATGTTCATTCTATTCCTAAACAATGATTTTCCACCCTACTAAGCAAGTTAATCTACAATATATGGGTGCTTTGAACTGTAACACATTGTAAACACTTTAAATTCCCAAAAGAACTTGAGAGAAATTTGATAAGCTGAGTATTGCCAATAACTTAAATAAGGTTTACCTTTGGCCCCATGCGAATGGCAAAAGTAGTTATAGTAGGTCGTCCCAATGTGGGCAAGAGTAGTTTTTTTAATCGAGTAGTCGGATATAAAAGTGCGGTAGTCGCCGATCGTGAAGGGGTAACCCGCGATAGGCATTATGAAATCGCCGAATGGTCTGGCATTTATTTTCAAATGATCGATACCGGTGGATTTATCCATAAGGAACTCGATACCATCGATGAACAAGTCCGTTTACAAATTGATGCCGCATTGGCTGATGCGGACATTGCTTTATTCTTAACCGATGGTCGTGCCGGTGTGACAGATTTGGATTTACAATTTGCCCGCGTTTTACAACGCAAAAAAGTACCCTCTTTTTTAGTGGTAAATAAAGCCGAATCCAAACATGTCGCCGCCGAGGTCTCAGCTTTTTGGACTTTAGGTTTGGGTGAACCTTGGCCGGTATCCGCCCTACATGGCGATGGCATTGCCGATTTATTGGATGCTGTAGTGGAAAAATTACCCCATAAGCCAGTGGAAATTCCGCCTGATCCGGCGATACGCGTTGCAATTTTAGGCCGTCCCAATGCAGGTAAAAGTACTTTGGTAAATCATTTGGTGGGTGAAAACCGTGTGATTATTTCAGAAATAGCAGGTACCACGCGTGATGCTATCGATACCGAGTTCATGTATGGTGAGCATAAAATTATTTTAACCGACACTGCGGGATTACGTCGCAAGGCGCGCGTTAATGATGATGTGGAATACTATTCCAATTTACGGGCCATTGAAGCCATTCGTCGCAGTCATGTTTGTGTGCTATTAATTGATGCCAGTCGCGGTATGGAAATTCAAGACTTTCGTATTCTTGCGCAAATACAAACTGCTGGCAAAGGCCTAATTATTTGCCTTAATAAATGGGACTTGGTTCCAGCTGAAGACAAAACTTTTGATCATATGGTGAAGGAATTAGTGTATAAAGTTCCTGATTTGGAATTCTATCCTATGTTTCCGATGTCCGGTTTAACTGGCAAGCGCACACCGCGTTTGCTAGAAGAAATTATCAAAGTAAAATCCAATTTAACCCGAATCATTGGCCGTGATAAGGTGATTAAATATTTTGAAGAAACCGTAGGTTATCATCCTCATCCTTCTACTTCGGCAGGGCCGGTCGTTTTGAATCGCGCTTGCCAAGTTATGGTAAATCCTCCGGCTATCGCTTTTGAAACGCGTAAGCCCACTATGGTGAATGAAGGTTATATCCGTTATTTGCGTCGCCAAGCATTTGAAATATTTGATTTAAAGGGCGTCCCTTTGCGCATTTGGTTCCGTAGTCGTTTTCAATTGCGTACCGATGAAGAATTGCAACAATTTTTAACCCGCACGGGCGATGCTTCTTGGACGGAAGAAGAATGGGAAAAAACTTTTGCGGATGACGAAGGTCATGCAGAAATTGGAGAGGACAGCTTAGGAGAGGGCGAATGAATTTTCCGCTTTTACTAAGTTCACTGTTAGCCTCCTTAGCCGGCTATTTATTAGGCTCCATTCCTTCAGCGATTTGGATAGCTAAATACTTTTACTCCACCGATATTCTTGCTGTGGGTAGCAAAAACCCCGGCATGACCAATGTGCTGCGAACTTTGGGTTGGAAACCTGCCATTCCCGTAACGCTTTTGGATGCCGGCAAAGGGTATCTCGCCTGTTACCTCGCTTTTTATTGGACCCATAACTCCCAAGTTGCTTTAGCTGCAGGGGTTTGCGCCATCATAGGGCACTCTTTTACTTGCTTTGCGAGGTTTAAAGGGGGCAAAGGCGTATTAACAACACTTGGTATTTTTATTTATTTGGTGCCGATAACTTCATTGGTGATTTTTGCTGTTTGGGGTTCGGTGGTTTGGCTCACACGTTATGTAAGTTTAGGATCGGTATTAGCCGCTTTGGTCTTACCTATTTCGGTTTATACGGAATATCGCTTTTCCCCTGACCGGCATTTACTCTCGGTTTTTTATGTGGCTTTGGGTATTTGTTTTTTTGTAGTTTATCGACACCGATCGAATTTATCTCGTCTCCGAATGGGGACGGAAAATAAGCTAGGCATGAAACGATGAATAAAACTGAAAATAAAATTGCAAACAATTCTAATTTGAAGCAGCTCGACGAAGGGAAACTCTATTATTCCATTTCTGAAGTCTGTGCTTTAACCGGATTAGAGCAACATGTTTTACGGTATTGGGAATCCGAATTTACGCAACTTAAACCCAAAAAAAATCGTGCAGGAAATCGTGCCTATCGTCTTAAAGACATTAAACTCATTCGCTATATTAAATATTTACTCTATGAAGAGATGTTTACCATTCCGGGTGGAAAAAAGAAACTTTCGGATTTAAAACCTTCGGAATTAGAAGGCCAAATTAATTTGTTGCGTTCTTCCTTAATTTTGTCAGAAATCTCTAAGCCAAAGAAGATTGAAAAATCCAAGATAGACGCGGCTACTATATCGGTTTCGGACTCCTTAAATAAGTCTATTACTAATCTTACTAATGCAAAGAAACCTGAAGAAAATCAAGAACATCTTTTAGAACTGCGTAATGAATTAAAAAATATTCTTCAACTTTTGGATCAAGCCTAATGGATTGGAAGTCATTTTTTCGTCCACCTCATTCTGTACACATCGCAGGGCATGGCGTAGGCCAATTTTATTTTTCTGAGGGTCATTTAAAAGCCATTCAATTTCTTGAGCAAGCTCAAAATGTTGATCATAAATGGGTACGCCATACCACAAAAATTATTGAAGGGGTTGCGGGCATTCCCTTTTTGCATTTAGATATACGCACACCATTTGGTGAATCCGCAGATGAAGACTTGGTTAACAAAGCTTTAGAAGAAGCCTTAGGTCCAAAAAAAGACAATTATATTTTACGAGCTTGGCATATACTCTTTGTGGAGGATTCGCATTTAGGTTCTAATCATCGGGTTTTTGCCGAATTAAAAAAATCTAAAAAAGATACCGAAATACTTTCGGCTGATGTATCTATCCCGATGGAAATTGGCTTGGAAGCCATTGGCGAGGAAATAGCTGCACAAACAAAATGCTTGCATTTTCAATTAGTCTATGAATTAGATACCATGCTATATTCTTGGATTTTTCATAATGGCGCCCCTTATCATTTACTTTGCTTGAATATTACCCTTGAAGCTGATCTTGTGCAAAGGCTACTAGCGCATCGGCAATTTTTAGTCGGTCAAGAAAAAAATGGAAATTTGATTTTAAAATCATTCGCTTTAAATCAGGTAAACAAACAGTCCGAACCTGTTAAAAATTGGGCAAAGGCCATGGATTCGGTCGAGATATGGCAAGGTCCCGTTGCTTATGCAAATTTATTGCATTATGGTTTAGCCTCCGTGCTAAAAAATCCAGCTTTACAAGAACATGCCCGCCCACAAAAAGCCCATACTTTTACACTCATTCGCAATCGTTTTTTTGCAGGACAAATGTTATTAGCGACATTTATTTTCTGCCTTGTGATTTTGTCTATAATGGGAATTTATTTTAATGGTATTAAGCGCGAACATCATAAGCTAATGGCTGTGGCGGATACACATGCTTTGCAAATCAAAAATATTTCGCATTATCGTTTAGAAAAAATCCAATTGGAAAGCAAAGCTTTGGAATTGAAACCCGTTTGGAAATCGGGATACGCTTGGAAAATTATTTTGCAAAGTATTGCCAATGCCTTACCGGAACATTCGGGATTAGAAGGTCTCATGGTTACTCAAACTCCTACGGGGGGATCGGATTTATCCTTTCGGGCTTGGGTTAAAGATTGGAATGCTATTCGTGGAATTCAAACCAAGTTGGAAAAAATTCCTGAATTTAAATCCGTAAGTTTAACCGATCAAAAAAGAGATTTAGCGAGTGGATTGGTTATTTTTCATGTTAATTGTCTTTTGGAAAAGCCATGAATTTGTCCGCACTCTCTACGCATTTAATGCAAAAACGTTTCTGGATTGCCGCTTGGTTTGCCCCGGTATTATTATTGTGGGCCTTTGGGCAATGGGTGCTAATACCCCTAGTCAATAAAATCCATCAAGAAAACTTAGCCGTTATGGCTTTACGCGAAAATATTTATCAAAAATCATGGCTCGACTCCACTGAACAAAAATTACAAAGCGAAGTAAATGCTCTACAGAAATTTTACACGGAGAAACAAGCAGCACTAGCTCCTAATTTATCAATGCAAACCCTAATTGATCAAGTTCGTAATATGGCACAATTAAGTGGGGTAACGGTTTTGCGCACCACACCAACTTTAATGCAAACGCAACCTTTAAAGTCTTTAAAAATAAAAGTGGATGGGCTAACTACCTACACTCAATTGCTTGATTTCTTGGGCAAGTTACCCTCGCAATATCCTTACTTATTCTTGGAAGATTTAATTATTCGTAAATCACAAAATAAATTGGAAACGCAATTTTCTTTTTACGCTTTTATTCCCGCTGGAGTTTCCTTACCATGAATTTATTTAAAAAATGGTGGCCAGCCTTAGGAGCGTTTATACTCTCGATTTATGCTGTGAATGCTTTATATATACAACTTCCTCATGGTGCTGAAATGCAAAAACAAAAAACTAAAGGGGAGATTTCAGCGGATGAATTGGTTGATTTAGCCTTAGCTTCTTTAAAAGAAAAATCATCCACACGCATAGATTCAGATTCGGGTGCTGGAAATAATAATCCCTTTCAAGAAATACATATTGCCGAAAAACCTGCAAATTATGTGCATACACCCGCCGCGCCTCCACCTCCTAGACATTATGTATTAAAGGGAACCGTGGGAAATAATGTCGCCAGTATAACCAATAATTCAGGACAAAAAAAAATTCTGCGTGAAGGAAATGTTATTGATTCCGCACAAGTGATTTCCATATCACCCAATCGCGTTATATTAAAAGATCGAGCGGGAACTTTTGAATTGTCGCTGGAAAAATAAATTCTTTAAAAAACCTATTTGTTATCGTGTAAAGCAAAACGGAGCGGCCTTAACGGTGGTTTTGGTGGTGCTCACGGTATTATGTGCAGCAGTAATTTATTTGTTAAGCAATTCTCGTCAGGGCATGACGGAATGGGGCAGAGAACTTAAGCATACACAAGCGTTTTATATTGCAGAATCGGGTATCGCCTATCAGTTGTATTGGCAAAAATATGCGGATACGAACACCAATGCTTTAAAAAATGATTCCATACACAAAAAAATACTTTCTAATGTTTTTTCTAAAACCGAAGTTGATAGCTTTGCTTTTTTATTGGATACAAATTTAAAAGAGGCCTCTTCGCATCCGAGAATTAAGGTTAATGCTGCTCAAAGTTATTTAGAAATAATTTCCACTGGGGTTTACCGAGAAGATACGGTAACTTTAATGGCACGGTTTGGTCGCGCACTTAATGATAGTCTTTTTGGTGCGGCATTGACTTTGGATGGAACCCTTCCCCTAGAACAATTTCCTCCCGAGAGTATTATTGGAGATATTCATTCGGCGATTGCGGATTCGTCCCGAAAAATATTTGCTTTACCCATGGGATTTTCACGCGCGGATTTGATCAATGGTTTTTGTGAAAAAAAATATCAGCAACTCGAATTAAAATGGAAAAAACAAATGCAAAGAGAAAGCGGGCCAAGTGGAAATGGAGTTTTTGATAAAGCGCATCCCTTTGATTTTAATAGTACCACCGAAATATTTTACCCCCTAGGCGATATCGAAATTAACAATAGTGGAAATGCTACTTGGGATATTTGGGGGCCAGGAACATTGGCAGCGCAAGGGGATATCCGCATTCGAGGCAATATCCGTTTACATCAAATTGATTTATTAGCTGGACGAAATATCATTTTTGAAGAAAACGTAAAATCTGAAAACCTTTCTGTTTTTGCACAAAAAAAAATAACCGTGATGGATCAATGTCGCTTAGATATTCAAGCCGTTGCGGGCGGGACGATATTATTTACTCGGCAAGCGCAAAGCATGCTAACTTCGGTTTTGCTCTCCGTAGGAAAAACCTTTGATATTGCTTCGACTAAAGGTTCAAAAAATAATGGGAATGATAAAGGCAAAGACTCCACTAACGCGATTCGTGCTCAAGATGAATCAATTTTACGTGGTTTTGTATTTGTTGCGGGTTCACATGGGCATTTAGTTTTATCCACCGCTCGCAACCGTCTAGAAGGTATTGGCGCGGCTCAGGAATTGTGGATTTCGGGTAGCGTGCAAGGGACCCTTTTAGGAAGTCAATTACGTTGCAATGATGTTGCAAATAAAAACTGTTTGGGCGAGGGGAAAATTAATCGCAGCCTGATGCCCGAAGGATTGATTGAGCCTCTTGATTTGGAGTTTTCTGATAAAGCAAAATTACGCTATCGGTTGATGGACTGGAAAAAGTTGTGAAAGGGTTTACTTTAATTGAAGTCATGGTGGCACTGGTGGCGCTCAGTATTGGAAGCGGCTCAGTTTGGTATGGCTTGCAAGCCTCAGCTAAACAAGATCGCAATGGCCGTTTGCATATTATGGCATTGGAAGCCGCGCGATCCCAATTAGAAAGTGTACAAAATCGGCCTAGACAATCCATACATGATACGTCCTTTCAATTATTAATTGGCGAAACACCTGTGTTACAGGTGAATAGAGTGGTTTTGGATAGTGCACGTTTATTGGAATTGTTGCCGGAAATTGTTTTAGATGAGCAGGGTTCACCCTTGGCTTTACACAAACCTTTAGAAGTAAAAGTGGAAGTATGGGAATTGCAAAACGATTCCTTAAGTGGCGAAAGCCAAAAAAAACGTAGTTTACTTACTCTGTCTACTTTAATACCGGATTATGCATGGTATTAAAAAATCACGGTTGGAGTTTAATCGAATTAATTATCACCCTATTTGTATCCAGCATTGTGGTTGCCTTGGGATTTTCCCTTTTGCAAAAAGCAGGGAAAGGCGTTTTTTTGGGTTTGGGAAAGCAAAAAGATTTTTTAGTGGAAGAAGTATGGTTGGAGCAAATAAGTCATAATGTGATGATGGGCCAATTAGTTAAAGTGGGTGAGACAGAATTTACGGTACTTTCATCAAATGGGATACAGCAGTTTTATCATCTGCAAGACAGTACCTTATATGTTAATGAAAGTAATACAAAATTATCCATGAAGGAATTTAAAGTTTTGGCCTTTGGCCCCAATCTTAGGGTGGGAGATGAGTTTTCCACCCGCATTCTATTTGATGCTAAGCTCGATAGTTTGGATAAGAATGATGATGGTATTTTAGAAAATCATGAATTGGATGAAGATAAAGACGGGGTTTTAATGGGGAAAGAAATTCAAAAAATCGGGTTATTAGAGCTGTCCTTTGAAACCGGACGAGCAGGACATGAACAAAAACATGTTATAAGCTTACACCCTCGCTCAAGATGCGATACTTGCGCTTCGAATTCTAAAGAAAATTTGCTATTTTAAGAAAACGTCTAAGGGATTTTAAGGAGATGGCTATTTGCCTACCATGGAAAAAATTGTGACCGCCGAAACGAATGATTTACGCTTAAATCCTGCCCTGCTTGAGCAGGTCGGTAAAGATATTTGCCTACGCTGCCGTACCTATCCCATTGCCGAAAAACATTCTGCACTAGTTTTCGCCATACAAAATATTCATGATGAAATATTACGCGAGTATTTACAAATACGTTCCGACAAACAAATAATTTTTTACAAGGCCGATAGTGAAACGATTGACTATCAATTAAAACGCATTACCAATAAAAACAATGGAATGGAAGATAAAGGTTTACTTAATGATTTAATTAAATCAGAAGTAGATATACTCGAAACGTCTTCACTAGAAGAAATCAAAAAGAAAAGTCAAAGCGAGCCAGTTATAAAATTGGTGAATCGTTTAATTGATCAAGCCATTGCTGAAATAGCCACCGATATTCATATTGAGCCAGGCGAAAACTTAGTGAAAATTCGCTATCGCAAAGATGGCATGTTACGCGACAGCTTGGAACTTCCCAAGTGGGTCCAAAATTCATTAATTTCTCGCATTAAAATTTTAGCCGAATTGGATATTGCGGAAAAGCGATTGCCGCAAGATGGACGTATTAAATGGGCGCGCGAAGGTGATTTCATTGATATGCGTGTGAGCACCTTGCCGACTCGAGTGGGTGAAAAGGTCGTGATTCGTATTTTAAAACAGGTAGAAAACGTGGCCACCATGGAATCACTTGGTATGCCACCTGCAATATTGCAACTTGTTAGGCAAATTATTCATCGTCCCCAGGGTATGCTCTTTGTTACTGGCCCTACGGGTTCGGGAAAATCTTCGACTTTATACGCGGCTTTACGCGAGATTATTATTAAGGATATTAATATATCTACTATTGAAGATCCTATTGAATATCGCTTAGAAGGCGCAAATCAAGTGCAAATTCATGAAAAGGCTGGCTTGACTTTTGCCAGTGCGTTGCGATCCTTATTAAGACAAGATCCCGATGTGATGATGATTGGGGAAATTCGGGATGAAGAAACCGCTGCCATTGCGGTTCAGAGTGCGCAAACTGGGCATTTAGTATTCTCTACATTACATACCAATGATGCGCCATCAGCGGTTACACGATTATTGGATTTAAAAATCAAACCTTTTTTAATTAGTTCCGCTGTGCTGGGAGTGGTTTCACAGCGTTTAGTACGTAAGCTCTGCCCTTTATGTTTCAAATTAGAGTCTCCTTCGACTGAAGAAAAGCTTTATCTTCCGCATTTACCCGAAATATGCCCTGTGCCAGTAGGTTGCGATCATTGTAATCATACCGGTTACCGTGGTCGTACGGGAATTTTTGAATTACTCATGTTTGATAATGCGATTCGTGAAGCGGTGGTTACTAGTAAAAGCGAAGCCTATATAAAACAAATTGCCAATTTCAAACCTCTGGTGATCGATGGTTTAGAAAAATTAAAAAACAATATGACTAGCGCTGCCGAATTGGTGCGCGTAGCGGTGATGGAAGCTCAAGTATGATTATGTATCCGAAAAAAATTCGAGGCTTATTATTGGTCCTTTTGCTCGCCAGTACCTCGATTCCCACATATGCGCAAGAGGCACCTTCTGCACCGGAAAATCCTATTCCGATTAATCCACCTTTATATGAAGATCCTCCTCCACAAGTGAATGAAATTCCTGCTCAACAATCGCAGGTCCCACCACCGCCAATGCCCGAAGCAATGCCAGAAGTGGCTGCACCCGTTTTAATTAATACACCCAACTCTCCTTTACTAGGACGTCCCGCAGGACAGAGCTTACAAAAAAAAGTAATAGTTAAATCTGCTAAAGAAATTCCTGCTCCTAAATCTGGAAAAAAAGGCAAAAACGGAATTGAAAAAAATCCCACAGAAAAGAAAACCGTGGCCGAAGGCGCGACAATGGATGTGGATTATGTGGATGAACCCATTCTCGATGTATTGCGTGCCATAGCGACGTCATATCAGCTTAGTATCATTCCTGAAAAAGATATAGGTGACGTTAAAGTTACTATACACTTAGAACGAATTCCGGTATTGGATGGTTTAAAGCGTTTATGCAATTCGCATGGTTTAGAATTAATCGCTGAAGGTAGCGTGTATCGCGTTAAAAAAACGACGGAGAGCACTTTAAGTGTAATGGAAATGCAAAGCAAGAAAATGAATATTGATGTGCAGAATAAGCCCATTAAAGATTTTATACGCGATTTTGTAGAAAAAACCAAAATTAATATTGTGCCTGGATCTGATTTGTCTGGTGCGGTATCGGGCCATTTAAAAGATGTTATTCCCTTAAATGGTTTTAAAGCTTTGATGGATGCCAATGGTTATGATGTGCGTTTAAAAAATGGGGTATATGTAGTAGAAAAAGAAAACAATACTAGCACAGGACAACCAGGCGGTTTTGCACGCAATCCACGTCGTGGAGGATTTGGGCAAGGATCGGGAAGTACGGAAATTGATGTGCAGGATGGACGTGTTACCCTCTCTTTGAATAATTCTGCTTTGGGTGATGCCGTGCGTGAAATTGCAGAGCAAGCAGATATGAATTATGCTTTTATTGGTGAGGTTAACGGCAATGTTACGGCACAACTTAAAAATGTATCCGTGGAAGATGCTTTGTCTTTGCTTTTGCAAGGAACACGTTTTTCCTATTTAAAGCGCAATGGTGTTTTTTTAATTGGGGATCGTAATCCTAATACCCCTTCGGGACAAGCACTATCAGGGGCTGAGCTCTGTTATTTGAAATTCATTAAAGTGGAGAATATTGAAAAGCTTTTCCCCAAAACGGTACCTGCCGAAAACATTAAAGTAATCAAAGAACAAAACGCAGTTTTAATATCAGGTACAGGTGAAGATATTAAATTGGTTAAGGATTTTATTAATCAAGTTGATTTGCTTACGCCGCAAGTATTAATGGAAGTAGTGATTGTGGAATATAATCGTACTAATACATCCGACCTTGGAATTAAAGGTGGAAAACAAGATCCCAAGATTTTTGGCCCAAGCTTAAATGCTAATGCGCGTTTAAGTGGTTTGAATAGTACGTTTAGCGCAGGAATGTTTAGTGGTGCAATTGGTGTACTTTCCCAGGATTTTAATTTTTACTTAAATGCTTTGGAGTCCAGAAAGAAAGCTAAAGTTTTAGCAAGACCTAAGATAACAACGCTGAATGGAAATAAAGCAGATATCAAAGTCAACCGTTCTTCCTATTTTAAAGTGGCATCGGTAAGCAAAGATAATTTTCAAAATGTTGATTTTAGAGCTATTGAAGATGGTATTTCACTTGAGTTAACGCCTTGGGTAACTAAACATGGGGAAGTAAATGTTACAATAAGCCCAAGCATTAAGACGACTGAAGTATCCACACAAGAAGGCGTTCCTGGAGCGGTGACTAATCGTGCAATTAATACTCAGGTAAGTTTAATGGATGGACAAACTGTAGCGTTGGGCGGCTTAATTCAATCCAAACAAACGGTTGACCGAGCTTTTTTGCCTATATTAGGAAGTATTCCATTTATCGGTTATCTTTTTTCTTCTCGCAGTTTAACTTTAGAAACATCAGAATTAGTGATTTATATTACACCTCATATTTTAAATCCTGAAGAGGCTGGTGTGGATTTAAAATCAGAGTTTAAAAAAATTGATGGTAGAGATGGTAATTTAAAAGACGAAGAGTTTATAAAAAATAAGGAACTTCAAGAAAAGAAAGTCACAAGTAAAGCAGACACTTTAAGCAGTGTCAAAATCAAAAAAGATTCCGTGGCAATAATCCCAAATTCTACCTCGTCAACTTTAACCACGACACCAACTCCTTACACAAACTCCAATATAGAACCCACAAAAAAAGGTATACAACCTTTTATGCCCGACTCAACAGCGTCTATTCGTGCAAATCGAGTCAGGTCGGGAAATAAAAAACGGCCTTAGAAAGTTGTTCATGAACGAACAACTTTCCTTATTGAGTTTACCACTACCCAATCTACAACCACTTCTCACCTTTGAAGAGTTGCGTCAAAAGCAATATGCCAACATCATTGTGGAGTGGAAACCTCGTTTACATAAGGGTTGGCGGGTAACTTGGAATAAACAAGGGGAAATCCGTTTAGTTTTGCCCGAGCTTTTAAAAATGGCTCCTTTGGCTTTACAAGAAAAGGCTTTACAGTGGGCATTGCTTACGACAAAGGGGAAACGTTTACGTTACTCTGTTGAAAAAAAAGCATTAGAAAAAGATTTACATGATTTTTTGCATTCAGGTTGGGCTGAAGTATTAGGCGATTCAAAGCAAGGGCATTTAATTCGTAAAAGGCAATCCAAGAAGCAAACGCGTCGTATTGAAAGATTGCAACCTCAAGGCAGCAAATATAATTTGGAAGATTTATTCGCAAAGTTAAATATCGAATATTTTGATAATCAATTAACGGCAAAGCTTACATGGTCGCATAAATTGGGTGGCCTTTCTACGCATAGTGTGCAGAGCGATGGGGAAGGGCAACCCTATGATTTAATTAGTATTAGTCGCGGTTATGATTTTCCCGATGTGCCAGCAGAAGTAGTTGCCGGTGTACTGTATCATGAATGCTTACATATTGTTTGTCCCCCGCGTACTGTGGCTGGGAGGCGTATTGTGCATGGCGCCGATTTCCGAAAATTGGAAAAACAGTATAAGCATTATAAACTGTGGATGGATTGGCATAAGTCTATATTGCCGCGGAAATTATATGAGTTGAAACGGCAACGAAGTCGGAAGCTTTCATCTGTATTCTCTCTTTTAGGAAAAGTTTTTGGTCGCAATATTCGTTTGCCCTCCTCTTATAACCCTTAATTGCCCTTATTTGATAAATGATGCCATTTTTTGACAAGTAAAAAATCGTATTTGTAATCAAAATGTATGAAGACAAATTCGTAGAAAATATTTCAATTATTTATAACCGGAATAAATTTTGTGCAAGCAAATTTGATTT
>JAYTSD010000034.1:0-6693 GCA_043745805.1 Fibrobacteria bacterium
CTCATTTAGTTTGAACTCACCGAATTTTGATACAATAGTATCGAAAAACGCTCCGAATTCTCAGCTAGCGAATTAGCACCAATTTAATAAGCATAATCGACAGTATATTAACGCTTTGAAGTCTACAGTTTTTCCCATGCTGCTGTTCCTTCTTATTATAAAGGGGTTCCCTATCCTTTAAACTCTGCACCTAAAGAAATTCCCGGCCGCATCAGTTTTCATGACTATGATAAAGGTGGCCCCAATATTTCCTTTGAGCAAGATGATATGGCGAGTGGACATTGGGGCGGATGTTTCGCAGCATTTCGCGATACTGGCATTTATAAAGATGGTGATCCCGATCATCCCTCTTTTACCATGACCAATCATTATTCCTCACCGAGTGATACATTTTATGCACAAGGAATTGGTTAACCCAGTGGCGTGGGGAAACGGGAAAGTGAATAGGAGCTGTAGTCGCCAAAGCAGTAATAGAATAATACCCCTAATAACAAGGTGAATTCACATAAAATCAAGAGATAATTTAGCAAAGTGAAAGGCAAATAAGAAATAAATAAAAATTTGGAACAAAGAAATTTTTAAAAGCGTCAAACAAGTTGTTCTGGCTACTTAAATACTAAAGTCCCAAAATTAACAGTTCGAATATTTTGACTTGCAGATCTAATGAATATTTAAGACATTAATTGCAGCGTTTCGAATTTAACCACATCAAAAAAATATGCAGGAGAATTGTATGCGGAACAGACAATTTTTACCCGAAAAAAAAATTGAGAATTCCATCAAAAAATACGCTTTGCTTGAACTAGCTAAAGTTTTAAAAAACATTTCTCAAGCCTGCGAAATAGTTGGCTTGTCCAGAGATACATATTATCGGGCGTATAAAACATATACGGCAAAGAATATTAGGCAAAATAATTTGAATGATAATGAATCAAGGTCGCGAAATTTTTCTCAACAAACTTTGCAAAGAAAAAAGGAAGTGGAAGAATTGGTGCTTGACGTAGCTGAAAAAAATCCTGATTTAAGCAAAAGAAGCATTGCTAAAATAATTCAAGAACGCGGGGTATTTGTTTCGGCATCCGCTGTTTATAATATTTTGAAAAAAAATCTATCCCCAAATGATAGCTCTATTGTACGATTTGAAAAAAAACATATAAGCTGAATATTATCCAACCTTGATTTTTAAGGGCTATCAGGCATAGGCTTGAAAAATCAAGGTTGTCAGAGCGCAAAGAAAACAGTTAACTCATTCGATTTAGAAATACTTTATTGCTGGGAGAATTTCCCGCACACAAAATAAATCAGGAGAAATAAAAATGAAGAAATTTCATGGTTTGAATAAGTTTTTAGGAATGTCACTTCCAACAATTCTTTTAGGGTTTGGTTTGTCCATGGCCCAAGATATGGATGTTCAAGGTGATGGAAGCAATGCCAGTATTATTTTTCAAGGGAAAAATATTAATCCAAGTAATTCAGATAAAGTTGGTGTGCAAGGCTATTCGATGCCAAATGGATACTATGGAATTGGGGTGCAAGGTATTGGTGGTTGGAAAGGCGTAGTCGGGCAAGCTTACGGAAACGCTAATCAAGGGGTTGGAAGCAGAATAGGAGTATATGGATCAGGAATGAATGGACAAACTAACTATGGAATTCAAGGTCAAGCTACTGGAACAATAGGTACTAATTATGGCGTGGTCGGAAATGCTTCAGGAACAAATAGCCGAGCGGGTATATTTTATGGAGATTTGGAATATACTGGCGCCTTGCTTCATAGCAGCGATAGAAAATTGAAAAAAAATATTTCCGAAATTCGTAATTGTCTCAATGTCATAACCAAGTTGTCACCGAAAGAATACGAGTATCGTACAGATGAATTTCCCACCATGCGTTTGCCAAAATCACACCAAATGGGTTTGGTCGCTCAAGACGTTGAAGTTGTAATGCCTGAACTTGTAGGCGAAGCAACAGTTCCAGTTGCAGCTCCATCTCCATCGGACGAAGAAGTCGCACAAAAAGGAAATGGTCAAGTTTTTCCTAAAAAAGTGGAAACATATAAGACTGTAGATTATGTAGCGCTTATTCCGGTATTAGTGGGTGCCATTAAAGAACAGCAAGAACAAATTGAAATATTGAAAAAACAATTAGAAAGAAACAAGTAAGGGTAGGTATAAGAAAGGAATGCACATGAAATATATAATTAGAATAAGCCTCATACTTATGATGGGCCTTATACTCAAGCCAATGGCTTATGATCTTACTCCTGATAGGGGTGAAATGGCGTATGGTCTGAGTCAAAATGGTTCGTATTCTTTCAAGGTATTCAATGTAGGCAAGGATGATTGGGGACCCGTGAATAATTGTGGCACCAATTGGTCCAAAGCTCAGTGGCGCGGAGAAACAGGAAAGCGAATAGGAAATGTAGTCGCCAAAGCAGTAATAGAACAGTATGACATGCAAACGATCACAAATGGATGGTTTACACCTAACCCCGGAAGATCGCTTAGTTTTACTTGCGCTACAAGCAATATTACTCGGGGTTGGGAGGATACGTATAATGGCATTTTTCCTGATCCGAAGTCAATAAGTCATTCCGTGAAGCCAACCTTGCATGTAAAAGTCGATCCGGATAATGTAGGGGTAAATGCAGCGGATGAAAATAAAACGAATAATGAGATGTGGATTACAACTCAGTGGGACGCAGGTATAGCTCGGTTCGTTCCACTGGAAAATATCGACATTACAGCAGGAACGACGTCTTTAGTTGCTACCGATTCACTTTATTATGGAGTGTATTCACAAAACTTTGCAAATGGAAATATCACTATTAATAATAAGACAAGAACTTATTCTTTAACCCATGGTAATGAAAAGCTAGGGTTTCAAGGTAGGCGAATGATAGTGACTTTGACTGGGGGAATTACGAATAAATATATCATTAAAAATGCATCTAAGGTAACAGCGGAGTTTTTGGGGCAAAACTTCTATTGACTGCTGTTTGATATATTTAATTCCTAGGAATGCCTCCATTCAAAAGAGGCATTCTTTTATGTAAGATGAGGTTATATTCAGTGAATAAGAAAAGGTACTGATATGAGAATAGCACTTCCGCAAATATTCATGATATGCATACATTTCGTTTTAGCAGTTAATATTAGTTCAGGCTTCGGCAAAAATTCAGCTGACCCTACCTGGGTTTTAACTAGCCCAGAAACAATTAGCAATGCTAATTCATCATTTTTATCAGGCACATTAATCTCGCATGAAAACAAACTCTATATCATAAGAAACGGCAAGATTGCTTTTTCTTCTGATTATGGCAGTAGTTGGACAGCCATTGGGCCAAAAATCCCTACCAGTTATTATAATAGTGCCATACTTTCTTCTGTTTCCTTTGTGATTAAAGGAGAGTCTTTTTTTATATCAGGTTTTGATGGCATTATTCGTAGTTCGGCTACAGAGACTACTTGGACTTCTGTTAAATCCGGATTACCTATTGTGAATGGAACAACTACAGTAAGAACTCTAGCTATTAGTGGATCTACGCTTTTAGCAGGGACTATGGGAGGCGCATTTGCTACTTATAATAATGGCTCGACTTGGGTTTCGGTAAGTGAAGGCATACCAGATACTGCGATTGACAAGTCATTCACTATTGAAGTAGCACGAATTAATGTAGTCGGTACAACTCTATTTGCTGCAAATAATCGAGGAGATTCTTTTCGAGGAACACCTAAGGGGGCAGGTTGGATTTGGACAGTCGAAGGAATGCGATTCCCTACTTCAGTAGTGGCTCAAGGTAAATATTACTTTGCTGCGAGTATAGGGATTGGTAATATCACAGGTAGTACCCTTGCTCGTTCTAAAGATGAAGGGCTTGCTTGGGAAGGTGCAAATTCCGGCCTCCCTTCCAGGGATCTTCCTCGGTCATTAGCTGTTATAGGAGGGAATTTATTTGTTGTAGTGAATGTTAGTCCAACTAATGAGCCAGGAAGCACGGGTCATGGGGAAGTTTACCGATCGATTGATAGCGGTTCAAATTGGAGTATTTATAATTCAGGATTTCCAACTGGCAATGGTTCCACTATTCAATCACTTGTAACAATTGGAGAAAATCTTTTTGCTTCTACTTCGTCGGAGGGCGTTTGGCGACTTTCTGTTAGTCCTAGCAAAATCAAGCCTAAACCTTTTCTCGAAAAATCACCCGGTGGAAGGATTCTTTTTCGAGAAGGAAATAAATCGGGAATTGTAACCTATAAGTTACATACAAATGGAGTAGTGAATTTAAATTTGTACTCCTTATCTGGAGAGCGGGTTACCCAAATCGCTAATGGCTATCAATTGATGGGCTCACACACAGCCGCTTTCGATACTTCAAAACTAAAGGGGATTTATATTCTTAAACTGTTTACTTCTGAAATGGAAGATGGTCAGAAAATATGGATTAGGTAGCAGAGAATTATTTAGTTCTAAATTAGTTTTCCGATGATTATATCAAACACCGAAAATCTCAAACTTGTTAATAAAATTTTCTTAAAGAAAAGCTTGCCTAAATGGAGAGCTTTTACTCTTCTATTTATTCATTTGCTTTTCGCCATTCATTTTTTTCATTGGAAAATAAAAGGCCGAACCCTTGCTCCACTAGAATTTAGTGAATCGCTGCATACGATTCATGACGGTGTACTCACAGCCGGATTCATTTTTACCATAGCGATGATTTTAGGAACAATTATCTTCGGAAGATTTTTTTGTGGATGGGGCTGTCATATTTTAGCCTTGCAAGATATGTGCTCATGGTTACTTGCTAAGTTCGGTATTAAAGCGAAACCTGTACGTTCGAGAACTATGGTTTGGATACCTCTTGGTATCTTACTTTATCTTTATGTGTGGCCGCAACTTCATCGTATAATCACAAATCAAACACAACCTCCCTTTACAATTCAAAGCGATGCTGATGGATGGGCTTCTTATATTACAACTGATTTGATGCGCGCCATGCCAGGTTTATTTTTTACCCTTCTTACCTTTTTAGTGTGCGGTTTTTCGATCGTATATTTTTTAGGTTCACGAAGCTTTTGTTATTCAGTTTGTCCTTATGGTGTTTTCTTTGGTTGGGCGGATAAATTTTCGTCGGGAGCGAAACTAGTTCTTGTTGGAGGTTGTGAGAATTGTGGTCTTTGTACATTAAACTGCAAATCAGGCGTGAAGGTGATTCAAGAAATCAAGCAGTTTGGCATGGTGGTGGATTCTAATTGCCTTAAAAGCTTGGATTGTGTGGCAGGATGCCCGAATGATGCCATCGGTTTGGCTTTTAAAACACCGACTATTTTTACCAAAAAAGAAAAAACTTCAGTAAAAAAACTTATCGAGAAAAAGAAGGTTTACGATTTCACCTTTAGGGAAGAAATTTATTTCTTAATATTTTTTTTTCTCTTATTCATCACGTATCGTGGTCTTTATGAAATCGGAATATTGCTTGCTGGAGGCATTGGCGTTATTGGTGCGGTTGGCATAATTAAGATGTTTAGATGGGTAAAAGCTCGAGGTACAGCGAAACCCAACAAATATGTATTCTGGGCAATGCTTTTGTTTTTCGGCCTAACTCTTCACAGTGCTTTTATTCATTATCATACCTATCAAGGAAATTCATTATACAGGTCAAATGAAAACTCTATCGAATGCGCAAAACATTTACAATTTGTTTATGATTGGAGTTTATTTCATAATCCGCAAATCGAAAAAGAGCTGGCTTATAGTTATGCGGCGTCGGGAGATTTTTCTCAAGCCGAATCTTTTTTTGAAAAGCATTTGCAATTAAATCCCGAAGACATTGAAGCCATAGTTCGATTTGGAAATATGTTAAATGCAAGCGGTCAGAAATATAAGGCAAATCAAGAATATTTTTCGACTCTAATTCCGGACGAAGGCTTGAAGTTACATACAGATAAAGCTTGGCGTGCTACGGCGCATTCATTTATTGCACAAAACTTTGCTGCGCAAGGGGATATGACGCAAGCTCTGGAGCATTTGTCACAAGCAGTGAAAGATAACCCAGATGATGTTTCGCATTATTGCAATTTCGGATCGCTTTACATTAAATTAAATGATCTTGATCATGCCAGAGAAATTCTTTTGCAAGGAAAGAATAAATTAGGCACAGTGGATTGCTTAGAGGGGCTATTACAAGTAGCTAGACAACAACAAGCACATTAAAATCATTGTGGAAGAGTCTCTGCATTGGCATCGCCGCGATATTTTTTTTTGCAAGCCATTCAGAAAGTTGCCTAAAATTTGTGATTGGCAAGCGCGATAATTCAAATGGTCGGGTTTCCGGAAAAACGCGCTTAATTCATGTTTGCTAATTGATAGTCGCTCAACTTTTTAAACCCAGGCTTATCATCTTGCTTTAACCAATCACTTACTTGTTCACGTGTAGCTTTGTGATTCGCCAAATCGAAAATTTCCATCACAGTGGAATCATTAAAATTAAAAATAAAGCGAATACGGCGAAATACATCATTATTGGTCACAAGAATTCCTGAATTAAAGGACAAAGATAATTATAGCTTTGCCTCATGGAAAATATCGAAACGCCTCAGGTGTATTTTTAGCTCATTTAGTTTGAACTCACCGAATTTTGATACAATAGTATCGAAAAACGCTCCGAATTCTCAGCTAGCGAATTAGCACCAATTT
>JAYTSD010000035.1:0-52661 GCA_043745805.1 Fibrobacteria bacterium
AAATTGGTGCTAATTCGCTAGCTGAGAATTCGGAGCGTTTTTCGATACTATTGTATCAAAATTCGGTGAGTTCAAACTAAATGAGCTAAAAATACACCTATAAATTGCAAAAGGGAAATTAACCCTCGTCTAAATTTTCGGCGTGAGATTCATTTCAAAGGGACAATTGCCCGCCCAGAAAAATTACGCCAGAAAAAATTGTTTTGATCCTCGTCGTGTTCCATAATTTTTATTCCCCATCCATTTTTAAAATGCTGAAATCGAAAATGCTCTGTTAATCTTTTGTCTTTCGATAATAAAGCAATGGAAGTAGTAGCGATTAAGCTCTTATGCGTAAATTGAAAAGTGCCCGAACCTGAAGTAAGTAAATGCACCCAATTATTATCGGCCACTAAGCTATAAGGAACCGGTGGCCCAGGTATAATTAAAGCGATTTCCGAACGCCCCCATGTTACCCCAAAATCAGGCGAGTATTTATAGCCTACCGTATCTTTACCCGTCCACCAAACCACATACACAGCGCCCTCCGGCGTCATCCACACATGTTGATGTTCTCGTTCAACACCTTTATCATCGGGTAATTTTTTAACTCCTAACCAAGTTTTCCCACTATCATTGGAGCGATTAAATGCCAATCGATCGGCCGGTAAGGGTAGTCCTATAGAATCGGCTTCTCTTTGCCATATCACAAAAACTTTACCTCGCTCGGAACATACTTGCACACGAGCCTGACGGTGGCTCTCGGCATTTGTTTCCCCAATAAATAAGGGTACACTCCAAGTTACCCCATTGTCAGCAGAGCGAATATAATAAGTGGGTCCGGCACCAATACTTGTTAAAACTTTGGTGTAAGGGATATGTAAAACATTACCATCTATGGCTATGGTTTGCCCGCCGCCGTAGGTTCCTAAGGAATCAGCCAATTTTACACCTGAAGCCCAAGTTACTCCGCCATCTGTCGATCGAAAATAAGCCATGTATCCATTAGCAGCAGGCCCAAGTCCCGCCACATGTACAAAATTCCCATGCGCTACGATTCTCGCTCTGCGCAATAAAAATCCATCCGATGTGATACGAATAGGCTTAGTCCAAGTTTTCCCCTTGTCTATAGATTTTCTAAAATCGGCGTGTTGTTCTACCGGACTCATATCGCCTTCGGCTGTGAGTAGATAAAGTGAATCCCCTATCGCAAAAAAACCACCGTACATCATGGGAAAATTATTGTAAGCAGGGGCTATGATCGTGGGTGTGTTCCAAGTTACCCCATTATCCAAAGAAAGCCGATGAACTAAGTTTCCGCCAATATGCCCTACTACATGCAAACCATTCCCCAAAGCCAAACGGCCATTCGATTCAACCGGAGAAGTCGGCATGGACCAAGACATTTGAGCATTTAGTGGAGTGTTAATACAAATACTTAGGGCCACCAAAAAAAGTATTTGCTTAAATAACTGTGAATTGAATACGAAGTTTTTTTTCATTTTATCCTTCTTTATCCCTTTTAATACCTTCAGACTAGGTTTTTTTGAGGCCCAATGCACCGCACAGATAAAAGTTTTTTGGGGGGTCCCAATCGTTTATAAATAATATGACATTTGTTTGTAAACCTCTAGTTAATACCCTATTTTTATTGAATAATTGTTTATAAACTGTTTATAAAATAATTGGATATATTTAATAAATGCCGGAACAGACCCTCTCCATTTTCGCCTATTTCAATTATCGCGATTATTTGCGAGATTACTTCGCTTATCGTAAAGCATTGAATCGGCATTTTTCACATCGCCTCTTCGCACAAAAAGCAGGTTATAATTCTTCCGGTCTTTATTTGCTTTTAATAAAGGGAAAACAAAATCTTACCGCCGCTTTAATTCCCAAATTCATTAAGGCTTTGGAATTGCAGACACGTGAAGCCGAATACTTTGAACATTTAATTAATTTCACCCATGCCAAAACCGCAGCGGGAAAACAAAATGTATTTGAAAAAATGATCGCTTTATTGCCGGCAAATATATCGCATATCGGAAAAAATCAAAGAGACTATTATGCCTCATGGACTAATATTGTGATACGCGAAACACTTTCCGTATTAGATGTGCAAGAAGACTATCAAGTCTTAGCCGCATTCTTGAGCCCAGCCATCAAAACTTCCGAAGCCAAGGCTAGCATTAAATGTTTGGCCTCTCTAGATTTAATACGCAAAAATAAACAAGGATTTTGGCGCGCCACCAAAACATCGCTCAAGGCAAATCCTGAGCTAGGAGTAGCGATTATTCATCCTTTTCAAAAAACCATGATCGATTTAAGTAAAGTGGCTTTAGATAATGTTTCACGCGAGGAACGCCATATAGCCTGTTCCACCTTTAGTATTTCCGCTCAAGGTTTGGAAAGATTAAGTGGAAAAATCGAAAACTTTCTTGCAGAAATTGGAGAATTGGTGCGTTCCGATTCTAAAGAAAATCGAGTGTATCAATTTAATGTGCAACTTTTTCCCGTAACCCAGAGCATACCCTAATGCGCCGCTTAAAAAAGAATATTAGGGTTAATTTGCAAACATTTATAGCATCCATCCTTTGCCTGATTTTTTTAAATAGTTGCTCCCAAAACCAAGTGGCAGGAACATCGACCAATACTGGAAACACGATTACTTTAGCGGCTCGAAAATCCGATGGAAGTCCAGCAGCCTATGCCCGCTTACGTATTCGCGAAAGTGGGTTTGTACCCGATTCTATTCCCGCTCCTAGTTTATCACTAAAATTCCAGCAAGAATTAATCGCTGATTCCAAAGGCTTATTCATAGTTACTCTTCCCAATAAAGGTCAATATTTTTTTGCCGCATACACGGACAAAAATGATTCATCCGAAGTATTTTGGATGGATTCTGTTACCCAGGGTAATATTCCCGATACGGTAAAACTACAAGTCACCGCGATATTAAAAGGCCAAATCATTTTAAACGACTCTATCAAGACATCGAGTGCTTTGAATATTTGGATAGGGTTTCCTGGTACGGATCATTTTATTGCCCTCACCAAAGAGGGTTCCTTTATTTTGGATTCACTTCCTCCGGGTACGTCGAAGTTACAGGTCATACAGAAATTACCCGATGGTGTCGTGAAAAATTTCCAAGTTAAAGGTTGGAATACCGTTTCGGGTGATACCGTCGTTTTAGATTCCTTGCCACAACCTGCCAATATCTCCACTGAAATCATCCCAGCGGAAGCCTGTTTGGAAAACCCTCACCGTATTCTTCCCGTTACCCATAACTACAAACTGACCAAAGCCATACACCTTTTAAATTCCATACGCCTTTCCTCTCCCGCAGAATGGATTGAAATAGATGTTTGCCTTGGAACTTGGAGCATAAAATCTGTTTTGACTCAATCTCTAAAGGGCGGTATGGATTTATTTTCTGGATTCAATTCTAATTATTTACTGCTTCATGATTCCCAGCAAATACAAAAACTGGATACCGTTACGACAACTCAAACTTTCCCCTTCCCAAACAACTTAGCCCAAAGTGATTATCAAGCGGGACGATTTTATGCTTTAAATCATAATGACTCTTTACTGCACGTTTTCCCAAATGAAAATGCATGGCTGACCAATCAAAGTGATAGCGCCATCGCATTGCCCAATAATTTCCTAGTTCAAAGATTTGCAGTGGGCGATCAGGCTATTTATTATCTCTCGCAAACCGATAGCTTAAGAATTATTCGTTATGATATCGCCAAGCATTTATTTTTGCCACCCGTAACCTCCAATGATTTTACCGGTAAATGTCTAGGAATGGCCTATATACAAGATATTCATGGCGAAGAACTTTATTTATTGAATGATTCCAAGGAATTATTTAAAGTCAATGTCAATACTGGAGTTTTACTTTTTAAAGCTAAAATTAATATGCCCGATTCGTTAAAAGGTTTGGCAGGGCCTTTTCAATAAATACACCCATGGGGAGTTTTGATTCTGTCCTATAGTTGCTAAATTATTTGAACAATGCATGATATCTTGATAAAGCACATAAACCAGCTTCTGTTCCAACCATTGAATCCGCTCGAAGAAAAGGCGCTATCGGATCGCTTTGTCCAAAGGTCATATCGTAAACGACAGTTTCTACTTCAATCTGGAGATCTTTCTTCTAGGAATACCTTTGTCGTTGAAGGGTGTTTTCGCGTTTATGTCGTAGATCCGAATGAAAAGGAACACAACCTTCAATTCGCAGTTGAAAACGGATGGGTTGTCGACATGGGCAGCTTGTACAAGGAAGAGCCGTCCGAGATGAATATCGAGGCCTTGGAAAGTTCCATCGTTCTGCAAATCGAACAAAAAAACCTTTATGATCTTTATGATAATTTCCCAGTATTCAATCGCGTCTTCCGGGTCTTAGCTGAAAACGCCTACGTAGCTTTGCAAAAGCGCCTCACTCGCTCCTTAAGCTTTAACGCTGAAGAGAGATACCAAGACTTCATTAAACGCTATCCCCATTTATTGAACCGGATTTCCGATGCGAAAATCGCTTCTTTTTTGGGCATTACTCCCGAGTTTTTGAGTAAACTAAGGCGAAACTTTAATAAGTAGCGTTCCGAGTCTTAACCTAGATTAAGACTACGGCTTAAACTGGTTGAAGGTTTTTTCCTAACCTAGTTCTATTCTGATTAGAACGATCTCCCCGTATTATTTATTCAAAGTCGACCACAGTGGTTCGACTAAAACAAAGGGCTGCACACATGTGGAAGTAGCTCACATCTAGGAGATTATCATGAACGTATCGAAATTAAAATTGGCTAGTATTGTAGTTGCACTCAACTCTCTCATTGCTTGGGGCAAGGAAACGGCCAAGACCGTGACATTAGACCCCATTCAACAGACTGAAATTGAACAGCTATTGGGCAAGTACGAAGTGGCCTTAAACGCCAGTGACGTACCGGGAGTTTTGCAGGTCTATTCAACTGACCCCGTGGTCATGACTGCCGAGCATCCCGCAGCCGTGGGTGCTACCGCCGTAGAAGGGTTCTACACCGGAACCTTCAAGGCAATTGGGTTGAATCTCAAGTTCAAAATTGCCGAAGTGAAAGCTCTTGGTACCAATTGGGCGATGCTGCGTTCGACGTCCACCGGCACCATGAAGATCAATGCCAATGGCGCCGAGATCCCTTCGTCCTTTCAGGAACTGTTCGTGGTGCATAAGGAAGGCGGCAAATGGAAGTTTGCCCGCTACTTCTTCTCGTCCACAGTTCCTGCTGCGAAGTAAGAGGCTCGGAACTCCTCGCTTGGCATAGAAGAAGTGACAGAAAGAATAACTAAACGAACTAGAAAGGGACGGTTTGGCCGTCCCTTTTCAATAAGTATCTTTAATCCTTTTAATCAGGAACTTTTGTGACTCATAATGATGTTTTTCGCCGCGTTAGGTTTATTTTTAATTTCAATGATTCCACCATGATGGCCATTTTTGCTTTAGCGAATTGCAAGGTGACGCGAGAAGAAGTCAGTGATTGGTTAAAGCAAGATGATATTCCTCAATTTAAAGCCATAACCGACCATCAATTAGCCATTTTTTTAAATGGATTAATCATTAAAAAACGTGGTAAAAAAGAAGGACCGCAACCTGAAGCCGAAACAGTTTTAAATAACAATATTGTATTTCGAAAATTAAAAATCGCTTTAGATTTTAAAGAAGAAGATATTTTAGCCACGATGAATTTGGCAGGTTTCCCCATTGGTAAACATGAACTAAGTGCTTTCTTCCGCAAAGCCGATCATAGCAATTACCGCGAGTGCCAATCCCAAATCTTGCGAAATTTTTTGATGGGCTTACAGAAAAAGTATAGAGGTGATGTCGTTCCCGAAACCACAGAATCACCTGCTTAAATGTCGGCCTTTCCAAAGAAAATAAATCACCGGGTAGACGGCTAACTCCATTAACACGGAGGTTACCACACCTCCCACCATAGGCGCAGCAATGCGCTTCATCACATCCGAACCAGTGCCGTGACTCCACATAATGGGAACCAATCCGGCTAGTATTACCGAAGCCGTCATAATTTTTGGCCGCACTCTTTGCACGGCCCCCTGATCAATTGCCGCCTTCAAATCCTGCAAGTTACGCATCGCGCCGGTTTCTTTGGCGGTGTTGTATGCTCGCTCAAGATAAAGCAACATGACGACGCCAGTTTCCGCATCCAGCCCCGCTAAAGCAATAAGCCCCACCCATACCGCTAAACTCATATTATAGCCAAGGAAATAGATATACCATACTGCCCCCACCAAAGAAAAAGGAATCGCTAAAAGAATAATTGCCGTCTTGATCAAAGACTTGGTATTCAAAAAAAGGATGATGAGAATAATGAATAAGGTTAGGGGGATTACCAGCATTAAGCGTTTTTGCGCTCTTTGTATAAATTCAAATTCACCACTCCATACCAAATTATAGCCTGCAGGTAATTGTAAATTTTTAGAAATCACTTTTTGTGCATCTTTGATATAGGTTCCGATGTCTATGCCACGCATATCGACAAAGACCCAAGTATTAGGTCTACTACTTTCCGTACGAATAACCATAGGCCCGCGTGAGGGCATTAGCTCAGCGACTTGTCCAAGTGGTATTTGTTGTCCTGAGGGTGTGGGAATAAGCACTCTTTTTAAATCTTCCAAATTGTCACGCAATTCTCGACTATACCTTAAATTTACGGAATAGCGTTCTAAACCTTCTACCGTTGTGGTTATGCTCATCCCTCCCATGGCCGTTTGGATCACGCTTTGTATATCCTGTACATTTAAACCGTAACGTGCAGCCTCCACGCGATTGATTTTTATATCTAAATAATTTCCACCCACTGCTCGTTCCGCAAAAGCAGATGAGGTATGCGGCACCTTGCGCATCAAAGCTTCCACTTGCTGGCCAATTTTTTGCAAAGTATCCAAATCAGGGCCAGACAGTTTAATCCCTACCGGCGTTTTTATACCGGTGCTCAACATATCGGTGCGATTTTTAATCGGCATAGTCCAAGAATTCGTAAGGCCCGGAAATTTTAGCGCCGCATCCATTTCATCGATTAACTTTTCCACCGTCAACCCTTTAGGCCAAAGTTTTTCGGGCTTTAAGCGAATGGTAGTTTCCACCATATCCAGACCTGCTGGATCAGTAGCGGTTTCCGCTCGACCAATTTTTCCAAACACCTGTTCCACCTCAGGAAAACTGCGAATGATTTTATCGGTTTGTTGCAATATCTCTTTGGATTTCCCAATCGAAATACCCGGAAGCGTAGTGGGCATATACAACAAATCGCCTTCAAATAGCGGCGGCATAAATTCCGATCCCAATTTTTGAAAAGGAATAAATGTTACGGTAACTAAAAGCAAGGCCAAGGCTAAAACACTTTTAGGATATTTTAAAACTGTATTAACCAAGGGATGATATAAGTGCATCAACCAGCGATTGATAGGATTTTTATGTTCGGGAAGAATTTTTCCACGAATAAAATAGCCCATTAAAATCGGGACTATGGTAATAGATAAAATTGCTGAGGCCGCCATTGAGTACGTTTTGGTAAATGCCAAAGGCTGAAAAAGCCTGCCCTCTTGGGCTTCCAGCGTAAACACTGGAATAAAAGAAACCGTAATCACCAACAGGGACCAAAATAAAGAGGGTCCTACTTCTTTCGAAGCGTCGAGAATAATTTCCCAATGATCTTTTCTTTCTCCTAATGGTTTTAAGTTTTCCTGCTCCAAATGTTTATGGGCATTTTCAATCAGGATAATCGCTCCATCCACCATGGCACCAATGGCGATGGCAATTCCTCCCAAAGACATAATATTGGCATTAATACCTTGATAGCGCATGATGATAAAAGCAATTAATATCGCTGTAGGCAAAGTAAATACCGCCACTAAAGCACTGCGCATATGCAAAAGAAAAATACCGCACACTATCGCGACAATAATCATTTCTTCAATTAGTTTATGCTGTAAATTATCCACGGCCCTTTCTATTAATTGCGATCGATCATAAGTAGGAATAATTTTTACATCGGGAGGAAGCCCTGCTTGTAATTCCGCAATTTTTTTTCGTACCGCAGCAATGACCTGCAAAGCATTCTGGCCATAACGCATGATAATCACACCACCAGCCACTTCACCTTGCCCATCCAGCTCCGCAATGCCGCGCCGCATTTCTGGCCCCACAGTGATATCCGCAATTTCCTTAAGTGTTACCGGTATTCCTGTAGTAGCATTCACGTTAACTGGAATTTTCTGAATGTCTGCAAGTCCTTTGAGATATCCTAATCCGCGAATCATAAATTCCGCTTCGCCCATTTCTAGTACTTCGCCACCTGCATCAGAGTTGCTATTCTGAATCGCCATTTCCACAGCGTTCAAAGAAATACCATAAGCTTGCAACTTAGCAGGATCGACGGTGATTTGATATTGCTTCACATAACCGCCCACGCTCGCCACTTCACTCACGCCTTCAATGCTGGCGAGTTGATATTTTAAATACCAATCCTGCATAGAACGCAACTCCTGCAAGGAACGCTTATCTGAGACCAAAGCATATTCATATACCCAGCCAACCCCGCTGGCATCAGGTCCCAAGGTTGGAATCACTCCGGCAGGCAAACGCTTTTGTGCTGTATTTAAATATTCCAATACACGGCTACGCGCCCAATAAATATCTGTTCCATCCGCAAAAATCACATACACTAATGAATAACCAAAAAAAGAATACCCTCGTACTACTTTTGCGCCTGGCACATACACCATAGCCGTAGTTAACGGGTAGGTTACCTGATCTTCTAGGGTACGAGGAGATTGGCCTTTATACTCCGTATATATAATAACTTGTACATCGCTTAGATCCGGTAAAGCATCGATGGGTGTACGCGATAAAGCATATAGCCCCCATCCTATACCTAATAGGGTTAGCAGCATAACCAAAATTTTATTTTTAATCGATAGAGTAATGATTTTTTCCAGCATGTTAATTCCTCAATTTTTTCTTCGAGGTTTCATCCATCTGCATAGTATTGGCACCGTGGGCAGATGAGTCTTCCATCATTTGAGAACTCATAGATGCAGAATCTTCTTCAGGAGTAGTTTTTAATTGTTGCACGGCTGCCTTTAAGTTACTTTCCGAATCAATTAAAAATTGTGCAGAGATCACTAAATTTTCGCCTGAATGCAATCCTGCTAATACTTGCACATATTCGCCTGAACTTAATCCCAACTTTAATTCGCGGGGTTCAAAATAACCGCTACCCACAGAAACAATTGCGATATTGCGTTTGCCGGAACGAATAATTGCTTGCTCAGGAATTGCTACTACATTTTTCAAAGCTGAGGAATGAATATGTACAGTAGCAAACATTTCAGGTTTAATATCCAGCGAAGGCGTATTCATTACTTCAATGCGTATTTCTGCCGTCTTTGTTTGTTCATCAAGTACAGGAGAAATGAAAATCACTTTTCCGGATATGGATTTCCCGAGGCTAGAACTCAATTCTATATCTGTTGTAGACCCAATTTTAATATGAGCTATATCCTGCTGATAAATATTGGCCACCACCCATAGCTTAGAGAGATCGGCAATTTTATACAGTAACATGCCTGGTATTATGCTTTGCCCATCAACCACCATTTTTTCCAATACAATACCACTAATGGGAGAGGCTATAGATAAGGTATTATTTGCTTTACCCCTTTTTTCCAAAGCACTGATTTCACTTTGTGCTATTCCCCAATTCAATAATCTATGTTTTGCACTTTCAACTAAGTCACGGGAACCGCTGCCTAGCTTATCGTCCATACCTTGTGCATATTTTACCGCTTGTAAATATTCTTCTTGTGTAGACACTAAGTCTGGACTATATAAATCGAGTAAGGCTTGGTTTTTCATCACCTTTTGACCCGTAACATTCACATACAATTTTTCGGCATAACCCATCACGCGGGCATTCACGATAAATATTTTACTTTCTTCCACTTTCACTTTGCCATTAGCGCGAATTTCTATGGGCAAATCTCGTTGCATCACCTGTTCGGTTTTAACTCCCATATTTTGCACCGTAGTGGGATCGATACGTATTCCCTTAGCGTTAGAATCACTTTCATACACCGCCACTAGGTCCATACCACAATCTGGAGATTTACCAGGTTTGTCGGAAGTAATCCATGGATGCATAGGATCGCGATAATAGGCAATTCTCTTTTCTTCGTGCGAGCCTTCTTCCATGCCATGATTCTTATCCATCAGAGTCAATTTCATCCCGCAAATAGGACAGTTGCCGGGCTTGTCGGAAATGTATTGTGGATGCATGGCGCAGTTATAATTTGCCTTCGATTTTTCCAGCATGACTTCTTGATTTTTATGTTTAGCATTCAAAATTAATATTATTCCGGCAGTAGCTAATACGATACCTAGTAATAGTCCTATCCACTTTTTCATTTATATTCTCCGGTTAATAATTTCTGCTCTATTTCACTTCGGCTTATACCGATGATTTGTTCCAAGTCCGCTAGACTACTGAAAAAATTCATCGCATCCATTTCTGTATTCATCTGCGCCATCGACAATATGCGATAAGCATCCAGTAACATTAAGAATTCCGTTTTACCGCTTTGATAACTCGCTAAAGTGGCATCCAAAGTTTGCTGGGCTTGGGGTAACAAAATATTTTTCGAAAGCTGCACCCGATTTCCATTGACTTTTACTTTAAGAAAGGCGCTTTGTGCCTGCGCCATAGTCATGTTTTGCATATTGGTATATTCTGCCTGTGCCTGATTAATACTTGCCACGCTTTGCGTATAAGCTGCCTTATATTTAGGTGCCGACCACAAGGCCAATGGTATATTCATGCTCACCATTATCGACCAAAAATCCGTCGGAGAACCTTGCATATTTTTATAAGCACCTCGCACCATAATGTCGGGATAATAATCTCGCAAGGCCATAGTCTTTTCGAATTGACGCATTTCTATTGCAGCCTTCATTCCTTGTAATTCTGGTTGAAATGTTTTCAGTAGGGCTACAATTTGCTCCCAAGTCCAATCAATAGGAACAGGTTTAAGTGCATGTGTTTTAGCTATAGCATCGTTGAGATTACGATTGAGCAAAGCATTGAGCATGCCAGACATGGCATCGCGAGTTTGTACCAAAGTAACACTATCGTTTTTTAAAGTGGTGTATTCAGCTTGGGCGCGTAAAATATCAGCTTGCTTGCCCACCCCCACCTCATATTGTTTACGTGTGGCGGCGACAAAGTGGCTCAATAAAATTTGATTTTGCTGATTGATTTCCAAACGTCTATCCAAAAGATAGATCTCTACCCAATTCATTTTCACTTCACGGATAATTTTTTGTTTTAAGACTTCTAAATCAGCTTCACTCATTCGCGCATGCGAATGCTCAGCATCAATGCGCGCAGAATTTTTTCCTGGAAAAGGAAATTTTTGTTGCAAGGAATAGTCGATTTCTTGAGAATGATAGGCTGGATTAGGAAAAGAAGATACAGGGGTTTGATAAAACTCTACGCCAATTTCTGGATCTTCCAAATACCAGGTATGCCCTGGAGACGCATGAATTGCTTGTACCTGATACGCTGCCGCCTTAAGACCAGGATTGTTTTTCACCGCTTCCGCGATAAATTGTGGAAGTGAATCCATGGCAGTGAAATCTTGCAGTATATATGTTTGTATACGTTCTTCCGAAAACGCGGGGATTACGGCAAACCCAGCAAATAAAACGATAGGCCATTTAAAAAAGTTGAGCATAATAGCTGTCCTTAATTTTTTTTATGAATAAAATATTTGGAGGGGATATGCTTAGGTTACGGATACCCTAAAGTAACCGCTTCCGTTCCTATCGAAGAGACAAGCTCTCGAAAGAAAATTTTAAATCAGAAGCTGGAGGCTAGTAAGGTAAAGCGGAGGATTTGCAGATATAAGTTTTCTGAATTCGGGTTGGAATGTAAACTTATCAGTAACCGGCAAAGGTAAAGTAGCGATCACCATCAATGGCATATCAGGTAAAGTAATTTGCTCTGAAACGATTTGCGGTAAACGTATATTCGCGTCTTGAACACAACAGCCTTTTCCCATAGCAGAGGGAATAGACGAAGATTGCTTTGCACAACAAGAGTGATTTTCAGAAAAATTATTTGAAGATTTTGAAAAAAGCTTTTGAGAAATAAAGTGAACCATTTTTTTATTCACCGTAACACAACCAAAAGCTTGGTTTCCAAAAAAAACTAACAAGAGGAATAGGCATAAACTTCTTCTAAATTGATGATTTCTTATTGCCTGCATAATGTCATATTACAACATTATACGAATTCTGACCATAGCTACTTCCTAACTAGGAAATATTATCAATTACCCCCCCCTATTTATGGGTTTTCAATTGATTTTGAAAATATTTAAGGTTTAATTTCTTTCACAAATTCACCGCAATCAGGCATAGCTTTTCCTTGATAAGGATTCGCTTTAACTTTTCCTCTTTGCAACCAATCAGCACCTTTATTGTCCTTGGCCATGGGGCAATGAAATAAATTTGTCGAATCGACTCCCATCATGCCAATTTTTTCAATCATATTCACTAGCAAAGGAGTGAATTCGGCAAAATGATTCCGCATGACTGCTATATTTTCGGAAGCGGCCATCGGATGTAGGACTTTCATAAAACCCATTGAAATAGAATCCCAACCAGCTTTTGCACTACTATCCAAAGCATCTTCGGGAAGGGTATGTAGAATGCCATGCATTAAAGAAAACTCTTCTGCAGCTTTAGGAAAGTCATCTGCGGCTAAAGATTTTTGAACTTTTAAATAGCCTGAAACAATATTTCCAATGCCTATTTTAAATGAATCAGGCACAGTATAAGTACGCGATGAAGGGATCGCTTCCAGTTTTTGCTTTGCTAAAGCGGGTTGTGGAAGTTCAGATTTTTCTTTGCATGATATTGTTACTAATATAATTGCTAATATTAATATGAAAATAACTTTGGGGAAGTTTAAAACTTTGCTTAGCATATTTATTTTCCTTTTACCGTTTACCACTATTTAATTTTGAATTGTTGCTTTAATAGATCGGCTTGAACTTTTAATTTCTTAGCCCATTTTTTAGTTTCATCCAATTTCTTTTCATCCGCAGCATCATGCATGGAATCAGTAAGCTTGGCCACATTTTTAATATAACCTTGCACACGTTTTTTCTTTGCGGCATCCAAGGATGAATCTCTATCTAAGCCAACAACAGCCTTATTCATGGCTTCTGCGAATTGATGAATACGATTTAACTTTCCCTTAAGTAATTCATTATTTACACTATCTAAAGACGCTTCCAAGGCATTGATCGCCATGGTGGAACCTCCAACATCTATGGCCTTTGTAGATGCTGAACTTAAATGATGCTCCTTATGTGAATCACTCGATTTACTCTCATGCGCCCAAGCCGTTCCAAATATTAAAGTGCCGCTTAAAAGTGGAATTAAAATTTTGGATTTAATGGTTTTCATGATTTTCTCCTTGAGTGATGGTTATTGATTGATCTTTTTTTTGTGCTAAAATTTTATCTACAGCCTTGCGCCCGAAATTTTTAAAAAGTGTTGGAACAAGAGCCACATTCATTAGTGTGGAACTAATAAGTCCTCCAAAAATAACTACGGCCACCGGATAAAGAATTTCTTTACCTGGCTCGGAAGGCGAAAGAATTAAAGGGATAAGCGCGAGTGCAGCCGTTAAAGCCGTCATTAAAACTGGAACTAATCTTTCTTGAGCTCCACGAATAATCATGGCCTCATTCCATTGCTCACCTTCTTCGCGCAATAAATGCAAGTAATGGGAAAACATCATTATGCCATTGCGTGAAGATATTCCGCATAGTGTAACAAATCCCACTAAGGAACCGATGGAAAAAGTTTTAGTGGTTAACCATATTGCAGCTACTGCACCAATTAAGGAAAAAGGAATATTGAGCATAATCAAGCCTGCTAAAGTAGCTGAGCGAAAATGCATGAACAAAGCCAAAAACATTCCGATTAAAGAAAACCCACCGAGTATAGTAATCATTTTTGAAGCTTGTTTTTGACTTTCGAATTGTCCGCCATACTCCACGAAATAACCCGAGGGTAAATGAATTTCCTCATTAATTTTTTTCTGGATTTCTTGCACTACCGATCCCAAATCCCGTCCACTGGTATTGCATTGAATAACTATGCGTCGGCGCACATTCTCACGCAAAATTTGATTAGGGCCCATAGCGGGCAAAATCGTAGCCACTATATTTAAAGGAATTTGTTCTCCACTCGGAAGAACAATAAGTAATTCACCCATTCTCTCTATACTGCTGCGACTCGCGGAATCTAATAAAACCACCAAGGCAAAACGTTTTTGATCTTCAAGCACTTCAGAAACTTTTTCGCCTCCCAAGGCTGTTTGAATAAGAGTCGTAAGATCTCCAGCTTGCAAGCCATAACGTTGTAATTCTTCTCTATTCAGTTTTATCGTAACTTGTGGAACCAGTACTTGTTTTTCAACAGAAAGATCCACTACTCCGCGAATCGATTGTAATTCTTTTTCAATCTCTTCAGCCTTGTTGCGTAAAATATTTAAATCATCTCCAAATAATTTAATGGCCACTTGCGCACGAATGCCGGATAAAAGATGATCGATGCGATGAGAAATAGGTTGCCCAATATTAACGGAGACACCTGGAATTTGATCTAGTTTTTGGCGAATATCTCCCAGAATATTTTGTTGTTTTCTTTTACTGGGTTTTACGTCTACATCTATTTCCGTAGAATGCACGCCTTCAGCATGATCATCTTCTTCTGCGCGACCGGTTCGCCTTCCGGTGGAAATCACTTCAGGTACTTGCAAAATTAACTTTTCGGCAATAGTCCCAATACGATCCGATTCAGGCAAGGATGTTCCTGGCGGCGATAAAATATTGATTGTGGCCGTACCTTCATTAAAGGGAGGGAGAAATTCTTTTCCCAAAAAGGGAAAGGAAATCACCGCTATGGCCAGTAACATAAAGGCTATGGCTAAAGCTAGCCAAGGTTTGGAAAGTGTGGGTTTAAGGAAGATTTTTATATTCCATTTTTTTAGAAATCTCACTAATGGCCCATCTGCTTTATGTAAAAACTTGGTTTTGGGAAGCAAATAAGCACAAAGCGCAGGGGTAACTGTTAGGGATACCACCATCGAAGCCAATATGGAAATGATATAGGAAATACCCAGCGGCGCAAATATTTTTCCTTCTATGCCTCCCAATGAAAACAACGGAATAAAAACCAGTACTACAATCAACGTGGCAAAAACAATGGAGTTACGAACCTCCGAAGAGGCTTTATAAATCACCGTCACAAAAGGTTCGGGAATAGGTTTTTGCTGATTTTCCTTAAGGCGGCGAAACACATTTTCCACATCGACAATAGCATCATCTACCAATTCCCCAATGGCTACCGCCATTCCACCCAAGGTCATGGTATTAATAGAGAGTCCATAAAACTTAAATACCAAAGCGGTCACCAACATCGACAAGGGAATAGCGGTAAGCGTGATGAAAGTTGTTCGGAAATTAAGTAAGAATAAAAAGAGAATCAGTATGACCAGAATACTTCCGTCACGCAAAGCATGTACCACATTGTTGATGGCGGTTTGAATAAAATTGGCTTGCCGAAAAAGTTTTGCATTGATCTGTATCTCTTTGGGTAAACTTTTTTGTAATTCCGCTAAAGCGGCTTCTATAGATTTTGTCAATTCAACCGTACTTGCTCCCGGTTGCTTTTTCACGCTCATAATAACTGCGGACTTGGCATTAGCGCCAGCCGTACCGCGCTTGGGCGCTGCACCATAACGAATATCGGCAACTTGTTCTAAAGTAATAGACTGCCCGTCTTTAAAAGCGACAACCGTGGTTTTAAGATCTTCAATATTTTCCAGTCTTCCAATATTGCGCACCACCGATTCGGTATAACCCTGAATTAAAAATCCTCCGGTAGAATTGCTATTTGATTTTTTAACGGCTTCTTCTACTTGTTGCAGGGTAACATTATTTTGCTTGAGTTTATCAGGAGAAACGAGAATATGGTATTGCTTAGCATCACCTCCCATAGAAATCACTTGTGACACACCTGGAATACTGAGTAGTCTTGGCTTTATTGTCCAATCGGCAAGTGTGCGCAAATCCATAGCTGAGGAAGAATCACCACTCACACTGATAAGCATGATTTCTCCCATGATTGAAGAAATCGGACCCATTTGCGGATTCACGCCCGAAGGAAGATTTTCGCGCAAACCTTGAATTTTTTCCGCTACAATTTGTCTGTCGATATAAATATCAGTGTTCCAATCAAATTCCACAAATAAAATGCCGAGGCCCGGTGAAGAAACCGATCGCACTCTTTCAACCCCCGTAGCCCCATTCATAGCAGTTTCCAGAGGATAGGTTATCAAGGCTTCAATTTCTTCAGGCGATAATCCTTCCCCTTCAGTAAAAATGGTTACCGTTGGTCGATTTAAATCAGGAAACACATCAATAGGAAGTTTTCGAATAGTATAGGTCCCATATAACGTTAATAAAACGGCACAAGCTATAATCAAGAGCCGATTACGTAAGGAAAATAAAATAATGGAATTAAGCATGCTTTCTCATTTCGCTTTGCTATCCGTTTTTAAGTTTTTGTCATTATGGGCAGAATTTACTTTTGCCTTGGCGAATTGCAATTGATAATTACCTTGGGTAACCACAATGTCACCTGGTGATAAACCCTCCACTGCCTCAATCCATTTGTCATTTTCAATACCAGTAACAATAGAGGTACGGGTATAATTATTGCCGTCTTCTACAAAAACAAACCGTTCGCCACCCGAGCCTAATACGGCCATCTTGGGCACTACAATACTTTCATCTTCTTTATCGGTTAAAAAGAAAACATTAACTGTCATATTTATTTTCAATTGCTCATTATTATTCTTGGCCCTTAACCATACATCTACCGTGCGGCTTTGGGTATTGACTTCGGTTCCAACAATCTCCACCTTACTGGCTAAATCCTTATTTTTTAATCCCGGTGAATAAATCCTAGCCGACATACCTTTTTTTATTTTTCCAATTTGCGCTTCATACACTTGGGCTACCGCATAGACTTCACCATAGTCTGCTATTTCAAGCAGGGAAGTCCCTATTTCCACCGCATCGCCTTTAATCACCTTTAGCTTCACTACTTTACCATTGCGAGGTGCAGCCACGGCGATGCGTATGGGTGTTTCACTTAATTGACTCGATTCTATAAGGAGTAAGGTTTCACCTTTTTTCTTCGTTTGCCCAAGCGAAATCATAATATCTACTACTCGCCCAGCAATTTTACTGGAAACATTTTCCCGCGTTCCCGCAATGGCTTGAATAGTACCCGAGGATTTAATGGTTTTTTCCATCGCCTGAACCGTAACCTCAGCGGTTTGGATTTCCAAATTTTGTTTTGCCTCAGGGGAAAGTACCAAGGGTCCATTCTGTGTGGCTTGTTCCGAAGGCGCATCATCATGCCCTGCATGGGCAAATATTTTTTCACCGCATACTATCAAACTCACTATTAATATCATTAATAATTTCATTATTTTCTCAAAGCCTACCATGATTTACCTCCGACCATTCTACCTAATAAATTCCATTGTGCATAAAATTCTGCTTGCACACTCAGCGCATCCATAGCTTGTGTCAGAGCGTCCTCTTGCACTTTCGACAAATCGAATATTCCTAATAATCCTTGACGAAAACCTTTTTCCGAAAGGCTCATTTGTTTTTGACTGAAGGCCAAAATATTGCCTTGATAATTTTGGATTTTATTTTTTAAATAGCTTAATTGGGAATGCGCCTGTATTAATTCTAATTGCAATTTTCTAGCTAAAGCCTTTTTTTGTAATTCGGTGCTACGCCATTGGCCATTCGATTTAGCAATGCCCGCTTGATTATGATTAAATAAAGTTAAAGGAAATTCTATAGCCCCTCCTATCAAATTTGCGCCTTCCGTTTCTCTTTCATAACCTAAGGATAAATTGAATGAAGGCTTGCCTATATTTTTTTCTAAATCCACTTCAGCTTTTTTAAGCTGAATGCCTTGCTCCAAGATTAATAAATCAGGATTCGCCTCCATCATCCAAATGTTGAGAGAATCTAAAGCAGGAATTTCCGGTAAGGAATCGATTGTTTGTAAAGCCATTGAATCCAGCGCTTGTTTATCGCCTATGAGGTAAGCCAGTTTATTTTCTATAACCGTCATTGCATATTGAATTTCCATTTCACTTTGTTTTGCTTTGGCTAAATTAAGTTGTGCTTGTGTCTCTTCCACCTGAGAAATCTTTCCCTCGGCCATTTTTGCCATGGTAATTTGGGAAAGCTTTTCCCAACGAATGGTGACTTCTTTTTGCATTGCTTTTTTGCGAAATAAAATTTGCCACGTAAAATAATGGCAGCGAATTTCTTGCTTGAGATTTAATTCTCTAGTCTTTTGTATGGCCTGTTTCGAAAATATATTGGCTTTAAAAACTTGCATTTTTCCATTCACCAAGCCTGGATGAAATTCTTGTGATAGCTTTATCCCCATTTTAGGTTTATCCGGATTTTCAATATTATGCATCACGTCTAAGCTTAATTGCGGATTAGTCCATAACTTTGCGGTAACGGTATCTTGAACCGCCATCTCTGTTTCTTGTTGGGATAACTGTAAATCCAAATTGTTTTTCAGCCCCCTATTTATAAGGCTATCTAGATTTATGCTAGCTGAATAAAGTCCAGAAAAGCTCAGTAAAATGGTTGTTGCGCTAAAGCGCCAAATCGTGTACATGCTTCAGTTACTCCTTCAAGTAAGCCAAGAAAAATCAAAAAGATGGAGGGGAATAATGAGTTACGAATGACGCTTGATTTACTATAAGCTTTAATCGAAGCTTAATTAGCAATCAATGAATCAATCTTTACATCAACCCAAAGAAGCTGAAAGTCAACTTCCTTAAATTGATTCTGGGGATTTAAACTAGAAGATGCAGTGTTGTTAAATAAAGCGGTGGGCTTGAACGATTTTGAGGAATAAATTTTTCGGTATGAAAAGGAAGCGCCTGAGTTATTTCCTTATCAAAGATAAGCGTAATTGCAATAACAGGGACAAACCATGCTTCATTGGCCACCATAGCTTTTTTGGTGATTGAATTTTCCGAAATACACATGCCCTCTTGAGCAAGAACCGTTTGATTTTTTTCATTCAAGGAAATTTTTTTCGAATGCTGCTTTTCATGATGACCATGACAATGCGGATGATGTTCCACTTCTTCCGAAACACTTGCGACCTGCTCATGAGAACCAAAACCTAAGCCATGCAAAGCCTGAGAGATGCCTTCCGCAAAGGCTTCATTAATACGACAGCAGTTGAAAAATTCACCGGTGAGCAATAAAAGGGAGGAAAGTAAAGCCATAACAGGGAGTAAGCGACTTTTTTTAATGCCTGAAATTACGCTAGTCATGGTACCCCCTTTCTAAGATGAATATAAGAACATGTTATAAGCAAAGCAAATTTTACTACATAACCCTTATTTTCGAAATACTCTTAATAAGTATCGGGCGAATAATAAGAAAACCTAAACCCTCCCACTTTACTAACTTATTACTCAAATTCTCAGTGAGCAGAAATCCAAAATAGGAGTGCGTATGAAAAAGAACCTTTACCTTATTGCCTTAACCATCATCGGCATCATAACCCTAACCAGTTTAACCCAAGCGGGTGTGTATATGAATAGCACCCAAGGCTCGCTCACGGAAAAGGACAAAAGCACAGAACAAAAAATCTATCTCGAAAAAGATCGTGTGCGCATAGATATGCATGCCGAAAAAAAGGATATGTCATTTATTTATCGCAAGGACAAAGAAACTTTTTGGATGATAAATACCGCGGACAAATCCTATTTCGAAATGACTAAAAAGGATTTTGAAAAAATGCATGCCCAAATGGATGGGGCTATGGAAAAGATGAAAGAGCAATTAAAAAATTTACCGCCAGAGCAAAAAGAAATGATGGAGAAAATGCTCAAGGGAAAAATGCCCGGACAAGCTGCCCAGGTGGAATACAAGAAAATTGGATCCGGTGAAAAACTGAATACTTGGATCTGCGATAAATTCGAAGGTGTTTCGGAAAAAGAAAAAAGTAGCGAGGCTTGGACTACTGATTTTGCAAAACTCAATTTAGAAGAATCTGATTTTCAAGTATTCAAAGATATTGGACAATTTGTAGGGAAATTTAATAAGGGCCAAGAAGCATTCTTTTCCTTCTCTGGAGATAGACATGGTCTTACGGGAATTCCGGTAAAAGTAATTTTCTTTAAAGAGGGTAAGCCCAGTCAACAAACGGAAATTAAAGAAATCAAAAAACAGGATTTAGCAGCAAATCTCTTCGAATTACCCTTGGGACTAAAAAAGAAATCATCTCCCGGAGCTATTCCAGGACAATAAGTCTTTATCTAATTAGCCCTTGCAAAGCTTTAAAATCAGGGGTTCCCGACACTTTTAACCATTCGAATATCACCATCTCGGTGGTGATTAACTCTACCCCATTCGCGGCTAAGCGCTTCAATCCCATTTCATGATCTACAGATTTACGCGCAGCCACCGCTTCCACCACCACATATACTTTACAGCCAAGATTGGTACAAAAATCTAAAGCGGTTTGTAAAATGCAAACATGGGTTTCTAGGCCACATAAAATAATTTGCTGAGGATGTAATGCATTAATATGTTCTAATACTTTGGGTGCCAATGCCGCACTAAATTCCATTTTAGGGAAAACCAAACTTTCTTCGCTTTTATCCTGTAACAATTCGGTTACCGTAGCACCTAATGCTTTAGGATATTGTTCCGAAAAAACTACCGGAATATTTAATCGGTTTGCGGCTTGGTGCAAAATACTACTCTGTTTCACGACTTCCGCAAAGCCAGGAATTACCTTACGAAAACGTTCCTGTATATCAACGACAAAGAGCAGGCTTTGGGCCTGCTCTAAGAGTATATTATTGCGTTTAAATTTGCCTTGGGATGAAATGGATAAGCCCATATGCCTCCAGTTATGCGGTCACTTCGACAAGCTCAGTGACCGCTTGCAATTATTTAGATTCGATCCATTTCATGTTTTTACGCAATTGGCGACCGATCACTTCAATAGGATGTTGTTCTTCTTTCTTTTCCCAAGCGCGGAAATTCTTAGCGCCGCCATTGAGTTCAGTCAAAAATTCTTTAGTGAATTTACCATTTTGAATTTCTTTAAGAATTTTTTTCATCTCTAATTTGGTTTTAGCCGTTACAATACGTGGGCCGCGAGTCATATCGCCATATTCAGCAGTATTGGAAACAGAGTAACGCATATAGCTGAGGCCGCCTTGATAGAACAAGTCTACAATCAATTTCAACTCATGCATACATTCAAAATAAGCCAGCTCTTCGGGGTAACCGGCTTCAGTCAAAGTTTCAAAACCGGCTTTAACTAAAGCAGCTGCTCCACCGCAAAGCACGGCTTGTTCGCCGAATAAATCGGTTTCAGTTTCGTTTTTAAAACTCGTTTCAATAGTACCAGCCTTGAGACCACCTACACCGCGAGCATGCGCCAAAGCAATATTCTTGGCATTGCCGGTGGCATCTTGATAAACCGCCATTAAACAAGGCACGCCGCCGCCTTTAACAAATTCGCTGCGCACTAAATGTCCAGGAGATTTAGGAGCGACCATGATCACATCTACATCTTTGGGTGGCTTGATAATCCCAAAATGAATATTGAAACCATGTGACCATACTAAGCACTTGCCGGGTTTTAAATTTGGCAAAATATCCGCTTCGTATACGGCTTTTTGAACTTCATCGGGGAGTAAAATTTGGATCACATCAGCCTTGGCAGCCGCTTCAGCAGCGGAAACAGGCTTGAAACCATGCTTAATCGCTAATTTATAATTGGCAGAACCTTTGCGTTGTCCAATAATGACATTCACACCGCTATCGCGCAAATTTTGCGCTTGGGCATGACCCTGGCTACCATAACCAATAATGGCAACTGTTTTCTTTTTCAACGGGGCAAGTGAACCGTCTTTCATAGTATAGACTTTAAGCATAAGCAAAACCTTTCAGCATTAATTTTCGAAAGTTTTTAATTTAGAATATTTGCCACAAATTTGATAGGATTCGGAGTACAGCTTAATGTTCGAACAACTTAGCGATAAACTAGAAACCATTTTTAAAAAAATTCGGGGACAAGGACAGATCACCGAAGAGAATATTGGCGAAACCTTGCGCGAAGTGCGAGTGGCTTTATTATCGGCGGATGTAAACTTCAAAACCGCCAAAGATTTTATTGCTGCCGTGAAGGAAAAAGCCCTAGGAGCCGAGGTTATGGGCTCTTTAACGCCCGGGCAGCTGATGGTAAAAATTCTTTATGATGAAATGGTAAAGCTGCTGGGTGACACTGCTTATGAGCCGAATTATCAAGGATCGCCGCCTTTTCAAATTTTAATGATGGGTTTACAAGGCTCAGGAAAAACTACCGCCTCTGGTAAATTAGCCCTTTATTTGCGTAATCAAAAGAAAAAACGTCCGTTACTCGTTGCTTGCGATGTTTATCGTCCGGCCGCGATTCAGCAATTACAAATCCTAGGAAAATCGCTGGGCATTCCAGTTTATGATGAAGGCATAGGTGACCCTTTAAAAATTGCCGAAAATGGCCGAAAATTTGCGCAAGCTAATGATCATGATTTAGTGATTTATGATACGGCGGGTCGCCTGCAAATCGATGATGATTTAATGCAAGAGTTGGAAAAAATTATTGCCTTGGTGAAGCCACAAGAAAAATTTTTCGTGGCCGATGCAATGACCGGCCAAGAAGCGGTAAATGTCGCCAAAGCATTTAATGACAGGCTTTCATTTACCGGTGTGATTCTCACCAAAATGGATGGTGATGCGCGCGGTGGTGCCGCCCTCAGTATCAAATCGGTTACGGGTAAACCTATATGTTACGTGGGTACCGGCGAAAAAATGGATGCGCTGGAACTCTTCTATCCGGACCGTTTAGCTTCGCGTATTTTAGGCATGGGCGATGTGCTCACCTTAGTGGAAAAAGCGCAGGCAGTTTTTGATGAAAAAAACGCCAAGCAAATGGAAAAGAAATTTCGTCAAAACAAATTCGATCTCGACGATTTTCTCCAACAATTACGCCAAATCAAAAAAATGGGCAGTATTACCGACCTCATCGGTATGATTCCTGGCATGAGTCGTCTAGGCGATGTGAAAGTGGATGAAAAGCAATTCGTATATATAGAAGCCATATTAAGCTCCATGACTGCCAAGGAAAGGCAAAGTCCTAAAATAATTGATGGCAGTCGCCGCAGACGCGTTGCTATAGGAAGCGGTACGTCGATACAGCAAGTGAATCAGGTTTTAAAACAATTTGAGCAAATGCAAAAAATGATGAAACAGTTTTCCGGTGCGGGCGGCATGGGAAAAATGAAACAAATGGCAAATATGATGAAAGGCAAAGGATTTCCGGGAATGTAATTTTCCGAAATTGCAAAATTGGGGTGTTGGAGTTGATTTTGTAAAAATCCCCTTTCAGCCCAATCTTTTCGCCCTGTAGCCTTTAATAATTATCAGTTTGTTATTACTATTTTCGCTCTTGAAAATTTTTTAACGGAGGATCATTTGTCCGTAGTAATTCGTTTGTCCAGACAAGGACACAGTCATTCGCCTTTCTATCGCATTACCGTTGCCGATTCACGTCGCGCGCCTACCGGTAAGTTTTTGCAACATATTGGATATTATGATCCAAAACACAATCCTCCTATCGTTAAAGTTGACGAAACCAGCGCTTTGGAATGGATGAAGAACGGCGCTCAGCCTTCCGACACCGTTCGCGCTTTGTTCAGTCATCAAGGCCTTATGGAAAAATTAGTGGATGTGAAAAAAGGTGCGGCTATTGCCGACGCTAAAGGCACAGCCAAAGTTTGGAAAAAGAAAAAAGCCAAAGTGCATAAAGTTGTAAAAGCAGAACAAGCTAAAGCTGTTGAAGCTGCCGCTGCTGCTGAAGTCGTTGCTAAAGCTGCCGAAGCTAAAGCCGCCGAGGCTGCAAAAGCTGAAGCTGCTGCCGCTGCAAAGGCCGCCGCTGAAGCTGCTGCTGCCGAACAACCTGCTGCATAATTAAAAGTTCAAAAACATTTAAGGAGAACGCCGTGTATAGCGGCGTTTTTTATATCTAGCCGTGACAGAAATCACCACTCCAAACATAGACGATCTAATTCTTATTGGGCAAACCCTTAAGCCTTATGGTTTATTGGGAGAAATGAAAGTTCGTCCGGAAACATTTGATATTGAGCGTCATGAAAAACTCAAAACAGTTTTATTCAAACGTGCCCATGAAACTGAATTCCTAACCTTAAAAATTATCGCCAGCCGCCATGACGATAATTTTTGGTTTTTAAAATTTGAAAATTTAAAAACTCCCGAAGCCGCAGCCGAATATAGTGGTGGCATGCTTTTTATCCCCGCGTCCGAACGTTTAGAATTACCCGAAGACATGGTTTATATTTCCGATTTGATTGGCTTAATGGCCATTGATGAATTGGGAAAAGAATTAGGGCCGATTAAAGAAATTCATGAAAATGGCGCGCAAGATTTAATCGTGATTCAAACTCCGCGTAAAGAAATTGTTATTCCTTGGCTTGAACCCTTTGTAACCTCTATTAATTTGCCTGAAAAAAAAGTAATGGTGGATATTAGTTTATTGAGAGAAATACTCGAGCTCTAATGCGTATCGATATCATTACGCTCTTTCCTGAAATCTTTAATGCTCTGGAAACCAGCATACCCGGCCGCTCACAAAAAGCCGGAGCCATGCAAATTAAAACGCATGCCTTGCGTGATTTTGCCATTAATAAACATGGACAAGTGGATGATATTCCTTATGGCGGCGAGAGCGGAATGGTTTTACGTCCTGAACCGTTAAAGGATTGCCTTGATAAAGTGTTCGCCGAAGTCGCGCCCCAAAAACCTCATGTGTTACTGATGTCCGCCCAAGGCAAGATATTCGACCAAGCCATGGCCAAAAGTTTGGCTAAAATGGAAAATATTCTTATCATTTGCGGGCATTATAAAGGCGTCGATCAACGTATTAGCGATCTTTATGTGCAAGAAGAGATTAGCATAGGCGATTATGTATTAACCGGAGGCGAGTTTCCGGCGATGGTAATTGTGGATGCAGTATGCCGCTTGTTACCTGGGGTATTGGGTGATTCCTCCTCAGCCGAAACGGATTCTTTTTATGAGCCTAATTTATTAGGCTGGCCAGTGTATACACGGCCGCAGATGTTTGAAGGTCTGGCTGTACCAGAAGTTTTGTTATCCGGGCATCATGAGAATATCCGGAAATGGCGCGATGAAGCCGCCTTAAAGCAAACTCGGGAAAAAAGGCCCGACTTATATGAGAAGTTATTAAAAGAGAAAACAAATCGAGTGAAAGGATAGCTATGCATCCCATAGTCGCCAAAATTGAAAAAGAACAATTGAAATCTGATATTCCAGTATTTCGCGCCGGTGACACTGTTAGTGTTGACTTCCGCGTTATCGAAGGCACCAAAGAAAGAGTACAAACTTTCACTGGCGTAGTCGTGCAACGTCGTGGCGCAGGCATTTCCGAAACTTTTACCGTGCGTAAAATGTCGAGCAATATTCCTGTGGAAAGAATTTTCCCTTTGCATTCACCACGTATCGCTTCTATCAAAGTTAATCGCTTAGGTAAAGTACGTCGTGCACGCTTATTCTATATGCGCGACTTGCAAGGCAAGGCTGCTCGTATTAAAGAACGCGTAAGCAAAGACCGTTTGGTTAAGAAGAAAGCATAACTTTAAAGTTACCGTAACTTCTGATTCATCAGGGGTTACTCGGATAAAAAGAGCCGAGGGTTTTCGCCTTCGGTTTTTTTGTGTAAATATTTTTTGGAAAAATATTTCTGAGATATTAAGCTGGGTGTTTTTTAAAACTTAAAAAATAAAGTTTATCCGAGGGTTCATCGCTGCACCATAGCGAGAAATCTTTTTCCTAAGTGCGCATATAGCTCGTAAAAGCCATTCCTTGATAAACTTTTTTTTCTGCTGCATCACTGACTCCATCCAAGGCATAGTTTCCTCCAAATTTGCTGGAGAGCTGGAGAAAGTGCCCTTTAAAAGGGTAAACGATGTCCTTAGATAAGTGTAAGCGATGTGGTCGGATCGTACCCACGGCTCACAAACGCCCGAGTGAGTAGTAGAATTTGAGACCTCATTTTTAATGCTTGCATAAACAATTGGCGTGACAAGCAAATTATATCTGATCCACTCGATTGTTACGCGGTGCGTGCATCCGTATCTAGTTTAATCGAGCACATAGATATTTTCCAAAAAAATGATCGTTTTAAGCTGTCTTTGCTTTTATGTACAACTTTAAAACCTCATTAATCCTAGTCTGATATCCTCTACCTTGGCGCTTAAACCAAAACCCAAAAGGTCAGGGGCTAGGGATATTTTACGGTATAAATAAGATGAAGTCGGTAACCCGTGAAGTAATACAATTGGCTTTCCACCTTTGGAACCAAATTCTGCCCATGCCATTGCCCCACGGGAAAGGGCCTCCTTATGTAAGGTCTTGCGATATTCGCTTACAGATTTTGAAATGCTTGTACAACCGATTAAACTAAAAATTATTAATGCCGACATTTGCCTAATGTTTCGGTTTCGAGTAATTTTCTTTGTGCTATTCATTTCTAACTCCTTTGAAGAGTTCTTAAAGTAATCCGATAACTTGACTAAAATGTCCAGCTCTTCTCTCTCGATCGACCCGTCGCATGTCGGTTACTGAAGAAGGACAGCACTTTTTTTAGCTGATAACAAAAATGTTCGAATCCAATTACTCGTAAGCGATGAACCCTTAGACTTGGTCTCTAATGGATTAGATTTGGCCTTAAGAGTTGGGCTCGTTCAAGATTCAAATTTAAAAAATAAAATGTTAGGCATGGTTCATTTTGGGATGGGCGCTTCACCTGCATTTATCAAAAAATATGGAATACCAAAATCTCCGCAAGAACTGAAAAATTTTCCCTCAATGGAAAATTCAACCTATCCCTGTTTCCATACTTAAATCCGATAAGCGACTAAGCAGTCGAAAAGAAAAACTACTTGAACCAATTATTGCATTGTTAATTCAGGCTGTTAAAAAAATGAACTAATCAAACCCCTACCCCCAATTTCACCTTAAAAAAACTGCGTTTGCCGCTTTTAAGAATATGCTCACCCGAAACCGTTACATTCGCTTTCGGATCCACAATTTTCTCTCCATCGAAGCTGATGCCGCCATTTTGAATTAAGCGACGTCCTTCGCTATTACTTTTTACCAAGCCTGTTTTCGCTAATAAATCCGGTAACCAATGTTCGCCCGCATTCACTACAATTTCTGGAATATCCTCAGGAATAACTTCCCCGCTATGAATTTTTTTCTCTTGCACCGCCGCTTGCTCAGCCGCTTCAGCACCGTGATATTGCGTTACGATATTTTTTGCAAGCTCTTCTTTCATTTGATTTGGATTAAGTGTACCTGTTTTAATCGCCTGCAACTTGTCGGCAATTTCATTCAAGGGAATATCGGTAAGCAATTGAAAATAGCTTTCGATTAAATCATCGGGTAAGCTGTAAAGCTTATGGAACATGCTTTGCGGATGTTCGTTCACGCCGATATAATTACCCAAACTCTTGCTCATTTTTTCTTTGCCATCGGTACCGAGTAAAATAGGAAGGAACAAACCCACTTGCGGCTCTTGCCCAATACTGCGTTGCAATTCGCGGCCACGTAATACATTAAATTTTTGATCCATGCCACCGAGTTCTACATCGGCTTCAATCATAACCGAATCGTAGGCCTGCATCATGGGATATAAAAATTCATGCAAGCTAATGGGTTGGCCTTGGCGATAGCGTTTTTGAAAATCATCGCGCTCTAACATTTGCGCCACGGTGATTTGGGACATGAGCTTTGTCACTTCTGTAAAGTTTAATTTGCTAAACCATTCCCCATTATAAACCACGCGGGTACGCGACTCATCGACAATTTTAAAAAATTGTTGTTTATAAGTTTCAGCATTTAATAAAACTTCCGCATGAGTAAGAATGGGACGGGTTTTATTTTTGCCCGAAGGATCGCCTACCGTAGCTGTATAATCACCCACAATCAAAATAACTTCATGGCCTAAATCCTGGAATTGACGTAACTTGCGCATGACTACGGTAAAGCCTAAATGAATATCCGGAGCCGTAGGATCAACGCCCAATTTTATTTTCAGCGGTTTGCCTGTCGCTAGTTTTTTATGCAAATCCTCTTCATTAATAATTTCTAAGGTGCCGCGACGAATAATGTCCCAATGTTCTTGTTTTACCGAACCAACCAAATCAACCATAATTTTTCCAAACTCCAGATTAGGGTGAAAAAGTAGTAAACCGCATTCGAGTCGTTGATAGGAAGGGTTTTACTGCGTTTCGGGTTTATTCCCTTGAGTCCGAACTAGTTTGCCGAGCTAAACTATGGTACATTTGAGAAGATTATGAATCTTTATTTGACTTTAAAAGCCTTGCATCTGATTAGCGTGATTTCCTGGTTCGCGGGATTGTTTTATATCGTCCGTTTATTCATTTATCATGTGGAAGCCGAACAGCGTCCCGCTGCGGAAAAAGCCATTTTACAAACGCAATTCAATATTATGCAAAGGCGGCTTTGGTATGGCATTACTTGGCCAGCTATGGTAGCTACGGTAATTTTTGGAACAGCACTTATGTTACAAACCCAAGCCTACACGGCCTCTTGGTTGCATCTCAAATTACTTTTTGTTTTTATGCTGGTGGGTTATCATCTATATTGCGGAAGTATTCGCAAAAATTTAATAACTGGTCGCAATAAATTAAGCTCCAAACAATTGCGCTTATGGAATGAAGTGCCCACCCTATTTATGTTTGCGATTGTCTTTATCGCCGTGTCCAAAATGTGGCAAGGTCTCGGTTTAGGTTTAGGGATTTTTTTCGCGATGGGTGTTTTACTGATGTTGGGATTAAAAGTCTTTTGCCGCAAAAATGATATTGGATAAAAAACCACAATTTATTCTCGCGCTCGACCAAGGCACCACCAGCTCTCGCAGCGTTCTTTATGATTTACGTTTTAACAAAATTGATTTTAACCAAAAAGAATTTCCGCAATATTTTCCTCAACCTGGTTGGGTAGAACATGATGCCGAAGAGATTTGGAAATCGCAATTCCTCACGCTTAAAACATTAGTAACCAAACACAAATTAAACGGCCATCAAGTTGCCGCCATTGGCATTACCAATCAACGTGAAACCATTGTAGCTTGGGATAAGCAAACCGGAAAACCTTTGGCCAAAGCCATTGTTTGGCAAGATCGACGAACCTCTGCCTTTTGTGAAAAATTAAAGCAAAAAGGTTTAGAAAAAAAGCTTCGCGCAAAAACCGGTTTGCTTTTAGATCCTTATTTTTCAGCCTCTAAAATGCATTGGCTATTACAAAATAATACGGCAGTAAAATCTGCTGCCAAAAATAAACGCTTGGCATTTGGAAACATAGACAGCTGGCTAATTTTTAAGCTGACTGAAGGAGGCTCGCATGTTACGGATGTGAGTAATGCTTCGCGCACGCAATTGATGGACTTGCAATCTTTAAAATGGGATAAATCCTTACTGAACGTGTTCGCTATTCCAGAAAACACTTTACCGCAAATTCTCGCCTCGGATGCCCATTTTGGGGATGTCGCCTTAAAGAATTTACCCTCGTTGTCTGGCATTCCCATTCATGGCGTAGCCGGCGATCAACAGGCCGCTTTATTTGGCCAACGCTGTTTTTATTCAGGTAACAAAAAGAATACCTATGGCACCGGCTGTTTTTTATTGCGCAATATCGGATCGAAATATGTTTCCCCATCGGCAGGTATTTTAGGAACCGTGGCTTGGAAGGTGCAAGGTCAAGTAACCTATGCGCATGAAGGCGCTGTCCTTGTGGGCGGAGCGGCAATTCAGTTTTTACGCGATCAATGGCAAATGATTCATCACGCTTCCGAAAGCGAAACTCTCGCGCAAAGTTTAAATTCCAATGAAGGTGTCTATTTTGTGCCGGCATTTGCAGGCTTAGGCACACCTTATTGGGATTCACAAGCACGGGGATTAATCACCGGTTTAACGCGAGGCACTACCAAAGCGCATTTAGTGCGGGCGGCCTTAGAATCCATCGCCTATCAAAGTCAGGATTTAATTTCAGCATTAGGGCAAATTCCTAGGGTGAGCAAATCTGGCAAAATAAATACTCAAGCAAATAAAAATGATAATTTACATGTGGATGGCGGAGCCACACAAAATAATTTCCTCATGCAATTTCAAGCCAATATTTTTGGAAATAAAATATATGTAAGCCTTAACGCCGAAGTTACTGCGCGTGGAGCAGCTATGCTAGCGGCTTTAGGCTGTGGGGCGATAAAAAATTTAAAAGCTTTTGAAAAAATGCATTTCCCCGAAAAAATCTTTACTCCCAAAATGTCGGCCATACAAAGAAAACTTTTACTTTCAGAGTGGCAGCAAGCGGTGATGAGGGCAAGGACTTGAGTAATCCATTGCATCAATTTTCGCCAAAATGGATTGTCGTTTTGCCACCCGAAGGCGCAGCGAGGCAAGTGGGAATAGAAATCAGTAAGGCATTTACTACTTTACTTCCCGAAAATCATTCGCAAAGTTTTGATTGCAAAAAATATTTGCAGGCTTATGATCAACTCTTAAAAACCGATGATCAAAATATTGGCATTGATTTAATGAATCAAAATTTAATGGTGCAAGCTTTAGATTTTGGCGCAACCCATGTTTTAGTTATGGCGCTGTCCCCGATCACATTTTTTACCGCCAAGCTTTTGCAAAAGCAAGCGGTCAAAACTTTGCATTGGTTTGTAGAGGATTATCGTTCCACCCCTTATTGGCGCGAGATTATAGGCGCTTATGATATTTTCTTTGGCATACAAAGAGGAGTCTTAGAGCAAGCTTGCGCGGAGAAACATACACGTTACTTTTATCTTCCAACCGGAGCAACACCATTAACAATTATTGACAGCTCACAAGTTACCCAAAAATTCGACATCGCTTTTGTGGGCTTACCGAGTTATTATCGAATTAATATATTAGAGTTTTTATTACAAGAAGGTTTAACTCTAGCCATTGGAGGACTGGGATGGGATGGATATAAAGGATCTTTACAATCGTCCATACAAAAACCGACTTGGTTAAATGCAGAAGAATCTTCGACTTTGCTAAAATCTGCACGTATAGGCTTACATTTGTCCTATGACAATCCAGCTCTAGATAGAGAGAATACCCATTTGAGTCCAAGGCATTTTGATATTCTGCAAGCCGGATTACCTTTGTTAACCGAGGAGTTTCCTTTGTTAAATGAGACTTTGACAGGATTTAGTTATGTGACATTTAAGAACGCGGCTGAGGCTTTGGGTGAAGCGAGAAAGATGTTGCAAGCGAATAATACTGAAGAAATGCTGCGAGTTAACAGTACAAAGCTAAATGCGGAGCATACTTATGTGCAAAGAGCCAAGCAGATACTCGCATGTGCCTAAAAGTTGTATTCTTAATTACTTTTTAAGCTTTTGATTATCAAATCATTGTTTCATCTTTATTCATTTCCCAAAGGCAAACATGTCTGCAAAAATTTCGTTTTGGCTATCTTGGCTTCCAGCCTTAAGCTGCATGGCTTTGTTATTTTTTTTAAGTAGTCTGCCTGGCGACCAAGTTCATTTACCGGATTTTTGGAATAGCGATAAGCTGGTACATTTCCTAGCCTACAGCGGCTTGAGCTTAATGCTTTCTTCCCGCCTCTGGTTGCGGTCTAAGCTGGAAAAGCCTGTAACAAAAATCTCCCTCACGCATGAATGGATAAGCATACCCATAGGAATATTATATGGAGTCAGCGATGAAATCCATCAGCGCTTTGTGCCATTGCGAGAATTTAGTTATTTAGATATGCTAGCGGATAGCTGTGGAATTATTGCAGGGTACTTTTTGTTCGGCTTAATATTAACTTTTATGTTACGTCACCGTAAAGTTACCTAAAATTAACCGGAATACGATTTTTGTCGCCACCTTTTTTCACATATTGGACAAAATAACCTTTGGCTTCATCAGGCAAGCTCAAACTTGCGTAGGCGCTGCCCATATAAAAATAAGGCTCTACCGATTCATAGCAATAAACAATGGCATTGCGGCCATAGGGTAACACTTCTTTTAATTTGCCTTGCTTCAATTGAAATTTCATTGCCAATAAATTACCATTGCAGGAATAGGGATCTTCCCCTAAAATTAAACGGAGATGGCCATCCAGAACCGTAAAGTTTTCTTGATCCATAAAGTCATCCCAAAGATTAGTAACGGCCGCGATAGAATTAGGATGATTGCGCAATACGGAGCGATAAAAATATTTAGCCTGCTTTTCATAGCCGCGCATTTTTAATTGCGAAGCCACAAATTCTTGTTGAAAGGGATCCGTATAATTGGTTTTCAGACTATCCCAAACTTGATCGCCTTGAAATTTATTTCCTGTACTCGCAAATTGTCGGTACAAATCAACCGTGATGACCGCCTTGATTTGATCATTAGCGGTTTCCAAAGCCTTTTGAAATTCATCTACGGCCTCTTCCGAATTATCTTCAGCTGCCGCATCCATCGCCTTGATATAATGATATAACTCGCGTGTCACGGTAGAATTTTTGTTTTTATTAGCAAAATAACGAACATCCTTCCATTGTCCAAACAGGGCTAATTGCACATTCGCCAACAAAGCAATTTCTTCTTGAGGAAACTTTTTTTGCAAAGTGGTTAAAATTTTTGGATCCGCGCCACCATTCAAATACAACGAGGATAATAAATAACGTCTCGCGCTTTCAAAATCTATTTGTTCCATAAATCCGGATAAAATCGCTTGGCAAAGTTTATAATCACCTTGTCCAAATGCCAGCATGGAAGCTTTTTTAGGAAAAGGCATAAAGGTATGTGATTGCTCGGCCATAAAACGCAGCACAGTTAATTGCACCGATAACATTTTATCGCGTTCTAAAGCGGCTTGCAATCGTTCTAGTTGATCCGCATTCAACAATTTTAAATTGGGCATCCAATAAGCTAAACATTGACGCGTTAAATTTACTCCAAGCCAAAGCTCACCAATTTGTAAAATTATTTTTTCATCTTGATGTTTGGTTTTTACGGCTTCATCAAAATAACCTTTGGCTAAATCCACTTGATTATTACTCAAAGCCAAAGCACCTAAAGCAAACCAATGTCTTGGATTTTCAGGTTCTTTTGCGACCAAGGATTGTAATGAATCTTCCGACAAAGCGCCGGCAACAGAGATGACGGGGGCTCCAAAAAACATTATGACTATCCCCAAACCGCCAAGTATGAGACGGTATTTTTGAAGGCTTAACCTTTTAAGCAAAAACCAAGGGCTTTTCAGCATATAGAGAATCTACATAGTTGCATGCTGGATTTCCATTTAGTGTCCTTAGAGTGGATTTTATCAAAACACAAAGGCCATAGCAAGCCTTGATCCAAAAATCTATTTTTATTCCCATGGAAAAAATACAGATGTATAGTAGCGGAGAAGTCATAGCCAATCGTTACACTATTGATCAATATATTGGCGAAAGTCCTGCAGGTCATATTTATTCGGCTTTAGAGCCGCTTAACTCCCAAAAATTAGTCATTAAAGTTTATCGAAAAGAATTCACAGAGCGATATTTTAATTCCTCTAACTTTTTTCTCAAAGCTAGTCTATTACGCGAATTTGCGCATGACAATCTCTGCACTATTCACGATGTGCAAGAAGATATGGGGTGTGTCTTTATTGTAAGAGAATGGATCGAGGGCGTTTCATTTGAAGCTTGGCTAAATCAAAATCCTCCTGTCGAAAACCTTTACGGAAAGGGTTTGGAGTTGATTTGGCAAGCCTGCCAAGGCTTACAGGAAATGCATCAAAAAGCCAAACATTTAAATATTCATCCTAATAATTTTTTAATTGGTTCCATGATGGCCAAGCTTTGTGACAATGATCCACGTGCCATTGATAATACTGATATGACTCAATGTTTACCCATAGCAAGGAACTATGCAGGTTACCGTGCCCCTGAAGTACGCGAACAGGCTTTTTCAGCCTATCCTAGTGCGGATTTATATGCCATGGGCGCCTTGGTGGTACGTTTAATTGGCGGACAAAATCCGGGAGAAACTCCCGCAGAATTACAAAGACAGCTATCCAGATTACCTCGGGAATTTTCGGATTTTTTAGCCAAGGCTATGCATCCTAAGCCTGAGCAACGCTTTCAAACCGCCGAAGCTTTTTCCGATGCTTTATGGGCTTTGCAAAGCGCGGTCGATCAATTGCCCGCTCCTTCGACGTCAAAATCAGCGCGCTCACATGCCTCGGTGCCCACGGAATCATATACCTCCGAACCCATACCTGCAGCGATTTCACAACCGCAAGCAAAACCTACTTATACGGCACCCGTCCAAAATACACCGATGGCGAATGATGATTTTAATTTTGGTGATGTGGAAATGGGAGCCAGTTTCGCGTCCTCTAATGAACTGGAAAGTTTTAAATCCCCCACGGCATTCCCGACTAATACGCCCATTAATCAACCTGTTAATCCACCTATACAGCAACCCACGCCCGCAGCAGCGCCCAGCGAAAACTTTGATTTTTATCCTAAAGGCGGAACGGATTTTTACCCAATTCCTACTCCTGCTCCCAACCCGAAACCAATTCCCCCTAAAATGGAAAAGCCGAAAACCGAAACAATTGATTTTTTCACTCAACCACCGGAACTTCCAGCACCGCCAAAAAGAGAATATCGTCAACCCGCGCCTCCTCCTAAACCTAAAGCCGTGACCTTATCGGCCTTGGAAGAGGACTCCTCCTTCACTCAATTTGGTGATTCCATGAGCAATACCATGCTTGGGTTTAAAGGCACCAAAGAAGGCGGGCAAACGCTTTTCTCCAATGAGAAAAAACCACAAGGCAATCGCAAAATGCTTTTCATCTTTGGAGGCATTGCGGCGGCTTTACTCATTTTAGTTGTTGTGATTATAGTTATGTTATCCTCGCAATCTAATACAAAACCCCAATCCGTGGCCGTAGAAACCGAAGCAGTGCAACCCGAAGCCGTAGCGCCCACTCAACCCATCACCCAAAGGCCCGATCCGTTTCCCCAAAAAGAACCGGAAATCGTAGCTAAAGAGCCCGTTCCCGAAATCAAGCCCCTAGTCAAGGAACCGATCGAGAATAAACCTGCACCGGAAAAACCCGCGCTTGAAAGCAAATATAAGGGTAACTCCAAGGTTTCACCGGAAAAAGAAAAAACCCTTACCGAGAACTTTGATCAAGGTATTTGGCCGGAAATGCCAGGCGAATGTATTCAAATTGGAAATGACTTTAATGATTTAGGAAAAACTGAGCCCGCGCATGAAGCCTATGCCCAAGCCATGATGAGTCATCGTATTAGTGATAGAGAAAAAGTGCTCGCCTTAGGTGGCTTAGCCGTTACCTCTTATCAACTCGGCCAAAAAGAAGAGGCGCTACAAACTCTTGAACGCATTTTAACCATTCAACCCGATAATAAATTTGCCCAAAAAATGAAGACAAAATGGAAATAAGAGATATAAAGGAATTGCTTTTAAATAGAAGTTAAATTAAAGGGTATTCGCGAGGAAGCGATTCTGGCATCCAGGTGGCGCTATCACGACTGCGAATCACTTCCCCAGTTGGCTTCACGGTAATTTCAATACGCGATAAAGACAGTAGCTTTTTGTTTTGGGAATCGAAATATCCCAATGCCTCTACCGCCACATGATGATGTAGATCCAAAGCCGTAGAAAAAAAGTTATTAGGAAAACCCACCCAACATGCCAAAGAGTGCTCCCCATCAATGCGCCAATCATAACACCATTGATCGCCACGAAAGGGTCGCGGAATGCCAGGCTTATCTAAAGCAATAAATGATTGCTGACAATGGCCGCCAGCCTTCGCTTGTGAAATCAATAAGCCTTTTAAAAAAGGGCGCAAGTTAGGACTTTCAATTTTAGTCCTTAAGGGTAAAATAACCCGCGTGCTATTCGACAGAACAATGAAACTCATTTGGAAAAAAGTGTTTTTGGTGGTTCGGAAAGATACTGAACAATTTGTTCACGCAAAGGATTACCAATTAAATCCCAAGGCGCATATCCATAAGTTTCATCGAATACCGATTCCAAATGACTAAGCGTTTCACCCTGAAGCTGAAATAATTCTTTGAGCCCTGCTTCAAAAACCTTATTGCCATTATTAAGTGCTTTGACCTGATGACGAAAGTCTTGATGCGCCATTAATAGTTTTGCCACCGCACGTAAAGCCTCTACAATGCGAGCTATAGGTAAGCCTGCAAAAGGCATTTCATTGGGCAGTATTTCGCTTGTGGAAGCACTTTTTAACAATCGCCAAAGCATAGAGTGGCGAATGGAAAATGCGGGGCTACCGTTTTTCAATAAACTTTGAAGTACAAGCGGTTTTTTTAAACCCTGTGGTTCTAACCAAAATACCCATGCGCCATTTTCGGGAATGCCCATATCGCGAATTTTTAAAGACGCTTCATCACGAAAGGATTTTTCTTCTAAGCCAATTCCTCCACCAAACCAATGGGTAATCTTCTTGTTACGGTTAAAAAAACAACCGCCTTGTACTGTGAAAAACAATTCTGAATCCAGCTCGGGTGCTAAATTTTCAACCACCGCGCCAATCCAATTTTTAGGATCCCAATGTTTTTCAAAACTTACTGGAATTTTATCATAAGGATCGATTTGTAAATGCGCCATCAATAAAAGCTGTTCGCTCTCTTGAAAATGAAAAGTGGAAACCGCAAATTTTTCTACAAAATTTGAGGGTAACAAAGTGGGAAAAAACCTTTCGCTTAAATTGATAAAAGCGGGAGTAGTAGATGATTCATTTTCATCATAAAGTGCAATGTCCACACCGCCCGAATAGCCATGGCTGGGATTGAGTAAGGAGGATCCCACAATCTCTACCGAAAGCGATTTAAAGCGATCATTATCTTCGCTATTCCAAGCAAAACAATTATTGGGAATACCTAAATAATAAGAGTGATAACCTTCGCCAGCGGATAGACAAAGTAATTCCCAATTTTTCCCATCATACGGTAAGTCTTGGCTATAACCAATTTTTAAAGGGAAAAATTCCTGACTAAATTTTCCACTTTTTGCCACAAAAACCACCATCGCACCGGCAGCATCAGTTTTCGCAATAGCTTCATTTAATCGACTTGCAGTTTCGCGTTTTTCGAGGGAAATAGGAAGCAATACATTCTGAGAATGTAAGGCGATTTGATATGACATGCGCCCCTCCTATTTGTCAGTAAAGTAACAATTCAAAAGTATTTGAGGACAGAAAAACCCAGACAATTCGATACTTTATACCCAGAATTTGAATTTTCGCAAATACCCTGTATTAAATATGCTTTAAAGCTAATGCCATTCTTAAAGTAATACTCAATAAAAAATCATAACCCATTTTACCGAGGATTCATCCAAAGTGTTTCCGCAATTATTAAGGCATGCTCTCCCCTTTCCGTAATTGGAAAGTCTTCTGGCAAAAGATGATTCTCCCAATTTTGCAAAATCTTTCCCTGTTCCAAGGCGGCTTCGGTTACCAATTGTTGAAAACTGCTTTCCTGCATTTGCGCATAATTGGTCAAGGCAAAAAGCCGACCTTCAGGAGCCAATAAAGCAATAGCCTTACCCGCTAAACGTTTATAATCCTTGCTGAACGAATAAACCTTACCCTCATGACGGGAAAAACTAGGTGGATCTAAAATAATCGAGTCAAAGGTCAGCACTTTCTTTTTTGCCCAATCTAAAAAAGCTTCACTGTCCATTTTATGACAGCGCACCTTTTCTTCACTTAAGCCATTAAGCGCGATATTATTTTTCGCCCATTGCAAATAAGTGCCGGAAATATCCACATTATGTACATGCTCGGCGCTGCCTTTTGCCGCTGCCAAACCGAGTGATCCAGAATAGGCAAAGAGATTCGCAACCCGCTGTCCTACGCAGGTATTATATAAGTTACGGCGTAACAGGCGTGTATCCAAAAAAAGTCCAACATTATGTGGATGTTGTAAATGAATTTCGAATTTCAATTCCGCTTCCTGAATCACAATGCATTCTGGGCAGTTCCCACTCAAATCGCGGCCACCTTCACGCTGATCTCCGGCTTTAGCATTTCTATCTTTGAACAATGCCCCAAGGCATCCCGTAATCCGTAATAATTCTGGCCACCAACTCTCAACCGATTCTGATATCCACGATTCATAAGCATAAATCACCAAATACGCCCCATATACCTCGATAATCAGGCCCGATAATTCATGGCTGAGGCCATTGCATAAACGAAATGCTTCCGTATTTTCCCGCAAAGAAGCATAGCTATGCCAAGCATCGCTCAATTGGGAAAGCAGAAAAGTTTTTGTAGGCTGTGGCACGTTTTAGGCTCCAATCTCATTGCAAAACAAAGCAAATTAACTCACAATCTAGCTGAAGCGATTTGCTGCCAGAAAAGTGGCCCAAAATTATATAAATTGAATGAAGTCTATTTACGGAAAGAAATAAAAATGTCTACTGCCAAATCTCGTAGTTCATCGGGTTTTTTCAACAAACGTATGCCTGATAACTGCCTCATTGTCATTTTCGGTGGTTCGGGTGATTTAGCACGTCGCAAATTATTCCCTGCTTTGGGCAATTTAATGTTCAAAAAAATGTTACCGGAAAAATTCAAAATTATTGCGGTTGGCCGCAAAGCAATGGCTACCGAAGAATTACTCAATATCGGCAAATACCCAGCAGATTTTGCTTCCCACTTTCAATATTTGCAAACTGATTATGATGCCGCAGGCATGCAAAAACTCAAAAGCACCTGCGTAGAAATTTGTGAGAAGGAAGGAATTCCTCCTAATTATATGTTCTACTTGGCCACGCCTCCACAAGGATATGCTGAGGTGGCTTTTGCCCTCAAGGAAAGTGGATTAGTACATCCAGTAAGTTCTCCCTATTGGTCGCGCTTGGTGGTCGAAAAGCCTTATGGCCGCGATATCGAAACCGCTATTGCCTTGAACGAACATTTGCTGACTTGTTTTGCGGAAAAACAAATTTATCGCATAGACCATTATTTAGGCAAAGAAGCGGTGCAAAATTTATTGGTGTTCCGCTTCGCCAATTCGGTATTCGAACCGATTTGGAATAATCATTATATTGAAAATGTGCAGATTAGCTCTTCAGAAATGATTGGCTGCGACGATAGAGCGGCGTATTTCGATCAAAGTGGTTTATTGCGCGACATGATTCAAAATCATTTGATGCAAATTTTTTGCTTAGTAACCATGGAACCTCCCGTGGCGCTTTCCGCCGACGCTATTCGCGATGAAAAAGTAAAAGTTTTAAGTTGCTTAAGACCTTTGGATTTAGATGGCGATCCGCGTGTAGCTGTGCGCGGTCAATATGGGCCAGGTATTTCCAAAGGTGAAGCAGTGAAAGGTTATCGCGAAGAAAAAGGCGTGGACCCTCAAAGCAGCACGGAAACTTTTGTGGCCTTGCGTATGAATATTGATAATTTTCGCTGGGCAGGCGTTCCCTTTTATCTTCGATCTGGCAAGCGTTTAGGACGCAAAGGAACCGAGGTAGTCATTACTTTCAAAAAGCTGCCGCGCTTACTATTTAATGCGCATGGACCACAAGTGGCCAATAATCGCATCGTGTTTAAGATTCAACCGCAAGAAGGCATTATGTTGGAACTCACCAGCAAAAATCCTGGGCATAGTTTTGACCTAAGCGATACCTCCATGAATTTCTGCTACAATGATCATTTTGATACCAGCGCCGATGCTTATGAACGCTTATTGCTGGATACCGTCATCGGTGATCCTACTTTATTTGTGCGCTCCGACGAAAGTGAATTGTCTTGGAAATATTTGGATCCATTAATTAAATACTGGGCCGAAACGCCTAAGGGTAAAAAGTTTCCAAACTATGCATCCGGCACCGAAGGTCCTGCCGAAGCGTCGGAAATATTGCTTCAAACCGGTGAGCCTACGCAATGGATAGATTTTTCTAAGTACGATAATATCTGTTAGTAAATAGGGTTGTAATTCGTTAAGAAAGAGCCTGGTCCTTTGGACTGGGCTTTTTTTTAGAACTTTCCACAACTAAAAAATACGGAGCATTATTATTTTAGTGTCCGCATATCCATCCATTGTAGGTTAACGAAATAATATGAGCGAAAAATTAGTTCTATCACAAAAACAAATTGAAAATCGGATTTACACCATAAGAAATTTGCAAATAATGGTAGATCGCGATTTAGCTGAAATGTATTTAGTAGAAACAAAAGTATTGAATCAAGCTGTCAAAAGGAATATTGAGCGATTTCCAATTTCTTTTCGGTTTTATCTAACTGATGATGAAAAAACAGAGCTGGTCACAAATTGTGACCGGTTTGAGGCTTTAAAATATTCTTCAAATAATCCCTATGCCTTTACAGAGCAAGGTGTAGCTATGCTTTCGGCAGTTTTGCGTAGTGAAGTGGCCGTAAAAGTGAGCATACAGATCATCAATACCTTTGTAGAAATGCGGAAATCAATCGCCTTGCATAGCGGCATATTGCAGAGAATAGATGGCATTGAAAAAAGGCAATCGGCAAACGATCAGAAATTTGAAAAAATATTTCAAACACTATTCGGAAATCGCCAAACAGACTTTACGAACAGAAATAAAGCCATCAGATCTAGATATTGTAGACATAAATATTGCTGAAGAGTAACCAATCCAGTCTGATCGAAAAAGTATATGCGGATGGAGTAAAAATTGACAACTGAAGAGATCGAAAAAATTTACATCGATCGGTTCCAGAAGGTATTTCCGGATTTTCCGAACGGTATTCTTGAATTTGGAGACAAGCCGGATCTAGTCGTCAAAGGTGAAAAAACAATTGGGATCGAAATAACGCAATTCTATAAGCAAGATGGCTCGAAAATTGAAAGCGAACAAAAACAAATTAAGTTTCGCAGACAGATAATTGAAGAAACTAAGGCGAAGTACTTGGGCGCTGGAGGAAAAAAGATAGACCTCCACATAAGTTTTGAGAAAAAAAATGCCATACGAAACGTGCAAAAGGTGGTAAATGGAGTACTTGAAATCATTCCAAAAATTGTGGGAACCAAGAATGGAATTATTGACTATAGTCTTCATAGCCATCTCGAAGAAATATTTAACATTTATTTGAACGATCTCGGCCATGATAATGCAGTGTGGATGGACCTAACAGTAAACGAAGTAAAAATCTCAAATATTGAAAGATTGAACGAAATTCTAGCCCGCAAATTAGTATCAGCCAAGAATTACAAATCATGCGACGAGTTTTGGTTACTTATATGTGTGGACTACTGGAATCCAGCGCAAGATCAAGAGATCAGGATAGAATATGACAATGTTTTGCGCCAAAATGTCTTCAAAAAAGTGCTTCTTTACAAAACGGTGTATGAACACTTCGTTGATTTAAGCGACCAATCATACCGAGAATAAAAACGGATGAGTAACCCTGTTATACCGACGACAAAATAAATAAAGTCACAATGAAAAAAGCGAACGTAATTTTGGCATTACTATTTATCGCGTGTATTACATTATCCCCGAATCCATTAACCTAACCACAAAACCTCATTCCAAATCCCCCTCAGAATACTTAGGTATTGACCTAACTATTCCCCCATACTATATTTAGGCATATGCCTAACCAAACTATCGCCCTCGATAATGTATTCCATGCCTTAGCCGACCCAACGCGGCGAGCAGTGCTTAAGCGCCTGAGCACAGGGCCTGCGCCGGTTAGCGAATTAGCCGCGCCTTTTGCTATGGCCCTACCCTCTTTTATGCAGCATTTGGATGTGTTAGAAAAGTGCGTGCTGGTGCGTTCACAAAAAACCGGACGCGTGCGTATTTATCAACTTATTCCGCAACGTTTAAAAACCGCCGAGCAATGGATGCTGGACCAGCGCCATCTTTGGGAACGCCGTCTCGATCAATTAGATAATTACCTCAAAACCTTTAAGGAGAAAAAATCATGAGCATTATTATTAAACCTAATCCCGAGCTTGATCTTGTTTTGGAACGTATCGTAGATGTTCCCCCTGAATGGGTTTGGGAAGCCTGGACCAAGCCGGAGCATATTGTGCATTGGTTTACACCCGATCCTTGGAAAACCATTGATGCTGAAATTGATTTACGCGCCGGAGGTATTTTCCGCACTACTATGCAATCGCCCGAAGGGGAAAAATTCCCGAATACGGGATGTATTTTGGAAGTTATCGAAAACAAAAGATTAGTTTGGACCGATGCCTTAGAACCCGGTTTTAGACCTGCTGGCAAAGCCATTTTAGAAAGCTTTTCTATTACGGCGGTTATCTCTTTAGAAGCGCATGGAAAGGGCACCAAATATACGGCGATGTCCCTTCATAAAGATTTGGAAAGTCGTAAAAAGCATGAGGAGATGGGCTTTCATGATGGTTGGGGTACCGTGTTAACTCAACTTGTAGAGTACATGAAAAAAACCAAAAAATAAATTTCTGCTTGATGCACGAAGAGTAATATTATTTATATAAATAGTATTACTCTCATTAAAACCTCTTGAATAGAATAGCCTTATAATTTGATTTTTGCGCTTCAATTTTCTGACCATTGACTTGAAAATGGTTCTTAGCTTCGATTCCATTTAATTTCCTATTCACTGAATGAATACCACCTGAAGCAAATAAACCGTTAACAGTTAACGCCGCTTGTTCATTATTATTCGCGACAAAATGAATTTCCACTCGATAATTAAAAGGTGGATTGGAACTAAGGCAAAAAAGGCATGAGCCATAAAGTATGGATTTAATTGAAATAGAATCTAATGCCGGAATAATTATTTTCGGATTTGTGTTCCAGTTCAGTGCAGGAATAAACAAAATAAAGAAATCTTCCTCTTAAAATTATGTCATTTTTGACATATTCTCGTATGAGTCTTCATGCCAAACCATTAATTTGGCTTTATGGTAAGATAAAATATGGGTACAAAAAAAAGAAAAAAATTAGAAGCTGCTGGCTGGAAGATTGGAAGCTCCAAGGAGTTTTTAAAACTCGATAATACAGAAGTCGAATACATTGAATTGAAAATGTCCTTATCAAAAAGTTTGGCAAAATTGAGGCGTTCGAAACACTTGACACAAATTCAGTTCGCAGAAAAACTCAAATCTAGTCAATCCCGTGTGGCCAAAATGGAAACGGGCGATCCATCTGTATCCATTGATTTACTGATTAAGTCGTTTTTTAAATTAGATGCTTCTAAAAAGGATTTAGCGAAAGTTATATCATCTGCTTCAAAACAAGAGGCGTATTAAGAGCATTCGGCAAAAACACTTCTCCTAAACATTCTCCCGATGAAGTTTTGTTAGAATAAAATTTGCAAAAAATATCGGGTCAAACCCGATTCCTATAACGCCCCAAAATCACTGATTCGCATACTTATTATTATATTACCAATGGTAAATATACCTATATGGAAATAACTGTCTCTGCGGTGTTAAAAAGTCAAATACCCAGAAAATTTGCCTTTGATTTTTTCTTGAGAGACTTGTCCATTATGTTATGGAAATATTGGATAATCAAACAACATAAAAGCAAAACATGAATGCAGTAGAAATCGAAACCGCTATCACAGATCTAGCTGCTCAGCCTTTTGATCGCGAAGAGTTTCCTTATGCCTTTTTACAGGCTTTTGGTAACAAAGAAACTACGCTAAAGCGGCTTCGTTCCGGCGAAACCAATAAGTCGGATCTGGGGGGTATACTTCAATCGAAGAATATCCATATCCTGGTGACTTCTCAAGAGAAAGTCCATGCGGGCCTCGATTCACTGCGTGCGAGCACAACCACTCTTCGAGCCAAAGCCAAGTTCATTTTGGCTACGGATGGCATTGACTTTGAAGCGGAAGATCTCGAAACGGGTGAAACGGTAGCTTGCACTTATTTTGACTTTCCTAATCATTTTGGTTTCTTCTTGCCTTTGGCTGGAATTACCACCGTCAAACAAATTCGCGAAAGCTCTTTTGACATTCGTGCCACCAGCCGTTTGAACCGGCTTTATTTAGAACTGCTAAAGCATAATCCAGAATGGGAAAAAGCTGAGCTTCGTCATGAAATGAATCATTTTATGGCGCGCTTGATTTTTTGTTTCTTCGCTGAAGATACTGATATTTTTCAAGAAGATGATCTCTTCACGGCTACTGTTGAACGCATGAGCAATTCCGACTCATCCAATACCCATGAAGTAATTAGCGAAATTTTTCGTGCTATGAATGTTAAGGTTGAAGAGCGAAACACATCCGGCTTACCTCGTTGGGCAAATGTTTTCCCTTATGTAAATGGTGGCCTTTTTTCAGGTAGTGCCGAAGTACCTATCTTTAGCAAAATAGCCCGCACTTATCTTTTGCATGTTGGCAAGCTCGACTGGACGCAAATCAATCCCGATATTTTCGGTTCTATGATTCAAGCGGTGGCCGATGATGAAGAGCGCGGAGCCTTGGGCATGCATTATACTAGTGTTCCCAATATTCTGAAAGTATTAAACCCACTCTTTTTGGATGATTTGCGTGAGCAATTAAATGCAGCCGTTGATAATTCCCGCATATTACTCAATCTCAGAAAACGAATTTCCAGAATCCGCGTTTTTGATCCGGCTTGCGGCTCAGGTAACTTTCTGGTTATCGCTTATAAACAAATGCGCGATATCGAAAATGAAATTAATAAACAACGCAAAGAATCGGGACGCAAAAGCGACATTCCTCTCACCAATTTTCGTGGTATTGAATTACGCGACTTCCCTGCCGAAATTGCTCGCTTAGCTTTAATCATTGCGGAGTATCAATGCAATGTGCTTTACCTTGGACAACAAGAAGCTCTTGCTGATCTTCTGCCTTTGGACTCAGAGAGTTGGATTACCTGTGGAAACGCTTTGAGGCTTGATTGGTTAGGCATTTGCCCGCCAACGGGAAAAGAAGCCATAGAATATACTGGCGATTTGTTCGAACCGGCGCAGCAGCAAATAGATTTCGAAAATGAAGGTGGGGAGACTTATATCTGTGGGAACCCTCCTTACAAAGGTCGCAATAAGAAGGGGGTTGAGGAGAAGGATGAGGCCGAAGAAGTGTTTGCGAAATATCCAGGCTCGTTTGCCTCTTTAGATTATGTCGCGAACTGGATTATCAAGTCCGCTGAGTATTGCAATTTAACGAAAGCTTCTATTGGGCTTGTTGCAACAAATTCTGTATGCCAAGGCGAACAAGTTTCGTTACTCTGGCCTCTCATTTTTAAAAAGGGGCTGATCATTTCCTTTGCTTACACATCATTTAAGTGGTCAAACCTTGCAAGTGACAAAGCCGGTGTAACCGTGGTGATTATCGGTCTGGCATCAGAATCTCATAAGGAACGATTCTTATATTCTGGTGATGAGGCAAAAAAAGTCACTATCATTGGCCCATACTTGGTTCCGAACTCTACTATTGCAATTGCGAAGAAAGAAGCTCCGATTTCAGAAATAGTCCCAATGTATCTCGGAAACATGGCAAAGGATGGTGGGAACCTTATAATGCATTACGAAGATGCCCGAGACTTGATTGAAAAGAAGGGCGTTCATCACTCTTACATAAGAAAATTTTTTGGATCCGAGGAACTAATACATTCCAAACCACGTTTCTGTCTTTGGATAGAGGAAAGTCAAGTTGAGGACGCTCTAAAAAATGCCGCTATTGCAGACATTGCTTACAAAGTCAGGATGTTTCGAGTAAGCAGTAAAGCTCCTTCAACTAGGGCATTTTCGTCAGTCCCGTATAGATTTCTACAACTTTCTGCTGTAAATGGAGAGCGAGCCATCATCGTACCGCGTGTATCATCTGAGAACAGACCATATCTGCCAGTTGACTACTTTGCTTCAGGTCCAATTATTGGAGATAAGTGTTACGCAATCTACGATGCTCCTCTTTGGCATTTTGCTCTAATAGCATCTCGACTTCATTGGGTATGGATTGGGACAGTCTGTTCTAGACTGCGAACGGATTTTTCGTATGGAAACAAACTCGGTTGGAACACTTTCCCCGTCCCCACTCTTACCGAGAAAAATAAAGCTGATCTCACCCATTGCGCAGAAGATATTCTCTTAGCCCGCGAAGCCCATTTCCCTGCTACCATTGCCGATCTCTATGATCCCAAAAATATGCCTGCTGATTTAAAAGCCGCTCATGATCGCAATGATGAAGTTTTAGAGCGCATTTATATTGGTCGTCGTTTTCGCAATGATACGGAGAGACTGGAAAAACTTTTCGAACTTTATACCAAGATGACATCATCAACCCAAGCTAAGCCTGCTGCAAAAGCGAAGGGGAAGAAAGTATGAGCAAAGGTCCTGCACGCTTGAATTTGGCTCCTGAAGGATATGTCCAACAGCTTGTTGGACAATTGCCTTGGGGGCGCAAAATTAAACCTAAAATGACATCATCAAAGAATATGGACGGAATATATTAATCTCTACTTAAATCTTGATTAGCGCAGGAGGATTACAATTAAATATCAAAATTTGTCCAGTTTTTTAATGAATAAACTGGACATTTATCTACCTTTTCTAATACATGAAAACCGCTGAATACATAAATAATTCCATCAACCGAATGCCCAAGGGCCATGTATTTACCTATTCCGACTTTATTAAAGAAGTAAGCCGCCGCGAAGCCATCATCAAAACGCTGAACCGAATGGCTGCATCCGGCAAAATTGTGAAGCTAGCAAAAGGGAAGTATTACAAACCCGAAGAAACCGTTTTCGGAAAACTGCGACCCAATCAAAATCAAATTGTAAAAGACCTGTTGGAAAGCAATGGGAAAATTTCGGGTTATCTCACGGGTTACAGTATCTACAATCAATTAGGTTTAACCACACAAGTGAGCAACACCATACAAATCGGTAAAAATGAAATCCGCGCATCCTTTAAACGCGAACGCTATACCATTTCCTTCATCAAACAAAAAAATACCATCACCAAAGACAATATTCCCCTGCTGCAAATTTTAGATGCCATTCGCTATATCAAAAAAATTCCTGATGCCACTATTGCATTAGCTTGCAAAAGATTGCTGACAATTATCGAAAAGCAATCGCGAAGAGATATTGTAGCATTAGTTAGGTTGGCGCAAAAGTATCCTCCTGCTGCAAGAGCATTGCTGGGAGCATTACTTGAAACAGCAGAAAAGAAATCCTTAGCCGAACCATTATTTAACTCGCTCAATCACATCACTCAGTACAAATTTTTGGGAATTGAAAAAGCATTACCATGTGCAACTAAATGGTATATCAAATGAAGTTGCACGAAAACAAACAACTATTCAGGCAAGCGATTGAGGCTGCGGGACAGCATAAAGATATCCCTGCTATTTACATTGAGAAGGATTATTGGGTTACCTATGCTTTGCATACCATTTTCAAAAATGAAATTGGAAAGGAAACCGTATTCAAAGGCGGCACTGCATTGTCAAAATGTTTCGAATTAATTGGAAGGTTTTCGGAAGACATAGATTTGATTGTATTGCGTCATGAGGGAGAATCGAACAACAAACTCACCAACAAAATAAAAGAGATAAGTCGCGTGGTGGCCCACGCATTACCCGAAGTAGAAATAAAGAATGTAACGCGAAAAAAGGGAATGAATCGTAAAACCGCTCATACCTACAGCAAAGAATTCACAGCGGATTACGGACAAGTGAGAGATGTGATAATTGTAGAAGCCACATGGCTTGGCTATTACGAGCCCTACACCACCAAAATGGTGAACTCATACATTTATGAAATGATGATAGCGACAGGACAAGAAAAAATTGCAGCGGAATATGAGTTACTTCCATTTGAAGTGCAAGTGTTGGAACCAAAAAGAACGGTATGTGAAAAGATTATGAGTTTGGTGCGTTTCTCATACAGCGAACATCCGATTGATGATTTGAAAAACAAAATCCGTCATACCTATGATTTACATCAATTGTTGCTACAAACAGAATTACGTGATTTTTTTCAGTCCGCGGATTTTGACAAGTTATTATTGAAAGTCGCCAATGATGATGTAGTGAGTTACCAAAACAACAATAATTGGTTAGTGCATCATCCGAAGGATTCTTTGATGTTTAATAAACTGGAAGATGTTTGGACTGACTTGAAAACAACTTATAATGGAGAGTTCAGAGCATTGGTGTTTGGTGATTTTCCTTCGGAAGCAAAAATATTTGAAACACTGATGATGATTAAAAATCGCTTTTTAAAAATTAAATGGACCATTACAATCAATAAATGAAATTTACGAAAAACCCTGATTTAGCTGAATTGCAAACATATTCACAAAGGACAATCCGAAATGACCTCATCAAGCAATAATGACTCGGTCCCATCGGTTTCGGTAAACTATGCGGCCAATGGACTATCCACCAAAGCCAATGAGTTGGGCATGCGGCCCATGCAAGAGCGTGCTTATGAAAGACGTGGAGAACAATATCTACTAATCAAATCACCACCTGCTTCGGGTAAAAGCCGAGCACTAATGTTTGTTGCGCTCGACAAATTGCATAATCAAGGGCTTAAACAAGCCATCATTGTCGTGCCCGAAAAATCTATCGGCTCTAGTTTTCATAATGAAGCTCTCTCTCAATTTGGTTTTTGGGCGGACTGGACTGTGCAACCGAGATGGAATCTTTGCGATGCTCCGGGAGAAGATGGTGGCAAGGTGAATTCAGTCGGTTCTTTTTTGGCCAGCGAAGATAAAGTATTGGTTTGCACGCATGCTACCTTTCGCTTTGCAGTAGATAGGTTAGGTGTCGCAGCCTTTGATAATCGTCTCATTGCAGTAGATGAATTTCATCATGTATCCGCCAATCCCGATAATAAATTGGGCGCTCATTTGGGCGACTTTATTGTCCGCGATAAAGTGCATATCGTTGCCATGACAGGTTCTTATTTCCGAGGGGATGCCGAAGCCGTACTCTCATCCCAAGATGAAGCAAAATTTGATACCGTAACTTACACGTATTATGAACAACTCAATGGTTATCGCTATTTAAAGCAACTCGATATTGGCTATTATTTTTATTCAGGTTCATATACCGAGGATATTTTAAAAGTTTTGAATCCTTTGGAAAAAACCATTGTCCATATTCCCAATGTCAATTCACGCGAAAGCACCAAGGATAAGCTCAAAGAAGTGGAGCATATTTTCAATGCAATAGGAGCATGGCAGGGTACCGACCAGGCTACTGGATTCCAACTCGTAAAAACACCAGAGGGCAAAATCTTGCGCATTGCCGATTTGGTGGACGATGATATGACGAAACGCGACAAGGTTTCTTCCGCATTAAAAGACGCTACGCAAAAAAATAATCGTGACCATGTGGATATTATCATTGCTTTGGGAATGGCTAAGGAAGGCTTTGATTGGATTTGGTGCGAACATGCTTTGACCATCGGTTATCGTTCAAGTCTCACTGAAATCATACAAATCATAGGCCGCGCCACTCGCGATGCCGAAGGCAAAACGCGATCTCGCTTTACCAATTTGATCGCTGAGCCCAATGCCAGCGAACAAGCGGTCGCCGAAGCTGTCAATGATACTCTAAAGGCCATTGCAGCTAGCCTGCTCATGGAACAAGTGCTTGCTCCGCGCTTCGAATTCAAAGCAAAAAATCCGAACAATGGTCCGATAGAAGGTTTCGATTATGGGGAAAATGGCTTTGCCCCTGATAAATGCAATGTGGGTTTTAATCCCGCTACGGGCCAAATCCAAATGGAAATTATTGGATTGGCCGAACCCAAAAGTGAAGCCGCTGCTAAAATTTGTCGTCAGGATTTAAATGAAGTAATTGCTTCATTTGTTCAAGATAAAACATCCCTTGAACGTGGTTTATTTGATGAAGAAACTGTACCCGAAGAATTGACTCAAGTACGTATGGGTAAAATCATCAAAGAAAAATATCCTGAGCTGGACGATGCCGATCAAGAAGCGGTTCGTCAACATGCGATAGCAGCATTGAATCTGATTCAGCAAGGCAAAAAAATGATTCTTGCTGAACCTAATCCTCCAAAGTATGAGGTTGCATTGAACACCGCCTTGATTGATGGCGTGCGAAAATTTGCTATGGATGTAAAAGAATTAAGTATTGATTTAATTGATAGTATTAATCCCTTCAGCGAAGCTTATGCTATTCTTGCCAAAGCTATGAACGAAGACAGTTTGAAACAGGTGGCAGCTATTATTTCAGCCAAGCGTACCGCATTAAGCCCTGAAGAAGCCAAAGAATTAGCCATACGCGCCGTTAGATTCAAAAAAGAAAGAGGACGAGTCCCCTCGCTTAATTCCCTAGATTCTTGGGAAAAGAAAATGGCTGAAGGAGCAAGCGCCTTTGTCCGTTTCAAAGACGAAGGGCGTTATGAGCGAACTTGATGATTTACGTGACGAACTCGAAGAGTTCGCACAACCTAAAAAAGAAGGCGGCAGAACAACGCGCGAAGAGCGTATCATTGCGGGTTTTGAAGACATTCAGCAATTTGTAAAAAAGCAAGGGCATTTGCCGCAGCATGGTGAGGGCAAAGATATTTTTGAAAGAATATATGCTGTTCGCCTGGATCGTTTGCGAATGCAAGAGGAATGCAGATCTCTATTAGCTCCACTCGATACTCAAGGACTCTTGGTAAAAGCTGAAAAAGGCGATGTAGTTCGTGAAGCCGAACCAGAGTATATGAGTGAGGATGAATTGGCAGCCGAACTAGGTGGTACCAAGCAACTCACTGAATTACGTTATGTTCGTTCCAAAGCGGAAATTGAAGCTGCCGAAGAAATCGCCACTCGCGAAAAATGTATGGATTTCGAAAAGTTTGATCCTCTTTTCAAAAAGGTGGACGGCGAAATTAAATCTGGAATACGAAAGTCCATTCGATTCGGAAAAGATATAAACATCAGTAAAGGAAATTTCTTCATCCTCAATGGACAAATGGTTTATATCGCTGAAATCGTGGAAGAGATTAGTGCGCCTAATGGCGAAAATAATGATCGTTTGCGCGCCATCTATTCTAATGGAACCGAGAGTAATTTATTAATTCGATCCTTGCAGCGTGCGCTTTATAAAGATGAATCTGGACGAAGATTGCTTAATCCCGATTATAGCTCGCTTCCTTTGTTTGGGGAAACGCTCGACGAAGATGATGAAGAGACCGGAACCATTTATGTATTGAGCAGTGAATCAGACAATCCCTATATCGCCGAACATCGAAATTTGATTCACAAAATTGGAGTCACGGGCGGCAAAGTCGAAACGCGTATTTCACAAGCGAAAACTGATGCTACCTATCTCTTAGCCGAAGTGAAAATTGTTGCTACCTACAAATTAGTCGGGATCAATCGTACCAAGCTTGAGAATTTAATACATCGTATTTTCGCGCCAGCTCAAATCAACTTAACGATTTCGGATCGATTCGGAAATCCAGTTCAACCGAGAGAATGGTTTCTTGTTCCTATTCAAGTAATTGAAGAAGCTATTGAGAAGATTCGTGATGGCTCCATCACTCAAGTAATTTATGATCCCAAATCCGCAAGGTTGATTCCACGATGAGTAGAAACGTTGATTGTAGGGGCACAACATAATCAAACTAGATCTATTCCGCAATGTGATTAAAAAATCCAAAAAAATCCGTTTTTTCAACAACCATAACTGTTGCCATTAGGCACACATCATGTTATACTTTTAAATATGACCGATATTCAATTCGACTGGAATGATGAAAAAAATGCGAAGTTGATTGCTGAGAGGAATATATCCTTTGAAGAAATTGTTCACTTTATTGAAAATGGAAATGTTCTATCAATAATTGACCATCCTAATCAAGAAAAATATCCTGGCCAACGCATATTCATTATTCAAATAAGGGATTATGTGTGTATGGTTCCATTCGTCCAAGAAAAAAATACAGTTTTTCTAAAAACCATTATACCTAGTCGCAAAGCCACTCGTGATTTTAAAGGAGGTGAAATATGAAATTGGACGCTTACGAAAAAGAAATTCTTGATCATGTGGGCAATCTGAAAAAATTGCCGCAAGTTGATAAAAAAGAAATGCGGAAATGGCAAACAGTTGCTCGTGAAACTTTGAAAAAAGATAAACGCATTAATATTCGAATGACTGAGCATGACTTCGAATCCATTCAAAGAAAAGCCATACAAGAAGGACTTCCCTATCAGACCTTGATTTCAAGCTTAATTCATAAGTATATAACGGGTACTTTTGTGGAGAAGAAAGTAGCTGGGTAAATATTAAGTCGGAAGTGGGACACTTCGACAGGCTAAGTGACCCGCGTTGGTTGTAGGGGCACAAAATGT
>JAYTSD010000036.1:0-4303 GCA_043745805.1 Fibrobacteria bacterium
GCATAGCTTATAAATGGACAACTCCCCATGGAGAAAAAAGACTTGGTGTCAGCGATGCCGAAGGCGGAGCGCGTTATTCCAGCTATACCAAAGAGGGAACATATCCCGTAGAAACTCGCGTTATTGACAATGCGAAATGGTCAAAAACCAAAGCGGCTTTAGGGGATGAATTAGAACTCACGGCGGATGCCGATGGCTTTGATGAAGGCAGTGAAATGTCTATCGCTGTCGGTGAAAAAACTAGCGGCGGTGGCCAACGCTTTATAGCCAGTTTTAAAATGAAGTTAAGTGGAAAAAAAGTAAAAGTTAAATGGATCGCTGCCTTGGATGGATACGATCCCGAACCTCCACCGCTCGATAAAAACAAAAGAGAAAATCGGAAATATTTTTTCGTGGTTTATGCGGAATATGCTCAAGCAACCTCCAAATTTTTAGAGCTGGAAACCGACTTGCATGTGGAATTGGTGGATGAATTAGGTCAACCCGTAAAAGACAAGCATGTAGAGGTTACCCTACATACAGGTGAAGTAAAAACGGGTAAATTAGATGATAAGGGTAAGCACACAATAGAAAAAATTCCTGCGGGCAAAGCCAATATTTCCATACATGATGGCAGTAAGGACGAGAAAGCAAAAAAGGTTGAAACCAAAATCACCTTGGACGGCTGGAAAACGGAAAAGAGCAAAGAGGCAAGGTTACTTTTAAAAGATAAATCCGAAAAATCCTTAGAAGCCTTGGTATTAAAAGGGAAGAAATCCGATAGTAGCCATAAGGTTACCCTAGAGGCTTCGGCTAAAGAACCAAAAATGATAGATGTATTCGATAAAGAAGGCCATAAGCTTTTTGAAATTAATTTGAAATAGAGTGAAAGCGATATGAAAAAAGTTAGCATTATTCTTTTGATCCTAGGTGTTTGCGCAGGAGTTTTGACTTGGTGGCAATATGGTATATATGATACACGCGACCTTCCTGAAAAAATTCTGATTCGCTCGAATAATCATGATGGGTATCATTTAAATGCGAGTATAACCTATGAACCCATTCGTCAGATCCCCATGCTATGCAAAGGCCTTTTTGCTGGTTCTGGTTGGATTGCTAATGATTTTGATGATATTCCTTCCGGCGGAGCTTATATTGCCGTAAAGAAAAAATGGGGTGGCCTCTGCAAATATCAATTTGATGGGATTGGAATAAACTGTAACAAATCCATGCGCGATAAAATTAATGGATTACCTTTTTATTCAAGAATTGGTATAGCCTTAAATACGGATGAAACCATCCAATTATTTGGGACAAGGCTTACTTTGGAAACAAAAAATGAAAAAGTAACAAATACTGAATGCGACTTTCCATGCGATGCCGACCCTCGACCATTAGATTTTCATATAAACTCACACACAAATGAAATCGAAATTTCCTGTAAGGACGGTAAATAAATGCCCTTAAAATTAAAATCTATCGAAGGCAACCATATTACTCTTGTTGAAACCGAAGTAACAAAAATAATACTCACTCACAGTAAAAAATATTGTCTTGTGAATGCTGTGAATTTAGGATTGCTTTCTGAATATGTTTACAAACATATTGAAAATATCCAAATAAATCCATTAAAAAATTTAACCCTATCGAAAAGGTTAACTTGGAAATCTGGAGCCGCTAATTCCTGTGGCCCAATTCAAGCCCCATATACAGGACGACAAGAATATTTTTGTGCAAATCTGACACCGATTAAACACTCTAATAAGCCTACTATCGACACCCAGGCCTTTCATTATAATGATGATGAAAATAATGTGCTCATTTTTAGGGGAACGAAAGAGCTATACGATTTATTAACCGACCTTTCGGCAGAAAAAGTAGACTATCCTTATGCACCTACTCATGGAAAAGTGCATGGGGGATTTTTTAAAGGTTTTGATTGTGTACGCTCACAAATTGAGGATGTGTTTAATAAACCTGAAAACCAAAAATGCACGACTATTCTCGCGGGACATAGCTTGGGTGGGGCTTTGGCGACCTTGGCTGCGGCTTTCATTGCGGAAAAATATCATGATAAACCCTGCGGAAAAGTAATGGTTTACACTTATGGATCGCCACGAGTTGGAGAGAAAAAGTGGGTGGAATATTTTAATACTACGCGACCTATTATTCACTTTCGGCACCGACATCACAATGATTTAGTGCCTACCTTGCCACCTAATCATTTGAATATGCGTGTGCCCACTTTAGCAAAAACGGCCTTTGGTTTAAGAGCGGGACTTGTAGGGACGAGTCTAGTAGTTTTATCGACATTACAAACCAGCGGATCCGAAGAAGCTTTTGTACATCATGGAACACCATTATTAATCTCCTATTTAAATAATGGGAATCCACTATTAATTCAAGGGAGCGGAACGGCTGAAACGGTTATTGCCGACGGAAAATATTTTCATTCTAAGGAAGTGGTATTTGGGAAAGAATTTGTGGGTATTGTATGCCATGCTTTAGATTTATCAGACCATGGCACCGCTCATTATAATGGTTGCTTAGCGCAGCTTTTAAAAGAAGCAGTTAATGGTATGGATCAAAATCCAGAGGCATTAATTACCAAGTGGAAAAAAGCTAAGGATATTTTCACTAGGCAAATAGAAGAACTAGAAAAATTGCTTTTGCAAGACACGGTAAGCTTGAAATGGAATGCTCCTGCCGATGCCACACGAACAGAAGCAGCGCGCGATCGCATTACCGAACCAGAAATAAAAAATATTATTGCGGATCAAATTAATGAAGCACGTTTTGGGAAACTGTTTGCGAATAGGCAAATTGAAAATTGGAGCCTGCCGAGTGCAAAAAAATTCTTGCAATATTATGTGCTGCCAGGAAATCTCACAAAATACGAAGAAGAAGAATTAGAGTATCATGGAAGTAATATTAGATTTATGTAACTATCCCCCCTTTAAATCTTTCACGCTTAACACTACTTTTGTCTTACCATGAAAAGCTTCGCCATCCTTGTATTAATAGTCTTGATGCTTATGGACAATAAGGCTTTTGCTGCGGGAGCTGCTGGTATAGCCTCTTCAAAACCAAGTAACCCTTCAGTAAATTCAGCCACAAAAAAACCTGAACCAAATGGTCCACTTAATCTCAAAACTATTAAAAGCAATTATCAAGAAGGCGATTTCGACAAAGTAAAAATTGCACTTGAACCGCATATGAAAAATGGTGGCGCACAACTTTCTCCCGAAGAAAAAATCTTTACCTATAAATATTTAGGTGTGGTTTATGCGGCGGACTCCAGCACTATTCCCCTAGCAAAAAACGCCTTTTATCAATTGATTAAACTTTCTCCGAATATTGAAATTGTGGACTTATATGTGTCCGATAAAATCCAGTCGCTTTTCAATGAAGTTAAACATCAATTTCAAAGCGAAGCCGACTATGCCCAAAAATACGATGAATACGGGAAACCTATAAACAATTCCAAAAAACCCAACTCTGTTCCGAAAAAAGGTGATGATAATCACAATTCCAACACAGAACAAAAACTAAATCGTACGGGAGTTTATTGGACTGCTGGAGTAATTGGTGCAGCAGTGGTCGCAGGAGGTGCATGGTGGATAATGTCGTCAACAAAAGCAAGCAGCAAATCAACAACCGAAAAAGTTGGACTTTAATTAAACTTGGTCTCGGTCTATGTGTTTTTCTTTTAGGATTACTGTCTTTATCGTCTTGCCAACAAACAGAAAAAGATAAGGTACGTTACCTCGATGTAACCCTTGACGATTCCTTGCAAGTTAGCCAAGGCAAATATGATTCCATACGCTTAGATATTATAGTAGTGAATGGTAACGATACCATACCTCTTAAAACCAAAGCCTTTTATGGTGAATATACGAAACAAAGTATTTTACTCGACCTTGGAGCCAATCCTAATGAAAATATAATTGTAGTTGTCATGGCCTTTAAAAATGGGCAAGAGCTTGTTCGCAAATTTGTGCATATTGACCATGGCATAGTCACTAAAAAAGAATCTTTCATCATTATAGTTAAGCCACCGATTATCCCTCCGGACACCACTCATCCCATTCCACCTACAAATAAGCCAACACAAATTAAATTCACCAATATTTCTCCATTAACGCTCACTGTAGGTGGAGCTGCAACTACCGTAGCCGCTACGATAATGCCTAGTGACGCTGATCAAGCGATTATTTGGAAAAGTATGGACTCCACCATTGCTACCGTAAGTGTTCAAGGCTTGGTGCAGGCCGTTAAAGCTGGACCCACCTTCATCAAAGCCACTGCGCATGGTGACAGCAAT
>JAYTSD010000037.1:0-107032 GCA_043745805.1 Fibrobacteria bacterium
AGAATTAATTACACCGATAGCCATGGCTAAGGATTTGCGTTTCGCTATTCGCGAAGGCGGTCGTACCGTGGGTGCTGGTGTTGTTTCGGAAATCATAGCTTAAACTGGAGATTTTAGGTCAGTAGCTCAATTGGTAGAGTGCCGGTCTCCAAAACCGTAGGTTGTGGGTTCAAGTCCCCCCTGGCCTGGAAAGATAAGGATGCGAAGATTTCAGAAGTATATTAAAGATGTAATAGCTGAGTTGAAAAAAGTAACTTGGCCAACAAAAGAAGAACTAAAGGGTTCCACCATCACGGTGGTAATCTTTAGCTTAATTGCTACAACCTATGTGTTTAGCGTTGATTTTGTATTAAGCAAAGTCATGCAAATGTTTTTGCAGTAAAAAGGGATAGCTTGTGAAAAAATGGTATGTGGTGCATACGTATTCTGGGCAGGAAGCCAAAGTGAAATCCCACTTGGAAATGGTTGTGGAAAAAAACAGCCTTCAAGAAAGCATTGGCAATATTCTTTTGCCTATGCGTGAGGTGACCACGGTTCAAAAGGGTAAGAAGACGACGCGGGATAAAAAATTCTATCCCAGTTATTTACTTATCGAAATGGAAATGAACAAAGAAACTATGCATTGTGTCACCGACATTCCCGGCGTCACACATTTCGTAGGTGTGGGTAAACCACAACCTTTGCGTCGCAGCGAAGTGGAGCGCATTCAAGGACAAACTAGTCCGGATGTTGCTGAAATTGGTTCGGTAGAAATCCCCTTTATTTCTGGCGACAAAATTCGCATCAAAGATGGTCCTTTCAAGGATTTCGATGGTGTGGTAGAAGAAATCAATCAAGAAAAAGGCAAGCTGAAAGTCATGGTCAGCGTGTTTGGCCGCTCCACACCTGTGGAATTGGATTTCGTACAGGTAGATGCGGTTTAAAAAGAATAATATTTAGGAGTAAGCAGTGGCTAAGAAAATTACTGGATACATTAAGTTACAAGTTCCCGCTGGATCGGCGAACCCTTCCCCGCCTATCGGTCCTGCTTTAGGTCAACGTGGCTTAAACATTATGGAGTTTTGTAAAGCATTCAATGCACAAACTCAAGATAAAAAAGGCATGATCATTCCCGTCGTTATCACGGTATATGCAGATCGCAGCTTTACTTTTATTACTAAAACTTCTCCTACTCCTGAGCTCATAAAAAAAGCGATTGGTTTGGAAAAAGGTTCCGGCGAACCTAACCGTAAAAAAGTTGGCAAAGTAACTATGGCGCAAATCACAGAAATCGCCAAAACCAAAATGCCCGATTTGAATACGACCAACTTGGAAGCCGCTTGCCGTATGGTTGAAGGTACGGCCAAGAGTATGGGCTTGGACATTATTAAATAATTTTAGAGACAAAGATCACGAGTACAAAGGTTCACGATGAAACGCAGTAAAAATTATCGCAGCCTGTCTGAGAAAATCGACAGAACGAAAGAATACGGCTTACCAGAAGCTGTAGGCATATTGAAAGGTGGAATCAAAACCAAATTTGATTCTTCCTTGGAAGTACACATGCGCCTTGGCGTGGATCCTAAATATTCGGATCAAGTAGTGCGCGGAAACGTAGTATTGCCGCATGGTACAGGTAAAACCATTAAAATTTTAGTATTCGCAAAAGGTGAGCTTGAAAAAGCGGCAACTGCTGCAGGTGCTGATTTTGTTGGCGCCGAAGAATTAGTAACAAAAATTCAAGGTGGCTGGATCGACTTTGATCAAGTTGTAGCTACTCCTGATATGATGCCTTTAGTAGGACGTATCGCTCGCGTACTTGGACCTCGCGGTTTGATGCCAAGTCCAAAAGCCGGTACTGTAACTATGGACGTTGCACGTGTGATTAAAGAATTAAAAGCTGGTAAAATTGCTTATCGCGTTGACAAGGGCGGTAACGTACACGCTCCAGTTGGCAAAACTTCTTTTACCCCCGATCAGCTGGTAGAAAATGCCAAGTCTTTGATCGATGCAGTAGTTAAAGCCAAGCCTGCCACCGCTAAGGGTGTGTATGTGCGCAGCATCACTTTAGCAGGTACAATGAGCCCAGGCGTTCGTATTGACCGTGCCTTGGCTAGGATTTAAGAGGAAAAAATGGTAGTACAAAAATCTGATGTTGTAACGAATCTGTCGGCTAAAATTAAGTCCAGCTTGGGCTTTTATGTAGCTGATTTCACAGGCCTTACTGTTGAGAAGGTAACCGCTTTGCGTAATACTTTCCGCAGCAAAGGGATGTATGTAAAAGTGGCAAAAAACACATTGATTAAACGTGCTTTGCATGAAAATGATATCAATGGTTTGGATGCTCATTTTGTTGGGCCGACGATGATTATTTTCTCGGATGCCGAAGACCCATTAGCACCTGCAAAAGTGTTTGTGGATTTTCACAAAACCAATGAAAAATTATTGTCCTTAAAAACTATCCAAATTGACGGACAAGCTTATCCTGGTACCCAATTGGTTACTCTTTCCAAAATGCCGGGAAAACGTGAACTGCAAGCGCAAGTAATTTCTTTGGCCATGGGACCGTCTGCGGTACTCATCGGACTTTTCAAAGGTCCTGGTGTGAAGCTGGCCGGTCAAGTAAAAGCCTTGGTAGAAAGGCTGGAGGGTGCAGAGTAGGAATAAGGAATACACAATTAATTAAACAAACGTTTCTTCGGAAACAACAAATAAAAAACTTTAAACAAAAATCAATAAACACACAGGAAGGATTTTTCCATGTCAGAAGCAACTTACTCCACAGGCATTAAAGAAATCGGCGACAAGATTGTTGCACTCAGCCTTTTACAAGCTAAAGAACTTTCGGATTACTTAAAGAACGAATACGGCTTAGAAGCTGCCGCTGCCGCTGCTGCTCCAGCTATGGCTGCTGTTGCTGGCGAAGCCGCTGTTGAAAAAACCGAATTCGACGTTATTCTCGAAAACTCGGGTGCCAACAAGATTAACGTAATCAAAGTTGTACGTGCAATTACTGCCTTAGGTTTGGCTGAAGCTAAAGCCTTGGTAGACGGCGCACCAAAGCCAGTTAAAGAAGGTATTCCTAAAGCGGATGCCGAAAAAATCAAAAAAGAACTAGAAGAAGCCGGTGCTAAGGTTACCTTAAAATAATCTTTGCTCGAAGGTAATCCTTCATAAATCGCAAGCGTGCCTGCTTGTTTCTACAAGCAGGCCTTTGGTTTTTTTTCGCTAAAAAAAGCGAGTCAATTTAAGGGAATAAATAAATGGTGCAAAGAAGAACATATTCCTCCAGTCGATTCAACTTTGATCTGCCCTATCTACTTGATGTGCAAGTCAATTCATACAATCGCTTCATCCAAGCCGGAGTTTTGCCTAAGGATCGCAAAAACGAAGGTTTACAAAAAATTTTCAGTGAAGTATTTCCGATTACCGATGTAAAGGAACAATACTCTTTGGAATTCGAAGGTTACTCTTTGGGTGTTCCCAAGTATTCCCTCGTAGAAAGTCAAAAGCGTGGTATGACTTATGCCGCTCCTTTGAAAGCCACCTTAAGCCTACATATTTTTGAAGGCGAAGGTAATGATCGCAAGTTTAAAGAAAAAATCACCAATGATGTATATATCGGTGATTTGCCTTTAATCACTCCCAATGGAACTTTTATTATCAATGGCGCGGAACGCGTTATTGTATCGCAATTACATCGTTCACCTGGTGTGAGCTTTGACGAAGAAACCCATCCTAATGGTAAGCGTTTATTAAAAGCGCGCGTGATTCCTTATCGCGGTTCATGGGTGGAGTTTTTAGTTGATGTGAATGAAGCCATGTATATCAATATCGATCGTCGCCGTAAAATTCCGGCTTCGATTTTGTTGCGTGCCATCGGTTTTTCACGCAATATCGATTTACTCAAGCTTTTTTATGAAGCGGAAGAAGTAAATCTTACCCCTAAAACTTTGGAAACCTTAGAAGAAAAAGTGCTTTTCGAAGATGTGGTAGATAAAGATTCCGGTGAATTAATTGCCGAAGCAAATACTGTGATAACAGGCCCACTCATTAAAAAATTCAATGAATTGGGAATTAAAAAAATTCGCATCATCAAAGATGTGGAAGCCAATCCAGTCATGCATAATACTATCGCTGCGGATCCCACAAGCTCGGAAGAAGAAGCGCTTTTCCGTATCTATAGCTTGATTCGCCCAGGAGATCCTCCGAATGTACAAACCGCCCGTACGTTGCTCGAAAGATTGTTCTTCGACGACAAGCGTTATGACTTAGGCGAAGTTGGCCGCTATCGCATGAATAGCCGTCTTAAGCTCACGGTGCCTATGAGCACCATGATCATGACCAAAGAAGATTTTATTGCCATTATTAAATATTTGATCAGCTTGTTTGCACAAGAAGGTTTCTTGGATGATATTGATCATCTTGGCAATCGTCGCGTACGCTCGGTAGGTGAATTATTAGGCAATCAATTCTCCTTAGGGTTAACACGTATGTCACGTACTATTCGGGAACGCTTATCTTTGCGTGACACGGAAGAAGTGACTCCGCAAGATTTAGTGAATGCACGTACAGTATCCACTGTGATTTCGACATTCTTTGGCAGTTCGCAATTGTCCCAGTTCATGGATCAAATGAATCCATTGGCTGAATTGACTCATAAGCGTCGTATGTCCGCCTTAGGCCCTGGTGGTTTAACACGTGAACGCGCCGGTTTTGAAGTACGTGATGTGCATCATAGCCATTATGGCCGACTCTGCCCAATTGAAACACCGGAAGGCCCGAATATCGGTTTGATTTCTTCTATGGCTGCTTATGCCAAAGTAAATCAATTCGGTTTTATCGAAACACCTTATCGCAAAGTGAAAAACGGCGTGGTAACCGATGATGTTATTTATTTAACAGCGGATCAAGAAGATGATTATCATGTGGCTCCCGCTTCCACAAAGATCAATGAAAAAAATGAATTTGTAACGGATCATGTCATTGTACGTAAACAAGGTGAATTTCCTTTAGTTCCCAAGGATACCGTACAATTAATGGACGTATCTCCTAAGCAACTCGTGTCCATTGCCGCCGGACTTATTCCTTTCTTAGAACATGATGATGCGAATCGCGCGCTCATGGGTTCTAATATGCAGCGTCAAGCGGTGCCTTTATTAATTACGGAATCTCCTTTTGTAGGTACGGGTTTAGAAGGTAAAGCGGCTTATGATTCTGGTGCTATGGTGATTGCCACCCATGCGGGTGTGGTTTTTTCTTTAGACGCACAGAACATTAAAATTAAACGCGAAGAGAGTGGTAAATCGGTTACGGATTTCCTTGATGTTCCTGAATACGACAATTATATATTGCGTAAATTTGAACGCTCTAATCAAGACAGTTGCATTAATCAAAAACCTTTGGTTAGTGTTGGTCAAACGGTGAAAAAAGGCGAAGTCATTGCCGATGGAACCAGTACTCATAATGGAGAATTGGCTTTAGGTAAAAACATACTTGTCGCTTTCTTGCCTTGGAATGGTTATAACTACGAAGATGCTATTATCATCTCCGAAGAGCTTTCCAAGAAGGACACTTTCACCTCCATTCATATTGAAGAATATGAATTGGAAGTACGTGATACCAAACGCGGCCCTGAAGAATTAACTCGTGAAATTCCAAATGTAAGCGAAGAATCCCTTCGCAACCTCGATGAGAACGGAATTATTCGTGTTGGTGCTGATGTAGACGCAGGCGATATTTTAGTGGGTAAGGTAACTCCTAAAGGCGAAACCGAATTATCTCCAGAAGAACGTTTATTACGCGCTATTTTTGGTGAAAAGGCCGGCGATGTACGTGACTCTTCTTTAAAAGCGCCTCCAGGCATGAAAGGTATCGTGGTTGAAACCCGTACTTTCTCTCGCAAGGAACGCGATAAAAAAACCAAGAAAAGCGACAAAGATCGCATTGACGAATTACGCGAGGCCATGAGCACGCGTATTCATGAAATTACTGCTGCACGTGACAATAAGCTGCTCGAATTACTCGACGGTAAAGAAGCACAAGAAATTCGTGATGGCTCTACCAGCGAATTGATTATGGGCAAAGGCAAGAAGTTCTCGGAAAAACTTTTACAAAAAATCAATTTCTCCGATGTACATCTCGAAAATGGTTTAACCCTTGATGAGAATGCTAATACCCAAGCAGAGCGCGTTTTACATAGTGCCAATGAAATGATTTCTCGTCTCGAAGAAGAACTCGATAAGGAAATCGACAAGATTGTACGTGGCGATGAATTAAAACCTGGTGTGTTGCAATTGGTAAAAGTCTATATCGCTAAAAAACGGAAAATTTCCGTGGGTGATAAAATGGCTGGACGTCACGGTAACAAGGGTGTTATTTCTAAAATCGTTCCGGTTGAAGATATGCCTTTTATGCCAGACGGCACACCTGCGCAAATCCTTTTGAACCCACTGGGCGTGCCTTCGCGTATGAACGTAGGACAAGTATTAGAAACCCATTTAGGTTGGGCCGCAGCGGCTCTCGGTATCAAAATCGCTACGCCAGTATTTGATGGTGCAAGTTATGAAGATATTGTCAAAGCTTTGGTGGAAGGCAAACGTCCTCCTTCAGGAAAAACAAAATTATTCGACGGACGTACCGGCGAAACTTTGGCGAATGAAGTTTGCGTAGGCTATATGTATATGCTTAAACTTGGCCATTTAGTGGATGATAAAATTCATGCACGCTCGATTGGGCCTTATTCCTTGGTTACACAACAACCTTTAGGTGGTAAGAGTCAATTTGGTGGCCAACGTTTTGGAGAAATGGAAGTTTGGGCTTTGGAAGCGTATGGGGCAGCTTATACCTTACAAGAATTACTTACCGTTAAATCCGATGATGTTATGGGTCGTTCCAAGATTTATGAAAGCATTGTGAAAGGTGAAAATGCACCACGTCCTGGTGTGCCAGAATCTTTCAATGTGCTTATTAAGGAAATGCAGGCCCTTTGCCTCGATGTCAAATTCATGCAAGAAGAAGAGGAGCTGATTTAGCGCATAGGCGCCAGCTTCCTTCATTTCATAAAGATTTTAAATAAGCAGTTTGGAGAGCAAAAGCAATGGATGAGATTCAAGAAACACACGTCGATTTAAAAGATAAAGAAGCCATCAGTATTCAGTTGGCCTCTCCCGATGTAGTGCGTGGTTGGTCTTATGGTGAAGTCACCAAACCGGAAACAATTAACTATCGCTCCTTTAAACCGGAAAAAGACGGTTTGTTTTGCGAACGTATTTTTGGACCCGTCAAGAACTGGGAATGTGGTTGCGGTAAATACAAACGTATTCGTTATCGCGGCGTAGTTTGCGATCGTTGCGGCGTAGAAGTTACCCATAGTAAAGTTCGTCGCGAACGCATGGGCCATATTGAATTGGCTGTTCCTGTAGTACATATTTGGTTTTTCAAAAGCTTACCATCTACCATTGGCTCTTTGCTTGGTATGTCGGTAACCAATTTGGAACGCGTAATTTATTATGAATCGTATATCGTACTCGATCCAGGTGACACGGATTTAAAACCCGGTCAACTCATTGGCGAAGATGAATATATCGATCTTGAAGATGAAGGCCGTCATTTCGACGCCAAAATGGGCGCTGCTGCTATTAAACAATTATTGGCTGAACTCGATTGCGATGCTGCTTCTCCTGAAATGCGTCGTCGCATTAAAGAAGAAACTTCTGGTCAACGTAAAGCTGATTTATTAAAGCGCTTGAAAGTGGTAGAAGCTTTCCGTAAATCGCCAAATCGTCCCGAGTGGATGGTTCTCGACGTATTACCAGTGATACCTCCAGACTTACGTCCTTTGGTTCCTTTAGAAGGTGGACGTTTTGCCACTTCCGATTTAAATGATTTATATCGTCGCGTTATCAATCGCAATAATCGTTTAAAGAAATTGATCGACATCAAAGCGCCTGAAGTTATTTTGCGTAATGAAAAACGCATGTTACAAGAAGCGGTAGATGTGCTTTTTGATAATGGTCGACGCACCTTCTCCGTTAAGGGTGAAAATCGCCGTCCACTTAAATCATTATCTGAATTGCTCAAAGGTAAACAAGGACGTTTCCGTCAAAACTTATTGGGTAAACGCGTAGATTATTCCGGTCGTTCGGTAATTGTGGTGGGACCTGAATTAAAAATTCATCAATGCGGATTGCCTAAACCTATGGCTTTGGAATTGTATAAACCTTTCATCATTCAAAAATTGGAAGAAAAAGGTTTTGTACATACCGTAAAATCTGCGAAAAAATTCGTGGAAAAAGAACGTCCTGAAGTTTGGGACATTCTCGAAGAAATTATCGATGATCATCCAGTATTATTAAACCGTGCACCTACTTTGCATCGCCTAGGTATTCAAGCTTTCTATCCTAAATTGGTAGAAGGTAAAGCCATTCGTTTGCATCCCTTAGTATGTACGGCTTTCAATGCGGATTTTGATGGTGATCAAATGGCTATCCATTTACCACTTTCTTTTGAAGCACAATTAGAATGTCGTGTATTAATGATTGCCGCGAATAATATTTTGCATCCTGCTTCGGGTCAACCGATTGCTGTGCCTTCGCAAGATATTGTGCTTGGCTGTTATTATCTCAGTGCAGTAAAAGCCACAGGTAAAGGCGCTGGCAAAATGTTTGCAGATGCGCAAGAAGCTATGACTGCTTACGATGCGGGCGTAGTAGACTTGAACGTGCTTATTAAAGTGCGTATCGATGGCCAAATGATTGAGACTTCGGCAGGACGCGTATTCTTAAATCAAATTATTCCTAAAGAACTTGGTTTCTTAAACAAAAACTTTGACAAGAAAACTATTTCCGCAACTATTGATAAATATTTCCGTATCGCGGGTAATGAAAGAACTTGTAAGTTCTTAGATGCTATCAAAGAAACTGGTTTTAAATGGGCAACTCGAGGTGGTTTAAGTATTGCCATTGGTGATATGGTTATTCCTCCTGAAAAAAACGAGATGATCGAAAAAACCAAGGGTAAGGTCGATAAGGTTCTTGAACTCTATGAAAATGGCGTGATCACTGATGGTGAACGTTATAATCAAATCATCGATTTATGGTCACATACGACTAATGATGTGGCGACCTTGGTGTATGAAAAATTAGCACTGGATCGCGATGGTTTTAATCCTGTATATATGATGGCTGTGTCTGGTGCTCGCGGCAGCCGTGAGCAAATTAAACAGCTTTCTGGTATGCGCGGTTTAATGGCCAAGCCTCAGAAAAAAATTACCGGACATGAAATTATTGAAAATCCAATTCTTTCTTGCTTCCGTGAAGGCTTGAATGTGTTGGAATATTTTATTTCCACGCATGGTGCTCGTAAAGGTTTGGCGGATACCGCTTTGAAAACGGCCGATGCCGGTTATTTAACGCGTCGCTTAGTAGATGTAGCGCAAGATTTAGTTGTGAACGTGGCTGATTGCGGCACCGTTCTAGGCGTAGATATGACCGACACCTTAGAAGGTGACGATATAGTTGTTCCGGTACAAGAAAAGATTTTGGGTCGTGTGGCTTGTGATGATGTATTTCATCCGATAACCGACGAGTTACTGCTCAAAGCTAGCGTAGTAATCGATGAAGCCATCGCTGAAAAAATTGCCCAAGCTGGGGTAGATACAATTAAGGTGCGCTCGGTATTAACTTGCGAAGCTGTTAAAGGTATTTGTGCGAAGTGCTATGGCCGTAATTTAGCCAATGGTCGCTTTATTGATATCGGCGAAGCTGTTGGTGTTATGGCAGCTCAATCTATCGGTGAACCAGGTACGCAATTAACTTTACGTACTTTCCATATTGGTGGTGCCGCTTCTCGCATGACTGCGGAATCAGTAAAGAAATCAAAATGGGATGCAAAAGTTTCTTTGCAAGACGTAGAAATTGTAGAGAATCGCAAAAAAGAAAAAGTTGTTGTTAGTCGCTCAGGTGAAATTTCCTTAGTAGACGAACACGGCATTGTTAAGGCGCGTTACGTTGTACCTTATGGCTCTTTATTAAAAGTTGTGCATGGCCAACAAATTAAAGCCGGTACATTAATGTTTGAATGGGATCCATATAATACTTTGATTATTACGCGCGCCTCGGGTAAAGTGGAATTTGATGCGCTTAAAGACGGCGTAACTTATATCACGGAATACGATGATACCACAGGTATGGAACGTTTACGCGTTATTCGCGACAAGAAAGCTAAACTTCATCCGCATGTGAATGTGGTGAATGAAGCGGGCGATAAACTTGGACGTTACCCTGTTCCAGAGAATGCTTATTTGCAATACAAACATGGCGATGAAATTTTTGCCGGTGAAGCTATTGTGAAAATCGCTCGCGCTGCAGGTAAAACTCGAGATATTACCGGTGGTTTGCCTCGCGTGGCTGAATTGTTCGAAGCACGTCGTCCTAAGAGTCCATCGGTAGTTACGGCTATTGACGGTATCGTCGCTTTCGGCGAATTAGAACGCGGCCAACAACGCATTGTAATTGAAGATAATGGCGCCAAAGAATCGTATTTGATTCCTCGCGGTAAACATGTTACGGTACATGCAGGTGACCGTGTACGTTCTGGCGATAAACTTTGTGATGGACCTATTGATCCCCATGATATTTTGGAAATTGCTGGTGAAGCCGCAGTGCAAAAATATTTAGTGGAAGAAATTCAATCAGTGTATCGTCTTCAAGGTGTAACTATTTCGGATAAACATATTGAATGTATTGTACGCCAGATGTTACGTAAGGTAACTGTGGAAAATTCCGGTGAAACCGAATTACTCGAAGGCGAAGAAATTTCCAAAGCGCGTTTACGTGCGGAAAACACTCGCGTTTCCGATTTAGGCCAACAGCCGGCTTCCTTTAGCCCTATGCTCTTGGGTATTACCAAGGCCTCTTTGGCGACGGATAGTTTCATCTCGGCAGCTTCTTTCCAAGAAACGACTAAAGTACTTACGCAAGCTTCTATTGCAGGTAAGATTGATACTTTAGAAGGTTTAAAAGAAAACGTTATTATGGGTCGTCTCATTCCTTCGGGAACGGGCAATGCAGAAGTAACCAAAATTCGCATCCGCGATTTGGATGTGGAAAGCGAAGATCAGGGCGAGTCGGACTTGGTTTCCGAAGAAGACTCAAAAAACCAACCCTTAGTTTCCTCAGAAATCGTTTAATGATTTCTGTTAGAAATAAATTCAATCACCTTGTGTTAAAGCAAAGTGATTTAGGGTCTAAATCCTTGACAACAATAGACTTATTTAACTACACTTAACGGCTTATTAAAATATCGGAGAACTGAATTGCCTACTATCAGCCAATTGATCCGCAAGGGCAGACAAAAACAAACGGCCAAAAGCAAAGCGCCGGCCCTAATCGGATGTCCACAAAAACGCGGTGTATGTACTCGTGTATATACGACTACACCTAAAAAACCAAATTCTGCATTACGTAAAATCGCACGTGTACGCTTATCCAATAAAATGGAAGTTACATGTTACATTCCTGGTGAAGGCCATAACTTGCAAGAGCATAGTATTGTGCTTATTCGCGGTGGTCGTGTAAAAGATGTACCTGGTGTACGTTATCATATCATTCGTGGTACTCTCGATACTTCCGGTGTGGAAGGTCGTAGACAGAGCCGTTCGCTTTATGGCGTGAAGAAACCCAAAGCTGGCGCTCCCGCCGCTAAAGGTGCAGCAGCTCCCGCCAAGGGCAAGAAGAAGTAAGAAAGTTTAGTAAGGGTTTAATATGTCGAGAAGAAAAAGAGCAGATAAACGTAAAGTCTACCCAGACCCGAAGTTCAATAGCACCTTAATTACTCAGTTTATGAACGTGGTAATTTCATGTGGAAAAAGAAGTTTGGCTGAAGACGTAGTATACCAAGCTTTGATAGAGTTCAAAAAGAAAGTCGGCGGTGAAGACGACGAATTAACTTTGTTCAAAAATGCTTTGAACAATATTAAGCCTTCTTTAGAAGTAAAGTCCCGCCGTGTAGGTGGTGCAAACTATCAAGTGCCTATAGAAGTACATCCCACTCGCCGCACCGCTTTGGCCTTGCGTTGGCTTAAAGATGCGGCTGTGGGCCGAAATGAAAAAGATATGGCTCGTCGCCTATGCGCCGAACTCGTGCAGGCTTTGAACAATGAAGGTAATGCCGTTAAAAAACGTCAAGATATTCATCGTATGGCTGAATCGAATAAAGCCTTCGCCCATTTCCGCTGGTAACTTAAACGTTACTTTGAATTTAAAAGCCTCGCTACTAGCGAGGCTTTTTTTATAACTGTTTAAAAAATGATCTGCGCCCTTTTTCATGGACACTTAGTTAAACAACACAAACCCTCTTCTCAAACTCGGCTGGGCTAACATGGCCGATAGTTGAATGTTGTCGCTGAGTGTTATCCCAACATTCTGCTTTACGACTCATGCTACAAACCATGGAGTATTGACGTAACAACTTTTGGAATTCCAAGCCATAACACTTTTTCGTTACTTTTACTTTCATAGACACCTCCGGTCAATTGACCTAATTTATTTTTAGTAAGATGTCCGTTAAACGGGGCGAAGATCAAATAAAGGATTATCCTACTTTGCGAACAATCCACGTCAATAAAATGAATCCGGTACAAAGCGATAATGCTACGGCATTTTCAAAAAGACGCGGGGAAAAAATTAAAACAAACCCGCGATCTTTAACAAGGGAAGAAAAACTGGATACGCAAAAAGGCATCAGGAAAAGTCTGAATATTTGCCAAAAATTAGGGTTCGACTTCACCGCCGGAGAAGATACGCTTAACACCAAAGCAATGCCAATTACCCCGCTTATCCCCAGGGATGTAATCCAGAGGCGTAGAGTTGGGTCGAAATAAAAAACTCCAATGGTTAAATACCAAAGCAAGTAACACCATAACACGCTACGACTTAACGGCAGGTTTTTTAAGTAGAATCGAATGACGTTCATAGGTTCTCTTCTAAAATATGTTGCTACTGTGGTGGTTTCCTTGGCATCTATATTAGTCTCTTGGAAGTATCAAAAGTTACCAAAAACGCTTTTTTGCCTGCCGTCAGCAAAATAACTCAGACTTATTTTGATTTGACATAAAATGTCAAATGCGGAAATATAAAATGGACCGGACTGAGAAATACAATGAAGGAAGTCCCACCCGACCCTATCCAGAAAAAACAGCGAATAGTTATGCCAGAAGACATAATAAAAGCCCATACAAACCCACCCCCGCTTAATTCGCAGGATGTAGTAACCAAATGGGAAATCTGGATAGTTCGCTCTATATGCGCCGTGCCTCCGGCCAGGATAGGCATGAGCAGCGGGAAAATTGTGGAGAATGCAAATCTGAAAAAAAACGGAATCCATCATTATAATATTTTCTCTCCAATTGAGAATAAATTTACTTCCAATGACCTTGAGCTGGAAACCGAGAGCAGTTGCAGGCACATATCAATTCCATTTCCGGACAGTTGCTTTATCCGCCCAGAAACCGCTTAAGAGCATAGGTAAATCGAAGCTCTTTTTCAGCCTCTTCACCAACGAGTGACTGGGCGGATGCAACCTTTGGCGGACTTATAAGGCACTCCTAGTGGTCGAAATATAACCACCATTAAACATGGTGGTCGTAGAACAATCGCGACGAAGGAATTGGTCCACGTTGATTTTCAAGTTTTCCTTATCCACTACGAAATTGAAAATCTTCTGTTTATTCATTTTTTTCTCGCTTTCAATTGTTTTAACACATCGTCTAGTTGGCTAAACCGCTTGCCGGCTAGTTTCGAAATGTTCAGCCATGGCGCTGGGTGTCATCGCCTGAATGGCCAAGAGCATGAGGATGGCGCGTCTGGTCGGCGATGGCTTGGAAAATGTCTCTTCTCATAGGGTCCAGGTAGTTAATATACAACCAATCTATTGCGCAATAGATTGGTTGCTGAAATCACACGGAGGCCTACGTTGAGTGATATGTCTCTCGGAAGGTGACTCATCGTGCCAACGAATTGTAAGTATTTTTTGGGAACGGGAAATCAAACAAATTGTTTAAAGAAAGCAAGAAAATGAAAAAGGCAAAACGTTTTGGAATCGGTCTCTTTTTAATTTGTTCCAGTCTATTCGCTCAGGATCCTGTCAAAACAGATGGCGACAAATATAAAGTGATCTTGGAAAATGAACGCGTAAGAGTGCTCGAGTACAAGGACAAACCGGGAGACAAAACTACCAAACACCATCATCCTGATTTTGTTTTATATGCTCTCGACTCCTTTAGCCGTAAATTAACAATGGGTAACGGAAAACAAATAATTAAGGATCTTAAACAAGGCGACGTTATATGGATGAAGGACCAGATACATATTGGTGAAAATATTGGAAAAACAGAAACGCACGCATTGATCATAGAATTGAAGGAATCACTACATGCACAGCCCGATGATAGTTCAAAAATTAACCAAATCAAAAAATAAGAGTCCAAAAAAGATGATATAAAAGAGTTGCATAATAAGGCCAATTAACCATACTGAGCGCGGGCGTGCTCGCAACTTAAAACCACTTTATCCGGACTAACTTTAAAAAAGGAATAAATACAAAAATGAAAAGAGTGCACATAGCTATTGGTGTTGCAAACATTATACGACATTTTGCCTTTTTAGTATTGCCTCCCAAGCTTTGCAGTTGGGAGGCAAATTTAAATGATTATGTTTTAGCGGGAAGAACCATCAATAACTCATGATGAGTCTATTGTAGATAAGTTGCTCCGATATTATTCGAGTACAAAAAGGTATGACGACGATCAGAGAGCTAGCGTTTCCCTTATTATGAAAACGAATACTATATCAGGAGAGGCATTATAGGCATTGGTAGAATTCAAATAATTGATAGAAACTTAAGAATTACTGAATGAGCTTCCTTCCCTGAAGAATTTAATCCAATTAAAATCAATGGGGATACCCTGCTATCGAAAATCTTGTCGAGCCTAATCTTCAATATTTCTGCAGGAGATAGTCCAGGTGGGATATCTTGGCAGGAAGCAATTCAAATTCTGGATTGGAAAAATGTTTATGGGTATCAGGTTCATGAGATCCATGCAGGTTACAGGCATCTAGATTACGCTAGTGGAAATACTAAATCCATTAGTAAACAAATTACTAAATATTACTCTATAACTAGCAATCATGACGACTCTTGGTTTCTTTTTGTATTTCCAGACTATCGTAAAAGTACGGAAGACTTGGGCAAAATAGTTTCTGGAATGAAAATCGAAAAAATTCGAGGAAAAGTTCAAAAATAGAAACTTACCCGCTCACAATGCACAATCGTTGGCGGTCGTTGTAAGGTTACCAAGAACCAATTAACAAACTGTAAAATTAAAAACAATCATATGAACAAAACAAAAAAATCCGAATTCAAATTAATTGGACTTAAACTCCACAACAAGACAACTAATGAAGGCGGACAATCAAGTATTGACCGCGGAAGCCTTTGGCAAAAATTTGAGAAAGAGAATTTTACAAAAAGGATACCGGACAAGTTAAGCGAAGAAATTTACGCAGTCTATTTTTACTATGAAGGCGACCATACCAAACCATTTTCATATTTTATTGGCTGCCCAGTAAAAATGGATACGCCAGTACCACAAGGAATGGAAAGTTTACTTATACCGACCAAAAATTACTCTAAGGTGATTGCAAAAGGAAAGATGCCGGACTGTGTTGCCAATTCTTGGAAGGACATTTGGAGTTGGAACATTGACAGAGCCTACAACTTTGACTTTGAGAAATATGATGAAAGAAGTAAAGATTGGTCCAATGCAGAAGTGGAAATTTTTGTTTCGACTAACTGACGAAATGATTATTTGTTAATCATCATATCAGCCGCATGGAAAACCTCTTCAATATCGGCGAGGTTCCCATAGATTTTACTGTCTCCGGCCCTTTCGTGAAAATTGCATAATTTAAATCCGATCCGAAACTCCACTTACTCCGTATATAGGATTAATGAGACTAAATGCAGCGATTTTTAATTTTTTCGCATTAATTGAGCTTTCGGGTAGTTTGTGCCAAGCGGAAACCATCGGGCAGTACCTAAGCCAAAACGGCCGCTATGCCCAAGCCTTCGATTTGAATTTGGGTTTTCTTGCCAGCGTCCCTCACGGCGTCAATCAAGCCGAAAGTCGCTTGGGCGCGCGCTTTGGGCTTGGCTATGAGTTTAACCCTTTACCTTTACCCCATTTACTCCTTCCTGTAAATGTGGCTCTTTTGTACTCCACACGAGCTGTGCAGATTGGAAATATCCGCTGGACTTTTTCAGAAGCGAAATTCCAAATCTTGGTCCATCATTCCGTGATACCTGGTTTCACATGGGCTGAACCGGCCTTATTCATGTCCCCGTTTTATACCACCGACTTGATCTTGTCGGGGGCTGGGGGTAACTTCCCCGCTATCAAGAGTCTTCAGGATCTTTTCTCTCTAGATGCCGGAGCCGCCTTACTTGTAAATATTTCTATTTTACAGGCTCGCTTTTATTATGCCCAAAACTTATTGAAACAAGTGGAATCGACTCCACTCACCGTTTCCACTTTTGGTGCGGATTTGCTATTGCCGATTAGTCGCAAGAGAAAAGTGCCGTGAACAAACTTTATTTTTTAAGGAATATTTTTCCGATCTGGGCCCAATTAGTATCGGTCCGTATAGTGTTAGCCGCCATTCTCATAACCGCCTGCAGCCAATTGCCGACGCCGCCAGCCAATACTTTTGTTTTAAAGGGCCTAGTGCAAGATCCCTTGACCCGTATTTATACAGACTCTACTGGCAAAGAAAAATTCGCCGATATCCCCGAGCCCTTCCGGGGATTCTATGCGGCATGCAGCGCTTGTCATTCGAATCTCGCGCCCAATACCGATGCCATATTGCGGGCCAAGGCAAAGATGAATCTTAATACCTGGGCAGAGATAGTTGCATTCGGGCCGGATAGGCTTTTAACCGCAGCAAGCGGGCGCGCCATGCCACCCGCACCAGAAAAAACGGTTCCCGATTCTCAGCTCGTAGCCGTGTTGGGTTTCCTTTCCTCTTGGTCTTCGGGCGGGGTTGCATTACAGGGTACGGATTTCAAGCAAGGGAAATTTTTGGTGGGACGTTTTTGCGCAGATTGCCATACCGCTGCGGGGAAAAACTCCGATCAAGCGCGCGCTTGGAATATCCTTCCATTAGATACTTATGCGGAGTGGATTAAATACCCTAGGCTCCTCTCTGGTCGCTTAGCCGAAAATCATCCTGGGGGTAATCCAATGCCGCCACCTAAATTCTCACTGCAACCCACTGCAGCCGAGCGGAATATCCTGCTCGACTGGATTGCACGTAATTCTCCGAATAACCCCGATGGTATCGGACAAGGTACCGTAATAAATATGTTACCTGACAGTATTGTTTCGGAGGGAGCTTTACTTAACGTGGCTTATGCACCTGCGCGACGCATAGTAAATCGTTATTGCGCCGATTGTCATACAAGCGGCGGCAAAAATAAAGATAAGAAGGATGCTTGGGGGAATGCCGATGTGAAGCTAGATGCTTATGCAGGATGGTTGAAGGCACAAAACACTTTAAAAGTACGCCTTAATCCAGCCTTAGCTATTTCCCAGCGCCCATTCCCATTGGATTCTATGCCCAAGGGGAGTTTCTCGCGCCAACCGACTCAGGCCGAACGAGATACCTTGCTCACATGGCTAATGCGCGGCTCCCCCAATACTTCGAACGGAGAATGAATCATGATCCGGCAAACACTTAGCTTGGTTCTATTATCAATTGCATTTGCATGGTCTTATTATCCTGGTAGTCCCGATCGCAATTTATCGGTTTTACAAACGGCCGAAATCACTCCGAACAAATATTTATACATGCGATTCAATCATCGCTTCGAAGATGCGATAGCACCTGAAGGGGAGAATAACCCGTTCTATGGTCTGCTAGGCATGGACGGGCCGGCAAATATTTATGTCGACTTGGCAGCGGGTATAGCAAACCTTTGGGAGGTAACACTTGCTCGCGAACGTCAATATAAAACCTATGCACTTGAAGCCAAGTTGCAGATGTGGAATCAACGTATCGATCATCGTCCATTGTCAATTGCACTGACCTTGAATTCGGAAATCCGCACTGAACATCAGATCGAAGATGACAAAAAAATTTCGCTCGGGGGCTCGCTAATTTTAACACGCAGTTTTTTCAGCGATCGAATGGAGCTGCTCTTCAATGGCCTCGGACAAACCAATACTAATGTTGCCGATCGCGGAATGGCATCCGATCACAGTGTGGCGGTGGGCCTCGGAATGATTTTGCGGCATGAGAGGATTTCATTTTGGGCAGAGGGATTTTTCCCCGTTGCGATCGGCGATTATGGTTATGTGAATACTTATTCCGGACTTTACCCAAAAGGGATTCCATTACAAGGATATGGTTTCACCTATCGCATTTACAACCATGCTTTCGCGGTGACGATCACTAATTATTCTGATTTACTTGCTGCGAATTTTATTTCCGGCGCGCATGCACCTGGTGCGACGCGCATGAATGAATGGCGGCTGGGCTTTAACCTGACTCGCACTTTCAATGTGGGTCACTAAGAAAGGGTATTATGGAAAGACGTAATTTCTTGAAAACAGCTTGCTGGGCGGGCGTCGCGGGCTTAGCGGGTTGCGCGAAAACATATCGTTATACGACCTCGAACTTACCAGGCGGCGAAGGCAAGGACGGATTTCTCGCTAAGGTGGATGAGATTCAGGAAGCAACATCCAATCTCTTTTATACCAAGACGGGACCGGTATTATTGGTGAAATGGAAAGGCGAAATTAAAGGTTATGAATCGGTTTGCCCGCATACCATGTGCGAACTCAATGACGGCGAAAGAGTCCAACCCATGAAAAACGGGGAAGTCCGCTGCTTCGTACATGATTCTTTTTTCAAACCCGCAGATGGCGGATATATTTCCGGGCCGGCGAATCCGACGGGAAAACTTCCTGCATTCAAAATTCGGATTGAGGATGGAAAGGTTTATCGCGCATGAGGCCTTCACTTTCGATGAAAAAAAATATCTCCCTCCAATCCGATTCCTTATGACCTCCGTATATGGAACAGATGAGTCGAAAATTCATTCCTTACCAAAAGTACCTAACCCATTTCTCAAGGAGAAATTTGATATGATGCAATCTAAACAGATTTACAGAAAAGCAAAGCACTGGGCCATACCTGGATTGATTGGCATGAGCCTTTCATTTATGGCCTGTAACGAAGATAAGAGTACAGGCCCTGCAAAGGCCACGCCCACCATAACAATCTCGAGCCCTACCAAAGGTGCGGTGATTTCCTTAACAGGCTTCCAAGTGAAGGTAAAGACCACCGATTTCACCTATGGCAAAATAGGCGATGCGAATATGGATGGATCGGGCCATATGCACGTTTACCTAGATAAGCCCGCTAACTCCGGCGCAGCCTATACCGCGGTGATCACGGACGGTGACACCGCGACCGTTGCAGGGCCATTGTCGGCAGGAATTCATTATGTCATCGTGACGCTACAGAAAAACGATCATAGCCCATACAATATCCAAGATTCAATGAGTTTTTTAGCGAGTGCAACCATTCCTACAACCACCTCTTCGGTTGCATTTCTATCTCCTACGGAAGGCTCTATGAATGGGACTTCGGTCACTATCAAATTGTCTCCGATAAATTTCAAAGTAGTCGCACCAGGTGCAGCAAAATCTGGAGAAGGCCATTTTCATTACTTCCTAGACGGCGGAACCTATGTGCCTCTCGCCGATACAGTATTGACATTAGACAAGCTTTCGGTAGGCGAACATAGCTTGCGGGTTACCTTACAGAACAGCGATCATAGCGACTTGAACGTTGAAAAAACTCTCAAGTTCAAGGTTGTCGCAGGCATGCCCAATTTCACTTTCGCTTATCCATCAGAAGGCGCGACGGTAGGACCGGTCGTCAGTATCCAGCTTTCCACCACCGATTTCAAATTGGCGGCTCCGGGCGATTTGCATCACGATGAAGGCCACTTCCATTATTTCTTGGATGGTGGACCTTATAATGCCCTCGTGGACAGCACCATCTACCTCACAGATCTAAAGGAAGGCGATCATAATATCCGTGTTACCCTGCAGGATAATAAACACCAAGACATTGCACTTGAACGCACCTTACATTTCAAGGTGGGAAGTTCTAACCCGTCCTTCACCTTTGCCTCACCTGCTACAGGAGCCATGCTAGGCTCTTCCGTCACCATCCACATCTCGCCGATGAATTTCAAGGTCGCTGGCCCTGGTCCAAACCTTGTCACCGGTGAAGGCCACTTTCATTATTTCGTAGATGGCGGCACCTACAACGCACTTGCAGATACCATCTTCACCTTGAATAACCTTTCCGTTGGCGAGCACACGGTACGCGTTGCTATGCAAGATGACAAACATGGGGATCTCCATGTAGAACGCTCCTTGAAATTCATCGTCTCCGCCACGGCACCTTCCTTCACGATCAGCTCGCCAAAAGAGGGAGATACAGTCTCTTCTCCAGTCGTTTTGAAAATGGCAGGAAAAAATTTCACCGTTGTCGCACCAGGGACTGTGAAGCCCAATGAAGGTCATTACCATTACTTTATTGATAAAGGGACTTACAATGCCTTAGCCGATACCATGGTCAGTATCCCTGCCTTAACTCCCGGTCTTCATACCCTTAGAGTGACCATGCAAAAAGGGGATCATTCGGATTATGGATTAGAGCAATCGGTGTCTTTCACTGTGAAATAGACTAGTGGGAGTTTTGCTTCCCCGTTCCATTTTATTTCCATGCCCCCTCTCCATTCGGAGTGGGGGTTTTGTACTTTTAGGTGAATATCATTAACAGGTAACATTTTCCAGCCAGGCCAGATAAAACTTCGAAGATTATGAAAATCACCAATCCGTCTTCCCAAATGCAGCGTATCTATTTACAGACATGTTTAAACTGGAATACGCGGCCAATAGGTCTCAATGCGCAATGCACCCGAAGGCTAGGAATTTTTTCCGGTCCTCGGCGCATTATTCAAAATGGATTCTGGAATCGAGCCCTCCCTTGACCTTGCCCGTAGAAATTCCTTTGCTCATGGAACAGATTGCCAATCGCGATTCTAAAGCTTTGAAGGAATTGTACCAACGCTTTTCCAAGGTCATTTACAATATCATTTTCTCCATTCTGAAGAAGAAGGAAGACTCGGAAGAAATCCTAGAAGAAGTATTTTTCCAGGTATGGGAAAAAGCACCTCAATATGATATTACAAAAGGCTCGGTTTATACTTGGATGCTGACCCTGGCCCGCAATCGTGCGATTGATCGTATTCGCTCCAAAGGTTTCAAAGGCGAGAAATCCATGGACATGGCTGCCGATGTGGAAGCAATGTGTAACAATGATCACACTAGTCAATTAGATCAAGTGGTCCTCTCGGAAAGGGCCGTGCATGTCAAGACGGCCATGAACAGGCTTTCTTCGGATCAACGCCAAGTATTACAGACCGCATATTTCGAGGGGCAATCTCAAACAGAGATCGCAACATCTTTGGGCATTCCCCTCGGAACTGTTAAATCTAGGGTTCGCGATGGCATGAAAGCGATGCAATTCTTTTTGAAGGATGTGCTGTGATGACCATGGATAAAAAAGAATTCCTAAACTTGGCAGAAGTTTTTGCCCTCGGTTTGATCGATGGCCAAGATTGCGTCCGTTTCAGACAAGCCCTAGCATCAGCCGATGAAGAAATGCTGGAGGCCTACAATGCAGCCGTACAGTCCACTGTAAACCTTTCCTTGGCCGCGCCCGAAATGCCACTCTCGTCTTCCGTTCTCGATAAACTGATGACTCGCATCGAACCGGTTCAAGTTCCCGCTCCCAAGGTGCGCATCGCTTGGATCATGCCTTTTCGCATTGCTGCTTTTACGACCGCATGCTTGGCTCTCGTGACGGTAGGGTTAGTGAGCTATGTCAATTATCTACGCGCCGGCAAGGAAAGCCTTCAAAGTCAGGTCGCCGTGAGTCACGTTAAAATCCAAATGTTACAAGACTCACTATCGCAGAAAGAAGCCATGTTGGACGTAATCCGTTCCAATCAAATGCAGGTCGTGGTCATGAATGGCCAAGAAGTGAATCCCACCGGTTACGGGAAAATCATTTGGGATCCAGTCGGTAAAAAAGCCATTTTACATGTTTCGCATTTGCCCAAGCAATCGTCGGATAAAGATTATCAGCTTTGGGTGATTCGAGATAAGGTACCAGTCGATGCAGGAGTATTTCAAGTGGCTGACAATTCCAAGAATGGCCAGCTCTATAAAATCGATCAATTAGCGGAAGCGGATAAAAGCCATATTAATGCCTTCGCTATTACTCTCGAACCTAAGGGTGGCGTGAAGCAACCATCGGGCAAGATGTATCTTTTAGGTAGTATTTAAAGAAAAGAAATTTCGACAACGTAAAGAATTTCTTTAACACGATTTAAGATTCCAATGCATTCTTTTTGTCCTACGCTTAGCTTAGCGCAAGAACAGTTACGCCTCCTATACTTATTTACCTACCACGCAGAGATAGGCGCACCAATGGAGCACGGTGCCGGCAGGCCAACGGAGCCGTTGTTCAAGAGCGCCTGCGAAGCGATCGATGATTTCCGCATTAACGCCTTGCAGCAACATGCTTAGGCGTAAACGCCCGATCTGCTGTAACATGCGTAAGAAACTCATGGGTAGATGTGCGGTCCAGTCTTCGCAGCGAATAACCGTAAATCCAGCTACTTGCAAGTCCCGTTTATAATCCTTTAGGGTTCCTAAATTCTGTACCGCATTTACAGGAGATAATATCAAAACCGATGTGCACAGGAGATAAGTCAATGGAATTTAATAGGAAACATACATGTTACCTAGATTAGGCCCTACTCCAAAACCCAAGTCATCCTCGACAACGTTGGACGAAATATACTGATCTTCGCCCCGTTTAACGGAAATTTTACTAAAAGTAAATTAGGTCAATTGGCTGGAGGTGTCTATGAACAATCGCGTTTGATGATGCTACCTTAAAAGTAAATGCTTATCCAGTTGAAAAGTCGATACCTATTGGTGGCAAAGAGCCGTCATTCTTTTTACTGAAAAAATCTTGAGCGCTAAAAAATTCTTCATCTGTAGCTTTATCACAATGTGTATAATTTCCATCGCTACGCATTAAGCGGTTTTGCTTATTATCCGCCCAATAAATCGAAAGTATGTTTTGAATTTGTGATAAAATGATTGGATTTTTTAGCGAAACCAAAACTTCAACTCTTTTGCGCATATTGCGATCCATCCAATCGGCCGAACCCATATAGACTACGGGATTATTATTATTTGCAAAGAAAAAAATACGACTATGTTCTAAAAATCGTCCGATTAAACTTTTTACTTGAATATTTTCACTCAAGCCTTTTATTCCAGGACGTAACGCACAAATTCCACGTACAATTAATTTAATTTGTACGCCAGCTTGTGAAGCACTATATAAGGCCTCAATGATTTCGGCATCGAATAAGGCGTTCATTTTAGCAACAATTAATGCAGGCCGACCATTTTGGGCATGTTCTTTTTCACGCCGAATAAATGAAAGGGTTTCAGATAAAAGATTTACCGGACCAACGAGTAAAGAATTAAAATCAGGACTTTTACTTTGCGAAGTTAAGAAATTAAAAACTTCACTTACGCCATTAGTAATTTCACTATTCGCCGTGAGTAAGCTTAAATCGGTATAATTTTTTGCGGTATCGGGATTGTAATTACCGGTGCCAATGTGAGCATATTGGCTAAAGCCTTCTTCTTCTTTACGCACTACTAAGGCCAATTTGGAATGGGTTTTCAAGCCTACCAAACCATATACCACCGTTCCACCATATTCTTCCAATTCACGCGCCCAACCAATATTGGATTTTTCATCAAAGCGTGCTTGTAATTCTACAACCACGACTACTTCTTTTCCGAGCTCTGCAGCTTCGAGCAAAGCATACATAATCTGCGACTCTTGATTGGTACGATAAAGGGTTTGCTTTATCGCTAGAACTTTTGGATCGCGAGCCGCGCTTTGAATGAACTGTACCACGGGATCGAAAGAATCATAAGGATGGTGAAGAAAAATATCTTGTGTTTGGATGCTTTTAAAAAAAGCGTCCCAATCACTAAATTTTATAGAGTGATTAGCTATTAAAGGTGAATATTTTAATAAATGATGTGGCAATAAATTATACAGACTAACTACTCGATTTAGGTTAACAGGATTGGGTACGCGAAAAACTAAATTAGGTTCAATATCAAAGTACTTGATAAGTTCATCAACACTTTTTTTCGGCGCATTCTTATCGATTTCTAAGCGTACCACATTACCCTTACGGCGATTGTGTACTACGGCCTCCACGACATCAATCAAGCTGGCGCCTTCCTCTTCTTCCACATAAAGATTGCTATTGCGAGTGGCGCGAAAGGCGGAACAGTTTTTGATGACATAGCCACGAAAAAGTTCTTGAATGTAGTGTTGTATTACATCATAAATAAAGATAAAGCTATGATCTTTATCTTTAGAGGGTAAACTTAGAAGTCGCGGTAAACTGCGTGGAATGGTGATCACGCCTAAGGCATCGTTTTTCTTGTCTTCTTTTAGAATGACTAAAAGACAAAGACTTTTGTTTAGCACCCAAGGAAAAGGATGTGTGGGATCAAGCTTTATTGGTGTGAGTAGATGATAAACTTCTTTTTGAAAATAACGTTTTAAATAACGAGCATCTTCCTCATTCAATTCCGCAAAGGATTTGATATGAATATTATTTTGTTGCAAGGCAGGTAACAAATATTCATTCCAGCATTTGTATTGCTGGCGAACTAATTTTTGGCATTGTCGTAATAAAGCCTCAAGTTTTTCTTCTGCATTAATTTCAGCAATACCATCGGTGAGTATTCCCGATTCAATTTTTTGCAAAAGTCCTGCAACGCGCACTTCAAAAAATTCATCTAAGTTATTTGCGACGATAGCTAAATATTTAATGCGCTCCAGAAGAGGGGTTGTGGAATTAAAAGCTTCGTCCAAAACTCTTTGATTAAAACTTAACCATGAAAATTCGCGATCAAGATAGCGATCTTTAAGTCCAGCCTGGCCTTGCATTAAAAGCTCACCGAAGGAAAAGTAAGATGTCCATGCCGACTCCAGTAATAGACTACACCTTCTCTTAAACCCGATTCACTAATGCTTAAACGAGTCATTTGGAAATGGCGCATGCAAATATTTAAAACGCATAAGGCGGAAACGATAATGTTTGCGCGCTCCGGGCCAATTTCAAAAATAGCATTCAATTGCTGTGGACTTTTACCGATAGAAAACTCTAAAAGAGTTTCAATACTACCGATGGTTATTTCCGGCATTAATTTTAAGAACGCTGGTGAATGTAGAGCCTGCACCATTTTGAAAATAGCGCGAATATTGCCTGAGCTACCGATGGCGCGTGTCGCTGTAGGTGGCTTTGCTTTGAGGCTGGTAAGTTCTTTGGTGGTCCAATCGGAAATGGCTTTAATAGTTTCACGCGTGAATATTTTTCCTTGCGGAAAATTTTCGGTTAAACGAATTGCGCCTAAATCAAAGCTATGGCCATCGAGGTATTGCTCGCCTTTGCTCCAACTTAATTCCACACTACCACCACCAATATCAATCGTTTTAATAATTTCGTCAGGAGTAGGATTAACTTTATGAACTATGCCCATATGAATGAGAAAACTTTCTTCTTCTCCAGATAAAACCCGAACTTGTAAATCGGTTTTTTGTTGCAGTTTTTTAACAAACATTTCGCGATTGGTGGCTGAACGAACCGCAGAGGTGGCTACAATAAAAGTGAAATGAACCTTCTCACCACTTTTTTCTTGCGGTAGGTTTTTAATAAAATGCGCAATTTTATCAATGGCCTCATCGCTAATATGGCCTTTGGAAAATACTTGTTCACCTAAAGAAAGCGCAAGCTTAAATTTCTCTAATGCTTTGTAGGTTTGGTTTTCTACGGAATAGAGAGAGGCTTTGACTGAATTACTGCCAATATCAACAACTTTTAAAATCATATTACAAATTAACATCACCAGCAACACGTACTGGTTTTTGTTCTGATAAATTTAGAATTATTGGATCTTCTTTCACTGGTTGGGATTAGGGAAAGCAGGGTTCCACAACAATATTTATCAATTAAAAACAAATTATTGCAAAAATATTTCCATTAAAGTGACTGGAAGGGCCTTCAATAAGGAGTGTGGCGATTTTACACAAAAAAAATCCAACTTAAAACACGAAGAACTTATTAATTTAAAGTTCAGTGAGATACAGCCAGATCGTTATAGGCTGACCCTACATCCACTGAGATAATTCCTGTTAGAAAGGCCTTTTTCCGAAATGAAATCTAAATCGGTACCTGTAAAAACAAATCCAGAAACGCGCTGGGAGGCCCAATGGCTTTGGCAATTTGAAAATATTAAACGTTACAGAAAAAAATTTCCTCAAGCTTGGCCTGAATTAGTTACGGAATTTCCTCCGGGAAATAAACTTGGGCAATGGGTGCAAAGACAACGATTATTAAAAACACAAAAACAAATGAGCAAAGAGCGTCTAGACCTTTTGCAAAAACAGGGATTTCCTTGGGAGAAAACCGATGCGCGAGAGATGCATTGGATGCAGCAGTACCAGCACTTACAACAATATCGCAAAAAAAATTCCATGGAATGGCCATTCGCAAGAGAAGAATTTCCTAAAGGGAATTTATTAGGTTTATGGGTATGGCGTCAAAGACAGCTTTTTCAAAAAGAGCAGTTGCCGAAAGAACGTCTTGAGCTGTTGAAGAAAATAAAATTCCCTTTGGAATTACCGGATTATTGGGAATTACACTTTAATACGCTCAAGGATTTTCGCAAAAAAAATCCTGACACTTGGCCTAAGGCACGGGAAGAATTTCCTAAAGGAAATCGTTTGGGTTTATGGTTGCATTTGCAACGTTGCGCTTACAAAGAAAAAAAACTCACTGCGGATAGAATTAAAAAGCTTTCACAAATTGGAGTAGTTTGGTTTGTAAAAGATGCAAATTGGCAGAAAAATTATGAAACGCTTAAAGATTTCAAAAAAAAGCATCCTAACTTATGGCCTTTAGGCACAGTAGCTTCTGAGAATAATACGGTTTTGGTGGCTTGGTTGAATAGTCAGAGACAACAACGTAGACATGGTCGCCTCAATAGTGAACGTGAAGCGCTATTAACTAAAATTGGAGTTAAATGGTAAAGTCTAGGGTTGCATTCGCAGCCTAAGTAACATTTTTCGGTAAGTCTAATGGAAGAATATATTTTTTCGACCATTGGACTTTTTCTTCCTCGGAAAGCAAATTTTTCCCCAACAATAAAATTTCCTGTATGATTTGGTGTAAAGCAAAGGCATCACCTAATTGGTGAAGTGCTTGCAAAACCTTTTCCCATACTAAAGGATTAAAAGGGTTATGGATAAACCATAGTTTTAAAGTATCACGGAGAGTATCGCCTGCTTTTTGTTGTTGCAAGATTTCAATTAAAAGCCCTTCTTTTTCCAAGGAAAAGAAATCTGTATGGGGAATAGCATTCAACGTGACAATTGCTTGGTTACTCTGCTCCAAAGCCAGATGGCATTGAGCTTGCAGCAGTAGGCACAGTCCAGTAAATAATTGTAGATAAGCCGTGGGCGCAGCATTAAATAAATCCTCCGCAAAGGCATGGTTTAAATCGGTATTCAAACCTTTCGCTAATTCAATAGGCGCATAAAAAAAACAATATCCTGGATCTGATTTTTCTATTGGAACTAAAGGGATTTTTTGTAGGGCGGAAAGATTTTTTTCAGTATGTTCTAAGCAATTTTCATAGCGTTTTTCTATCCAAGCCATTTTTGCTAATCCAAACTCTCTTACATGCTCGGGTAATAAAGATGTTTGTAAATTTTGTAACAATAAACGACTAATAATTTCCGAAGAACTTTCAATTTCTAAGGCTTGCAATAATAGGCTAGGTATAGCTTCGGCTTTGAGTTTGGAATTATGTTGATCATTAATTTCCGACAAGGCTTCGGCAAGTGTGTACCCATAGCCTAGCACGCGAATTTTAGTGAGGGTGCTTTTATCTTGCATAGGTGGTAGGGAGCGGCGCATTTGCTGACAAGAAAACAAAAGTAAGGAATTTAATTGCGTGCCAAAGGTGTGTTTAGCAACTTCTTCACGTGCGCACATACTCATTACAGGAAAACGATCGGCAAGGGCAAAAGCTTTTTCGATAGAGTCTTCAATTTGCGAAAGAGAATAATTTAAAAAATGCTCACCCTTGTTAAAGAGCAACGGAACCTCTAGGTTACTTTCTTCAATGAGCGGTATGGCGCCACAAGCCATAGCTTCATAGGTTCGCATATTAGCTTCACGACGAATCGCATAATTAAAAACCAAATGGCTGCGATTTAAAATATCGAGATACTGTTCTCCATAAGCATTCCCGATAAATATTCGATACTTACTCGAAAGGCGAGCCACGCGTTGCAATAATCTATTTCGATCACGATGTAAGCCCGTATTCAAATTACCACAAAAAGAAATATCGATATCGCGTTTTTTATCCTGATAATAAAAACACTCGGGAAAATGTCCAAATAAAGCTTGGGGGAAAATATTAGTTAAGCCTGCACCGTGCAATATTTCACAACCTGGAGCATCCGTAAAACAAAAATCAAAAAATTTAGCGACCTCAGGTAAAAATCGTAAACAAACATTCCAATCGGTAATCAGTAAAATTTTAATTCCAGAAAAATTTGCAATATCATAAGGTATGGGTAAATATTCGGGACTTTGAATGAGAACAATATCCGGAAATTCATTTTCAGGAATGGTGCTTAATATTTCTTTTAGTGATCGTCTTTCCTTATTAGCGGCATAAGGGATTTGTTTGCCCTCTCTAAATTGAGCGGGAGTGTAATGGGAAAAATCCCGAAATACAAAATCTTTTAATTGATGTGATCCAATATTCCCTAATACTCGTGGGAGTGCTTTATTCATAGGCTAAGCAAGGGCATCACGCAAAGCTTGCATATCTTTTTTCATTCTTTGAAAGGTGCTGTCTTCGGAAGGCTTAATGGCAAATTCGGCATAGTCTTCAAAAATGCCTTTACCTCTTTTGTCTTCGCGTTGTAAAGAAAGTAATACTTTATCAAGTAATTGATTTAAGCGATTTTTTTGTTGAGCAAGAAATTCATTTAATTGGGTAACGCCTAAAGCTTGTTGAATTTTTTCCAACCAACTTTTATCACTTTCTCGTATGCTAATATGCATTAAGGCAAAGATTAAAAAATCTTCATAGGCTTCTAAAGCAAGTTTTCGTCCATTTTCTGTGAGAAAGTTTTTTCCTAATCCAGGAATATCCGCTTCCAAATAGAGCGCTTTAATTTTCGCTGGCTTTAAGTTTGTATAGGCTTGTAAAACCCAAATTAAAATGGACGGCGCGAGAAAAGCATAGGCACAAGTGAAGTTGTGACGACGCGCACAATTCCGATCTTCAAATTTATAGCCACTGCGAAATAGCGCATAAGCATTTTGACTCCATACCCAACCAGGATGAATTTCATTGAGAGCAGAAGATAAGCCGCTTTGTGGTTCGATAGGTTGATTAATCAAGGAAAACGGGAAACCCAATCTTTGTGGCAAAAGGGTGATGCCAGTAGCAAATAAAGAATAAGGCGCTTCACTAAAATTGGCGGGAAATTTTACCGAACAACCCAAACCAAAAAAATTACCTTCGCCCGGACGAATTTCTTGATCCGGTTTTTTGCCGGTATGATTACTGCCAATATTGGCACCATAACCGACATTTCCTTTTCCTTCTGGCCATAAGGCGGAGATGAGTAGTGATTGATGATGAAAGCCTACAAATGGACCTAATAGGCTGGCCTGCACTTCGCCTTTAGCAATATGAGTATTCGGTCCAATCACACTATGCGCTACTTTGCCATGTAATTCTACTGAGCTATATTCCAATAAAGCACTTCTGGAGATAATGGCACCGCTTTCGGCTTTGCATCCATATTGCAGTATGCTTTCTTCAATCAAAACATTTTCTCCAACATGCACTGGCTCTTCTTGCGAGGAAAGTAAAATCGAATTTTTAATCGCGGAGGTTTTAATTAATTCGCTTCCTGCACCTATCCAGGTATTGTACAGGTTACCTATGGAAAGCATTTTAGCCTGCGCTCCAATAAAACCAAAATCGGCACGCAAGCCAATGAATAAGTTTTTAATAAATATTTGCAAATCAATTTGTTTTTTGGGAGAGAGACGTAGCACTTCTTCGCAATAATCAAGTGTCATGCCATCCCATAGCCATAGCGTGCGGGTTTTCATTTCACTGCCGGGATGCAAAGGCAGGGTTTGTCCAAAATCCGTGGCTAAATCACAGTGTAGAGTGCCTGCGCCTAAAATAAAAACACCGTCTTCAATCACTTGTCGGGAAAGTAAATCGATGCGATGTAAAGCAGCATTACCTATCACACAATTTTGGACACGACAAAAGCTTAATCCAGCAGGTAAATGTAAACCATTTGGCCCGTTAATATCGCCACGAAGGCCTTGTAAAAGTACATCGCCCATAAAAAAGTTATGTTGCACGCGCTTAAAATCAAAATGACCGCCGATGCGAATGCGACTCCAGTCTTCACAAGTATTTCCTTGATTTTCTAGGCGTTCACGTTCCTCAAGGGATAAAGATTTTCCGCTATGCAAAATTTTTGCTGTTGCTTGCAGCTTGGTGAATGAAGCTGCAAAATGACTTTCATGAAAGCCTTGCGTTAATCTTGATTTCAGTTGATCCATAATTCTGCCTAGATAAATACTTTAACAGTTAAAGTAGCAAGCCACTTTAAGCTTAACTCATTTATTGTATTATTTTCATTATGCCAGAGGCTTATGCTTTTTTTGATTTCGATGATACCCTCTATGAAGGAGATAGCCTTTTATTATGGTTTCGCTATTATTATCGTCATCGCCCTTGGCGCCGAATTTTCCAAATCGGTAATTTTTTGGGATTTTTACTGTATAGTTTAAGGTTAATTAAGGCCGCAGATTTAAAACGCCTATTTTTTTTACCCATGGCCTATGAGAACTCGCAAACCTTGCATCGATTAGCGAAGGACTTTGCAGAAAAGGAATTACCGAAACGTTTTTATCCCGAGCTTATGGCACGATTAGCAAAGCATACGCAAAATGGGGATCAGATTGTGATTATCTCAGCCAGCGTGGAACTCTATTTATTGTATTTACAAATACATTTTCCGGGCGCAAAATTATTAGGGAGCAAAATGATTTTCCCTAAAGGTTTATGGCGCTTGCCCTATTATGAACAAGGTAATCTCAAAGGCCAAAATAAAATAACCCGCTTACAATCCATGGCGGATATGCCTCGTAAGGGAAATAATTGCTATGCCTATTCGGATAGTATTAGCGATGAACCCTTATTACGTTTCGCAGAACATGCCATTGTGGTAGAGCCTGATACGAGCTTGCGCCTTTTAGCGGAAAAAAAAGGCTGGGAAAAAATAACCATCCAATGTTTGCGACCACGTTGGCGAAGGCGTTTGGAAAAGCTAAGGCTACTTCTGTTTTTCGCTTAAAATTCGTGCCTAAGGCTTAATTGATCATCACGATGGCCCCTTTAACGGTGGCCATAATATCGGCTTCCAAATTAGCCAATTTACCCGTTACCTTGGTTTGCACGCCACCCTTTATATCCATATTCACGGTGGCTTCAATTTTGGTATTGAGGCCTTTCATGCTTGCTTCGGCAGTGCCTTCTAAGGTGAGATTCTTTTTGGCTTTAAGACTTACATCTAAACCTTCGCCAATAATTTCTTTAGCGGCTTTAATATTGATGGCTCCAGATTTCGCTTCCATATTAATTTCTTTAGCCGAAATATCCAGTTTGCCTTTGGCGCTAAATTGCAAATCCCCTTCAGTAGTAATGGATATTTTGCTTCCACCGACATCAATTTGCAGAGAATGCTTGCCTTTACCATCTTGTAGAGCGATTAATTTTTTATCATCGTCCAGTTTTAATATGTGGCCATCTTTGGTTTGCACAGTCAGCGATTTAGAAGGATCATCCAAAGTGACTTGATGCCCATATTTGGTTTTCAAAACCATTTTGGAATTTTTATTATCGAGTAAAATGGTTTGTCCACTCTCTTTACTGATGATAAGAATTTGCTGTTCCTTATCATTAAAAACCAATTCATGGCCATCGGTGGTTTTCAAATGAATTTCTTTTTTGTCCGGATCATCATTCATCGACAATAAATGTTTACCCGTAGTGGTCACATCAAAAACCGTTTTACCTTCTTTATCATCTAAGCGCATTTGGTGACCCGAAGCGGTGCGAATCACATTTTCATTACGATTGCGACTATTCACCGGGGAGACTGTATTAGGATTTGGCACAGCGCCCACAGCGATTGGTCTATCGGGATCCCCATCGACAAAGGACAAAATAATTTCTGTTCCATTTAACAAAGGAAAATGCATTCCAAAATTAGAACCGGCATAAGGTTGAATTAAACGAATGGCCTTGGTGGCTTGACCTTTATTTTTATCTCCCAAATCAAAAGGCATTTTGGCGCGATAACGACCTTGATCATCTAGATATGCATATTTGCCTTCTTCGCCATCGACCTTTGCGGCAATCACACCATGGATAATTGGCTTTGGCGTTTTTCGTTCGGGACGAAACTGGGTATCGACGGGAATACAAGCAAAAGAATTACTGTATAAGCGATTAGGTGTTTTGTTGGCATGGGCCCCTTCGCGTTGATCACCATGATGATGCACTTCTAGCACAAGGTAATTTCCTTCAAAGGCGGGAACATGTGTGTCTTCCATCTTAAAGCGATAGCCAGAGCGCATAGGCCGACAAACACTTTGACCTTCAAGAACAATTTTTTTGCAGGCAAAAAGTTCCGCATAAAGTTTTGCCAAACGATTTGCTTCATCTACGCTTTTAGTGTGCTGACCAAATACATAATGTTCGCCTTGACCTTTTTGATTGGCATGGCCGATGACATTAGTGTCGGGGTAGCGATAATTATAATCTTTGACCATAGCATTACCCGTTACCATTTGTTGTTTGCGATGAACGGTAAAAATATAATCGTGTTCATCTTTGGTATTCATGTCCGTTTCGGGATAGAAACGAATAGTATCTTGGTGCGGAGTAGGTTTAATAGAAAGGGCTTGATTGGCTAAAACCAAAACACTCGCATCGCCTTCATGATTGAAAAAATAAAAAACACCTTCATCTTCCAATAGACGATGTATAAATTGCAAATCACTTTCATTGTATTGCACCGTGTATTCGCGTTTGGGAAAATTATCCTTGGCATCGAATTTAAAATCGGCATCCGAAAAAGCATTGTCTTTAAGGACTTCGGATACAATTTCTTTCACATCCATATTTTGGAAAACGCGGCTTTTGCTTCCATGAGCTAAAAGTTTAAATTTGGGCTCAAAAGTAATTTCATATTCCATGGCGCCATCGCCAATAGGCACTTGTTGATAATGCGTAACGATGCCTAAATGATGGGCATTTCCTTCAGATAAAAAAACCTTGAGCTTGACCGGCTTGCCCATAATTTTTTCATAATCGATATCGCCTTCTAAGCATATTGCGGTGATATGAAAGGAATAGCATTCCGAAATTTTTTCATGACCTGTCCAATCCAAAACCTTAAAAGTATCTGCAGGCAAATCGCCTACTTTTAAAGTGTAATGTGCTATTGCAGCCATAGGACCACCATCCGGTTAAGGTTTTCCTTTAAAATCTAATTTTTCCGAAGCTTAGTCTGTGACCACGGTCACAAAGTCACAAAAATATTATGCTGAAAAGGGCTCGATTTAAATTTCCTCAGGAACTTGCATACTACTGCAATGAATGGCGCCTTGCCCAAATACTAAGGCCCTACAATCAATAGGGACAATTTTCCGATGGGGGAAATATTGCTTGAAGCATTCCAGCGTAGCTTGGTCACGGGCATCATGAAATACCGGAACTAATACGCCGCCATTGAGAATAAGAAAATTCAAATAGGTGGCTGGTGTGCGCAAATCGGCTTTGACCAAACGGGCTGGCATGGGAATTTCAATTACAGTTAAATTTCGTGATTGGGCATACTGTTTTAAAGCCTTTAAATTGTTTTGCAGTGGAGCATAATTTTCATCGAGCGGATCGGTTTCTACCGCACAAAAAATCGTACTTTCATTCACAAAGCGCGCTAAGTCATCCACATGTCCGTCGGTGTCATCGCCAGCGATGCCGCTTTCTAGCCACAAAACATCCGTAACACCTAGGTATCCGTTCAAAATTCTTTCAATGTCATCCCGATTATATTGGGGATTGCGATTTGGATTTAATAAACATTGCTCAGTGGTGAGTAGTAGGCCTTTGCCATTCACATCAATCGATCCACCTTCCAAAACAAAATCAATATCTAACACTTCACGATCACGTTCTTGTGCCATGCGAGCAGGAACAGCATTGTCTTTATCCCAAGGTGGATATTTTCCACCCCAAGAATTAAAAGTCCAACTTAGGGTAATAAGTCGAGCGGTATCACCCGTTACATTTTTAGCTTCTACGGTAATGCCACCATAATCACGAATCCAACTATCATTAGTAGGTACTTCCAATATATGCAGGGGAAAAGGTTTTTTTGCAAGGTCAGAGCCAAGTGCTTTTCGGGCCTCTTCTCGTTTCACCAAATTATTCACTAATAAATAGACGGGTTGAAATTCTAAAGCTGCGGAAATGAAGGCCACATAAGCCATTTTTGCATCTTCCCAAACGGGCGTCCAAGTCTCTGCATTTTGTGGCCAAGTAAACCAGATGGATGCTTGTTTTTCCCATTCAGCGGGAAGACGTAAATTTTTATAAGGCGGATGAAAGGGTAAAGTTTTTATATGCCAAACCTTTGCAATATGCCGCCATAAGCATCTATGCGTCGGTCACGCAAAAAAGGCCAAATGCGACGAGTGGATTCAATATTTTCAGTTTTACATTCTTGCAGAATAAAGGCGTCTTCGCCAGCAGGTAAATGCGCGAGTACCTCGCCTTCGGGACTAGTAACAAAAGAGTTACCCCAAAATTCCAAGTGGCCTTCTTGGCCAATACGATTCGCAGCAGCGACATAAACATTATTAGCGACCGCATGGGCACGATGCATTACGGTCCAAGCTTGCACTTGCTTTTCTTTTAAAATAACGCTTTCAGCGTCAGAAAGGCCTTCCGATTCTTTAGCGTCCCAACCTATGGCGGTGGGATAAACTAATAGCTCACAACCCTGTAATGCCGTAATGCGAGCGGCTTCGGGATACCATTGATCCCAACAAATTAAAACGCCAATTTTTCCATAGCGTGTGGTAAAACTTTTAAATCCCAAATCGCCAGGTGTGAAATAATATTTTTCATTAAAACCTGGATCTTCGGGGATATGCATTTTTCGATATAAACCTAAATTTGTTCCATCGGCATCAAACACTACTGCAGAATTATGATATAAACCCGGCGCCCGTTTTTCAAAAAAAGGCAAAATCAAAACGATTTTTTTTTCGGCGGCAAGGCTTTGTAAAGCTTTAACCAAAGGGGTTTGTAAATCATGCGCTAGATTAAAATGCTCTTGATTTTCAGTGATGCAAAAATAATTATGCAAAATAAGTTCGGACAATAAAATGATCTGCGCACCCGCTTCAGCACAAGCAGAAATCTTAGCCACTAAAGATTTAAAGCGTTCGGGTTGAGCGCAATTTCCTTGGGTTTGAATCACCCCTAATTTAAAGGACATAGTTTCTCCTTTCGGAGGAGGAAAAGTAACAAAAAATAAAGGCCTTTTTTCGGGATTCGAAAAAAGGCCTATTACCATTGTATTTCAAAGCGGGAAATGGGTCAGAGCTTAGGCGCTCGTGGGTGTGGTTGCTTTTAATTGCTCACGCTGCGCCTTCTTAATTTCTTTTACCAATTCAGCTTCCGGACGATTTTTATAATATTCATCCAGAGGGTAACATCCAGATTTCACACCATTACGCGGCGCGGTGGTACAATCCGAAAAGGTGCGGCAAATAAATTTGGTTTCGAGTTCGCCGCGCTCCAAAGAATGCGCAATGATTTGCGGATAGGAAAGTACCATGCGACCAATACCAATGATATCCGCCCAGCCCTCACGTACCAAGGCTTGGCCCACTTGGGGTAAAAATTCTTGTAAATAAGTTAAACCGGAACTGACCAAAGGAATACCCGGCGCACCGGCTTTTAATTCTTTCACCACTTGCACTTGGCGAGCCAAATTAATCATGGGATCTTCAGCCGGTTGATAACCATCGGAAGGAGGATAAATGGCAGGACGTTGAATATGCGGATTATAATATGGCGAACCACAGGAAATATTTACCGTCGCGACACCCCATGATTTCAACATATTTAAATACTGAATAGGTTCACGCAAGTCATATTCTAAAGGATTTGCAGGGTTTAAACCAAAACCATATTTATAGGGAAGCGCATGCGCAAATTCTTCCGGCATACCTGGACCTAAATTTCCTGGGGTAGCCAAAGCAGGATTAGGTTTAAAAGGCACAAAGTCAAAAGCACTTAAGCGCACACCAATGATTAAACGCGGAGCTACTTGTTGTATGCCTTGAATAATCTCGCGTGCGAAGCGCGTGCGATTATCTAAACTCTCGCCGCCATATGGGCCGGGACGGGTAAAAGCAGACAGAAATTCATGGCCCAAATAGCCATGACATTGCTTTACATCTATAAAAGGGATATTGGCTTTATCAACCAGTATTGCGGCTTTGATATAATGCTCAATTAAATTTTTAATATCATCATCCGTCATCACGGGATAATCCATAGGCAAATTGAATTTGGGATTTAATACCGGATGCGCATACACCAATTTAGGTTCTAATTTCTTTTTGTCATTAGGACGGCAGAAGCGGCCTGAATGCGTAAGCTGTAAGCCCCAAAGTAAATCATCCGCCGTACCAAAGCGTTTAGCATGCGCTTCCAAAGCGACGTCGGCGGCTTTGCGAATATTACCTACCGTGTCAGGATTCATCATCAATTGATTAGGATTTGCACGACCATCAGGACGCACGGCTACCGCTTCCATACCCCACAAAAACTTCGCGCCAGAGATACCAAAGCGCTCCCAGCGACGAATCATTTCCTCAGTAGGTTGACCATCAGTAGTGGTATCCCAGCCTTCCATTGGATGAATGCAATAACGATTACCTACCTTAAATCCACCTATAGTTAGAGTTTGCGCCACAGGGGATTCGGGTGCCTTCAAAATAGTGTCATCAATTGGTAAATCGATGGCTAAAGCGGACAATCTTTCGCGCAAAGCTGCGGCTGTTTTAAAAGATGTCAGGCGTTTAATATCAGACATATTCACTCCGGAAGGAAAAAAACCTCAAATTTCAATTATACTGTCAAGCCTATATATAAGGTCATAATATAGCACGAAAGTATAAAAACGCATTGCATTTTTTAAAAAAGGGGTATATTTTCTTCATAAATAGTTTTTTTAAGAAAAAGACCACTATGCATCAGGCTCCTAAATTAAAAGTTCAAGATATTCATGTTTTTGCGCGGCAAATTAATACTCGTATGCCTTTTCGTTTTGGAAAAGCCGTACTGACGGAAATGCCGATTATCCATGTAAAGCTCACTCTACTGAATGAAAGTGGCGAAACCGTCATTGGGGCTAGCGCAAGTGGAATTCCTCCGCTATGGTTTGATAAAGCTCCAGGCCGTACTCATGATCAACAAGTTTCTGATTTATTGCTTTCGTTACGCATTGCTTCCGACCTATACATTGCAAGTAAATCCGCTTCATTATGGGATTTGCATAAAAGTGTGGAATCCGAAATCCGTCAACGCTGTAGGGTGACGGGTTTGAATGCACTCACTTCTGGATTTGGTATTGCCTTAATGGACAATGCCATGGTCGACGGCCTTTGCCGCTTAACGCGTAAAACCTTTCATCAGATCTTGCGTCAAGATTTATTGGGTTTAGGGGATGACTTTACCAAATGGGTGCCAGAAGCGCCTTTGGCTAGCATTGCCTTGCGTCATACGGTAGGCTTAGCAGATCCTATTTTTACTAGCGACATTGAAAAGCCATTGCGCGATGGCTTACCCGAGTCCTTAGAACAAGTAGCCGATCAGTATCGTGCACGTTACTATAAAGTTAAAATTTCTGGGGATACACCTGCTTCTTTAGCCCGCATGGGTCAAATTGCAAAAGTGCTTGATGAAAAGGCAGGTGACTACAAAGTTACCCTCGATGGCAATGAACAATTCGCCACCATGGATGCTTTTCTAGAATTTGTTAAAGCCGCGGTGGCGGAAAAATCTTTGGCGGGTTTTTGGGATCGCATTTTGTGGATTGAACAACCCGTAGAACGTAGCGCAGCCTTGGATCCTGCTAAGGTGCAAGCTGCCTTGCAGGAAACTAATAAATATAAACCGGTCATTATTGATGAAAGCGATGGCGATGATGAAAGCGTTGCTTTAGCTCTATCTTTAGGCTATAAAGGGATATCCGCTAAAAATTGTAAAGGGGTTTTTCGTACCTTGCATAGCTATCGCTATTTAAAAGAATCGGGACAAAGCGATTTAATTTTTTCCAGTGAAGATTTAACCAATGTTCCTATTTATCCTTTGCAACAAGATTGTTGTGTGGCCGCAGCCCTAGGTATTACGCATACCGAACGTAATGGCCATCATTATATTCGTGGCTTTCAATTTTTATCTGCTGCGGAACGCGATAGTGCAGAGAGAGAGTTTCCTTCTTTATATCGCCCAGGCGCTGATGGTGTTTCAGTGTTACGTATCGAAAACGGCAATCTTTCCATGATAGACATCAACCGGTACGGTTATGGCACGCGTAGCTTGCCTGACTGGCCAAGTCTCAAACCCGTCTTATTACCGGATAGACGAGAACCCCTCTAAAGAAAGGCAATTTTAATGCAAGCAACATTACAAGCAAAATCTACTTCCAGCGCGCCTGCAAGTATGATGTCGGGATCCGCCAAATGGATGGCTTTAGCGGCCGCTATATTAGGTTGGATGTTTGATGGATTAGAAATGGGCATTTTTCCATTGGTAGGCCGACCTGCATTAACTGAAATGTTAGGCGGAGGCGATATTGGTCCTTGGTTCGGTCGCATTATTGCCGTGTTCTTGGTTGGGGCCGCATTGGGTGGCTTCGCCTTAGGCTGGCTTGGCGACAGAATAGGTCGTACTCGCGCTATGGTGTGGAGTGTGCTCGCTTATTCCGTATTCTCTGGCTTAGGTGCCATAGTTACCAATCCATGGCAACTCGCAGCTTTCCGATTTTTGGCGGCTTTGGGTATGGGCGGACAATGGGCTTTAGGTGTGGCTTTGGTAATGGAAATTTTCCCCAATAAATCACGTCCTTTAATGGCTGGTCTTATTGGTGCTTCAGCGAATATCGGCTTCCTGCTTATCGCCTTATTAGCTATTGGCCTTAGTTCTATTTTAGCCAGCCTTTCAACCGTTCTCCATGCGATATTACCTACTGCTTGGGCGACTATCCTTTTGCAAAATGGAAGTTGGCGTTTATTAATGTTACTGAGTGCTACGCCGGCTTTACTCACCTTTGTCATTCGCGTTTTTGTTCCTGAATCAGAAATGTGGGAAGCCAATTCTAAAAAGGCTGATAGCAAAGTAGGGTTTGGTGATTTATTTACTCGAGGATTAGCCAAAAACACTTTTATTGGTGCTGGCTTAGGTGCGGTGGCTTTAATGGGTACATGGGCATCGGTGCAATGGATTCCCGCTTGGGCAGGAAAAATTTCAGCAGGCGTTCCTAATGTAGCGGCTAAAGTGCAAATCGCTTCAGCTATTGGTGCTATTGTTTTTAGCCTAAGCTTTGCCTTGATTGCTGAAAAATTTAATCGCCGCAGTACCTATTTTGCTTTATCACTACTTTCTTTAATTGCTTGCTCCATTTTGTTTCGACTCAACATGTCCTTTGGCGGTGGATTTTTAGCATGGACTTTTTTAGTGGGTGGTATTACCGCCGGTTTTTATGGTCTGCTACCTTTGTATTTGCCCGAATTATTCCCTACACGCGTGCGCGCAATGGGTTCTGGTGTAACTTTCAATGCCGGTCGCTTGATCGCTGCAGGCGGTGCTATTTATGGTGGAACCTTGGTGAAATCTTTTGGTGGCGATATTGCTAAAATGTGCTCCATAGTGAGTCTGGTCTATGTATTCGGGCTTGTGATCATCTGGTTCGCTCCTGAAACTAAGGGTAAACCTTTACCCGAGTAAACCAATGCTAGCCATAAGCAAACTGTTTGATTTTTTTTTGTTGAGAGCCCCGCACCAAGCGCGGAGCTCTTTTCCTTCTGAATTGCTTGGGCCAAACCCATCAGGTTTTTTTTCTCTAATCGAAAATTAACCGCTTCCCATATAGGTAAAAATGTCTACCCATCAACCCCGTTACGATTTTTCTGTAATTCGCAACCTACGTAAAGCGCAGGGTTTTACCATTGCCGATATTGCTGATGCTTCTGGTATTTCTACAGCTGTGATATCGCGTATTGAACGTAATCAAGCCGTACCAGAATTGGATACCCTAGCACGCTTGTCCAAGGCCTTTTCTATCACGGCTACCGATTTATTAGGGCTAGCCGAATTTCGTATTGCACAAATTGCTCATGGACAACATTATGTGTCGGGCGGATTCCAATTTCAAAATATTAGTTACCCCAATGTTCAATGTTTTATGGGATCGGCCTTAGCAGGTGGCACCGTAACACGTCCGGAAGTGCATCATAATGATCATGAAGTACTTTGGGTGCTTGCAGGAAGTATTGAAGTGGTGATTAATGGGGAAGTGCATATTCTTAAAGAAGGCGAAGCCATTCAATTCGACGCGGTGCAAATGCATACCTATAAAGCCATCCAAGATTGTAAAATTTTATCCATTCATCTACGCAAAGGAAAGCGCGCTTGATACATATAGACCATGCTCTAAAGGCCTCCGATCTAAATTCTAAAATCAAAAAACTCTGGGATTTGTCTGGAGAGAAAATCACAGCATTAGAAAAAGCATGGGATGTAAGCAAAGGCTCTCCCGTTTTCACGGTAGCTGGTAAATACAGTTCTAAAGGCTGGACCGAATGGACACAGGGCTTTCAATATGGCGCTGCGGTTTTGCAATTCGATGCCACGGGGGATGAAAAGTTTTTAGAAATCGGCCGTCGTCAAACCTTAAATGTGATGGCGGGACATATCACTCACATGGGTGTACATGATCATGGTTTTAACAATGTCAGCACCTATGGTAACCTTTGGCGTTTAGCCAATGAAGGTCGCTTTAATTGTGAAGAGTGGGAAAAGAATTTTTACGAATTAGCCTTGAAATGCAGTGGTGCAGTGCAAGCGCGTCGTTGGACGGATATTCCTAATAGTGGTTATATCTACTCCTTCAACGGCCCGCACTCATTGTTCGCAGATACTATTCGCTCACTTCGAGCTTTAGCGGTGGCGCATCAATTAGGTCATTCTTTAATGGAAGAGAAAGATCGTGAAATTTCATTGCTGGAACGTATTATTCAGCACGCTCAAACCACCGCACGTTACACGGTATATTATGGCGAAGGTCGTGATGCCTATGATATTCGTGGCCGTGCAGCGCATGAAAGTATTTTCAATACTAATGATGGCAGTTACCGTTGTCCAAATTCCCAACAAGGTTATGCCCCGTTCAGCACTTGGACTCGCGGATTAGCTTGGGTGGTATTAGGCTTCGCCGAAGAATTAGAATTTTTACAAACCATTTCTGATGCCGAATTAAAACCCTTAGGTGGACGTGCGGCGATTGAAGCGGAATTTTTAAAAGGCGCTATCGCCTGTAGTGATTTTTATATCGAACATACGCCAACCGATGGCATTCCCTACTGGGATACTGGCGCACCGGAGTTACATAAATTGGGGGATTATTTAAATCGTCCTGCCGATCCTTTTAATGCGCATGAACCTGTAGACAGCTCAGCTGCGGCGATCACGGCTCAAGGTCTATTGCGCTTAGGGCATTTTTTACAAGCAAAAGGCCGCACTGAAGAGGGTAACAAATACTGGCAAACCGGTCTCACGGTGCTGAATTCTCTTTTCCAAGAACCTTATTTAAGTACCGATGCTGCACATCAAGGTTTGATTTTGCATTCTATTTATCATCGTCCCAATGGTTGGGATTATATTCCAGCTGGTTCATCTATTCCACGTGGCGAAAGCAGCATGTGGGGCGATTATCATGCTCGTGAAGCGGCGTTATATGTACAACGAATTGCAAAGCAAGAAAAATACTACACCTTTTTTAAGGTGAAATAATTCATGGCTAATAAAGTTGCTTTAGTTACAGGCGGAGCGCGCGGTATTGGCTTAGGAATTTCCATCGCTTTAGCTAAAGAAGGTTTTGACCTAGCCATTTGTGGACAAAAGGATGCTGAAGCCGTTCGTCCGGTTATGGAATCCTTAAACGAATTAGGCGCGCGTATTATTTATGTGCAAGCGGATATTAGTCGCCGTGCCGACAGAGATAATTTGATGGCGGCGATTAAGGAACAATACGGCCAACTCAATGTATTGGTCAATAATGCAGGCGTAGCACCTGAGGTACGGGCGGATATTTTAGAAGCCGAAGAAGCCAGCTTCGAAAGATTGATTCGTATTAATGTGCAAGGGCCTTATTTTTTAACCCAAGCGGCAGCGAATTTCATGATTGACTTGAAAAAGGAAAACCCTGAATTTGAGGCTACCATAATTAATGTGGGTTCCATATCGGCTACCGTAGCCTCTGTATTAAGAGGCGATTATTGTATTTCCAAGGCAGGCGTGGGCATGGCCTCGCAACTTTGGGCGGCGCGTTTGGGTGAATTCAATATCCCTGTTTTTGAAATTCGTCCGGGCTTAATTAAAACCGATATGACTTCAGGAGTAACTTCTAAATACGATGCCTTGATTGAAGGCGGATTATTATTACAATCCCGTTGGGGCATGCCCGATGATGTGGGTAAAGCAGCAGCCATGTTGGCGCGTGGAGATTTGGCTTATTCTACCGGTCAAGTGATTCATGTGGATGGCGGCTTAACGCAAGCTCGCTTGTAAGGATGCCTATGAATGTGTATGCAAGCAAGCGCAACCTATTTAAATTTCAACTTCAGTATTAATAGCAAATAAATTTAAGGCAAAACTATGAGTTCTATTATCGATCAAATTCAGCAATTAAGAATACTTCCCGCCGTTATTTTAGATAAAGTAGAACAGGCCAAGCCTTTAGCCGAGGCTATGCGTGCTGGCGGTTTACCTTGTTTGGAAATTACTTTTCGTACTGAAGCCGCCGAAGGCGCAATTAAAGCCTTGCAAGATGACAAAGAACTTTTAATTGGCGCAGGCACGGTACTTACGCTCGATCAAGCGAAAAGAGCTTTAGATGCTGGTTCGCGTTTTGTGGTAACACCAGGATTCAATCCAAAAATTGTGCAATATTGCCAAGATCATAAAGTGCCTATTGTTCCCGGTGCCAGCAATCCTACCGATATTGAAATGGCCTTGGAATATGGTTTAACGGCGGTGAAATTTTTCCCAGCAGAATCTTTTGGTGGCGTGAAAACTTTAAAAGCTTTTAATGGCCCTTATCCTATGATGCGTTATGTGCCTACGGGTGGCGTGAATATCAGTAACTTAAAAAGTTACTTGGAATTTAAACCGGTACTTGCTTGCGGTGGCAGTTGGATGGTGGCTCCAGAATTGATTCGTGCACAAAACTATACCGAAATCACGCGCCTTTGCCGCGAAGCCATTGAGGCGGCGGCTAGTGTGGGCCGTTAATCAGGTTAAGGTTGAAAACACTTAAATTAAACGTAACTTTTATAATACGTAACTTGCAGGAGAACAGATGTCTGTATTGACAGTAAAACCCAAAGACCAATGCCGTTTTGATATTCTTTCTTTAGGAGAGGTAATGCTTCGCCTCGATCCATGTGATATGCGCATTCGTACGGCGCGTCAATTTCGTGCATGGGAAGGTGGCGGCGAATATAATGTGGCCCGTGGCTTACGAAAATGTTTTGGTTTGCGCAGCGCTTTAGTCAGTGCCTTTGCCGATAATGAAGTAGGACATTTAGTAGAAGATTTTATTTTGCAAGGTGGCGTGGATATGTCCTTTGTGAAATGGATTCCTTATGATGGATTAGGCCGTACCGTTCGCAATGGATTAAATTTCACGGAACGGGGTTATGGCATGCGTGGTGCCGTTGGTGTTTCGGACCGTGGTTTAACGGCGGCTTCACAAATGAAAAAAGGCGATATTGATTGGGAGCACATTTTTGGCGAACTGGGCGTACGTTGGTTTCATACCGGCGGTATTTATGCCGGCCTTTCGGAAACGACTCCAGGCATTATCGAAGAAGCCATGCAAGCGGCCAAGAAACATGGAACTATCATTTCTTATGATTTGAATTATCGTCCCAGTTTATGGAAAAATTTTGGTGGACAAAAAAAAGCACAAGAAGTAAACCGCAACTTAGCGCGTTATGTGGATGTGATGATCGGTAATGAAGAAGACTTCACGGCTTCCTTAGGCTTTGCTGTGGAAGGGGTGGACGAAAATCTTTCTGCACTCGACACTTCACATTTCAAAAAAATGATTGGCGAAGTGGTTAAAGGCTTTCCCAATTTTAAAGCGATTGCCACTACTTTACGCACCGTAAAATCAGCCTCCATTAATGATTGGGGTGCGATAGTTTATGCAGACGGTAAATTTTATGAAGCGCCCATGCGTGAGAATTTGGAAATTTTTGATCGCGTTGGTGGCGGCGATAGTTTTGCTTCAGGCTTAGTTTATGGTTTGATGGAAAAGGGTAGTGCGGAAGCGGCCGTAAATTATGGCGCAGCGCATGGTGCTTTAGCTATGACTACTCCAGGTGATACATCTATGGCCACTTTAGCCGAAGTAGAAAGTTTAGTTAAAGGTGGCAGCGCGAGAGTACAGCGGTAATTCGTTAAACTTTTTTATGACTAATAAAAAAGGCCAGCTATATTAGCTGGCCTTTTTGCTGTTAGGGAAAAATTATTTAGGTTGAGGCGTTAAACGCAAATAGGATTTTATTTTTTTATAGCCTAAAGGAAAGCGTTGTTTCAAATCCTCTTCATCTTGCAAAGCAGGTGCTATGACAACATCTTCACCTTGTTTCCAATTCACCGGCGTAGCCACTTTAAATTTATCCGTTAATTGCATGGAATCAATAACGCGCAAAATTTCTTGGAAGTTACGTCCTGTGGAAGCAGGATAGGTTATGGTTAAACGAATTTTTTTGTTGGGATCAATAATGAAAACCGAACGCACCGTCATTTTATCTAGGGATTGAGGATGTAACATACCATATAAGGTGGCAACGGATTTATCTTCGTCCGCAAGGATAGGGAAATTTACCACACAATTTTGGGTTTCATTAATGTCATGGATCCAGCCCTTATGCGATTCAACTCCATCAACGGACAATGCTAATACTTTAACGTCACGTTTATCAAATTCTGCTTTAAGTTTACTGGTTTCACCGAGTTCGGTAGTGCAAACCGGAGTATAATCGGCAGGATGAGAGAACAAAATAGCCCAATGCCCATCGATATATTGATGAAAATTAATTTTTCCTTCGCTTGAGTCTTGGGTAAAGTCTGGCGCTATTGATCCTAATTGTAAAGACATAATTAACTCCTAGTTTAAGGTTTAGGTAAAAATTTAATAAAGCAAGGATAGCTATATGCCGGCGGTATGCCATGTAAAATAACCTATAGAAAACATTATCTCTTGTTATCCCTATTTACAAATAAGACAATTTAACTTTATGACGCAAGCCAATTTAAAAACCGGAATAAGGTGCCCTAAGCTGTGAAATGTTTATTCATTAATACCTATTATCCCGGATTTATGGAGGCTCATTACGCGCGTTATGCCGATTTAGCTAATCGCTCCTATGCCCAGCAATTAACTTCACTTGAGAATTGCATGTTTGGAGACAGCGATTTTTATTCTCGCGGTTTAAAATCGGCTGGTTGGGAGGCAGAAGACATTATCATCAATTGCCCTTCACTGCAAACTGCATGGGCAAGAGAACATGGTGGCCCTTCTGGTGAATTAGAAATCATGTTCAATCAAATTTTAAGATCCGCTCCCGACATAGTATATTTTCAAGATCTCAATCACTTTACTCCTGAAATTCTCCATGCTATTCGTCCCATGGTTAAATTAATAGTTGGACAAATCGCTACACCCATGAAGCCTGATTTAGATCTACAACCCTATGATTTAATTTTTTCATCCTTTCCGCATTATGTGGAACGATTTCGCAAACAAGGTATTACGGCCTATTTTCAGCCTCTTGCATTTGAAGAACGAGTTTGGGATGCGCTTCGTTCTGTTCGTAAAGATATTGGTTGCTCTTTTGTGGGCGGGATTTCCAGTTTGCATGTTACCTCATATCATCTTTTAGAAATGCTTGCAAAGAAAACACCCACGCAATTCTGGGGTTATGGATGCGAAACCTTACCTGCGCAATCATTGGTAAAAGTGCGTCATCATGGTGAAGCATGGGGCATGCAAATGATGGAAATCATGGCGCGCTCATTGATGACCATTAATCGGCATGGAGAAGTAGCAGAAAATAATGCCAATAATATGCGACTCTTTGAAGCTACGGGTGCCGGAACCTTATTGATTACGGACTTTAAAGATAACCTCCATGAATTTTTTGAAATAGGCAAAGAGATAGTCGTATTTCATAATGCTGAGGAATGTTCCGCTTTAGTTAATTACTACTTAGCACATCCTGATGAAGCCGCACAAATTGCTATGGCCGGTCAAATGCGTACTTTGAAAGATCATACCTATAAAGTACGTATGACAAAAACCGGAGAAATTCTCGCACGTCACTTACGCAATTATGAAGAGAAAAATACTTTTGCAAGTCCCGACTATAATCGAATTTCGTATAACAAACAAGCTATTGATAAAAATCAAATAACTTCTTCCATGACCGAAGCGTGGAAGGACAAAAATATACCTATGCGACAAAGGGCTTTAACTCAACAAGAACTGGGAATGATGTACGCGGGTAAACCGATTCGTCCCTTTAATACCTTGGTTGAGTCACTTGAAAATTTAATTCATGCTAATGATCGAGTACTAGAAATCGGATGCTCCACGGGATATTATTATGAAGTATTAGAATATTTATTGCACAAGCCTCTGCATTATATCGGTGTCGATTATTCTGAAGCAATGATTGCTATGGCGCGAGATTATTATCCCAAAACAGAATTTCACATTGCAGATGGCGCACATTTACCTTTTGAATCAAATACTATTCCTGTAGTAATTTCTTCTTGCGTATTATTACATGTACCCAATTATAGAGATCATATTTTAGAAACGGGACGCGTGGCGAATAAATTCGTGGTTGCCCATCGCACACCTATATGTCGTCAAAGGCCTACCCATTTTATCAAAAAATTCGGATATGAAGTGGAAATGGTGGAATTAATATTTAATGAAAAAGAATTAATTCAGCTTTTTAATGAAGCAGGGTTAGATCTTATTCGCCAAATTGAAATAGAAGAATCATCAGATGATTTATTCTCCATTAATTATATCTTCCAAAAAGGAAAACAAACTTATCTATCTATGTCAGTCGAAAAAAAAACCTCTATTGAAGAGGCGGAAAATCTTATAAAGGCTGGCCGACTTGCAGAAGGAAAGTTCGCTTTAGAAAAATTGGAAAGTATAGCAGATACTCGCGTGCTTAATGATTTAGCGGTAGTTAATCATCGTATGGGCGATAAACAAAAAGCCTTACAGTATTTGTTAAAGTCGGTAAAAATAAACTCCATGGATCGACTTACCTTAATGAATTTATTGGAGTTAGGGGATCACATTTCCTTATTAGAAGCTATTACGGAATTAGTAAAAGCTTATTTAGCGGAAAACTCAAATGATGTGGAGATGTGCGATCTGCTGGAGAAAGTCCAGCGCGATAGACAAATTTGAAGTAATAAAAATATTACCTCTTAAAACATAGCGGTTTTAAATTAATCCTTCTGACTCACTTAAGCGCTTTGCAAGCGTGCGATACGAGTTTCTAAAGGAGGATGAGTGGACATTAACGCGAAAAACTTGCTAGGCTTGCCTGAGATTTTCATCGTGGCTAAACCCGCTCGGTCTGCTTCTTCGGGCACTCGACCGGAAAAACTTTGTAAAGCTTGTAAGGCCCCAATCATTTTAGCACGACCCGCAAATCGCGCTCCACCAGCATCTGCACGGAATTCTCTTTGACGTGAGAACCAAGCAACTACCATATAGCCGAGTATACTCAAGGCAATTTGTAAAACGATCTCTGTGATAAAAAATACCATGCGGCGACTTTCCGCTTTTACATTTTGACTTAAGGCAAAGGCAATAATTTTTGCGAAGAACATTACAAAAGCATTAATCACCCCTTGAATTAAAGTCATGGTAACCATATCTCCATTAGCGATATGTGCAATTTCATGACCCAAAACCCCTTCAATTTCTGAACGGCTCATGCGATTTAATAAACCCGAAGATACGGCAACCAAGGAACGACTCTTGGTAGGTCCGGTGGCAAACGCATTTACTTCAAGACTTTCATAAACACCCACTTCAGGCATAGCAGGCAATCCCGCTTGGCGTGCTAAATCATGAACCGTACTAACTAAATCACCATATTCTCCGCTTGCATTAGGATTAATAACTTTAACGCCCATCATCCACTTGGCCATCAATCTCGACATCGCGAGAGAAATGAACGCGCCACCCATACCCCAAACCAAACAAAATACCATAAGAGAGCTATAATCTATGCCATAGGTGGAAATATAATGACCTACACCTAATAGATTGAGAACAAGAGAAATGGTTAATACCACCAATAGATTGGTTAATCCAAAAAGAATAATTCGCTTAAACATGTATTTGTACTCCTTGATATATAAGCTATCATTTTGTTGAATAATAGGCAAAAAAATATTGATATGGATTTCGTTTTAAAAAGAAACTAATACATCAATAATTTTCCATTTTGCAACACTTTGATTCCTTTGTCTTTCTTTAATTAGATAATGCAAAAACAAAGCCAAGAATAAATGAAATTTTTAGGAGAGAAAAAAAATGTGGCATTGGGTAACTGATATGCAAATTTGGATTAGCCTAATCACTCTAACCGTGATGGAAATTGTTCTTGGCATAGATAATATCGTTTTCATTACAATTCTTGCCGGCAAGCTTCCTGCAGAGCAGCAATCGAAGGGACGCAAGCTGGGTTTAATATTGGCGTTATCTACGCGTATTTTATTATTGCTTAGTCTTTCGTATATGGTAAAACTTATCGAACCCTTATTCACCATTTTCGATCATGGACTTTCAGGTCGAAGCCTTATTCTTATTTTCGGGGGTTTATTTTTATTGTATAAAAGTACGCATGAAATTCACGGGAAAATGGAAAGCTCAGAAGAGGGCCCAAAAAAACTTTCGCGTAACCCCAGTTTTATATCGGTGCTTATTCAAATTGCATTGCTAGATATTGTATTCTCTCTAGACTCAGTGATTACTGCCGTAGGCATGGTTGATCAAATTGCGGTGATGGTTGCCGCCGTGATTATTGCGGTGATGATTATGGTTTTACTATCTGATCCAATCAGCCGTTTTGTAGATAATAACCCAACTGTTAAAATGTTAGCATTAAGTTTTTTATTACTAATTGGGATGACATTAATTGCGGAAGGTTTCGATAAGCATATCCCTAAAGGTTATATCTATTTTGCCATGGCATTTTCTGTGTTTGTCGAAGTATTAAATATTCATGCGGGTAAGAAAAAACTTGCCTCCAAAACCCCCAAAAGTAAGGCCTAAATTCAGGGTTATCTCAAAAACACACAAATAATCTTTGCATTCTCAGACCATATCCTATACATTGGAAGTGAGCGATGAATAGGAGGCCATAATGGGCCAGAAAAGCAAATTCCATTTAGAAGTAAAAAATAGTTTCTTGCGAATATTCACGCTCCTATTAGCGATACATATTTGTTCCTTTGCCCAAAACTATCAAAACGATTCCTTGGCAGTAAAAGCAATATTAAATGCCATAGGTAAAAATAATGTTGCCGTAGAAAATGTTAGCACCGTACATAATGGCCGCATCGACACTTTACGCCTGGCGAAACTGCAAATCACGGCTTTGCCCTCCGACTTAGCCAATTTAACTGGCTTACAAAGTTTGAATTTAGATTCGAATTTTCTCACAACAATACCTGCCGGAATATTTCATTTAACCGCATTGTTAAGGCTGCAAATGCAGGCCAATCGCCTAACTCAAATTCCCGACAGCATTTCTCAATTAGTAGAATTACGCATCCTCGATTTACGCCACAATGAATTAACTTCCATCCCCACTGTAGTTAGCGGCTTAAATAAATTAGTGGTATTGTATCTGGGAGACAATCGCCTTCAAAATCTGGATACTAATTTCGCGATTATCCAATTCGATACCGTAACCTATAAAATACATCCTCTCGATCTTTCCGAAAATCGTTTATGTAATTTACCTACCGCGCTTAAAAATTGGGCACAAGCGTTCGATCCCGGTTGGGAGAGTAAACAATATTGTGCGGAGTATTTGAATGATTCCGCAGTAATACGAAATGTATTAAATAGCCTAGGCTTACAGGACTCAAGCCTTTCCGTTTATAGTCGACCGAGTGCAGGCCGTATACAGACTTTGCGCTTAGTGAATAAAGGGCTAACACTAGTCCCCGAAGCATTAATGCAGCTTACAGGATTGACCAGTTTGTTTTTAGATAGTAATCAATTAAGCACTTTACCTTCAACATTTTCGCAACTAAGTAATTTAAAAGCCTTGAGTTTAATGAAAAATAATTTCATGACTTTTCCAGAAACGATTACCCAATTAGTGAATGTGAAAATTCTGGTTTTTTCCGGGAATCAAATTCAAGCTTTACCCAATGGTGTGGGAAACTTAAGAAAAATGACAACGCTGGTACTTAATCACAATAATTTAACGACTTTACCCTTTGAAATAGGTGCTTTGAATGGATTACAAATACTGGACATTGCTGCAAATCACCTGAATAGTTTACCCGATGAAATAGTCACATTAAAGCCGCAAATATTAGTGTTAGCAGGAAATCCACTTTGCGCGCTTTCAAGTTTGGTTACAACATGGGCAAATACCTATGCGGCAGGTTGGGCACCGGCAAATACTTGTTCAACAGTAATATTATCACAGACCAGTTCTAAATCAGAACAAATTTATTGGACTAAAGTGGCCGAGGGTGTTCGCGTATCTTTTCCGAAGCCTATGCAAAAGGCTACGCTATATAAAATAGGTGGCGAAAAAATAGTATTACCCATTAACGGAGTGAAAAAAGAATTTTTATGGAAAACAAGTGAATGGCAAGTGGGACTGTATTTTTTGCAACTCCAAGGGGAAAATACTAGTGTAACCTTAAGGATACCTCGGTTTTAAAAGGGGTCGCGTGTCATACGACCCATATGGCCACCATGAATGCCTATATCATTTACGCTTTCGTCACGATTATTAAAACTTTTATTGACATGACCAGCATGTGTGAGTTTAGAGTAGCTAGAAAGTAAATAAGACCCTTTTCCCAAAAGCTCAAAAGGTTTTGCGGCTTTTGCCTTTCTCTTCCACCACTTTCCTCGCGCCTTTTTTTCCAACTCCGCAATTTGTGGATCTTTTACTAAATGCCCTGGAGTATCGAGATTCAAGTCATTTTGTTGTGCCAATTTAAAACCCGTGGAATTAAAAAAAAGCGGATCGGTCAACAAATTAAAATTAGCATCACAAGTATCATTATTTGGATTTTGATGGTTTAAGCGTAAAATGTGAAATGGACATTTATAACAATGTTCTTCTCCATTATTGGCAAATGCATTATTTAATATTTGCACGTTTAAGCGACTATCCGACCAAATACCATAAGTTTTGTTTTCATAAAAAATATTATTAGCAATTTTAGGATTACTTTCTTCTGTATAAATTCCTGCACTTTGATTGCTGAGAAAGTTGTTATTGGTAATAATGGGTTTGCTTTTGTGTATCAAATAAATACCCGTATTATTGTGCAAAAAAATATTATGATGAATAAAGAAAGTGCTTTTTCGTAAATGTAGGGCATGATGAGCATTCTTAAATGAAGCAAATCCAATTTCGACTTGTTCGGCGTTTTGGCCATAAAAACGTAGGCCATCCCATTTGGTTTTTGTGGAAAGCGTGTCCATGCTTTGAAAAATAACAGGTTGTTCTTCAGAACCTAAAACATAAAATGAACCTTCGATTTTAATACCGACATAAAGTGAATCTGCAAAGTCTTCAAATTTTGGTTTTGCCGGAACATCGGATTCTAAATCCTCTTCTGCTAGGCTTTTCTCTTCATGCTTGTCTGCAGATTTAGCCTCGATTTTTTTGGGGGAAGACTCGCCTTTATGGTATTTTTCTTTAGGGTGTTCTTTTTCCTTGGGTTGGTTTTCCTCAAGTTGTTTTTGCTTTTCGACTTCTTCGGCACAGGGTTTAGGGGAAGTAAAAAGTACCACTACACCGGCTTCAATTCTTAGCCTAGAATTTTCGGGAATAGTAATATCATTAGTGACAATATAAGGGGATTCGGCTAAAGTCCAATCGGTTGGTAAACGAATTTCGCCGCAGACTTCGGTTTTGGCAAATAATAGGGGCCACATGCCCAATGCTATAATGTTTAGGAATAGATTTTTTAACCACTTCATATCTCGCATAGGCTACATTGTACGATGCCAAGCGGTGGTTTGCAATTAAGTGGATTTAGTTTTACGCGATTTTATCCCTAAATTTTGCAGTTTCAAAATTTGCCCAGCGGCATAGCCTGCTCCAAAACCATTATCAATATTGACCACAGTAATGCCTGGTGAACAAGCATTAAGCATACTTAAGAGCGCCGCTAAGCCTTCAAAAGAAGAGCCATATCCCACTGAAGTGGGGACTGCAATAATGGGTTTATCTGTTAATCCACCGATTACACTAGGAAGCGCCGCATCCATTCCTGCCACGACCACAATTACCGAAGCTTTTTTTAAAGCCTCAGTATGGGCTAATAAGCGATGTATTCCCGCTACACCCACATCATAAAGAGTTTTGATTTCACACCCCATCAATTTTGCGGTTAGGGCGGCTTCTTCAGCGATAGGAATGTCACTAGTGCCGGCGCAGACGAATAAAATATGGCCTTGCTTTAATTGCCTGAGTTTTACTTGTTGAGCGCTTCCCGCATAGTAAATACAGTTTGCTAAAGGGTGATGACAAATAAGCGGAAATTTTTTTTGTAATTGCGCAAAAACTTCAGGTTGGGTTCGAGTAATAAGTAGGCGACCGGATTGTTGTAAAATTTTGAGCGCAATTTTTACGGATTGAGAAATAGTTTTTCCTTGCCCAAAAATTACTTCTGGAAATCCTTTGCGCCTTTCTCTGTCCTGATCAATTCGGGCAAAGCGATATGGGGAAACCTTAAAAAACTCAGAAATAGTCATAATTTTATCTTTTAATTTAAGAAATATATGCCGCCTAACCTTGGGATAGGCATTACAATTAAATAGAGAAAAAAAATTAGGAAGGAAACCTTAGGTTTTCATGGCAATTATTGATCTAAATCAGGTTCCAGTGCGCGTTTCGGAAATCAAAAAATATACGCCCAATACTCCTTTGGGTAAAAAACTTTTGGTAGTTTTCGAGTTAAGCTTAGAGCATCCTTTTATTCCAGCCTTGATATTTGGATCTTTGGTCCATGGCATACGATTGGCGATTCATTTGTTTTTGGGCGCGTCATGGCAAAGTTTTTTTCCGCATCAATCTTTGCTTTACCTTAGTTGGTTGCCCGAATTTTTATTGCCCTATTTAGGTTTAATATTCATTAATATCCCGCATAAAAAAATTAATGAAGCTATGCATGAGCGAATTTTAGAAGGCCTAGATCGCGGCAATGAAATTCAAAAAGTAAGCATCTTTGGATTTGCAAAAATTTCCGAAGTTCGCGATCCCGACACTGGCGATCATATTGTCCGCATGAGTCATTACTCCCGTTTGTTAGCTGAAGAGGTGGGCAAACTTCCTGAGTATGAAAGTTATGTTACGCGTAATTATTGCGATGAAATTTTTATATCGGCTCCTTTGCATGATATTGGTAAAGTGGGTATTCGTGATGACATATTAAAAAAACGCGGGGATTTGAGTTCCGCCGAATTCGACATTATGAAAATGCACACCATTATTGGTGGTGATTTATTGCATGAATTGGAAATGAAATTAGGCTGGCGCACTTTTTACTCGCTAAGTAAACAAATTGCTTATCATCATCATCAGCGTTTTGACGGTACAGGTTACCCTAATGTGCTAGGATCGTCAAAGGCTATGTTCATCGATTCCGGCATTGGAGCTCCTTTAAAGGGCAAAGACATTCCTCTTTCGGCTCGTATAGTCGCTTTGGCAGATGTATATGACGCATTGTCCTCTCGCCGCTGTTATAAAGAACCTTTTCCTTTAGACAAATGCCGAGAAATGATAGTTGCCGATTCCGGTAGACATTTTGACCCCGAATTAGTCCAAGCCTTTTTACGCATCGAACCTGCTTTTATCCGCACGGCACAAGAATACAGCAAATAAACGCCCTTTACAAAACTTAAATGCACCCCTTTTGGCGAGCGGTTTTTTATCTTAATCCCGTCAAAATAAAAGAGGGTTTATGCATATCGTAGTAACAGGTGGTTGCGGTTTTATTGGGGCGAATTTCGTTCGCATGCTTTTACAAAATGATAAAGGTTGGCGTATCACCAATATCGACAAATTAACCTATGCGGGGAATTTGGAAAACCTTTCTGATTTAAGCGCGTCCCCAAATTATCGTTTTGTACAGGCGGATATTTGCGATAAAGCTAAGATGGTGGAAGTGCTTTCCGACAATGTGGATGCTGTGGTGCATTTTGCTGCGGAATCTCATGTAGATAGAAGTATTGATGGCCCCGAAGTTTTTGTGCAAACTAATGTACTGGGGACGGCTGTATTATTAGATGCCGCAAAAAAAGGTAATGTGAAACGCTTTTTGCACGTGTCTACAGATGAAGTTTATGGTTCCTTAGGCGCTACGGGTTACTTTTCAGAAACCACGCCGCTTTCGCCAAACTCTCCCTATTCGGCCAGTAAAACCGGATCGGATTTATTAGTAGCAGCCTATTTTCATACTTTTAAAATGGATACTGTGATCACGCGTTGTTCTAATAATTATGGCCCTTATCAATATCCCGAAAAATTGATTCCACTTTTAGTCACTAATCTTATCGACAATAAACAAATTCCAATTTATGGCGATGGATTAAATATTCGTGATTGGTTACATGTAGCCGATCATTGCTCGGGCATTCTATTGGCCTTAGAAAAAGGTCGCGCTGGGGAAGTATATAATATCGGCGGTAATAATGAATGGACGAATATTAATATTGCTAAAAAATTATTAGGTCTTTTGGGTAAAGATGAAAGCAGCATACATTATGTAGATGACCGTTTGGGTCATGATCGACGTTATGCTATCGACGCTTCTAAAATCCGCAAAGAATTAGGTTGGGAACCGAAATACAATTTTGAAACCGGCATTGTCGAAACCGTGAATTGGTATAAGGACCAAGAAAAATGGTGGCGACCTTTAAAGAAGGCGTAAATTGTACGCTTGGAATTAAATACTGAAATCGATTTTTAAATTTTTTGCTAAAATTTTCAGCCGTTTATCTTCTGTCCATAGTTGGGATTGAAACAGAAACGCCGATCCTAATAAATTAATATCCGTCCAGCCTACACCTTTTCCAAAAAGACTGTGATGTTGAATAAAATGCAGAGTCTCCTCTAAATCCATAGTGGGAGCTTGTGGTAAGGTTTGTAATAGATCTAAAACTTCACTGCGGTTTTTAAGAAACCCACAAGCAATTTCTCCAACTACAAAAGGGTGGCAGCATACATTGCCATCGATTAATAATTTTTTAAGCTCGTCGTTTCCTTCACGTAAATATTGAATCCAAATGGATGTATCTACGAGAATCATTTAGGCAAAGTATTTCTACGAGGGATAGCCTTTAAATTTTTTTCACTGCCTCCTAGCGCAGCCAGTCGCTTGCGGCTTTCCATTGCAATGAGCGATTCTAAGCCCATTCGTACCAAGGCGGTTTTTTCAGCAATACCCGTTAATTGGGAGGCTTTGGCTAAAACTGCATCGTCTATATTTAATGTTGTTCTCATATGTATTAGTATGCATAATTTATGCATACTAAGCAAGTGAAAAATAAACCCAAAAATTTAAAATCCAGAACATTTGGTTTTGCACAAGTAGAGCTTGCCTAAACGTCACGCATTAGCCAATTTTCCAGCCTATGAAAATCATTTTTATGGGAACTCCCGATTTCGCCGTCACCAGCCTAGATGCTTTGGTAAAGGCTGGGCACGACATTTCGCTAGTCATTACACAACCGGACCGGCCTAAGGGTCGAGGCCAAAAATTAGCGGCCTCCGAGGTTAAATTAAAAGCTTTAGAATTAGGTCTTCCTGTTCATCAGCCAGAATCCTTGCGTACTCCAGAATTTCATGAAATCATTAAAAACCAAAATGCGGATTTAATGGTGGTCGTGGCTTTTCGCATATTACCCGATAGTTTATTTCCGCTCACGCGTTTTGGAGCGGTGAATGTGCATGGCTCTTTATTGCCAAAATATCGCGGCGCAGCGCCCATTCCTTGGGCCATTGCACAAGGCGATAGGTTTACTGGAGTTACGGTATTTCAATTGGATCAACAAATTGATCATGGCCAAATTTTAGCGCAAACCTCTACGCCTATCGGAGAGTTTGAAACCGCCGGTGAATTGTATTTGCGCTTAAAAGAATTGGGCAAAGACGCTTTACTGGACGCTTTAGAAAAAATGCAACAAGGGAAAATTCTCCCTTTAGAGCAAAGCCATGCGGAAGCAACTCCTGCTCCCAAGCTCAAAAAAGAAGATGGTCTTATTAATTGGACCTTGCCCGCTCGCACTTTATTTAATCGTTTACGAGCTTTTAATCCTTATCCCATAGGGTTTACCCATATAGGTAACATGGAAAATACCCCGCCTAAAACATTGCGTATTTCTCGCGCACAAGTTGTGGATGAACAAAGCCCTGGTCCAGGTAAAGTATTATTGTCCGCAGATCGCTTTCCTTTAGTGGGTTGTGGTGATGTGTGTTTGAAATTATTAGAAGTGCAGCCCGAAGGAAAACCCAAAATGGCCGCTAATGATTTTTGGAATGGTTTACAAAACCGTGACGCCATAGTGTTGGGTTAGGATTTATATGCAAGGTTTGGAATCTCGCGAAGCCGTTTTTAATGTGTTATGCGATCAGGAAGAAAAAGGACTTTTTTTAAAAGACTTGTTTCCACTTTATCTCCATAAATTAAGCGCTTTAGACCAGGGTTTGGCGCGCGAAATTTGTTTTGGATCCTTGCGTAACAAATATTTACTCGACTATAATTTGGATTTGTATACGCCTAAGCGCGTACAAGATTTACCCTTGCGCCTAATTTTTCGATTAGCAGCCTACCAATTTTTTTTTCTGGACACTGTTCCCGTTTTTGCAGTCATAAATACTGCGGTGGAATTGGTCAAGACGCGTTTAGGACAAAAGAAAACCGGTTTCACCAATGCGGTGCTCAAAAAAATGGCCGCAGCGGGCTTGCAGAAAATGCCCGGTAATTCGCTTAAGGCCTTATCCACAAATACCTCGCATCCCTTATGGCTATTGCAAAAATGGAATCAATCCATAGGTGCGGAGAAAACGCAAAAAGCAGCCGAAATTAATAATACCGAAGCTCCCGCTTGGCTTCGTATCAATCCTTTTAAAAGTTCACTGACCGAAGTAGAAATTTTTTTAAAAGAAAATACAATCCCGTATAGCGTAACTGATGAGTTACCTAGCTATATTCAATTACAGAGTAAGATGGATGTTGCTTTACGATCGGATTTGTTTTCTCAAGGCGCTTTTTCCTTTCAAGATCCCGCAGCGTATCTAGTGGCATGCCTCACGGCTTGGAAACCCTCTCAATCCATATTGGATTTGTGTTCGGCACCCGGAGGCAAAGCGAGTTGTATTTTAGAAATGGCGGCAGCAGCGCATATGGACATATCGAATGCAAAAATATATTGCAATGATATTTCTTTTAATCGTTTACGTCGTATCAAAGATAATCGTGAACGTTTAGGTCATACGGCTCTTTTGCCATTAGTGATGAATCCTCAACAGAATGCGTTGCGGAAAAAATTCTCGCTCGTTTTAATTGATGCACCTTGCAGTAACCTTGGAGTACTACGTCGTCGACCGGAAGCGCGCTTTGCTCAAAAGCCCGAAGCCCTAAAAATATTGGCACAAAAACAAAAAGCCATTTTGGATCAAGCCGCACAATTAGTTGAGGAAAAGGGTTCACTTATTTATGCAACTTGCAGTCCCGAAGTAGAAGAAACACGAGATGTAGTGCAAGCCTTTTTGAAAAGTCATGCGGAATGGATTTTAGAGGATGCAGCAAAGTACTTGCCTGCTATTTGGGTAAAACACAAATGCCTCCACCTCTATCCAGGTGAAAGTCATTTCGATGGCTTTTTCGCAGCGCGCCTCACTAAAATTTAATATGAATTTGCCCAAAATTTGCTTTTCGAATCTGCGGAAAATTCACTAAATATTATAATTTTAGCCCTGAATCGAATGGCTTTAGCTTAACCAAGGAAATCTATGCAAGTCTCGAAAAATAAAGTTGTCGCCATGGAATATACCCTGACCGATAATAAAGGTGAAACTCTTGATAGCTCAGTGGGCGCCGATCCATTATTGTACATACAAGGTACTGGTCAAATTGTGCTTGGCTTAGAACAAGCTATGGAAGGAAAAAGTATTGGCGATGTTTTTAAAGTAGCGGTGTCACCTGAATTAGGTTACGGGATTCGCGAAGCGAAACTAGAACAAAAGGTTCCTCGCGAGGAATTTGAAGGCGTAGATAATTTGGAAGTAGGAATGGAATTCCAAGCCGAAACCGATGCTGGCGTACGTTTAATTACCATTATTGCAATCGAAGGAGATATGATTACCATTGATGGCAATCACCCGCTTGCAGGACAAACTTTAAACTTTGATATTAAAGTTATTTCTATACGCGAGGCTACCAAAGAGGAGCTGAGCCATGGCCATGCCCACGGTGAAGGTGGACATCATCACTAATTAATGCGGGCTTTTTTTAAGCCCTTTATTATTTGGATTGCAGGAGGTAAATACCTTTTGCAATATCCTTTTTGCTTTCGCTCTGTGAAGGTTGAGCCGACAAAATTTTTCGTCCACCCATATCATAAACCGTCAGTGTTTTTGTGCGATTCCAATCTTTAGAAATGTTGCCGCCCCAAAAACCAATTTCCACATTGTTTTTATTTTTCAATAATTTGTTACGTGGCAGTATAGAAATGCCTTTAATTGGGCCAGTTTTGGTGACCTGTGCTTTGGCAGGAACATCCATACTGAATCCATCATTGAAGGTTACTGTAACCGGTGCGCTACTTGGATTATACGCCGTATAACTACGCACGGCAGCCTTATCAAAAACGGCATAGCTAGGAATACTAGCCGTTACTTGGGTATTTAATAATCCAACCGCTTGCAGGCTTTTTAAGAGATAATAAGTATGCGCTGGAGTTTCACCGGCTTCAGGATTTGTTCCTGTACCATAATTAGCCACTGCTTTGTCGGGATCGGCAAAGGCAAGGTATTCATAATAAATATCCTTCCAAGAGCCTCCTGGGAAACCTTCTTCATAGTTGGGTAGGATATGATCGGGACGACGGCCTATATATAATGATCCTGCGGCAATGGGAAAGAAATTAATGGCTTGAATTTGACTGGGGTTATTAGAAAACCAAGTCGCATAAGTACCCCCATTACTCCACACCATACCCACAGATTGATGCGTGAAGGCGGCTGGGAATACTTGTTTATCCACATCCCACCAATATTGTTCAATGGCGCGCGTTTCATTCACATACATGAATATGCCCATGTCACGTAACATTTTATTACCCGTATTCATGCCATATAATATAAGTGCGGCATTAAAATTCATGGACTCGGAAGAGGACTCTTGATTATTTCCATCATTTTCAAAACCAATACCATCCGCCCAACCATGTCCTTCATAGGCGTCGAAATATTTAAAGCGTGCGAACATGGGATCATTATCATCCCAGCTATTAACATCACGGATTAGCATTTCCACCATACCGCCCCAATTACTCGTCTTCACCCAATCGGGATCCCAAGCTGCAATGGTGGCTGCGGCCATCAGAAAATACCCATAATGAAAATGATGATCCGCCAAGCGATCATCGGAATGAAAAGAAGCCGGGTAGCCAATTAAAGTGCTAAAACCTTTGTAGAAATAAAGTTGTTGATTGCCGCCAGTAGTGAACCAGCTTTCCAATCCTTTTTCTAAGGCTTTTACTAATTCGGTTCGTTTAGCGGTATTTCCTCTCCCTTCTAAAATGGGAATAAGCGCCGCTAATCTTCCAAATGATTTGCCACCACTGTAGGAGTCGCCGTCTCCAGCAGAAGTAGGAATTTGACTTAATAATTTATCGAGTTGTGTGGGATCGGCGCCTACATTTGGTAAAGCGGGGAGAATGCCATTAAAAGCCATGGTAGTAGAAAAAGAAGTTCCCGTAGCCACTTTCATTTCACCACGTGCGCTTTTGTAGGTGTAATTGGTAAGCGGGGTGCTTGCAGCCATCCATTGATGCCGTAACAAAGCAAATACAGTACCTTGCTCGGTACCTTCCTTAACCTCGGTAATTACCGAATAGTTAGAAACCAAATTGGCGGTTGCTTCCACATAACCCCAAGTGACAACGGTTTTTTTCACAAAGGAATAAGCATATTTTTTATAGAATTCTAATGCAGCGGGAGTGCCTTCGGGCAAAGCGGCGATGGATAAATAATCTTTACCTGCTAAGGAAGAGCTGAGCGTGGTGGTTCCAGTCCAAGTCGATCCCGTAGGTGCGAAAATGCCAAAGGCTTTTCCACCAATGCTCACGCCGATAACATTTCCTTGATTGGCAAATTGTGTAGCTCCGGCGCCAAGAGTGATAACTGCGTTTCCGCCGGTAACCTTGAAGTAAACAAAGGGTAAGCCATGACCAAAGGTTGCCTCCAGTGTTTTTCCTGCCCCTTGCCAGCGCGAGGTAACCGAAAAATGCGAATACGAAGCCACGCGCGCGGCGTCAGCTGTTAAACCTTCTATGCCCACGGTGACATTCGCATTGTGTAAGGCGGCGAATCCGTTTGCCGTTGCATAGCCTGGTACTCCAGGATAACCTATTTCTAATCCCTTAGCGGAAGCTCTCATAGAAAGAGGGTGAGAAAACATATTTCCAGAAAATTGTGAAGTCATCAAAGTGCTCCACCAATTTGGCGAGGTAATGGGCTGAGTGAAATCGGGGGTGACCCAAGCTTTTTCACCAGGCACTTTGGTGCCATCAGCGGTTAAATAATTTCCCAAACCTACTGTTGTTTGACCGAAGGAGTGGATTGTAAAAAAAGAGCTTAAAAGTAAAGCAAGTGCCATTGTGCTTTTGAACCCAGCACTCATTTTTTCCTGAGGGTTTTTATTTTTCACTGCTAATCTCCTTTGCCCGCAATATACCACACGATATTTTTTTGTGCTTGAGGAATATATTTTTGAGGGTAAAATAATCATCAAGAATGTTTTTTAGCATCCGTATTTCAGGATGTTTTCGTAAATCACATCAGTCATAGATTCATAGTATAGGGTGGAATGTTAAGAAGAAAAGCAGGTTTTTTATTATTGATCAAAGATAATGCTGAGACATTAAAATTTCGCCAATCGAGAGGATATGGAATAATGTATTTGCAAGTTACTTGTAAAATTTAGGCCTATATAATCACAAAAAAATTTTAACTCTGCCCCAAAGGAGTTACCTGTCTATAAACCATCGAGCCAAAGCTTCATGTCTTTTGTTTGAGAATAATGCCCGGCAAAAAAATGTTCCATAACAATTTTTGTTTATCTTACCAGTATAAAACATGGAAATTCTAATTAAAAAACGATGTTTTTCTTTTTTTTAACAAGATTTTTTTTTAAAAGCGGATTAGATTGGGGCTTCTAGGGGGATAAGTTATTTAAGTCGTAATTTTCACTGATTTTTATTGTCAGGTAAAAAATAGATCGGTAGTCTGCTTCCCTATCAATTTTTTCAATTATTTAGGTTTAACCTTTTGGAAATTTGTTCAAAGGTGGGTGTTCGAATGTCAAAAGCCAAATTGTTGCGATTAGTCGCACTTGGTTTGCTAATAGCGTGTCCCAAAATGATTTTTTCATCAGGCATTGAGCGCGATCCATTAAAAGCCACGGCAATTTTTGATAATGGCCAATTCGACGCGGAAGGATTTCAACAACGGGATATTCAGGGGATTCAAAGAACAATTGTAAGCATGTTCCAATCGGTTACCATTGAAGAAAGATTGCGGTTAACAGTCGGGATTGGTGGCTTATTCTATTATCCTTGGCCTACAGAAAATATCCCTCACAAAAGAACCAGAAAATTTGCGACCGGAATTCGTGAAGCCGATGCTGTTGAACTATTAGGAGACATTTCTGACCCTTGGGGTAAACTTCAATTTGGCGCTTTTCCTTTCAAATACAATCCTGATGCCGCAAATTTGGGAGAGTATATGTATCGGTCGGGAGCTTATCCCAATTATATACAAACCGGCGGCGGTACTATTACCGATGGTGGTGGGAGTATAATCAATTCCGCGCAAGTGCTAAATCAAGGCATAAATTTTGAGGTGAATACTTTTTCAATTAAGCATAATTTTTTGTTCACACTTGAGAGTTCGATCGAGCCAATTCACGATATAACAGCGGCTTATTTTTTCTCTTTTAAATTCCGCAATATTTTCGAAATCGGGGGCGGGAGTTTATGGGGACATCTTATATCAAGTCGATCTTCTTATACTACACCGACAGGTCCAACAGTTATTGATCCTGGACGGAAACCATTAAATCGATATCAAGGCGATAGTGTGGTTTTTAGCGATACGGTGAAAAATTACTCCAACTATACTTTTAAAAACACAAAATTAATGGGTCGAGTTGCATTAAATCTTCGTGGAATATTTGATTCCGAATTAATGGGTGCGGATGAAGGCAAAATATATGGAGAAGTTGCAGTATTAGGAATAAAGAATTATCCATTTTATTACACCAATGTATTTAGTCGTACACCATTTATGTTTGGGTTCAATCTCCCCACTTTCAAATTGCTGGATAGATTGGCTATAGAGGGCGAATATCATCACTTGCAATTTGCAGATGATTTTGAAGAAGCTTATTCAAACGGTTTGCCGTTACCCCCATTGCCGCAGGGTGTATATGCTGAGGCCGTAGCCGCTCATAAAGACCCTTCTGAAAACCAAAGATGGAAATGGTCTATTTATGCTAAAAAAACCATTATGCCGGGTTTTGTTACCTATTTGCAAGTTGCCAGCGATCATATGCGCGGAATCAATTATGACAAGGCGCCGCAACCTGATTTAATTACCAAACAACCCAGCGATTGGTATTTCCTTTTCCGTATTGAGCTTGGCATTTAATCCAAAATAGGATGGATATGAAAATGATAAACAATAAATTAGTGAGTGCTTTTGGAATTGGCTGCATATTAGCCTTTGCCGCACAGGCCGAAGTAAAAGTTGATCGGGCTCCTTTACAAATCGCCACAAATATTGAATTGGGACAAATTGAAAATGGATATAATGGATTAAAAGCATACACTTATCATGGTCAGGTGATACAAAGATTTGGTGTATCGCTAAATCAAGTTGCGACTATTAATGATCGATTTACTGTTAAAGTTGGGGTCGGCGGCATGTTTTTTTATGTCTCGCCAGAAGAAAAAAGTTTAAGTTCTTCACGAACAACTCAATTTGGGCCGGGTGTTGGCCAGGCGCAAGGGATTTACAAATTGGGTGAGTTAGATAGACCTTGGACTTTCCAATTTGGACTTTTCCCCTACAAATACAATTCGGATGCCAAAAATTTAGGCGAGTATTTGTTACGCTCAGGAACCTATCCAGGTTATTTAATTACCGGTGGTTGGAATATTATCAATAGCGCAAGCTATGTCGCCTCGGGGTTAAGAATCAATAAATCACTTTGGGATGGAAAAATTGAATTCGATGGAAACTTTTTTCTGGAAAGAGATCTTGAACCCTTATATGATCTCAGTCCCAGTTTTTTGATAAACTTTAAACCCGCACCATTTTTCGAGTTTGGCGCAGGGGTTAAGTTTTCTCATTTTATTCCAGCTCATTATGCTAAGGATACTCCTTCGGATTTGGATAATCAAATTAGAAATGGACGGCTATTGAATGGTCAAACTGATTCCGTAATAGCACTCGAAGATAGCCTAAAATTACCCATTTCCTATTACACCTTTGCGGGAACAAATTTAGATGGACATGTGTCTCTTAATTTCGGTTCACTATTCGAAAACGAATTAATTGGAAAAAATGATTTGAAATTATATGCGGAAGTAGCGCTTCTTGGCGTGGAAAATTACCCTTATTTTTACGAAAAAAGAATAGCCCGTATGCCCATAATGGCAGGCTTAAATTTACCCACTTTTAAGACTCTCGATTTATTATCGATTGAAATGGAATACAGACGATGGGATTTCGCAAATGATATTTTTCAAGCTTATGATTCTGCTCTTCCTATTTGGCTATCAGGGGATGAAGCTAAAAAATGGAATAAAAACGGTATAAAAAGCAGAAATTATAAATGGAGCATTTACGCAAAGAAAAAAATCACCGATGGAATATCTCTCTTTGCACAGGCTGCGAGTGATCATATGCGAACCTTACGGCAAGGTGATTTTACTCCTGAAAGAGATGAAATCACTCGCACACCAAGTCAATGGTATTATTTGTTGCGCTTGGAAATGGGAATTTAAAAATGAATTTAAGAAGAACATTGTTCAAAAAAATATTTTGTAAAATGGGAGAGTTATGAAAAAGGTTTGGATATTTTCGTTTTTATTTTTTGCCTATGCAAACTCCTTTGGAGGAGTAGCAAGCAATTTCGGTTTCGGTTTGAATTATTCCGGAACAAACTTTAAGGATAATGATTCAGTTGGTAAGCATTCAGAGCCTTGTTTATCGGGCCAAATGGGGTACGATTATATTATCGGAGAATCTTTTTCTTTGGGTATCGCCTTAGGGTTAGAAACAAGTGGGGAAAATAGAAACTCGATATCAAGAGCGGGTAAATCCGATGCGAACCCCATTCCTGCAACTATTCGCTTAGGGTATTTGCGGCTTCCAATTTATGCCAAGTATATGCTTAACTTCGATAAAATTGGTATTCAAGGGGTCGGTGGTTTCGTGGTTTCGAAAAATGTGAATGCTGATTTTACATCACCTGATACTTCATTCAAGAAAAACACGCTTATTGTAAATAAATATGATTATGGTTTAGAAGGTGGTTTCGTTTTCCACTTATTTTTCAATAAGTCCGATTCTTTTTACTTAAACCCTCTCTATTATTATGGATTAACTAAAGTGATGAAGGATGAGGGTCAGTCGGCACTGAGAAATTTCAAAATACATATTGGGTTTTCTAAACTAATATTATAGCTAATAAATTTATTAGTCGTGATTGTTGGTTGAAATAGATGAAACTCTCTAAAAATAGTTAGAACATTGCATTTATTTTGAGTTTACGGCTGTTTTTTTAGAATCTAAAATATCGATACTTATTACTCTCCTGATACTATGATTTTTCCTTTAAAAGTAAAAATCATAGTTTTGACGCTAAATTTCCCTTAAAATTGTATTAAAAAGGCGAGATTTATATTAAAAATAAAAAATTAGAACGCGAGAAAATAGATACGACGGTATATATGAATATTGAAATTCAATTTTTTTGGGGATTAATTATGATTTTAAAACGTCTGATCACTGGGGCCATATTTGGGTGCCTTTCTTTAAGCACCGTAGCACATTCTGCTTTAAACAATGTTTTGATTTACGCTTATGCGGCAGGTTTTCCGCATAATCAAGGGATTCCTGATGCTGATTCATTAATCGTTAAGCAAGGTAAACTTTATAATTATACGGTGACCGTAACTACTGACGTCAATTATATGACTTATACGAACATGAAGAAGTACGATCTTATTATTTTCAATAATACTACTGGAGCAGTACTCCCTAGCGCAACCAATCAAGCAGATTTTATAAAATATATGAATGAAGGCGGTGGCTATTTAGGTTTCCATGGCGCTATGGATCATAAGGATTATTGGCAATGGTATACCGACCAAGGCGTTAGTTTCAACGGCCATACGGGCGCTGATGCAATGGTAAAGCTCGACACAAATAAGGCTGTAAATAAGCCTGAATATGAAGACATAGTAAAAATATTTCCCAAGATACCTTGGATGTGGAGAGAAGAATGGTATTCTTTCAAACAAAATCCACGAAGAAATTCCGATATTATTTTAACCGTTGACGAAAAAACTTTTGTAAATGCACCAATAGACCCAAAACAAGTAATGGTCGATCATCCTGTAGCTTGGGCGCATAGGTTACCCGCTTTACCTGGGTCTAAAAAACAAGGCCATTATTTTTATACAGCTATTGGTCATGGCGGCTATGGTAAATGTTTCAAAACTGAAATATATGTCAATGAATTCGTATATCAAGCCATGCGTTGGGCTGCTGGAGAAAAAGATTCCATAGGCCCAGTTAGAATTAACCCTTCAAGGTTTTTGAATACATATAAAACGGATGCCATTTCTGCTGTTCCAGGGCAATTGGACGTAGCCGTTTCGGATTTGGGAATCCATAAAGTCGATGTTATAAATATGCAGGGACAGCGCGTTAATGGCGCACAAGGTAACGGTCCAAGTACCCATATTTTTACGAATTTAAATCATGAATCGGTTTATCTCGTACGAATTTACACTACTAAAAAGACTACTACGAAAAGAATTTTTATACAGTAAGCCTTTCATCTTTAAAACCATGAGCTTAATGATTTGCCCATGGTTTTTATATTTTAAGCATTTTTTTATCCATTAAAAATCAGCTCTGATAATCTAATGCAAGGTGGTTTCGTCGAGTATGGTATGCCCCTAGGAGCAGATAAATTTCTAAGCCTCGATCAATTAAGATTTTAAACGGCTACAGCAAAATTTTTAACTGTCTAAGAAAAACCAGAATAAAACGCAAATAGGCTTGACGTTGGTTTTTTTGAAGCTAGATTATTGCCACAAAGATCTAAGAGAGAACTAAACTCAATATTCCCACTTAGTTTTTTTAAAAAATTGCAGAAGCAGTGACTAATTTTACTGTTGAATTAGCAAGCAAGAACCAATTTTAAAAACCACCCCTAACTAGGAGTCTAAATGTTAAAGAATTCTCTTATTTCTTATGGACTAATATTATCATTAGTCTGTGGCATTACTTTATCGCATGCTGATGAAGATACCATTAAACCTAAGCCTATGAAAATGTCCGCATCCGTGGACGCTGGACAAATAGTTAAGGGTTATGATGTTGAAACCTCTAAGGAGTATAAATTTCAAACCATTCAAAAAACCAATTTTTGGATTAGTCAAGAAGCAGTGATTAACGATCATGCAGAAGTAAAAATGGGCGTGTTTGGTACACTGTTTTATGTTCTTCCTGAGGTACAAGGTGCATCACATACTCGTTTGCCAAAATTTGTAATGTTTCCATCCAATGCTTCTCTCGCCTATCACTTTGGTGAACCCACTAATCCAATTTTAGATTTGCAGGTTGGACTTTTTCCTTTGAAGTATAATCCCGAAGCTTCGAATTTAGGGGAATACTTACTTCGCTCGGGAACTTATCCTGGATACTTAGTAACAGGTGGCTTTAATCAAGTCAATAGCGCCGGCTACCTTGTACAAGGCATGGGTCTTACCTTAAATCTGTGGGATGGAAAATTCAAAAATAATTTTTTATTGCCCATGGAAAGAAATTTTGCGCCAATGCATAGCATTTCTCCTACTTGGATCACTACACTTAAATCTTCTCCTGCTTTTGAATTTGGGGCAGGTGTTTCTTGCAATCATTGCATCTCGGTAAAACCAAGCAATGAAAAAAATGGAATATACGAAAATGTTTCGCCTGACTATATGAAATGGCCTGGATCTATAATTACAGAAGTTCATATTCAAGATACAGCTAATAAAGCGGATACAGTTCCGACTTTTGTTCACCGCGACACTACGAAGTTTTACACTTTCCAAGGCATTAAATTAATGGGTAGATTTACTTTTGATCCAAAGGCATATATTCAATCCGATCTATTTAATGCACCCGACTTGAAAATTTTTGCAGAAATAGCTGTTTTGGGTGTAAAGAATTATCCTTACTATTTCCCGGACATCAAAAGAAGAATGCCTATTATGTTTGGTATGAATTTGCCTACGTTTAAGGCTTTAGATCTTTTATCGGTTCAAGGCGAATATTATAATTCTCTTTTCCCAAATGACATTAGTGGTTTGTTCGAATTTCAACGACCATATTGGACAATTCCAAATAATAATCCTGCTACAGACGGACCTGGCACTAAAGTCTGGGATGATTATGTTGCTAAATTTTCTAAGTGGAAATGGTCGGTGTTAGCGAAAAAAGATCTTTCCAAAGCGAGTCGAGTATGGCTTCAAGTCGCGAATGATCATTTTCGCACCTCTGACTACAATATCAAGCCATCAACAACCGCAGTTACCAAGGGAAAAAGTGATTGGTACTATTTGTTTCGCTTAGAAATGGGTATTTTTTAAGCTCAATTAACGCTAAAAATAACGTTGTTTATTATTAAAAGGAGGGATAACCCTCCTTTTTTATTTTGGTAAAATCAATAATTAATTTGCTTAAAAGACATGATATTAAGACGTCAAAGTTATAGCGATACTTCTAGTTACAGTTACATTTCTAATGTGTACTTAATGGTTCGGTCATTTAAGCTTAACCTAAATAAAATCAACACTTTCGAAGTAATTATTGTTTTAAAAACGTTCAGCTAAATTAAAAGGCTAGCCGTATATTAAATAAAAAATTGGATGTTCGTGGGAGCAGCCATCACTTTTAGCATATGAGGGATAAATGAAAAATAAGTTTACCGAAACTTTATCTAGCAAAAAAATAGGACTTGCTCTGTCCTTAATTCTTTTAGGAGCATCTTTGGTAATGTCGCAAACCGCACCTAAATATAAAATATTGGATTTTAATGGAGTAGGTGGATTTCCTCATGATAGTCGTCCAGCAGCAAGTACTTTGCTCGATTCCTTAGGTAAAGCATTGAATATTCAAGTAGATCATTCCGCCCTAGCCTCTGTATTTACCGATGCCAACCTGGCGCAATATAAGGTGCTGATTATCAACAATTCCACGGAATTAGGTAAAATCGCCACTACCGTTGAACAAAAAGCAGCCATCATAAAATTTATGAAATCCAATGGCTATTTAGGTTTTCATGGCGCAGGCGATACCAAGGTTTCCTTTCCTGAATACACAACTTATTTAGGTGGTGAATTAAGCACGCATGGTGGTGGCAACGCTACATTAAATTTGGATACTTCCAATTATGCCAAAAATATCAGCTTCATTAATAAAGGATTATTGCCTCAATATATACTTGGTGGTGAATGGTATGCCTATAAAACAAATCCTCGTTTAGCTCCAGGGATTCAAATTTTATATGGCATGGATGAAAGCAGCTGCTCAGGTTGTGTAAAAATGGCCACTCCTGATCATCCCATAGCATGGGTGCATATCGAACCCGTAACAGGTGGCCGTGCTTTTTATATGGCTATGGGGCATGAAAAGTCGGTATTTACTAATTACAAATGGATTAAGCAAATGGTGTCGAATGCACTTAAATGGGCTGCTCGTGAACCTGGAACCGAGGAAGTTGTTGGACCAGTTTCCGTACGTCAAACTGTTTTGCCAGGCAATAATAACTTCTTGGTTAAATCACAAAACGCTGCTTTAACTGTGGAGACCACGGAAAAAGGTGCTCATACATTTGAACTATTAACCTTGGATGGTAAGCGCGTGGGTTCACATAAAGGTGTAAATAGCGAAAGTTATACTTTCACCAATCTTCGCTCCAGTACAGTATACTCTGTGGTTTCTTATACCAAAAAAGGCAAAGAATCTCACTTAGTTACAGTGCAATAAGAAATTTTTTAAAATCGACAAAAAAAGATGCGGGTCAAATGGCCCGCATCTTTTTTATTATATAAGAAAAATAATATGCATAAATCAAACGGAAAAATATGGATTAATTTGGCTCTTGTTTTAGGAGGGCCACTTTTTTTCCTCTTATTTTTAGAGGTCGTTCTTTGGTTTGTCGGAGTGAAGCCTCTTTATCTTTCCGAAGATCCCTTTGTAGGGTTTGCTTCGGGACAGCCGCTTTGTGTTTTACAAAACCGCACTATAGGGGGTAATGTATACGTTACCAATCCTGCTAAAATCTCGCATTTTAATTGGCAAAGCTTTCCGCAAAAGAAAGCGGCCGGTACCTATAGAATTTTTACCGTAGGCGGCTCTACCACTTATGGGCATCCCTATCATGATCCCACTTCTTATAGTGGATGGTTGCGTGAGTTGCTGCCTGTTGCCGATCCTAGCCGAAAATGGGAAGTAATCAATGCGGGTGGAATAAGTTATGCGAGTTATCGCGAAGCGAAATTGATGGAGGAATTAATTGAATACAAACCGGATTTATTTGTGGTATATAGTGGTCACAATGAATTTTTAGAAGAACGTACCTATAGAAAAACAGTCAAGTTACCGGCATTTATTCGCGAAACTAGTGCTTTACTGGATAAAACCAGAACCTATACAGTATTAAGAATATTAATACATAAATTAATGGGAAAATCGGACATTAAAAAAAACAAAACACCTACACTTGCTTCCGAAGTGGATGATGTTTTAGCAAAAACCATAGGGCCAACATCCTATACCCGAAATGATACCTTGCATACCGAGGTGTTGGAGCATTTTAATAATTCCTTGGAACGCATGGCGCGGTTGGCGCATTCGGTGGGAGCAGAAATTATTTTTGTGACCACTCCTTCGAATGAAAAAGACTGTTCCCCTTTTAAAAGCGAAGTAACAAACGGATTGACATCTGCTGAGATTGAAAAAGTAAATGTCTATTTGCAGCAAGCGCATACATTGATACAAGCTAGTCAAAAAGAGTTGGCCTTAGTGCAATATGCGAATGCATTAAGTATCGATAATCGCAATGCGGATATTTATTATGCAGCAGGCAAATTAGCCTTTGAGCTAAAACAAGGTAAGGTAGCCAAAAAGTATTTTCAAAAAGCTTTGGAGGAAGATATTTGCCCTCTACGCGCCTCACCTCGTATGGCGGAAATGATTAAGCAGATTGCAATAACAACGCATTCGCGCAGTTTGGATTTTGTGGACACTTTGGAAAAACAAATGCAAATGCAATATCAGCATAATTGTTTGGGCGAGCCGGATTTTCTCGATCATGTGCATTTAGATATTCCTGATTATAAACATTTAGCTTTAGGCTTGATGGATGAATTGATACGTATGAATGTTTTGCATACACAAAAAACATGGGGAAAAGAATCTATTGATCAGGTGGATAAAAAAATTATGAACCAAGTTGATACGCGAGAGCAGGGCATAGCTTTACATAATTTAGCGAAGGTGATTAATTGGGCCGGTAAACATGAGGATGCCGCGGTGATTGCGGAAAAGGCCTTAGCAAAGGACAGTACTAGTTTGGAAGCGATTTGGGGATCCTTATTTGTAGGTGCAGCGCGCGAACGCGAAGGGAAAGAAACGGAAGCTATTATTCATTATTCGCGAGCGGTAAAATTAGATTCTAATAATCCCAAATCGCGAGGTTTTTTGGCGGGGGCTTTAATGCGTTCTGGAAAAAATACGGAAGCAACGCAACAATTATCTGCGGCCTTAGAATTAGAACCAAACAATCCGGAAACCCAAGCGGAACTGGGGCAACTTTATTTGGGTTTAGGAAAATATGCAGAAGCGGCTGAACATTTAGCATTGGCGGTGGAAAAATTACCACTACGTCCAGATTATCATTATGCTTATGCGGTAGCTTTACTGAAGAGCAATCAAATAATGAGAGCAGAAGCGGAGTTCCGGCAAACTTTAGCTTTAAATCCTAAAGCAGCACAAGCCTTGGTAGGATTGGGATTGATTGCCAAAAATCAGGGTAACATGGGTGTTGCTATTCAATATTTTGCACAAGCTTTGCAAATGCAGCCGGACTTAGTAGAAGCGCAGAACGCTTTAAGTCAAAGCTTGGGCGGCATGTCGGGAATGAAACCTTAAGTTTATGTATGTTCTAGGCATCTCGGCTTTTTTTCATGATAGCGCGGCCTGTTTATTACAAGATGGTAAACCCATAGCGGCTGCCGAAGAAGAACGCTTTACACGCAAAAAACATGATTCTGCTTTTCCAAAACAAGCCGTGGCATATTGTTTGCATTCGGCCGGAATAACTATTTCTCAAGTAGAGGCCGTTGTTTTTTATGAAAAACCTTTTATAAAATTCGAAAGAATTTTAGAAACCTATTTAGCTTATGCGCCGCAAGGTTTTCGCACTTTTGCTAAAGCCATTCCACGTTGGGTTAAAAAAAATATTTGGATTCGTAAAACCATTGCAGAGGAATTGAATTATACAGGAAAAATCTTATTTCCTGAGCATCATGAATCCCATTCTGCTTCGGCATTTTTTGCTTCTCCTTTTGAAAACGCAGCTATTTTGACTTTAGATGGTGTAGGAGAGTGGGCAACTACAAGTTACGGTATCGGCAAAGGAAACCATATTGATTTACTCGCGGAAATTCGTTTTCCACATTCCCTAGGCTTGCTGTATTCCGCATTTACATATTACACAGGTTTTAAAGTGAATTCAGGTGAATATAAAGTTATGGGTTTAGCACCTTATGGTAAACCCCTGTATAAAGATTTGATATATGAAAAATTGATCAAGGTTAAACCAGATGGTTCTTTTCGTTTGAACATGAAATATTTTTCCTTCGCGACAGGCCTCACCATGACGGAAAAACCCTTTCATGATTTATTTGGGGAACCCCCACGAAAACCCGAAAGCCCTTTAACACAAAAAGTGATGGATATTTCACGATCGATACAAGAAGTCATAGAAGAAATTGTTTTGCTCATGGCAAAAAATTTGCATGCCATAACCGGATCGGAAAATCTTTGTTTGGCAGGTGGCGTGGCTTTGAATTGTGTCGCGAATGGTCGCTTATTACGCGAAGGCCCCTTTAAAAATATATGGATACAACCCGCTTCTGGTGATGCTGGTGGGGCACTAGGAGCTGCATTGGTGGCTACGTATCATTATTTCGATTTGCCGCGAACGGCTAATAATTTAGAAGATAAGCAAAGCGGATCTTTGCTTGGGTCTGAATATTCCGCTTCTGAAATCCGCGCCGAATTAGATAAACAAAATGCAAAGTATAAAGAACAGTCTTGGGAGCAAATTCCTCTCATAGCTGCCGATTTAGTAAACGAACAATATGTGATAGGTTGGTTTCAGGGACGTATGGAATTTGGGCCTCGTGCTTTAGGTGCACGTTCTATATTAGCGGATGCGCGCAATCCGCTAATGAAAGATAGAGTGAATGAAAAAATAAAATATCGCGAACGCTTTCGGCCTTTTGGGTGTTCAGTGCTAAAGGATAAAATCAGCCATTATTTTTCCATGCAAGACGAAAGCCCCTATATGCTTATGGTGGCAAAAGTTTTAGGCGATCCTGTAACATCCCCGATACCCGCGGTGACTCATGTTGATGGATCGGCACGTATTCAAACGGTTACCCCAAAAGAAAGCCCATTGTTTCATGCTTTATTAAAACATTTAGATGAAAAGCATCACTGCGCCGTTATTTTAAATACCTCCTTTAATTTACGCGGAGAACCTTTAGTATGTTCACCGGAAGACGCCTATCGTTGTTTTATGCGTACGGGCATGGATTATTTAATAATCGGAAATTTTCTTTTGGATAAAAAAGCACAAATTCCTTGGCCGGAAGAAATTGATGAAAGCGAAATGTTAGAGGCCGATTAATGAGAATGGATGATTCGGAAAATCCAATTGTTGCACTTGAGCGAACTCCGCGGCAATTAAGAATTTTTGCTTTACGAGTTTTGATTTTCTGTACCATTTCAGGATGGGTACTTTTTCATAAACATGCTTTTCGAATGTTTATATGGTGGGGTTTAGGGGGCACCTTTTTTTTAAGCGCACTTTGTTTCCCTAAAGTTGCCGCTCCATTGCGAGAGAAATTACATGGCTTACAAAAAGTATTTGAAAAAGTATTAACATTCATATTGTTAGTAATAATATTTTACTTTGTATTTACTCCATTGGCTTGGGGTGCACGTAAAATCGGAAAGAAATTTTTGGATTTAGCAATAAACGGCGATGAAAAAACTTATTGGATACCTAAAGAAAATCGTAGCCGAGATAAATCGTCTTATGAAACGACTTATTAATTAAGTAAGGGCTGGAGATTTAAAACGGAAATTTATCTGTTTTAGAATAGTGAATAGATGAATGGCGCTAAGGTTGCGCTTTCGGTAAAAAGAATAAGCCCCGCTAAAAGCAAAAGCATTACAACAATGGGAAGTAGCCACCATTTTTTGCGGGATTTTAAAAATCCCCATAATTCTTTAAGCATTAAACTCATTATGCAAAGTTAATTGGAAAGCGAAAAGCCTACAAGCAATTGAGCATTATGGAGAATTTAATTTGTCCAAATCATGGCGGATTCTTTTATAAGCGCAAATTGTGTAAAAGTGCTGGGAGAATAAACCACACTATTTTTTGTAGAATTTGCCTTAAATTCCAAAAGATTTAAAGCATGAGACTTATCAACCTTTATGGGTTTTTCTGTGTTTTCAATAGGCTGGAGTTGTATTTCATGGATAGTATTTATGGTCTTGGAATTCAGTAACTTTTTGAAAGACTCACTTAAGAATTCCCAAGTGGCTCTTCGTAATTCATGCACATTATTAATTCCCATTAGATTTAAAGCCAAAATATTTTGAGGGGTAAAATTAGGGAGCTGTTGCAAATTAATTTTTTGCAGTAAAAGCGTATTGTCAAGCGCCGTATTGTAAACGCTAACTCCGGTTTTTTGCAAATGCGCTATGGTATTGGCAATGGACGCATAAGTTGCATTAGGACCCAAACCAATGGAAATATTTAATCCAATACATTGCTTAATTTCTTGTTTAATGCGCCAGCCAATATCTAAAAGGGATTCTAAGGGATAAGCGATATCCAATAGTATTTTGTCGACAGACATTAATTTTATTCCGGTGGAGTAATTTTGAAAAATATGCCGTATACGAGCAAAAATATTCCAATAAAGAGAATAATTCGCTATTAATAATACAGTATTATTTTTATTACTTATCACTTGGGCCTCGTGATAATTGATTCCATTTTTTAACCCCAAAATTTTCGCTTGAGGAGAACCGCAAATAATATATCCCGAGCTATTATTTAAAATGGCGACAGGCTTTTCGCGAAGTGAGGGGTTGAAAATTTTTTCGCAGGCTAAATAAAAAGTTCCAAAATCTACTAATGCATGCATGATTTAAACCTTATGGAGAACGAAGGTGACTTTGCCCCAAATTTCGAAATCGGATCGATTGGAGACGTCTAAAGGAGGGTAATTTGCATTGGACGGCTGGAGAACAATATTGTTTCCATTCTTTAAAAACCGCTTAATGGTAAAGGCTCCATCCAAAATGGCAATTATTACATCTCCCGATTTCGCTTTCAAGGATTTATCAATAACTAGAATATCGTCATGATAAATTCCTGCACCGATCATGGAATCACCTTTACAACGGCATAAAAATGTGGAAGAGGGGTTGCGAATTAAATGTTCATTGATGTCGAGATTCCCATCTAAATAATCATCTGCAGGACTGGGAAATCCGGCCTCAATGCGACCAGCAAAAAATGGAACCGAGACTAAATTTGTGGGAGTAGCTTGAAAGAATTTCATGGAATAAATATACTGCACATCAGGGCAGTATATCAAGGATTTTAATTAAATTTTATTTGCTTAAATCTAAGGATCTGCACCAGACAGGAGTCGAACCTGTGACCTTCGCCTTCGGAGGGCGACGCTCTATCCAACTGAGCTACTGGTGCAATTCCAAAGGGGATTAAAGTTAAATCAAGCCCCTTGCTGCGGCAAGCAGTAGCGATTCATTAAATGCTTAGAGTATTTTGTATTGCAAACCTAAGGCGAGAATGAAAGTATTCTTTCTTAAGGTAACATCCCCTATATTGGGAATCGTAGTTTTATCTTCAAAATAAAATCCATTTCCAAAACCAAAATTGATATTCACTTTAGCCGTAGGATGATATGCGAAACCACTGGCAACAGTGCATCCATTTAAACCTGGATTTTCAGGGGAATAGGATTCGGGTTTAGCTCCAGTGCTATAGTAAAGAATGCCCGTACTTAAAGCCCATTGTGGGTGAACTTGTGCTTCTAAGGCGAGTCCAGATTCCCAGCCATCATTATGCTTGTCTTCAGCTCCACCCCAATCAGAAATTTTATTCATGAAATAATTAAAGGATAAATCAGTGCGCCAAATAGGATTGAATTGATAACCCAAACCTAAACCAATTTCGGGAGGAATATCATGATTGAATTTGGATCCCTTGGTTTTTAAGGATTGGCGTAATAGACCTAGATAAGGAACCCTATTTGGATTGCTAGCCAATTCTGTTTCAAAATTCAAATCACTTTTATCAACTTCATATTCCATTTTCACAATAGTTTCAAAACGTAACCCAATAGTTAAGGCTTCGGAAGGAGTAATATTAATACCAAAAGCGCCACCCCATCCAGAAGCAGATTCTTTATGATCGATAGCTTTGGTGGCTCCGTTGCTTAACGGTTTTCCCGCATCCACTTCAATGGTGGTTTGCGCATAAACGTATTTTAAGCTCGCAGCAATGGAATACATTTTATTAATAGCATAAGCTCCACCTAAGGATGGGGCTATTGAAGTTATCGCTAACTTTACATCGGTAGTGTAATCGGGATCACGTGCTAATAAAGCGCTTCTTAAAAGACCGGTTGACACAGTACCCTCTTGATAATCCAAATTTCCACCGCCAATAGGAAACGTGAGCGTAGAGAATATGGACCAGTCATCATGCTTGAACACAATAAAACCTGTTGGCAAAATGAAACTGGTTAAATCGGATTTATAGGACGGTTGATTAGGAGCAATTTGGCGATTGAATTTTATTAATGTTTGATTATTCGCATTAACATAAAGTCCATCTTCCAGTTTCATGACACCTGCGGGATTATATATAGCCGCATCGGCGCTATTGGTAGCGGCATTGCGACTTACTGTGCGAATATATTCGGCACTAAAATTGGTGCGATTGTCTACCGCGCCACCCATAACCAAATGTGCGGCCAAGCCAATAAACATTGAGGCAAAAGCATATAGTTTGGTTTTCATGGGGTCTCCTTGGCTGAGTAACTTTAAGACTTCCTATACCATTTAGGAATAGAAAGGAATAAAAGATTGAGGCATAATATAAATTACCGAACAGGCTTTGCCAAAAGGCCAAGAGGGAAAATGCTAATTTTTTTCTCACAAGCCTCTTGTAAGAATTTACATTTACCGACTATCGATTTGAGAAGGATAGTAATGTCTTCCAAATATTCACGATTAACTTCAGTTAAGTAAACGAGGCGAGAAATGAAAAAATCATTCGCAAAACTAACTCTTTTAAGCGCTTTTATTTTTTGGAATTGCGTCGATGTTAATAATTCGGAGCGCAAAGAATCCATAAATGACGAGAGTGTTATCTATGTGGCTTTGGGCAATAGTTTAACAGCGGGAATGCAAAACTCAGGATTAAAGCAATCTTATCAACTCGCGAGCTATCCAGCATTATTAGCAAAGCAAATGGGCGTTGAAGAATTTAATATGCCCATTATTGATACACCAGGGATTAGCACTACGCCTGGTTTCGGCCCTTTAAGAATTGATTTTTTAAAGGGAGGACTTACTCAAGATCCGCTTACTGTTAAACCTGAAAATATGCTGCTCAATAAATTTTCACCCAAACCCTATAGTAACTTGGGTATTCCGGGCGCTACAACAAAAGATTTTTTATATGCAACGGGATCCATAAACCCTAGCAACTCGTCCTTAAATGCAAGAGACACTTCCAATAAATTCTTTGATATTGTACTGCGTGGAAATACTACTTGTATTCGCCAAGCTATTGCACAAAAGCCGAGCATCATCACGGTATGGATGGGTAATAATGATATTTTAGGTGGCGTATTAGCAGGGACTATAATTGAAGGGGTAACAGTTACTCCTTCAGCTATTTATGCTAATTTGATGAATCAAATAATAGATTCCTTAATAAATCAAACTTCTGCACAAATTTTTATTGCGACAATTCCCGACATTACCACAATTCCTTTTGTAACAACAGTGCCACCAATTTTGTTGGATTCTTTAATGCACCCAGTAGTAGTGGATAGCCATTATGTTCCTTTGCTGACCGAAGAAGACTCTGTAGTTTATGTAACATTACTTGCATTAACCAAAATAAAAGGAGATACATTAGGTATCCCGAAAGCTTTTGGTGGTAAAGACAAAAAAATCCCAGCCTATTACACATTGACTAAATCTGAAGCGGCAACCGCTTCGCGTTTGGTAAAAGAATACAATGATCACTTAAATACTTTAAAAAATGATAGAGTAACGATTGTGGATATGAATCAATTATTAAAGAACATAGGGGCTAATCAAATTGCGAATGTAAATGGGTTTTATCCTTTGGCCGTTCCCACTACAGTAACTTCAAAAAGTATTTTTAGTTATGATGGCGTGCATCCCAATTCACTGGGGTATAAATTAATTGCGAATGAATATTTAAAAGCTATTAATGCGAAGATGAAAACGAATTACGTTTCAATACCTTTAAACTAAGCCCTTAAATTTTAGGAATTCGTTCTAAAATTTTCTGCAATCTTAAAAACTCATTATCCCTTGGAAATATTTGTAATCCAAGGGACGAGCTACTCAAGGCTTCCGTAAATTTTCCGCTGTGCGCCAACAATAAAGTTTTTAAAAGCCACAGAGTTCGTTGAAAATCATTATCGGTGGGAAAAATTTCTAAGTCTTGTAAATGCTTTAATCCATCTGCAAATCGATTCGCCGTCAAATCCAATTGCGCTAATGTGAGTAAGGCCCATGCTGAGGGTTTTCTACAGCTTTTTGCCAATCGAGTAGCCTTGGAGGCGAAAAAATCGCATAGTGTATATGGGAGCTCTAGCCGAGAATTATATTCGTGAACAAAAGCTAAATGCCCCCATTGTTCGTCATGATTAATATTTATACTACTTAAATTTTCTTTTACATCCCTATTTATAATTTCAAAAATTTTTTCAACTCGATATTTTGTTAAATGTTTGTTTTGTACTAATGCTTGTCCTGATCGAGCTATGGCCTCGGCTGCTTGTGGATGCACTTGCGCCCAATGAATTTTTTGGATTAGATCTTTGGCATTTCCTGCTTCATAAACCAAATAGTCGCGGCCTATTTCTCCAATTTCATTATGCGAATGCGAAAGACTATCCGTAATTAATAAAGCGCCACAACCCATGGCTTCAAAAAACCGAAAATTTAAATCATCGGCAACCGATTGATTAAATACTATACGTGATTGCTGATAAGTTTGCGGAGCATTGCCTTCAAAGCCATGAATAACTAGGCCATGATCTTGTATCTGATTTATAAGTGATGCGCGTTGTGGATTTAAATCTGCATTTATGAATCCGATGAATGACAGTTCAAATTTTCTTTCGACCCAAGGAATAAATTCCAGAGAGAGGGAAAAACATAAAGGCAGCCAAAACACATTGGGCTGAAAGCTTTGTAAACCGGAAACTTGATTGCTTTGCGCGCAAAACACCCAATCAAAAATAGGCGCATAATGCTTATGCCAATGACTATGTAAATGGGAATCTATGGCAAACCATATTTTGGGGATTGAAAACTCTTCTAATCCAAGATGAATCAATGGTGTTGAATTATCGACGAGAAAAATGAGATCCGGATTAAATTTTTCAACCCAACTGGAAATTATTTCGCGTGCTAATTCTGGGTTTTGAAAAAAATCAATATTGAAATCAAGCGGCGTATCCCCTGTTCTTCCAGGACAAAGTGCAATAACTTCATGTTTTAAGGTTCTTAATTCTTGTACAAATAGGCCCAATCCAATATTAAGAATGCGCATGGGTACACTAGTTAGGCGCGTGTGGAATACGATGCAGTTTTTCTAGTAAATATTTATGCACGGTTTCATTTGTAGCAATGATGCCTTTTAAATGCGTAGGATCTTCGGTGCGGAATTGCAACGGATGTCCATGATAATCGGTAATTCGTCCGCCGGCTTCTTGCAAAATAATTTGCGGGGCGCATAAATCCCAAAGACTCATAGAATGGCTTAAGGGAGAAATAAAAGCTGTGAAGTTTCCGCATGCCACTTCATTTATTTTTAGCGATCCATTTTGATGGGTAACCTGTGGATGCTCTAAAGTTTTAATTAAAAGCATTAACTCTTCGCTTTGTCGACCTTTAGAAAGTACCAGTTGGACAGTATGAATATTTGTTACGGAAATTTTTTGTGCGTACTGGGTAGCTTCCGATGCTTGATAAGTGGCTAATTCGCTGATTAAGGAAATGCGGAAGCAACCTTCGTCTTGGGCAGCAAAAAAAATTTCTTGCTTTTCGGGTTTATAGGTGATTCCCAAAACGGGCTTACCTTTAAGGGTTAATCCGATGATAACTCCATAATCTTCACCACCGCTCACATAGCTCGATGTGGAATCAAGCGGATCGATAATCCAACAACGGTCCATAGCAAACCACGGATTTTCAACGGACAAATGCTGATAGGTTTCCTCATTTAAAATGCCGTCCTGGGGAAAAGCTTTCTCAATTGCTCTATCCAAAAAAGCGGCGCAGGCGTGATCCACCTCGGTTACTATGGAATTATCCGGTTTTCGTCCCACGGTAAATTGGGTTTTCCTTTGTTCCAACAAAAAAGTTCCGGCTTCTTGAATCAGGGGATAGAGTACTTTCCATTCCGCATGAAACTTTGACTCCGCAAATAAAGGTGGTAAGGGAATTAGCTTTGGCTCAGGATGCGCTTGCGCTTTAGGGGTTTGGGACATGGAGGAACTATACACTTTTTTATTACCAATGTCTCGTACGGAAAAGAAGTTAAAATAATTTGAGAAATAGCGAACATTTTGCCATGCTGATGCGTCCAAGTATACAACAATATAGAACATACCTAGGTTTGTGTGTTCGGTAAAAAAGAGCGGTTATTGGCGCCGCCGAGGTTGCGATGGGCAACAGAAAAAATGATTTTTAATCACATTAAGTTTTACGGGAATATTAAAAAATACGTACCCGCGTAACGCCCCTCCACACCTTCGTTTCCCATGGACGCGAAGGTGTGGATACGGGGAATGGGTTACAGCACCCCTTTCAATTGTTAAATTTTGCCCATGCTCAAAATGAATGCTGAAGATCTATGGAATCTTCTAAAAACTGAATCCTTGCCTTTATTAGGTCCGCAAAAACGAAGCGAAGCTTTAGCGCATGAGGTTTTATCAGAAAAGATTGCTCCAGAACATTTACCTGTGTTTGCAACAGAAGAGCAAAGAGATATTTTGCGAGGAGTTATTTTGCTTTGGCATGATGATTTAGAAAGCGCTCATGCGGTGGCTCAAGCCTTAGAGGGTGATCAGGATGCCGACTTGCTGCATGCCATTTTGCATCGGCGTGAATCCGACTATTTCAATGCCAAATATTGGTCTCGTCAAGTAGGGAAACATGCCTGTTACATCAATTTAGCGCAGGAAACGGCGATTCGTTTGCGCGATTATCCAGTATGGAGAAATCAGTTATTGCCCAAAGGAGAATGGGATGGAAGTGTTTTTGTGGATTTATGTGCAGAAGTGGCTAAGCGCAATCCACAAGAACCTGATTATCGTGTACTGCAAGAGTTGCAAGGCATAGAGATACAAGAGTTTCTTAAATATTTAATGACGGGGCTGAAATGACTTGGCAAACAAAAATCGTACCGGGATTTGGTTCGGAAAATGAACCGATACTTTCTGTACTCTGTAAAAGAACTTATGTATTTGCCAATGGTAAAATGGCTTTGGTGGATGCGAATGAACAAATTCCGTTTCATGAACAAGACAGTTTTTATGATGATAATGATCCGAAAAAAGATGCTCCCAAACATGAAACCGATTTAATCGCCTATAAGCCATTAACCGATGTGATACTGCATGCCTCAGCAAAAGCTCCGCAAGGCAAAACGGCCTATTATTTGGATGTGGGTATTATGGTGGGTCAGTCGCAAAAGTTAGCACGAGTATTTGGGGAGCGGCATGCAATTATTACCGCTTCGGGATTAGCATTTTCTCAGCCCGAACCTTTTGATACGATGCGTTTAGATTATTCCCGTGCTTATGGGGGCAGTGATTTGAAGTCTGCGCCAGGGACAGTTTTCACTTATGCGAAAAATCCTATTGGACAAGGATTTGTGATTAAAAATGATCCCGCTAGTTTACAAGGATTGCGATTACCCAATTTGGAGGATCCCTTTAAGTTGTTAACTCCTGCCAATTTGGTTTTAGGGAAATATGAAAATTGGATGCAATTTCCCGATCCCGTTGCCTTTGGATTTTTACCCCGGAATGCGCACCCACGGTTTTTATTTGCGGGAATGTTACCGAAAGAAAAATCCGATGCTGAAAATCATAGCAAGGTACATACCGAGGCTAAAGAGGATGTTGGGGATTCGGCAAGAGCTGATAGCGCTCCGCAGCCTATGATGAATTCTGAATATTATAATGGTGCCTCCGCAGGTTTAAGGTTACCGTACCTTGAAGGTGACGAAACTATAAAGTTACGTTTTATGGATGCTCTTTTTCCGGCTTTTGAATTTCAAATGAATTCCGAAAAGCCAACGCTTTGGCTCAATGTGGGCAAAGGGCAACAGTTACTAAAGCCAATTTTGCAAACCGTGGAAATTTTTAAAGAAACCAATCAATATACAGTGATATGGTCTGGTTCCTTGCGGTATGGGGGAATTGAAACTTTGAAGGATTTACCACAACTAGATTTTGGGGTTACTTCTCAATAAAATCAAAGGTTAGGGAAAAAACGATGTTGCAAGGCTATCGGTAATGCCAAACCTGCCGCTAATTTAATTCCACCCGCTATTCTCTCGAAAGCAGGAATATCACTACCTGTTACCAATATTTTTTTAGAATCAGCTCCAATTTTTGCTTCGATAATAACGGTCGAAGCATGTTCATCGCCCGTATACATATCTTCCAGTGCATAAAAATGCTCTTCTTCAAATAAATCGAGCAGCCGAATAAGTACTTCTACGGATATTTTTCCTTCGTGAATTTCCGGTTGCGCTTTGTAATTTTCCGCATAGGACAGCTTTACTTTCCCGTCTCCAGAGATGGAAATTTCTTGCTTTCCCATGCCTGTTTTTGCGGAATGGAAGGAATAGGAAATGAGGATGCCTGGATAATCTTCTAATTTTAAACCAAATGGTAAATACTGTATTTGCTTATCCATTTTATTTCCTTTTGTGTGATTATTGTTTGCCGCTGCGGGAATCGAAATAAAAAAAATAAGTAATAAAAAAGTTCCCAGAATTTTTTCTTTAGTTAATAACATCTTTTTCATATAGAGATTTTAAACCTTTTGGGAATAATATAACTGCTTCCAATGACGATTTTCGGATCAGTAATTGTCGAACCTTTTCCTAAAGATCCTGAATTGAAATATTTATTTCGATTATAAAATTCTTCTTTGTATTTAATTAGTACGCCGGCATCGTTTTTACCGAATGCATCAAATAACTGATCAATTGTGAAAAATTGTTTTTTACTCACATCAATATTTTTTAAATCTTTTGTCGCAGTAAATTTTCGTGATCCATCGAGATATTCATAACCACATTCTATGTTAAATTTTTTGAAGGTTTCGGCGATTTTACTCAGCCCATTTAATTTTAAGTCTTTCCAGTTATTATAAAAATCGAATATGGTATGTGGTTTTCTGAGATTATAGGTAAATGCTGGCCAAAATCCATCTTTTAACAAAAGGTTATTGATTTTTAGAATATGCCACAGGGCTTCTTGTATGCTTCCTTCGCAATGTGGTCCGGTAGTTGTATTATCGGTATCGAGATACATGTCTAAAAAAGCATCGTAACCGTCATGATAATGCGGATCATCAGATAAAGCGCAGGACAAAAAGGTTGCATGCCCTTCATCCCAAGCAGATTCATAATGTTCTTCAGTTGTTGGCCCATGTCCAGGTTCATCGTTGTATAGGTAACCGGCACTGCCTAAACCTCCTAGAGCGTGAAAACCAATAAAATGACCGTACTCATGTAAGATAACATCACGATCTTTTAAATCGAGTTTTAGTAACTGCATTGTTTTGGAGGCGTTCGAAACGCTTTTTTCCGGTTCTGGATAATTTATTTTACATAGCGGCAAATCGTATTCCACCAGTTCTTTCATTCGTTTATGGCCGAACCAAACTGTTTTGTATGCGTCGCAAATATCAATAAAATGATCTTTTTTTATTTCGGTTTTTCCCAAATCCAGATTAGGATTTTCTTTACTCCATTTGGAAGTATCTAAATCAAATTCATACCAAACAACTTCATTTAATTGAATATGAAAATCCGAATCTTTGAGTGTATTTGACAACCCTTGGACAAGTACAACCGAATTATCCCGATATTTTAAGTGGATTCTCAGGCGAGTTTTAGTAATCGCATTTATTTCCTTAAATTCGAATTCCCCATCATCCGACAAAAAAGTTGTAGAGTGTAAAATAAATTTTCCCGAGGGTTGATTCTCTAAATAAAGTTCACAATAGGCTCCGGGGAGTAATTCTTCTATTGCAGCAATAACTTCGGTTTTAGGTAATTTTGGCGCGGTATTGTAATCCCATATCCGATTATAAAAAAGGCTGCCCGTTAGGGTAAACTTATTCGACTTCACCTCACCTTCACATCCACAGCCATGAGCAAGATTATCGAAGAAAAGACATTGAAAGCTATCCTGATGCCTTGGTGTTTTCGGTTCCATGAGTTTTTTACAAGGAGACATGTCGCCCAGCTTGCAAGGGATTTGTGGAAATTTTTCAGGATGAAAGAGAAAAAAGGAAACGCGGCGATTAGGTTCAAATTTTTCTTCGGTATTGACGACAGGATTAAATTCACCGCAACCCATATATTTGGGTTCTAAAAATTGTTCGGCATCAATTTTAATATCATGCTTGCCACTCATATATTCACTAAATAGTAACTTGCGAGTTTCCTTATCCGCATGGCCACTTTCGCTTAAGCTCCAAGATTTTTGAAACTCCTTAACAGCGGCTTGGGTTTTAGGTCCATCTTCACCATCAGCCAGGCCGGGTTTGTATCCCAGATCAATAAGCATTTCTTGAATAGGCCTTAAGCCCCAATTTTCTTTATTATATAGGTCTTCCCAGACATCCGTATCATTTGTGATGAAGGCTAAGGCACTGTGGGCGCGGCGTTCGCTCAGTTCTTTATTATAACTGTCGCTGCCTACTTTGTCCGTATGGCCAAAAACAAAAACTCGCGCTAAGGGATGTTCTAAAAAAGCCGCTTCTAATTTTTTTATTTGGTCAACGACTTGTGGACGAATAAAGCTTTTATCAAAGGCGAAGGTAACTCCTGGTATACAAACGCAAGCAAGCACTTCCCAAGTTTTGGCCACAATTTGATATTTTCCAGCTGATAAAGCAATACCTTCATGCAGGCCATGAATATCGGAAATTATTTTAACGCTTGAGGTATCTTTTCCCACCGTTTAAAAATAAATGAATTCTTTGATAAAAAGGTGAGGGTTGTCACAATCTAACCGGTTTTTTTTGGAGAAACAATTTATCTTCAACCCATTGGAAGTACAAAGCTTGATATGTTATTATTTACACAGGAGAGTTAAATTTATCTCTCCTCATCATTAATTATAAAAGGAGATCCTATGGGCAAGGAAAAAAACACTCAAAAAGACGTCAAAAAACCAGCCGCGAAAACTCTTAAAGAAAAACGCGAAGAGAAAAAAGTTAAAAAAGCTGGCAAGTAAATAAATCTTTTAGATTTAAAAAAAGGGAAGGTTCGCCTTCCCTTTTTTATGTCGGTGAACTTAATGTTCTTCGGCAATAGCTTGTTTGGGGCAAAGCCATTCTAAACAAAAAGGTAAAATGGTGAACATAATCACCAAACCCGATCCAATGCCTAAGGTGGCAAGCAACCCAATAGTTTGCATTCCTTTGTGGGAAACAAAGCATAAGCCTACAAAGCCAAAAGCATTATTGAGCGTTCCGGTAAGCACTGCCGAGCCTGTTGTGTGAATGAGTTCGGTGAGTTTGCCTGCACCTAATTCCATGCGTCGATGATAGAGATGGATAACCGAATCCACCGATACCGATAAAATAGTGGGAACTACTACGAGATTATACATGCCTAATTTTAAACCCATTATACCCATGATTTTATAAGTCCAAAATGCAGACAAGCTGATAAATCCCACCGTAATGGTTACGCCTCGCCAAGAACGCATGTCGAGCCAAGTAATAATAATGAGAAATAAAAGTGTTACTCCTCCTAAGTAATAACCATCTTTTTTAACCATGCTGACAACATCGGCATAAATGAATCCGCTCGATGCGACCATAACCGGTCCAGTAGACGAAGGCAAGCTTCCAAAGCGTGATTGAAACTTTGCACTTTCTACTGCATCACTTTCGCGGAGTGACCCATATAGATAACCTAAACGTCCATGCGTTCCATCCGCTTCAGATAAAAAACGTTGTGACCAATCGGGTAATTGTGCAAAACCAAAACTATCGGGATGAGCGTATTTACGCAGTAAATCAATGCCTTTTTTGCTTGTGCTGTCCACATTGTCCAAGGCTCTTGCAGTTAATAATTCATTAATTTCTATGAGCACAGCTAAGCGTTTTTGTTGTTCCTGGGTGGAGGGGACAAAACTTTGAATGGTGGCGAAACTTTCCATCATACTATCAGCAGGTTGACCAAATCGCTGTACCAGGGAATCATGTACCGAACGCATTTGGGCTTCATCTTTTCCCAGTATCACCGAAGGCGACGTGTTACGCCCCGCGCCTACAGCACGGCCATAACTAATTCCCGCACTAGTACTTTTCCCCCGCAAATTTTTGAAATCATTTTCGAAACCAACTTTGGGACCAAAAGCAATTATCAAGGTTACTAAAATACCTATTCCAAAAACCCATTTTCGGAAATTGCCATCGAAAGGAATGCGTGGTAATAATATTCCACCACCCACATTGGTGCCTTGCGGTAATAACCAATCCACTACTTTTTTCAGTCCCGGAATGGGTTTGGCTTTGATACCCAACCATTCGCCTATGCGAATGAATAGAAAAAACACTGGAGGAATAACTAACCACGTAGAGAGTAAGCACAGAACAATGCCAATGCTAACCACAATACCATATTCATTGAAGCCTTTGAAATGTCCAAATTGCAAACTTAACATGGCAAAAATATTGGTAGCGGCACCCGAAATTAAAGCCCTTCCTGTGGCGGTAAGCGCCTCTACCATGGCTTCCAAGCCATTCTTACCTTTGCGACTTTCTTCCGCCCAACGAGAATATAAATGCACCGTGTACTCAATACCTAAACCTAAAATAAGGGCCAGGATAAAAGCGGTGAGCATGGTGAGTCGATGATAAACTAAAAAGGTCATGCCAGATGCCCATGACATGGCCACAAAAAGTGGAAGAATGATCAACATTAAATTGAGGGGGCGACGTACAAAGAACCATAGCAATGCTACCATGAGAAAGAAGGAAATGGAGCTGGCGACAACGATATCTCCTTGCACTTGATTGATCTCGCTGAAATTACGATACGCGCCAGCTACCTTAGCAACCATGCCTGCTTGGTAACTTGCAGGTTTCATGCTTGCTATGAGGTTTTCGCCTTTGTGATAAATACTCTGCGCATAAATGGCATCAGTAGAAGGCTTTTTTAATTGCGCCAAAACCACGCCTACCCAAACTTTTTTCTCTTCATGCCAACCCATAAGGCGGCCTTTTAAAGAGTCGGGTTTTGCAGGGCCTGGCGTTTCCGTTTTTGCTTGCATGCCTGAATCGGATGGATTTTTTTCTGCTTGAATTTTAGCGAGTAGGCCATCTACAATATCTTTTGGTAAACCCTGTCGACGTAAGGATTGGGCATTGGGCCAACCTTCGAGTGATGGCTTTTCGGCATCTTCTTCACCTAAGTCCATTAAAAGGGGGTTGGCTTTGGTGAATTTTCCACCAATCATGCCCGATAGTCTGCTTTTCAAATCTTCTAATTCTTCAACGGGCATATAGAGCAAAGCCTGCTTTTCAAAAAAGCTGCGATCTTGATCGTATTGCGCCCAAACTACATCCGGCCATTTTTTCAATGAGTCTGCAAGATCTTTTTGAATTTTTCCTACGGCATCCGCAGAAGGTGCCTCGAAAGCAATGGTAAATAAATCGGTACTTCCCATGCGCTTCTCGGCTTGTTGCAAAGCCATTTTGGAGGCCGTTCCATCGGGTAACAATACGCGTAAATCGGTATCAATGCGAAGACCCGTGGCTAAGTGAGTAAAGAACCACGTTAAGCAAATCAAAAACAGAATGGGAATCCAAGGATAGCGAAAGCTAAAGCGGATATAGGCTTCTGCAATAATATGCCAGAGTCCTTTTTTTGACGATGAAGCCATTTGAATTTAGTCCTTAGCTACGTGTGGAAGTATGATGTTACGATGATTAAATCACAAGCTCAAGAATATAACAAATGGAAGACTAAAACTTCCCTTGCAAGGCGACGGAAGAACTATTTTATAAGCATGATTCGTGGATTTATTTTAAAGGATGACAAAACTTCTTTTCCGATCACCGGGTTGGCAGCCTTTGATGCTTTATCACAAGCCGAGACTCAATTTTTATGGGTTGATATTTTTGGAGACTTACCTGCAGAAGCGGAAGCGCTTTTTTCTGATAATTTGGGTTGGCATCCCATTGTAATTAAAAATCTTCGAGAAAATAGTTCTCGACCAAAGCTCATTAATTTTGATAGTTATAGCCAAATCACTCTACATGCTTTGAATCTATTGGCGATTCATCAAAAAGATGAAAGTACCATTGAAATAGATATCGTGATTTCCAAAAACCTTTTGCTTACTTATCATAAATTTCCGGTACTAGGCATTGATGAAACCCTCAGTCAATTTGAAAGTCGCAAGCAAGAATGGGGTGGCGCGGATGCTTTATTCTATCAAATCATTTCCAGCTTGATTGAAAAGTATGTGCCTGAGGTGGCTGATAAAGAGGGCTTGGTGGCGGCTTTACAACAAGAAGCTTTATTTGATCCTAAAAACGAATTATTGGAACGCATTGTTTTGATGCGCGATGAATTAATTGAATTAGGGCGCGCTTTAGTTCCTCAGCAATTGATAGTGGCGCAAATGGCTTCGGGTAGTTGTAGTTATATCGGACCTTTTATTCGCCCTTATTTTCGCGATGCCGAAAATCAATTTCGTAGCCTGATCGATGATGTGCAAAGCTTTAAAGAAGTGATGACAAATTCTTTAGAGCTTTATCGTTCGGCGATGTCATCCAAAACTAATGATGTGATGAAAATTTTCACGGCGATTTCCACTCTATTATTACCGCTTACTTTTATTACCGGCTTATATGGTATGAATGTGCATATTCCGCTAGCCGATCATCCACATATGTTTAACACCATTTTGATTATTTGCGCTGGGATATTTATTGGAATGCTGTATTATTTCCGCTCGCGGAAATGGTTTTAAAATACGCTTAATTTTTACGCCAAATTAAGCGTAAAATAAACGACCTTGCTCCAAGCAAAGGCATAACTCGCGATATACTTCCAGCCAGCTTTTACCTTTGTGCATGGATTTACGAATACGTTCGGCTAAATTGCCTCGTTCCAAAATGTGCGCTAAAACGGGGTGGAAAACATAACTTTCGAGGGAAGCCTCGCGTGGAAGCACTCTTCCTAATACCGCAAAAAGAAATTGTCCAATGGTGTATTCTTTGGGCTCTAAGCCAAAAATGGCGGTGGGATATTGTCTAGGCAATTTAGCGAATAAACCTTTTTCGGCCGATTCTAAAAATAAAGCTTTGAGTAACCCAGGTGCTACGGATTGATGTATCGCATGTAGATTAGGGTTTTGGACAATTAAAAATTTAAGCATAGACACGGCAGCATGACAAATAGCCAAATCGGCCACGGGCGCTTCTTGATTATCCATACAACGAATTTCAATAGCATTTCTATCGAAGCGTGCAATGGCCGCGCGTGAATTGAGCCATTCATCTTGCAATAATTCTTCGGGATCAAAGGGAGCTATTTCTTTATACATGGGTGCCAAAATAAGATCGCGATACTCTTGTTCGCTGGCAATAGGCTCAGGAATTATGCCTCCAATAATGGAAGGGAGTCGGCGTTGATTGCCTACATAATGAAAGAGGCGCGTGTCCAACCAAGCGTGGGGCTGACCTTCGAGTAGTGGTGTGCTTGCCGCGAGCGCTGGTAATAAAGGCAATATTAAACTAATAGCATTATGTAATTGGGAAAATTCTTGATCATTTGCAAACGGCAAATTGAGATGCACGCTTTGCAAATTAAACCAACCATGCCCGCGACAACCAAAGACTCGATCATAAGTGGCATAAATTTCTTTATCCTCATGCGGCCAAAGAAAAGATTCTTTTTCGGGTTGCATAGCCGGATGCATTCCGGTAGGCATGAGCTGGGCTTGCAAGGGCTGAAGATTATTATTGACGAGGGATACAAAGTTCTGAAAATCTTGTGCTTGATCAATTAAGCTGGTGCAAGGCTTGGCGCATTTGATTTCTACAACGTGAGCGGCTAGCTCATTGTCGGCTTCAGTATTGCCTTGCAGCGGATGGCCGTTAGGATCACCACATAAAGTGGTTAATAATTTGTCGACAATGGGGGTAACGGCTAAGTCACTTTGGCGCACCACGGCATATTCAATTTCGACACCGAAAACTTCGAATAAGGAATAGGCCAATCAGTACTCCAGCAAAAGATCAAAAGTTATAATTTTTACGGTGCACTTTCTGCTTTTATCACCAAAAATAATGAAGATAATTTGAGGTCAAAAAGTTACGCACGTTTTAAAATCACACTAATTTAATGTATTACTATAATTGGCAATAGTGTTTATTTGCAGACCTGTAAATTCATCATGCGCACTGCTTCTACAGGCACAACGGTATCTTTGCGGATTTTTAGCTTGTCAATGCGACTGACAAATTCTTCCATAATGGTCGCGTATAATTTATCTTTAAGTACTTCATCTTCCACGCCACTATCAATATTGGGATTGTCATTTACTTCTACTACATATGGCTTATTATTCAAAATTTTAATATCCACACCATATAGCCCCTCGCCAATTAATTTTGAGGCTTTTAAAGCCGTGGAAATAATTAAGGGATCCACTTCTTCTACGGGAAAGGTTTCATGCGCGCCGGTTCCGGTTTTACCGTCATTTTTGTGATTATAAATTTGCCAATGATTGCGTGACATAAAATATTTGCAGGCAAATAAAGGACGTGAGTTAAAAATTCCAATACGCCAATCAAATTCAGTGGGCATGAATTCTTGGGCAATAATATAATCCGAGCGTTTGAAATATTCCTTGCAAACACTATGGAGTTCGCCCTCATCGGAAACCTTAACCACTCCGCGAGAAAAAGACCCGTCGGGGATTTTGATGATAATAGGAAAAGACAATTGTTGCATGATATTCGCCACATTATCTTCGCTTAAGATAATGGTTTTAGGTTGCGGAACACCCTCGCGTTTAAACAACTCATTCATAAAAATTTTATTGGTGCAATACAGTATGCTTTTGGGATCGTCTATTACCACCATATTTTCTTTGGCGGCTTTTTTAGCAAAGCGATAGGTATGATGATCGATGGCCGTGGTTTCGCGAATAAATAAACCATCGAACTGAGTTAAATGGCCAAAATCTTTTTTCTCAATCACTTCCACCGATAAGCCTACATTTTTTCCGGCCTTGATGAATTTTTGAATAGAGGATTCGCTGGAAGGTGAAAATTTTTCGGAAGGATTAAATAGAATGGCTAAGTCATAGCGTAAGGATTCATTGAGTTTACGTATACCCCAACGATGACCGCTGAACTCCACCAAGGCTTCTTGAAAAACATCAATATGCGATTCAGGAATTTTGTCGAGAGAGATACTTTTAATGGAACTTAAAATCCATTGTTTTTCTTTTACAAAATAAACTTTGAAAAAAGGACAAGGGAATAAATTAAAAAACATACGCGACATTTTTTCGTATTTCTTGGAAACATTTTTTCCAAAATAAACACTGAGTTCAAATTTATTGTCGGTAATGTTCGCTAAGTCTTTTTGGATTTCAGCATTTAAATCATCGGTTTCGATGAGATAAAATTCCTTTTTACTTAAGGCCTGCATAGTGGAAATATTAGGAATCACTTTATGTCCGCGCGCTTCAGCGACCAAGGACACATAATACCCCGAGCCTAAATAGCCATAGTTGCGCGCCATATTGATTATTTTTAATTGACGCAAATCTTGATAATCTTTGCCGAATAAATAATCCTGCACGCTGACAAATTCTAATTGGGGAAGCTTCTTTTTCCACAGCTTCACATTTTCCACAACACAAATATTACGGATCATTTGTGATTCGTTTCTGGGGATATTACCAAAAGATTTTCATCATAAGTTAAAACACCTAGCATGACGGCATTGGTAAATTTTGTAAAGGGTAACATATATGTTCCGGTCTCTGAAAAAGGATTTTTGCGCATAGGATCGTGAATGGCCACTAAGCGTTTGGCTCTATCCCAAGCCGAGACCACTGCGAAATGGCCCACAGGTCCGCCGATAATATCATTCTCTTCATTATCGGGAGTTTCTCGCATGCTTTGATAGAGATAGGTTGCACTAAGTCCCACGATGATAGGTTTTTTTTTGGAAAAGAGTTTGTCGAATAAATCTTCATCTAAATCGTCAAACTTAAGAATACCGCCTTTTCGTAGAAAATCAAGATAAAAGCCAATTACTTTTTTTTGCTTTTTGCTGCGTGTGCGCTTGCGACTGAGGTTGAGTTTGTTTTGTAATTCTTTGGAATTCAACTTTTTCCAAGTGGGATCAAAAAGCTTAATATTATACGGATAAATTTCCGCATTAAATCCAGAGTTTAAAGCATGCCTTCCCAAATTTACACTTACCGTACCACCTGTTTGCCAATGTTCCACTTCGGATTTTAAAGTCTCTAAGGGGATTTCATTTCCATAGTAACGGTAAATAGCTTGTAGGCAAGTAATGCCACAGCTTTCATCATCAGGTTGTTTGGAGACGGTAACGTTTAGTTGCATGGAAGAAGTATTAAATTTGGATTAAAGTTTGCAATGTGTGAATGAAAAATACAAATGTGCTTAAATTTTAAGCGTGGTAGACATGAAAATTCCGACTTTAAAGGCATAAAAACTATGACGAGGATATTGTGCAGCATCCGTTTCATTTGCAAGTATTTGAGGTTTTCCAAATTTATCATAGATCCAATTTAAATGATTAATATTAGCTTGTCCCCAAGCTGCATTGACACCAAAACGTGATTCTGTGTATTGTTTGTCAATTCCTAAAGCACATGTTGCCCCTAGGTAATGAATGCTACGATTCCAACCTTTGGGATTACTATCATAATGACCTTGTCCCTGACTAATATCGGTGTAGCCCCCTACAGTAAGCGAATAGACTTTGTTTAACCGTAGGTCTAATCCACCCGAAAGATTTAAGACCGGGCTTTTTATAATGGAATAGGAATTTTTTTGAGGGATAAAAGCCTCAAATCCAGAACGTGCTGAACTATCATCAATCGGAGAATAGGTGGGATAATCATAATCTATCCCAAACAAATAATCAGCCTGACCCGTCATCATTAAAATAGGAAATATCTGCCACGAAAATCCTAGTGAAATACTTGGAGGATGCCATTCAGTATATTTTGAGGTCTTACTGAGACTATAGGACCATATAGCTTCGGTTTTAGCTCTAATCGAATCCCCTTCTTGCACCAGTTTATCGTTTTGAAATTTATTTGAATGTTGCTCAATTTGCTGCTCTATCCAAACCAAACCACCAGGTGTTCCCCTAATTCCAATGGAAAAAAGTGGATGTAGACGAATCAAGACTCCAACTATTCCATCAAAGCCCAATCCATTCTGACTTATTGTAGCCGAAGCTGTTTCCTCATAAAACTTAGCGATATCCGCATTATTTTCGGAAAGGTAATTCCCCGTCCATTTTTCAAAACCGGTTTTTTTTATTTGTGTACTATATACGCCAAGAGTAGTAATCCCAATAGAAATATTATCACCTAGTTTAAATGCCAGGCTTGGGCCAAATAAATTGCTTTTGTTTACTTCATAATAATTAAGGTTGATATGTTGAAAAAGCGGTATTGATGTCGCACTATCGATGAAGGGAGCGTCAATGTTTTGCTCTCCACGAAATAAATCATTTTGCGGTGTCACAATACTAAAGCCATAAGCCCAATTACCCATGCGCTGCGAAAAGCAAGTAATAGAAGGACTAAAATCTAAAGAGTTATAGGGAAGTAGTGTATTCGGAGCGATTTGAATTTCTTGTTTTTGATATTGAATAATTTGCGCGGAAACATCGAGCTTTACATTTTGTATTTGTGTAAGTCCAGCCGGATTATAATAAGTGGCGGTGGCATCATCTGCCAAACCCGTAAAAGCACCACCAAGGGCAGCGCCTTTATTGCCTATTAATATGGTTTTTTGATTGAAATTATCGGCCTTAGCTAAAATGACCAAACTCAGTATTATACAGGGTATGGTTGTGAGAGTTGTAATTTTTTGATTCACCACTCTATTTTTCAATTTTGTACTTTGGTTTGCAAACTATTTCTATTTTATAAATTCAGCTTTCACCTTCAATTTTCATTTAGGATAAATATGCGATACTTACTTCTCTTAGGTTTTTCTTTAGCTCTTTTGGCTTGCAGCACCGAATCTAAAAAGGAAACTATTTTTTATACTGGCCCCGCTATAACTCTGCTGGTAAATGATACCTCCGCCGTTTTGACATTTTCTAAAACCTCATTTGACGCGAATGGTCGAGAAAGTTCTCATGCCACCACTAGCTTTGTTTTAAAGAGTATGGACTCCAGTATTGTGGATATTGCGGGACAAAAAGTGGTATTAAAAAAATCCGAAGGAACCCAAATTTGGGCGGAAGCCGGAAAACTTATCTCCGAAAAAGTTTGGGTTAAAGCTAAAGCCTTATAAAAAAGTTGAAGCTTTAGGCATGCACCCCGAGGGATTCGAACCCCCAACCCTTGGCTTCGAAGGCCAGTACTCTATCCAGTTGAGCTAGGGGTGCAATTTACTATAGGCGACTTAAATCTAATGCAGCCTTTGCTTTTATCACTACACTGAAACGCTGACGGGCATTTGGGGTATGTGCCAATTCATACTGACTTGCTCCAAACAGTTCATCAAAAACTTCAGTGAGATCCTTTTTCACAGCCGCAAAGGTATCAGCCGTATTAGGCGCCAAAGAACGGCTATTGATAATGAATTCCAACTCAGTCTTGTTAAAGCGCGGTGCCTTAACAAAAACCTTATTGCCTTCGAGACGGATAGATGCTTGCGCAAACTCTTTTAAAGAATGGCGAAGTTTTTCAGCATTAGAACCTTCTAGTGGAATTTTCCGATTATAGAGAAACCCTAAGCGACCGGCCGTGGTGTCCAAAGCATAATGAACAAAATGACCCGCTAATAAAATAACGGCCCCATCTTTTACATGTTTATAATCAGAAACATCCACAAACACTTCGGGACTTTCGGGAATCCAACTATTAAATACCCTAAAAAACTCATCAGGTTTAATTTCATTGGCATTTTCAAAAAACATTTTCCAATTAATAAAATCGATTTGCACCGTACTCACTTTAAACCTTCTTCCCTAATGTTAGTACATCATTTTTTGGTGCTAAGCTAAGGCGTGCGTAACAGCTATGTGAAGCCTCAATAAACAATTGTGCTTCTTGTAAAAAAGCATTGGCTTGATCCTTATTACGCGAATCCATACGTTTTTCATGGGCTTGGAAATAATACAATGCGAATTTTGGTCCTGCATAAGGATCATTAAATACTTGTGTATCATAGAAATACTGACGAAACTCCTTCATAACTTGATCCGGATCATCGCTAATATCAATGTTGTGAATTTTGATTAATCCTTGCGCCGCAAACACCATGGCCTGATAGGCACGTTTCGCTGCGACATCAAATTTTCCGGCATCAAATTGTACTTGCGCTTCAAACACTTCGCGGTCAGCTGCTTTCAATCCAAATTCCGTAAGGGTAACTAATTCACCAGCGCATTCGCCAATGCCTTTATCCTTCACCGAATATTCGCGTATATCGCCCCAATCCACATAAAAGGATTTGTCCTTTTCATATGAAGGAACCGTAATGAGATCGGCAATTCCCAACATGATGGATGATTTACCCACGCGTTCTACCCAGGCGCGAAAACGTTCACCTGGTTTTTTAGCCTCTAAAAACATTTCGGTAATTTTATCAACGGCATTAGGAATAGCCTTGGAAGGCAATCCACCAACAGCTAAGCCATACGGCGATCCATTATTGCCGAACTCACCACCGAGTACCATTTGAAAATGCGGGACCACATAACCGCCTACATTACGACTAATACCATAAAAGCCGATATCAGCAATATGCTGTTGGCCGCAAGAATTAAAGCAACCGCTTACTTTGATACGTAAGTCTTGTACCGCTTCATCCATTTCCGAAAATCTTTCGGCTAAACGGGTGCGTAACTCGCCGGCTAACCCACGCGAAGAGGATATGCCTAATTTGCAAGTGTCCGTACCTGGGCAAGCGGTAATGTCCAAAATGGATTCGGCACCCGGTTCACCAAGACCAACGGCTTTAAGTGCTTGATAAACTTCATAGACATCGCATTCTCTCACCCAACGCAATACCAAATTTTGTTCCACCGTGGTGCGCACGGTGTCCTTAACATATTTGCGAGCGATATCTGCTACCGCACGCATTTGATTGGGAGATAGGTCACCCAATGGGCAACATACCGTAACCACCACGTAACCTGGCTGACGTTGATGATAAATATTGGTTTTGACCCAAAGTTTAAAGGGCGCATCAGCTACTTCGGGAATATTTCCGCCCGCAGGTTTTAATGGCGCTTCATCGAGTTTATTTAAGCTCGACAAATATTCGGTCCAACGTGGATCCACAGGTAACTTGGCGCGTTCTTTTAAAACCTCTTCGCGGAAAGCGTCGAGACCCATATCCGCTACTAAAAACTTAATGCGAGCGCGATGGCGTTTTTTCTTTTCGCCTAAGCGAGCAAATACGCGGCAAACCGCTTGGGTTAAGCCTAATACTTCTTCTTCGGGCACAAAGTCACTGAAGAGTTTGGCATCATAGGTAACCGCGCCGAGACCGCCACCTACATAAAATTCAAAGCCTCTTTTGACTTGGCCATTTTCTTTTTTCACAACGGCGATTAAACCTAAATCATGAATATTCGTGAGACCGCAAGGATTGGTTTTGCAACCCGACAAAGCAATTTTGAATTTGCGTCCAAAATCCTGTACATCCGGATGGCCAAGTAAATATTCAAATACCGCTTGGGCATAAGGGGTAACATCAAAGTTCTCATCACGGCAAACACCGGAAATGGGACAGGCAGTGACATTGCGAATTGAATTACCGCAGGCTTCTTTGGTGGTAATATTTAGCGCGGCTAAACGACGAAACATGGAAGGGCAATTTTCAATATGCACATAATGCAATTGAATATCTTGCCTTGTAGTAATATGCGAGATACCGTCGGAATATTCTTCGGATAAATCGGCAAAAAGATCGATTTGATCGGCAGTCATTCCGCCCCAAGGTAATTTGATACGCTCCATACCTGGGGCATCCCAAAACGTTCCAGGCCCTTTGAAATTGTTTTCAAAGGGAATAGCGCGATTTTCTTTGCCATCATAACGATGACCATTATCATAGCGTTGGCCATAGGCGCCCATACGCAAGCGAGTTTCGGCGAATAATTTGTCGTCGACTTTCCCTTTTTTCTTTAAGACTATGTCGGTCTCAAAATTGTCTATATCTTTTTCCCAGTCGGAAGGTAATTTGCCTTTTAGGCTTTCCTTCCAAAGTCTGGAGGCTTCGGTACTTACTAGGTCGGTAGTTTTCATAGGTTTATAAATATAATCAATACTGATTTTTTAACTAGAATAAGCTATTCATCCTCTATATTTGCCAAATTGTTTTTTATTGTTTTAACGATCCTTTTTGCCTAATTTAAGGCATTCTATAAAAGGTCTATTTGACTCTCAAATGCCTATAAAACAAGATATGATAAGGTTGACTTGCATGAAATATTGGGATAAAATGTATCATAGAAGCATTCACAAATTATGTGTATTAAGGATTAGTATATGGAGTATTCGAACGATATTGACGAGGGGTATAAACTCCTTAAACTACGCAAAATGTCTCGAAAATTGGCATTTAAACCCACAAAAACACGTTTAATCCGAAAATTACCACAAAGTATTTTCATAGTTCCCAAACCTGAAGCGCCGGTTATTTTAAAGGTGCGCAAAAAAGTGAATACCTATAAAAGACTCACTTATGTGGTTTTGTTGGGTGTGGTGATGGCCGCCTATCTAGTGGATACGGATGCCGATCAAATGGTGAATACCGTAAATAGTGTAAGTTCCTTAACTAAGGAATCTTTGCAGTTTTGGGGATTGAGTTAAATATCTTCCGTCATTTGTAATTGACTTTGAAATAGCTTTCGACGATTCAAGCTATCCATGAGAATATCCGTAATATTTTTGGGTGGAATAGGTTTGTTAAATAGGTAACCTTGAATAGCATCACATTGCATAGACCATAAAAAAGAACATTGTTCTTGAGTCTCCACACCTTCCGCAATCACTTTTAATTTTAAAGCTTTGGCAATAGCAATAATTGCATAAACAATAGTAGCATATTCGGAATCGGAATTGATTTCTTTAATAAAAGCCTTATCCACTTTGAGACAAGTAATAGGCAGTTTTTTTAAATTCGCTAAACAAGAATATCCAGTACCAAAATCATCCACCGCTAAGCCAATACCGGCCTCTTTAAATTTAGTGAGATTGTCCATCACCGCTGGCTCTTCACCCAATAATGAGCTTTCGGTAATTTCTAGCATTAGTGTATGCGGCTCCATGCCAATTTCTTTAAGTACCTTGAAAAATTGATCCGCTAAAAATTCATTACGCAATTGCCTTGGAGAAACATTTACCGACATATAAAATTCGGGAAAACCTAATCCATGCCATATCTTGGCTTGTTTACAGGCGGTACGCAAAACAAATTCTCCAATGGGATGAATGAGTCCGGTATCTTCGGCAATGGGAATAAACACATCAGGAGGAATAAATCCTAAAGTGGGATGTTGCCAGCGTAATAACGCTTCAACTCCCGACATGACTCCGGTGGCAACATCGATAATCGGTTGATAATGCAAATAAAGCTCATCTTGTGGCAAAGCCTTGCGTATAGCGCCTTCCACATTCATGCGCTCTACCGCTTTAAGATTTATTTGCGAGTTAAATAATTCTAATCTTTGAAAACCTTGTTCTTTGGCACGCGATAAAGCTGCATCTGCATTGCGCAATAAGGTGTCACGATCCTCACCATCCGCAGGATAAATAGCCGCTCCAATACGGGCATTAATATTGATTTCTTGATCGGCTAATTGAAAGGGTTTATTCAAAGATTCGAACATTTTTAGCGCAATGGAGGAGATATCTTCGGGGTTACGTATATTCACCAGTATTTGCACAAAAGTATCACTACCAAAACGGGCTACCGTGTCGTTGGTACGTAAACAGCGTTTGAGACGCTGTCCGACTTCCATCAAAAGCCGATCTCCTAATTCATGACCTAAACTATCATTAATACTTTTGAAGCGATTGACATTTAAAAACAATACCCCGACCTTTTGATTTTCACGTCCGGAACGTGCTAATTCTACGTCCAAACGATCATTGAACATAATGCGATTGGGCAAGCGTGTTAAGGCATCGTGATAGGCAAGGTATTCTAATTTACTTTCTACTTCTTTTCTTTCCTCGAGCTCTAATTTTAATCTCCCATTTAAATCTCTCCAGCGACCCACACCAATACCAATTAGTATATGTAATACTCCGGACAATAAACTTTTTGCCCAAACATATTCGGAACCTTCACTACCTTGGACGCTTAAGTAATAATTAAAAACGCTTAAAAGTACTGCTACCATTAAGGCCGGCCAAGTTCCTAATAGTCCAGCGGTTAGTACCAAGGGAACAAGGGAAACTAAAAAAGTAGTTTCTCCTACATAGCTATAAAGTGGAATAATGGCCAAGGCATAAACTAATAAGCTTCCAATTACTAATCCAAAATGCAATTTATCCAATTGCATATTCATGATATTGATTTTGGTAGTTATATTTTGCTTAGAATCAATCATGATATTTTAATTGCGCAAAACCATTTTTTCGTCCTCATACTATGAGTATAGAGGGGGGAGTTTAAAAATGTCAATTAAACAAAGCTTTTAAACAAATTCTGGAGAATAAATATCACTTAGATAAGTAAGAAAAACGCAGATTTGTGCTATTGATTACGGATTTAAGGGGAAAGAAAAATTTTGGGGTCAATAGAGTATTTGAATAATTATTTAGGGCGGTTGCAAAAGTATTGTTTTCTTGCTAAGCCCTGATAATATTACTTCGATATAAATTTTCGCCTGCAAATAAATTAAGAATCTGAGGCGCAGATAAAAAATAACGGGAAGTAATTACTTTGCTTTTGAAGGCGAAGGAATAAGTTTTTGACCATGTAAATTCCATACCCCATCATTTCCCCAAATATTGGCAGGGTTATACAATACCGGCCCTTTCGAACCGGAATTGGGCAAGGAGAATCCAAGTGATAATCCGTTGCGCGGGGAAGAAGAGTAAATGGATTTGGGTATTAATGATGTGCCTATATTTGCTCCCAAATAATTAAGATATGCGAAGTAATATTTATCATCGGCATATTTGAATAATGAATCCTTTTTTTGTGCTGTGTGTAATTGGGCCTCAAATTCAGGCGTTATGATTTCCGTGCGACCAATAATCACCCTTTCTAGTTTTGTAGGTGTTGGCATTATGTTAAGCGGTAAAATTTGATCGACCTCTTCACGAGGAACAATCCAAAATACTTTGAGACCTTTTTCAGAAGAGAAATAACTTTGCTCCCATGTACTAAAAAGGGCATTTGCTTCGTCGAGAAACAAACCACTTTCCACCATTTTCTGGCGAAGTTTGTTAATGGATGCGGAGGCAGTATTCCAACTCCCAGAATCATTGGTTTTTCGAAGAATGATTTTTTGTGTGCTATCTAATGATCCTTCCCACCAAATTTTTGGAGGTAACATTAACATAAAGGTTGCCGTATTTGGCAATTCATACACCATTACATGGTTAATTTTCCATTTCCCTATATTAGTTACACTAAGGTTACCCTCGGGAGTGAAGAAAATTTTTAAGGAAGATGAAAAGCTCCCAAGGCCGCGATAAAAAAGAAACTTTTCTACTTCGCCATTATTATTGCGTAGTAAATTAGAGGTTGTTGCCCGAGGAGAGGTCCATTCAGAGGTTAATTGTGAAAGTGGTGGAGTCAATGAATCGGTAGCCGAAGGGGCGAGTATTTTTGCTTTCCATGCAATATTTCCAATATACGCATTGGTCATATTAAAGGGCGTTTGGGTGGGATTAACTTCACCTGTATCCCTTTGCGGATACCATTGGCTAATAGAACCACCCATGAATTTAACTCGAACTTGAATATTTTTTTCCGAAGGCGAATAAAAATAAAGTACCGGCGTTTCCATTTTTACCGTAACATGTAAAAGTTTATCGGGAGCGGGCCAGCCTTTGTTGGCATCATAATTTAAGTTCGGTAATCCATAAACAAAAGCGGGTAAGCGAGTCGCATCTTTATATACTCCGGATAATAGTGTGCCATTACTGCTAGACAAAGTCGTAAAAGTCCCCCATTCATGAACCACTAAGGAATCATTCACTTTTGCTATTAGTAAATTTGTCGATAGGGTTAATAGTAGGGTAGCTGAAACAAATGCGAATCTAAGATTAATAATCATGTTTTTCATTGTTACTCCTGCATTCACATGGAATGTGATATCATGAATTTATCATTGATTTTGTTCAGTATGAGTGGATTTATTGAAAAGATCAAGCAAAGTGTTGTCTCATGACAACAACAAAAAAAGGTTTGAAAGGTTAAACCGAGAAAACTCCCTCGAAAGGTTAAGCATTGTTGTCTAGATAAAGTGAAATAAATGAAAAATAATCGGTTATGTAGGCATTTTACATTTACTATTTAAGTATGGCTCTGAACCCTATTTTTGCTTATACTGATTATCGGCAATATTTGTTTGATTTTTTCCAAGATAAAAAGCAATCTAATAAAGGTTATTCTTTACGTGTTTTGGCCGACCATGCGGGATTTAAAGCGCGGGATTATTTATTAAGAGTGATGAATGGGCAGCGAAATCTCTCTATACCTGGTATAGAAAAGTTGTCTAAATATTTTAAGTTTTCTGAAAAACAAGAAAAATACTTTCGCGCTTTGGTATTGTTTAATCAAGCGAATTCGTCTTTGGAAAAGGAAAAGTATTTTCATGCTTTGGCCGAAATTCAAAAGTATGGACAATATCAGCCTATCCGCAAGGATCAATTTGAATATTTTTCTGCTTGGCATCACAGTGCTTTACGCTCTTTACTGCCGATGGTAGAAGGTCAAAATGATTATGAGGTAATTGGAAAATACCTTGATCCGCCTTTAACCGCAAAACAAGTTAAAGACTCTTTTGACCTTATGTTACGTTTAGGTTTTGTAGAGCGTAACAAAAAAGGTATTCTGAAAGTATCCCATAATACAATGACTACAGGGGATGAAGTCGCTTCTTTGTCCGTATCAGCATTTCATAAAGCGACTATGGAATTGGCGAAGCGTTCAATCGATAAGCATCCGGCAAATTCTCGCGATCTTAGTGGCCTTACCATGACGGTTTCACAAAATGCCTTTAAAAGAATCAAATCGGAAATACAAGTTTTTCGAAAAAAAATTATGGCTATCACGGCCAATGATGTGGATGAAGATATGATTTATCAGCTGAATATGCATTTGTTTCCCTTAACGCGTAAAAGAGGCCAAACATGAGACTTAAAGCAAGTTTAAGATCAAGGATTTTTTGGAAAACGAATTTTGCTTTTATTTTGTGGAATGCATTTTTGTTTTTCATAGCCTGCACGCCATTTAGTTCAAACTCTCCCGTCGCTGATGGGCCTTGCACAGAAACGGGGAATCCTAATATTTTAGTCGGTACCGTAGTCGATGCCAATCATAAGCCAGTTAAGGGCGCAAAAGTAAATGTCCTTTCAATAAATAATACTGAGGAAAGCGCATTACCGAAACTGATTTTCACAGCGATGACTTGCGATAATGGAACCTTTGCATTTAACTCTTCATTGCCTGCTAATTATGTGCTAGAAGCTTTGGACTCTCTTGAGGGCACAGTAGCGAGATGGTTACCTATGGGTTTAGGTCATAATAGTCAAATTCTATTAACCTTAAAAAAACCTGGAAGTCTAACCGGAAAGGTAACGCGTGGATTCAATCAAAGGCCGACGGGAATTGTGAATAATGAAAAAATACTGATTCACATTTTAAACACGGACAAGTTTTTGGTTACGGGTACTTCGGGTGATTATCAAATAGACAATATTGCTGAGGGTAAATATCGAATTAGCATTTCGGCTATGGATGGGCATTATCTTCCAAAGTATTTTGATTCCTTACAAATTAATTCGAATACAATTTTGACTTTGCCGCAAATTGATTTGGAATGGAGCCCTTTTGTAGAGGCTCCCATTCTCGAGGGAATTATCTCAAATGTCGATAGTAATCATTTTGTTACACTGATCTGGAATAAAGTCAAGGTTAGTAATCTTGCCGGTACGGAAATCAAAAGAATTGATAGTTTAGTAAACCGTTTGGATACGGTTTTTGTTACCGATACAGTGTGGCGAGATAGCATTAAGCTAAACGACGCCCCAAAAATCCAATATCTATTGCGCACAGTAAACCAATTAGGTAATCGTAGTGCTTGGAGTGAACCAGTTACCGTATCATTCAACCCCAACCCCGAATTAGATATTCATGCTTTAACTTTGCGCGAAGGTATTCCTATCTCGTCGGTAAAAATCATGCTTTGGCAAGCATCTGATAAAATTGATTTACCGGATTCTTTGCCCTTTAGTATGAAATTGGTAGACTCAGCTATTACTGATTTATTGGGTAAAGTGCATTTTAAAAATAGGGCAGTGGGAAAATACACTCTTGAAGCCACCGATACGGCAAATGGTGAAGCCGCATTGGCAAGGATAAATTTTAATCTCCCGAATACTAAAATGGATACTTTGAAATTTGCTGCGACTGGAAGCATAAGTGGAAATATTACTCGCAATAACCAGTGGGTGACAGGTTTTTTTAAGCAAAATGAAAATATTCGAATTTCACTTTCTGGTACCTCACATGTGGTCTATACCGATTACAAGGGTGATTATACATTGAAAGATATTGCCCCAGGTAATTATCAACTTATTTCCTATGCCTTGCCGGAAAGTTACTTTTCGCCTGACACACAATTTGTTACCGTTAACCCTTCCGTTTCCCTAGTATTTCCTCAACGGGCTGCCCAATATAATCCCAATAAGGAGCCCCCTAAGCCGCGAGGCTTTATGCGTAAATCGGTTTCGCGAAATTTTGTTGCCTTAGAATGGCAAGCCATAACAAATTATCCATTATTAAAAGGATATGAGGTTGTACGCATGGACTCTGCTTTGTCGATATTGAAAATATCGGGCCTATTGCATGACATTACTTATACGGATACTATTTCCACCATGCCAAAAGGAAAAAAATTACTCTATGCCTTAAGAGTTTATAATACGCAAGGAAAAATTTCTGGCAATGTGGGTGATAGCGCGGGTCTGCCTATAGAATGGGTGGTGCCGTGATTCTATCGCCTTCCACAACTTGGCCTTGAAGGCCTAATAAGGCCTAATATAAATGGACCCCAGTTGGGGTAGCTTTTAAAATCGAGAAATGGCGAATTCACTTTTCAGGTGAAACATTTATTTCGATCAAACCCTATCTAAAACAAGTTAAATTTAATACAGCTTAAATTTATCGATCAAAAAAGGAAATAGTATGAAGTGTCCGAAGTGCAAAAGTCTTTTTAATAAAGTCCTTTTTGAGGGAACGGAAATTGAAAGATGTAGCGCCTGCAATGGCATGTGGTTCGACATTTTAGAGTTGCAAGATTTATTAAAGAAAAAAGGTTCTGAGCGAATCGATATTGGCGATCAAGGTAACTATGAAAAAACCCATAACATTGAAGATATTTATTGTCCTAAAGACAATTCTAAATTGATTAAAATGGTGGATATTAAACAAGGCCATATTTGGTTTGAATCCTGCGGCGTTTGTAAAGGAGTATTTTTGGATGCCACAGAATTTAAAGATATGAAAGATTTTTCCTTGTTGGATATTATCAAAACCATTAATACGCCGGAACGCAACGCTTAAGGAATTATTTTTTATTTATAGGGATTGGGAAGGCTTTTTTTCACTGCCTCATAGATAATGAAAGCCATAGTTTTTTTTCCAGCAGAATCAGGATGAACTCCATCAGGAAATAGTTGCGGAAATGGAGAGCAAGCTAAAATCTTTGGATAACCATTAGCAGTAATGCTACCTCCAATGCAAGAGATTTTGTAGATGGGGTAACCTTTAATCAACCTAATTAGCAATGCAGCAAATAGGAAAATACATAAAATTCTCAAAATATTTTTCATGTCTTATCCTGTCTTAGGTTTTACGTTGACAAGTTTCACTGGAATTTCATAAGGTAAATATTAAGCTAGAAAATGAACGGCAAGTATTCAGTATAATGGCGCAGGGGAAATAAATGAAATCAAAATTAGATTTAGACTTTAAAAATACTTAAAACTATATAAACCACTTTAACTGATCTGCGCCCTTGTTCACGGACATTTAGTTAAACAACACAAGCCCTCTTCTCAAACTCGGCTGGGCTAACATGGCCGATAGTTGAATGTTGTCG
>JAYTSD010000038.1:0-98806 GCA_043745805.1 Fibrobacteria bacterium
AAAGCGCGGGTTCAAATTCATAGGGTCCACTATTTGTTATGCACATATGCAGGCTACGGGCATGGTGAATGATCATACGGTGCAATGTTTTCGGCATAAGGAAGTGATGAATCAAATAAAAGGGTAAATTGTTTTTTAGACGAAGATCACAGTGTAAATACGAAAAAAAAATAGAAGCTTTACTTCAAAGTGCTTCAAACATCGGCTTCGACACCACTTCATGCGTCAAACTACAAAGTATTTTACGATCCAATCCCCACGAAGTAATCACATCGCCAACACGAATCCGTGCATGAATTTTAGGTAAAGCCAATAGGCCCCAAAAATGATCAGCAAAGGTTTGCATGCCAAACCAACAAATTCTTTTTTGTTCACTATCGCTCAAGGCATTCCCATTTCTATTGCAATACTCTAAGCGTATGGGTAACACACCAGTTTTTGCTCTTACTGCCGACTCGAAAAGCATAGGTTTAAAAGGCAAGATATTTAAGTCTGGACTTGAAGTGCCTTCGGGAAAAAAAATAATAGCGCTGCCATGGCGCAATCCGCGCTCCATTAAATGTAAGGCAGTATAACTTTTGTTGCGTTGATCGCGATGGCAAAATAAGCAACCAAAAATCCATGCCCATTGTCCAATCAAAGGCCAAAATCGTAATTCCGCTTTGGCAACAAATTGTGCGGGAATTAAAATATATAGTAATAGAACATCAAGGTAACTGCGATGATTTGCGGCGATAAGCAAACCTTGTGTTTGTTGCAATGCCTTGTAATTCCCTTCAACCTGAATATGTACGCCTAATAAAAGTCCAATACATTGCCCCACTTTATGTGCCAAAAAAGTAATGCAGCGAAAATGCAAAGTAGGACTTATCCAACGCAAAAAAATCCAACTCATTAATGCAGGAATAGCAAATAGCATATTAAGGGCTACATAGCCCAAAAGTTTAACCAGCCTCATTTTAATTCATGAGTTCCATTAAGGTTTGGAAAAAATCTCCATCGACCTTGGTTTTGGATTTCACTTCAGGAGCCTCATCCCAATCGGCAGAAAATAAGGTTTCCCCATTTTTGTCCAAGCCCACATCGCGCAATAAACGTTGCATAATAGGTCCCGGTGCATAGTTACGGGCGCGTTTAATCGCATAGCCTTGGAATAATTGTAAATAGGCAGGGAATTGCAAAAGTCGAATAGCATGTTCGGCCATCTCTTCGCATGTTTCTACTAAAAATCCGCTTTTTCCATCTTCAATTAAATCACGAGGACCCTTAGTATTATAAGCAATCACCGGAAGGCCACAACTCATGGCTTCAAGCACGACGCAACCAAAAGTATCAAAGCGTGAAGGTAAGAGCAAGATTTGCGCGGAGGCATAAATGGCAGGTAACCTTTGAGTATCGACCCACCCTAAAAATTCGGCATCAGGCAAGGCGGCTTTTAATTTTTCTTCGGCAGGCCCGGTACCCGCTAAAACTAAGCGTGCGCCAGGAATTTTGATGCGCACTTGGGCAAGAACTTTAGGTAAGTCCATAACTCCTTTTTCTTCGCTTAAACGACCGGCGTATAATAATACGGGCGCTTCTAAGGTAGCCTTGGTCGAGGATAAATCAGGACGTAACTCAGGAGTTACATCAGGAACAAAGCGTTCATGCGCCCAATGTGCGGTAAGGAAAATGTTTTCTCGTGGGATGCCCATGGCAGGACTAGCTAGCCATTCTTTTTGTTCGGTATTTAATACAAAAATGCCATCAAACATTTTGTAAAAAGTTCTTAAGAAGCGACGCAATCTATCCATGGAAGCGGTATCAAAATTTAAAGTTCTTTGTGCGAAGTCTATCCAATCCGTATGCATGTAAAAATAAGCCGGTACACAAAACGCGTGCTTTAAATATAACGCATAAAAACCCATGGGAGCTTCGGTAGAGCAAATGATTCTATCATATCCGCCCTGCGCGAACGCTTCATGCAATTGTAATAAATCGGGAAGGCGAAAATTTTGGCCTTTATAAAATGGCAAAGTAAATTCGGAGATAGAAGGTAAAGCCAATAAATGTTCTTCGTTTTTTAAATTCGCACCGCAGGCTAAAAAATCAATGGGTAAATCGCGGCGACGCACTTCTTCTAAATTTAACGAAAGCGCATGGGAAACACCATTTTTGTCACGTAACGTATCAGTTAACCATAGTAAGCGCTTGGGATGTTCTTGTTTCCCCAAAGCCGCAGCAAATTTATTTAGAAACGGTCTTTCGCCATACAATACTTTGGCGCTGGTAAAAGCTGCGCCGCCCATTACGGTAGCCGCGAGTAAGGGGAAAGATAAGCCATCGCTTAATTTACCAATATCCAAAGGTGTTTGATCGGGGCGACCTGTGCGTGAGGAGCTATCGAATAAGGCGCGCATTTGTGCTGGAATTTCTAAACGACGAATCCAGTCTTGTGAATTCCAACCTGTATGAGTTTGTTCAAAATTTTGAATTTTGTCGGTTACGCGCTCTGCTAAAATTTTACTAAAGCGTGCAAACATAGCGGGCAAACGCTCGCGTAAAGTGATTAGCATGTCGTCAGGACCTTTTTGACGCGCAACTGCAATAGCATCGAGGTCACTGATTAGAGGACGAAAGGTTTTGGAGGTAAACCAATGCGCAAAAATTCCTGGTTTTTCACCTTGTAAGCTTGCATGAAAGGCTTGTAAAAACCGTGAAGTTGTTTTATGTCGACGTAACTCCAACATGGCATTGGCAATTCCTAAAGCTAAAAGCTTTTCACTAGGTTCGCCGCGATGTAACATTAAACGTAATAGTCCAGGATCTTCCATGTGTAAAGCGACTTGGCAAAAATAATCTAAAAATGCAACGCGTAATCGTTCCTCTTCATGCGAGGATCCATATGGCGCCATCCGTCCGGCCTTCAAGGCCTCTAAGGCTAGTACCGATTTAGCTTCGGTTTTATTAGAAAGATTGGGAACATGTAATAATGTTCCAGTAGCTCCTGCAAAAATTCCCATATGACAATCTGAACCTCCTGCGGCTAATTTGCGATAAGGATTTTTGCAAAAAGTATCCGCAGACAAACCGGTTCTTTTGGCCATCGCTTCAATCCGTTCGGGATTCATGCCTTCTAACCAAGTAGCGGTTAATAAATTTTGCCAAGTATCACGTTGGCCATTGACGCATTCAAAGCGTTCAAATAAAATTCCTAATCTATCCATTAAGGCATTGGACGCATTATTGTCGGGGCAATAAAAATGCAAAGGATGCGCGAGTACGGTAACAATATCTTCACTACGGGTATATTCCAAAAACTTGTAAATATCTTTGCGTAAGGTATTGAGGCGAGCCTCTTGTATTGGCGTGAAGCCATAGGTTAACACATGCACGCCTACATTAAAGTCGGGAAGGGTACAGGAAAATTCGGCAGCAACTAATACATCTATTCCCTTTTCCAATAAACTCCAGCAGCTACGCGCATTATTATGATTGGTAATTGTTAAGACATCTGTTCCATGACGTCGTAATGTGGCTGTTAAGGCTTCCGTGCGCAACCAAGTTTCTGGCAAACGCAATAAGCGTCCTAAGGTTTCATCGGGGACATCACTATTAAGATCATGGCAATGTAAGTCGATTTTTAAAGTTTCTTCGGAAGGGAAGCCGGCGCTTTGTTGACGTAAAATAAAGTTACCTAATTCCGTTTGTAATCTTTCCCGAAAGGGTAAAGCAGAGGCATTTGAATTTATCATAGGTTATCCTGAGTAAGAGGAATAGTATTAAAAGGTTGTGGAGCTAAAGTCTCATGCCATGATTCGGCATGAGGAAGTGAAAAGAAAGTGAGGTGACCTTTGTTTTCTAGTAAGGGTATTTTTACCCGCTGGGATCCAATTTTATTTGTAGGCCCCATTTGATACGGTAACGATTGAGGCAGTAATAAATACAAAGGTGCAGAATCTTGATGTTGGCGACGATCAATATTCCAATTTAATTGTAAGGAGGTTTGATGTTGATGTAATTTATAAGTTACGGTACCATATAATGTCGACGCCTGTTTAATTTCTAATTGTAATCCGGGAATAAACCATTCGGTGGGTACATTAGGAGCTAAAAGCAATTCTCCCATTTGTTCCGTCACTAACATTTCGCGGGTAAGGCTTAAGAACTCAGCTGCTGACCAACCATGATCGCCATCGCCCATGCATCCTCCGTAAACCCTTGGATGTAAGGCTTCTGGCCAAGTATAAGTTTTCGTTGCACGCGCTTGTAAAGCTTGCATAATGGAAAACCAACGAGGATCTTGTACGCGCATCATGGCGCGTGCGAGTTGAATGGATAAATAAGGATTCAAACCGGTATGTACTATTTTTTGAAAAAACAATCCATCACGCATATTATTTTGCCAGAGATATTCAATGGTGTTTTTTACCCAGGGTTCATGAGGCGAGAATATATCTAAAGGTGAAATGGCTACTAAACCACCGATTGCTGAGGAATCCATCCAACGATATGGAGAGCTGGGTAAAGTTTCTTTCCCTACTTTATTGAAGGCCGATTGCATAGAGTGTAAAATATCAAGGCGATAGGTTTCCAAGGTATCGCTAATCCATGCAAGGTCTTTTTTCTTATTTAATTTCTGCGCGGCCCAAAGAGTTTCTTGAAAAGCGGCGAGACTCCAAAAATTATCCCAGTAATAATGATCATTGGGACCAAAATGTTCTGCCGAAAATCCAGCAGGTAATAATCCAAAATGTGGTGAAGGGGATTTTAAACTCGGTCCACGCATTTTTTCAATCCAATGCAATCCTTTGATTAATGCAGGATAAATTTTGTCTAAAATATCCAGATCGCCACCCATTCTTACATGGCGCACTAAGGTGAATATGGCTTGGCCATTGCTATCCCATTCACCTTTTTGGCTTTTGAAAAAACCATCCTTATCTTGTTGCGCCAAATAATTAGGCGCCTTGCTCTTAACCTTTTGTCCAAGACTCATATTTTCAAAAGCCAAAGCAATAAAAGCACTATCTCTAAACCAATGATGATGATAAAGAAACGTTCCTGGGGTAAAATATTTTCCATCGTCAAATACATGCAAATGATTTTTTACCGCATGAAAGGCTTCCGTAAGTTGCGGATCCGGTATGTTTATTTGCAAACCTTGTAAGGATTGTTCTATCCATTGTGATTTTTGCTTATCGCATGCAAGGAGCAAATTTTGCAGATTAATATTTTTGAATTTGGAAAGTGGGGAAATGGATAATCGTGAAAGCGTTCCCAAAGTTTGTAACTCCCACTTTTCACTTGGTGCCAGCTTTACCGTAAATTCCGCAAGTCCTGTGGATATGCCAGAGCGGGAGCGTAAATATTTGCCAGAAAAAGCAGTAAGATCGTGACGTAAAGGATCCCCTTGATGCCTATCGGAGAGAATGATTTTATCGGGATCACTTAAGAGTAAAAGGCCTGGCTTATGATTTATGCGCCACAAACGATTTTTATATTGGATTTTATTAATATGCCCAATGGTTAAGGGGTTATAAGGACGCAAAGCTAAGCCGAAACATAGCTCAATATTTTTGTCGGACTGGTTTTCTAAATAATGTCCAAAGTGCATTAACTCTTCGCCTTCAAGCGAAAGGGCTGAAGCTTCTGAGCGCCAAATTAATCCTGGTATACTTTGATATTCGGTAATTACGCAAGGCCAAAACCCATCTAAAAGTTTTTGCTTGACTAAACCATGCATTTCGGGTGGGGAAAATACCTTATGGGAAACTTTATTTGCAACCTTGTCGGTTACCCTCAAAAATGGAAATATCGACCATCCATAAGGAGATAATGTTAACATGCCCACAGGATCCACCATACTCTCGCGTGGACTATCGGGCAAGCCTAGTGAGGTCCAATTACGTCCCGTCAAATTAGTTTTGATTAAGTTAATGGCGGTGGGCATAAACTCTTCGCTGTCCGGTTGTATTTGGCGTTCAACCCAATAAGGCCAAACCCAATCTGGATTGCTTTGTATGGCCATGGTATTATTTAAACCTGAAAGCGCAATCGCCAAACCTTGCTCTAAAAGTTCATATGGAAACGCAATGGGTGCAGGACGCCCTAAATGAATTAAACCATCCATAAAAGGAATGAGATAGTCCTTGCCAGCCCAAATTATGACTTTACGTGCTAACCATTCTAATCTAGAGGCGATTTGCATGGGACTAATTATACACCTGATTGGCATTAAAAAAAGGAACTAAGAGGTTACGTAACAATTTTGTAACAGGATAGGAATCGTTTTGCGACAAAATAAAATCGCGTGAAAATACTATAAGTGTTGTTTGGGTTTTTCACTCAAACGTCTCAACAAATTCCTGTACTCCAATTGCATGGCTATTGGGACGAGTTTGAAACGAATATGTAATCAAACATGGTTAATATGTACACTAACCACAATATGGAGGACTTCATGCGTAAAAAGATTTTTTTTAAAACTTTAATCTGTTTGCTATTGGGCTTGTGTTTTTTACACTGTAATCACTTACAATGTCGTACGGTGCTTTACCCTTCTGGTAACAAACAAGTTACTTATACTGTGATACAGGGAGAGTTTGAGGAAATTCCACATGGATTGTATGTAACCTATTATGAAAATGGAATACATAAGTCTTTGACCGCTTATCGGAATGGACGCAAGGAAGGGTTTTTCATACAATGGTATACGAGTGGTAAGTTAAAATCAAGACAGGAATTTAGTGAAGGAGAGCCTTTGGGGCCCGAGGCATATTGGGATGAGACGGGCGCTTCATTAAATTGTTTAGCCAAAAGTGTTTCGAATAATGAGGAACGATTTTGTGAACTGGCTCAAGTTACGCGTTGATAAGTAACAACTTCTTTACTTAAACAATTTCACAACCAAATTGTAATAAGGCGCTAACCCAGTGAAAACTAATTTGTAATAGACTCTGGGTATTTTACTCACTAGGTCATTCAAATAAATCCTAAATGAAAAAATTAACTCGGAGTCTCCATGTTTCCAGAAATCGAAAGCGGAAAGTTTCTTGTAAAAATTGCATCCACGGTTAACGAGCTTACGGCGGCTCAAAAATTTCGTTATGAAATTTTCCATACTGATTCGGGCCTTACCAATGAAGACGGTATAGATGCCGATTATTATGATTCCTTTTGTGATCATCTATTAGTTATTGATAAGGAAAATGATGCTTTAGTGGGAACCTATAGGTTACATCCAGGTTATCGCTTGGAATCCTCACAAGGATTTTATTGCGAAAATGAATTTGAAATTGCGCATCTCCCAATGCAAAGAGAGCGCATATTAGAGTTGGGGCGTAGCTGCGTTCACCCTAATTATCGCGATGGCTCTATCATTCAATTATTATGGTTGGCTATTACTGCATATTTAGATGCAGGAAAATTCGAATTGTTAATGGGCGCAGCATCGGTTCCGCAATCTCAAGGAGCTATGATCAATGAAATGGCCGCTTATTTGTCTTATCAAGCGCCTGCACCAGCTAACTATTTGGTGGATGTTAAGGAGCCTTATTGTATGACCTTTGGTTATCCACATTTGGCAGATTATCGTCGTTTAGGACATGCAGGTGATATCAGTATGCATGATTTTTTACCGCCTTTGCTCAAGGGTTATTTAAATCTTGGAGCATGGATTGCAAGCGCTCCGGCTTGGGATAAAGATTTTCAAACTTATGATTTTTTAGTGTTATTGCATAAAGATCAAATACATCCCGGATATTTGAAAAGATTTCGTCGCATTTTGGCCCATATTGGATCTGAACAAAAGGTGTGATAACAAGCAATTTGGTGTTTTTTAGGGTTTAAAAGCCAGTTTTTTTGTTCTAAGTTTTATCACGATAAAGAATGAAACGTCTTTGAAATAGTTTAGAAATATACAAATCCTTTTATTTATCCCATGATTTTAAACAACCTGTATGGAGGAAAAATGAAGAGATTTTTGTTATTACCATTAGTATTGCTACCCTTGGGTTTAGTCAATGCGCAAACCCCAGATTCCACTCAAAATGCAAAACCCGTAGATGAAGAATTCACAAAATTAAAAGGCACTGTTGAAGGTTTGAATGAAAGTTATACCGACACTAAAAATACGGTGGACAAATTAAGTAAACTTAAAGTTGGTGGATACATTCAAGCTCAATGGCAACATGCAGACAGTAATGGTATCAGTTCTGCAGCCGGTGGTAACTTTCCTGGATCGTCTAATCAGCGTTTGCAGATCCGTCGCGGGCGTTTAAAAACATCGTATGATGCAGGTACAAGTCAGTATGTTTTGGAATTTGAAGTGCTCCCAAGTGGTGTTAGCATGAAAGATGCTGAGATTATTTTAAATGAGCCTTGGTTAAAAACATTTAGTTTAACGGCTGGGTTGATGGATAGACCTTTTGGCTTTGAAATTCCCTATTCGTCTTCGGCTCATGAAGCACCTGAACGTACTCGCGTTTATCAAACTGTGTTTCCAGGTGAAAAAGATTTGGGTGTGAAATTGGAAATGAATCCAGGTGATGACATGGGATTCTTAAAGTATTTCAACTTGAAAGGTGGTTTGTATACTGGAACTGCTGGTGGTTCAACCCCAACGAATCCTGTTTCTCTCACCTCTACTAAACTAGTTGTTAAGGATAGTTTGGGTAAGGCAATCAAAGATACCGTAACAGCAAATATTCCGAATGGAAAAACTGCAGCAGCATCAAATGGCGATGAAGTGGATAGCACAATGGATTTCATTGGTCGAATTGGTTTCAAGGCACCCTTTCAAGAGCTAGGTTTAGCAATTGATGGAGGATATTCTGTTTATTTAGGTCAATCAATGAGCGGAAATGACACTGTTTATCAATTATCTGGTACTAATTCATTGGCAACAACTGGCAATAAAAACAAAAAATTTGATCGCCAAGTATTTGGTGCGGATTTGCAAGCTTATTATGATTTGCCATATGTTGGCGGGCTTTCGATTCGCGGTGAATATTTGATGGGCACTATGCCTGGTACGATAGCAAGTAGTAAAAACTATGGCTCGTCTGGTGCAGCCGTGGGTAATGATTTCCCTAAGTCCTATATGGTAATGCGTAATTTTTCGGGATGGTATGTGTCTTGGATACAAAACCTTGGAAGCAAATTTCAAACAGTTGTGAAATATGATGTATACGATCCAAATTCAGATGTCAAAGGAAGTGCTGTTGGATTGGCTGCCAATGGAGCATTAAATGAACAAGATCTTCAATATCAAACATTGGGAATGGGTTTGATATACTATTGGGATGCTAATGTTAAAATAACTGCTTATTATGACATGGTCACAAATGAAAAAACAAATTCAGCAACACCAGATTTCCTAGATGCACCGACCAATAAAAAACCAAACTCTCTCGCTTTGTACAAAAAAGATTTAAGCGATAATGTGTTTACACTTCGCTTGCAGGTAAAATTCTAAGATTTTTCGCTCTCCTTTAAAGAGAGTATTTTTGAATTAAATGGAAATTAAAATTAGGAGAATAGATTATGAAAACAAAAAGTTTAATCAGTAAATTAATACTTGGTTTAACCGTGAGCGCATTTGCTGGCGAAACCATTACTGTTAAAGGTTCGGACACCATGGTTATTATGGCACAACGTTGGGCTGAAGCCTATATGGGTTCACATCCTGAAGTTAACATTCAAGTTACAGGTGGCGGATCCGGTACGGGTATTAGTGCTTTAATTAATGGTACTACCGATATTTGCGATGCCTCGCGCCCGATGAAATCGTCGGAAAGGGAAAGCTTAAAATCTCGTTTCAGTTCTTTAGGTGTAGAAATCAAAAGTGCAAAAGATGGTCTTGCGGTTTTTTTACATGAAAGTAATTCGGTAACCGAATTAACCCTCGGTCAAATCAAAGATATTTATACTGGTAAAATCAAAAACTGGAAAGAAATTGGTGGACCCGACGCGAAGATTATTATCTATGGTCGTGAAAATAATTCTGGTACCTATGTGTATTTCCGTGACAATGTTTTGCAAGGTAAAGACTTCGTCGCGAGTATGCAAAGCATGCCAGGAACCGCAGCGGTAGTGAATGCCGTGTCTAAGGACAAAATGGGTATTGGCTTTGGCGGCGCGGCTTATGGCAAAGGGATTAAATTCGCAAAAATAAAAAAAGATGCCAATTCCCCGGGTTATGAACCCAATTCGGAAACTGTGAAAAGTGGAACTTATCCAATTTCTCGCTATCTTTATATGTACACCAAAAGCCGTCCAACGGGCGAACTTAAGAAGTACATTGATTGGATTCTCAGCAATGAAGGTCAAGCGATTGTCGAAAAAGTTGGTTATTTTTCTATTCGTTAAAAAACATGTCGCATCCCTCAATGGGATGCGCACAACCCAAGAGTTAAATGTTGGTTGATTTAAAAAAACAAAAACGCGAACCCCTTTCTTTAAAAAAACGCTTTCGGTTATCCGAGTTTTTGGCCGAAAAAATTATTACTTCTATTGCTTTTCTTTCTTTAGCTTTCATCGCTTTAATTTTTGTTTTCGTTTTTCGCGAAACTTACCCAATATTCCTTGAGCATAAATTTGCTGCATCGGCTAATCAAACAACCGTGGGGGAGAGTGAGACTTATGGCGAAGAAGCCGCTGCTCCCGAGAGCAAAAATACAATGGAATCCGTGGTTACTCCTGAGGCCATTGAAAATGGAGTGGCCGCTTCTAATATATTTAGCACCGATTGGCAGCCAGTATCGCAACAACCAAAATATGGGATTTGGCCGTTAATTGCAGGTAGCTTTAAAGTTACCTTTGTGGCTATACTTATTGCTTTGCCGATGGGCGTTTTAGCAGCTTTATATACCTCTACTTTTGCCGCGAAGTGGGCTAAAGAATTAATGAAGCCGGCCATTGAGATTCTGGCAGGATTTCCTTCTGTGGTTATTGGTTTTTTTGCCCTTATCGTGCTGGCTTCTCTTTGCCAAAAAATATTTGGTTATGAATATCGTCTCAATGCTTTTATTGGAGGCTTAGCGCTTTCGCTAGCGGTTATACCCATTATCTATACGCTTTCAGAAGATGCCCTTTCAGCAGTACCGAAGGTATTAACCGAGGCCAGCTTAGCCTTAGGTGCGACGCGCTGGGAAACCGCATTTTTTGTAGTGTTACCTGCGGCAACGCCGGGAATTTTTGCAGCCTCATTACTTGGGGTAGGCCGAGCTTTTGGGGAAACCATGATTGTACTTATGGCTACGGGTAATGCTGCCTTGTTATCTTTCCACCTATTTGAACCGGTACGTACCGTGTCGGCTACTATCGGTGCTGAAATGGCCGAAGTGGTTTTTGGAGATACGCATTATCATGTATTATTCTTATTAGGATTAATGCTTTTTGTTTTCTCTTTTGCATTAAATGCCATTGCGGAATTTTTAATTCGTCAAAAACTCATGAAGAAATTTAAGGGATTATAATGACCTTGAAGAAAAAAATAACGGGACATCTTGTCGAATTGATCACGGGAGCGAGTGCATTTCTAATTATCGCTGCGGTAGCTTGGGTGTTAATAGAAATATTTGTGGGTGGCCATAAAGATCTCACTTGGGTATTTTTAACCCATGCTCCAGAAGAAGGCATGACGGGCGGAGGAATATTTCCAGCTATTGTCGGGACTTTTTTTTTAGTACTAATGATGTCTATTGCCGGTGTCCCCATTGGCACGCTTACCGCGATTTATTTAAGTGAATATGTAAAGCAAGGATCTTGGATTGCTAAATGGATACGTTTCGCTGTAAATACACTTTCAGGAATTCCCGCTATTGTATTTGGTTTATTTGGCTTGGGATTTTTTGTGCAATTTGTTGGCGGTGGCATGGATAAGGCTTTTACGCCCGTCGGAAAATTGCATTGGGCGCAACCCAATTTATTATGGGCCAGCTTAACTATGGCTTTATTGACTTTGCCGGTAGTGATTGTTTCTGTAGAAGAAGCGATTAAAAATGTTCCACGTGATTTGCGAGAAGCGAGTTTAGCTTTAGGAGCAACCAAATGGCAAACTATTCTTAAAGTGGTTATCCCTAATTCTATGACAGGTATTTTAACCGGTGGGATTTTAGCCGTGAGTCGTGGGGCCGGCGAAGTAGCGCCTATTTTATTTACAGGGGCTGCCTATTTTTTGCCGCATTTACCGACCTCAACTTCCGATCAATTTATGGAACTAGGCTATCATATATACATCATGTCTACCCAAAGTGCTGATGTGGAAAAGACCCGTGGCATTCAGTATGCTACCACATTAGTTTTATTATTACTCACATTTACCCTAAACTTCTCAGCCATATTTATGCGTTATAAAATGCGTCGTCGTATGTTGGCTTAAGAATAAACAAGAGGATTTAATGGCAACACTCGAAATAAACGCCGCCGTTACGGCAACGGAAAAATTGAAAGTAGACAATTTTAATTTGTTTTATGGTCAAAAACATGCCTTGAAGAATGTGTCTTTAAAAATGCCTGAGCATAAAGTAACGGCTTTTATTGGTCCTTCGGGATGCGGTAAAAGTACCTTGATCCGTTCGTTAAATCGTATGAATGATTTAATTGAGAATGTAAAAATTGAGGGTAAAGTCTTTGTCGACGGTATTGATATTTACGATAAAAAAGTCGATGAAGTGGAGCTACGAAAAAAAGTGGGAATGATTTTTCAAAAATCTAACCCTTTTCCCAAATCTATTTACGAAAATGTGGCTTATGGTCCCCGTATTCATGGTTTAAAAGATAAAGCCGAAATGGATGTGATTGTAGAAAAATGTTTGCGTGGCGCTGCTTTGTGGGATGAAGTAAAAGATGATTTGAAAAAAAGCGCTTTAGCTTTATCGGGTGGTCAACAACAAAGACTTTGTATTGCCCGTGCCTTGGCTGTTAATCCCGAAGTATTATTAATGGATGAACCGGCTTCCGCATTGGATCCTATCGCTACGGCAAAAATCGAAGAATTGGTTTATGAATTAAAAGATCATTATACTATTGTAATCGTTACGCATAATATGCAACAAGCGGCGCGAGTGAGTGATTTTACGGCCTTCTTTTATTTAGGCCAACTCATTGAAGTGGATGCTACCGAAAAAATATTTACTTCACCAAAAGTAAAACAAACTGAAGACTATATAACGGGGAGATTTGGCTAATGGAAAGACATTTCGAAAAAGAATTAAACAATTTAAAAGCGATGCTCCAAAAAATGGCGGGACTCGCGGAAGAGTCCTTAGCATTGTGTACCCGCGCTTTATTGGAAGGCAATAAAGAATATGCAGAGCAAACTTTTGCGAATGAGCGCTTAATTAATGCCTTAGAAATTGATATCGATCATCATGTAGCCGATTTCTTCGCCCTGCATCAGCCTGTGGCTATTGATTTGCGCTTTATGTTGGCTATCGAAAAGATTAATAATGATTTAGAGCGCATTGGCGATCATTGCGTGAACATCGCTCAATCTGCCATTAGTTATATCAGCTTTGCGGAAAAAAAAGATTTAATAGAATTGCCTAAAATGACGGTTATCGCCCGTTCGATGTTACACGATGCCGTAGAAAGTTTTTTTACAAAAAATGCTCAATTGGCTCGCACGGTTTTGGAAACGGATGATATGATTGACGATTTAAATCGTTCCATGACTCGAGAAGTGATTAATCTGGCGAAGAGTGATAAGGCTTCTGTAGAATTAGCTTTTGAACTTTTGCGTGTGAGCAAAAATTTGGAACGCATTTCCGATTTATCAACCAATATTGCCGAAGAAATGATCTTTCATGTGCAAGCCCGTGTGGTTAAGCATCATGCAGAAGATTACAAAGATATTTAAAACACATTATTTTTTTCACTTTTAAAAGACCTAATTTTTAGGTCTTTTTTTGTGCGATTTTATTTTTGCTGGGCGTTTTCCGTGATCGGAAAATGTTCCGTTTTTATTTCTACTAATTTTCTTGTTTGAATTTTAAATTCGGCAAGGAAGGATGATGCTATGAGGGGCGGCTGGCTCATGAGAATTTTTTGCGCATCGATTTTATTTTTTTCCTCACGCCGCCATTTGTATTGCCCATCGCTTTGCATAGAGTGGGATTTTGCTGTATCCGCCCAATACAATTCTAAAATAGCTTCCATTCTGGATTTTAAATCTGCCTGAGTAATGGGAACTAATACTTCAACTCTATCGCGTAAATTTCGCTTCATCCAATCGGCGCTACCTAAAAATAATAATGGCTCACCTTGGTTACCGTAACAAAATATTCGACTATGCTCTAAATACCGACCGACCACGCTAATGACTTCTATATTCTCGCTTAAACCTTTAATGCCAGGCCTTAAAGAGCAAATGCCGCGTACAATTAAGCGAATTGTTACTCCAGCTTGCGAGGCGGCATACAGGGCTTCGATTAACTCGGCATCCACCAAGGCATTCATTTTTGCCATAATGAGTGTGGGCTTATTTTCTTTAGCCCATTCAGTTTCCGCTTTGATTAAACGTAAGGTTTCGTTTAATAAATTAACCGGCGCTACCAATAGGGATTTGAAATCGGGAAAATTGGAATAGGCACTGAGGAAATTAAATACATCACCCACTCCAGCGGTGATTTCTTCAGCACAAGTAAAAAAACTTAAGTCGGTATAAAATTTAGCAGTATCGGGATTGTAATTGCCGGTTCCAATATGCGCGTATATTCTTAGCTCCGATCCTTCACGTCTCGTGATCAAAGTTATTTTACAATGAGTTTTGTAGCCCACCACACCATAAAGTACCGTGCCGCCTTTTTCCTCTAATTGTCGCGCCCAGTTAATATTGGATTTCTCATCGAAACGTGCTTGTAATTCAACAATGGCCACCACTTCCTTTTCTTGTTCGGCAGCACTTTGTAAGGCACGCATAATAGGAGATTCTAAACTGGTGCGATAAAGCGTTTGTTTAATCGCCAGCACGGTGGGATCTTTTGCAGCACTTTTAATAAATTCCACAACGGGATCATAGGATTCAAAAGGATGATGTAACAGAATATCATTTTGTTTGATCTGCTCAAAAATACCCAATGATGAAGGGCTTAAAGTATTAATTGGTATATGAATAGGATATTTTAAATGGCCTGAGGAGAGGGCTTGATATAGGCCCATTAAGCGATTAAGATTTACTGGACCATTCACCCGAAAAACCAAAAAAGGCACTAAATCAAGTTTAGCCATTAATGCTTCAATGAGCAGCTCGGGAGCATCTTTTTCAATTTCTAAGCGCACAACATCGCCTTTACGCCTATCGTGGACTACGCTTTCAACGGCTTCTATTAAATTTTCATTATCGTCCGAGTCGAGGTAAAGGTTGCTGTTGCGGGTAATTCTAAAGGAGGTGCAGTATTGAATCGAATATCCTTTAAACAATTCTTGCACAAAATGACGAATAATTTCATATAAAAAAATAAACGAGGTTTGCGAATTATTTCCTGGAATTCGAATGAGTCGCGGTAAGCTGCGAGGTACGGTGATAATCCCTAAGCTTTCCGCAGGAGCTTGGCTGTCCGTCCCCAAAAACACCGCCATACACAAAGCTTTATTTAATAAGCGCGGAAAAGGATGTGCGGGATCGACTTTAATGGGTGTGAGTAAGGGATAAACTTCATGCAAGAAATAATGTTGTAATGCAGCGGTTTCATGCGCATGTAAATCCGAAAAATCTTTGATACGAATATTCTCTGCTTCGAGCAGAGGTAACAGCTCTTCATTCCAACATTGATATTGTTGGGCGTTGAGGCGATTTATTCTTTGCAATAATAGCTTTAGTTTTTCCGAACAATCCATTTCTGCGATGCCATCCGCAGGTATAGCAAATTCAATTTTTTGCAAGAGTGCTGCAATGCGGACTTCGAAAAATTCATCCATATTGTTGGCCACAATAGAGAGAAATTTAATGCGCTCCAATAATGGATTTTCATCGTTACGAGACTCACAAAATACGCGTTCATTAAAGGCTAACCAAGAAAAATCTCGGTCAATGTATCGACTATGCTTTTTTTGATCTGATAGTGTTACCAATCTTCCTCATCCTCTTCTTCATCAGGTCGAGGTTCTTCATCAGGTTCGGGAAGTCCTTCAATATCATAATCATTTATAGTAAACGTTGGGTTTTTGCAAGACGATAAACCCTGTTTGTCTAGCGAATAGTAAATTCGAGTTGTAGACATAAAAACTCCTGTTTTAAAGGGATTTTGCCTCAAAAAGGACCAAAATCACTCGTCTTATTTCTGTATTCATTATAAGAACTAAGGTAATAGCGAGTTTTTTCATGGCAGTTACAAATGGGTTTCGTTTTATTTATCCACAATTCTACTAACAGGTGTGAATAGTTATGAAATTAATAGGAATGGCTAAGTTACGCCACTTACACGATGCGGAAACTTCAATGTAACCTTTAGGTATTCCTTTAAGTATAGATTTTATAGGGCTAAAGCGATTTTATGAATTTAACATCAAATTGTAACAGATTAGACATTTTCTAGAAAATCGTTGCTAGCTCAAATGCAATATCATAAGAGTAAATTAAGCTTAAAGAATTTTAGCACAAGCGAAGGTAACTATGAAAACTCTTTATCCTCTTCGATCGTTTAGTCGAGCATTAAGCGGGCATGAAGAAAATCAAAATGACTCGTCACTAATTTTGGCCTATAAACGGTTTTTAGCCGACGATGAGTTTAATCTCGAAGATCTTCAATTATTTCGGCAAGCATTTGGATCGAGCGAAGATGCACAAACCCGCTCCCGCCATCATTAATTTTTTTTTGAAAAAGTGCTGTTTCTAGGGCATTACTAGCATAAATCGCAATAAGGCATCGATCATCTTGTCGGGATGGCAACGGTTGCGATGATTTTTGTTAATTTCTCTTTATAGGAGAATAACTGTGAAAATTTATTTAGCATCCCCTAGAGGTTTTTGTGCTGGTGTGGATAGAGCCATCAGCATTGTCGAAAAGGCAATTGAAAAATTTGGGGCGCCCGTATATGTGCGCCATGAAATAGTGCATAATCAAGCAGTAGTTTCTCGCCTCAAAGAAATTGGTGCCATTTTCGTTGAAGAATTATCGGAAGTACCCAATGGAGCAGTAGCAATTTTCTCTGCCCATGGCGTGCCTAAAGCCGTTTATCACGATGCCTCTTCGCGCCAATTATTAACGGTAGATGCGACTTGCCCTTTAGTGAAAAAAGTTCATTCAGCGGTAATGCGTTATAGTAAAAATGAAATGCAGATTATTCTTATCGGGCATCGCGGACATCCAGAAGTGGTGGGGACTATGGGGCAATTACAAGAAGGCCGCATGTTATTAGTGGAAAAACCGGAAGATGTTTGGAAATTGGAAAATATTGATGAAAATCATTTAGCCTATACCACGCAAACCACTTTGTCTATTGGTGAAACCAAGGAAATCATTGACGCCTTACGTGAACGCTTTCCAAATATTAAAGGTCCTGAAAAAGGGGACCTCTGTTATGCCACTACCAATCGCCAACAAGCGGTAATGGAAATGGTGCAAAAGGTGGATTTATTATTAGTTGTAGGATCGTCTAATAGTTCTAACTCTAATCGATTGCGTGAATTAGGGGAGAGAATGGGGAAACCTTCTTATTTGATAGATGGCCCGCAAAATGTTCAGCGAGAATGGTTTGAAGGCGTTGAATTTGTTGGGATTTCTTCTGGCGCATCGGCTCCTGAGGATTTGGTACAAGATGTGGTGAAGTGGATTCAAAAAGAATTTCCAGGAACACCTTCCGAAGATTTCATTATCTTGGAAGAGAATGTGCGTTTTTCTCTACCCGATATTTTAAACAAAGCCATTGCTTAAAGCGCCACGCCATTTAGCTTTTTTTATTACCGGACATGGTTTTGGGCATGGAGTGCGCGAAAGCAGTTTAATTAATGCCTTGCCTCCTGAAATAAATGTCACGATTTTTACCTCGCTTCCCGAACTTTTTTTTCGCGAAGAATTAAAAAATCCTTTTACCTATGAATATTGTGAAATCGATTGTGGTTGTATACAACGTAACACTATTGAAGTAGATATTATTGCCACTTTAGAAGCGTATCAAAAGATCAATGCACAACGTGATGAATTGATAGCTCATTATTCGCAACGATTAAAAGACATTGCTGCCGAGGGAGTGATAGGTGATATTCCTCCTTTGGCTTTTCCAATTGCCCAGGCGGCTAATCTTTCTTCATGGGCGATAGGGAATTTTTCTTGGGCGGAAATTTATGCCCCTTATATCGAAGCTCATCCACAATATGCGGCTTTACTCGTCGCAATCAAAGCAGACTATGCTTTGGCCACGCAACATTTTTATTTACATCCAGGCTTTCCGCAGCAATCTTTTCCTCAAAGCCTAAACATTGGCATATTGGCGCGTCAGGGCGAAAGTCGTCGGCACCAATTGGCTGAACGCTTTGGTTTAAACAACCATAAAAAATGGTGCTTAGTGTATATGGGGAATTATGGATTAGACGGCGTGGTATGGAAAAAACTTGCTGAGCTTTCTGAATGGGAATTCTTCGGGCTTTATGCCTTAGCAGGAGCGGCAGCCAATTACCATATTTTGCAAAAAGATGCCGATTATAGCTATGCCGATTTAACCGCAAGCTGTGATTTGGTACTCGGGAAATTGGGCTATGGCTTAGTTTCGGAATGCTTAGCTTATGCTAAACCGGTACTATTTTTGGGTCGCCGCGATTTTTGTGAATTCGAAGCTTTAAAAAGTCTTTTGGAGAAAAAGGGCCAAGGTTTGGAAATAAGCTGGGAGAAGCTGCAAAATTTGCAAATTAGTACGGAAATGGGGCAGTTAATGCAGGCCAATGTAACTCCTGAACCCGCTCATGGCGTAGCAAATTTTTTATCGGCTATGGGATATAAATAGATAAGATTAATACCCTAGAAAATATCCCACAATAATATTACCTTAGCACTTTCATTTTTAAAAAGTTCGAGGATGTATGAGCCGTAGATGTGAAGTGACCGGAAAGACCAGACAAAGAGGCAATCAGGTTTCGCATGCCATGAATCATACGCGTAAATTCTTCAATGTGAATTTACACAAAAAAAGATTTTGGATTCCTGAAGAAAAACGCTGGGTAACGCTTAAAATTTCTGGTGCGGGCTTACGCTATATTGCTAAAAATGGCATTTCTGCTGCGCTAAAACATGCGGCAGAACTCGTTAAATAGTTTTTACTTATAAAATTGTCCGATGGCTGTAAAAAGCTTTCGACCATAAATAAAAAAAGCCGACTTAATTAAGTCGGCTTTTTTTATGGTTTTAATTTGACCACTGCTCAGTTTGAAACCCACCCCCTGCCCCAAAGCAATAGGGATTAAGGGAAGTAAAACCCTTTCGCCTTGTAGGCTTTTTCGCAGGCACATATCCGCTTGATTGGACAGCAAGAGGATGGCGAAAATCAGGGGTGGGTTAATTCTTAGGCAGGTGTGGCAACCCCTTTTACAAGTGAAAGGATGGTCTTTCCCAGCGTTCGGGTATTGATAGGTTTATACAAAAAACCTTGTATAGCCCCTTCAGTCAATAAAACGGGGTTTTTATATTTTCCTGATCGAATAGCTAAAATGCGTAGGTCGGGTACTTTTTCTTCGACGCGTACTTTTTCGATAAAATCTATTGCGTCAAATGTGATCATTTCTAAATCGATAATCAATACTTTGGGCTTTTGTGTTTCTATTAAATTAAAAGCTTGATAGGGTTGATAAGCGGTCAAAACCTCAAAACCTTCGCTCTCAAGGACTATGCGACTAAGCTTTAGCCCGTAAGGATTATCATCTACAATTAATATTTTTTCACTTAACATAAGCGTAATTTTCGGAGGGTTGGGTTTTGCTTAATTCAAGAGAGGCATTTTCCAAACATGACCGTAAATCTTTTAAGGTGATGGGTTTATTTAATACGGCTTTGAAAAGTGTATTGGGTGAAGACATCTCAGGGTTTTCAGATAATAACAAAAATTGTATCGCTAGTTCGGAGTGTTTCTGACGTAAAGTATCTATTAATTGCGAGGCCTTCATATCAGGAAGTTTTTCATTTATAAAAATTAAGGAAAAGGGCATGGTATTCATAATAGCTAAGGCCTCTTGCGCACTTTCAACTCTTTCAGTAGCATAATTTGCGGATCGTAAAGTACGCGTAAGGTAACGTCCATGTTGCGGATCGGGATCCACTACTAAAATCTTTAATGCGGCCTGTGCGTCTTTATGATCCGCATCTACAAGCATAGGGCCTATATTGCCAAGTGCTTCAGAGGAAATGCGACTCTTTGTGGGGACAAGCTTCGTTGGGATAGGCATCATAGGAATGACTGCGGTGTTTATTTCGCGCGCCATTAAACTATAGCCTAAAAGTTGCCCTTCAGCATCATGCCGTAAAATCACTAAAACCAAAGTACTAAGGGTTTCACCATTGCTACATCGTTGGCGTATTTGCCCTTTCCAACGCCCATTGCGATGCACTTGGGTAAGAATACTTTGTACTAAACCTGAACTTATATCTTCCGGATGAAAAAGTACGGAGCAGTTATTTCCCAATAAGGTGAATTCATCCGTTTGGTACATTTTAAGTGCACGATTATTCCAAGAAAGGATTAAGCCCTGTTCATCTAATGCAAATACCGAATATTCCCATAAAGAATCCAAAATAGAATTCAACACTGAAGAGGAATCTTTAGGTAATGTACTTACACGATTTGCATCCATAAATTATTCCTTTTTTGCGTGCTGGCATAATTCAAATATGCTTTTTCGCTGTTGGAATAAGTATAGAAGCGAGATGGTTAAATCAGAGGCAAATAGAAGTCAAATTAGAGTAAAATTTTTGAAGATTAAGTATTTAATGCTTGCGCGCAGCTAAAAAAAGCGCGATTTTTTGAGGTAACTTACGTGTTTCTATGGGCTTAGTGATATAATCCTCACAACCCGCATCTAAGGCTATTTGTTGATCGCCTTTCATGGCAAAAGCGGTTAGGGCAATAATGGGAATATGCCGAGTCATTTGATTTTCTTTGAGCTGTCTCGTTAAAGTCAAACCATCAATTCCAGGTAAAGCAATATCCATGAGAATTAGATCGGGCTGAATAGTCTGCAATAAATTTATGGCACTTTCTGCATTTTCCGCTTGATCCACGATATAGTTTTCACTCTCCAATAAATTCACCATGAGTTTTAAATTCACAGGATGATCTTCTATCACTAAAATGCGTTGGGGTTTCATGTTACCTTTAGTGTCGACAAGGGTAGGGTAATAGTAAATGTGCTACCTAAACCAAATTCGCTTTCTACCGCGATAGTTCCTTCTTGCAACTCAACTAATTTTTTGGTTAGCGATAAACCTAAGCCTGTACCTTGAAATCGGCGTGTCATCCCCGCTTCGAGCTGCTGAAATTCATTAAACAATTTTGACAAATCTTCTGTGCGAATTCCTATGCCAAAATCTTGTATGGAGAGAGTCATTTTTTCTGTGGATATTTTTTCTACCCGAATATTAATTAGGCTATCGGTCTTAGAAAATTTAATCGCATTGGAAATAAGATTGTATAGAATTTGCTTAAACTTTTGCACATCCAGAATAATTTCTAAAGCCATATCGCCTTTGGTATTAAGTGAGATATTTCTTTTTTCTAAAAGAGGTGCAAGACTCATGCACACCTCATTTAGTGTATCGGCCACAATAAAGGGCTCGGGAAAAAATTCCATTTTTCCTGCTTCTATTTTAGCGAGATCCAACATATCATTGATAAGACGAAGTAAGTGCATACCACTATTTAAAATATCTTGAAGGTATTCACTTTGTTTAGCATTTAAATTTCCGGCTTTTTGGTCAATTAAAAATTCGGTAAAACCAATTACTGCATTTAAAGGTGTTCTTAATTCATGCGACATATGAGCAAGAAATTCATTTTTCAATTGATTGGCTAATTGTATTTGTTGATTTTGCAAAGACAATTCCAAGTTGTGTTGATGCATTAATTGCGCTTGCTTTTGCTTGGTAATATCACGCAAAATCACTTGCACGGCAAATTCACCGGCATCCGAAAAAGGTGCGGCCGCAACTTCAACATCGACACTATTACCATCAAAGCGCAATATTTTTTCTTCAACAACCGGGAGAGGTATTCCAGTTTGACGTAATTGGATAATTCTATTGATTACTAATTCACGAAAATCGGGATGAATAAAGTCAATTGGATTTTTTCCTAAAACTTGTTCTAGATGTGTGCCGCCCACAAGTTTTATGCATTGCTGATTGGCAAAAATAATTTTGTTACCTCTATATGCCATAATCGCATCAGGCGAAAGTTCTACTAAACTGCGAAACCGTTCTTCGCTTTCTTGAGCTTTGCTTTCAATGTTACGCCTTCGCTTCCATTCCCATTCAATTAAGCAATAAATAATAATCGAACTAAGTAATACAAATCCCCAGCCTTTTAGGGTTTGCCATTTGGAAAGTTCATGGGGATCGGTAAAAAAATATAAGAGGAGGTGATCGCTAAAGGCAATCCACATAAAAGAAAAAAAGCCGTAGATGATAGCGACCTTTAAACTGGGGCTTACTTTAACTTTATGACCCCGTACTGACATTGAATGAAGGACCTAATTAGCCTTCGAAACGATAGCCTAAGCCTGGAACATTCACGATTTTAGACCCTAGCATAGGCCCTAACTTTCCTCGTAATGAAGAAACATGAACTTTCACCGTATGCGAATCGATGTCAATTTCTGGACCATAGCCCCAAATGCTGCGGAATAAATGCGAGACATAAACTACTTGGCCTTTTTTTTGCAAAAGCGTAGTGATCAAATCAAACTCTTTGCGCGTAAGGGCTACGGCATTTCCTTCCAAAGTTACTTTACGAGCTTTTACATCCAAAGTAAGCCCTTCCGATTTTAAAATGTCGGAAAGTTCTTCGGGCGAGGCATAGCGACGTAACACAGCCTTTACCTTCGCTAAAAGCATTTCATTGGAAACCGGCTTGAGTAAATAGTCATCGGCGCCTTCTTCCAAACCCTGTAATTGATCTTCTTCGCGAATACGATTACCCGAAATTAAAATGACAGGTATGCTAGCGGTTTCTTTTTGTGATTTAATTTTTTGACATAAATCGATTCCGCTGGAACCCTCTAAAACCACATCAGTTAAAATGAGTTTTGGATTTTCATGGGAGGCAAAATAAAGGCCCTCAGCTAAATTATGTCCCGAAATAACTTCGTAGCCCTCACCTTCGAGAACCACTCGTAGAAGCTTTTGAAAATCTGCATTGTCTTCGACAATGAGTATCTTATCCTTCAAGTAAAGTCCCCTTTGAAAGAAAATCCAGGCTCATTCAATAATCGAGAAAAATTCAATGCATTAAAACTAATAATATCAAAGGCATAAATTATTTTTGGTTCTGAGAATCTCCAGCAAGTTCCAAACGATTTAAGTTTTGCGAATAATTTGGATTCTTAGGATCAATTTGTACGGCCTCTTTATATAGCACTAGAGCTTGGTCGCGATTACCATCCTGTTCGGCAAATTGACCGGACCAAAAAAGTGCATAATGATTGCGTTTATTCTGCTCCATTAAATAATTTAAAATTGAAGCCGACATTTCTTTGGCGCCTTCAAGTCGATACGCGCGGGCTCTACCTACCATAACTTCATTTTGTAAATCACCCAAATCGATAGCCTTTTGCAAAATTGGTCCTGCTTCCCCAATTTTATCCAGTGCTAATAGACATAATCCATAATCAGTCCAATGCGCCGCTTGATTATCGTCTTCACTTAACCCCTTACTAAAATTCTCGGCACTTTCAGCATATTGTTGTTTTGCAAATTGTTGCAAGGCTAAAGCTAAAGTGGTTGCTTTATTATCGGGTTCTAGTTTAGCGATTAAAGCCAAAGCTTTTTCGCTCTCGGTGGTTTGATTCAGTTTTTTACTTAACTCCAAACGCTTGCGCGCCATAGCTAAATCATTATCTCCATTTGCCGTATTTGCATAGGCGGATAAGGCTTCTTTCCAATGTTGTTTGGAATACTGTATATCCCCTAAGGCTTTCCATGCAAGAGAGTTGTTTTGCGATTTTAAAGCTGGTGTAAGGTGGGTTAAGGCTTTTGCCCAATCCTGTTTAGCATAATAAAGCATTCCTAGTTGCATTTGTTCCGCACTTCGTTTTGGATTTTTAGATAGCACTTTTTCTAAAAGTACTATCGCCTGTGAGGTGTCATTGGTCTTTAAGCAATGTGAGACAAGGTAAACATTTAATTCCTCGCCATTGGCATCGGGCTTTTCGATAAGCGCCTGAGTTGCTATATCATCGCTATCCAAGGCCGAGGGCATGGCCCGATAGTATTCTGCATAAAGCATAGCGGAATGGCTCATATCTTTATTTAAAGCATAAGCCTTGGCCATTTTTTTAAGCTGCTCGGGAGTTACATTTTTCTTTTGCTCAAAAAATTCTTTTAAGGGCTGCAAATTATCTTGTAATTGTTGCTCGGTTTGGAGCAATTCAGGCAGTAAAGCCAAATATTCGCTGCGATGAGGATCCATTTTCAAAGCCAAGTGAAGTTGTGTATAAGCAGTATCCAAATGCCCTTGCTGAGCCGCTAATTTTGCCCAAGCAAAATGCCATTCCGATTTTTCTTGCGTGGCAAGAACTTTATTTAAAGTGGCAATGCTCAGACTTGGATTGCCAATTTTTTCGATAGCTGCAAGCCAGTTTGCACGAGCCTCAAGATTTTTAGCATTGAGATTAAATACCTGCTCCCAAGCGCTTGCGGCTTCAGGGAGTTGATTGATTTGCGTATAAAGATTTGCAAGTGCTAAAAGTATTTCTTCACTCGCTGGAAAATTTTCTCTTGCCTTGGAATATAAGTTTATAGCATCACTTGGGCGGCTCGATTTGGTGATTAAGCTTCCTGCATGCAAGGTGTTTTCCAAGTTTTGTGAGATAAAAATATATTCTTGGGCATAAATTTGTCCGGCTTCCACAAATCGATTTTGTTTTTCTAAGCCTTTAGCCATCATGATTTTGACATTGATATCGTTGGGTTTTATTTCCAAATATTTTCGAAAATTAGAAGTGGAAAAACTTTCTTCGGGTAAATAAGCTTGCGCGGTTTTTAAATACCATTCTGCGGCTTCATACTTATCCCCTTTATGCATGGTGCATTCTGCAATCATGCCGAGTATTGCGGGACTAGTACCTTTTAGTTTTTGAAAAAAAATGTAGGCTTTGTTCCATTCGCCTTGCACAAAATAAATGCGCCCTTGGGCCTCTATTAAGGCCGGAGAGTCGCTTTCGCCCCATTTTACTTTTTCTTCAATTTTTAGCAAAAGAGAATCTAAATTCACATTTTGTGTATGCCCAATTAATAGCTCTTGCACTTGATTTGTAAACAAGGAGTCATTCTCTGTAGCCTCGGAAGCATATGCACCAAAGGCAAAACTAAGGCTAAAAGTAAAAGCCACGGGCAAAGAAAAAAAAGCTTTATGGTGCATAGAATTTCCCCCTAAAATGGAAAAAAGGGTGCTTAATAGGAATTATTTTCGCATACAACCCAATTAAACTCAATGTTATAATAATAAGCAAATAAGTGGTTGTGCAGGTTTTCACACTTTCTGAATTATCGGTATACTTTTGTATTTTTGGGTTTGAATGCGTATAAGAATCCGACATGTTGAGATCAGGTAATCGTCATTATACTACAGGCTAAAAAAGAAATACTTTAAAGTAGCTTTCAGGTTACTTAGGCTTTCATGCTTTTAGATCAGCATAAAAATGCCATGAAATACCCAGAAAAGCTCGGGTCCGATTTATATTTCCAACAAAGTGAGGTTAAAGTGGATAAACGGAAAGTCATAATTTTAGGGGCTTCGGATAAATCGGATAGAACTAGCAATTTGCTCTTGAAGCGCTTGCAAGCCGAAGGTGATTTCGAAATTTACCCAATCAATCCGGCATTAAAAGAAATAGCAGGGGTTCCGGTCTTACCTGATTTGGAATCAGCTCCTAAAAAGGCTGATATTTTGACTATTTATTTAAATGATAAGCGCAGTCAAGCTTTAGAAAATGAAATTTTAAGCAGTGGCGCCAAAAAAGCCATATTCAATCCGGGTGCCGAAAATCCGGTTTTAATGGCTAAGCTGAAATCAAATGGCATGGAAGTGGAAGAAGCTTGTTCTTTGGTATTGCACAGTATGGATAAGTTTTAGTGATCCAATTTTTTGAGGCTTGGCATGAAATTGTTTTAACCGATAAAATTGTCCTCGATTTATGGATATACGGATTCAGCTTCTTAGCTTTTGCTTTTTTACCTAAACAACTTGGAAAGTATATTTGGTGGGCATTAGCTTGGTTTTGCCTACTAAATATTTTACTGATTATGCAGCTCCCTTGGCTGACCCCTTGGACGAGTACAGTAATTTTCTTTTTGTTTAGTCAGCTTCCGTGGATAGTGTTTTTAGGGTCTTTACGCTTTCCTAAAAGCGTAACTCGTAAATGCATAGAGTTGCCCATGAGGCAAATTTTATTTTGGCATATTACTCGATTAATGGGTTTTCATTTTGCAGCCGCGCTTTGGGGTGGTTATGTGCATGAAGAGTTTGGATTAGGCGTGGGATTAAGCGAAACACTTACCGGCTTGGGAGCGCTTATTTTATTGGCTTTTTATCGACCGGAGCAAAACTTTTTTCGCTTATTGCTTTTATTTTGGAACACTTATGGATTAACCTCGGTTATTTCGGCTTTATACAAAGGTTTTTTTTCCAATCCAAATTTGCCAATGAATATGTATTCGCGAGAAATTTTCCGATATATTTGTGATTTCCCGCAGGCCTGGGATTATTTCTTTTGGTTTCCCATGGCGGTAATTTTTCACCTCGCCTTATTTTTTAAATTATATTCCGGAAAAGAAAAGGCTTGGACATGAAATTTTTACAAATTCGACATTTACTCCCCTTCCTATTAGCTTGCCCTTTATTGATGCACTGCTCTTGTGATGTATTTGGAACGGCCGGATCCTTATTGGTTTCCGAAGATGACGAAACAAAATTGGGTGCGGAATTCAATGCACACTTACGCGATAGTGCAAAAGTGGAATTTCCTCTTTATGTGGCTAAGACCGCACAAGATACCGTTTTTCAAAATTATGTGACAGGGATAGCCAAAGAGATTGTGGCTGCTATTCCTGCCGATGAAAAACCCAGTTATGGCTTTACTTTTACCATCATTGATAAGAATGTGGAAAATGCTTTTGCAGTCCCTGGCGGTTACGTATATATCTATACCGGTATCATCAAAAAAATGCAGGATGAAAGTGAATTAACTGGAGTACTCGGTCATGAAATTGCGCATGTGACACAACATCATTACCGGGCACAAATGGCGAAGCAAGCTGGACTTTCCACTTTGATTCAAGTTTTGGTAGGGAATCAGCCTGGTCAGTTGACGCAACTAGTAGCAGGTAGTTTTTTCCAATTGGCAGGACTCAAAATGTCTCGTGAAAATGAAGCCGATGCGGATTCCCATGGAACGGATTATGAGGGTTTAGTGAAACGTAATCCACTTGGCATTGCGAAATATTTTTCGCGAGTGGATCCCACCTCTACTTGGTTTTCTACGCATCCTTCCCCCGATACACGTGTTGCGGATATTACAGCTGAAGTAAACTCTAGCGCTACTTTAAAGGCTTTAGCGGCTGATTCCACCACGAATAATTACACCACAAAATTTTTACAAAATACGGCAGCTATTCGTAAATAGAGAATAAATTAGAGGACGGAAACGTCCTTACTCCAAATAGATTTTCTCAATTTTTGCTATGGAATTTTTCCAAAGAAACTTTTCAGAGCGGGCAACTCCGTGTTCCATTTTAGTTTGCCGATAACTTTGATCGTTCAGTAATTTCAAAATTTCCATTTTCCAAATAACTGCATTTTCTAAATCGTATGTCGTAAATGCCTCTCCAACGATTTCCTTAATCGAGGGTATACTGGACGTTACCACCGGACAACCTGCGCGCATAGCCTCTAGCACGGGATTGCCAAAGCCTTCTTTGGTCGATGGAAACAATAAACAAACTGCATGTTGATAATAAGCCTTTAATTCTTGGGCGCTAATTTTTTCCAAAATTTTAATCCAGGCAAACTTTGTAAGGTCTATGTTTATCGCAGTGAATTGCGAAATGATATTTGTGGGCGAGCCAATAATGATCCAGTGAAGATCGATAGCGGTCTCTTTGAGAGCCAATAATATTTTAAAAGCAAAGGACAAATTTTTATTGGCCGTATCGCCAATGGAGAGTATAAATCCTTGTGATTCCGAAATGGACGCTGCGGGTAAAAGGTCATATTGATCGCAGCCTAAGGGAACGGTAATTATTTTTTTTGTGGAGTCCGTGGAGCACAAATATTTAAGGGTTTCGGTGCGACCATGTTCTGAAATAACAATAATCTTATAGGCCCATGGAAGCCCAAATTTTTGTAAACGAATACGCCAAGTCTGGCGATAAAATTGTTCTATCGCGGTGGCGTCTTCGTCAAACATATGCCAGTCTAAAATTGTAAGAAGGGATCGCTTTGCAAAAAGTACCGGATAGGAAATTTCGGGCAAGGGACCTAGAGCCACAAAATTATGCAGTCGATAAATACGTTTACTCCACAATAAAAACGCTAATACCGTTTGATCCCAAAGCCATGGCCTTTTGCGGTAGGGCATGCGATAAAAAACGGGGAGTTGGGGAAGCGGATGCGGGCTATTTTCCATTATCAGCGCCAATAATTGATAAGGAAAATTCGGTTTTTGAGAAATATAAGCATAAACTCGGCTAGCTAATTCTCGGGTATTAAAGCCAATACCGCGCATGGCATAGCTAGTTTGCAGGGGACGTAAGTCCAAAACCACTTTTTTTTTGTTACTCTTCATCGACTCAACTAGTTTTTTTTGACTATTCCATATTATTATTCTTTAACCTAGAGTTCTAAGAATACTTCAAAAAAGGTTTTTTACTTTTAAAGAACAGTGGATATTCTCTCTTAAGGAAAAAAGCATATGCTTAAAGTGGCCGCCATAGAATCCGAATCCGATGCTTATAAGGCAGGATTAAAACCCGGCGACAAAATTTTAAAAATCAATGGAGAAGAAGTTCGCGATCGTTTGGATTTCGAATTTTATCGTACCGAAGATTTTTTAGAGATGGAAGTTATGCGAGGAGAAAAGCTTCTGCAAATGGAAGTGGAACGCACCGAAGGTCAAGTTTTAGGCATTGAACCTGAAGTCATGAAAATTCATTTATGCAAAAATAATTGCGTATTTTGTTTTGTACATCAAACACCACGCGGCATGCGGAAATCGCTGTATGTGAAAGATGAAGATTATCGCTATTCTTTTTTAGATGGTCATTTTACCACTTTGTCGAATATGACAGAAAAAGAATGGGATAGAGTTTTAGATCAAAGATTATCGCCTCTATATATATCCGTGCATTGCACGGATGTACAGCGTCGCGCTGATATGCTTAAGAATGATAAGATCGAACCTATTTTAGAGCGACTAGCTTGGTTGCGCGATCATGATATTGATTTTCATACGCAATTAGTAATTGTTCCGGAATGGAATGATAAAGAATTTTTAGAAAAATCATTAGCGGACTTGCGTAGCTTTTGGCCGAGTATGCTTTCCATTTCTGTAGTCCCAATTGGATTGACGGCGCATCGTAAGAATTTACCCGATCTACGTTCTTTTATTTATGAAGATGCTGTCGATTGTTTAGAGAAAGTAGAGCGCCACGCACGCGAAACGAAAGCCGAAACAGGCGAACAATTTATTTACCCTTCCGATGAGTTGTATGTACTTGCTAAAAGAGAAATGCCACCGTCTGAGTTTTATGGAGACTTTAATCAATATGAAAATGGCGTGGGTACTTTGCGTGCCTTGATGGATGACTTTCAAAGAGAATTACCCTTTTTGCCGCAAGCAAAAAATGATTGGGATGTAACAGTATTAACCGCGCCTATCGCTTCGGAAACAGTTAAAGGACTTTTGGAAGAATTGCGTTTAAAAAAAGGCCTGCAATACGAAATGATTATTTGTGAAAACTTCACTTTTGGATCAATGGTTACCGTAACCGGCCTATTATGTGGAAAAGATTTTGCTAAGGCCTTAGAAAAAAGTAAGGGTAAGGGTCCTATTTTACTTCCGCCCAATAGTGTCAATCGCGAAAATATTTTCCTAGATGACATGACTCCTGCCGATTTAGAAAAACGTTTTGGTCGCAAGGTAATTATTCCCAATGGCTTTCGTGATTATTTCCCACAGGGGTAATATGCGTGTTATGATTAAGCTTTGTGTTTTAATAGGCTTAGCTCTATTATCTTATGCGCAAGCTGAAGGGGAAACCGATTCTTCCGATACACCTCCCATTCGAATTCCTGAAATTTCCGGCCCCGTTTATCAAGTGGTACGCTCCATCCCTTATCCAAGCCGCAGTGTATATGTGGCTAAGGGGATTTTGGGAGGCATTGGTTTTGGTAAAACGCAAAATATCGCCGACACCGGCTCCTTATTTTTGTGGCAAGGAGAAATGAGTTATTTTTACAAGCCCTATTTTTCGGCGGGATTAGGTGGTAAAATTGCAGCTGGCGAACCTTCTAACAGTGTACAAGTGGTGCAAAATCGTTATTTTATTTTTGGACGATTTCACCTGAATGGTTCCCAATTTGCAGCTTTTTTAGGACCTCAAATTGGATTAGATAATTTGAATATTTTTAATGGCAAAACAGATACTGCCTTGCACAACTCGGATTTAGATCAAAGTACGGATTTAGGTTTGGGATTACAAAGTGGTTTTGGCTGGAAGTTTAGTCGCTGGGCGGGTTTAACTGGAGGTGGTAGCTTAGAATACACCACAGGCGATCAAACCTTAAATTTGCTCTTTAATCCGGGCTTAGCTATCGATATTTTGTCCTTCTTTAATAAGATGCGTGAACAAGTTCCGGCCTGTTATTTTTTTTCCGAATATGAATTTCGCTATTTGAGTTTAGCCAAGCCAGGCCACCGCGATGTTAGGGCTTTTATCTTTGGTTTGGGCGTGGCATTTTAGCCGGCTTAACTCTTGCAAAAACAGACACTTCTAAATACCTTTGCCGCTCCTGTTTGAGTTCTAAAGGTTCTTAAACAGTTTTCACATCAACCTGTCCCGTAAAAGTCGGGACCGAAGCGTGAAGAACGCGGGGCCAAAGGAAGGTACACTTGAATAATACTTATGAAACAGTAGTTGTCGTCGATGCGATGATTCCTGATGAAAGCATTCAATCCGAATTCGATGCCATTTCCAAATTGATCGAATCACAAGGCAAACTCATTCGCATGGATCGTTGGGGCAAGCGTCGTTTAGCTTATTCCATTCGTAGAAAATCGCATGGGGAATATGCCGTATTTTATTATGAAGTAGGCAGCGCTTTGCCTGCGGAGCTCGAAAAACGTTTTCGTATCAATGAAAACATTTTGCGTTGGTTGACTATTGCCGACAATCCAGCGGGCATTCCCGAATTAAAAAGCGAATCTGTAGTAGATGCTATCGAAGCAAATGCTGAGAAAAAAGGAGAACTATAATGATGGACGCAAGAGGCGGTAAAGAAGCCAAATCCAAAAAGAAGAAAATCTGTTATTTTACCGAAAACAAAATTCCTTATATCGATTATAAGGACGAAAAACTTTTACGCAAATTTGTAAATGAACGCGGTAAAATCGTTTCCCGTAAGCTTTCCGGTACATCCGCAAGCTATCAACGTCAATTAGCCACCGCCATTAAACGTGCTCGTCATTTGGCTTTACTGCCATATGTCGCCGAGAATATGCGCTAGGAGAGAATCATGGAAGTTATCTTAAAAGAAGAAATTCAAGGTTTAGGAAAAGCCCTAGAAGTTGTTAAAGTTAAAAATGGCTTTGCACACAACTTTTTGTTTCCCCGCAATAAAGCTGTTTTAGCCACGAGCACTTCCAAAAAAACTTTGGAAGTAGAACGTGTTAGAGCCGCCAAACGTTATGCAGGTGAACTTGCAGCTATCGGCGTATTAGCAGAAAAAATGAAAGATATTTCTCTCACTATCGCTGCTAAAGTGCATGAAGGTGAAAAGTTATATGGTTCTATTCAAGCTTCCGATATTTCCGCCAAGCTCAAAGAGATTGGCTATGATGTCGACAAACGTGCAGTATTATTGGCCGAACCGATTAAGCAACTTGGAATGTATACTTTGAAAATTCAATTGCATAAAGAAATTGAAACCAAGGTTAAACTCTGGGTTATTAACGACGAAAGCAAATAAAGCAAATTTGTTAAATCATGCCTGCTGTTAATATCATTGTGCTTGGCCCCAAGGGGCGCATGGGACAAATGGTACTTTCAGCATGTGCAAAAATTTTGCAAAAAAATCCTACGGCATTAAAAGTCGTCGGTGCAATTTCCTCCCCCAATTCTTCGACGATTGGTCAAAGTGTTGGGGTAGAAGGCTTAGATTTAAAAATTTCCGGTGATTTGGAAGCTGTACTTACTCCGAACTCCGTGATTATTGATTTTACTAGTCCGCAAACTTCCTTACAAACCTTAGCTTTAGCCGAAAAAAAAGGTGCAGGCGTGGTGCTTTGTACTACGGGTTTTACTGATGCGGAAAAAGAAATTATTCAAGCGACCGCTAAAAAAATCCCCATAGTTTTTTCTCCCAATATGAGTATTGGGGTAAACTTGATGTTTAAAATTACCGAAATGGTTGCTCTCGCCTTAGGTGATGATTTCGACGCAGAAATAATTGAAGCGCATCACAATCAAAAAAAAGATTCTCCTAGCGGTACGGCTTTTGGTTTCGCGGAAGCTATTGCTCGCGGTCGAAACATTAAACTTTCCGAAAAAACTAATTATGGCCGTGAGGGTTTAGTGGGTGCAAGACCAAGAGGCGAAATTGGTATTCACGCCGTGCGAGGTGGGGATATTGTGGGTGACCACACCATTTTATTTGCAGGCGATGGTGAACGCATTGAATTAAAACATATGGCACACAGTCGCCAAACCTTTGCTCAAGGTGCCGTAAAAGCCGCATTATTTTTAAAAGATAAAGGCCCTGGAATTTATTCCATGTCCAATGTCTTAGGGCTTTAAACAAAAATCCTTGTTTTTATCGCTTTCCCAAGCCATACTTCTTGTTGAACTGTACATACTCTTGTATATTCCCAGAAATAGATTCATTCCAGCCATGGGCTGCTTTTTAGAGGTCTAGTTTGAGTAGTAAAAAATCCGTTTCCGGCATTTTGTTTTTATCGGCTTTAAGTTTAGCCGTGTTAAAAATCCATGCGGCCGATGCACCGGTTATTAATACCGTTTCCGCATCTCCCAATAAAACGATCGCAGTCGATAGTGCATCAATGCCAAAGCGCATAGAGCCCGCAAAAGTGATTGTTTCCGTCGACAGTAACAAGAACGTCACGACTGCGGCGAAGCCCGATACCACAAAAATTTTATCAGATAACGGTCCCGCTAAACCGGATTCACTAATGCACAGTAGTGGAAATACTATTGCTAAAAATGATTCTTTAATAAAAGTTGATTCTGTGGCGGCGGCAACGCCTAAAAAACGTGCTCGCATAGTGCGTGAAACCACGGTTAATACTATAGATGAACTCAAAGGAAAATACCGTTCACCCAAAAAAGCCTTGTTTATGTCCTTAGTTATTCCTGGTCTTGGGCAGGCTTATGTTGGAAGCTATGCGCGAGGTATAGCTTATGCTGCGATTGATGTGGGGCTTATGATAGGTTGGCATCATTATGTGGTCACGAAATACGATAGGCAAGTGTCCCGCTACCAAGTTTTTGCCGATAGCAATTGGAGACAAAGTCGTTACGAAACGGAGATTACGCAAAATCCCAAGACCGCAGGAAAAACTCCTGCGGAATTTAAAAAGATGAGTGAGCATCGTGAATCTTATTGTGACGCCATTCAAATCGGGTCCTCTAGTGATCTTAAAAAAGCGTGTACGGATTTAAATATGCAAAGTTTTAAAGAATATAATGATGCGAATATCTCCACCGATTCGGTTTCCCAATTGCGTAGTAATTTCAAAGATACCAGAGGATTTTATGAACTAATCGGTAAAGATCAAGAGTTTTTTGCAGGTTGGTCGGATGTTAAAAATATTGTCTATACCGACTCTTCTATCTCAGGATCCAGTGACTTACGTGATACCTATGTTTCTATGCGTAAAACAGCTACGGATTATTCGCGACTACAAGCTTATTTTTTAGGTGGGATTGTGATAAATCATATTGTTTCGGCGATTGACGCTGGGCTTTCCGCTCATTATCACAATAAGGCTCTTTATCAAACGGAAGTGCGCTGGTATGATAAAATTCGGCTCCAAAGTTATTTGGCTTGGGAGGGAAACCTTCCCACACCAACCGTCAACGCAACCTTAACTTTTTAACATGTTTCGCATCCTCTTTTTGCTTTTGGCTTTAGGGTTAGCCCAAAGCAAAGTAAACGCACAAGTTATCTTAGAAAACCCTTCTCTGGATAATGATAGTGATGGTCTCACCATTGAAGTGGATCAAAGTAAAAGTAAAAACGAAGGTAAATCACTCGGCATAGCGATGGCATTATCCGCTATTTTGCCCGGTGGTGGTGAATACTATTTACAAAATAAAACGCGAGCTAAAGTTTTCTTCTTAACCGAAACTGGATTTTGGGCTTCATTATATGTGTCTTGGATGACTAAACAATCGTATTTGCAAAGCGCACGTAATTATGCTTCGGCTTATGCGGGCATTGATGCCAGTCATAAAGGGGAAGCATTTTTGGAATTAATGGCGAATTACCGTTCCTATTTGGAAAAACAGCATCGCCAAGACAGTTATGAAATCGCGCAAGAACTGAGCAGCAAAACGCCTTCTGAATTTGAGTTTGCTCCAGTCCCAGAAAATTATTGGGATTTTGGGAGTTCGAATACACCAGAAAATACAGCGCATTGGAAAACTTATCAGCATACTTTGCGTTATTATCGTGGATCTAAAGTGGCCATGTCTTTTGCAATAGGGGCTTTAGCTTTAAACCGATTATCTTCTTTAATTAGCACTTTAAATCTTTATAAAAGAACTAGTGTGAGAACAGTGGCTTTGGATTTTATACCCGAATTAGGCCCCGAAAGCACTGGGGCTAGGTTAACCTTGACTTTTTGAATAACCCTTGTTTTTTTTTGTGGGTTGAGTTATTATAAAATTATGTTTACAACACAACAGTCACAACTATTACTCTCGCTGCTTTTTAGGAACTCTAGGTAAAGAGGAGTGTTCGTGTTTTGTTTTAAAGCCCGCTCCTAGGAGTGGGCTTTTTTTATTTCTCAATATTTTTTCAAGGTTCAATTGAAAGGTTCATTATGTCAAACGAGTCAAAAAATCGAAAACCTTTTTTCTATGACGTAACTTTACGCGATGGAAACCAAGCTTTACGTCATCCCTGGAATGTGAATGAAAAAGAATTGGTATTTAAACAATTACTCAAATTAGGTGTGCAGGGCATTGAAGTGAGTTATCCTGGCGCTAGTGAAATGGATTTTGCCGCAGCGCAGCATTTGGCAAGATTGGCACCCGATGACGTGGTAGTTGCAGGTTTGGCGCGCGCCGTAGAACGCGATATATCCATGGCTTGGGAGGCTATTCAAGATGCTCCTCAACCACGCATTCATATATTTTTAGCCACTAGCCCTTTTGCCATGGAAAATGTTTTGCGCATGGAGCCACAAAAAGTAAAGGCCAAAGCGATAGAAGCGATTGTCTATGCCAAGTCCTTGATGAAGGGTAAGGGTAGTATTCAGTTTTCCGCGGAACATTTTGGGGATTGTCGTGAAAATATGGATTTTGTAATTGACGTTTTTCATGAGGTAACGCGTGCGGGAGCTACGGTTATTAATTTACCCAATACGGTTGAGCGCTATCGCCCTCAAATATTTGTAGACATGGTTAGGCAAGTGGTATTGGCATTGCCTTCGGAAGTTACCGTAGCGGTGCATACGCATAATGATTTGGGTATGGCTACTGCGACTACTGTCGAAAGCTTTTTTGCGGGTGCGACGCAATTGGAATGTGCTTTAAACGGTTTGGGAGAACGTGCGGGAAATACCAATATTTATGAAGTAGCCATGGCTTTATATAACTGCGAAGTCTCTATGCCTTTGCGTATGGAAGAAATTTATGAAACAGCTTTATTGGTTTCGGAATGGTCAAAAGTAGCACTTTATGAAAAAGCACCCTTAGTGGGTGCCGATGTAGTGGCACATCGCAGTGGCATACATCAAGATGGGGCGACCAAAACTAAGGGTATGAAAAAAGGGGCTTATCGCGCCTTTGAAGGTGATATTATTGGGCGTAAAGAAGCGGATCGCCTTGTTTTTACGAGTCAATCGGGTAAATCGGCTGTGTATGAAATTGTGAAAAGCTTGGGGTTACCTATTACTCTTGAAGAAGCCGCTAGGCTTCAGCCGGTTTTGAAGAAAATTTCGGAAGAAACGCAGGGTGAATTAAATGACACGGAAATTTTACAAGCCTATGATCAGGAAATATTAAATGTGGCGGGGCCTTTATTTTTGAAAGATATTCGGGTGGACATAAGGGAAAAAGAGTTTGTGTTTTCCTTTACTTATCAAGGCAAGGATCATGAATTAAAAGGTCAGGGTACAGGGCCTATCGACGCTTGTATGAATGTCTTAGAGCAGATTGGATTGTATTTTCATTTATTGGAATACACACAAATTGCCATGGATATAGAGCATTTGGATTTCGCGGCATATGCACTTTCCGAAATTAAATTACAAAGGAAGGTTTCGGCACAAGGTCAAAGCGAAGGACCAATTGTTATTGGCCGCAGTAAAGATTTGGATACTTTAAAAGCAAATGTTCGAGCCTTATTTCATGGGGTCAATCGCTTATTACAAGGGTAACTTGTAATCTAGTCTTGAGATCTGGAGGTTAACTCTGGGTCTCAAGTTAAGTCGAAACATCTACAAGACTGTAACATAGATAAGCCGTCCCTTGAAAAATCTCTTGACGTGGGTTAACCTATGAGTTAACATTTGAGAGAACACGAGAATTTTCTGCTCAGTGCAGAGATTTTAGCGTTAACACTGGGGACTTTCCCCTTAACCCAATTTAGGAGATATTATGTCAAAGGCAAAAAAATCCAAAGCTGCTCCCGCAAAAAAAGTGGCCGCCAAAAAACCTGCTAAAGCTGCGAAGCCTGCTAAAGCTGCTCCAGCCAAAGCTAGCGCTGCAAAATCTGCTGGTCCAGCAAAAGGATCCGTTGGCGAATTGATTCGTAAATCCCGCGAAGCTGCAGGTATTTCACAAGAACAATTGGCTGATAAATTAAACACCAAACGCACAGCTATTTCGCGCATCGAAAACCATGCTGATGATATTAAACTTTCCACTTTGGAACGTATTTCCAAAGCTTTGGGCAAGGAATTGAAAATTAAAATCGGCTAAGAGCTTCAATTGCTACCCAGCATTTTGATTCCCTTATTAAATAGTTTGCTGCGTTTGCGGCAAACTATTTCTTTTTCTGTATTTCCATCTATAATTTTAGTGCTCATTTCGCTTTTCACTTTACCCCATGCAGAACGAAAGCCGGTGGCTTTTGGCTTACTTGGCGGCCTCGGCGGAACTAGTTTTTGGGGAAATGATGTGCATGATTTTGCCATGGACATAGCTCCTACTGCAGGATTCACTTTAACTGGACATTTACCTGAATTCATAGGCATAGAAATAGACGCTTTGTATTCCGTGAAAACGGGTTCATTTCGTAAATTTTTGAATGACAAGCAAACGCAAGTATCTAGCGTTAAAATTCACTATCTCGAATTTCCATTATTATTAAAAATTACAGCTCCTACTGAAGGGGAAGTACATCCTATTTTCTTTGGAGGACCGGCTTTAAGTCGTGCCATAATTAAAAAAAGTAATACGGATCTAATTAGCATTGGATCGGGTGGCATAATTTCACCTGAGACTTTGGAACCAGAAATTAAAAAAGAAAATATCGACGATTTTGATTTTAGCTTAATGGTTGGTGGAGGTTTGGAGTGGGGATTGGGAACTTTTCAGCTACGCTTAGATTTGGGTGAACATTCCATTGATAAAACCAAAGCTTTGGACATAAAGACTTTTCACGTTGTTATGATAGCCGGCTTTATTTTTTGATTCTCCATTTTTGTTCTAGCTTTGGAGTTTTTCAACGCTATTTTGCAGCTTAATGCTTTTTAGCATAGTCAAGTTTGCAAACTAAGGATATAATTTCCTAAAACCTTGGAGCAGGATGAATCGAATTACCCGACTGCTAATTCTTGTTTTTATCCTAGTGGGAGTAATAATAGGAATGATGCAATGCGCACAAAAATCTATGCATAAGCGAAAAAAACCTATTGATGCAAATCCACAGGGAAATTCTTTGCTCGAAATGCATCCCTTACAGATCAATGCTTAATTTCCTGGAAGTTGTTTAAAACATGAATCAATTTTTTGCTGAGGGTGCTGAATTTTCATGGATAGAAACGCTGTTTACTCGCAAGCACTTTTCGCGTGATGGGCAAGGGTTAGGCGATGATGGCTATCTATGGCAAACTAGTGGGGACCATGTTTATGTTATTTCCACCGATACCAGTGTGGAAAATATCCACTTTGATTTGCAATGGGTAAAGCCAGAAATGGCTTTGGAAAAAGCTTTGCTCAGTAATTTATCGGATATCAATGCTATGGGCGGCAAAACCGAAAAAGTATTTTTGAATCTTTGCATAAAAAAAACTTGGGATTTAAATCAAGCCAAAATCATGGGTGAAACTTTACAGTGTATGGAAGAGGACCAAGGCTTTCGTATTTGTGGTGGCGATACGGTACGTGCTGAGGGAAATTGTTTTTTTGCCTTCACGGTAATTGGTATGATTAAAGGGAATGCACTTTTGCGCAGTAATGCAAAGCCTGGTGATAAAATTTATGTAAGTGGTTGTCTTGGCGGCTCTGCCGCAGGATTAACCCTTTTACAAAAGGGTCAAAAATTGGGGACTGAAAAATCTCTCGAGCCCTTATTGAGAGCCCATGTGCAACCGCAGCCGCCTTTAGGCTTAGGGCCAAAGCTGGCCGAGTTTGAGCGTGTAGCGGCTATGGATATTAGTGATGGATTGTCGTCTGAATTATGGCATTTGTCAAAGCAATCGCAATGCGCTTTTAAAATTGATTGGGAAAAAATTCCCATGCATTCTGCTTTGCCCTTGGTGGGGGATGCGCAGCAAATCCGCGATTGGGTTTTGCATGGTGGGGAAGAATATCAACTATTATTTACAGGTAAGTTTTCTGCAACGGAACTGGATCAATTACAGGTTTTCTCTTTGATTACCGAAATTGGGGAGGTTCGAGCTGGAGAAGGCGTGTATATTTGTGAACCAAATGGTGATGAAGAATTATTAAACGCTAAAGGTTGGGTGCACTGAATATGGCTGTGACGCAAGTTAAGCGCAAACGTAAAGTCGGTGAAATTTTATTGTCGCAAGGCTATATCACCGCAGAGCAATTAGATAAAGCTTTGGCTGAGCATCAAAGCACTGGAATTAGTTTAGGAACCATTTTAGTTAAGCTGGGATTCATCGATGATGAAACGCTCAGTAATGTGCTTGGCAAGCAATTGGAACTATCGTATCGCAAACGCATTGGCGAAATTTTGGTGGATCAAGGTTATATCCGCCAAGAGCAATTGGAAGAGGGTCTCAAGCAGCAAAAAGTTTGGGGCATGCAACTCGGTAAGTGCTTAGTCAAATTGGGTTACCTCGATGAAGGTAAAATTCTCGATGTATTGGCTGCGCAATTGGATTTGCAGCATGTAGTATTAGAAAATTTTAAATTTGAACAAAGTGCTTTAGCTTTTATCTCAGAAGAAATGGCACGCTCCTATCGCTTGCTTCCGCTTTATGAAAAAGAGGGCGTACTCACAGTAGCGATGGTGGATCCCACCAATTTACGTTCCCTCGATCATATCAAATTCAAAACCGGCAAAGATGTCGAACCTATGATTGCGACGGAAATCGAAATCATGCAGGCCATTGAACGCGCTTACATTGGAAATCAAAATCGATTAAGTGATTTATTAGGTCGCGAGGACAAAGACGAATTGGTATTGGTCAAAGCAGCCATTGTCGAAGACGACGATGATGATATTCCCATGGCCGATGAAGAAGGTCGGCAAATTGTTAAAATCGTAAATTTGATTTTAACTGAAGCCATTCGCCAGGGGGCTTCGGATATTCATCTGGAACCCCAAGAAAAAAATCTGCGCATTCGCTATCGCGTGGATGGTGAATTATTAGAGCAAAACCCGATACCGGGGCGCCTGATGTCACAAATTGTTTCACGCCTAAAAGTTTTAGGTGGAATGGATATTGCCGAAAAAAGACGTCCTTTGGATGGACGGGCGCATATTCAGTATAAAGGCAAAGAAGTTGATTTACGTTTGTCAACCTTCCCAACCTTGTTACGTGGCCGCGGGGTAACTGAAAAAATGGTGATTCGTATTATCGATCCCAATTTGACCTTACTCTCGTTGGATAAAATGAATCTCGCTCCCGAAGTGTATGAAAGCTTTGTTCGCACAATTGATATGCCCGATGGTATTGTACTTGTTACGGGTCCAACCGGTAGCGGTAAATCCAGCACTCTATATGCCTGTATCAAGCAGGTTTCTTCTCCAGAAGTCAATATTGTTACCATGGAAGATCCTGTTGAACGTAATTTAGAGGGTATTTCACAAGGCCAAATCAATGTAGGTGCAGGTTTTTCCTTTGCAGCAGGTATGCGCGCAATTTTACGGCAAGATCCCGATATTATTATGTTGGGAGAAATGCGAGATAAAGAAACCGCGGAAATGGCTATTCAATCGGCTCTTACAGGGCATATGGTGTTTAGTACACTACATACCAATGATGCCGCAGGCGCATTTACGCGCTTACTCGATATGGGCGTAGAACCTTTTTTGGTTACCTCTTGCGTCAAAGGAGTTTTAGCGCAGCGCTTGGTTCGGAAAATCTGTGAAAAATGTCGTCAGCAAGTTGTTATTGCCGATGCCATTTTAGAGCGGATTGGTATTGTGCCCGGTACTCCATTTTTTCAAGGTTCAGGTTGCAATGCTTGTAATCGTTCCGGCTATCGTGGCCGTATAGCTTTATTTGAGTTTTTGGTTCCCGATGTGGAAATCTTCAAAATGATTTTGGAACATAAGAGCAGTGCGGAAATTAGCCGACATGCCGTTAATGTTTGTGGAATGAAGTCTTTGCGCCGCGATGGATTGGAAAAAGCCTTATCTGGCCTTACCACCATCGAACAGGTCGTTTCTGTGTCGCAAGACGATAGAGGATAAATTATCTCAAAAAAACTCTAGTTTGCTAATTTGCCGCCCAGCGTTACAATACTCTAGGGGTTAAGTTAGTCTACATGAAACAAGCTTTATTATTACTCAGCCTTATTTATCTACTGAGGCCTTTGATTGATGCTGAGGATTTGCAGGGTACGGTAATCGATGAGTTACAGAATACCATTGCTAACGTACAAATCACTTTGCAGTATGCCGATTTTTTAAAGCCCGAATACCCTTTTCAACTTTTTACCCATAGTGATAAATCAGGCGCTTTTATTTTTAAAGGCTTACAACCCAGTAAACAAAATGATTTTCGCATTTTTGCCTCGTACAAAAAACTTTCTTTAGCCTTGAAAACAAGTAATAGAGTGATGGGTCAAAGCGTTGAACATTTGGATAAACGGCTTTTGTTAACACTGCAACCTGCGCATGATATTTACGTGCAATTTAAAATGCCCAAGAATCAAAACAAAGAGCTAAATAAAAACCAAATTGAATTGCACGGCGTAATGAATATTGATGAAGACAATGCTTGGTTTCCTCTATCGAAAGATGAAAATATTTTACGCGAATTGCCTTTCCGAAAAGTGGGAGTTAAATATCAAACCGCACTCAATGGCCAGGGTACTTTTTTTATTCAACCAGATTCTTTGGGAGCGAAAGACACGCTCATTTATTTGGAGGCTAAAGAATGGATTGAGGGACGAGTATTAGATAGCATGGGTTTGCCTATTCCTGGAGTTTTATATAAAACCGAAAATGCATTTCGCCTGCTGGGATTAACGGATAGTGGAGGTGTCTTTCGCATACAAAAACCTCGTCATGGAGGGGTAACTTTATTGTTACGACATTTTGATTATAAAGATACTGTATTTTCTACGGAAACTTTTCCTCTGACTAGACCGCTGGCTATTACCTTGGCGCGAGGAAAAATAGTACAAACCCATTTAACCAATTATACTAGCGATTTTTTGCGAAGCTGTCAAATGCAAGCTCGGCCCTTGGAATTCGATAGTAATTTCGCAAAATGGAAGTTTCCTGGAGGTTCGACGCGTCGTGCCATAGCGGATTCATCGGGTCAGTTTTTTATGGCGGGACTAAGAGATGGAAATTATGTTGTGAAAATAGGCTGCGAAGCTACGGAAACAAGGGAAGATACGTTAAGGCCAGATAAAAATCTTCCAGAAGAAATTGTTTTGCGTAAAGGTTTTAAGGTTACGTATAAAATCCAAGAAAAAATAAATTCACTTTTAGCTCCTACAAATTTAACTAGGGTTTCTCCAATTGTTGGGGCTAAAATAAAAGTTCGTAAAGTATTAGAAAAGTCACTTCTTCGCCAAGGGGAAACCGATTCTGATGGTCAGTTGTTATTTACCGCTTTACCAGAGGGAAATTATGTAATACTAATTCGCGAAGCTGGACATATAGCCTTAAAACAAACTTTGCATATTAGTAAAGATACGCTCATAGAACTTTCGCTTGAACAAGGCTTGAGTATTAACGGCCAGGTTACTCAAAGCGATGGAAGTCTAGCGCAAGATTTACGTGTTTTCGCATTACCTGACTCATTAGTTAAGGAAAATGATAAAACGCATTTTATAGCTTCGGAGCCAATGGTTTTGCGACAGGGAGAATGGTCACTCACAGGTTTACCCGAAGGTTTATATACACTTGGTATTGCAGCACCATGGACTAAGACAAATCCATTCATGCCGCTTTTTAGAGTGGATCGGATCCATGCTGGAGAACAAAATGTTAAAATTCATTTACCGACGATGCGAGGTTTAAGTCTTCAGCCATTTTGTGGAGATAGCGCAAGCCTCGATACTTTTCAGATTTACGTTTTGTTACCTAGTCAAGATTCTCTACCTAGGTTGTCTCTTGGTCATGCGATGAGTCAGGTCCCTATGCAAGGTGAATATAATGTAAATGCTTTTGTTGGTATAAAATATATTATTCATATGGAAAACCCTAAATACTTGACAGTGAATGAACTTATTCAAATTCCCGAAGGGGAAGGACGGTATATTAAAAAAATGGCCCTCACTTTGAAAGTTGAAAAGGTAGTGGAATTGCCTATTGCGAATAAAAGTATTCTGAAGGTAAATAAGCTTCATTAAATAATCATGTTTTTTACATGCGATAAGTTTTGGATTTCCCTCATAATAGTATTAATTCTATTTAAATATCAATACGCGGCTCTATACACCGCCAGCATATTTTCCTTATCTACAGGAATGATGTTCGTCGCATGACAAGTGTCATGCATAGCATCTTGAGCAAGCATTTCCAAATCACTTTCCGGTACATTATGATTTCGCAAACCGAAGGGAATATCTAAGCTTTGCAAAAAATGGCGACAGGAATCTGACAAACAGGACCTTGCTATTCCTGCTTCATGAAACAGGCTTTGCACCTTTTTAAATTTACTGCGTGCTTCCGGCTTTAAATCGCTGACTTCTAAGAAGGTTAACGCATCAGGTAACAAAAGCGCATTGGCTAATCCATGATGTGTATTATAGTGTGCGGATAAAGGATGCGCTAAAGAATGAATCATACCCAAGCCTTTTTGAAAAGCCGTAGCACCCATAGCAGCAGCCATTTGCACGGAGCCTCTGGCGATTAAATCATTACCCTGTGTATAAGCCTTAGGTAAATACCGCAAAACTAAGCGCATGCCTTCTAAGGCAATGCCATCGGCCATGGGATGAAAGGAAGGGGTAAAGAAAGCTTCGAGGCAATGGGTGAAGGCATCAATACCCGTAGCGGCGGTGATACGAGGTGGCAAGCCTGCGGTAAGATTAGGTTGTAGCACGGCAATGTCGGGGATAAGGCGTGGATGAAAGAATATGGTTTTTTTTCCAGTAGCACGGAGAATAATTACTCCAGAACGGCCAACTTCGCTACCGGTTCCGGAAGTAGTGGGAATGGCATACAGCGGTGGCATGGCATTGAGAATTAATTTGTCGCCCCCTTTGGCATCATCATATTGTGCTAAGGGTCCGGGATGACAAACCATAAAGCGTATTACTTTGGCTACATCGATGGGACTGCCGCCTCCAACGGCAATTAAGGCATCACAGTGAGCGGCTTGATAAGCCTCAACACCTTTTTCTACATCTTCTTCTAAGGGATTGGGATGTGTCGCATCAAATACCGTAACCTGTATTCCCGCAGCGCGTAAGGGTTGTAATACACTTTCCACCAATCCAGTTTTGACAAGATTAGCATCGGTTACCAAAAGGGCATGCTTGATTTGTAAGGCAATTAATCGCTGCGTCAAAGCAGTTAAGGCATCGTCACCAAAAAAAATAACGGTAGGGTAATTGAATTGTTGCATAAACTTTCCTTAAATAATTTCAAAATAGCGTTGTAATTGCCAGTCAGTAATAGTCTTTTCATATTCGCGCACTTCCCAGTCGCGAGTATTGGCAAAGTGATCAACAAAATCGGCTCCAAATACTTCAACCGCTTCACCGGATGCACGAAAATTTCGTGTGGAATCACGTAAGTTACTTGGTAACCGTAAGGCTTCCGGTAATGTATCTTGGACATCATAGGCACTGGCTTTTACTGGTTCGCCTAATTTTAATTTTTGTTCTATACCTAGAAGTCCAGCGGCAATGCAGGCTGCAGACACTAAATAAGGATTGCCATCTGCGGCGCCTAAACGAAATTCCACCCGTTGTGATTTTTCACTGCCAGGGATAACGCGTAAGGCCGTGGTACGATTCTCTACGCCCCACGTGGAACTAGTAGGGGCCCAAGCTCCTTTTACTAAACGCGTATAACTATTGATAGTTGGGGCGCACATAACTAAAAAAGGTTTCAAATATTTTTGCATACCCGCCACATAATTTTCCATCAAAGGACTCATACCTGCGCGTCCATTGGCTTTATGGAATATAGGTTCTCCGCTATTTAAGCGGAATAAGCTTTGATGTAAATGTCCACTTTGGCCAGGAAAGTTTTGATTCCATTTAGCCATGAAGGTGGTCATTTTATTTTCCTTTTGAAAAAAAACTTTGGTAAAGGTTTTGAAAATAACCGCTTTATCTGCTTCGTGTAATGCTTCATCGGCTGCCAATGCAGCCTCCCAAACACCTGGCCCTGTTTCGCAATGTAGTCCTTCTATGGGGCAATCTAAAGTAAGGCAATAATCTTGTAAAGCAATAAATAAATCCGATTCTGAGGAACACCGTAACATAGAATATCCAAAGTTACCTGGCGTTAGTGGTTTCAAATTTCGATAGTTTTTTTCACGCACGGAATGTGGGGTTTCATCAAAGACAAAAAATTCATATTCGATTCCGGTTTTGGCTCCAAGACCCATACCCTTAGCGCGTTCTAATATTTTTTGTAAAAGACTGCGTGGGCAAAGTGGGTGGCGACCTTCGCCTTTAGGATTAGTAAACTCGCCCAGAAAAAACGGAATATCCCCTTCATCCACTAATTGGCGTTCCGTGGATAAATCCAAACGAAAGGGAGCATCGGGAAAAGCAGTATGCCAACCGGTATAGGCGACATTATCATATAATTTATCATCGACATCCCAACCCAAGACACAATCACAAAAAGCGCCACCGCTTTTAATCACGGAAGCGAATTTATCCAGCGACAAATATTTTCCACGCATCACCCCGTCAATATCGGTTAAGCCTATTTTAACTCGATGAATACCTTGTTCATGCCAGTTTTTGAGACGGAGTGAAAGTTCATTTGCAGAATTTTCTTTTTTAGTATTGATTTTTGCTTTCACAGTTTTCCTTTCAAGGAAGTCGGAAATGAATGGCCTTGCGGCGGGTTAAACCATAAAATCCATATTTGGATAAAGTTGTTCCACGTCCGCTATCGCGTACACCCGTCCACGGTAAAGCCGGATCCAAATAATCACAACGATTTAAAAACACCGTACCTGTATGCATTTCGCGAGCAAAGTGTTCGGCTCTTTCTATGGAGCTAGAATAAAGGACTGCGGTTAAACCATATGGGGTATCATTCATGTAACTTATGGCTTGCTCATCATTATCTACGGCTAAGATTGGCAAGAGGGGACCAAAATTTTCTTCCTGCATGATGCGCATAGCATTATTGACATTGATGATTAGGGTCGGTTCAAAAAATGTTGCTTGGCCTATTTTTTTTATTTGTCCACCAGCTAAAATACGCGCTCCCTGCGCCTGCGCTTCGGCAATTTGTATTTGCATTTCTTGGGCAGCATTGGCTGAGGAGAGTGGGCCTAAATTGGTTTTTCTATCCATAGGATCACCCAGCACATAGTCTGCAATTAGGGCTTTACATTTTTCTACAAATTCCAAGAAAAGACTTTTGTGTACATAAACTCTTTCAATACCGCAGCACGATTGGCCAGCATTATACATGGCACCATCAACTAAATCTTCAGCGGCTTTATTCAAATCCGCATCCTCCGCAACATACGCTCCATCTTTTCCACCCAATTCCAAATTAGCATCGATGAAATGAGGGAGGGTATTAATTCGATTTGCTAGGCAGCTCTGTACTCTATGTCCAGCGGCTACCGAACCCGTAAATACGACATGATTAATATTACCTTCGGAAATAATCTTTTCGGTTGTACCATGATCGGTGACAATGTTTTGCAAAATATTTTCACAATTTCCCAAACATCCAAAGGCTTTGGCAAAGTGTTCGCCAATGGCAGGTGTAAGGCTGCTATGTTTGAGAAGAACGGTATTGCCTGCTAAAAGTGCCGTAACAATACCGTTACCTGCAGTTAGCAGAGGATAATTCCACGGGGCAATAACAAAGACGACTCCTAAGGGTTCATGTTCTATGCGGCGTTGAAATCCAGGCTTAGGAGGTAAAATTTCTGGATTTAAAGTGGCTTCGGCAATAGATAATAAATATTCACTACGCTCCAAAAATCCTTTGATTTCATTTTCTGCTTGAGAAATAGGTTTTCCCATTTGTCGGGTGATATCCTCTGCGATTTCGGATTTATGCTGATGGAAATATTGCAATGCGACTTGTATTTGCTTTACTCTTTGCGCTACGGCTAATTGTCGCCAAATTTTAAAATTCGTATGTAAGTCGACTATAAGTCCAGTAACAGTTGCAAAATCTTGTAGGGGATATTCGCCAGCACTGACTAAAGTGAAGGGGTTTAAAGGTTGTAAAAGCTTCACGGCGTCTCCACTTTAGGATATTAAATTGTGAAATTATTCCTCACAATTTAGTTTACCGTTACCCCATTGCTAAAGGCAATGAAATGAAGTCGAAACATTTATTTTTTAAGAATTCAGCAATTCAATTTTGGTTATCAAACGTTTATATAAACCCGATTCTCTTTGGATTTTTTGTTTTAAGGCTGATTTTAAAGCTTCTTCGGGCCCAAAAATGCCCACAAATTTTTTGGCTCTAGTGATGCCGGTATACAAAATCTCCTTGCATAAAAGCGGATGCTCCGCTTCGGGTAAAATTAATACTACATAATCAAATTCGGATCCTTGACTTTTATGCACGGTCATGGCAAATGCAAATTCAAAGGCAGGAAGACTATGTATAGGAAGAGAAATAATGGTATTGCCTTTTTTAAAAAGGGCAAAATAGTTTTCAGCAAATTGGAGTATAATGCCAAAGTCTCCATTAAATAAACCTTGGGTATAATCGTTTTCCAAAATGAGAATGGGTGCCCCATTAAAATAATATTTCGCTTCGCTTGAAGGGTCCCAAATTTTTCGCAATCGCATTTGCATCCAGGCATTAATTGCTTCGGATCCGCACCAAAGTTTTCGCGTAAAGGTGAGTAGGCGTGGTTTACTAATAAAATCAAATGCTTGTTGTATTAGGTCTTGCAATGGCAAATTTTGCTCGGAGAGTTGCGAAACATTATATTTTTTTATGGAGTTTAACACAGTTAAATATGTGGATGAAGCTAAGTAATGTACATTACTCCATGCTTGCAGAAGAGTGTCTCGACTTGTTTTGAAACTCGTAGAAGCCGCCAATCGAATGCAGCCTTCTGCTAAAAAAATCGCTTCCTTAATTTCTTTTTCTATGCCCAAGTTGAATAAGACCGCTGCAATGTCCTGACTATTAATAGCGGCGGCTACTTGGAGAATTTGTGCATTAGAACGATGGCTTTGATTTAATCGCAATATATGATTTTCAAGCAATGATTTTTCCGAATTAGGTAACAAATCGGCTAATAATGCGCCAGCCTCAATAGAAGGCAATTGATCTCTATCACCCACTAAAATTAAAGCGGCTGATGGAGGTAAAGCATTTAATAAACGGGACATTAAAAATATATTGGCCATGCTGGCTTCATCGATAATTACTAAATCGGCAGGAATTGGATTTAACTTATTATAAATAAAGCTTCCTTCTTGACGATTAAAACGTAGGAGGCGATGCAAGGTTTCGCCTTTTAATTCTAAGAGTTGAGCATCGATAGCTTTTTCCTGAGCCCCATTTTCTCGATTATAGTCAATACTTGTTAAGCCTTGTTGTAAAGCCTCCGAAAGCCTATCCGCAGCGCGTCCCGTGGGTGCGGCTAGTTTTATGCGTTCGGGTTTCAAATGTCGCGATCGCAAAACCCCGCGTAAAATATTAGTGGTTAGCGCCGTTTTTCCTGTGCCAGGTCCACCGGATATTAAAAAAAATGGCTTGATTAAACTTTGAGTTAAGGCCTCTATTTGCAAAGGGTGAAAAACTAAAGGTTGATTAGCGGAATCCTTTTTTCTTAAGGGAAATTGAATTAATAGTATGTCGAGTAACGCAGATAAAGGTTTCGTTAGGGGGAAAGTATAATCACTTTTTTGTAATAAGGTTGCAAGTGCCTGCGCGGATTTATTTTCTGCGGCAAAATATTTTTGAAAATAAAGCGCCTGATCTTCATAAATTAAAGGTTTAAATTCATGCGCTTGCCCTAATATTGTCACATAATTTCCGGCATGTAATTTTTCTTGAAAGCCAAAAAAAATCATGTCCGCGGAGTATTTTTCCATGGCTAAAAATTTTAAGTAAAGATTTAATTCTGACAAACAAGTTTCGGTCTGCAAAGCCAATCTCAAGCTACCTTGGCGCATACGCCTACAGAGTAAAGCTAAAATTAAATGAAGTTCTATATCGTTTTGGAAATTGTCCTCACAAAGGAGGTCAATTAATTTAATGTCCAGCAAAAACAATTCTTCTTGTTGTAAGGCAGAGGAATAAAAATTCTGAAAAATCACATTTGCACTCATAATATACTCACTGTATTTTTGTTTTTGCCCAGTGACAATAATTCATGCAGATATGCGGGGTAGGTTTTTTCTAATTGCTCTAAGTTGGGGCGATGAGTAAAAATACCCATGGAATTCTCTTCCTGCATGCCACGCAAATAAAAATAATAGACGCCGCCAAAATGCTTTTCAAAATTATAATCAGCCAGCGTGCTCTTCAACCATTTATGCAAAGCTAAACTATAAAGCATGATTTGCAAATCATACTTGCTCGATACAACACTATGCTTAAGGCTTTCGGGTAGATAATTCTCCAGCGTATTCGATTTCCAGTCCGCTAAATAATAAACTCCTTCAATGCGAAAAACCAAATCAATATATCCCCATAAAAAACCCTTTTGGGGAAACGTATCAGGAATAATTTCTCCTCGCATTTCCGAATCTGCACCTTGGAAGGGAAATAGAAATTCCATTTCATGGATGCGTTCTTGAATGGAGCAAAGTGAAAATGTGGAAGGATTGGAATGGTTATGGAGTTTGGGAATAGGGCATTTAAGAGTATTCCACAATAGACGTAACAAGGACGTTTCGTATTTGCTGGGCAAAACATATTCTCGCATTTTCGCACGAACTAATCTGAGAAAAGATGTGTTTTCTAAAACCAAAATAAATTCAGACCAGGTTTTTACGGATTCAGTTATTTGAAAATCTACACCTTCTAAAATATCATGCAATAAATTTCCGGTATCAGCTCCGCGCGGCAATACTTCCTCGATATCGGAAGTAAAGGTATTTTCCCAAGGTGGCAAGTCATCTTTTTGTAAACGTTCTCCTTCCAATTCTGAACTGGCTTGGCTTTGATGTTTAAAAGCCAAATGTGAATACGACTCCACACGTAAACGCCTTAAAGCAAAAGGATAAAAATGCTTAGGTAATAAATCCTTTGGGGGAGGCGAAATAGTAAAATCAGTAGTGACATTAGTTAAACTAGATAATGAACTTATGGCAGGGAGAGTATTTTTTGCAAGCAATAATTCTTCATCACGTTGGTAAAACAGCTGTGGATATTTGGCTTTAGCATTAATTAAGGCTTCGCGCAAAAATGTTCCCAAAGGACCAATTTTGACTCTAGTATATTCTTGACCAATAGTGGGAATATAAAGTCGGTATTTAGCGCGCGTGCAAGCTACATAAAAAAGTCTTTTGTCCTCATTGTCTAATTCTTCATCATGCAATTCTTTCCAAGACACATGCTTTTTGTCCAAAGCATAAACCTTATTTTCTCCCGAATGAAATGAAAGATATTTGGGTGCAAGTGCCTTTCCACCTTTGCCATAGCCACCGGCAATGAACACAATGGGAAATTCTAAACCTTTGCTAATATGCATAGTCATAATGCGAATTTTTTGTTTTTCACTCGCTATGCGTTCAAGATCTTTTTCTTCGGATTGGGAACTATTAGTTTGTAAGCGCTTTTGTTGTAAATGCTTATACAAGCGCGACAAATCTAAATGCAAACGCAAAGCATCGACTTCTAACTCTTGCGCTAGATGTTTAAAATTCATCAGTCGTCTATCTCTATCGGGAGCTAAACTCAGGCGATAAACCAAACCCGAATCATTTAATACGCTGTTAAAAAATTCTGGCCAAAGTCTTGCCTCTGCTAATTCTCGCCATCGGGAAAATGTTTTTTGCAAAATATGATCAGGTGAAATTTCTTTTAAGCCTGCAACATTTTCAGGAGGCAAATCACAAAATGCGGAAAGTAAAGCTTTGGTCCACAAGGCTATATCAGAGGGCTTTTCTAACGCTGCTAATAAAATGGAAAACTGCAAAGCTTCGACACCTTGATATAAGCCCGATTTTTTATAGGCAGCGTAAGGAATACCTGCTTCACGCAATAAAATTTCTAGACCACGACGATCCGAGGCATCACGGACTAAAATACAAATGTCTCCAGCTAATAATGGACGAGTATTTTTTTCGGTATCTAATGGAATGGCAAAGTTTTCAGGCGCTTGTAAAAGCAATTTGATTTCATTCACTATCCATTGACGACTGCTGCGCTTGACTTCGGATAATTTGGTTAGGGAGGAAAAATCTTTGATAATGATAGGGGGTAAATCATCCTTTGTTTTAAACCCGCTTTGCGTGAATGTGCCTCCACAATCAACGGGAGTATAGCTTAAGCCCTTTTCAAAAAGAGGTAATTTCCATGTAACGGTCAATGGAATTGATTTTTTGAGGGTAACATTTTCATTTTCCGAGGATTCATCTAAGGTTTGGGCTTTAAGTAAAGGCTCAAACCAAAGGGGATGAGAAAATAGCCCATTAAAGGCTTGTAATAATTCTGGACTTGAGCGATAGCTTGTTCCTAAACCTTGGGCTTGCGCGAATCCTTTTTGTGCTAATGCATATAAGCTATGGCGTGCCGAAAAATAAGTTTCAATGTCTCCGCCTCGAAAGGCATAAATAGCCTGCTTTGGATCGCCAATCAAATATAAAGGATGCGTATTATTTTCCTCGAGAAAAAGCGTTTTTAATATGCCCCATTGTAATCCGTCGGTATCTTGAAATTCATCGACCATACAATACTTATACTGAATACGTAATAGATCGACTAATTCGGGACGAGAGTTAATAGTTTTATGCACATTACGAATCAAATCGTCAAAACTCAATAAACCTTTTTCTTCTTTATAAACCTTAATGCGCTGCTGAATGGATTTTATAGCTTCAATCTGAGGTATAAAAGTCATTGCTTTTTCGGCCTCGGCAATAGGATCAAGGAGTGTCTGAGCCGTTTTTACCAATGACACAAATTCTTGTAATGCCTGAGAATTTTTCGCATCGGGAGAGTTTAAGTAAAAAATATCCCAGCCATTATCCTTTAAGGTTTTTACCGAAGCTAAATCATCCACATGAATAAGAAATTCTTTTTGAGATGAAATGTCAAAGTCATTTGTTTTCCATTTTGAAAAATCAGATAAAATAAGAGCTATATATTTTAAAAAAGTGGCTTTTGCGTTTATATCCGTTTTTATTTTTTTATAACTCAAATAAAAAGCATGTTCTTTCGCTTCATTAACATCACCAAAAATATTCCCTAAGGATTTTAATATTTCTTGAACTTCTGTATTTAATCTTTCGCATAATTCGAAATCCGGTTCTGGCCAAAGTAAATCGCCCACTTGCGGATTATATTTTTGTGCGATTTCAAGTAATGGCTCCCAATGACTGTCTTCATTTAAAATACGCGCTCTGGCTAAAGGTTGTTTGCGCATTTCCTCAGCTAAAAGTTGTTGATAAAGTGTTTTGTCATCAACCAATTCAAAACTAAAAAGTGCCTGATTTTCAAAAGCGAACTGTTTTAAAATTTTTTTACAAAAACTATGTAAGGTGAAAATACTCGCTTGATCATAGCGCAATAAGCATGCTTTGAAATGCTGTCTATCTTTGGCGGAACGATTTTCATCTTTAGAAGCTTCGTGAAGCCGCCTTTCAATTTTTTCTCTTAACTCACCAGCGGCCTTGTCGGTAAAGGTGAGGATAAGAATTTGGGATAGATCGGGAGGATCGTATTGTGTCAAAAGACGCAATAAAATTTGCTCAATGGTATAAGTCTTACCCGTACCGGCCGAGGCTTCGATCAAGCCATGTTGTTGTAAATTCCAAGAACTAATTAAATCCATTTATGACCTATCAAAGATTTAATAAAAGACTAAAGCGTGCCTGGATTTTTTTAAAAGCATCAGCAGGAATTTCTTGATTTAATAAATCTTCGAATTTTAGATTTTGAACTCTTTCATCCTTGTTTTGTGTTTCTTCCAGCTTTTGTAATGCTTCGTATGGGTAAAGCCAAAAATTTTCATTCAATTCTTTTTGGAATTCTTTTAAGTAAAGCCAATCCAAATCTAAGGGCTTATCCATGTCGGTTAATAAAGATTGCAAATAAAGCTTTGCCTCTTGTGCGGAAATATGCCAAGCCTTCCATGTTTTGTAAAAATATTTATTCTCCTTCCAGCAAAGCGTATGCGCTTCAAAAGGATGCGTTTGCAAGGTTATTGAGTAAGGACTTTCTTTTTGCAAAGCAAATAAATAAAAGAGAAACGGTTTAAGCACTGTCATGGCACTCAATTCATATTTTGAAAGGGTCAGAGAAATAAACGGCAATGGATTTTTTTCCAAATTCGCTGGAATGTACAATAAGGGAATGGAGCCATGCAATTGCCATGCTTTTTCCTCCGTCACAAGTGTGATACGCGGAAAAGCATTTTCGGGTGCAACTTGTGTTCCTCGAGCAGGTATTCCAAATGTCGGATGCCAATGTAAATTATATTCTTGGCCTAATTTTTGAGTAAACTGTTGTAACCCTTCGAAGCCTTCTTCAATCAATTTTTCTAATTGTTCGAGAGCGATACCCTGATATATTCCTTCAGGTGTTAAGCCTTGTAATTTCATTAAATTATACTTGGTTTTTAAAAAGCGTTTCGCTGTAGTGATATCCACTCTATTAGCTTGTAAACAATCCATTAATATGGCTTCAATTAATCGTTTTTCTTGATCGGAAGTTAATTGAAAAGGTTCATTTTCATTTTGTGTGACATCCTCTTCGCCTTCCCAGGGAAGGTTCCATCGGTTTCTGAGAGTAAATCGTAAAGGATTAATAAGATATTTTTCGAGATCCGGTAACTTATATGTTTCCCTTACCATTTTTGTTACCGGGATGGAAATTTGACCAAAAGGGTGAATGAGGAATTGCCAAGATGCAGGCATGTCTAGATTGAAATCACTGCTACATTCTTGCTGTAATTGCGCGAGGCGTGCATCCACTTGATTAAAACTTTGGGGGGAGTCAAATATTTTGTTTTTTTCGTGAACAAATAATTCGGAACTATAAGAGAGCAGAGGTGCGTAGACTACTTGATAAGGCTTATTTTCTAAGGGTAAAAGGCATTCGGCTAAATAATCGATTAATTCTTTGAGGACAGGACTCATGGGCAATTCACGATCTTCGCGAATATCACGATGTACATAACTCAGTACTAATTTTTCCTTTACACTCAGTAGCATTTCTAAAAATTGATATTTACTGCGTGCGGTATGATCTAAATCACCAATGACTCGGCGGTATTGCCGTAGGTCTAAAGCTGAACTTTGATTTTGTCCAGGAAAATCGGATTCACCTAATCCGAGTACATAAACTTTTCGGAAAGGAATAATTCGCAAGGCGTTCATATCTGCAACATGAACGGCACCAAGAAAAAAAGGCGTATTCCCTAAGGATAAACGGGATAAAGCTAATCCAGCAGCTTCTACAATATCGGAAAGCGAAATATTCGAAGCGGGATTATTGCTATTTACATTATTTATGGACATTACTTTTTGTAAAACATCTAAATCTTGTAAACCTTGCCATTCCCTAATTAACATAGTGCGGGCATGGGCTTCTTGAGGAAATTCTGGCGGCACGGTTAAATTGTTTTCTAAAAGATTTTGCAACATCGATGCAGCAATGGACCAATGCGAAAAAATTTGTTTACGAAAAACTTTAATAGTTTGAAATAGTGACTCTAAGGTATGAATGAATTTTGCTAGAGATTCTTTATTCTCGGAATAACCATCAGCATAAGGCAATATTTCAGTAATAGTATTTTCATAAACTTGTGCCTCGCCATCATGGGGGCTTTCCAAGACGGTACCCCAAAGTAAACGCTGCAATCCCCATTCCCAAGTATGTAGATTATCTTCTAAATAACCCTGATCATTTTTGTGTTCGGCATTTAAACTGTGGAAAATATGCAAATGCTCTATCCAATGTATCCATAATTGAATTTGCGTTTCATCCAAATCATGCTTAGTTTTAAAGCAGGGATTTTTGACAAAATCTAAAACCTCTTTGCGAGTGCATTTGCCAGTTAATAATTGCAATAGCGATAAAGCACCTTGTCCATAAAGACTGTCACTGCCTGTTACCGTATCGCAGATGTTTAGGTTTATACGTGCGGGATTTGTTTTGTCTAATTGTTCAAAAACGGAAGTTAAAAAAGGTTTATATTTTTTTAAATCTGGAATAAAAAGCGCGATATCGTCTAAGCATAAAGTTTTGTCTTCCAATAAATCAGCGACTAAGCTATGATAAACGGTTTCAACTTCACGCCTAATTTCTGGACAGGCGATAATTTGTAAGGACTTGTCTTGGAAAATTCTTTCTACCGCTGGTAAAATTTCACGTCGGTTTAATACGCTTTCTTGTAAAACCGATAATAAGCAATGTCGATTCGGTTCCGCGAAACATTCATAAAAATCATAATCAGTAATTTGATTCCATAGCTGTACAATTTCACGACCCGGTTTTCCCCAAATACTTAATAAACGATTTTCCTCTTCTCCTGCATTTAATTCTTCTGCCTCTATTTCTTGTTGAGAAATGCTAAGTAGACTTTTTTCTTCATCCGCTAATTTTCTCCACGCCGCATATTGTTGATCGCGCAGTAAATGCAACTGTTGCTGGCGCTTTTCTTTGGGGGTTAATAAATCTTCCCAATAAGTTGCACAAGGATTTAGGGTATAAATCAAAAAATGCGCTTCGCGTCCAGGTAACTTCTTTTCATCGCTTAAAGCTTGAATTAAAGAGCGATGAAAAGGAGATATTTGTGAGAGTCCGAATAAATGATAAACAGGTGCCGTTTCTATTTTCAATTCCCGTTTTTGATTTAATACCATTTCCGCATATTGTGGCAAAGTGTAATAATATTGACCGCTTTCTACGCCTAAGCGATCGCGCAAGCCATGGAGGCCAAAAATTTCATGGTACAATGTCTTTTGCCAAGCTTCTAAACGCATCGCTCTTTCCCGTGCATTCCCCACGAGCGATTTGGGCAATAATGGGGTAAAACAAGCCTGATTATCTTTCCATAAAAAGGTTAATGATTCGCGACCATGTTCTTGCACGCGACTGTATTCATATTCACGAAATAAACGCGCAACTTGTTCAGCCAATTGAAAGCTACGAGTAGAAAATAGATTACTATTATCATTTACTTCGCTGGTATGTAAATATTTTTGGATTTCCTCAGGAGCCTTTTGTTGAAAAACCATCATGAGCATATATTGCAATTTGCGCTCATCTAATAATTCAGCAGATAATCTTTCTTTCGCTTGCCGATACAAATCCAAATCTGCTAAACGACTCCACAAAGTTTTTTCCAGTAAAGCAAATGAATAATTCGCAACGATACCTTTTTTTTCAGCCAAGGCAGCTTGTACCCAAGTTTTTAAACTGACATTTGGAGTGGCAATAGAGGGCGGAGAAAATGGATCGACGTAAACCAAGTTCTCCGACAATTTGTCGAGCAATACCGTGAGTGAATTACTGAAATACAGTTGAGCTGACATAATCTCCTTACCCCATAAAAGGTAAATAGATTGAGAAATGATACTTGCCACAAATGGCAAGAGAACCTTATTTGAAGGTATATTGTGGAGTACACAGGGGAGAATTAAAAGTGACCGACGAAAAGGACCGCACGGGCAAGAAAATTTATTTTCGCATTCTTGGTTATGTGCTTAAACTCGCATTTGGCGCAGGAATTATAGGATGGTTAATTCATTCTCATGCATTACAACCACAATTGATTGCCCAGGCTTTTCGCAGTCATAGCATGGTTTTATTGGCCGCGATGGGGATATATGCAGTTGTGGTATTTTGTTCTGGGTTGCGTTGGTTTATTTTATTGAGAGCGGCCGGACTAAAGATTGGTTTTGCCCGAGTGTTCAGTCTGCATATGATAGGAATTTTTTTTACGTGCCTTATGCCGGGAGGCACGGGAGGAGATCTGGTCAAGGGGTATTATTTGTTTCGCGAGGCAGGGTCACAACGCATACTGGGTTTATTTTCTCTGGCGATGGATAGAGTAATAGGCCTGTTTGGTTTATTAGGTATTGGTGCTTTAATGTCGCTGCTTAATTATTCCTTTATCGCGCAGCAGCCATTATTGCGTTGGAGCAGTTTGGTATATGGCGCCGTATTTGTGGGGACTATTTTCGTTTTCTTGTTTTTTATCTCTCCATTTTCTCAACCGTTAATCCTTTACTTGCAGCGTTTGCGTTTCGCAAAAAAAATCATTACCCCTTTGGTCGAAGCCCTGCAGGTATACCGCGCTTGTTCAGGAAGTTTAATAGTAACCTTCCTGTTAACCATGTTGCTTCATATCGGTTTGATTGGTGTGTTTGCCTTAAGCGCTTATGCTTTGGATTTGCATTTGCCTTTTCTTCGTCATGGTTTCTTAGGACCCACTTTAACCATGATTAATGGTTTACCCATTGCTCCTGCGGGCATCGGGGTCGGTGAAGCTGCAGGTAAGGTGCTTTATAAGATGATGGGTTTAGCGCAAGGCGGTGGGGAAATTTTAGCCTTATATCATGTATGCGTATTGTCGGTTTCGCTATTCGGAGCCCCTTTTTATTTTCTCTTTCGTCCTAACAAAAGTAAAGTATAGGGAATTTTTAGCTAAAACCCAGTCCCATCAATTTACCACAAGCCAATAAGGGCGCATGAATAGCACGCAAACGTGTCTCTCCCAAACCCAACCAATAAGCTAAGGTATCCTGCTTAAAACCATCGATTTCCCTTGGGGAAAATCCACCTTCGGATCCTATGAGTAAATAGTAAAGATCATTTTTGTTTTCGGGAAGTTTATCGGATCCTGGATGCGCAATAATTAATGGTCTTTGGGTATTCTGTTCTCGCCAACTTGATAAACTAATCGGTTCTAAAATTTCCGTGAGCCACGCTTTCTTTGCTTGCTTTAAGGCAACTAAAGATTTTTGCTTCAAACGTTCAACGGCCTTTGCGTAATTTTGATCTTTGAATTCTTGCGTATAATCCGAGAACACCAAATGAATTTGAGCAATAGTGAGCTGGCATAAGCCTTCAATAGGAATTTCTAAATCCTTCCCCTTTAGCCAACACAAAACCAAATTTAAAGCGGGGGGATTAATTATTTCTTGAACTTTTTCTAAAGCTTCAAAATGTAATTGCTTGCCTAGTTGATTGAGTTTGCAAAGGAAAACCGTACCCATTCCATTACTCACTAAAACTTCCGTGCCAATACTTAAGCGCAATACCCGTAACATATGTGTTTCTTCGGTTTCGGGTACAGAAATCAATTCCCCCACGTTTTTTAAGGGCGCATAAAACCAAGTTTCATCAAAAAGTTTTGCTTCGGCGGTCATGACAATTTTAAAAACCGTTTCATGACTTCAAAAAAACCATTTTCACGACTCAACCAATAAAGACAATAACCTTGAGCACCAGTAAAGAGCAAACCTAAAAGAAGATTGATTAAAAAGACAAACCATTTTATTTCGGCTTTAAATACAGCTGAAAAACTGAGTAACAAAAGGGTAACACAGGAAAAAAACAAGCCACAAAAACTGGTAAAAAGTATGGCTTGATAATCCATAAAGTCGGGGTTACGCCAATAGAGATAGCCGGATCCCAATAATAGCAGGGTATTAATAGCTTGTAAAAAACCAATTGTTAAAGGCATTAGTTTCCTATTCCATATACAGTCGCGGTAAGCGCTGTTTCCGTGTTTATTCGATTACATAAATGTTCTAAAAAATCGTTTTCAATGGGCGTACAAAAAACCTCTGAAGGTTGTCGCGCCAAAGTATAAAGTTGTACTTCCCGAATTTTAGCGCCACTAGCGTGAATGCGATTTAAGCGTTGTAAATAGGCTTGAATTTCTTTTTCATGCGGAGTCATTCCTTCTAAGCGACAAAAAAAAGATTGCATCACAAAGGGAAAATTTTGACCTAAGACAATTAAATTCTGTTCAATTTGATCTAAAGAAATTTTAGAGACATTAATTTTCTGAAACCATTCTTCTGTTCCCGCATCGAGCTTGGCCCAGATTTCTCCGCGATGAGATAAGAGATGTTTAATTCCAGCTAAAACTTTTGGCCGATTAAGCAAGGTTGCATTGGTGATGAGTAAAAGTTGAAAATCTTTTTTATGATGTTGGTTCTGAAATTTTTCCAATAAAGCACATACGGCTTCGAATTCAGGGACCATGGTGGGTTCACCATCTCCGCTAATGGCGATGTCTTTTAATATTTTTTGTTTAGCGGGAATATCGGCAAATTTTTCTAAACCCGAAGCACCTTTTTCATCGAGTGTAGCGAAAAAAGATTGTAATTCCTGTTCAATTTCGTGCACGTCGATATTTTGTTTAAGTTTGTCACCCGTTCTATTCACTTGGCAGTAAGGGCAATCAAAATTGCAGGCTTTATCTAAGTTGAGATTAATGCCTAAAGACAAGCCTTGCGAGCGACGGGAAATGACCGGATAAATGTATTTGTAGTTTGCATAAATACGGGGATGATGAGATTGAGCATTATGCAAAGATTCAGATGACGACATTGTAGAGTAAAATATATTAGAATTCCTAAGAAACAGTTTAGTTGGAATTAATTATGTCTAAAGTTAAGCCAAAGGTAAATTCTAAAAGCGAGGAAAAATGGTCGAAGCGTGATCGTCATTTTATGTCCTTGGCATTTGCCGAAGCCCAAAAAGCCCGAGGTAAAACTTTACCCAACCCTGCTGTGGGCGCTGTGCTAGTGCAAAAGGGTAAAATTATTGGCCGTGGATTTACCCAACCCTCTGGTCAAGCGCATGCGGAAATTATGGCTTTGAGGGATGCTGGACCTAAAGCAAAAGGGGCAATACTATTTGTGACTTTGGAGCCTTGTAGTCATTTCGGACGGACTCCGCCTTGTGCAAATGCCATTATCGCCGCAGGAATTAGTGAAGTGGTAGTAGCTATTCGTGATCCCAATCCTAAAGTAGGCGGACAAGGTTTACGAAATTTGCGAGCGGCAGGAATTAAGGTTCGACTCGGCTTAATGGAGGAGTATGCGGCGATTTGGTATGCTCCATTTTTCTTTTATATCAAGCATGGACGTCCGCAAATTATATTGAAAATTGCGCAAAGTTTGGATGGTAACATTAATGCTAACCCTGGCCAAGAGACGGCTATTACAGGTTTAGAAGCCCAGCTCTTTACCCATGAATTACGAACTAATGTGGATGCCGTGCTCATTGGGGGGAAAACTTTTCGCGTGGATAATCCCCAGCTTACGCCGCGTTTGGTAAAAGGACCCGTACCTGATGCGTTGATATTAAGTCGAGGAGACCATAAGGATGCTTGGCCCATTACGCATTATTTGCTAGCCGGAAAACGCGAAGGCCGAACGGTATTACTTACTCCCGCATTAAAAAACACACCTCAGCATGCGATTCATGAAGTGATTCCACTAAAAGCTTCCGCGCAAATATTGATGCAAGCATTGGAAACGATTTTTCAAAGCCGAGGTTATCACTCCATTTTGATTGAGGGTGGAGCTGAAATATGGAATTTATTTTTGCAAACCGGACATTGGGATGATTTGTATTTATTAACTGCACCCAAGTTTTTACCGAATGGTCAATGCTGGCATGACAAGTTGGCAGTTGACATTGGAAAGCATTGGGTTTTTGATAAGTTTGTTCCCGTAGGGCAAGATATTTTGCTAAAAATTAAAAATACCAGAAAGCATTAATTATGTTCACGGGCATTATTCAAGAAATAGGCGAAGTCCTGCAAATTCAAGCAGGAGCGGATGCTAAAACCTTTACACTAAAGGCTCCTAAGAGTCGCCCGCTTTTAAAAATTGGGGATAGTATTGCTTGCAATGGGGTGTGTTTAACTGCTACACAAATTACCGCGAATGGATTTACGGCTACTGCCGTTGCGGAGACTTTAGCTAAAACGAATTTAGGGCAATGGAAAAATGGAATTTCAATTAACCTCGAGTTAGCGGCAACACCACAAACCCCACTAGGCGGCCATTATGTTATGGGTCATATTGATGGGGTAGTCGAGGTGTTACGTTGGAGAGAAATGGGTGGCGCAGGTGGTGGTAAAGAATTAACGGTAGGACTTCCCAAACCATTTGCCAAATATTGCGTGGCCAAAGGCTCATTCGGATTGAATGGTGTAAGCCTTACTATTGCAAAAATTGAAAATACGGAATTGACTTTTGCTTTGATTCCGCATACTCTGGAGCAAACCAATTTAGGCAAGGCTCTTCTCGGAGACACTTTTAATTTTGAAGTGGATATACTGGGAAAATATGTAGAGAAATTATTGCGATCTTCGCAAGAGGACGATTCACAAAGAAATAATGAAAAATCGATACAAAAATCACAAATAGAAAAGTGGGGCTATGGGTTTTAATAAAATACCAGAAGCAATTGCGGATATTAAAAAAGGCAAACTCATACTTGTCGTCGATGATAAAAGTCGCGAAAATGAAGGCGATATTGTTTTTGCCGCCAGTAAATCAACTCCTGCAAAAATCAATTTTTTGGCAAAGTATGCCCGTGGTTTGATTTGCGTGGCGATGTCCGCGGAACGAGTTGATGCCCTTAAACTCGCGCCCATGGTAGAAAATAATTCCAGTGTGCATGAAACGGCATTTACGGTTTCCGTAGAAGCTAAAACTGGAACCACGACGGGCATATCGGCATCCGATCGCAGTCTCACTGCGAAATTATTAGCGGATGAAAAATCCGGTCCCCAGGATTTTGTAAGTCCCGGCCATGTTTTTCCTTTGAAGGCTAAAAGGGGAGGTGTGCTCGTGAGAGCCGGTCATACCGAAGCTGCCGTGGATTTAGTGGCGATGGCAGGATTGGGTTCCGCGGGCGTAATATGCGAAGTCATGAATGAAAATGGCACTATGGCGCGCTTGCGCGATAATATGCTTTTTGCCAAAAAACATGGGCTTAAAATCATTTCCGTAGAAGATTTGATTTCTTATCGGCGTTTACAAGAAAAATTAATTAAACCTCTTTGTTCTCCGCTTATGCCTACCAAACATGGGAACTTTCAATCCTTTGTGTATGAGGATTTAATTCATGGTAGACGACATATTGCTTTGGTGCGTGGTGCGATTCGGGCGGACAAACCCGTGCTGGTGCGTGTACATTCGGAATGTGTAATGGGTGACGTTTTTGCTTCTCAGCGCTGTGATTGCGGAATGCTTTTGCAACAAGGGATGGAAGCCGTAGCGCGTCAGGGTGGCGTATTGCTTTATATGCGGCAACTTGATCCCGAAGCCAATTTTTTGCAGAAGATGGAAGGTTATGTTGAAGAAGACAAACGCACAAAAGCTAATGCTAAGCTAGGTGAAAATACTTCTAAGCAACATCACCCTAGTCTTATGGATTCGCGTACCTATGGCATTGGAGCCCAAATTTTATTTGATTTAGGCGTGCGTCAATTACACCTTTTGACCAATAATCCCAAACGCATTCAAGGTTTGGAAGGGTATGGTTTAAAAATCATTAATCAAATTCCGCTTGGTCGGGAAGTAAAATCACGCAAAAAGGTGACCTAAAAAAAGCTTAATTGCCGGAATATTGCTAAATTCGTTCCTCCTTTTTAAAACTGGAATAAATCCAGGAAAGCAGGAGATTTTATGGCCATCATTGAAGGTAAATTGTCGGCGCAAAACTTAAAGGCAGCAATTATTGTTTCCCGATTTAACGCATTAGTTACCAAAGAATTATTAGCAGGTGCCCTCGACTGTTTTGTGCGCCATGGTGGCGTGGAAAAAGATTTAACCATCATCTGGGTTCCAGGTGCTTTTGAAATAGCGCAGGTCGCGCAAAAAATAGTGAAAATCGGTAAAGTAAATGCGGTCATTACTTTGGGCGCAGTTATTCGTGGAAGTACACCGCACTTTGATCAAGTGGCAAACGCAGTAACCAAAGGTGTGGCGGACATTGCCCTGCATGCTTCTATCCCCGTAGTATTTGGTGTATTAACTACGGATAATTTAGAACAAGCTTTAGAGAGAGCCGGTTCCAAGGCTGGTAATAAAGGCTGGGATGCAATGCTCACAGCAATTGAAATGGCGGACTTATTGGATAAATTGAAATGAATTCACGTAGAAAAGGGCGTGAATATGGAATGCAATTACTCTATGCCATGGAAGTAGGTAATCAAAGTTTTGGAGCAGCCTCCTCAGCGGTTCCAGGCGATGAAGAGTTTAGTGAAGAGGCTAAACAATATGGCGCTTTATTAGCCGAAAAAGTTATGTCACAAATGGAAGATATTGATGCGCGCATTAAAGAAGCTTCCAGTAATTGGGAAATGGAAAGAATCGCCGTAGTGGATAAAATTATTATCCGTTGCAGCGTAGCGGAAATGCTCTATTTCAAAGATATCCCTGTGCGTGTAAGTATTAATGAAGCTATTGACATCGCCAAAAAATATTCCACTGAAAATTCTAGCCGTTTTGTAAACGGTGTACTCGATTCTATTGCCCGTCAGGGCTCTAATTTTAATTAAGGATAAACATGAATAATGATAAAAAAACCCGAATAATTCTAAGCCTCCTCGCTTTTGGAATAGCCTTTGTGACTTATTTGCTCACCATGGCACCCACAGTATCCTTTTGGGATTGTGGAGAGTTAGTGGGTTCATCCAATATTTTAGGTAACCCCCATCCTCCTGGAAATCCATTTTTCATATTGATTGCGCGGTTGTTTATTTTGTTCGCACCTTTTAAAGAACTGGCCACGCGCGTGAATTTTATTTCCGCCTTAACCAGTGCCTTAACAGTTACGGTAGTTTTCTTGTTTACCGAAAAACTTTTGACCATAGTTTTTAAAGATACGCTCACACGCTTTAATGTTTTTTGCTCGGCTTTCATTGCCTTTCTCTTAGTCACTTTTTCCGATACTTTTTGGTTTAGTGCAGTAGAAGCGGAAGTGTACGGAACTTCTATGTTAATCGTCATGTCTATTTCTTGGTTATCTCTCTACTGGTATGAGAATATGGGCCAAGCTAAAGGGGATCGTGCTTTATTATTGATTTGTTATCTCGGCTTTTTAGGTATGGGTGTGCATCCTTTTTCTTTCATTACTATTCCTGCCGTGGCGGTATTTATTTTATTGGCTGATAAAGAAAGCCGTACCAATGTTCCCATGCTGATTACGGGTTTGGCATTATTGTCCATCATCTATGCTATTGGGAATTTTATATTTTTTGCCCTTGGCGCTTTGGTTTTTTGTTTTGTGGGTTGGGTACTTACTCATGATCAAAAATGGCGCAAGAAATGGTCTTTTTCCATGTGGCTTTGCATTGTGGCTATTGCAGGATTTTCTTCTTATGCCTATGTGCCTTTACGCTCAAAAGTGAATCCCGATATTAATGAAGGGGAACCCGATAATTGGGTAGCCTTTAAAGAATATTTAGAACGTAAACAATACGGTTCCGAATCCATGATAGAACGCGCTATACATAGACGCGGACTATTTTCCAGCCAAGTTTTAGTGCATCCCCACATGGGTTATGGTGGATATATGTTATCACAATATTTTCCTTGGAAAGTAGGAGAAACACGCGGCGATGAAAATGAACCAGTGGTACGCAATATTTTTGGCAAAAAAATGGAATTCCATACTTTATGGGACACTATTGGTAGCAAGCCTGGAGTACAAGGCATTTTGTTTTTACTCTTTCAATTACCTATTGTCCTTGGAGGCTATTGGGTTTATAAAAAAAATAAAGCGATTGGCTTATATGCGGCTATACTTTATGTGTCAACGAGTTATGGTTTAATTTTTTATATGAATTTTGCGGATGGCTCGCAACTTGAAGCGCGTGATTATCAATACTGGATGGAAAGTGGAGGCAAACCCGATAACAAACCCGATCCAGTACATTTGGAAGTAAGAGATAGGGATTATTTCTTCACGCCAGGATTTATTTATATGGCGATATTATTTGGCTTCGCCTCAGCCTTGGCCATGCAAAGATTGAGAGAAAAGCAAGGCGATTCGTCTAGCCTTCCTAAAGGTGTAGGCATTGCACTAGCGAGTTTGGCTTTTGCCGTACCGGCTTTTTCAAATTATAAAGAACATAATCGCAGTGGAGATTATGTGCCTTGGGATTATGCCTACAATATGCTGCAATCATGTCGTCCTAATAGCATACTTTTTACTAATGGAGACAATGACACTTTTCCTTTATGGTTTTTGCAAACGGTAGAAGGCATTCGTCATGATGTGCGCGTGGTCAATCTCTCTTTGGTGAATACCAATTGGTATATCAATCAAATGAAAGAGGTCGAACCGCTAATGAAAATCGGTTTTTCCAAAGAACAAATTGATGCTTTGGAACCGGCACAATGGCCGTACAAACAAAAAGTTAGCGTGCCGATGCCGAATAGTAAAATTGTAGTGGATTTAGAACCACGCCCTTATATTAAGGTGCAAGATATTATGGTGATGAATTTGGTACAAAATAATTATCCCAAACATCCTGTGCATTTTGCGGTGACCGTATCCGATGATAATATGATGGGCTTGGAAAAATATTTGAAAATGGAAGGTATGGTCTATACCTTAACTGAAGAAAAGCTCAATAAAGAAATTGATGCCGCCGCTACGGCGCGTTTGGTGGACTCAGTTTATAAATATCGTGGATTGGGTGATAATTCAGTATTCATTGATTTAAATACCGAAGGATTATTAACTAATTACTCGGCTACTAATTTCCGCTTAGTGATGTGGGCACAAGAAAAGATTACCGCTCTTGATAAAACCATTGTGGAATTGAAAGCGAAATCTAATGATTCGGCAAAAGTTGAGTTAGCCTCCAAAGAAAAAGAACGCCAAGAAAAAATTGCTTTTGGTGAAAAGTATTTGAAACTGAATAGCAAAATTCTTCCTCGTGAATGGCGCAATGAATATTATAGTGCCCAATTTTACACCTTCATTAAAGACTATCCTAAGGCGGAAGCAGAATATTTGAAGGGCTTAAAAAGCTCTCCCAATCCTAAACTATTCGGAACCAATTTAGCCCAATTATACTTGGAAGAGCAAAAGTTTGGACAAGCTGAAGTCATATTAAATGATTTGAAAAAGAATAATCCTAATGATTTTGAATTGTGGTATGGACTGAGTGAGCTCTATCAAAAGCGCGGCGATATTGCTAAAGCTCGTGAAGTACTCGCTGAATGGTTACAGAAAAATCCCGGCCACCAATATGCATCCATGGTGGATCAGCAAATTCGCGCCATGACGAATCAATTACGTGCTCCTAAAATAGATAGCACAAATATGCCTAAGACGAAGGATAGTGCTGCGGCGCATGATTCTTCGGCTCATCAGCGCGGATGAAACGCCCTCGTCTTCTTCTGCTCAATTGGCGGGACATGAAAAATCCCGAAGCAGGCGGAGCGGAGGTGCATCTGCAAGAAGTGGCTCGGCGTTTAGTCGCTGATGGCTTTGTTTGCATTCAGTATTCCCATGCTTTTCCTGGTGGTAAAGATCGCGAGAATATTGAAGGTGTGCAAGTTATTCGCCAAGGAAGCAAGCTACTATTTAACTTTACGGTTTGGAAAAATTTACGACGCTGGGTGCGCGAGCATCAAATAGATGTTGTATTAGATGACTCCAATAAAATTCCTTTTTTGGCGCCCTTGCTTTCACCCGTTCCGGTAGTCGCGCAAATCCATCATTTATTTGGCCGCGTGGTATTTAAAGAAACCGCTTGGCCTATGGCGCTTTATGTATTGGCTTTTGAGAAGCTAATGCCTTGGGTATACCGTAATGTGCAGGTTTATACAGGTTCGGCAAGTAGTCAGAGCGAATTACGAAGCAAGGGTTTTAAACGCGTGAATATTGCTGTCGAAGGGGTGGATTTACAACTTTATCAAGTTCCAGCGAACAACCAAAAAAAGCCTCGGCAAATATTATATGTGGGACGTATTAAGCGTTATAAAAAATTGGAAATCATTTTAGAAGCCTTGGCATTGGTGCAAAAAAAATGGCCTGAGGCTTATTTGCTCATTGCCGGTAGCGGAGATGATACCCCTCGATTAAAAGCCTTAGCCCAAAGTAAAGGCATGGCATCCTCGGTGAAATTTTTGGGATTTGTTACGGAAACGCAAAAGGTACACTTGTATGCGGAATCCGCCGTGGTAGTTAATTCTTCGCTTAAAGAAGGTTGGGGTTTAACCTCTATTGAAGCAAATGCTTGCGGCACTCCTGTGGTGGCTACCAATGTTCCTGGATTATGCGATAGTGTACGCCATGGCGAAACCGGATTACTTGTTCCTTTTGGGGATGCGCGAACTTTTGCCCAAGCCTTAGAGAAAATTTTGGCAGGGGATAATTTTACCCAAACAATGATTGAGGCCGGATTAAATTGGGCGCATCAGCATACTTGGGAGCCCGCTTATACGGCTACGCGCGAAGGTATTTTGCAAGCTTATGGCGAAAAGTCTAAGGGAGCAAAAAGTGTCGACTAAGCCAAAAAATCAAAATTGGAAAAAACCACTTTGGTTAGCATTCCGTATCATGGCAGTTACCTTGGTTTTACTCTATGTCTTTAAAAAAAATGGGCAAGGCAAAATTCTTACAGCACTTTTATCAGCAGATCCATTTTGGATCAGCTTGGCCGCTCTGTTATTTTTTGTCTCCATCATATTAGGCTCTTTGCAATGGTATTTATTGCTGCATTATCAAGGCGTGGACTTAAAGCCTAAGGCCTGTTTTCGCATTTACTATTCAGGCATGTTTGTAAATAATTTTTTGCCTTCTACCGTAGGAGGCGATGCTTTACGCGTTTATCAAGTACAAAAAGAAGGTGCTTGGTTAGGTAAAACTATGGCGGCTACCTTTATAGATAGATTATTCGGTTTTTGTGTGCTGTCGCTTTTTTCTTTAGTGGCGGTATTGGTTACGCTTTGGCAAGGAACTATAGACCCTTCTGTCTTCCGGCATCTTTTTGCAGTGGTAACTTGTGTGTTTACGGTATTAACAATGGTTTTGATTTTATTACTGAGTCGACGTATATCCGGATTATTGCATCGCCTTATTCGTCGGATGGGTTTGCGTTGGTTGGATGAAACCTATACGCGCGTGCAAGCGCATAGCGATGCCTATCGTTCTCAACCAGCTAAAATGATCTTGGTTTTGGCTTTGGCTTCCGTGGTGCAAGTACTGCGTATTTTTGTGCATTGGTTTTCGGCTATAGGTTTGGGTTTGCATATAGCCCCTATTTTTTTCTTTTCCTTTATTCCTATTATCGCTTTGGCGGGTGTTATTCCGCTTAATATTGGGGGTTGGGGAATTCCGCAAAGTTTAGGGGCTTATCTTTATAACTTGCCAGGAGTTATTGTAGCCTCGTCTACATTTACTAATGCCAACGCTCCTGCAGCGGCTTTAGCTTTTTTACCTTCCGTGATTGGCTTGGTTGTCATGCTCGGAGGAGGTTTTTACTTTATTTTTCCAAACACAACTCCAGCGAATGAGCAGAAACTCCCATGAAACTTTCAATTGTAATTCCTGCTTTTAATGAAGTGGAAAGCCTACCTAAATTAATGGAAGAAATTCGCGTAGTATGCGAAGCCGAAAAAATAGCCTATGAGGTGATTGTCATCGATGATGGTAGCACCGATGGTACCTTTGAATGTATTCAATCTTTGTCTACGCAAGATAATCGTGTGGGTGGATTTAAATTTCGCGGGAATCGCGGCAAAGCGGCGGCGTTAGCGATTGGTTTTCATCATGCACGCGGTGAATATGTGATTACCATGGATGCCGATTTACAAGACAATCCCAAAGAAATTCCTGCACTTATTAAAATGCTTGAAGAGGGCGCAGATATGGTATCGGGATGGAAACAGAAGCGTTATGATCCTTGGCATAAAACTATTCCTTCTAAGTTTTTTAATGGTATCACCAGTCGCGTCAGTGGCCTGTCTTTGCATGATTTTAATTGTGGATTAAAAGCTTATCGCTCCGAAGTAGTGAAAAACATTACTTTATATGGTGAATTGCATCGCTATATTCCGGTGATAGCGAATTGGAATGGATTTAAGGTTGTCGAAAAAATTGTGGAGCATCGCGCACGTGAATTTGGTTATTCAAAATATGGCTGGGCCAGAGCTAAAGGGTTATTCGATTTAATCACCTTGGTTTTTTTACATCGCTATACCAATCGACCTTTGCATTTATTTGGATTTATTGGATTAGTTTTTTCCCTCTTGGGGGCATTTATTCTAGCTGGATTTGGCGTAGATTGGATTGTCACTCACAATATTCATATTCGTCCCCTCATGCTGGGTGGCATGGCTTCGGTGATACTGGGCATTCAATTTGTGTCTATTGGTTTAATTGGGGAAATGATCAATCAACGCTTCGCCGCTTTAAATGGCGCGAATGTTTTGGCACCGGTTGCTAAAACTACAGAAAACTTTAGGTAGATTTTGCGCGTATTAATTGTCGGTTGTAAGGGGTTGTTAGGCCAAAATTTATTGGCTTATGCACCCGCTGAAGTAGAATTGTGTGGGATCAGTAAAAGTGCGGATCCTTTAAATAACTCTTGCTTAAAAGCTTATCGTAGCGTAGATGTTACAGTCCGTGCTGATTTGGAAAGAGCCATAAAGGATTTTAATCCCGATTGGATATTTAATGCAGCAGCCATGACCCATGTCGATCGTTGTGAAACCGAACCACAAATTTGCGCCCAATTAAATCGCGATAGTGTGGAATGGATGGCGGCGAGTGGGAAGCCCATGGTACATATTTCCACCGACTATGTTTTTGATGGAGAAAAGGGTCCCTATGCCGAAGAAGACGTTACCCATCCTTTAAGCGTTTATGGACAAATTAAATTAGAGTCCGAAAATATCGTATTGCAATATTCTTCCCAATCCCTTGTGATACGCACTATGCTCTTATGGGGCAAACAAATGGGAGACAAAACCAGTTTTCCTGACTTTGTGAAAAATACTTTGGAACAAGGGAAAATGGTTCGCTGTGCAGACGATCAGTGGGGACATCCTACATTGGTCGATGATTTAGCACAGGGCATCTGGACGCTATGGAAGCTGAAGTCGGTCGGTCTTTTCCATATCAGCGGGCCGGATTATGTTAATCGTTTGCAATGGGCTGAAGCCATCGCACAATTTTATGGCTTGCCCTTAACCGGTTTGACCTCAGTTAAAACATCGGAATTGGGGCAACCCGCTCGTCGACCGCTAAAATCAGGACTAAAAATCGATAAATTCGTGCAAGCGACGGGACTAAAACCAAAAACTTTGCAAGAACAATTGCAATTTGTAAAAAATTTTTAAGGGTCTTTTTATATTAAACCCATTTTGGAACTCCCATGTCTAGAATATTAATCATAATTCCCACCTACAATGAAACGGAAAATCTTCCATCCTTACTGGAAAAAATCCGTGCCTTAAATCTTGGCCTTGAAGTGCTCGTAGTGGATGACAATTCTCCCGATGGCACGGGTAAATGGGTGAAAAAGGAAATGGCGGAAAAACCAGATTTGCATCTGTTGCAACGCGCCGGAAAATTAGGCCTGGGTAGCGCTTACCGCGAGGGTTTTAAATACGCTATTGCAAATAATTATGATTTAGTTTTTGAAATGGATGCGGATTTTTCCCATGATCCTAAACATCTTCCTGAGTTTTTAAAACAAATAGAAGATCATGATTTGGTCTTAGGTAGCCGCTATATTACCGGTATCACCGTGGTTAATTGGCCACTCAGCCGTTTACTGCTAAGTTATTTTGCTAATTCTTATGCACGTTGGATTACAGGCTTACCGATTAAAGACTGTACCGGCGGCTTTAAATGCTTTCGCGTATCTGCCTTAAAAACTTTGGATTTAACAAAAGTCAAAAGCGATGGCTATTCCTTTCAAATCGAAGTGACGTATAAGTTATGGAAAAAAGGATTTCGGATAAAGGAAATCCCGATCATTTTTGCTGATCGGACTGCAGGTGTTTCTAAAATGTCCGGTACGATTATCAGCGAAGCTTTGTTTTTATTGATTCGTTTGCGTTTGGGGAATCATTGAAGTGACCGACGCTTTGCGTCCGGGATTATCGGTTATAATCGTTTCTTATAATGTAAGAGAATATCTCGACGCTTGTTTACAAAGTGTTTTGCATGCCGCACAAAAATTCTCCGGCACTTTGGAAGTGATTGTTTTTGACAATGATTCGCGCGATGGCACTTTAGCTTTGTTACGTCCACGTTACCCCACGGTGAATTGGCTGAGCTCCGATCGTAATTTAGGTTTTGGATCCGGTTGTAATCGCGGCGCGGCGGTGGCTACGCAGCCGTTATTACTATTTCTCAATCCCGATACCATTGTGAGCGAAGATACTTTTACAGTGATGTGGGATTTTTTCCAACAGCAAGAAAATATTGGCGTTGCAGGCTGTAAAATTGTGAATCGTGATGGAAGCCTACAGCTTGCTTGTAAGCGCAGTTTTCCTTCGCCTAAAGTAGCGGCTTTTAAATTGATCGGTTTATCCGCATTGTTTCCCCAAAGTCGGATTTTTGGCCGTTACAATCTTACCTTTTTAGATCAAAACCAAACTCATGAAGTGGACGCCGTTTCTGGATCTTTTCTTTGTGTGAATCGCGATTTATATCAACAAATACATGGCTTTGATGAAGAGTTTTTTATGTATGGCGAGGACTTGGATATTTGTTTTCGCATTAAGCTTTTAGGCAAAAGAAATTATTATCATCCCGCCACCAAGGTGATACATTTCAAAGGTGAAAGCGCTAAGAGCAGACCTTTACGTTCTTTCTTTTATTTCTATGAAGCTATGGTGATTTTTTCTAAAAAACATTTTGAATTAAGAGTATTGCCTTTTTCATTGTTTTATTTAGGCATCTTTATATTAGCCTTGGTGAATTTTGCTTCGGAGCGGGTACAAAAATGGCAACGCTGGCTAGTGGATTTACTGTTAGTAAATGGTGTCTTGGCTATGGTGAATCAATTCTATATGCATCTCTTGGGTCAAGCGTCGCTCTTTTTTTATAATCGTAGTTTGTATTGGTTTTGGCACGCCTTAGTCTCGGTATTTGTTTTTATTCCCATGGTTAATATTGGGGAATATGGCCGTCGCATGCAGTCGCCAGCCAAAGTATTTTGGACTTTATGCATTTCTTTTTTGAGCTTTTTTTCGGTCAGTTTTTTTATGAAAGAAGAAGCTTATTCTCGGGTAGTTTTTGGTTTCACCGCTTTACTTTGTTTAATTCTTTTGCCAGGTTGGCGCCTATTCGTGCAGCATGGAGGGCGGTTTTTGTCTAGGATTATGGGGGCGAATAAACGTGTGGCTATTATTGGAGTGAATGAAAAAGCACGTCAATTAGCACTTTTAATCGAAGCTGACCAATTACCGGGATATGAATTCCTCGGTTTTATTCCTGTTAATGTTGCCGAAATTAATGCAGACATGAAAGCTAATATTATTGGCGATTTAAATGCTTTAGCGGGTCTTATTAACAAAGTGGACTTGCATCAGGTGATAATCGCGGGAGAAGAGAGCAGTTATGAAACGGCCTTGTCCATTCTGGCCAAAACTTCACGCGGAAAATTAGACGTTAAAATGCTCGTTGGCGACCCAATGCCTGGATCAATATCCTTAATTGACTTAGATTTTGGAAAATGACTTTTTGGAGCCTTTAAGAGAAAGGGATTATGCCAATACCTAAGGGACCTTATTTAGAATTCGAAAAACCAGTAGTTGAACTGGCCCTTAAAATTGAGGATTTATTAAAAGATTCTGAAATTACTTCGGCGGATGTGCGTCAGCTGATTACTAAAAAAGAAAATTTACAGAAAAAAATTTACAGTAAATTAACGGCTTGGAATAGAGTAGAGCTTTCCCGCCGGGTCGGACGACCTTATACCTTGGATTATATTCAAAGTATATTCACCGATTTTCAAGAATTACATGGCGATCGTGCTTTCGCAGATGATCCTGCAATCGTGGCGGGTTTAGCAAAAATTAAAGGCCAAAGCGTGGTCGTGATGGGTCATCAAAAAGGTAAAGACACCAAGGAAAGTTTGCGCCGGAATTTTGGTATGGCCAATCCCGAAGGTTATCGTAAAGCCTTACGTTGTATGCGCCTTGCCGAAAAATTTAATTTACCCGTGATAAGTTTTATTGATACCATGGGAGCCTATCCTGGTATTGGAGCCGAAGAGCGCGGACAAGCGGAAGCCATTGCGCGAAATTTACAGGAAATGTCTATACTTCCCGTGCCTATAATCATTGTCATTATTGGCGAAGGCGCTAGTGGTGGTGCTTTGGGTATTGGTGTAGGTGATAGGATGTTGATGTTAGAAAATGCCTGGTATGCGGTGATCTCACCCGAAGGTTGTGCCACCATATTGTGGGGCGATTCAGCAAAAAAACAAGACCTCAGCGAAACCATGAAATTAACCGCCGCGGACTTGGCGCAATTAAAAATTGTCGATAGAATAGTGCCCGAGCCTTTAGGTGGAGCACATTGGGATCCCGAAGAAATGTTCGGTATTATGAAAACTATTTTGATTGAAGAATTAGACGTTTTGAAAAAAAATAAGCCTGCTGAATTGGTTGAAAAAAGATTTGAAAAATTAAATGCGCTGGGTTCTTTTTCCGGCTAGGGAGATTTATGGTCGATCCACAACTTTTGGAAATATTATGTTGCCCCGAAACCAAACAGGATATTTCCTTGGTTTCCAGTGAAATTATTGAGAAGTTAAATCAACTTATTGACAAGGGTTCTCTTAAGAATCGTGGGGGCGAATTAGTCAAGGAAAAATTGAACGGCGGATTATTGCGCAGTGATAAGCAATATTTGTATCCAATTCGGGAAGATATTCCCATTATGCTAATAGATGAAGCAATTTCTATGCAAGGTTTGATATAATTGTGGATTGAGAGAATTCAAGTTTTGGTTTGTGCCGCGTTGTCATTTTGCAGCACAAGTTGGGTTTTAACTTGATTTTTTTATTCTCACCGAAGGGGCGAAAATGAGCATTCTATACTCCACCGAACAGCTACAGGAAAAATTTCCTATGGGGCATAAATCTATGTCCTTCGCTAGACTTGCCGATGGCTTAAGGCGCGAAAAGAAAATCGATGAGGCTATTGCACTCTGTAAACAAGGCATCGCGCAATTTCCACATTATCTAAGCGGATATTTGATATTGGCAAAATGCCTAATTGAAACCGATAAACCCGACGAAGCTAAACTGCAATTAGAATCGGCTTTAAAAATCGATCCCAAATGTTTATATGCCTTAAAGGCTTTAGGTGACATATTGGTTACCTTGCAATGGCAAAATGCTGGAGCTGATTTATACGCCAAAGTTTTACAAATTGATCCATGGGATAATCAAGTTCAATCCCTTTATGCACGGTATGCAAAAGTAACCGCAGCCACTCCTGCTGCTGTCGAATTTAAACCCATAGCGCCTTTGCGTCCCCCTGTGGGTGGTGAAAGCTTGCCTTTCTTGACGCCTCCTCCTCATTTGGAAGCAGCAGCGAATATTGTGGACATGCCACTTAATGATGATTTGCAAATGTTACCTGAAGAATTGGATGGAAGCTCACTTTCCGATGCTTTAGAAGCGCTACCTTTTTTCCAAGAAACCGTGACTACTCCGGCACAAGAAATAACTGGCGAGCGCAAAAGCTTAACTTTGGCCGATGAAATTAGCCTTCCTGAAGCATCTGAAGTACTCGAAGTAACAGATATAACTGAAGTACCTGAAAATATTGTTTCGGTTTCTGATACTGCCTTTGCGCCTAATCCAATATTGGAAATGGAAAGAGAAGAGCAGGCTTTCGCTTCAGATGAGAACGCTTCGGTTTCGGGTAATGATATTGAAGAGGCTATGGATAAGCTTTTTGATCCTAAGCCAATCACGACAGACTTTACCATGGAGCAAGATGCCTTTGCTACTCAAGCTATGCCAATAGCAGAAGAGCATAAACCGACGCATGAATTTATCGAAGCGTCGAGTGTCACACAAACTTTGGAAAGAACGGTTGAATTCGAAGAGGAAATCAAAAAAGATGGATCGGCTACGGCGACCATGCCCGTTACTTCCGAGAATCCTGTTAGTGGCTCGGATGTCGCTCAACGTCTCGAAGATATTTTTACTCCAGAAAGCGATACTCATGCTGATCCTCGCAGTGAGGAAATGGAAAGTGTAACGGAAGCCATGTCAGCTATATCAGCGACTGAAACGCAAGCGCACATTTTGGAACCAGAAGAGTTTACTGGTTTAACCGATACCGACCGAGTACTAGGTGATGATGTTGTTGCACAGTTGGATTCACTTTTCCCCGATGATAGTTTTCCCCCTGTGGCTCAGTCAATTATTGAGCCAGAAGTAGAAGCAGAAAGTATTACCAGAGCCGTTAATATTGACCTAGCGGAAGCAAATGAAAATCTTGAACTTGAGCAGACCATGATGTTGCCTATTTCAAGAGAAGAATTGCCATTACCTGAAGTTGAGATCGATGCCCCGCTAAAATCGGCGGAACCCTTAACCCAATTCCCTTCAGAATCCATGCAGGAAGAGGATGAAAATATTACGGCAGGCCAGGCCACCATGGTTTTGTCTCGAGCCCAATTCGAGGATGCACCCACACTACCAGACATGCCATCGTCAGTGGATGAAGGTACAGGCGTTTTTGATTTACGAACACAATTAGCGGCCTCAGAGCATACGGAAACTATTCCGGTGGTAGACGGTCGTGATATTACGGATCGCTTGGATGAATTGTTTGGAGCCGAAGATACCCATTATCAACCCATTGAAATGGTGGTCGAAAATGAGGCGCCTGGGCTGGAGGAAACAAGCTCCACGATTGATTTTAATTTAGAACCTCAACCCATAATGGAAATAGATTCTAAGTCCGATATTGCTACTGATTTTATGACTCCCGTTGTTTCCGGGGATGATGTTAGCGCGCGACTGGATCAAATTTTTCAAGAAGAGCCTACGGGGATGTTTAAGGTTATGGTTGATCCTACAGCCGACGCTTCGGATCTTGAAACTAGCGATGATATTTTACATCGGCCCTTATTAGGTGGAAATATTATGGAAACGTCTGCATTTCCGCTTGCGAATTTGCAAGAGGAGTCGAATACAGAAGAGATTATTTCTGCCACATCTGACGATAATTTCGAAGAAGAGGAAACTTCTGCACTAGGAAGTGCTCCAAATGTTGCCACAGTGACCCTTGCGGAAATATATTTCCAGCAAGGATTAAAAGAACAGGCTTTACAGATTTATCGTCAGCTTTTGGAACTCGAACCGGATAACACATCGGTTCAAAAACGGAAATTGGAAATTGAAGCGAACTTAGCTGAAGAAGCTAAGCGCAGTCCAGAGGAAAGCGATACCGATTTCCCTCGGCGGAAGCCAAGACCTGGATTAAAAGTTCCCAAAAGAAAAAAATAATTTTATTGCCGGAAAGGGTAGGGCATGGAACTGAGCGATGTCACTCAACTTGTCAAACTATTAGACAAAAGTAATTTAACGGAAATCAGCTATAGCGATGAAACCACGAAATTGGTTTTAAAGAAGGAGCTGTTTGCAGCGCCTTCCGCGCAGGCTCCCGCTATGCAATACATTCAAGCGCCCGCATTTGCTTCGGCGCCTGCTGGGTCTTATGCGGCCTCAACAGGGAATGGGGAATTATCCATTGCAGAGAAAGCAACAAGCAAATCGAAAGAAATTACCTCGCCTATGGTGGGTACTTTTTATTCAAGCGCTACGCCAGGTGCAGCGGCTTTGGTACAAGTGGGGACTACGGTAAAACCGGGAATGGTACTTTGTATTATTGAAGCTATGAAAATCATGAATGAAATCGAAAGTGATATTGCTGGCGTGGTGGAAGAAGTGTGTGTAACCAATGAAATGCCCGTTGAATATGGGACCGTTTTGTTTCGCGTGAGACCTCTCTAAGTAAAAATGAATATCGAAGCGCTTCTCAAAGAAATGATATTGCGGAACGCGTCCGATTTGCATTTGCGAGTGGGATCACAACCTGCATTTCGTATCAATGGGGAGCTTTATCGTATGCAAGGGGATAGGCTTTCCCAAGAACAGATGGAGCAATTCATTCTGGACTTAATGGACCGTAACCAAAAAGCTAAATTCGATGAAACCCAAGAATTTGATTTTGCCGTAGGGGTACGTAACATTGGGCGTTTCCGCGTAAATGCTTACCGGCAACGTGGCACTTCCGCTCTTTCCTTGCGTGCCATTGTGGGTGTGGTTCCTGTTTTCGATCAACTCGGCTTACCGGAAGTGATTCGTGATTTAGCCTTGCGTAAGCGCGGATTAATCTTGTTAACAGGTACTACTGGATCAGGCAAGAGTACCACTTTAGCTTCGATGATAGATCATATTAATGAACATACGTCTTCGAATATTATTACTATCGAAGACCCTATTGAATTTTTATACAAAGACAAAAAAAGTATTATTTCCCAGCGGGAAGTCATTACTGATACCGGAGGATTTCCTACGGCATTGCGATCGGCTTTTCGGCAAGATCCAGATGTGATTTTGCTGGGTGAAATTCGAGATGCCGAAACCATGTCTATTGCTTTAACAGCAGCCGATACGGGGCATTTGGTATTGTCTACTTTACATACGATGAACGCGGTAGAAACCGTAAATCGTATTGTTTCATTTTTTCCTCCTCATCAACATCAGCAAATACGTTTGATGTTAGCGAATACACTAGTAGCGGTTATTACTTTACGATTACTGGTACGCAAAGATGGGCGAGGTCGCGTACCGGCTTGTGAAATTATGGTGAACAATGCCACGGTTCGTGAATTATTAAATCAACCTGAGAATACTCATTTGATAGATACAGCCATCCGGGAAGGGTTCACGCAATACGGTTCCCAATCCTTTGATCAGAGCATGCTGCGCTTATTCCAAGATGATCTCATTAGTTATGAGACCGCTTTGCGCAATGCAAGCAACCCGGATGATTTTGAACTTAAAGTCAGAGGGGTGGAAGGTACCTCAGATAGAAGTTGGATGTCCGGTGTTTAAAAAGATTTTAATTGCCAATCGTGGCGAAATTGCACTTCGTATAATACGTACTTGTAAAGAAATGGGCATAAAAACCGTTGCGGTGCATTCTACTGCGGATGAACATTCCTTACATGTGCATTTTGCGGATGAAGATATTTGTATTGGCCCTCCTGCTTCAAAAAGCAGTTATTTGAATATGAAACAAATTTTAGCGGCGGCGGAATTGACCAATGCCGATGCGATACATCCAGGTTACGGCTTCCTTTCGGAAAACGCAAAGTTCGCGGAAATGTGTCAAGAAAATAAAACGGTTTTCATCGGACCCACTGCCGAATTAATTCAATCCATGGGTGATAAGAGCACGGCTAAAGCCACTATGAAAAAAAGCGGTGTGCCAACTATTCCCGGATCCGAAGGCTTGGTATTAACTTTAAAAGATGCTTTAGTTGCAGCGCAGCAAGTAGGTTACCCTGTTATTGTGAAAGCTTCGGCTGGTGGGGGTGGACGCGGTATGCGGGTGGCCTACAATGAAGACGAATTAAAAAAAGTTTATCCGGTTGCTGTGGCAGAAGCCGTGGCCTGCTTTAGCCGAGGTGACTTATACCTTGAACGTTATTTCACCGAACCACGTCATGTGGAAATTCAACTTATCGGTGATAATTTTGGCAATATGGTTTATTTAGGCGAACGAGATTGCTCTATTCAACGCCGTCATCAAAAATTAATTGAAGAAAGCCCAAGCCCAGCAGTAACTCCTGAGATACGTCAGAAAATGGGAAAAATCGCTGTTGCCGGTGCATTACAAGCAGGCTATACCAATGCAGGAACCATTGAGTTTCTTTTTGATAAAGACTCTTCTTTTTATTTTATGGAAATGAATACTCGTATTCAAGTGGAGCATCCGGTTACCGAATGTATTACCGGTGTCGATTTAGTACGCGCGCAAATCAAAGTAGCTGCGGGTGAGAAATTAGAGTTCTCGCAAAAAAGTATTTTGTTGGCGGGTCATGCCATTGAGTGTCGCATCAATGCGGAAGATCCTTATAATGACTTTAGACCTAGTCCAGGATTAATTACCCATTTTAATTTGCCCGGTGGCATGGGTGTACGTGTCGATACACATTGTTATAGTGGTTATCAAGTACCTCCTAATTATGATAGCATGATCGCCAAATTAATAGTACATGCCCCGACGCGTGAATTTGCCATAGCTCGCATGTTACGGGCTCTTGACGAATTTGTCATTGAAGGCGTGAAAACCACCATTCCTTTACATAAACGTATTTTACAACATCCTAAATTTATCAAGGGTGAATATACCACCCGCTTTTTGGAACAAAATCCAGAATTGTTTGTGGAAAAAATCGCATGAGTGTCTTATTAAAAAAAATCAGTATTAGTTCTGCTTCTGAAATGGTGGGTGTATGGCCGGCCATATTCATGCCTTTAAATAACGATGATCCTAAACGTTTAAATAATACCATTGATTATGCAAAGGCGAAAAAAATCATCGATGATTTAATTGCCGAAGGGGTAACGGGATTGGTACCTGTAGGAACCACGGGTCAAAGTCCCACGGTGAGCACCACGCAACATCTAGATTTTATTCGTTTCACTGTTGATTATGTGAATGGCCGTGTGCCCATTATTGCCGGAGCCGGATCAAATTGCACACGCGAATCCGTAGATATGATTCAAAAGATTCAAAGTGCTTTAGGATCAGTTGCCGTGCTTTGTGTGACTGGTTATTATAATAATCCTCCACAAGAAGGATTGCTTGCGCATTATCGAATCCTTTCAAAAGAAACCGGCTCCAAGATTGTGATCTATAATGTGCCGGCACGCACAGCAAGTTATTTGGAAGCTGAAACGGTTTTGGAATTAAGTAGCGATGTCAATATCATTGGGCTTAAACAAGCGGTGGATTTCAAAAGCGCAGGAAAATTTCGCGAGGATACGCAACGTATTGGCTCACAAGTTAACGCTTCAGAATTCTCCTTATTCACAGGTGAAGATGATGCCTTCTATTCCATTTTAGAATTAGGCGGACAAGGTATTATTACCGCAGCGGGAAATATTCCCGAGGTGGCACGCCAATATTTACAACTATGGAAGCAATACAAAGAGGGTAACAAAGCTGCTGCGGAGCAAATTCAAAAAGATTTAGCCCCAATTATTCAAGCGGTATTCTGTCGTAAAAACCCAATTCCTTTGGGAACTTTTTTTAATTCCCCCCTTTATTTGCCTCTAGTTTCCGTAAGTGAAACCGAAGGTGGGGGCGAGGCGCACCATCAAATTATGAATCTTATTGAAAAATCAATACCTAGTTTGAAGAAATATCATTGACACAATTTAGCGATAAACGCTTACAGCATATTCACGACAAAATTCGCACCATACCCAATTGGCCTAAGCCAGGTGTGCAATTCCGCGACATTACCACATTATGGAATGATGCCGAAGGGTTTCAGCTTTCCACCGATCTTTTTGCAGAAGCTTTTCGTAAGCTGGATTTCGACAAAGTGGTAGGGATTGAAAGTCGTGGTTTTATTTTAGGGGCTGCGTTGGCGGATCGTTTGGGCAAGGGGTTTATTCCTATTCGCAAAGCCGGAAAATTACCTGCGACCGTGGAACGTTATGAATATGAATTGGAATACGGTAAAGACTGCGTGGAGATTCATCATGATGCTTTAAAACCAGGTGAAAAGGTTTTATTGATGGATGATTTAATGGCGACTGGCGGTACCATGCATGCTTCCATTGAGTTGATCAAAAAAGTTCAGGGTATTGTAGTAGCGTGCGCGGTACTGGTGAATTTGCCTGATTTGGGTGGCGCGAAGATCTTGCAGGATCAAGGCCATAAAGTTTTTGCCTTATTGGAATTTGCAGGCGAATAAACCGTACACTTAAGACATGCTGTGGAAAAATTTTAAGGGAAATCTTTTTCGCTTTATTGGACCCAATGTCTATCGCGGTATTCATGCCGGCTATTTTTTTATTCGCCTTATTTACGCTTTATGCTCTTCACGTTTCGGTGAAAAATTTTTTGGTCGCGACTTAATTGCTTTTGCGGATCGATTAAAACCCGGGGATCAAGTATTAGATATAGGGGCTTTTCTTGGAGCCTCAACGGTATTGTTTGGAAAAGCTGTTGGACGAAAGGGCCTAGTTATTGCCTTCGAACCGATACATGCTCGTTTACTCAAGGTTATTTTAAAACCATTCTGTTTAAAACAAATTTCGGTGAAGAACATAGCCTTAGCAGCAAAAAATGGAAACACTGAATTAGTAATCCCTCTCTATAATGGAATTCCGCTTTACTCGCAATCGGGATTTATGGAATCTTATATCGGCGATCATATCGGCAAGGAATATACTTTTCAAAAATTTACTACGTCACTTATAAGGCTAGATGATTTTCTCTTGCAGAGAGGGATTGCTCCCGAGTCTTTAACCGCCATTAAAATTGATGTGGAAGGGGCTGAGATGGCCGTTTTTGAAGGCGCAGAGGATTTTTTTAGACGTTTTAAGGGAATGCTTTTATGTGAATTTTGGTATAATCAAAACCCACCTTTAGGTTGGATTTGGCTACAAGAACGAGGGTATTCTTGCAGTCACCTTAGAAAGGATAATGTCTGGGTTTTGGTTAATACTCCGGAAGCACTTGCTGCAATAAGTCGAGGAGAAACTTATGGAAACTTTTTTTGGGAAAAACTCAACAAATAGATCTTAATGTTTCCGAAAACTAATATGCTAATAGTTAGTAGTATTATAATTAGTAATATTATTTGTTCCAATAAATTAATCGTACGATAAATAATTTGAGTATTTTTTGAGATTGTTGTTTCAATTTTATTTCAGATCACTCATTAGAAATAGAGAAGAAACTTTTGAGTAATGTGACTGAAATTTTATTGAAATCATAAACCCTTAATATTCCCTCCTTGTAATTGGAATACAACGGAGGAAAATTTGCATAAGTTTTATTGGGTAATGTTCGCCTTATATTTAGGGTTTGGACAAACCACCACAATCGCAGCTGAACCCGCAACAGCTGCGGAAGCAAAAATGCAAGTCGAACGTCTAAAACAAGACATTGCACATGAAGAAAAAACTTGGTCGGAAGAAGTCACCCATGAAAAAGAAGCAGAAAATAAACGTCGTCAGCGCTTTACTGAGTTCAATCAAGATAAACAGCATTTACAACAAGCTATTGCGGAACAAGAAAACAAACTCAAGGCACTGTTAGGGAAAATGGAAAGCCATCAATTCAAAGAAAAAGAATTGCAGGCAAGGTTTTCTCAGTTCAATCGAGTTATTAATGCTCAAGCTTTAGAATTGCGTAAGGTTATGAGTTTAGGTTTACCCTATCAAATGGATAAGCGTACTTCCTCATTGAATTTATTGTCACGCGATTTACAAAGCGAAAACATTTCTCCTGAAGAAGGAATGAATCGTTTGTGGGCTGTATATCAAAATGAACGAAGAATAGCTCAAGATGCAGAAGTATATTCTGGTGATTTTAATAATGAAGGTGGCGACCCAATCCAAGTTAAATATCTTCGCATTGGCAGACAAATTTTAGCGTTCAGTTCGCTGGATGGAATGCAATTAGGGATTCTTAGAAACCCAAGGGCGGAACAGTATGTTTGGATGAGAGAAAGGGAAATGGATTTCGCAACACGCCAAGCATTGAAGCAGGCAATAGCGACTGCGGAAGGAAAGTCGGTTCCAGGTTTTGCACCTTTTCCGATTTGGAAAAATACGTTTGCTTTTAATCACAGCTCCGATAGTTTGAATTTATCCATGGGGAAAAAGTAATGAGAAAAATATTATCTTTATTTTCTATCACTTTAGTAGCCATAATACTATTACAAAATACTACTCAAGCTGAAACTCGCCGACGAGAAGAGCAAAAAGTTCAAGAAGAATTGGACAAGGCTCGACAAGAATTGGATTTATATCGTAAACAATTAGATGATACGCGTATTAAACGCTGGCAAGATAAACGTAATGCTGTTGCCGCTCAAGAAGCCTTTAGTGAAGCATGGGGCGACCTTAAAGCCGAAATCGACAGATTAAATCAGGTTAAAAATCAAAAAGAAGAGACCTCACTACGATTGCAAACTCAGGAATCGGAAAAGGATCATGAAGTCGCTGAACAAGAAAATCGTCTCAAACAATTTGGATTACAAATTCAAGAAAAATTAAATGAATTGGAGCAAGCAACAGAAAATGGATTTCCCATTCGAACCGTGGAAAAGCTTGGGCAAATATCCAACTTCAAACAATCTTTAGCACAAGGAAATAATGCATCAGGGTCAGCTTTAGAAAAGTTGTTTACGCTTTCCTTACAAGATTTTCAAGACGGTGAGTCGAGAGAACTTGTTCGAGATAAATTGGCAGTAGAAGGGTTAGCTACTCAAACGGGAAGTGCGGGAGGTCGTGTTAATGCAGCCGCTCAGGCTAAACGTGTAGCCGGATATAAAATTCGTTTGGGACAAGTTTATGCGGCATTTATTAGCACCGAAAGTGAAGATGTCGCCATTTTAGGAAAGACGGGGAGAATAGATTCCAAGTCTTGGGAATGGATCGAAGATTTGCCTGAAGGTACACGCAAAAATTTACGGCAAGCTGTTGAAGGGCTAGCAGGAAATCAGGACATTAGTTTTCTGCCCATTGATGTTTTGTTGATCAAAGCGAATGGTGAGGGGTTTACCAGTAAATCCTCAAACACTTTTTGGAAAAGCGTGCAGCATGAATTCGATGGAGGCGGTTGGGTAATGTGGCCTATCATGACTCTAGCAGGATTAGGCATACTCATTATTTTCGAAAAAACGTTTGTCTTTTTACGAATGGATCAGAATGCACAAAAATTAGCCGACGAAGTTTTTGCTTTATCCGCTGCCGGCCGTATTCCACAAGCTATGGACCTTTGTCGAAAAGCTAAAGGATCCGTAAGTCGTGTGTTACTGTCAATTTTAGAAAATTCAAATGATTCTCGAGAAGAAGCCGAAAGTCATGCGCATGAGGTTATGCTTCATGAAGCTCCTATTTTAGAACGCCGTATTACAACTATGAATATTTTGGCGGCGGCGTCGCCTTTAGTAGGTTTATTGGGTACGGTAACTGGTATGGTACGTTTATTTGATGTCATTACTGTACATGGAACGGGTAACCCAAAGCTTATGGCGGGTGGAATTTCGGAAGCTTTAATCGCAACGAAATGGGGGCTAGGTGTAGCCATTCCCATGCTTTTATCCTATAACTGGTTGGATACGTGGTCGGGGAAAATTATTGGTAATATGGAAAAATATTCTGCACGCTTATTGAATTTACTCTTTGTGCGAAATCGAAAAAAAGTGGAAGAAAATGTTTTTTGAACAAATTTTTTCCGGCCTCACTAAAGCGGGATGGGTTATTATTCCTCTTGTTTTTGTTTCATTTGGTGGGTGGTATTTAATATTTCATCGGGGCATGGTTTTACAAAAATTATCAGGTGGGCCTGCGCTTAAGTGGCGAACAGCATTGCATGCCCATGATTGGGAATCGTGGCTCAATGGATTGTCGATTCGACAACAAAAAACATTAACAGGAGCTACTCTAAAAACGTTATATAATTTGCGTGATGAGGGGCGCGAGGCGATGGAAGCTAAATTAGATGAGCTCATGAAATTTGGGATTCCAGAATTGGAAAAAAGCTTGTCGACTCTCGCTATTTTTGCAATGGCTGCCCCTTTAATGGGTTTACTGGGAACGGTGAATGGAATGGTGCAAACCTTCCAAGTGATAAGTGCTTTTGGTACTGGTAACACAGCACTTATGTCGGATAGTATTGCGGAATCGCTTATGGCAACTCAAAATGGTTTATTGGTTGCATTTCCCTTGATGATTATGCATATGCGCTTAACCTCTAAAGCCGAGGCGATTGAAAAAACGACTTTGTCAACGGCACACGCTTTAATCAACCGTTGTTTCGTATCGGAAATAGAAATGCCAGAAAATATTTTAGGAGGCCGTGCATGATTCCTGCGATTAGGAAAAGAGGACGTAAGGATGTAGAAATCGCCATTGTTAATTTGGTAGATGTCATTTTTGTGTTACTTATATTTTTTATCATGACAACAACCTTTTCCAAGGAAACAGGTTTGGATATTACTAAACCTGCGGCAAGTTCTGCAACCCAATTGGAAAAACAAAACATTCTCATTGGAATTGGCAAAGAGGGCACTATTCATTTGGATGAACGCCAAGTCGATTTAACATTATTACAAAACATTTTGCGTCGAGAAGTAGCGGAGGATGCTGAACGCACTGTGGTTATTGTGGCCGACCGTAATGCTGATTTGGGAGCGGTCGTTGATGTTATGGATGAGTGCAATTTGGCAGGTGTTAAAAAAGTGTCCGTTGCTTCGAATCAGGACGCTAAATGAGAGGCACTATCTTTCTTACTTTGGGTGCTTTTGTTGGTAGCATATTGCTTAATATTTGCCTATTTAGTTTTCTGCCCTTGATGACCTATTTTACGCAACATCAAAGCGGAGATAAAAAAATTACCCAAGAAATGAAAGTATTAAATTTGGCTATGATGCCAAAAAAGAAAGAAAAACAAAAATCGCAAGAGTCTCATAAACAAGTAGAAAAAAAATCTTTGGAACCAGGAAAATCAGTTTCCCGTCAACGATTTGTTATGGATTTAGGCGCTGGTGGTGGAAGTGGTGCCGCTGTAGGTAACGGTGGCGTTTCGGGCGGTGATTTAAAACAAATGAGCTATGCCGAAGGCGAAACCGATGTGGATGCCGTTCCGGTTTTTCAATCGGCACCCAAGCGTCCCAAAAAAGCTGAATCTGCAGGGGTAACAGGAATTGTACGTTGTTTATTAACCATCGGTGAAAATGGTCAAGTTGTTGACATTCAATTTTTAGAAACACCTGGTAATTTTGGATATGAGGAAGTAATTCGAGAAGAATTATCCCGATGGCGCTATCGACCAGCAACTGTTGGTGGAATAGCTGTTAAACAAAGAATTGAACAACCCTTTAAATTTTAATAGTTGTTGTAACTTAAATGTTACCTTAAAAAGGATTCGGCTATGGTGACTATAAATTGGTTTAAAAATAAGCCGATTGTGGATAAAATATTGACTCAGGGTCCATCGGTAAAGTTTTTTTGCCTAGCTTTTGCATTTACAGTATCCATGGTACTGGCACTTCCAATTTCTCATTTAGAATTAGGAAATGAAGCCTTTAATCAACAACAATATTCCAAAGCATTGGCCCATTATCGCAAAGCACTCTCTGAAGGTGAAAATCGCCCCATGGCGCTTTTTAATATGGGCAATAGCCTATATTTATTGAAACAAGAGGGACGCGCTTTATCGTTATATGAACAAGCCATTCGTGAAGCGCCTGATTTCATTCGTCCCTATTTAAACGCGGGTGGCATTTATTTCAAATTCGATCAAATGGGATTAGCTTTGACACGCTATCATCGTGCACTTGAATTGGATTCTAGTAATGTGAATGTATTAAAAATGTTAGGTGAGTGTTATATAAAAATTGGTGATCGATCTCAAGCCCTATATTATCTGGATATTGGAAGACGTTTGGAACCAGAAAACCTGGATTGGTATTATGCCATGGTGGAAATTTTTGTGAAAATGGAGGATATGCATTCGGCGGAAAAAATTTTACAAGAAGCATTGTCTACAACTATAGAATCAAGTGCGATATATTTTTACCTCGCAGAATTATTTCAGTCAGAGGGAGAGAAGACGCAAGCTATCGGAGCCTATATACATGGTATGGAATTAGAACCTACCAATGCAAGGGCACCATTTCAGCTTGCTTCTTTACATGAAGAAATGGGAAATCCATTTTTGGGATTATCTGTTTTAAAAGAAGCTTCGTTACAAAAGCCATTGCAAAAGGAGTGTTATTTAGAAATGGGCAGGCTTTATTTTAGTCTTGGACAATTTTCGGTGGCAGTAGATAGTTATGCAGAAGCCGCCAAATTAGGCGAGATTCATGCCCTAGGTGGCCTGCTAAACGTGGCGAAGCGCGTATATAATCAAGGTGAGAAAGTTCAAGCACGGGAAATTTTTAAGCGGATACAAATTTTATTTCCTAATGATCCTGAAGTATCGCAAACGCTCAAAGATTTGGGAGCTTAGCTTTTTGCCATAAAAATTCAAAGTAAAAACACGAATAATTTATTTTGAAATTTAAGCGATAAGTAAACCCCAAAACCCCTTTGGCTTAGCCCTGGCATTTTTTATCCTTTGGGTATGGCTATTCATATTCTGTCGCAAGCGACTATTAATAAAATTGCAGCAGGCGAGGTTATTGAACGCCCAGCGAATGTAGTCAAGGAATTACTTGAAAACGCTTTAGATGCAAAAGCAACCAAGATTTCGATGGCCATCGAAGAAGGTGGCAAAGATTTAATTCGTGTGGCCGATAACGGCTTAGGAATGCGTCGCGAAGATTTAAAAATTGCTTGGTTGCCCCATACCACCAGCAAAATTCGTCAAGCGGAAGATTTAGAAGCGGTGGCTACTTTTGGATTTCGGGGTGAGGCTTTATGCAGTGTCGCCGCCATTGCCGAATTAACCATTGAAAGCCGTCATGCGGAAGAGGAAACGGGTGCAAGGATTGTACTTTCCGATTCTGTGCAACAAGAGTGGAGTGAAATATCGCGTAACCTAGGAACTACCGTAACAGTAAGAAACCTTTTCTTGCATACACCGGTACGCCGTAAATTTATGGCAAGCGCAAAAAGTGAATCCACAAAAATTTTACAATCCGTGCTTAAAGTCGCCTTTGCTTATCCGCAAGTGAGTTTTCGCCTCATGGAAAATGGCCGAGAGATTTTGCATTTGAGTGAAGGGTCGCTTAAGCATCGTGCGGGTGAAGTATTTGGTTTTGCCGTAGCCGGAGAATTAATTCCGGTGAATTGGTTCGATGGGGCAATGCATATAGAGGGTTTTGTTTGTACGCCGCAACAAGCTAGGGCAAGGGCGAGTCAGCAATTTTATTATATCAATCGGCGATCCATTCAAAGTGGCATGATGAGCCGAGCCTTTGCGCAAAGCTATGATGTATTGCCTCCTGGCCGTTATCCCATGGGTGTTTTATTTTTTACTATGCCTCCCGAAGAAGTAGATGTGAATGTACATCCCACTAAAAAGGAAGTGCGTTTTTTAAATGAAGGCCAAATTTATTGGGCTACGCAACAAGCGGTTAAAACCACCTTAAGAACCATTGTTGAATCGCCTACCTTGGACTTAATTACTCCTCCCGCTTCTCTTATGTCTTCAATAAATGCAGAAAAAAATATTGCACCGAAGTTTGTTTTTCAAGAGGAAAGCGCGGGGAGTAACATTTCAGCCTCCACTCGTCCCTTCGTGGAAGAGAAACAAATAGCCTTATTTCCAGAAAACTCAATTTCACCGAAAAAAATAGGCAGTAATCCCGTATTACCGGGAACGCAAAATATTCCTTATTTGCAGTTACATCAACGTTACATTGTTTTTGCCGTTGAAAGTGGGTTTATGCTTTTGCAACAGCAAGCCGCACATGAAAGAATTCTTTATGAAAAAGCTTTGGTGGATTTACGCTCGAATGGGCGATTGAGTTCACAGCAATTGCTTTTTCCGGAGATTCTCGATTTTTCTCCTGTGGAGTCACGGTTGCTGGAAGAAAATTTAAATCTTATTCAAGCGCTAGGATTCGATTTAGAATCCTTTGGAGGAAACACTTTTCAATTGCGCGGCTTGCCTTTTGAAATTCGTCCCGAACAGGGTAAGAAAAATGTTTATGATTTAGTACAGCAATTATTGATCGGTGAAAAAGGGAAAAGTGAAAGTGATTTTGTGCAAAAAATTGCACGCGCCTTTGCCCGTACTGCCTGCATTAAATTGGGTCAAGCTTTGGATTATGCGCAAATTACGGCTTTAGTAGATGGTTTATTTGCTACGCAAAATCCTTTCGTATCGCCTTCGGGTGATGCTATTGTGATTCGTTATCCTCTGGATGAAATCGAGAGAAAATTGGGATTGATATAAAGTAAAACCTAAGAATGCATATTAACTTTCCATAAAATTTCTTTTCCCCGCATTTTATTTTTGGCATTCTGGTTATGCCGCCCATACAATTAGAGATATGTGGATTAATAGAAAAATTTTAGCTCGATCATTTTTGTTTTCAGGTCTCATCCTTTCGATGTCCCAAGCTAAAACAGCCATTGCTTTTTTAAGTATAAAAAGTGAACGCGATCCATTGCAAAAGAACGATCTCTTGCGCCGTATTCATTGGACCTTAGGTGCAGACTCTAATTTTGTTTCCTATTCGGAAGAGGAAATCGAAGCCTCCTTTAAAAAAGTAGCTTTAAAAGATGTCGATATTGATACCTTGGGAGCCAAAGCCGTTTGTGAATTACTAAATGCGCAATTTATATTATTTGCACATTTAGATCCTGTGACGATTCAGGACAAAAGGATTATATGGATGCCTTGGTCGCATAAAGTTAAATGGATGCAAGCGGTTCAATTTCGTATTCGTGATGTCTCGGGAAATTTGAAATTTGACACGACCGTAACTGCGGAGTTAAATCTTAAGGAGCATGCTTTAGGAAATTATCCACGACTGGCTGAACTTAGCCCTTTATTACGCGATGAACTTAAAGGCAGGTTATTGGCTGTTTTGGCGGATAATATATCCAAGGCCGCGAGTGCAAAGCTCAGTGGTCTTGTGAATATAAACAAAAAGAAATGATGTCGATTAATACCTATTAAGGTGTAATATAAATGCCTTTATTATCTGGTCTTTGTAACGCATAACTAAGTTTCATCCAAATAGCAGAACGTGCTTTTCGAGTGACTTGCATTTCATCTATCCATCCCGAAAATTCATATCCCGGTTTACCCATTGCATTTTTGCCAACCACAAAAACTTTAGTGGCTGGACTGGGCAATAAATTTTTAAAGAAGGTTTGCCCTTTTATTTCACCATCCACATATAACCAAATTTTTATCCCGTCATAAATTCCTCCCAGATTATGCCAAGCGGAGTCTAAAAGGTTGACTGATGAATCGGCTGCGGTAACATGTGTGTTTCCTAGAGAATCGGAGACTACAAATTCGGCAAAACCTTTTTTGTTAATTCTAATGACATAAGAGTCACCCATACTAACCAAATTACTTCCCGAGTCTCCTAAGGCATTAGTTTTGGCCCAAACAGAGACTGTGACCATATGGGAGATAAACGGTTCCGTAGGATTGGGTAACACAATATAATCTCCAAAATCAAATTGTTGCCCTAAGCCCAAAACCCCTGTTTTATTGGTGGATAAGACTTTATCATTACCCGCATTTCCATTTCCCGAAGCATCGTGATAAACACCATTTTTAATGGTGTCATTCGCAGATTCAGATAAATGCCAAACATGGCTCCATTGCTCTTCCGCAAAAAACACGTTGAAGCCACTAGAAGTATTTTTGGCGTTGGGACTGCCCCAATACATGTGAAGATATTGTTGATCACTGTTTCCATAAAGAACCTGTACCTTAACCCAAAGCATAGCGGTTTCTTGCCCTTTATCCCAAGATTCAATTTCATAGGGTAAGGGGATACCATTGGAACTTGTGAATCGAATATCACTGCCGCTACTTAAGGCTTGCGTGAAATCAAAATTATTGTGATTCAAACGAATAGGCACGGGGACATTGATTTCATTGGAAATGATATTCATTCCTAGTGCTGTGGTATTCAAATGTATTTTAGCAGAATATTTCCAATCTTGATAAGGCGAGACCACCGTAGATTCATTGGGATCCACTACAATATTCTTGTAGACTACAAATGAGCTACCATCTTCTTTTCGGCAACGAATTTCTGGATAAATTCCTGGAGGAGTGGAATCCATAGAGACAAATGATTTTGCAGCAATGATTGGGCTACTGAACGATGTTCCAGGTAAATAGATCGTTCCTTTAATATTGAATAATGATTCAGGTAAATAAACTAAAAGGGTGGTTGGATTTTTTAAAACCACTTGAGTTATGCTGGTATTTTTTTTATCCACCACATCAATACCCGAAGAAAATACGCTCGTTCTCGTATCCAATTGAATGGCCGCAATATTATAAGAGCCGGTGGGAATATTATTAAACTCGTATTTGCCAACTCCATCCGTGGTATCGATGTGAATATTAGTAGATGATTTTAGCGAGGTAGGATCATAGCTCAGCGGAACAAGACTTACTTCGGTTCTTGTGGCAGGTGAGCCATCTTCATGAGCGATACGACCTGTAATAGTATTAGTGGTTTCGGATCCGCCTCCTGTAAGGCGATTATCTGAGCAAGAGCTTAATGCCAAAACTATGCTGGCACATATCAGTAAGACTAATAAATAAATTCCGTTTAATTTTTTTTTCATAAACTGAGAGGAAATAGTTGAATGTTTAATTGGTAAACTTGATCGGGGTTTTTTATTTCTTGCGCATACTTCAATAGCATGGCTCGAAACCCTTTTATCATATCATTTATCTCTTCTAAATCTTTATGCGAAACGGTAATGGTTACCGTGGAAATATTACGCATCTCCTTGGCATGACGCTCTAAAGATTCAATCGCCAATTTCAAAGTTTCTTCTTGAAAGGTTCTCACCGAAATGGAGCGACTGAGTTCACCAGAGGTTACAATTTTATTGGTTTGCTCTAATCGACTTTCTTTATTTTCTGTAACTAAGTTAAGATTTTTTAATAATTCAATAGCCTCTTTGGCTTGAGCCGCTGTAATAGGTGGGCTTAGTTTTGCGGCTAAAGCTTTATAATCTCCGCTGAAGGTATAAAAATCGAGTAAGGTGAGAATGGCGGAGTAATACCATTTTTGATAATACTTATATTGATTTTTTTCTAAAGTATAAGATTTGAAGCCTTTTAAGGATAAAAGCTTTTCATAGTATTGTTTGGTTTCTCGATCGGTTTTAGCTTTATTAAAGCGAACTAGGAAAGAAAAATATTCGGCATCACTACCCGTTAATCCACAAAAATGAATAAAGGTTTCGATGGACGGCTCGCTAATATGCCTTTGTTTTTGAAAAATTTTGACAAGATGGGATGCATCCGTTGCCACCTTACCGCCCATATAGCGATAAGAGAAATACGGATTACCTTTTTTTTTCTCTTCGTAGAATTCTTTGAGATACTCTCGATACTCAAAAAAATCTTTTACTGATCTCATAGTGCTAAAGCTAATGTCAAAGGTGAAATATTGCTGTGGGCAAATTGCCAAAATCATTATTTTGTGGACAAAAATGCCCACAATAAACACTAATTTAACTTAAAAAATGAGATTTAAGGCTTTGGATAGGATAGCATAGCAATAAAAGCCCACAAATATTGTCCACACCATTAGGCTTGGCTAACAGTGATTTGAAATGGGGGATAAAAAAAGGCTTCGAAACCAGATCAGTTTCGAAGCCTAAGCTTAAGAAAAATAAAAGAGCTAGTCTTTCCAGACTAAAATGCTACCGCAGCTTTCGCAAGTTAAAAGATTATTGCGTTTGCTGATTTCAATAATACGTTGTGGAGTTTGTGTACGATTACAAACTTCGCAGGCTTTTTGATCGCGATTAATGGCGGATACCACATTTGGATTTCCGCGACGCTGTACCACTCTATCGTATACCGAAAGAATTTTTTTGCTGAGATTTTTACGAGGTTCTTCCCCGTGGGCTTTTTGTTCATTAATGCGATCTTGAATGCCGCTTAACTCATCGCTCAAGGTATTTAGCAATGGCTCATTGTCTTCGGAAATTTTTGCAAAAGACGCTTGCGCATTTTCTTGATCTTTTAAAATATTTTCATGCACTTGTTGAAAGTGAATGGTATTGGCTTGAGCCATATCGATATTTTTTTTGTGCGTCGCAATTTCAGAATGAATGGCGTCGTATTCACGATTAGTACTAATATTATCAAGTTTTTTATTACTATCGTTTAAAGCGATTTGCTCGCGTAAGGCAATTTCTTGATTTTCTTCAATCTTCGCTTTGGTTTCAGCCAAGTCCGAATTGATTTTTTCAAGCTGGGTTTTTTCGCGTATAACTTCACCTTTTAAGTTCTGAATGCGAACAGGTAAATCTTTTTTAGTAAGCTCCAGCTCATGGGCTTTTTTGTCTACCGCTGAGAGCTCCAGGAGAAGCTTTAATTCTTCTTGCATATTGAACCCAATAAATTCCGATTGTTAAAACAAAAAGCCGCGAGGCGAATGCCTCAAAACCCAACACGACAAGATAAAATAACAGCGCAGTTACTGCAAGCTGTTAAATTGGAATCAACTTTTAAAGTGGATTTTGCGCGCGTCGATTAAAGCGATTAGCGGCTTTTTCCCAACCTTGAGTAAGACCCATAGTGATCAAATTCTTGAAATCAGGATAAAGGGTTTCAAATTTTTTTTGATCGTTGGTATCATAATGTCGCAAAACAAAATTGGCTAAATCTTCTTGCGGTGGGCAAGGGCCAACGCCTATACGTACACGAATAAATTTATCACCAAGATGTTGAATGATATTGCGCAAGCCATTATGTCCCCCATGACCGCCATCAGCACGCACTTTCATTTGACCTAGGTTTAAATAAATATCATCGACGACGACAATTAAATTTTGCAAAGGGATTTTATAAAAACTGAGTAAGGATTGTGCGGATTCACCGCTGAGATTCATAAAGGTTTGCGGCTTAGCTAAAAGAATAGGTGTATCACCGAATTTTATTTTTTGCGTGAAGGCTTTGCCTTCTTCTTTCCAATTTGCGGAGCCTATTTCTTGTGCGAGGCGATTTAAATAGGTAAAGCCAATATTATGTCGGGTTTGTTCATATTTTGGGCCCGGATTTCCCAGGCCCATGAGAATAAACATATCCACTGAGAAAAAGGTTTATTTTTTCTTAGCAGCAGGCTTTGCGGCGGCAGGTGCTTTAGCAGCGGCAGCGGGTGCTTTGGCGGCAGCTTTTGCAGCAGCAGGTTTAGCCGCAGCAGCAGGAGTAGCAGCACCAGGTGCAGCAACTTCTTCTTCTTTACGTCCGGAAGTTACTCCAAATAAAGCTGTTTTGGGAGGCGTTACAAAAGAGCCCTTTTCGAATTGTAAATCGCGAACATAAAAAATTGTTCCCGAAGCTAATTCCGAAACATCCAAATCAAATGAATCGGGAATATCTTGGATTTTTGTTTTTAAACGAACAAATTTTTTCATTTGAGAAAAAACACCGCCTTGGGTTTTTACGCCAACTGGCATGCCATGAGTGGTTACAGGAACGGCTACCGTAACGAATCTTTCTTCATTAACACGTAAAAAATCAATATGCGTAATGGTTCTTTTAATGGCTTCGCGTTCAATGGCTTTAATGAGCACAGTCTGTTTTTTGCCATCCACATCAAGCTCAATCACATGATTTAATTTGGGCAAATGAGGACGTAAATCGGTAAAGTTAACTTCTAAAAGTTCTGGTTCTTTTTCGAGACCATAAATTACGCCCGGAACTTTTCCGGCTTTGCGCATTTGTAGTAAAACTGATTTTGTTGATTTTTCTCGTTTGCGGCCGAGTAATACTGTCGTTTCCATAATTTTCCTTTTTCAGTAAACGCGGAAGTCTGGCGCGCCTTTCTGAGATTATTTATTTGCTTCTTACGAAGCCATGACTTCTGTACCATGAAGAGGCCAAAAGGCTTTCCAAGTGGACGCGAATGTAGTAAAACCCCTTGTAGGAGTCATTAGTATTTAGGAAAACCTCGACTTTTAAAACCCTAGAGTTTCGTCATGGATTCCTATCGGTGGCAAATAATGTTAAGCTTGCAGGGAAGATGGAGGATTTTATGAATGGAACATCCTTAATTATTGGCTTAATAACGGGTTTAATAGGTATGGGTTATTTCAGCTATGGAAAAAAGCAAGGAAAGAGCATACCCATGTTCGCCGGTGGGGCATTATGTGTTGTGCCCTATTTTTTTGAAAACAACTTAATCTTGGCGGCTGTTTGTTTGGTGCTGATTGCGGCGCCTTTTATATTCCGGTATTAACGCGTCATTTAAAAGTCAATATTGAGCAAATGACCTAGTAAAAACGGCAACCCATTGAAGAGTTGCCGTTTTTGTTTTGGTTGGGGTGGCAGGATTCGAACCTACGAATGGCGGCTCCAAAAACCGCTGTCTTACCACTTGACGACACCCCATCAAATTTTGAAGCAATAGTAGCTAGAAAGCCAAGGCATTTCAATAATTAGTAGCGAAACTATAAAAAAAAATTGCAGACGTTTGGGACGTCTGCAATCTTGAGGCTAAGGGAGGACAAAACCCTTAGCCACTTGCGGGTAACGAAGCGATAGCAAAGCGAAAGATATGCCATAAATTAATTAATGAAATTACGGAAAATGCAAAGCTTTATTCTGGAAATAGGGAATGTTGGTCAGTTTTTAACCAGCAGATTCAGAGCAGTTGATGTTTATTTGCTCAATTTAAATGAACCATTTGGGGTATGAGTTTGTGCTTATGTGGAGCAATAGCTAGTTTAGCACCCATGCTTAAATGGATTTTTCTGCTTTTGGTTTTATGGACTTCGGTTCTAGCTGCCGAGATGAAATCACCGCTCGCAAGTAATGTGGATAAAAAGATTATTGTCATTCCCGTTGAAGGGGAAGTGGACTATGGACTTTATGCTTTTTTAAAACGTAGTGTGGCCGAAGCTTTGCCATTAAAACCCGATTATATTGTTTTTAAAGTGAATACTTTTGGTGGCGAATTACATGCGGCTTTTGAAATTGTGGATTTGCTCATGGGTATTTCTCAGTGCAGCACTTATGTCTTCGTCGAACAAAAAGCTATTTCTGCGGGCGCTTTAATTTCATTATCCGCAAATCGCATTGCTATGGGGCAAGGTACTACCATAGGTGACTGTGCGCCTATCACACAAGGTCAAGACGGCATCGTGATGTTAGGCGAAAAAATTCAATCTCCCTTGCGTGCTAAATTCAGAAACCTAGCCGAAAAAAATGGTTACCCTAGTTTACTTGCCCAAAGCATGGTTTCCACGGATTTGGGCGTGGTGCAGGCTTTTAAAGCAGGTCAGGATTCTAGCAAACATTATTTTACGGTAAAGCAATGGGATAAACTGAGCGCTGCGGATCAAGCGCCATTCATATCCCATAAAATTTTAGTAGCGGATGGGGAATTGTTAACCATGACTGATTTGGAAGCGCAAGCTTTGGGTTTTTCGCAAGGATCATTTGCCAATTTCGAAGCCTTTATAAAAGCAAAACATTGGCAAGCGACACAGGAATTTAAATCTACTTGGTCCGAAGATTTAGTCCGTTGGCTTGGAAAACTATCTCCCATTTTAATGCTATTAGGATTTGGCGCATTGTATCTGGAATTCAAAACCCCAGGCGCGAGTTTTTTTGGATGGATAGGTTTTATCGCTTTAGGCATAGTTTTCTTTAGTCATTATGCCATTGGTTTAGCGCATTATACTGAATTACTTTTACTCATAGGCGGCTTCATTTTGTTCTTATTAGAGATTTATTTCTTTCCGGGAACCCTAATATTAGGGGCTTTGGGAGTGATTTGTATTATGGCGGGCTTGGTGCTTTCCATGCAGGCCTATACCTTCCCCGATCCAAAAATGCCTTGGGAATTGCGCGATATGTTAAAACATGTTTCATTTATTTTGGCTTTGGCGGTTTCCGCATTGGCGATTCCTTTTTTAGCGATGAGATTTTTATCTCCGATTTTGCCTAAAGGTTATCAAGTCGTTTCGCTTACTACACTGAAAGATGCGAAGGTTATTACTGAAGAAAGTAGAGACTTACATTTAGGTCAAAGTGGATTTACTAAAACCGGATTGCGGCCCATGGGAAAAGCGGTATTTGCCGATAAAACATATGAAGTGGTTGCGCGTAGCCATTTTATCGAAGCGGAGACTGTGGTAGAAATCGTGGAAGTTACGGGTAACAAAATCGTAGTAAAGCGTAGGGATGATTTGGTAATGCCAAAGGATATCGTTGTATGAAGTATGCTTGGCCTTTGCTTTTACAATTATTGGCGCTGATTGCGGGAATAGCTGAAGCTATTTTACCTTCATTTGGAATCTTGTCCATACTTTGTGCCGCTTTATTTGCCTACTCTTGGTATTGGATTCTTTCGCATTTAGGCAGCGCCGCTCCTTGGGCTTTTGGCGGCGCGGATCTCATACTGATCCCTTTAAGTGTGTGGATTGCTTTTAAATTAATGAATGTGATAAATATTTCGCATAGCGCAACTTTAGGTAGTGGCTCGGGGTTAGACGCGGAAGAACAGCATTTGCAAAAACTAATTGGCCTTGAGGGTTTGGTGGAATCGCCACTGCGACCTATTGGAAAAGTTTTAGTAAACGGAGATGTTTATGAAGCAAAAACCGAAAGTGAGTTTTTGTCCCAGGGTGAAAAAATTCAAGTGCAAAAAATTTATGGCAACCAGATAATTGTCGCTCGGATCTGAAAAACTTAAAACCAATAACAAATCAAAAAAATAAATCTTAGGAGAATAAAATGGATATAGCTGTCATTGTTTTAGTCATCGCCAGTATAGTGGGTATAATTTTATTTTTTATAGTGGCAAGTTTTTTCTCACTTTGGTTACAAGCTTTTATGTCCAAGGCGGATGTTTCAATAGCCTCATTGATTGGAATGAAGCTGCGTAAAGTACCACCTAAAGTTATTGTAGAAGCAAAAATTATGGGCATTAAAGCCGGTTTAGAATTGGATACTGAAGCCTTAGAAGCACATTATATGGGTGGTGGCCATGTGTTGCGCGTGGTACAAGCTTTAATCGCTGCAGATAAAGCCAATATCCCCTTAAATTTTAAACGCGCCGCAGCCATTGATTTAGCAGGTCGAAATGTTTTAGAAGCGGTGCAAATGTCGGTAAATCCCAAGGTGATTGAAACGCCTATGGTCAGCGCCATGGCAACTGATGGAATTCAATTAAAAGCGGTGGCTCGCGTTACAGTGCGTGCGAATTTGGATAAGCTAGTAGGCGGTGCGGGAGAAGAAACCATTTTAGCACGCGTGGGTGAAGGTATTGTTTCGACGATTGGTTCGGCAAAAAGTCATAAAAGCGTTTTAGAAAATCCTGATCAAATTTCCAA
>JAYTSD010000039.1:0-60716 GCA_043745805.1 Fibrobacteria bacterium
GGCATCAAAATGATCAAACGCTAATCGATAATTTTCACGCTTGCGTAAAACGGTATACCAACTTAATCCTGCTTGCGCGCCTTCCAAAATGAGGAATTCAAAAAGGGTTTGATCATCATGCAGAGGAACGCCCCATTCTTTATCATGATACTCGACATAATCAGGTTTTGTTAAATCAGCCCAAGGGCAGCGATGGACGATGGATGTTTTTGGCATTAATGATATTCCTTTGTTTTAGGTAAGGCCTGCAAAGACCGAATTGAACTGATTTAGCCTTTTATTCAAAGACATTGCTTCTTGCTCTGGTCAAAATCAATCGCCTATCCGCCCTTAAGAAAAATTGGCCAATCATACGTTTCGATTACAGAATCTTTTTGTTGTTTGTTTAAAATATTGGTTTCCTTGTTTTGTATTCGATCGGTATATTTTACCCATTTATATACCTTACTACTATCAACATTTATTTTTCCATTTTGGATTTTAAGCAGCCTGAAAACCCAAAAACTATGTTGGTGGGCACTAAACAAGTCGTATTGAACAATTCTCACGTTCCCATCAATTAAAACAACGTCTTCCTTTTTAAATCCGCTCGAAAAAATGGAATCGACAACGTAACCATTACCTTTTGACGTGGCGAAAAATATTGCACAATTATCAGAAGCACAGCCATTTCCACCTAGATAATGAACATTTATAAAGTCTGGTTTCGAATCTCCATTTATGTCAAATTCATAGGTATCGACATTTCCTATTCGATAATATGTACTCACTAAAGGAAACTCTTTTCCATTTAGGCTGACCTTTGAAAACCTATTTGCGTCTGTATCATCCCATATTTCAAATTTTGAATTTGATTTTTCACAATTGAAAAGGTAGGAATGGCTATCACTGGAAACTTCTTTGCAGATTCCAATTTTAGGATGCTTATAACTTGAATAAGGGCTATAGCCATCCTCACAACTCTGCCCATAGAGGTTATAGAAAGCAAGAAAGATTACAAGTACAAAATAGTTTCTTGCTAAATGTATTTCCAATTCTTACCCCCCAATAAATTTGCTTAACAAATAGTAACCAAGCCTCAAAGGCTAGGCTACAACATTTCAAAGGTAAAATTGCATATAACGTTCGCGCTATAGCGAAGTGAAATCATTTTGCTATTGCGCATGTTGTGTTCAATGGTGGTGCGGAAATGTGAACGGCCGCACATCGAGTGCAAAATCCGGTCTATCGTGACTGGGTAAATTAATGGAAGCTGCCGGTCAAACTTACCGGATTTTGCATAAAACTATCCCCCCATTCGAAACAGGTCGAATTATGCGTTGAAGTTTCATTTAAACTCGATTAAATTTTTTACAACCCTAGAAAGAAATCAACATGAAACTAATATTAATTGTATTTACTCTTATTAACCTTTTTGGTTGTGCCGCTAAAACTTTTTATGTAAACGAAAAATACGCCAATGTAAAATTCGACCAGGATGCCATCTTTGTATTGCCTATTTCGGATAGCGATATAAAAGTAAATATCTCGGAACATTGTATTGATGATTTTGGACCTTTCAAGGATAAAGGTTGTGAGGCCGTATTGGCCGATACGTTTAATGTGAACTTCTATGCTTCCGCAAAAAAATCAATGTCCAAGCTAAAAGTTTGGGATTCAAAAAAGATTATTCTAGGAAGTAATACTACGACATATGACACTATATTAAATCAGACCTCCAATAAACCGCTGCGATTTTCATTTACCATTCCAAAACTGGAGTTTTTAAAAAATGAAGGGCGCGCTCCTCGATATATTTTAATTACCGACAATCTTGTTTTTGATACTGAGAGTACGTCTACCGCTCCGGTTATGGGAGCCAATGGAGCAATGATGGGTGGTGGTAGTTCTAAATCGATAAATCTGGATTTAAATTATTTAGTTTGGGACTATTCCACAAATGAAGCCGTGGGTTTTGGAACCTCAAATGGGTCGGCATCAGCAAACTTTTTTATAACAAGAAGTGATTGGATATCCATAATGGAAGAAACAGCTCGCGATGCGGCTTGGAAGCTACCATTTGCGATAAAAAAAGGTGAGCCCTCTAACTAAGCCTCAATCTAAACTACTGTCTTTAAGAGGCTTTTCGAGGCAGTTCCATTGAGGGGGTAGCGAAGGACCCCGCATTTTTGTGTAGAGACGCGATGCATCGCGTCTCTACACAAAAAAATGTGAGGCCGTAGCGAGGGGGTTACCCCCACATTATAAAAATCTTGCAAATAAAAAAGGGCTCTCTTGCGAGAACCCTTTTAAACCGTAACACCGAGGTTTACACCTCAATATTTTAAAGTTTATTACTTGGAATAATATTCCACAATATGTTGTTCAACCAACTTTACAGGAATTTGTTCACGCAAAGGTTTTGCAACCAATTTGCCTTCCATTTTCACTTTGTTGATTTCATAGTATTCAGGAATTTGTACGCCACCGGAATGGGTCAAAGCTTCCACCATTTGGGGATGGGTTTTGGATTTTTCGGTAGCCGAAATAATATCGCCCACTTTTAATTTGTGGCTAGGAGTGAAAATGCGACGGCCATTGATGCAAAAATGTCCATGTTGTACATATTGACGTGCGGCATAAATTGTTTTGGCAAAACCCATGCGATAAATTGCAGCATCAGCGCGTGTATCGAGTAAAACCAACAAAGCAGTACCAGTGGATTCATGTGAATGGGCAGCTTTTTCATAATAAGCGCGCAATTGTTTTTCAGAAACATCGTACATCGCTTTTAGGCGTTGCTTTTCCATCAATTGCATTTTGTAAGTGGAAGGACTTTTCTTACGAGCCAAACCATGTTGACCCGGTGTGAAAGAGCGACGTTCCATGATACGTGCGGCTTTTGGCGTTAATGCCAAGTTGAGTGCACGAGATATTTTTACTTTTGGTCCTGCTGCCATTATTGATCCTTTATTTGGCTGACGGCACATCCGAAAAAACCCTTAAGTTTCTCCCCTAATGATGTACCTGATTTAAGGGCGTTAAGTTAGTTTAAAGGCCCTTCGTTTGCAAGTAAATAGGCTGTTTTGAGCTGAATTCAGAGTCTATAGCCAAATTTTCTAAAGCCTCATCTCCCGATCCCACGAATCCTTCGACAAATCGCTATATTTAATCTCTGATCAACAAGGAAATCCCAATGAATGACGAAATTAGCGTCCTCGAATTGAGCGAGAAGCTCGAAGAAAATCCTGCCATCAATCTTATCGATGTGCGTGAACCGGATGAATTCGAAGAAGAAAATTTAAAAGCCACTCTTATTCCTTTAAGTCAATTCGAAGAACGCTGGCAAGAAATCCCCACAACCGGTGAAGTGTATATTCATTGTCGCTCCGGCAAACGCTCCCGCACCGCCATCGAATTTTTGAAAACCAAAGGCTATAGTAATTGTATTAATGTAACCGGCGGGATACTGGCTTGGCTCAATGAAGTGAATCCGGACGGGCGTTAATTGATTCTTATTTTATAAAACATAGGGGCACGGCACGTAAGGACACAAAATTTTGTGCCCTTACGGTTTTTTATTGCAAATAAAATCCCTTACAATTTCGCAAACACATCCTCATTAAATGCGTCATCGAATACCGCCATATTAGGATAGTCATAACCCATTACGGCATCCCACATGGGTTTATGTTCCATGCATAAATATTGAAATACTTTTCCGCGCCAAGGCTCCAAAGCATTAAGCGCATTGCGATAAAGCTTTTCGCGCACCGCAAAAGCATAAGTGATTTTACCATCGGCGGTAAATTCGGTTTGCATTTGCAAAAGTTTGCTATGCTGGAATTTTTTGCGAAAGTCTTGGGCAAAGCCTTTGAGCATGGTTATACAACCTAAGGATACCCATAAGGTTTCTTCCGGCGCAAAGCGAGACTGTACAAGTTGCATTAAATCCGTATAGGCTTTTTCATAACTCTCAAAATAAAACATGGGATGAAAATGAAAGCCAACCTTGATGCCTTTGTCTGCTACTGCGCGCGCCGCTTCCAGGCGACGTTCCAAGCTGGCAGTTTTATGTTCTTCATTGGCAATAATTATGGGAGGATTTAAAGACCAAGTGCAGCATACATTTTTAGGAATATCATTTTCGAGTAACCAAGCCACGTTTGCGCTTTTAGTTTTGAGTTCTAAAACAATATTCGGATGACGTTCAGCAAAGTCGCAAAGGTCGCGCAAGATATTATTTTTGTTACCCCATAATAAAGAATCGGAATACTCACCCGTGCCGATACGGTAACGTTTATGTGGCAGTATGGGAACTTCAGCTAACTTGGCGGCCAGATTAACTGGAATGGCAACTGTGGCTTCATCATAATGATTTTGTAATACACAATAAGAACAAGCCATGGCGCAATTATCGACGATATTCAATACTTTCAAATTACAGCATACAGCTTTTTCCGAAGCCGCCGGACAAAGTTTAAAAATTTGTCCTTGTAAAGTTTTTTCAATAAAAGTGTGATGGGGTAATTTTTCTTTTTCGCTGGCTTCGGGATACGCTTTGGCTTTGCCCGCGATATCATTATAATTTTTCTGCATCGCTTTAAAAAAGCGTTCACCGATTTGCTTGGCATTCAATAATGGCTCAGAAGAATTTAAGCCTTCCGTTTTTAAACTTTCAATTTGCAAGTATTGCTGCATGTTTTCCCAAAAAGAAAATTCATGCCACATACGACAATCGATTAGCCATTGGGAAAAAAGTTTGAGTTGTTGAAAGGAAAAAAGCAAAGTGTCGGCGCAGTAATATAAGCGCTGTAAATCTTGTGGGTCGAGCAATGCTCGAGTTTCGGCATCTACAGCGACATCGGCTTTAGAGGTCGATGGCAATTCGGGTGTTCTGGACATGGTGGCAAATGTAGCAAGATGGTTAAATTTTAAGGCAAATTCCTAATCAGAAAACACCTCAACAACTGACAACACTTCATATTTGCCAAAAAATGGCTCGAATTGGCAATTAAAAAATATGACAAGCCATCTGCTTAGGGCTTTCTCATTACAATTATGCCCATTTTGTGACGGTCCGAGATTTGCTTTAAATAAATAGTAAGTATTGATTAGCAAGTGTAGCTTGCTAAAGATCAGGAGGCAGTATGAAACTTAGTAATTACAATCCTGAAAATTTTTACGATGAAATGTTTGAGAGTTCGGGCAAGCCTAGAGAAAACTCTCGCTTACTAGTACGCAAACTTGATTCCATGGACGAGGGTGAACTATTACGGCGACAAGAAGCGGCAGAAAAAGCCTTACTTGATTTAGGAATCACCTTTAATGTTTACGGGGATCAAAGTGGTATTGAAAAAATATTTCCCTTCGATATTCTTCCTCGCATAATCGATGGTAAAGAATGGGATTTTATTGAACGGGGTTTAAAACAGCGTATTCGCGCTATGAATTTATTTCTCGATGATATTTACCATGATCAAAAAATTTTAAATGAGGGTATCATCCCACCTGAAATTGTGTATTCCTCTACAGGTTACCGCAAGGCCTTAAAAGGTTTTAATCCCAGCTGGGGTATTTGGTGTCATATTACAGGTTCCGATTTAGTCAAAGACGATGATGGAACGATTTATGTGCTGGAAGATAATTTGCGTTGCCCCTCGGGAGTATCGTATATGCTTGGCAATCGACAAATCATGAAACGTACTTTCCCCCAAGTATTTGAGGCCCTGCAAGCAAGGCCCATAGAGGATTATCCTAGTCGACTATTAGATATGTTGCAGTTTTTGGGACGTTATAAATCTCAAAATGAAACCCCTAATGTTGCCATACTTACACCTGGTCCATTAAATTCAGCTTATTTTGAGCATTGTTTTTTAGCCCAGCAAATGGGGATTGAACTTGTGGTGGGATCAGACTTAGCGGTGCGCGATGGGTACTTATTTATGCGTACGACTCGCGGATATAAACGCGTGGATGTTTTGTATCGTCGCATTGACGATGATTTTTTGGATCCAAAAGTTTTTCGTAGCGATTCTATGTTAGGTATACCCGGTTTGATGGAAGTCTATAGAACAGGACGTGTTTCCATTGCGAATGCTCCTGGAACTGGTGTGGCAGATGATAAAGTCATTTATGCATTCATGCCACAAATCATCGAATATTATTTAGGCGAAGAAATCATTCTACCTAATGTCCCTACCTATCTATGCTGGAGACCCGAGGATAAGGCTTATGTTTTGGAACACATGTCCGAACTCGTGATTAAAACAGCAAATGATTCTGGAGGTTATGGGGTGTTAATAGGACCGCATGCTACACAAAAAGTTTTGCTAGAATGGTCGGCGCGTATTAAAGCCGATCCACGAAATTATATTGCACAAAAAACACTTTCTCTTTCACGTTCTCCCATAATTGTGGGCGATCATTGCGAAGGTCGGCATGTCGATTTACGTCCCTTTGCCTTGTATGGCCAAGATATTTATGTGTCACCTGGAGGTTTAACACGCGTGGCACTCAAAAAAGGGTCTTTAGTGGTAAACTCTTCACAAGGCGGTGGGAGTAAGGATACATGGGTGCTAGCCTCTCCATCAACTAATCATCCACTTAATAATCCTTATCTACAAACTGAATTGAAACCTGATTATGTTGAGTAGAGTTGCCGAATCTGTATATTGGATGGGTCGTTATATTGAACGTGCGGAAAATGTAGCGCGCTTTATTGATGTTAACTTGCATGTTATTCTCGATTTTCCATTGGCAGTAGAAGAACAATGGGAACCCTTGGTGCGCGCTACTGGCGACCATGAACTGTTCAAAGAACTTTATGGAAAAGATAAACCTTCAGAATTGAATGAAAAAGCTAAGGTATTGCGCTTCCTCGCTTTTGATAACAATTATCCGTCTTCGATTATTTCCTGCTTACGTCAAGCGCGTGAAAATGCGCGTACAGTACGTGATAGTATTTCCTCCGAAATGTGGGAGCAGCTGAATAAATTTTATTTGATGATGATGTCACCCAGCGCAATCTATCGGGCTCAGGAAACCCCGCATGATTTTTTTACCGAAGTACGTATGGCTGTGCATTTATTTCAAGGCTTAACCGAAGCTACGATGTCGCATGGTGAAGAATGGCATTTTTTTAATTTGGGTCGCATGCTCGAACGTGCCGATAAAACCGCACGTATCTTGGATGTAAAATATTTCATCCTACTTCCCAATGCCAGCGATGTTGGAACGGTGGTCGATGATTTATTATGGACTGCACTATTACAATCCGTAAGTGGCTTTGAAATGTTCCGTCGTCGCCATGGCCGAATTACTCCTGATAAAGTTGTAGATTTTTTATTACTCGATAGAGAATTTCCGCGCGCAGTATTGTATTGCTTAACTAAAGCGGAGGAGTCTTTATTAGCCATATCAGGAACGCAAATGGGAACTTTTAAAAATTTTGCCGAACAAAAATTAAGTCGCTTACGCTCGGATTTAGCTTATTGCCAAGTCAGTGATATTATCTCTCGAGGATTACATGAATATATAGAAAGCCTAGAAACAGATTTTAATTTTATCGGAGAAGGAATATTCGATACTTTTTTTGCATTACAAATCCAAAGCCATAGTTTTCACGAACAGTAAATAGTTAGAAAGGAAGGTTTTTATCACATTCTGTCTTGGCATTAAAGTAAAAGATGGACTCGTAGCCATTGCAGATACACGTATAACCAGTGGTAGCGAATGTATTACTGCTAAAAAAGTGATTACGTTTCAAGGTAAGCGTTATGCTTTTTTTATTATGACCTCGGGCTTGCGTTCCGTGCGTGATAAGGCTATGACCTATTTTGAAGAAGCTATGGAAAAAAAAGGAAGCAATTTCGATCGCCTTTTTAAAGTTGTGAATTTATTAGCCACCCAAGTTAGGCAGGTCTCGGCCGAAGATAGGCAGGCATTGCATCAAGGTGGATTTGATTTTAATATCAATGCTTTAATTGGCGGACAAATGGCCAATGATAAAGAACCAAAATTATATTTGCTGTATCCGCAAGGAAATTGGGTAGAAGTAGATCAAGGGACACCCTATCAAATCATTGGATCAACACCTTATGGTAAACCGGTACTGGATAGAACCTTAAAATATACCGACCCGATGTCTATTGCTTTAAAAGTAGGTTGTCTCGCTTTTGATTCGACACGTATTAGTGCGGCGGATGTGGATTTTCCCGCTGATGTGGTACTTTATCGCACCAATAGTTTTGAAATGGTAGAGAAGCGTTTAGAAAAAGAAGATTTAAAAGAGAGTTCCGATTGGTGGCAAAACCGTTTGCGGCAATCCGTAAATGAATTGCCTACCGATTGGATGGATGAAGTTTTTACTCAATTAAAAGGTCCGATTCACGTGATATCTGGACGAGTCAAAAATAAGTCTTAAACTAAATGGGGTATTCTTTTGCGTTTGCGAATTTTTCATCTAACCACTTATCGGTATGTATCACCTGTGTTACTGCATCGCCATGTCCTACGTTTGCAACCACGCAATGATCCGCATCAATCGTTACGCCTCAGTCGCATGCACATTTCACCCACGACCCATGAGCAAATTGCTTTTTTAGATCTCAATGGTAATCAATGCATCGCCTTGCATTTTCAAGGGGAAACTGAATTCCTTGAAATAGAATCACAACTAGATTTAGAAACTTTTCCGGAAGCCTCTTTCCATTTGGATCCCGATTGTCAACGCCTGCCCATGACTTATCCCGAAAGTTTACAATTACAAGTAGGCCCGTTCTTGGGTCAGTCGGATCTGAGTGAAGATTTATTGCATTTTATCCAAACCCTCACCGAGCATAACCATTGGGATACTCTCAATTATATTAATGACTTGAATAATACCTTGTCGCAACAAATTATTTATATGGAAAGATCTACAGGCCTCCCTTTTGAACCTAATTTTACTTGGAGTGAAAAAAAAGGATCGTGTCGTGATTTGGCGGTTTTATTTATGGCTTGCTGTCGTGCGATGGGTATTGCTGCACGCTTTGTAAGTGGCTATCAAGCTTTAGCACCTCACTTCAAACATTGGAGTCCGCAAGAATCTATGCATGCTTGGGCCGAGGTCTATTTGCCTGGTGGAGGATGGAGAGGTTTTGATCCTAGTTTAGGCGAAGCAGTGGGCGAATGTCATATTGCCTTAGCCGCTGCGGCTATTCCTACCGGAGCGGCTCCGGTGGAAGGTGGGTTTTCGCGCGCTCAACCTGGACAAACTTTTGTTTCCTCACAAATGGATGTTCGCTTACGAGTAGAAAATTTATCAGATAAAAATTCAGTTCCTATCATTCCTCAAAACGCAGCAGACTTGGCGGTTCCCGATGTTTAAAATGTGCAACTCCAATACAATCCCGGTGCATCCAAAACCATCGGCTGCAAACTCCAATTCAAAGTTTGCGCATTATGTACGGCTTGACTGGAGGTCTTTTGATTATGCACTGCATGCAGACGCGGAAAGGCATATCCCAAAAGCGATCCCATCAATGCTCCAACTACAATATCCGATGGATAATGCTTTCCTGCGGTTATGCGTAAACCCGATATGGTAGTGGCTAAGGCTAATCCGCCACCCCATATATAAGGCGTCCACTGGCTATTAGGATTTTTTTCTTGAAAAGTATAAGCGGTAAAAACCGCAACCAAAAAAGCGCCAGAAACGTGCCCAGAATAAAAAGAACCTGCGGCTTCATTTTTTAATTTTTCGCTTTGTGGCGCATCAACATTGTAAACAAATGGTCTGGGATGTAAACGAAATGAGCGTGTATACAAATTAATAGCCGAATTAAATAATAAGGCTTCCGCCAAGATCCCTGCTTCGCCTGCCGCTTGTCCGTAACTTTGTTTACCGGAATAAGCGGCTGCACCTAATATCCCGAGAGGAACCAAAGTACCACCATAACTTAACCAATCACTGGTTTTATCCGCAGTAGGTGAATAATAGTGCGTGGCAAAGCGATCATAAGCCGGAATATCATTCACATTCAGTGAATTCAAATCGACAGGTTTCATATTTTTTACACTTTGACTTGCGAAGTGCTGTCCCACACCACTGAGTATTAATGCCGGCGCATCGTATTTCCAATTCCAATCAAAATGTGTTTGACCGTAAGAATGAAAGCTCCACATTAATATTAGTATTACGGTAACTGATTTTTTTTTTTGAGTAAGCAAACGAGTAGGCATTTTTTTCATCGGATGTCCTATCCCCAAATCTGAGAAAACTTCTTATCGTCAAAACCAACTGTACTTTGAGATCCGTCGGTTACTAAAGGTCTTTTTAATAAACGGCCATTACCCGCAAGCAGGGAAATGATTTCGTTTTCCTTCATTGCTGCGATTTTATCTTTGATTTTTAATTCTTTATATTGCACACCGGAAGTATTAAAGAATTTTTTTAATTCTTCGCCGCTTTGCCCCATGATTTTCTTTAAAGCAGAAGCCGCCGGAGGCTGTTCGGTTATATCAATAAATTCATATTTTTGGCCAAGCTTTTCTAAAGCTTTTTCTGCATTGCGACAAGTATTACATTTCTTATAGCCATAAAATTTGAGCATCCGAATCTCCTTTTGGTGAGGGTAATATAAAAAATCTGATCGGCATGGTCACGTTCGATAAGCTCCATGATCGAAGACTTTACTTCCTAAAAATATTTGCAATCCCGGTCAAGAGTAACAATGTAATGAACACCGTCACAATAGATGGCCCAGCCGGCCAATCCATACGCAGGGATAGTTCCAATCCTAATACACAACCAATCAGGCCAAAACACCAACTGAAAATCAAACTCTTCCCCATCCCTTTTACCGCAATTACAGCCGAAAGCGAGGGGACAATTAAGAAAGCGAATACTAGTAACACACCCGATACGCGTACCGAAGAGGTGACTACTAAACCAAAAGCCATGTAAAAAAGAAAATCCCAGCCCCACACTTTAAGACCTTTGCGCTCAGCTTCTTCCGGTTGCTCGGTGATTAAAAATAAAGGTTTACGCGCCGCGAAGAGTAAAAAACCCAAACAAACAAATAGTCCAGCTATCACAAGCACAGTTTTAGGGGCTACCGTAAGCAAAGCTCCCACTAACATTTCCTTCAACTCTTCCGTACCCGTTGCCGATTTTTCCAGCACAATTAAAGATAATGCCATTGCCCCTGCATAGGTGATACCTATCAAGGCTTCTATCGGTGCTTTTTTTTGTTTGCGGAAAAAGGAAAACATCACCGCACCCAATAGCGTAAAACTTAAAGATATGGTATAGTTCGCGAACGGACTTTGTTCCCCGTAACCCAAAAGTAACCCTACGCTTGAACCTAGAGCAGCGACCTGGGCTAAGGATAAATCCACAAAGATCACGCCGCGACGAACGACATGATAACCGAAAAAACTTAACATGCCCGAAAGCAGTAAACACAGCGCTAAGGCTGTGAGCATAAAAGGAAAATGGAATAGCATCATGGAATTATACTCTCTTGCTTGAGTTTAGCGATTATGTCTTCGAAATGTTTCCAATACGCTCCCGCTTTAGGACTATCTGAGGAAGGAGAAAATTTAAAAACTTTCAAACTTGTTTGCCGTTCTAAAAATTTAGGCGCTTCATCAGGGAAATACGCTTCTTGAAACAAGAGCTTGACCTTATTGGCTTTGATCAAGTTCACTAAATCATTCAAATGATTTCCTGAGGGCGGTATGCCGGGGAAAGGTTCTACATAGCCTACAATAGACATTCCGAAGGTCGTGGTAAAATAAATCCAAGAAGAATGATAAGTAATGATTTTTTGTCCATGCAAATTTGCCAGTTGGACTTTCCAAGTTTGTAAACGTTTTTCATTTTCGTTTTTAAACTTTTCAAAATTAGCTGCGAATAAATCGGCATGCGCAGGATCTGCTTTTTGCAAAGCAGATAAAATATTTTGTCCTATGATATTGGCATTTGCAGGGTTCAACCAATAATGGGGATTGCCTTGTGGATGAACATCCCCTTTAGAAGCATCGATTTTACCATCGGGTTTTTCTAAAACAGAAATCCCTTGTGAGCAATCAGCTACCACCAATTTATTATTGCGTGACCCATCGATAATCGCATCCGCCCACTGATCCAAACTCATGCCTACTTTTAGAAATACTGCGGCACGCGAAACTTGTATCATATACGAAGGTAATACTTCCACTGAATGGGGATTCACATTGCTTTTTGCAATAGAAAATGTTTCTACTTGATCGCCTCCAATAGAGGAGGCAATAGAAGCGATATCATTCACCGAAGCACCCACTTTTATTGCTGCTTGTAAAGGCAAGCAAAGTAAAGTGCTAATAATAGAGAAAGAAAATACTGATTTTATAAAAGTTGATTTTTTCATTTTGTTTCCTAATCTTTAAAATTGATGTGCTTTGTGCGGACCCATACTGAATAGCAATTGCAAGGCGTAAGTATTTATGGCCTCACCTAAATCGGGTTTAAAATATTCATAACTAAAACGGAATAAAGTACTTTCTTCTAATACGGCATAACCTGCAAATACTTTTACCGCTTGGTCAATTTGACTTTTAGCGTCGTCTTTTTGATGAAAATCATAAATAACTCCGGCATTATATTGGGTTAAGAATTTCAAGTCGGTAAATACATAAGCGCCCATGCGATTAATACTGGATTTTTCATTGAGAGTGGAGTCATAATTTTGTTGTATTTTATCAAACAGTTCAGCCTGAAATAACCATTGCGAAGTAGGTGAAACATACCACTTGGTTTTCCAATCTGCCCCTAAGCGCGTATCCCAAGCTTCATGAGCTAGGTTTGATTTACCTTGTGCTCCCGAAAAACCCAAATCCATTGCACCACGTTCCCCTAAGAGAAAAGAATTATTCCAATGTGCCAACCAACCTAAACGCGAACCCTCTTCATCAACATGAAAGGATTTTGCCTCAATTACACTAGCCGTTACCGTAGCAGCCCAGTCACCTGGAGTTGGCAATAAAGCTGAACCTTCTATAGCATTTTCATTAAAACCATCATCGCCCGGCAACATGGCTGCCATTACACGTGGAGGCTCCATAAAGGGATAAGCATGAGGATGAGTCGGATTTAACTTGCCAAAAGGTTGACGATATTTACCTACTTTGAATTGCAAGCCCCAAGGTAAGCCCTTTACCCATTGGGTATAACCTTCTTCCAAAGACAGTCCACTTTCACCGATGGAAAAATTGAATATTCCCGTGAAATAAGGATTCAAATAGGCATCAAAAATCACTTCCGCTTCCCCCATTTTTAGGGTACCCTGCTTGCTACTGGGGGAAGTCGAGTCATCAGTATAACCTACATTCAATTTACCGATCGCACTAATATCGGGATTAACGATTCCGGCTGATATTAAAGTAAATGTCCCCGTGCACAAGACTAAAAAAACAATTGCCACTTTGCGGCAAGCCTTAAAATTGCTGTATAGCATAAAACCTCTTTTTATGATTGATTAAATTTTTAAAATGAAGGGTATAATATTCAACAACAACTAGTAACAGTAAAGGCTGTGATAGTGAAAGTTGAATAAATGCGGATTAAATGTTTTTAAATGGAGGCGCGCGTGCTAAGGAGAAAAAGACTTTTTGTGAAACTGGTGTTTCAATTAATAAGGCAATAGTAAATATCATGATCGCGACGAAGGCGATTAGGATTTGATGATCAGCAATAACTAGGGGTTGTTGAGAAATTAAACAGAGCTGGCAATCATTATGCGATTCGGCACCCTGATGCTGATGCATTGGGGCTGCAAAGGCGAAAATGAAAAGTAAGTAAATACTAAAAGCGGCCTCTATAATATGCTTTACTTTTCCTTGACGGAAAAGGTTTGCTGGCAAGGTCGAGGTTTTAACAAATAACTTAGGCATTGATTCTATAAATTTATCCTTGGGGTTTAATATAGATTGTTAAACGTAGAAAAACCAAGGTCGATCACATTGGAAAAACTCCATGACCAATAACCGAAACTCTAACTTCGATCACTGAACTTGTGGGCGCGGTCACTTAGCCTGCAAAAATATCTTGTTTCCCCACCACCTTTAAAACGAAACCTTATTCGCTTCTCCTTCATTTAAATATTTAACCATGCCTTCGCTATTTAATTTTAACCATGCAAGCCTTAAAAAAATTACTGCGGATATTCCATTTTCAAATTTTCTAAAGTGTTCACAATCGTATTAGCCACAAAATAATTACGATACCATTTTTCGTCCGCAGGAACAATAATCCACGGACTCGCTTTATCACACTTATCAATTACTCGCTGATAAGCTGCTCTATAAGATTTCCATTTTTTCGCTTCGGTCTTGTCACCGGCATCATACTTCCATTTTTTTTCTGGGATAGTTAAACGTTCGTTAAGCCTTTTTAATTGTTCCTTTTGCGAAATGTGCAAATAAAATTTTAAAATAATGGTGTTTTCATTTTGTAAATGTTCTTCGAAATGATTGATTGTGTGTATGCGTTCTTGAATAATTTTTTTATCCACCAATTTATGCACCGCTGGAAATAAAATATCTTCGTAATGGGAACGGTTAAATATTTGTATCACACCCTTTTCAGGAAGATTGGCAAAAATGCGCCAAAGAAAATCATGTGCCTTCTCTTCTTCAGTAGGCGACTTAAAAGATTTGACTTTACATCCTTGCGGATTAATACAAGAAAATACATGTCGTATAACACCATCTTTACCAGAAGTGTCCATCCCTTGTAAGACAATAAGTAAAGAATGCTTGCGTTGCGCATAAAAAAGGTTTTGCAGAGAGAAAAGTTTATCCTGCAATTTTAGTAAGTGCTTATTGGTCTGATCCTTTTTAAAGGAAGCTGGAGCGCAGGTTGACAGAGAATTTAGTTTTTTCAATTTACAACACTTTCTAAATTTGTGAGGCTATTATAATCTATAAATTAAGCAATATCCATCCTATTGCCTCTATATTACTCACCAACAAAAAAGTCGATGATTTCTCAATGGCTTTTCCCGATTTTTCCAATTTTAAGTGAAAGGATTACTGTACTTGAAACAAATATCTATTCGCGGGAGCATGGATGCTAGGAAGCGTAACGTTAGAGATACCCATCGGTATAGATACTTTATAGCTCATCATTCCTTGCAAATTAAAAATTTGTAGCGTTCTATTTTTTGGGGGGCAATTATATCAATAATTAATTTATTTCCCCGAACGTTATAACCAATTACTTGATGAGTATCCGACAACAAGGAATAAATAGATGTAGGCTGAGTAAAAGTAAAGTTAGAAATGACATTAATGCGGCACAAGACAATCTATTTCTATTTATTTCGTTCACTTAAACATCTTCTATTGAAACGAAATATTTTGACCAATTATTTAGGTAAACGGAATAACATCACTAAACCAAGAGCTGTGCCACCTGTTCCACCTAGCATCAACCAAATTGTTTTATTAGTAGGCGAGCCAGTAAAAAAACGCGATAGGTCGGAACTAAAAGAATCGGAAGCTTGCAATCCATAAACTATAGCGGTAATTCCTATTGCAACAATCACTATAGCTAAAATTTTATTCATAAAACTTTTCTTCCCGTAATGATTCTGACTAAAAACAAAACTAAGGCGACTACCAGAAGGATATGAATAAATCCACCAATAGTATAAGAAGAAACCATTCCAAGTAACCAGAGAACGAGTAAAACAACGGCGACTGTGTATAACATATTATTATTCCTTTAACTTTTTAATGAGTTCTTCTCTCATATTATTGAGAGAAGAATGATTAGTGGTAATTTTTTCTAACTAAGTAAGTTTAAGGGTTGTATTCCTTTAAAGCATCTTTATTAAGTACTTGCAATTCAGTGCGGCGATTAAGCTTCCGGCCATCTGCGGTGGTATTATCTGCTTTTGGCGTCGATTCTCCATAACCTTTTGCACTTAATACATTTTTTAATTCAGGGGAACTCTGTATCATGTAATTTACTACTGATTGGGCACGACCTTGACTCAGAGCAAGATTATGAGCATCACTACCAACATTATCCGTATGTCCAGCTATTTCAATTTGCAGTTTAGGATATTTTGTTAGCATTTTACCGATAATATTCAAGTAGGGCTTAGAGTTAATAGAAATATCAGTTTTATTGGTTTCAAAATAAACGGCATCCATTAACAAAAGTCCGGTGGAAAGTAATTGTTTTTCCGCTTCGCTACGTTTAGATTTTTCTTCTGCTAATTTTCTTTGCGAATCTAACAAAGCTAAAGAATCTTGATGCGCACGACCGGCCATTTGTAATGAATCTTGGCGTGCTTTTTCAGCCATTACGGCTGCTGAAGAATCAGACTTTTCTTTTTGACGCAATTGGGCCAAAGAATCTTCTTTAGACTTTTTAACCATTTCATGAGCTAATTCGCTATTCTGTGAACGTAGTTGACCTTTTTCTAAAGCATCTTGACGTTCTTTCTCTTTGGCCATTCTTCTTTTGTTTTCTTCTGTATCAAAAGAAAAAGCTATCCCACCAAATAAGCGATAAGGTTCTAAAGCCCGTGCAGAATTGCCAGAGCGGTCTTGTGAAAGTGCAATGTCTCCCCCTAAAGTGACATTAATATTGTAAGCCGTGCGAAATTGTACGGAAGGTGTTATCCATAGTGGGTCAGAAGCAATATTAATTTCATTAATAGGTGTACGAGCATTAGCTTCCAATCCAAAAACTGTAGAGAATAAATTAAATTGCGCACCAACGGCAAACAGTAAAAGTGGGTCGGTACCGGATTGTGCTGATGTTACTAGGCCTTCATTGAAATGCATTTTGAAAGCTAAATTTTCATCACCTAGTACTAAGGTTTGAATTAATTTAGCCATAAAATCAAGTCCTTTGCGCGTTTCGAAATAGTTATAACCATCGGCATGATTAGAATCAATAGGGTTATTAGATAATCCTTGATAAATTCCTATTTGAGCACCCATACGAATTGGCGCACCTGGATCAAAAGGTAGCGTACCTTGCAAGCCACCTCCAAGAGTACCTAAACCTGAAGCTTTATCATTGGTATAATCTGACGATCCAAATCCAGTTAAAGATGCAAATGCATCTATGTGGCGATTTAAGCCTAAGGAGATAGCGCCAATTCCCGTGAATATATTGGCATTTTTATTGGGACCACCAAGAAAAAGTTTTTGTTGTTGATACCAAGCTCCTTGAAACCCAAATATTAAGCGGCCTTGACCCAAAGCTTCCGCCGACGAGGTTTGTGAAAGTCCACGTGTCCCATAAAAGGTATTTGTAGGGGCGATCATACTGATCTCTGTTTCTGCCTCAATTTTTTCGGTAACGGGGGCATCCACATTGGCTAATGGTTTAGCAGCTAATGCAAATGGTGCCTGCGCTAAAAGCACGATAGACAAAAAGCTTTTGAAATGTTTAAGTGTTATAATATTTGTAATGTTTTTAATAATATGCCTCTTAGGGTGTGTTGTTTGTTTATTGTTTGTTTTAAGTCGTTTTTTAATTTATTAATAGCATTTTTGTGAGTTGTGGTTTTCCATTAAATTCTAGTTTTGAAAAATATCGTCCTTTTGCTAATACTCGGGTGTTGAATGGGATTCGATAATGTTCTCCAGCTTCCGTTTGACCATTGAATAGAGTTGCTACCTCTTGTCCACGTGTATCCAATAATCTCAAGGTTGTTCTACCATTGGTTGGAACCATGAATTCAACGCTCATGGTAGGATTTTGTGGATCGGAGTATTTTTGAAAAATCGAAAATTTTTGTTCAGCACGGCCATTTGATATAAAAGTAGCTAAAGATGGTTTGGTTACGGTGCTTGAGGCTAGGGTAACCGCAGCGATACTAGCCAATGCCCGGCCATTCAAAGTAGCACCGGTATTTAAAGTGATGGATTGGTCGGCCATAATTGTCCCCTTAAATACGGAAGTGGTTCCCAAAACAGCAGACGTACCAATTTGCCAAAATATATTTGCCGCCTGCGCTCCCCCAGCAAGAATGACATGTATTCCATTACCAACTACGAGATCGGAGGCCACTTGAAAAATCCACACATCATTTGCATTACCCTGAAGCGTAACATCGGAACCGGTTATGGCGAGTGTGCTGGTAAATTTATATAAGCCTGGAATCAGAGTTAACCCGCCTATGTTTCCCGATCCAGGGTTTAAAAAAGTGCCAGTGGGAATTGGCACTCTACCGGCGGCATCATTATAGGCTAGAGTTAAATCGCTTTTGGCTGTTGTGAGCTGTGTTGCGGAAGCAATGGAACCAGCTGGCCCAGTAGCATCAACAGTGAATATGGATCCAGTAACTTCGGAGGCACCAAACCCAGTTATCATACTTCCCGCGGCAGGGCTTAATCCAATATCACCCGTAATTGCAGAAGCCGGGATATCAGAAACCGTCGATCCAGCTAGAATGGCAAAATTAGCGGTAGAGCGCAAATTGACGGGGGTCAGAGGTTGCGATAAGGCAGCGATAGGTAACATTAATGTCACAGTCGGGATACTCAAAAGATTTATCCAGCGAGCCCTTTTTTTTGTGAAAAGCATATTGTGTATATTCATAAATTCTTCCTTTGGTTTATAAAATAAAGTTTAACTGATTAAAGATTTTTTTTTAAGGTGCTGGCTTAACTACTGTATTACCCGCTAAAGTAACTGCTCCAATACGAGCTAATAATCGTCCTTCGACTGTGGCTCCAGTATTTAATGCAATAGATTGGTCTGCTAGAATATTACCTTTGAAAACAGAAGTCGTTCCCAAGGTGGCCGAAGTACCAACTTGCCAAAAAATATTGGCTGCTTTCGCGCCACCGCTCAAAATAATTTGCCGACCAGAAGTCGTGATTAGTGTCGAAGCAATTTGCACAATAAAAATCGCTTGCGCATTTCCTTTGGCATCAAAGGTGAGATCTCCTGAGGAAATTTCTAGCGCCCCACTCGATTTATAGAGACCAGGTGTTAATGTTAATCCGCCGATATTACCTGATAAAGAAACAATATCAGTAGATGTACGTCCGGCTGCATCATTGTAGGCAGTAGTTAAATCACCTTTCGCTGCAGTTAATAGTGCAGGTACACCTGCAGGAGAAATATCATCGGCTGCATAGAGAGTACCAGTTACTTCGGTTAAACCAAAGCCAGTGATAAAAGAGCGAGAGGCAGGACTCAATCCAATATCGCCCGTAATAGCGGAAGCGGGAATATTTGATATTAAAGAACCTGCTAAAATCACAAAACCCGCATCAGATCGTAAATCAATTGCCGTTTGCATGGTAGTTTGTGCAGGGATAATTATTTGCGCTGGCTCTGTTGTAGAATTACAGCTTATCAACAAGAAGAAAAACGGTAACACCGCAGTTAATCCTGTTTTATGAGAAATCTGCAAAGTACCCAGTCGTTTAGTAGTATTTTTTGAATTAAAGATAAATTTTTGCATAAAATCCATTCGGTTAGTTATTAATGAATATATCGATGTATGGGCTTAGATTGAATAGCCCAAAAGGATGAAAAAAGAATTAATCCTTTTCTCCTGAAATGTATTTAATCACTTATACATATTTTACCATCGAATTACTGAGGGAAAATGTCCCTATTAAGCATTAATGTTACTATAGGTTACTGGTATTAAAAATCCTAGGATTTAAATTATTTTCGCATTTATAATTATTGGCATTGAGCGTTTACCACAAATCTGGTTATTGTCAATTTGGCTAAACTATGTAAATATTTTTTGAGGTGTGCCCTTGTTTTTGTGGGCAAGCTTAAATGAATATTGTTGAACTATTGTTTATGGTTACAATATTTTGTTTTTAGGGCGTTTAATAAAAAAATGTATTGATTAAGCAAAACTATTTTCCCACTTAAGAAAATTATTTTTTTTGCGGTGCCATAAAGAATTGCCCGATCAAATTCAAATCAAAAGTGAATTTGCTTTCATCAGTCATAATATCTTTGTGCAAGATGAAGTACTAGTTGTGGAAGCGAATATTAAAAATACGGAAGATTTGCAGCTACTTAAAAATTAAGGCGTTTATTTAAAGCGACATTTCGAAACGGGAATGATTAGCGATTTGTAGTCGACTATGTAACGATAATTTTTCCATAATATTGTGAACATGACTTTTCACGGTAAAGGTGGCTATATTAAGATTAGTGGCAATTTCTTTATTGCTCATTCCATCCGTAATGAGCGATATGACTTCCTTTTCTCTTGACGTCATACGAATAGCTATCTTTAAATTGCGTGCTCCTTTTAAAATGGCATGCTTGACTACTTGAGCAAAAAGTAATCCTGTCATAGCGGAAGGAAATACGGCTTCACCCTTAGCTACAGCATAAATTGTTTTCATCATATCTTCTGGAGTCGCATTCTTAAGGATGAATCCATCTACCCCAGCTTGCACTAATTCTAAAATATCAATTTGCCCTTCCATCAAACCCATTACTATAATTTTTATATTAGGAAAGGTTTTCCTTAATTGTTGGGCTGCTTCAAATGTGCTTTGACCTGCAATGGCACAATCCATAAGTACCATACTTGGAACGTCCAGGCGCATTTTTACGATTGAATCTTCGGTAATATTTGGTGATGAGGATACGGCAATGTCTCTTTCCTTAATATCTTTTTTCTCATTAATCATTGTTGTGATGCCATCACGCAAAATGCGACTATCTTCCACAAGTAATATTCGAATAGTATTCATTATTACTCAACTTTCCTGTGTAACTTTTTAGTTACAGCATCCATATAAGTTTTAAAAATAAATTCGTGGCAGTCTACCAACTTTTCTCGATCTTTTGGACTTAAGCCGTCGCAAACGAGAATGAAATATTTATGAATTTTTTGATGCACTTCTTGTACTAATTTTTGGCCTTGTGCTGTCATGGTAACATGCACTACTCGATCGTCATCTGCTTTTCGGGCACGATTGATATAACCTTGTGTGACCAACTTCTTAGCCGTTTCCGTGAGGCTAGCTTGGGTTATCCCCAAGGCTCGTGCAATTTCCGACATACGCTTAGGCCCATCTGCAACACCTAAGATATTCAAAACCTTGAGCTGAGATTGCGTCAAATTTTTATGAATTAACTCTTCAGCATGGGTGATTTGCATTAAAGCATTCATCATTCTTGGAAAAATCTCGGCAAGCCGCTTGGCATCGGACTGAGACCAAGCTTTGGCATCAACGCCTCGTTCGGGTTGCAAGGATTGGGACCATGAGCTAGCATCAATGGCTTTCACGGTTTTTTTTTCTGCCCTTACGGGGTTTTTTGCTGTCAAAACCAATTGAACCTCCAAATTTTCCCCGCTGCTTAAACACCAGGAGAAATAGTTTATGTATCATAATATATCCATAAACTTATATTTAGTCTACCTAAATATTAAATATTAATAAAATAAGGTTATTTTAAAATAAGGGTGCATTTCAATTTGGAAACAAAACATTTTGTTTTAAGTAGAATTTTTTAAATAAACCTTGTTTTTAAGTTAATTATGAGCATTTTGTTTTTTTATGACTTCGCCACCTCTCTGGTTATTTTTAAATTTGGGCCTTGTGTTTCAAAATTTCTGCTCGTTCTCACACCTAAAGGACTTTTTAGCGGGGCACTCATCCCATTTTATCGAGTCAATATGAAATCCGAATTTACAATTAATTTATATGATACATTTATGACATTAATTAACATGTAGTAATTTACATGTTACCCGTAACTTGTATAATACACTCATGATGAAAGTATTACGAACGCGCGCTAGTTTAAAAAAAATGCAAGTTTGCTTAAAACAAAAGTAAAGTTTCGATTGCCCCTGTTTTGGCAACTTTGTGGCAAGTCTATGTTTATGAATTTCTAAAAGATTAAATAATTTCCCTTTCAAATTTTCAATAATATATCTTATTCCATAGCAAAGGAGGCTTATGCCTATTATAACTATTATTCTAACTATTGTTCTCGTGGGTGTGGTGCTCTGGACCATAAACACTTATATACCTATGGCCAAACCCGTAAAAACCATATTGAATGTGGTAGTGATTATTGTCTTATGTATTTGGCTATTACAGACTTTCGGACTTGTAGGAAGTCTACGTAGCGTGGGTATAAAATAAATTATTACCACATGACCGGAATTATTACTCGGTCATGTGATACTTAATAGCAACTAAATAAACTCAGAGTCAATTTTGGAAATGTAATTTCCGATTTCCTCGCGACTCTCACCCGTGGCTTTATAAATACGCCCAATTACTTCGTCTAATTTTCCTTCGGCATATTCTAAATCATTATCGCTTATTTGCCCCCAACGCTGTTTTAATTTCCCTTTTATGATATTCCAATCGCCTTTGACAGTTAGTGTATTCATAGTAATCCTTTGTTTTACAGGTTTTCATGGAATAGCCAAGATACTGGGTATATATATTAGGATTATTAAAAACGCAATGTTATTTTAACGTTAAAAAAGAAATTCATTGTTTATGCCTCAATTAATAACGTATTTAAATGTATCAAAGAAGTTCTGGCGTTAATTGGAGCCATTAAAAGGAAAATAATGCGGACAAAAAATAAACTAGGAATATGCTTAAGTTCACTTGGCGCAGCGGCCTTGATTTTACGAAATATGGCATTTATCCGTCGTAATAAGCCAGTAGAAATAGGTCGCGTACAAATGACTAAAGGAGAAAAGACTTTAATTCCTCTTCAACCCGTAATTGGAATTATTTCGCTCGTTTGCGGGGTTTTATTATTAGGAATGTTTAATTTCCGAAATGAGGAAAAATGAAATTAAGAATAAAAGCAAAATTAATTTGCATGATAACTTTGAGTATAGCTACGGGCATGACTTGGAGCATGGAAAGTAACATTGGAATGGGATTTGTTTTAGGAAATCCTTCCGGATTATCCGTAAAAATTTCTCCCAGTGAAATGAATTCGTTTAATCTGGTGATAGGATATGATTTATATCGTCGTGACGAAAGTGTTTATTTAAGTGGAGACTATGTTTGGTACAATTACAATGTAATTAGTGTGAGCAAAGGCAAAATGCCTATTTATTATGGCCCCGGCATACGCACCGCTTTATCACAAAATTCAAGCCTGGGAGTGCGTGGAGTATTAGGTGTGGAATATCAATTTGCAGATGCGCCTTTCGATGCGTTCTTGGAAGTAGGGCCTGGAATAAATATAGTACCGAATACACACCCTGATGTTTCAGTTGGATTGGGTGCACGATACTTCTTTTAATTTTTAATTGGAAGCACAGGCATCATCTGGTTAATATTACCATCTACGCGATGTTGAGAGTCATCGTGTTAGTTTTTCTTGTCGCTTGTGCCTCCACAAAATTACCCCTTCCTCAAAAGGAAGAGATGACGAAACCGCATTACCGGCTAATATATCTTGTGCATGGAGATGCGAATTACCTGTACCATGATTCTTTGGGTAATCGCCATGAGGCTGATCAAGAAGCCATTAATCAAGCGACTGACATTGCTATCCATTCCGAGCAAACCGAAGTTTTTATTTTCCATCAAAAAGCAAAACAATTTAATTGGTTTGCAAAAAATACTCATGGAGATTTTTTTCATTACTATAGCGGCAAATTATTACAACATGAACAGTATTCTCGCATGGGTGCAGGTGAAGATTATATTCCTGAAATAAATTTATTAAAACCTTTTAAAGATTCTACAACAATAAATTTCCTTATTTATTTTGGACATGAAATTCCTCTGTTACCGCTTAAAGGGTATTCACAATCTTTTCCTGAAAGAGAGTTTAGTCTGTTAGATTTTAGTCGAAATCTAAAGCCGTTTTCCTTTTCCGATCCTAGGCAAACCAACCCTGCTAAACCTTTTGCCTTAATTGTTTTATCCTCCTGCTATAGCGGCACACCCCAAATGCTTTTACAATTACTGCCGTTAACTCAATATGTATTGGCCTCTCCAAGTAATTTGCATCTCAGCTATTTGGATACACATGCTTTTTTACAGTTGCCGAAAGAAAATAGTACCTTGCTAGATTCAATGTCCATCCATGAAATAGCTACCTCAATTGCCAAGCAATCTTTCGACTCTCTAAAAAAAAATGCTCAAACCGAAATTACTTTGGCGCTTTATAATACCGAAAAAATTACTCCTTATTTGAGTAAAACTTGGAATACAAAATCATCCTCTATTACTTCACGAAATGCAGGGCAACCTTTTTTGCAAACACCTTCAAAATATCGAGATTGTAATTTTGATCCAGCTTTTGAATCTGTTTCCGCAACCGTCGGTACTCAAGTTTGGTTTCGAGCGCCATTATTTGGGACCAATAAAAATCGCATCGCGCATTCAGGTTGGGAGTGCGTCACACCTTAATTTTATTGCATCCGCAAGAACTTAAGGGTGAGAGATGACTTAATTTAATTGCCCTTTTGTGTTCGTCAAATAAACACAAACTTGACTTTTATCTATGAATAGCTTATTTCAAAAATATACAAGAGTAAAAATAAAAAGGAAAATATGAAAATGAATACTGGAATAAAAGATACGGACAGAAAAATCATGGCTGCGGGCCTGAACAAGTTTTTAGCACAAACTTATACTTTGTATTTGAAAACACAAAAATTTCATTGGAATGTAACCGGACCCATGTTCCAAAGTTTACACATAATGTTTGAAGGCCAATACACTGAATTGGCTGCGGCGGTCGATTTAATTGCGGAACGCGTTCGTGCCTTGGGTTTTCCGGCTACAGCCACCTTTGCTGAATTCTTAGAATTAAGCTCCATCAAAGAAGAAGTTGGCGTGCCAGCAGCGGAAGAAATGATCACCTTTCTAGTGCAAGGCCATGAAATATTAAGCTCTACTGCGCATGATCTTTTCAAAAAAGCGGATGAAGTCAATGACCAAACTAGCGCGGATTTGTTCACGCAAAGAATGCAATTGCATGAAAAAACTGCTTGGATGTTAAGAAGCTTACTAGAACCTAGTCACGCTTCCCTCGCTTAAAAAAAATGCTGGCTAAATTTTAAATTTGGCCAGCAAGGGCAATTGGTCAGAAGCAAGTCGAGGCAATTGATATAGAACTTGTAAATGGGCAGAAATTTCTTCCACCTGAGTTTTTCCCGAAGCGGCGGATCGCGTAGGAAGGCATTCTTGTAAGGCAATGAGAGTAGGCATGTATTTCCCGACTGCATGCGCGATACACAAAGTGGAAAACTTTCCATCCATGCCCAAACATCGATGCACATTATAAGTCATAGCGGAAAAATTATTTTTCTCCACAGGATAAGGTGAAGGTGATGATGCAAAAAGATTTTTTTGCCTCTGTAAAATTTCCTCCCTTAAATTTAAGGCTTGCAAATAGGACAGGCTTCAATGCTTTAGAACATCGTGTGGGAGTAAAGCAAAGGCGTGCGTTTCTTCTGATCCTACTCCACCGTGTGATCCATTTTCATTAGCAAAAGTAATAGGCAAAACCAAGAATCGACCTTCCATGCCAATGCATAAACCAAGAGGTTCGACTAAAAAGCGCCTCATTCTTCGCAAGGGAGCCTCGATATGATGAATCATAAATGAGTTTCCGAAAAGTCAAATATGGCAGCTCCCGTTGCGTGAAAAAAGTTAGCCCATATTTTCCATTCGGCTTGAAGTCTTTGGGTAGTAGAAGCCCATGAACTTTCAATTATTGTCGGTGCAAAGGATTTTTCCCGTAAAATACTTGCATAAAGCAAAGTTAGATTTTCAATACAAACCGACATGGAAAATTTTTGAGCTGTTTTCAAGGAAGCAAAACGAAATTTTTCACGTTCCTCTAAAGAAAGATTTTCAAAATTCACTAAAGCCTGCACGAACTTTTCCAAATTATCTTCAATTAATAAAAAACCATTCACTTGATCAATAACAATATCATTTACCCCGCTAGCCTGAAGTGCGATTACTGGGGTTCCTGCTGCCATGGATTCCGCTAAGACCATTCCTTGCGTTTCACTACGAGAAGCAAAAACAAAAATATTCATCGCTGCATAAGCATTGGCAAGATCCTCACCTTGCAAAATTCCTGCCCAATGTACCTGCAAAGTTACCTCTGCCAATTCGAATATTTTTTTTAACTCCACTTCTAAAGGTCCAACTCCCACCAATATAAAATGTCTTTCCGGAGCACCTTTTAAAAATTGAGCAATTACGGTTCCTAGAAAAAGCAGGTTTTTTTCTTCTGCCAATCGTCCAGTATGGCCTGCCACGAAGGCTTCTAAAGGAATGGAATGCTGCAATCTAAATATCGTTCCATCCGCTGAGGCAAAGTGATCCATTACAATTCCGGTTGGCAAAACCGTAATGGGTTGAGTAACTCCTCTATGACGTATTATTGACATTACAGCAGTACTCGGAGCAATTATATGCCAACATTGATTGGCGTACCCTGAGGTTAATTCTATCACAAATGATTTTAACAACGCGGAGTCATCTGCTAAATAATGTGTATATTGCTCATACATTGTGTGATGAGTGAACAACAATGGGATATTCAAACTCGAAGCCATGCGCAATGCTGTATCCCCCAATAAAAAGGGATGATGGGAATGAATAAGATCAGGTTTAAATGTTTGTAAAGGTTCATCCAAAAATCCGGGATTGGGTAAATACACCGAAAAATCGCTACCGTTAAAACGTTCCATCGCAGGTACCCGTATCACATCCGTTTCCTCTTCTGGTAAATCTGGGAAGCTAGGAGCAATAATTAAAACTTGATGGCCATCCTTCCGTAAGGCCTGAGAAATACTTTCAATGGATCGCGCAACACCTCCTACATGTGGTAAATAGGTATTGGTAAACATGGCAATGCGCATTACAGTTCTAGGCTTCCCATCTCACTGAGCAGACAAGGTATCGGTTCGGCCCCACAGAAATGCACTTCCATGCGAGAGGGTGCTTGTGTCCACTCTGCCTCCCACTGCAAAACTTTTTTTTGTCCAGTTACGGTAACATTAATTTTTAAAAGCCCAAAAATCGTAAAACAAGGTCCAAAGGAAAAATCATTATCCATTTGTAACCATTTTTCAGGAATGCCGGGTAGGAGAATCAAAACATCACCTTCTTCACGGAAAAAAAGTTGAGAAATCATCAATACCCATTCCGCAGCGGCCCAAGCATGTTGACCATCCCCCATACAACCGCCTAAAGTATTCGGGTGAATAGCTTCTGGCCATTGTCCGGTGGGAGAAGCCCATTCTGCTACTTTATAAACTAGTGGCAAATAGCGTTTATTTCCATCGCGTAATAGAGTTTGAGCCAAATGCAAAGTCAAATAAGCATTCATCCCCGAATGAATCATGTCTTGAAAAAATCCACCATGAACCAAACATTTATCTAATAGATATTGAGTGGTGGCCACCAAACGAGAATCTTTTGCATCCCATAATTTTAAAGGGTAACTCGCAGCTAATGAACCAATGGCACCCGAATCAAGCCTACGTAATGGAGAGGCAGCAATAGCTATTTGTGATCCGTATTTTGTATTCGCTACTAATACACTATTATCAATATCCGATCTGAAATCCATAGCTTCGTTTTTAAAAAACTGTGCTTCTACAAAATGTCCTGCGGCATTCATTAATTCAGCTGCTGATTCCAATCCTGCTACACCCCAAAAATCATCCCAGTAATAATAATCGTTAAGCCCTAAATGTTCAGCACTAAAGCCAACTGGCAAAAGACCTTTTACTAACTTTGCTTGTTTTGAAATAGAAAGAGAAGAAGAAGAGCGTTTCTCCTTACGTTTATTTATAATCCAATGAGCACCTTTATGAATAGCTTCTATCCAATTCTTTTTTGGAGCTCTTTTCGTTACCTTCACATAACGGGACATCATCCATAAAGCTTCGCCATTAGAATCCCATTCGCCTTCTTGAGAAAGAAAATATCCTTGGCGTGTTTGTTTTGCGGGGAAAAGATCTATGCAAATTTCTACAGCGTCAAACATCCCGACCACCAACATCGCATTGAGCATAAAGGCAGAATCTCGAAACCAAAAACGTTTATAAGTATAAGGGCCTGGAAATACTTCATCTGGAGCGTGTAATAATAAAGTCCTAATAGCTCCATCATAAAGATTTTGCATAGTAATATCGGGTATCTTACAAAGGCATAAACCACTTAAAGCTTTTTTCCATGTATTCGCCTTTTTAAATTGCGGGAAGCGTCTATTAGTTATTTGGTCGGCATTAAGAGAGACTTCCACATTAACAGAACGCCATTCGCCAGGATTCAATACAAATAAAGCGGCTGTAGTAGGCATTTCCGCAGGACAATCATTTATAAGTTGAGATTGCGTATTTGAATTAAGTAGCTTGCTAAATACATCCCCTTCTTGATAGGTTGAGGAATAATATTTTTCTGCGGCATGGCTCAAGTTAAGACAAGCATTTCCATTAATGGAATAAGTTTTTTTATCCTCCGATAAGCCTAAGGACGAAATAAAACTTATACCTTCGGGATTATAGGGTCTAATGGATAAAACCAACCAACCCTTCTGCAGTGATTTGGCTGTAAAATTTAATGATAATATCAGTTCTTCACGTAACTCCAAGACTTCAGCAATGGATTGAAGTTCCATATCGTGCTTCTGGTATTCAGTGATAATGCGATAGTTATCCTCTCCCCAAGCAACCTTTTGTTTTCCATCTTTCATTTTTGAGGGTAACAAACATGACCCATCTTCTTCAACTACCCAAGCATCCAAAGACCATCCATCATAAAAAGGAGTAATTAATCCACTCGGATCTATTATTGGTAAGTAAGGAGAATAGGGCAATCCAATCGCTGTCCAATTTCGATGAGTAAGATTGATATGACTAATCGAAAATGCACGAGGAATAAAAGATGGATCGTAAGGATTAAATTGGCGCTCTACCCAATAGGGCCAAACCCAATCCAGATTATGTTGAATAGCCTTCGTATTAATAAGACCTCGAGCATGGAACACGAATCCAGCTCTCAATAATTCAATAGGCTGATTCACTTCTGAAGGTTGGGCAAATCTTTCCAACCTTGCTAAAATCAATATTGGATCAATAAATCCTTTAGCATGTGCAAATCTTCGAATCAAATATTTCCAAGTCAACCATCTCATATTAACAAAGGCATTACGACCTTTTATCCATATCCTCATTATAAATGAAAATGATCTCTTTCTTCTAGGAAACTGAACCACCTTATAACTTGTATTCATCAAGTCGCCGAGACCGAGAAACATGCTTCAAGCGACTTAATGCCGTTTCCTTGATTTGCCGAACTCTTTCGCGCGTTAAATCAAATCGTTCTCCAATTTCTTCTAAGGTATACTCGATATCCATATCAATGCCAAAATAAAGTTTCAATACTTCACGTTCTCGTCGTGGCAATGAATTTAACATCCCAGCAATTTCACGAGTTAAATTGTTCTTCAAAAGTGTTTCTTCAGCATTCTGTGCCGAATCGTCTTGGAGAAGATCTGACAATTTTACTTCGTCATCATTATCCAGCATATTATCTAATGGTATATGTATTTGGTTTATTTCCGCGCAATTTTTCACCTCTTCTTCTCTAATGGATGAAGCCTTGGAAATTTCTACTAAATTAGGGGACCGTCCCAGTTTTTGTTCCAAATGTAAAGTTGTTTTTTTAATTTTATATAACGATACAATTTTATTCACCGGCAGCTTTATAGTACGCGACTGCTCCGCCATTCCTTGCAAAATAGATTGGCGTATCCACCACACTGCATAAGAAATAAATTTACAGTTTTTATTCACATCAAAACGTTTTGCTGCCCGGATTAATCCCAAATTGCCTTCACCGATTAAATCAATTATGGACATACCTTGATTTTGATATTTTCTACAAACAGCGACAACAAATTTTAAATTCGCGCATACCAAAGCGTTGGATGCTAATTGACTGCCTTGCTGAATGCGTTCAACGAGTAGAATCTCGTCTTCTTTCTGTAAGGATTTTATTTTGGAAATTTCTTTTAAGTAAAGAGACAAATTGTTTTCGGTACTGGTGCTTTTAAATTCTGCGCCAACTTTTCGATTCAAACGATTTTGATTAATAACTACCAAGTAAACTCCTTTTGACTATTAAAAGCCAATTTTGTTATGGAAAGGAATATATTGAGGAACGGTTAGGCACAGAATCGATCTAAAGGATGAATAAGGTATTAATCCTTTTCAAGGATATGGTTATCGAATCGTGGTAATCTTGTGAAACTGCTCCAAATTGGCGAAAACAAGGGTGTATCGCTTATGTTACAATTAATAACCTCGTAAAAATTGTATTACATAATGATTTCAATTTCTTCCTTTGCAATTTTTATTGCTTTGATTTGACCAATAATCTAGTTCCTAAATAAGGGCAATCATTTTTGTTTGCTTATTTAATGTTCATATTTGCTCAAAGGAAATACTATGAAAATAAAATTATTATTGGGAGGCTTCGGCCTTTTAATGCTTACCGTTACATCACCTATAATGGCGGCTCCAAATACAAATACTGTCACAGAAACTTTAAAATCATCCATTAATCGTATGGTTAATGATGTCAAAAATGAAAGTGATCCCACTGCAAAAAGAAAAATCATGGGAGATTATTTATTAGATAAAACTCAAAAACTTTCTCAATTGGCGTCCATGCCGTCTTTGCAAGCCTATGATAAAAAACAAATAGGAGAATTATCCAGTCAATTTCACAATGATTTGGTAGTGTTAAATGGATCAAATGAGACCAACGGCATCGCAAATGCAGATTTAGACAAATTTGCAGGGTACGTACAGCAGGAACATGAACAGGCTTATCAAGGTGGCGGTATTTATTTGAGCGCCGGTGCGATAATTGTCATTTTATTATTGGTCATTATTTTTCTGAGATAAGTTAGAACCTAAATACCCTTAAATAAATTAAGGGTATTTACGCTAAAGAAATTAATTGCGCGATCCTTCTGAATTACTTTTCTCAGCAAGTTCGTCAATTTTTTTTTCTCCCGATCGTTCGTGATCAAGCATTTTTTCTCCGCATTTTTTTTTATTCAAAAAGCAGATGAGCGTATAAGCCATGACCCCAATTCCGATCACCGCCAAAACGAATTTCAACCAAGAGCTTGTATTGCTTCTTCTAGAATGCATGATTTTTTCGCATTTCGAATCAATATAATCCTTAGTCATATTCCAATACTTTTCCATTTTTAATTTCCTTTGTTTTTCAATTCAATTATTACTATAAAACATGTATGATTAATGTTTATGTTTTGGGTTACGTGGAGGACTATTTACACTTGCACTGACACTTGCCTGAGTGAGTGGTCTAGGTAATAATACTAATATAGATCCACCTAAGGTTAAAAATATTCCCGCTGCACCAGCAATATTTCTTCCTAAGGAATCACCACTTGTCATAAGTATTCCAAATTCCCAACAAATGAGCAGAGAAAGAGGGATTACCATAACGGCTTTCCAAAGACTAATCTTTCCTTTTGCAAACAGAAAATTTCTGCCTTCTAAAATCCTCATAATTTCTCCTTTTCTAAAATCATTAGTCTTCGAAGATTTGTTAATTGTGTTGTTTAGTGCAACACAATTATTTCTGGTTAATAAGTCATATTATTAACCACGCTTTTTACGCCTTTAATATCTGCAGTTAATTTTCCTGCTAATTCTTTCTCTGCAGCATTTTTACTTTTTCCATCCAAAGTGACTATACCATCCATGGTTTTTACCTTTGTATGAATCGCACTAGTTGAGCGATGATTAAGTAAAGACATTTTTACTTCCGCAGTAATTGAGGCATCATCGATAGTTTGAGAAAATGATGAATCTTTATCTGCGGTTTCATTTGCAACCTTCATTTCATTGATTACTGATTTAACTCCATCTACATCTTTAACATCTTCCGTGGTTAATTCTTTTTGGGCTTCATTTTTTGCATTTCCTTGTAAAGTTACTATGCCATTTTTGACCTTTACTTCAGTAGTAGAATTCACATTGGAATGGAAAAGCAAAGCCGTTTTCACTTTTAAATGAATCCATTCGTCCGAGTTTTTATTCGGTTGATTCGGCTTTACTTTAAGATCATTATCTACGTCGGTAACGCCATTAATATTCGCAGCCATCTCACCTGCCAATGATTTATGATAACCATCTGTTGCGGAACCAGTTAATGTTACATGTCCATTCTTGGATTTGATTTTAATATCATCATTTTTAAGGTAATTCCTAGAAACGTAGGAATTGTTAAATGCAGTGATAATATCTTCATCTTTTTCCGAAGCGTAAGCAGTTAAAATGCTCGCTGTTAATGCACACAATATAAATTGGGGTAAATATTTAATTTTCATAAAAATCCTTTTAAGGTGTTATTTTTCTTCTCTCCAATGGTAATCACGTTAGATTGGTGCTAAAAAACAAGAAGTATTTTATCCCACAAAATCAAGGCCTTAAATAAAATCTTAATTGTTGACTTTTTTGGAAAATAATATCTCTTCTAAAAAAGGATTTGATGAAAATTAAAAAAACCACCGGTCTTACTTCACGTGAAATAGAAGTTTGGCGATTAATTGCTGAAAGTCGATCGAATAAGCAAATTGCTAGTGATTTAAGTATCAGCGTTAAAACCGTAGAAAAACATCGGCAAAACTTAATGAATAAAATAAGTATTCATGACACCGCTGGTCTTACGCGGTATGCTCTTGCTGCGGGTATCATAGAAAGTATCGTTATCGACCCCAAGTTTTTACTTGAAAAATAATGTTTGATATTTTTGCTACTCAAAAGTTTTTAATCTATTTCTCTTGGTAAACAATTGATCAGAATTTTCTCCTCACCATTTTTATCCCTTTACAAGGAGTCTATATGTCTTACAATTTAAACCCCCTTCCTTATGACTATGCAGCTTTGGAACCTTTTTATGATAAAGCCACATTGCAAATCCATTATGAACAACATCATGCAGGATATGTGAAAAAATTAAATGCTGCGCTAGCTGAACATGCTTCGCCTTTCGAAATATCTGTGGAAGAGCTACTAGCGGATCTCTCACCCGTTCCCGAAAAAATTCGTACCGCTGTTATTAATTTTGGTGGAGGGCATGCAAATCATACTTTGTTTTGGCGAATCATGGGAAAGCCCACAGCTGTGGGCCCTTCAGGACTTTTAGAAAAATCCATTACAGACACCTTTGAAAACTTTGATGCGTTTAAAGAAATGTTTAAAGCACATGCCGAAAAAGTATTTGGCAGCGGATGGACATGGCTTGTGGTCAATCAAAAGGGAGCTTTAGAAATAATAAATACTCTAAATCAGGATAGTCCCCTTATCCAAGGTCTCAAACCCCTATTAGTTTTGGATTTATGGGAATATGCTTATTATTTGAAATTTCAAAATCGCCGTTCCGAATGGGTGGATGCTTGGTGGAATATTGTCAATTGGGAGGAAGTGGGAAGATTATATAATCGCATTAGTTCCAATAGCGACTATAAAACTATTTATGCTTTATGATCGCTGTTTAAACCCATTGGCCGAGATAGCAGATGATAAATGTTTGCTATTTCTTTTCTTCTCGAAAAACTTTCACATCCGCATAAAAAATTCCCAAGGGAATCAAAGAAGTCACCAAGACCAAAAAAGTCTTTTTGAAAGACCAATTCAATTCTTCTTTGATAAGTATCACCGATGTTACATACAGCAAAAATAAAATTCCATGCAACATACCCACCACACGCACCGCCAGTGGCATATGTAATAAATACTTCAAAGGCATGGCAATACCCAAAAGTACAAGGAAGGAAACTCCCTCGGCGTATCCCAATAATCGTAACCGTCCCAAAGCATTTTTAGGTAAAGACAACATTTTCAACTCCACATTAATTCTGTAAGGTTTCACTCACAATATTTTGCGCATCGGCAAAAATTTTATTCAAATGATCTTGACCTAAAAAACTTTCGCCATAAATTTTATAAATATTTTCTGTGCCAGAAGGACGCGCCGCAAACCAACCATTGAGGGTAGAGACTTTTAATCCCCCAATTGCTCCATTGTTTCCCGCAGCATGGGTTTCTTTTTTGAGTATAGCTTCACCAGCCAATTCAGTATTCTTAACTTGCTCCGCCGAAAGTTTTTTTAATTTTTCTTTTTGTTCGAGGGTAGCGGGCGCGTCAACACGTGAATAAACTGGCGCACCTAATTCTTGCGTCATATCTTTATAAATCTCACCTGGATCGCGGCCAAGCTTGGCCATAATTTCTCCCGATAATAATGCGGGAATAAATCCATCTTTATCCGTACTCCAAACTGTTCCATCCTTACGTAAGAAGGAGGCTCCAGCGCTTTCTTCTCCACCAAATCCTAAAGAGCCATCGAGCAGGCCATCTACAAACCATTTAAAACCAACCGGTACTTCTAAAAGATTACGGCCAATTTTTTGGGCTACTCTATCGATAATACCACTGCTTACCACCGTTTTCCCAATGGCCGACTCTTTGCGCCAACCTGATCGATTTTGAAAGAGATAAAATATTGCCACCGATAAATAATGATTGGGAGCAATCAACCCTGCTGTGCGTGTTACTATACCATGTCTATCGTGATCCGTATCGCAGGCAAAAGCAATGTCAAACTTATCTTTTAAACCAATTAATTTTTGCATAGCAAAAGGCGATGAAGGATCCATGCGGATTTTACCATCCCAATCCACTGACATAAAACTAAAGGTGGGATCCACTTGTTTACTGACTACGGTTAAATTCAATTTGTAATAGTCGGCAATGGGTCCCCAAAAATTTACGCCCGCACCTCCTAGTGGATCAACACCCAGACATACTTTGGAATCACGAATTAATTCCATGTCTAAAATATTTCCCAAATCTTTTACATAAGCATTTAAATAATCATGAATATGTGTAGTCGATGCTTTTAAAGCTTTTTCATAAGGAACACGTTTCACATCCCTTAATCCATTGCTCAAGAACTCATTAGCCTTTTTTTCCATCCATCCGGTAATATTGCCATCGGCGGGACCGCCATTCGGCGGGTTATATTTGAAACCTCCATCTTGCGGAGGATTATGCGAGGGAGTAATCACGATACCATCGGCCAATCCGGTTTTACGTCCGCGATTATAAGTAAGAATGGCATGGGAAATAACTGGAGTAGGCGTGAATTCTTCTTTACCTGCAATCATCACCTCTACCCCATTGGCCGCTAATACTTCTAAAGCACTCGCAAAAGCTGGTATAGAAAGAGCATGTGTGTCTATACCTAAAAAAAGTGGCCCATCAATTTTTTGTTCGCTTCGGTATTGGCAAATCGCTTGGGTAATAGCCAAAATATGATTTTCATTAAAAGCCTTTTCCAAGGCTGAACCGCGATGACCCGATGTCCCAAAAGCCACACGCTGTGTAGGTTGTGAAGGATCTGGTATTTCGGTATAGAAGGCGGAAATCAGTCTTGGTATGTTCACCAGCATTTCGGTGCTAGGAAGTTTACCTGCAAAAGGATGATTGCTCATGGGATGGTCCTTTAAATTTATGTATCGGCATATTCGCTATACCGCACCCATTAAAGCATAATAAATTCCACTTAGGATAGCTTTATTCGTTTAAAGTCCAGTCATATTGATATTGAATTGTTCCCGTAAATTGCTTTATCGATAATTGTAATTTAGGTTCAGTAAAGCCTTTTAAAGTATCTAAAATTTCTTTGTCAGAATTCCCAAAATCCTTACCATACCAATCAAAAATACTAGAGAGAAATAGCTGCTTCCCCTTTAACTCTACTCCTCTTTTAGAATTCACAAAATCCTTGGCGCCCTTATTTAATAGGCTATCCAGGTTTCTTGCCGTAAAGGCTGAAGAGTTTAAATTGGGGCAACCGACACTAGCACAATTTAAAGCAAAATGTAGACGTAGATCCTTCCATAAGGGCCGTAAAATATGATTTTCAATATCGTTTAAACTGATTTTTTGACTTTCAATTTCTAATAACTTTGCCTCCCAAGGTCCGTTTTGATTGGGTATTAAATGAATATCCTTAATGCTTTTGAGAGGATAATTTTGCAAAATTAATTGCACGGTTTTGGCATTATAAAGATTAATCCAAAAAGCTTTTTGCTCTAGTCGATTAAAAGTCGAAACTTTTTGTTTTTGCAATTCTGCTAAATAAATCTCTAAAGTCTTTTTATCCGCTCCATTTACTTTGACATATTCTACGCGGTTTATTCCATCCGCCGCTCCGGTTCGTACATATTTTTTTAATAGCTTTTGCCAGTTTTGATGATTGACTTGATGGGTATCACGAGCATTAAAATGGGCAAAAACTTCTTCCGGCGAAAAGGCACCGATTTGAATGGGGAGTAAGGCTAAAACTCCTATAAATAAAAGGTTTGTTAATCTGCTAAACCTTTTTAAAAAAGATTTTGTAAACTGAGGGCTTAAAAATTCCGCATTGACTAAGATCATATTCCATCTTTCTAAATGTGTTTTGCTGAGTCGCATTAACTCATGGTTTTGTTACAACTATACCCTTATTCATTAATAAATGGATTCTAAGAAACATTTTAAGCAAAGTCCCGACTTATCCCAAAGGTCAGGATTTTTCTTACATTCTGAAATCTATATGTTTTTTAAAAGGTATTTTTCCATCTTCCAGCAAAAAGAATATTTTAGGAGTTTTCATGTCCAATTACTATGAAAGTAATGATTTAAAAAAATTCGGCAATATCACACGCAGTAATCCTAAACTCGGGGAAAAATTTTTTGAATATTACGGCGAAGTTTTCAAAGCCGGTGCATTAAGCGAAAGAGAGAAAGCCCTCATTGCGCTAGCCGTTTCACATGCCCTTAAATGTCCTTATTGCATTGATGCCTATTCTACCACTTGCTTGGAAAAAGGGGCAGATGAAGCCCAAATGAATGAAGCCGTGCATGTAGCAGCAACCATGGCAGCAGGAATTACCCTAGTACATAGCGTACAAATGATGAATAAAATTGATGAAGTGTCAATGTAAGGAAAATGGTGCAAGTAAAAGATCAATTAGCAAAATTGGGGGAGTATACGACTCCCTTTGTACAAAAAATTGGCAACGAAAGTCCACTTCAAGCAGCTTCTTTAAAAGTTTTGCAAATCAATGTGGGGAAAAAATGCAATCAAACTTGCATGCATTGTCATGTCGATGCTTCGCCATTGCGTACGGAGATGATGACACGAGAAACTATAGATCTCTGTTTACAGGCCTTGGATCAACACCCAGGTTTTGAAACAGTTGACATTACAGGTGGGGCTCCCGAAATACATGATGATTTTCGCTATTTGGTTTTGGAAATTAAAAAGCGCGGTAAGCATATTATCGACAGATGTAATCTCACCATCTTAGAAGCAAAGGGATTTGATTATTTATATGAATTTCTAAAAGATAATGCAGTAGAAATCATCGCTTCACTCCCTCATTTCTCAGCAATTACTACCGATAAGCAAAGAGGTGCAGGAGTTTTTAATACTTCGATCATTGCCCTTAAAAAACTAAACGCATTTGGATACGGCTATTCCTTGCCATTGAACTTAGTCTATAATCCCAATGGTTATTTTTTAAGCGCTCCGCAAAAACAATTGGAAAGAGAATTTAAGGAAAAACTGCAAGAAAATTTCGGCATTATATTTAATCATTTGTATTGTATTAATAATATGCCTATTAATCGGTTACTACAATCCTTAATTCGGCGCGATAAATTTCAAGACTATATGGACACGTTAGCCAACGCTTTTAATCTTGCGACACTCAGTGAATTAATGTGCAAGCATCAAATTTCCGTGGGCTATGATGGGCAATTATACGATTGCGATTTTAATCAAATGTTGGAAATGCATATGATGCCGATTAAGCATATAGGCGATTTTTCGGTAGAAAAGATTTTGGGGCGTAATATTATGATTCACAATCATTGCTTTGGTTGCACCGCAGGATCGGGATCTAGTTGCGGTGGGGAAATAATTGAGCAGCAATAAAAAAGCCATAGCTTATGATTTCTCTGGCTTTCAGTAATATTTAATAAGTCGAATTCAATTGACATTTTTAAATTAAAAATGCGTATTCAATGTAACCGTAACGGTTCTTCCAGGATAGGCTGCGCCAATTGATTCTGGAAAATCCTTATCCAAAAGATTCGCCAAATTTAATTCAGCATTAATATTCTTAGATATTTTTTGCGTAAAGTTTAAATCAATAATATAGAGGCCGCTAATGGTATGATCCGGTTCCGCAGTTTTAGCAGGGATAAAAGCGGTATTAGCGGTTGCTGAAACAGAATCAGTTGCCGCAATTGGGGCAGTAAAATTCGGGGTAGCTTTGAGAACTGCGAAAACATTTAATCCAATGGGCGTATTATAATTCACTGCCACATTACATTTAAGCGGAGGAATGCCTGCAAGGGGAGTATCTTTTTCATCTTGTGTTTTCGTATATGAACCATTTACCCATAAACGAATATCTTTGGTTACAAAAACTTGTGTTTCCAATTCTCCACCAAAGGATTTTTGTTTATCCGCAGTATTAAGAAAATAATCAGGCAGTCCGGTTATATTTACATTTACGCTATCTTTTCTTTTAAAATTCACTCTTTGAATTTGGTTTTTGATAACATTATAAAATCCCGTTCCGCTTATATAAAATCTTTTGTTGGTGTAGGTCAAATTGCCCTCGAAGGTTTGAATAGTTTCAGAACTTAAGTCGGAGATCGATAGTGTTTGATTAATATGATTCGTATCATTGTAAAGTACAAGCGCAGAATATTTTTCGTTATTGTGACTAATATTATCCTGGCCTGGTGCTTTGAGAGCCGTACCATACATTAACTTCAAGTTTAATTCATCCGTGACCTTTTGAACGGCAGCCAGCCTTGGGGATAGTTGATGATAGGAGTTACCATCCAATAAACCATTATCCGATCGAATACCGGCAGTGAGAATTAAGCCTTTCAATATATTGATATCATCTCTAACCTGAGCAAAAGCAGAATAAGTATGGGCCTTTTTATTGTAAAGGGTAGTGGATAAAAATGGTTTGTTTGATTCATTGGTTCTCGATTGACTTGAATCTTGCCATCTCACATCATAATTAAGACCTGCCAATACTGAAATTTTTTCTGTGATGTCATATTTTAATTTTGTATAGCCTTCCCAATTCAAAGTCATCACACTATAATCGAAAATACCTGAAGTATCGGGACGAGCCCACCAACCTGATAAATTAGATTGCAAACCCGCTTCTCGAGATTCATTATATTTAACATAACTCTCTAAACTAGCCTTATCTGTAAAATTCAAATTGTGTTTGACATAAGGAATTAAAGTGGTCCAACGTTGATAATTTGCCGGCGCAGATTTTCCCGCCCATGAAGTTCCATAACCATGTTCGGTTTCCATATTAATCAAACCCAAAGTGACGTCACCAAGTGAACCTATATTTAGTTTTTCCGAAATTCTGCCAAAAGTACTTTTCCTTTGATTTCGATCCGGACCGCCTCTTTTTTCATACATCAATAAATCAGGATCTTTTTCGTATACACCAAGGGAAACTTGTAACTCTTGATTGTCAGTTTTATTAAGCACATTTGCGAGCGCTCTTTTATTCATCACCAAGGTTCCCTCTTTATTATAATTCCCGAAACCGTTCAATGAATCTCTTAAGAATTCCGAACCAAGTGAAAAATTAGTTTCTATTAAGGTTCCGTTTTGGGTTAGATTTTTAGGTACTAAATTCATTACTCCATTAAATGCTCCAATGCCATAAAGCGAAGAAGCTGGTCCTCTTAAAAGCTCCACTCTTTGCGCAAACAATAAAGGCAATTCCTCACTGATGAACGCCATATTATTGCGTACATGATTAACAGGAATTCCATCAATCCTAATCAAATGTTTTTCATTCAGTGATGCGGTTCCACCGCGCGTTTCCAAACTCCAATTTTCAGAGGTATTTCTTGCCGAGTATCCAGGTGTAAAATCGGCCAATTGCCGCAAATTGATATATCCAAATTGATGCAAATCATCAGCAGAATAGGCTGTAACCGTGCCAGCAGCATCTGAATTTTTTTCTGCCTTATCGGAAGCTACCGTAATATCCATGTTCAGCAAGCTTGATAACGACAAGCCTAAATCTTTTTCCGAAGATTCTTGCGCCAGGATGGGTATATAAGAGGCTAATATGGAAAATACTAATGCATATGCTATTGATTGATATAGATTTTTAACAGGTTTTTTCATAGCGTTTCGCTTTTCACGGTTATGGGTTTTAAAAACAAGCACATCACATCATACAACTAAATAGCTACAAAAATCAATTTCTATCCAACAGAATTTTATTCACCTTCAGAAATAGAATAATCAATAGTGAGATATTAATTACATCGTGAAAAGTGTTTTTTGTTGAGAGAATTCATATAAAAATATATTTACTTTCATATTTAGAGGGGTAACAAAATAGTGACCTTTTAAATATTAGCGCGTTCTGCATTCATTTTCCTGCATAAATAAATTTATTCACTGATTAATAAAATATTCTCCGTATGAATTCTTGGATTTAATTCGAGTAATACTTCAAGCACAAGTTATATCTAACCGGCATACTAATTAGTATAAAAATATTTGTTGGTAAATTTTTATTTAGGGATTTCGTGTAAGTCTGGAAATTTACATTGCTATTTTTCGCGAAGTGAAAATCCTACCCAAACTTCATGACCATCGGCTAATAAAGTCCCATTAACTCCTTGAGCTTTAGGAAAGGAAATTTTACTTCCCGCATTCATTAAAAGTGGAGGGGCTTGCAAAAAGATACCGAAATCATTTACGATCTGAGGAACTTTTATCAATTGACCGCAAATCGAATTAGCCAATTCTCCCAGAGCATCGAGATAAAAGGCTTCGTTTTCATTTTCGCCTAGAATAGCCTTCGCCGTTTTAAAATTAAATCCGGTGGCAAGTAAAATCACAAACTGCGCATTACTAGCACTCATAACACAAGCCAAATCACACGGATTACTAAAGCGAGAGGTGAATTTCCAGTTCTCTAATAATTGAACAGGCTTTTGAAATATGGTTTCAACTGTTTCCGCAACTAATGTGCGTAAAGGTTCAATAGTTTTTTCCAATTCCTTTTCCAAATTCATATTTCATTTCCAACTGAGATACTCAACACGAAAAATAACCCTCGCTTAAGCGAGTGAATTTTTCGCTTATGCCTGCTCGCCTTAAAATTCACTGCGCAATTATTTTATTAATCCGATTCAGCTTTTCCGATTTTAAATCCCAGCCGATTTCTGTGGCCACCTTGGTGTTTAAGGAGGATTTAATACTGATCGTAGCTTCAAATCCAATCTCTTTGGTGGAGTGTCCCTCTTCAAATACTTGAGTGATTTCATTGGCAGCTTGTATACCGAGTTGCATATAATCCGGATCAGCTGTAAATATCGCCGCGCCAATGCGAGCACTGGCCATGTTTTCCAACGGGGCAATCACGGGGATTTTATTACCCTTCACTTTCGCAAGCCAAAAATCAATCACACTACTTGAATTAATAATGACATTATCTGCCATCATCCAAAACACTTCCACTTTATCCTCTTTTACCATTTTTTCAAAAGAGTTTTTCATCACCTTAAGCGCGTCCGCTTCCGTAATTTGTTCCTGCTTATCGCAATCCAAACATACACTCTTAAGCATTATTTGTTCTTTAATTAATAATTTTTTTGCCTCTTCTACAACAGTGCTAAATTTTTTTCGATAGAAAACACCGACCTTAGTAAAATCCTTTTGCGAAATAATTCGGAAATGGGTAACTAAGGTGTAACCTGGAATTTCGAAGTTAATCCCCGCAACATTATGCAAATCCTTGGTGATAGTTCCTGCTAAAAGCGTCATCATACTAAACTTGGGCATAGCCAGTATATTATTACTATCAAGGGCTTCCATTCCGCGCGCCAAACTAATTGCTTTGGAATCCATAAGTATCAGGGCTCGGCAATGAATCTCATGGCAACGCTGCACTGCTGCTTCTGCTTTCGAAGTTTTATTGACATCCATAATATCAATTTTGTAAGCGGAACCCAATTCACTGCGAATTCCTTCAAGTACAGTTAAGAAAGCGCCTTCGCTCGGCATAATGGCAAGTATAGTATTACTTTCATTCGCAGCTACATAACTACTGCAAAAGGCTAGCAGTGAGACTTTAATTAGAGATTTTAATTTTTTCATTATTGCAAAACCTCCCATTTATCTATGGATTCAGCCTTACTCAAGGAAAGAGGTTGCTTAAGTAGTGCCTTTTTTATCGCAACATCTTCTTTACCCTGCTTTGAAGCAAATACGGAAAAGCCTATATTCTTTTCTGAAGCGGCCACTTCATTTAAAGTCAACTTCGTATTGGAAAGAATTTCTTGATAATCCGAGGTAGAAACAATAATGGCGTCCACCACTTCCATACCGAGCATGGTCAAAAGGTCTTCTTTTTTATTGACACGCTTAAGGATTTTTGGCTCTATGCCGAATTGTGTTTGGATAAAATGTGAAAGTCTTTCGCGACCTAAAAAATCAACGATACCGATTTTCTTCTCCGCCACATTTTTCAGGGTAACGCTCTTGGAGGTTGCAATGATTAAATATTTTTCTCCCACTTCATTTTTAACCTTTCCCACTAGCGATACTTTATAACCTGGCAAATAATCCAAAAAGGCCGCTGGCGCAATAATCATCGCGTCCGGCATGCTACTCAACATAGCTTCCAAATCTTTAATACGACCAAAGGCCATCGCTTTTTCCGGCCCTAAAAGTGTGTCAAATCCGTTTTGAATCTGTTGGGTATTCGTTGACCCTGGAACACATACCAATAGCCTTGCCTGAGCAGAAGAAAAACTGAATCCTAGCAACAAAATCCATAAGCACAAGGTAACACCTAGGTTTTTTTCTATCGTGTTGAGCTTACTTGGCAAATACTCCTCAACCATGCATAGCCAGTCGCGGTAAATTGGGAACCAAAATGGTAAAGGTAGTTCCTTTTCCCGGTTGCGAATCGACAGTAATATTTCCCTGTAGTTTGGTTATTACATCACGCGCGATATCCATGCCTAAACCTCGACCTGAAAGGGTACTTAAATGATTTGCCGTAGATAAACCTTGCATAAAAATAAGCTGGCATTTTTCATGATCCGTCATCAACGCCGCAACATTGGGATCAAGTATTCCTTTGGCCATAGCCCGCTCCACCAATTTGTTACCCTCTATTCCTTTCCCGTCATCGCTGATAGTGATTTTACGCGTATCCTCAATAATTTGATAATCCATGCAAATTTTTCCTGGTCCCTTGCCTATGCTATTACGCTCCTGGGATGATTCAATACCATGATCAATAGCATTGCGCATAATATGCACAATGGCTTCATCAATGTCTTCAAAGGATTTAGGATCGATTTCCAAAGTAGGATTAAGCAATTCAAACTCTGCATCCTTTTCCAAATTATCACTTACTCGTTTGACTAAATCCTTATATTTTTTAGTCGATTGAACAACAGTCTTATAATTAATCTGCTGACAAGCATATGCCAGCTTTTTAAAGGAAGCAGGAATTTTGTTATCATGCGAAAGCTCTTCGCAAAGGTTTTGCACATACTCAATACGCGATCGAGCTATATGCAGAACAAGGTCATTTTGTTCTCCCGCAAGCATTCTAACTTGTTTTTTAATGTCCTCTACAATACTCAACATATTCTTTAAATTTTGCTGTAACATTAAAATACTGTGAGGGCGTTGCGTTGCATCCGAGGTCTTTAATTTTTCCAATAAACTTTCCGATTCATGTGCTCGCAAGGAAAGTATTTCAAAACCATAAGTGCCAGCATTGCCTTTAATGGTATGTAAATCGCGAAATAGAGTAGAGATTTGTTCTCGGGACTGTAAGAAAATATCTTCATCGACCTGCGATTGTTGATACTGCTCTAATTCCAAACACAGAGCATCTATTTGTGGAATCATTAAACTTAATCTATTCTCGGTATCGGCAATAAAATCACTGATAACTTCAGGGGTATTGCCTACTATACCCAAAATAGTTTTCACTTCATTTTCATGACGGATACGCTCTTCTTCCATGCGTGCTTCAATCAATCGGCTTTGAGTAATATCTTGCGCCAAGATCATAACCTTATGTAACACACCTGCTTTATCCAATATCTTTTGATAATTAATCCGTACATACCGCACTTGCTGATTAGTTTTTATTTCAATCTCTTGAACTGGAGCCAGCATAGCCAATTTTTGCCAACGCATAGTGGTATGTTTAACCTCAATTAACTTTATCCATTGATGCATCGATTCCATTTCTCTATCGCTTAAGCGTAAAATATTTTGCAAACATTCTTGGGTAATATCCATGAAGCCTAAAATTTCATTCGCCCGTAAGGAATATTCAGGGTTAATGCCTAAGTCTAAGTTAATGGTAAAAAGACCTTGATCAATATTATTCATAATGTCGCGAACCTGTTGCATTTTTTCATCGACTAAATCTTGCAAATGCTCAGTATAATTTTTCACTGTTTGTCGCATGGTTTCAAAAGCCCGTGAGAGCGTCCCAATTTCATCATTCGTATCGACTTGAATCGCGCCGGAATAATCTCCACCCGCAATTTTTTTTGCTGAATCAACCAAAGAATAAATGGGTCGGGTAATACGTGATGCTTGACGATGCATCGCGATAAATGCAGCGAAAAGTGTTGCTACGGCTACTGCCGCCAAAATAAGCAATATATGCAATAGCGATTTTTTAGCCGTTGCTTGTGCATCCTGTAATGAAACCTTCATAGCCCGCGTGGTAAGGCCATAACGGATAAAACCCAGTACTCCATCGTCAGGCGACATTACAGGTGAAGTAAACTCAAGTACCTCTTCACCCCTATATTGACACGCCCTAAAAACGGGGGACATTTGCATAGAAGCCCATACACTCATGCTATCCGCCAATGCAGTAGTAAGGGATATAGGAATATTTAAACTATCCTTTTTAGCTATCACCCATGGCTTGAGATTCCCTTGCATATATATGCCATAAACAATATCTCTATCTTTTTCGACTGTGGCTTGCACTAGACCCCTTACATCAAGAATAGCATTGTCCCCTGCCATCGGTCGCAAAGCCATGCTATTATTAATAACTAGGGTTTGGCCCTTCGCAATCAGTGAATTGCGAATTTGTTCTTGCGTACTCTCCAAATTCTTCTTATTGGCCCTAAAACTGACCATAGAAATAACCAGTAAAACAATAATGAATACCCAAGAGATGATGAGCACATTACTACGAATAAGTTTAACGCGAATACTAGATGTCATTAATATACTCCACTGGGGATATTATATCATCTGGAGAAAAATTTGTCTCGAAGCATGCACATAGGCATTGGATAGTTTTTGCGTATGAAACTCAAGTGATGAAGCAATAAAAAACTCGAGAGGGTTTACCGAGAATTTTTTTATGCGATAAAAATATCGCTAAGGCATATTGAAAATTTCTATCACTGACATTTTGATATCTTTTATAAACTCTTCATCGGTAAGCTTCAAAGGCTTTTCTATAAAACCTTGAGCCCCTTTAGACATACACTCCAGCATGGTCGGGCCCTTAACCGCCGATATCATTAATACTCTTGCTTTAGGAAACTCTTTAAGTATTTCTTCAAGTGCGGTTTTACCATCTTTTTTGGGCATGGTAATATCGAGAGTAATTAAGTCCGGTTGATATTGGCGATATAAATTAACTGCTTGTTCACCGTCATACCCTTCGGCCACCACATTAAACTGTAAATATTCTCGAAAAAAATCTGCAATCTGCCTGATTAGGAATTTGGAATCATCCACAATCACTACAGTTTTAAGCATATAAATCATACCTCATTAATTATTACCCCCTGCATTGGGTTTATTCCTATATCGTTTTTAAAGCAAAAAACAAAGCCAAACATATTTACATATTAAAACATGGAAGAAAACCGATCAAGAACTTCTCAATACTTGGAGTGCCAAAAATTCACATAAATTAAAACTTCATCAGACTTTACGATAATCACAGAAAATTAAAATTAATCTTAAAGGTAAAGCTTAAGTTATCGAGTCTATCTGCCGATAGGCGTCACTTGAAAAGGCATTTAAATTTAGCTAAGCTCTGAACCTTATGAAAATAGTCCTTGCGAATTGAAATAATTTTGACTTTAAAATGAAACTCGTATTTGTCAAATTTCCACCGATGAAAAAATGCCGAAGACACCTTCACCGATCAGCATACCCTCTCTTGTGCATCTGTAAGGAAGTATGACCTATTTCCTTACTCTGGAAACCGTTTAGCTTTTTCACTAAGTAGCCGTGACTTTTAATTCCTACGAATTCCTGGTATTTTTTTTAGTCGTTTACGGACTATACCTTGTGCTCGCTCATCGCTGGCAAAATCGTTTACTTTTGGTAGCCTCCTATATTTTTTACGGTTGGTGGGATTGGCGGTTTCTTTTTTTGCTAGCCCTTTCTACCGGAATGGATTTTTCCCTCGGATTAATGATCGAGCGTTTTCAGAAGAACTCTCACAAAAAAAAATGCCTCGTATTCAGTATGATTCTGAATTTAACCTTCTTAGGCATTTTCAAATATTTTAATTTCTTTGCCGAAAATCTTCATAGTCTTTTTTCAACCTTTGGAATTAACCTTCCCATCCCACTACTCCATTTTATGCTGCCCGTAGGAATTTCTTTCTACACCTTTCAGTCCATGAGTTATATCATTGATGTTTATCGAGGTCATCTCAAACCCTCCCGCAAGCTTGAAGATTTCGCACTATTCGTTTCCTTCTTTCCGCAACTTGTGGCCGGCCCTATCAACCGTGCCACCGATTTGCTTCCGCGTGTGCAAAATCCAAGAACAGTTACTTGGGATGGTGTAGGTCAAGGTTGTACGCTTATCTTTTGGGGATTATTCAAAAAAATTTATATCGCGGATAATTGCGCGAAGCTTGTAACCGAAGCGTTTCACAATCCATCACTACATTCTGGGGCATCGCTTTTAGTGACGGTTTATGCTTTTGCCTTTCAAATCTATTGCGACTTTTCAGGCTATTCCGATGTTGCTAGAGGATTAGCAAAAATGATGGGTTTTGAATTAATGATTAATTTCAATTTGCCTTATTTCTCACTTAATCCAACCGAGTTCTGGCGTCGTTGGCATATAAGCCTTTCCACTTGGCTAAAAGATTATCTCTACATCGGATTAGGAGGCAATCGCAAAGGTGTTTTCAAAACCTATCGGAATCTTTTTATCACCATGTTCCTCGGAGGAATATGGCATGGCGCTGCGTGGAATTATGTGATTTGGGGGTCCTATCAAGGCCTTTTATTAATTGTCCATCGCTTAACACAGCCTTGGCTTGCAAAAATTCATACGCCAAATAAAATATCACTTTGGAGCTGGACAGCTCTACGTTGGGTAGTCACATTTCATTTAATTTGCTTAGGTTGGTTATTTTTTCGATGTCATTCCCTTTCTCAAATTCAAATCTTTCTACAAAATATTTTTTGCAATTTTTCACCCGACTCAGAAACACGACTTTGGGCAAGCAAATTATTCTCGTATATCTTTGTGTTACTTGCCGTGCAATTTTATCAGTTGGCTAAAAATGATTTAGCCTTTTATCCTCGCCTTCCACGCTTGATTCGGATAGCCTTCGTTTCGCTTGCCTTATATCTTTTGACGGCCTACGGCGCAACCTCAGAAACCTTCATTTATTTTCAATTCTGAAATGAAAAAATTTATTCAAAAAAAATTACTCCCACTTATTTTGTTTTCGATTTTAACACTTATCGGAATGGAAATTTGGGCACGCCTCGATGATTGGATTCGCTGCGATGCACCATTACTGTCAGAATATTCTGAAGAAAAAATGCTCATCGTCCATGACTCCTTGGGTGTTAGAGGCAAACCAAATGGTCGATTTGAAAAGTGGAGTTTAAATTCATTAGGTTTTCGCGGACCAGAAATTAAAGCGGAAAAGTCGCCACACGTGCTTCGAATCGCTACCATGGGCGCATCGGAGACCTTTGGCATCTATGAAAGTGTAAATAAAGAATGGCCACGGCAATTAGCTGAAAATCTTAAGATTGAATTCCCCAATCAATCTATTGAAGTAGTCAATACGGCTTTGCCTGGAATGACGTTAGAAAGCGCTTTAAAATTTTATCGGAATCGAATAGCCTTTTTACGTCCTGACATTGTCCTCTTCTATGTAAACGTGCTTCCTTTTCTAGATTGGCCCAAAGCGTTAAAAACCAAGGACGTTTCAATTGTAACTAAAATCACATCCGTAAATAAAAAATCACGTTTTAGTTTCGGTAAGCCGCGCTTAATAACAAAATTAAATCAGGCTCTCCACACACGCGGACCCAAAAAACTTGTCGATCAGTATGAAGCAAATAAGGTCATGAGACGGTATCTTGGTTTTAATCGTCATGGACAAAATCCTGAACTTGATTCCTCACAAATGAAGCAATTCAAAGCGTTGCTGCATGATTTTATAGACACTCTGCATAGTGATGGAATCACACTAATTCTTTCAGAGCATGCCCATGCACTTTCCGTTTGGAAGGGTGATACACATCCTAAAGGCTGGCTTAACTTATGGCAATATTATCCAGCCATATCTGAAGCAGGATTAAAAGGAAGTTATCCCCAGTTAAATTCTCTATTTAGAGAAATAGGTGCGCAAAGTGGTTGTGAAGTAGTGCATCAAGAAAATTTATTGCAAGCACCCGATAGCAATTTCGCGGCTGACGGAATACACTTCACTGACAAAGGCGCCACACTGGTTGCTGAGAATTTCTTAAAAGTATTAAGGCCCATTTTAATGCAGCGATAGATCGCAGGCTGCACTAAAATTTATCTCCCCTAAAAAAACCATTCTATCGCAAGACAAGCAGGTGGATGAATACCTGCCGGCTAGAATCATGCCTGTTGTAATTAATAGAAAATTACTCAACCAATACTCACATTTCGCTTAACTTTTCCTTGACATAAGTAATAACTGTAATTACTCTTTTATTGTAAAGAGGGGTAAATATGGAAGCTAAGCTTATTGAAATTGGGAATTCAAAAGGATTGAGGCTGTCTAAAAAGCTGATTCAAAAATATCATCTTGTGAATCGAATTGAAATTGAAGAACAGGCTTATGGTATTTTACTCAAGCCTGTAAATACAAAAGATTCGAAATTATCATGGGAAGATACCTTCAAAGAAATAAAAAATAAACACGAAGATTGGTCGGATTTCGATGTTTCCATTTCGGATGGTATTGAATGAACCTGAAGATCGAGCGGTACGGAATCTATTTTGCTGACCTTAATCCTACTCTAGGTTCTGAAATCAATAAAATTCGACCAGTAGTTATCATAAGTCAAGAGGAGATGAATAAGTATTCAGATACCATTGTGGTCTGCCCTTTGACAACTAAGATTCACAAAAAGTGGCGTAGTAGAATTCAATTTGTTTGCAAAGGTAAGCCGGCTGAAATTGCCGTTGATCAAATTCGAACGATAAGCAAAATTCGAATTACAAAACAAATTGATAAGTTGGACAATAGCTTGGCCTTCCAACTCAGAAATTTAATTGTTGAAATGTATGGAGAGTAATAATTAATAATAATATTGAAGGGAAAGCAAGTAACACCTCCCCTAAAACAAATATGGCACAAACTGAAATTGTCGGCTCAATAGTAACCTTGAATTATCCCAATCATTCATCCCCACCAAAGCAAATTTAAAATCCCCATAACTGGCAAAAATACCCAGTCTTGCATTATTGGTAAAATGCCATTTTAAAAAACCATCCTCGCGGCTCGCAATAGCCAAGCCTGCGGTGCAATAAGCCGGCTTAAGCATACGCTGCCATACCGATTCTTCGCCCCATCCTTGGGCATAGATGTAGTAGCGTAAACCAAATTCCAAAGTAGATACCAAGGTAGGCGTAGAAGTGAAGTCGGAACTCCCAGTAGCGAAAGCAGCCAAGTAGCCGGTATTATAAGCCGTAATTAATTCCCAATGTCCAGGACCATTTTCATTCGCCCCAAAACCTGGAATATACGGTAACACCAAAAAGTTTAAGCCCGCCTCCAAAAGATTTAAGCGCGCGGACCCAGGCCCATATTTCACTCTATAGCGTTCGAGCTTTTCCATATTTTTTTGCTTCGCATTTTCCAATTGCAGATATTGCAGATCCGCCAAGGGTTGTAAAAGTTTATGCGTCGCCGCAGAGTCCTTCATCTCGGCATAAAGCTTGGTTCTATTCAAGGCAAAGTTTCCTATCCCTTTGCAAATATTCAAAGCCTCCTGCATCGAAGGCGAATTCCAATCTTTAAATACCATGGGCTTGGCTAAAGCATTAGGATCAAGGCGACTTACCGTATGCCAATGAAATCGATCGGTAGAATCAGTTTCGGCTTTAAGTCCAGCATAGACTATTTGCAAAGTGTCTAAACTCGCTGTTAACTTTGGTGCTACGATGGGTTGGGTTTCGTCCAATTTCAAAATGATTTTTATTTGCTGCATAGAGTGAATCAAATTATTCAATAGCACAATATCCGATGGTGGTGCGTAGGTATTTTCTTCTGCCTGCACCGTCCATGCAGCGATACAAATCGCTATCCCAAAAACAAAATGGCGCATAGCAAAAAAGCCATTGGGTTTAGATTTTGGTAACTTAAACATGACCGGCTCCTAATAAACAAGTTTTTAATAAATCGGAATGTCCTTCAATATATTTGGCCCAAGAATGCGGATCCCGTAAAGGCGCATTTAAACTTTTCTGTGCCACACTTTCCGCTAATATATCCAACCACTCCTTTACCGTTTTAGGATCTAACCACAATTGCTTATCAATATTCGATTGCTGTCCAGTAAAAGGATTTACTGCACCCACCTGCATATAAGCCCAATCCATTTTTTCCCGGAAAAAATATCCTCCTACTGGATCCAATTCACCGGTAATAGAAATCCAATTTTTGACATTATAAACTTTGCCATATAAAGGACTGTCTTCATAAGGTGCGCTCAAATGATCGCCTTGCATACAAGCTAAGCCATTAGGAATTAAAGCGGAAAGCTTTTGTGCCACCGAACGAATCATTTGCGTGGGAGAGGCCATAAAGATCACGTTCTCAATGACTACTCCATCTGTAGCTGGCTGCAATTTATCTTTTGTAGACTTTGCTATACGATGTAGTATTTCATAAGTGTGAAGGCATCCTAAGCTATGACAGATTATAGTGATCTTTTGATCGGGTGGCTGAATGCCCGCTTTAATTCCATCTTGTACCATTTGTTGCAATTGCAAGGTGTACCAAGTTTGTATTATTTCGCGTGCATCTTTCACAAAAATTGGCCATAGCACATCCATGCCATACTCCGAAATCGCTTGACCTAAATTTTCAGCAATGCCTGCGCCCAAAAAAGAAGTTTTAAGCGCTTGAGTTAAAGCACTTGCTATCTGTGCTTTTTGTGCGAACCAATCATTGAAGGAATCGTAAGACAATGCATAGTAAGCCAGCTTACCTGCCTCTAAACCTAGCGTTTGTTGCATCTGCAGTAACATGCTCTGATAATCTTTGGGTACCGAATTACCTATGCCATGCACAAATAAAACGGCACGATTACTCTTCCATTTTTGTGACATTGGAATAAAACTCATGAGAACCCCTACTAATATTGTGGGGGAAAAGGCTAGTTTAGTTTTTTGAAGGTGGCAAGGATTATGCAAAGCATGCTGTTGAGATTGAATTAATCCTACAACGCTTTTGCGCAAAGGCAAATATTGCTGTGTAAAATGACGCTTTGTAACAGGGTGAAAATTTAATGGGAGGGGGTAAAAAAGCGTTCCGTTGCGCGGGTACTTATGTATATATTAAACCACCCAACTCCTTATCATTGCAAGATATACATTGATATTATTATGGTTAAATATTAGTCAAAAATCTAAAAACCCAAATTAATCTCATCTAAAAGTTAAAGTAAACAAATTATTTTCTTCGAAATAATCCTTTGGGAAAAAACCACCATTTTTTCAGGTCTTTTTTTCGGTACCTACAACTTTGTCCGTTACTTTGGCTACACGGGGCTTAAAGCATAATCCCAGTAAAGCTGGGCATAGCAAATTAATAATGAAAAGCATAAAGGTGGCCGCTACCGCTAGAGCCGGCGTAATCCCATGCGAACTAAAAATATACGCTGCCGAGATATAAGCCGCCGACCATTCACGCATTCCCAACCCGGCAAAGGTAATTTGCACGGAATTGCCTAAAGTCACTAAAGCAATTAATCCCGTCAGTAACCATGGTGATACAGTAATTTTGGCAACACTATGAATCAATAAATAAAACTGTGTCCATTCCACAGCATAGGCGAAAAAACCAACACCAATTGCACTCAAACAAAGTTTTTGGGGGATATGCAAAGGCTTGGGTAAAGTATTTCTTAATAAACGCCCTAACCTATCTAATCCCCATAAAGTAGGGAAATAGCCCATTAAGGTATGCGCCCACTTCAACCAAAGCCCGATGGGATAAAAAACCAAAAACATCCATAGCCCGGCACTTGCACCTTTCAATCCGGCAATAGTATAAAAACCTCCAATGGACCATAATACCACAGCCAAAAAATCCGTCCAATTATCAAGCATAACCAAACCCGCCGCTTCGAGTTTATGCAAAGATTTTTGCGGGAAATATAAACAGCGCGAAAATTCACCGAGCTTACCCGGTGTGACCAAACTTAAAGGAATCGCCCCGAGGTAACTGCTAAGGGACTGGCTATAAGTTACTGTCGGTTCTACGGGTTTAACAAAAAGCATCCATTTATAAGCACGCAAACCCACATTCAAGGGCAACAAAGCCAAGGCTAAAAGTAAATAAGTGCTATTAAAATGAAATTGAGCTAAATTTTTAGCCGGTTGAGAATAAGCATAATACCCTAAGGCTACCAATAACGCTAGCGTCAATAGGGCGCGTAAGCGAAAAAGTAGTTTAGGGCTCAGAGCAAAGCCTGCACAATGGCATCGCCCATCGCGACCGTACCCACTAAGTTACAGTCTGGAGTAGCAATATCACCCGTTCTATAACCCGCTTCAATAGCTTTTTCCACCGCTTTTTCAATCGCTTGCGCTGCAGCCTCTTGGCCAAAGGAAAAACGTAACATTAAAGCCGCAGACAAAATTTGTGCAATCGGATTGGCAATACCTTTACCCGCAATATCGGGAGCTGAACCACCGGCAGGTTCATATAAACCAAAACCACTTTCGGATAAACTCGCCGAAGGCAATAAACCCATCGAGCCAGTCAACATAGCACATTCATCGGAAATAATATCGCCAAACATATTACCGCAAAGCATCACATCAAATTGATGCGGATTTTTCACCAATTGCATAGTGGCATTGTCTACGTAAATATGGCTGAGTTTCACATCGGGATATTGCTTCGCCACTTCAATCACTACTTCACGCCAAAATACCATGGAGGTTAACACATTGGCTTTGTCGACCGAGGTAACGCTTTTGTTACGTAAGCGCGCCGCTTGAAAAGCCTTGTGCGCAATGCGTTCAATTTCTGCACGCGTATATTCTTTAATGTCCCAAGCTCTTTCAGTAGGACCTTGGCCTTCACGGCCTTTGCTATGCGGGCCTTTGGCAAAATAAATTCCGCCGGTTAACTCACGCACGCAAAGAATATCAAAACCTTCGCCCACAATGTCCGCGCGCAATGGACAAGCAGCAGTCAAAGCCTTATAAACTTTAGCTGGACGGAAATTACAAAACAATTGAAAATGTTTTCGCAAAGGCAATAATGCTGCGCGTTCCGGTTGTTTTTCGGGAGCAATAGTATCCCATTTAGGACCACCAACCGAGCCAAATAAAATCGCTTGGCTGTCTTCACAAATTTTTAAAGTTGACGCCGGCAAGGCTTCGCCATGATTATCAATCGCACAACCACCGACATCAGCGGCTTTTGCATCCACTAGAAAACCAAATTTTTTCGAGACAACTTGCAAAACTTTTAAAGCTTCGGCCATCACTTCGGGGCCAATTCCATCACCCGCTAAAACGGCTATTGAATACGTGGTCATAATTACTCCAAGATTTTTTACCGTGACAAAAGAATAAATAATAAGTCCCCGCACAAGGGAGAAGCGGGATATAGCCGCGGAAAGCCGGAAAAAATGGACTTCACTTTAGCGGGATGAAAGTTTTTAGTTTTTAAGTATGCAGAATGCGCTGATAAAGGAATTTATGGGGAACTTTTTCTCATTTATCCGGTCTAAATGTTGAATGAAGAAGACACCGATTCCGAAGACCAAGAATGGATATTGGCATTTCAATCCAGTACGAAAGTTGGAGAAGCGGGATTTAATCGTCTGGTACTCAAACACAAAGATCGCATATTTGGTTTATGTATGCGACTGCTCGGTGACCGTGATGAAGCTGATGATGCGGCCCAGGTTACCTTTGTGAAAGTTTATCATAGCTTAAAAGATTTTCGCGGTGACGCCAAATTCTCAACCTGGGTTTATCGTATTGCGGTAAATACTTGCAAAAATCGCATGGAGTCCAAAGCCTATAAAGAATCAAAACATCAACAAAATTTTGAGGCCTTAGAAAATATCGAATCCTCCACAAACTCTCCTATACCCTCGTCATCACCTTCTCCTGCACAAATGCTGGAAAGCAAGGGAAGACAACAATGCATTGAAGCCGCAGTGAATAAACTTTCGGAAGAACAAAAAATACTTGTGATATTGCGTGACATGGAAGGGCGATCCTATGAGGAAATAGTCGAACTCACGGGATTAAATTTAGGCACGCTCAAGTCTCGTTTAAATCGTGGACGTGCGCAATTGCAGGAATGGCTGCGGGAATTATGGTGAATAAATATGCTTGAACATTTAACTAGCGAAATATTATGTGATTATGCCGAAGGTCTTTTAGAGACTGTAGCAAAGGCTACAGTAGAATCTCATTTACAATATTGTACTACTTGCCAGCGCGAACTTAAAATTGTGCAAGGTTATTTTCAGGAAGTCTCCAGCTTGTCATTCGAAAAAGCTCCCGCCGATTTTTTAAATAAAATTCATTCGAGGATTCATCCAATGTTTTCCTGGCGGCATTTTTGGCGCTTAGAAGGTTTAAATAATCTTGGGCAAAAAATTATTGCTCCGTGGAAACTATCCCCACAGTTCGCGGGCGTTTTTGTTTTATGTTTAGCAGGAATTTTGGTATACACTCTGCGCAATAATTTACCCCCTGAAAATATTACCTCGGATCAATTAAAATCGATCCCAAGTATTTCCGAGACTTCTGCTCCTGTCACTTTATCTGCGCCCATGACGCCGACTGCACCAGTATCGCCAGCTCGTACCGCTAAGGAGTCCGAGAAACGGTCTTTACCTACAACTTCAAACTTAGAAGTCGCACAACCTTTGGAAAAATCCTCAGAACTCGCAAACAGCATTCCCGAAGTCAAGGCAAACAAACCCATTGCGGTACCTTCACCCCCTGCAATGAAAGAGGAAACACCTAAGTTACTAGCCGCAGAGCCATCAAACAAAGCCGAAGATAAATTAGCTCGACAGAATGAATTGGAAAAAGATGCAGCTCCAGTTGGGCGTATGAATAGTATTCCTTCGGCAATTGGAGCAAGTGGACTTGCTTCGCGCGGTGCAACCTCCGAATCCATGGCAGATAGAAAAGAAGAGGCGGAGGAAAATTATGCCCCCAAAGCGGAGTTAGCCCAAGTGAGTAAGGCAAAAAAAGTTACAAGCAGATCTATAGGACACAAAGCAGATGATAGGCAAATAAATTCAGTTTATGAAATTGTGCTAAACTTGAAAAATAAAACCCAGATGTATGCTTTAGAAAAAGCCCTAATTTCCTTGGGAAATTTTAATCGCATTGACGAAGCAGAGTATGCAGATAAAGATCAAATAGCTGCAAATGAAAAAGAAGAATCTTTAATTTGGACCATGAAAATACCATCTACAAAAGGAAATGAATTCAAAAATTTACTGCATGCTTATGGTAAGGATATTGATCTAAAAAACTGTATAAAGTCTGAAAATTCCAATAATTTGATTTTCCGTTTAAGTGTAATTACCCCGAAATAATCCCCAAGCATCCCAAACAGACTTCCCTTTTTACGTATTTACCCAGCTAATTTAATCCTCCCAAACTTTTTTCAAAAAATCATTCCTAAAACGGGAACTTTTTGCTTTTCGCTTTGTCCAAGAGACAGAGCCAAGGGACAAAACCATCCTTATGGCCAAACCCTAAAGGAGACTGTTTTATGAAAACCCATCCCGCATATATTCTAGGTGTTACCTTGCTTACCGCATCTCTATTAATAGATGGATGTTCACGTAAAGCTACTAGTGCAAAAACTACGAACACCAAAAATGACAGCATTATTTTGGATCAAGATGAATTGGTGGAATACGAACCCGAAAATAGTGAATCCAATCAACAGATATCGCCAAGTGTTATGGCCAATAATATTAGAGGATCTGCGGGCTTAAGTCTGAAAAAAGAAAAATATTTACCTTCCACTCAGGAATATTCTGCACGAAGCATTGGAAAAATTAGCGCGAATGCTCCTGCCTGTATAAAAGGCCCCGAAAGTTTTAGAGATGATAAAGTAAATATCGATAAGTGCATTCGTTATGCGCCTCCACCACCCGCAAATAATACCGAAAAATATACCGCCATATATGAAAACCCTTTTTTAGCTGCACAAAAAAATCCACTCTCCACTTTTTCCATCGATGTTGATAAAGCTTCTTACACCAATGCCCGCCGCTTTATTAATGGCAATCAACTCCCTCCTGCCGATGCCGTTCGCATTGAAGAATTTATTAATTATTTTCATTATGATTATCCCCAACCTCAAGGGTCCGATCCTTTTTCTATTAATACCGAAATTTCCACCACCCCTTGGAATCCGAATACCAAACTCATTCATATCGGTTTGCAAGGCCGCAAAATAGCCACCGACAAGTTACCTGCCAGTAATTTGGTTTTCTTAATTGACGTTTCGGGATCAATGGATTCACCGGAAAAGCTTCCTTTATTAAAAAGCGCTTTTAATCTACTAGTAGATCAATTACGCGCACAAGATAAAATCACCCTTATTGTGTATGCAGGCAATGCGGGTTTAGTTTTGCCTTCTACTTCGGGCGCGGAAAAAGAAAAGATTCGCGAAGCTCTCAATCATTTGCAAGCAGGTGGTAGTACCGCAGGAGGTGCAGGTTTAAAATTAGCTTATCGTTGTGCCTTACAGAATATTATTAAAGACGGAAATAACCGTATCATCCTTGCTACCGATGGTGATTTTAATGTAGGCGTCTCCAGTGATGCCGAATTAATTCGTCTTATCGAAGAAAAAAGAAAATCCGGCGTATTCCTTTCGGTGCTTGGCTTTGGTATGGGTAACCTTAAGGATTCTAAGATGGAACAATTAGCGGATAAAGGCAATGGCAATTATGCTTATATTGACAATATTATGGAAGCCAATAAAGTTTTTGTCGAAGAATTTGACGGCACTTTGTTCACACTTGCTAAGGATGTAAAATTGCAAATTGAATTTAATCCTGCCCTAGTGAAATCATATCGCCTCATCGGCTATGAAAACCGCATGTTACGTAGCGAAGATTTCAATGATGATACTAAAGACGCCGGAGAATTAGGTTCGGGACATTCGGTTACTGCGCTATATGAAATTGTTCCTATGGGTGTTACAGGCGAAACTGGACATAATCGCTCAACAGTGGACCCACTTAAATATCAGAAAAATTCTATGCGAGAAAATACCTTGTGCTGCAAAACCACTTCTCCTATGCGAAATGACAGCGAACGCGAACTAATGACGGTGAAATTCCGTTATAAAGAACCTAACGCAAATACCAGTAAATTGCTCTCACGTGTTTTACTCAATAATAATCAAAGTTGGGAAAATGCTTCAGAAAACCTCCGCTTCTCGGCTGCTGCCGCTGGCTTTGGATTGATATTAAGAGCCTCGCAGTATAAAGGCGATTTGGATTTTAACAAAATTATTGCTTTAGGTAAAGGCGCGAAAGGACATGACAATGAAGGTTATAGAACGGAATTTATTCACCTAGTCGAAACCGCGAAGTTACTGTCCCCTGATCAAAGATTGGGGATTATACAAGAACAGGGTGATGTAGAAGAATAAAGGAAATAGTTATATTTGTTTTCGGTTAGGTTTGTAGCCTAACCGATTTTTTTAGGTTTAAAATAAACTAGGAATCACAAATGACATTGCGCCAAATTGTTTTGCTAGTGATGCTTCTTAATCTCGCCTATTTCTTCGTTGAATTTTCGATAGGGCTAAAAATTGGATCGGTTTCATTATTTGCGGATAGCATTGATTTTCTAGAAGATGCCATAGTTAATTTTTTAATACTTATTGCTATTGGTTGGAGCACAGAGCATCGGGCCAGAGTGGGTATGTTATTAGCAGGAGTACTTTTGATTCCTGGATTAGCCACAATATGGACAGCATTCAGCAAGTTTCAGGCTCACTTAACACCTTCACCTTTCACACTTACCCTTACAGGACTCGGTGCTTTAGGAATAAATTTTACGTGTGCTACCATGCTAACACAATTTCGTAAGCATGAGAGTAGTTTAATGCGTGCCGCTTTTCTATCCGCGAGAAATGATGTGCTGGCAAATATCGCCATTATCGCTGCGGGATGCTTAACCTTTTATTTTCCAACTATCTGGCCGGATTTAATTGTGGGACTAGGAATTGCTGCGATGAATTTAGATGCCGCAAAGGAAGTTTGGGAGACAGCAAAAAAAGAACACAAAAGTGAATTAAAATAAACATCGAAAGCATTTCGAAATGAATGAGTTAACATGATTATTGACTATTTAGAATTTTCATCGGTTATGGCCTTAATAGGCATTGGATGCTTAACTAGCAATTTTATATTGGGTATTTTAGTACGAAATAAATATACGGTAAAGCTTCACAAAAAAATCGCCCTTTTGAAAATCCATAAATTAACGGCTTATACATCAGTACTATTTATATTAGTACATATAATATTAATTCCCTTCGCCAAGGATTCTGGATTCACCTGGAAGGATTTGCTTTTCCCACTGTGGACCATACATCAACCTTATATAAATTTATTGGGAGCAATCGCTTTTTATTTAATCCTAATTGTGACACTGAGCTCTTTAATCAGAAAACGCTTGAAGTATTCCTTATGGAGAACCTTGCATTATTTATCCTTTGTGGCCATATTCCCAATGTTCATACATGCCTTATGGACGGATACCGAGTTAAAGGAAAGGCCAGTAGATTGGCTGGATGCAGAAAAGGTTTTTATTGAAGTATTGGCTTTAATAATTGTAGGGCTAATGGTCCATAGGTTTAGGCCTCGGAGAGCTACTCACTAATCCGAAAATCCATTACTTCCGATTTCCCCTTAAATTCCAGCTTTACAAAATACATTCCCGACTTCATTGCCGATTTATCAATTAGCAAGCCATGTTCACCAGCAGATAAACTGCGATTCACTAAAGTCGCCATTTGACGATTCAAGCAATCGAATAATTTAACGGAAGCAAAACCGGTTTCAGGAAGTATAAAATGTATGTGATCTTTATTAATAGACATCTTAAATAATTTTTTCTGTGTCCCTTTTTTTAATTCGGAAATTTTAGTTACCGTAGGAAATTTATAAGTCCCAGAGTCTGCGGAGAAATACAAAAAATCCAGATTTAAATGCTTGGAGAGCGTATGAAATTGTAAAACTTGAATGCCCGAATCCAGTTGCACCGAAACAAAATCGGCATACGTCCTCCAAGCATGATAACTATTCTGGCCGGGAAACTCTACAATACTTGATTTGATCGCGTTTGCAGTGGCAGCATACTGAGTACCTAAAAATAATAGTTCATATTTTAGCGCCGGATCACCCGCGGCCCACACGGAACTTACCCAATATTTGCCTGACTTAGGAACATGAATGGTAAAATTAAAATGATCATCCGCATGGATTGCACCTATATACCAATGATTCGCAGCCATAGTCGTGTCGGAACTTGGATACTTCGACCCATTAGGCCAAGCAATACCTTGTGCATAAAATGTATCGCTCGGTGAGGAATAATGATTTGTCATCGTAAAGGAGGGATGATCGGGATCACCATCTTTATAAATGCCAGTATCGCGAAATGCTGCGAAGCATCCGCCCCAATGTCCACTCGCCATATCATCTTGTTCAAAGGAGATATTCGGGCCGCCTTTATCATAGTCATGAAAACTAATGTGGCCGGGAATTTCTTTAGGTGCGGAATTTAAAGGGTATGGAACCCCTTTATAATAAGTAGGAACTGCAGCATGGGAAAAAGAAAAATGTGCAATTAAGGTAAGAACAAAAATCGGCATTGAAATGACCGACAAAAAACGTTTTTTCATCGAAACCCTCATGGGAAAAGCTGTAGACTTCAAAGCGTTAATATACTGCCGATTATGCTTATTAAATTGGTGCTAATTCGCTAGCTGAGAATTCGGAGCGTTTTTCGATACTATTGTATCAAAATTCGGTGAGTTCAAACTAAATGAG
>JAYTSD010000040.1:0-68675 GCA_043745805.1 Fibrobacteria bacterium
GAGGCCCATATTGCAATGTGTAAATGTTGCCATGAATATGTTTTGCTTTATCGATCCACTGCCAATGTGGAGGTATTTCAAAAACTAAATCCACCTTCAAGTGAATTCCTAGATAAAACTTTATCCTTTTTGAAAGCGGAAGGATTGTTGGATGAGGATAAGTTACCCTAAAACTTCTTGTATGGCGGCGATAGTAATATCGCGTAATTTTTCGATCACATTGGATTCAACATTTAGCGGCAGTAACCAATAAATAGTATTACCCAAAGGTCTTAATAAAGCACCGCGGCGTATGGCCGCTTGATAGACTTGATAGCCAATTCTTGCTTGGGCCTTTTCGCCTGGTACAGCTAAGTCGGCGGCGACTAAAGCACCGAGATAGCGAATATTTTTTAAATGTCCCGTTGCGGAACCAACTAATTCCATTTGCGAATGTAAAAAACTTTGATTACCCTCGACTTGCGCAAATAAATTTTCTTCGGTATAGATTTTTAAAGTTTCTAAAGCCACGGCAGCCGCTAAGGCGTTGCCCGCAAAAGTGTTGGAGTGCAAAAAAGCTGTGCCCGAAGTATAATCCCCATAAAATAAATTATAGGTTAACGTAGAGGTTAATACCGCAGATAAGGGCAACCAGCCTGCAGTGAGGCTTTTGGATAAACAAATAAAATCAGGCTGTATGCCTGCATGTTCGCAAGCTAAGGCTTTGCCGGTGCGGCCAAGGCCGGTCAATATTTCATCGGCAATGAGATACACATGATGCGCTTTTGTCCACTTTCTTAAACGACGTAAAAAGTCTGCACTATAAATGAGCATACCGCCCGCCCCTTGCAACAAGGGTTCAATGACAATGGCACACAGATTTTCCTTTTGGACGTCTAATTGTTTTTCTAGAGCTGGCCAAAATAATGAGCAATCAGTCCATAGAGGATCTGCCGGTGACGTTACATAGGGAATACCCTTAAGGAAAAATACTTCGGTTAATAATTCTGCATAAGGGTTTTTATAAAGTCCTAAATCACTCAGTGATAAGGCCATTAAGCTTTCGCCATGATAGCCATTCTCCAAGGCCATGAATTTTGTACGCTGAATTTGACCGCGTTGCTTTTGGGCCTGTAAACTCATTTTCACTGCGATTTCGACTGCCATTGATCCATCGCTAGCATAAAATACTTTGTCTAAACCGGGTGAAAGCTTTGCGAGTCTGGCGGAGAGTTCCTCAATGGTTTGATTGGTGGTATTGGCTAATAGCACATGCTCAAATTTTTCAGATTGTTGTAATAAGGCTTGTTTGAGGCGAGGGTGGCCATGCCCTAAACTTTTACACCACCAACTGGATACGGCATCGATAATATGGTTGCCGCCTTTTAAATGCAGGTTACTACCCTTTGCGCCTATTATTTCTAAAGGTGGAAAGGAGGAGTAGTCTTGCATCTGTGCGCAAGGATGCCAAAGGAAATTGCTTTGGTCAGAATAGGGGTTGGTGTATTCTTTCACAGAGAGAATAATATTTAATTTCAGTGAGGTTTGTGAATTATGGCCCGAAGAAATTAAGTACCATTCTGTCGACTCTTAAAGGACTCTAGTCCAACAAAAACAACGAACCTTTTTTCTCTTGCAGGATGCCTTTTTCAGAAATCACCTTTAAGGCATAAAAATACACGCCGGATTTAATTGCTTTCGCACCAAAATTCCAGTTCAATTTGGAATCCGCATCAAGCGTTTTGATTTGATCAAAAACTTGTCCTTGGCTATTGTAAATAGTTAAAGCTACTGACTTGGCTTTTTGATTGCCTAACATAAAATGCAAGCTGGTTTGGGAATATGTACTAACAAAATTAACGGAAGGACCAAAATTAGCATTGCAATTAATATCATTTACCGAAAGTACGCCAGTGTATCGAATTCGTTGCACCGTACCTTTCCACGGAGGCTGATCACCTTCGATTTTTAATGCGTACAAGGCGCCATCTATAGGACTTACTTCGAGTTGAATTACTTTGTCAGTTGTTTTATCAAAGACATTCAGGGTACCATCACTACTTTTCGTGGCAATTTGAGTGGTATTGTAATCTGCAAAAAAGTAACTTGCACGATACTCTGAGGGAAAACTGTTACCATAATAAAATGTGCCGCCCGTAATACAACTATAAAATAACCCAGAACCGTGCGGTAAATTAATCCAAGGATTTTCCATACCAGCATTAGTACAATTACCTTCACAGCCGCTTTCATAACCAAAGTTTGCGCCTTTTTTCAGTATGTCTACTTCTTCAGAGCCACCTTCTCCCACATCATTAAAAACCACTCTGTCATTTACTGTGTCGGTTGTTCCTGAAAAAGGTTCTCGAAATCCAAGCGACCAAATTTCGGGACGTGTGCCGGGAGTTTTTACAAAAGGATTATCGACTGGGATCACATTAGGGTAGGAAGCAGGATTGATGCGTAAAGCCTTACCATGTAAGTTACTTGGATCTTTGGATCCACCATGGGCAGAGCCGATATAAAGCATTCCGTCTTTACCAAAAGTTAACGCTCCTCCCTGATAGCCACCAATGGAGAGGCTATCCAATAAAAGGATTTCACTTCCAGGCTCCATAATATCAGGATTGGTTTTGCTGGAAGTCAGACGGGTTACTTTCATAATCAAAGTTGGGTTGGTTCCTAAGTAGTGAACATATACATATCCGTTTTGAGTAAAATGAGGATCCAAAGCAATACCCACCATTGATTCGCGGTGGCCTGCAGATGTATTTAATGTCGCAAAAGGAGTAGGTAACAATAGACCATTTTTAATAATTCGAATTTGGCCATTTTGCTGATTAACGAATAAACGTCCATCGGGGGCAAAGCGCATCGCCAAGGGTGAAATCAGACCCGTAACCCAAGCGGTACGTTCAAAATTTGTGGGTAAAGCAAATGTTGATTTGCAAGTTATTAGTGCTAATAATCCAAGTGCAAGGACGTGACCAAGTTTAAATGAACGGGTGAATTGATTTTTATTATTCATGTTACCCTCAATATTTCTAAAGAATTATTTTTTGGTAATGTACGAATGAATGAGGATATCTTCATAGAAGCGTTTCTATCCAAGCCAGCGAACATTACTTTAAGGAAAGTTAGCCTGAAAAGGTCTAATATTACGGAGCAATTAACTCCCTAATTATTCTACACTTGAGGAAGGAATGGTAAAATTTAGGGTAATTATTTCTGCATATAACTAATGAGTACAACAAAGCCTATAAGAAGCCCTAAGATCAAGACTTTTGAACTGATATCCTTCCAAGCATTTTTGCGACTTTGAGCCTTAGCTTCATTTTTTCCTGCCTGCGATTCTCGATTAACTTTGAAGCTGGGACCTTCTTTCTCCTCCACAAAAACTTGCTGAATATTTTTTTTGCTTAGGCAAATTTTAGCATAAACATCTTCTGACGACTTTTTTTCTAATGTGGCAAGTATGAAAAGGGAATCACCAGCCGTTTTTAAAAATGTGAATTGGGAAACTTTAAATCCATTGATTTGAAATGCATCATAAGGAATTTTGTTTTTTGTTTTTGCGACATCAGGCTCATTAATTTTAATGACTTCTTTATATTCACTATTCATTTCATAATTGCTTAAAACGGAAGCGGTGGTTTGCAAATAAATATTGCGATAGGGCAATAAGCTGTCTGGTTGTACAATTACCATTTCTTCAGCGAATAATGACAAGGGGAGCAGTAATAAAAATAAATTCAATAGCCTAAATAACATGATTTTCGCGGCCCCATAATTAAAGTTTTCCATAAGATGTTTGTATAAGGTAGTCGCCCATAGGTTTTTTTTCCATATCGATTATTATTACCTAAAGAAAATTAGGAGTCTTTATGCCACAATGGGTGTTATTCGCAATACTTGCCGCTTTCTTTGCCGGACTAACTTCGGTATTCGGAAAATTTGGGATTAATCGCATTAATGCTGATGCGGGATTATGGATTCGTACTGTGGTGGTATTTTTCTGGACTTCTATTTTGATTTTGCCGTCTAAGGCTTATCGTGAAATTCCTTTAATTGGAAAACGCGATTTGTTGTTTTTGATTTTATCCGCTACGGCTACTTGTTTGAGTTGGATTTTTTATTATCGGGCAATGAAAGATGGATTACTTTCGCGTGTGGCGGCAATCGATAAAGCAAGTATTTTGGTAACTATAATTTTCTCTTTAATTTTGTTTAAAGAACCATTGACTTTAAAACTCGCCTTGGGCGCAGGATTAATTGTGGCGGGGACTTTTGTTTTACTAAAATAACCGGCTAATCTTTAAATTCCCTAATCACCTGCACAAACTCCACGCCATAGCGATCGAGTTTTGATTCCCCAACACCCGATATTTCTCGCATACTCGTGAGCGTAACGGGTAAGTGACGGCACATTTCTTGTAAAGTTTTGTCGGAGAAAACCATATAGGGTGGAAGATTTTGTCTTTGAGCTAATTCTTTACGTAAGCTGCGGAGCTTTTCAAAAAGTGGCGAATTTGCGGAGGCCGTACTTGCTGATGATGAGGATGTTTTTTTAGTTTTTTCTTTTTCTCTAAATTTCAAAATGGCGAATTCCGCTAAGCCTTGTAATAAGGGCGCGCAAGCTTCAGTGAGTTTTAAAATGGGATAAGGGCCGCTGTCTACGGCTAGTACATTGCGGGCTACTAATTCACTAACAAGAAAGCGCCAGAAATCCTTGGGCCGATGTTTTCCTACACCATAGGTTTTAAGGTTATGATGATTTAACTCTTGGATTTTTTGTGTTTCCGCGCCAAGTAGAACATCAATAATATGTCCTCCACCAAAACGTTCGCCGGTACGTATCACTGCGGATAAAGCCATTTGCGCTTCACGTGTGACATCTTCCGTTTCCGCCATGCCTTTGCATATATCACAGGAGTTACAATTATCTTCAGGATATGTTTCTTCGAAATAGGCAAGCAATTGCGACCGACGACATTGGCAACGCGAAGCGAAATGGATCATTTGTTGTAGTTTGGCATTAGCCCTTTCTTTTTCGGCTCCGTCGGGCATAAGCTCTAGAAAATGACGTAACTTAGGAATGTCCCCACCGCCGTAAAAGAGTAAGCAATGTGAAGGCTCGCCGTCGCGTCCTGCACGGCCGGTTTCTTGATAATAGCCTTCCAAATTTTTAGGTAAATCGGCATGTAATACAAAACGTACATTACTTTTATCAATGCCCATGCCAAAGGCAATAGTAGCCACCATCACCTGTACTTCATCGCGATTAAAAGCCACTTGATTGGCCTCTCGCTTCCCTTGATGTAAACCTGCATGATATGGTAACGCTTTTATTTTTTGGGCGTTTAAAAATTCAGCCGTTTTTTCTACGGAATCGCGTGATAGCCGATAGACAATACCTGGTTCATCGGGATGTTGACGTAAGAATTTTAAAATTTGTGTGTCTACATGATTTTTGGGTTGCACTTCATAAAATAAATTGGGGCGATTGAAGGAGGCCCGCACAATTAAAGGTTTATGCAGTTTTAATTTTTTTAAAATATCATTTTGCACCGGCGAGGTGGCCGTAGCGGTAAAGGCGCCAATGGGTGCATCGGGGAAATGTTTACGAATGCTGGATAGCCCTAAATAATCGGGCCGAAAATCATGTCCCCATTCCGACATACAATGTGCTTCGTCAATAGCGAAAAAAGAGATTTGAATTTTTTGCAAGGTTTCCACAAAGGAACTTAAAGCGAAACGTTCGGGAGAAATGTATAAGAGATCTAATGTTCCACTATGCAATTGCCTATATACGCTTATGGCCTCCGTGGAGCTTAAGGAACTATTAATATATGCCGCTTGTAAATTATTTTCCCGCGCAGCATCGACTTGATCTTTCATTAAAGAAATAAGCGGGCTTATAATCACGGCAGTGCCAGTCATTACTTTCGCCGGGAGTTGGTAACAGAGCGATTTCCCTCCTCCGGTTGGCATAACTGCCATGACATCAATGCCATTGAGAAGATGAGTGACGATTTCCTGTTGATGCGGACGGAAAGAATCGTAGCCAAAGGTTTGCTTTAAAACCGAGAGCAGCTTTTGTTCTTTCGGATCATGCGGCAACTTTGTATCGGAAGAAAAAGAAATCATTACTACAAAAGATAATTCCCTATGCGCGGTTATTATTATTTTTTAAACTATGAAACTCATACGCTTTATTTCTGATGGTAAAATTTATTGTGGCCGTTTAAATACCGATGGAACAGGATCTCCTTATTCCGATAAATCACCTGAACAGCATTTTTCAAAGTCTTTAGTATTTAGCGATAGCACTTTCAAAATCGACAAACTTTTAGCGCCCGTATTGCCATTGGATATTTTAGGGATAGGTTTAAACTATCGCGCCCATGCCGAAGAGCGCCATGCCGAGCCGACACATATTCCTTTGCTTTTTATTAAGGCAGGTAATGTTTTAAATGATCCACTTTCGCCTATCCCTGCCCCAGTTTTAAGTTCTAAAGTGGATTATGAAGGTGAACTCGCCGTGATTATTGGCAAACAAGCAAAAAATATTTCACGAGAAAATGCTCTCGATTATGTATTGGGTTATACCTGCGCCAATGATGTCTCTGCTCGTGATTGGCAAGACGATAAAAAATTGGGTGGCGGACAATTTTCAAGAGGAAAAAGTTTCGATGGCTTTTGTCCCTTAGGGCCTTGGATTGTGACCAAAGATGAAATTCCTGATCCTCATGCTTTGCGTTTGCGCACGATTCTTAATGGGCAAGTGATGCAGGATCAAAGCACGGGCGATATGATTCATTATATCCCCGCCTTGATCGAAAGCTTGAGTTCCACTATGACTTTGCGTCCAGGGGCGGTTATTCTTACGGGCACGCCCATGGGTGTGGGTGCGGCACGTAATCCTCCGGTATGGCTTAAGGCGGGTGATGTGGTGCAAATCGAAATTGAAAAAATAGGGACGCTAGAAAATCCTGTGAGCATTGGGTAACTTTAATGAGTCGCCATTTCCCACACCGATAAACCCTCTACAAATAAAAAAGCCGTCCCTTATGGAGCGGCTTAGAGAATAAGCGGGTTCACTTTATTGCGCGACGATTTCACCTTTAGCATCATAATTCACTTTTAAAGTATTGCCTTCGGGTCCAGTAAAGGTGGCATGATATACGCCGACAGCGAAGGAACCTTCAGCGGAAGCGCTTTTGCCATTGGCATAATTAGCCTTCCAATCAAACATTCCTGCGACGGGTTTTTCTCCATGAAGAATCGGCGTAGTGGAAATTAAATTGAATTCGGTATGGCGTTCCCAACCTAATTTTTTATCATGTTTGGCATGAATGGCATATAAGCTATCATCGGCTTCGCTTTTTAAATCGTGGCCAGGATTCATTACAAACACTACCGAAGCGCCTCTTAAAGTATCTGATTTAGTGGAGACCATTGTAGCGATGGTAACCCACAAGGTGTCATCTTTAATCATTTCGTCGGACCCTAGGCGATTCTGCATACTAACGGAATTTGTGCGACCGGTAACCAATTCTTCTTGAGTAGAAAATGAAATCGGCTCATCGCCACCATTATTTGCTATTACCCGTATTTTTGCTGTTACGGTAGTTTTTTTAACTAATGGTTTGTTCTTGGGGTTTATTTCGAAGAAGGATACTTTTACAATAGAGCTAGCTTTGGTGTTATCGGTAACAAATCCGTCGCCATCGCCATCCAAATATTCACCCTGCGCTACAATTTCTCCGCCTTTGGTACGCGTCCATTTTGCGGCCAATAATTGATTGTCAGTATCTTTGTCAAAATTATTGTCAGGTCCCGCAGCAGCATCCATTGCAAAGTGTTCGGTTATTCCTAATTCTTCAGATGAAAAATTAATACGCACTAGATTTTTGGATCCAGGTACGGCATTAATTATGCCATCTCCATCTAAATCACTGAACTCAGCGGTTTCAATTTTACCTAATATGTCTTTGGAAACGATTTTCGCTTTAATATAATGTTCATTATCTTTAATGGTGTCTTTAGCATTAGCATCCCATTTTACAATTACTGTATCATATTCAGTTTTACCTAAGGTTTTTTTAGTGTCATAAATAGTAATAGATCCATGAGAAGAGTCATCCCAAATAACTCCAGCAACAGGATTATCAATAGTATTCGCCGAAACCTTTAATAATGATATTGATGTAGAAGGTTGTAAAAACCTTAGTTTACTGGTTAAATCTGTAGGTAACGTGGGTGTTTCGCTTGTGGTATTTGCATTGGCCCAATCACTATTTTGATCAAGGCTACCTGCCACTGCGGGTCCAGCCGTTTTTGCGCTAATTTCTTGGGGGGTAACGCTGAGGTCAATATTCGCATCGTCTTTCTGATTGTCGGATACGCAGGCGGTAAACAACGCGGCGGCTGTGAGGGATAGCGCGAAGAGTTTGGTTTTAGACTTTAACATAATGACTCCTTGAGGAAGTGTGGTGGGGATAAGAAGACCTTTGGTTTTCATGATTTAAATATACACCGATTTACCTTAGTATTAAAAGTAAATATTTATATATGATTACAGTATTTGAAGCATTAAAGGCATTTTTTTCATCAAAAAAGCAATATATAGGGGTTTATTGTTATTTAAATAATTGTAAATATGATTACGTTTTGAGGAAAATAGACTAAAAATTACTGATTTATTGGAGATAATAAAGAGGATTTAAATTAGCGCATAGGGTGAAAGCGCTTTTTCAAATGGGAAAAAGCGAAGCCACAGCTCATGGCCAAGGTCATAATAAAAAATAAACAAGAGAAAGTGGTAAAGTCTTCTATACGGTTAAAAATAAATAAGACTAAGCCCAATAATATTCCATAAAAAATTTCCCAATAATGAATGAGCTTGGGCATTCGTTTTAAACCCATTTCAGCCACCACAAAAGCAAGGTAGGTGAAAATTAAAAAAATCAAACCATAAAAAATTATGGGGATAAGTATAAAGCCTTGCACCACCATTATTCCTGGTAATTGTAAAGAAGGGTAAGGATATATCTCGCTGGAAACACGAAATAGATCTATTAAGAAAGTAGGAGTATAGCGAAATATTCGTGAATAATGCGAATAAGTTTCGGGTAAAAAATGGTTTAGGGAGGCAAGTTTTTCAAAAGTAATGACAGTAACCGATGGCTTCTCGGATAAGGTTTTTAAATATTTTTCAAATTCAACTAAAGAAAATAATCCACGCTGAGAATTAATTTCTTTGAATTCATAAGGATGAAAATAAACGGTTATAATTGGCGCAGGAATATTGGGAGATAAGTGGGCGATTTTTTGGGCGCGAGTAAGCGCTTCAAAAAGATGAGGTAATGTACAGGTTGCAGGGATATAATTTAAAGAAGACGGGGAATGAGAAGGACCTTCAATATCTCCACTGATTAAGGCAAAGCCAGTACTTTCCAAAGCCCTTAAGGTATTTTTGTCATAGGCATTCCATGGAGGGATAAAGCTGGTAATCAAAACCCCTAATTGTTGTTCTAAAAAACTTTTCCCCTTCAACAGTCTTTGGCATTGCGCCTCATAGGGAAGTCCAATAAACTCACTAGGAATTTTGTAAGCCGCGCTTTGATGTGTTAAGCCATGCAAGGCTATTTCTATGCTGCCTTCACGGATACCTTGGCGTAACAAATCGATTTTTAAGGAGTCTAAAGGGTAGACGGAGCTTGGACTAGGGTCCCGAGGCTTCCCATTGGTTATTTCGGGGATGACACCAAAAACACATGGGGTATGATATTTTTTGAATAGCCGCAGCATTTTTTTTTCCAAATCAAGGGAGCTCAAAGAGGAGTAGTCATCATACCGTAACACCACGTGTACGGTAGATTGCCCATAACTTTTACCAATATCGCCCAAGCAGATTAAAGTTAACCCGATTAAAAATACTGAAAATGAAGAGGAATTATTTTTCATATTCTTGGAGATATAAAGAGGCAACGGCTTCCCAAGTATATTGGGAACGATAATATTCTATTTGCTGGGTGATTTCTTCAGGTGTTCTTTGTCGTTGCAATTCATTTTCTAAAGCTTTGGCAAATCCATATATGTCACCCGAGGGAATTTGAATTCCATAAGCGCCGGCCACTTCAGGGATGGCGCAGGCAGACGTAGTCACAAGTTGTTGGCCCGTAATTAGCGTTTCTAAAATGGCATTTCCAAAAGACTCCTCTAAACTAGGTAAAAACACCAATCGATGTTGTACAAGTAAGTCACCTAATTGTTCATTACTTACCCAACCGGAGAATTTAATTTTTTCGCTAAGTCCAAGCTCTTTGGATCGAGAAAGTAATTGTGCGTGTAATGGCCCAGTGCCTGCAAAAGTTAATCCATGTTGTGTACGGAGATTTTCGGGTAATAAGGCATAAGCTTCAAGCGCATGGTCCGCTCCTTTATTGATTGCGAGCCTACCAAAAAAAAGAATATCTTTTTGATTATTTTCTTGAAACTTATATTGTAAGAAAACGGGATCTAGCCCATTGGGGATTATTGCGGAACGGGTAGCCTCCAAAGCAAAACAATCTTGTAATTGTTGAAGAGAAAACCGACTTGTACAGGTTACTTTATTCGCATGGAATATGGCCATGGCGACGGCAACATCTCTAGGCTCAGTGAAAAAAATCTTTAACCAAGTACTCAATTTTTTCCAGTTAAGTCCCGATAGATAAGCTGGATAAGTGTTGCGACTGGTAAATAAAAACTTTTTTTTGTGAGGAATTAGCCAAAGCAAACTGGCTTCATCACCATTACCATGTATAATAGTATTCAAATTACTTATACGCTTAATAAGAAAATAATAAAAAATACCATTTAGAAATCGTAAAGGAGAGCTTACTCCAGGTTTAATCCCTAAAAAAAAAGCCCACTGAATTTTGTAAGGTAGAGTAGCAGGCAGGTTAACCTTTTCCCAAGGCGCTTTGCTATAAACAACACGTACTTCAAATCCTTTTTGGGATAAGGCACTGGCCAGCATATGGGTAGATTTCTGCCCTCCACCTCGATACTTCGACCAAGGGGAGTAATTACAGGTTAAAATGATATTCACTGTTTTACTTTGCGGCAAACCTATCTCCAATATTACCTTAAAGGTAATATTTAATTTCTAGAGTTTAAGCTTAATACCCTTTTGGCAAAAGAGTAATATCACCTCCCAAGCGCTTATACTCGTCAAAATATTGTTGAGCTTCTTTTTTCTGATAGCTTTTGTCTGCGCCAAAGCCTGCATAATAATAGGTGAAAGGATCTTCGGGACAAAGGGCTATAATCATTCGCGCATTTGCCGCTAAGGCTTGGTAATTTTCGAAAGCAATTTGAATTTTATTTTCTTCCAAATGCAAATCACAGGAGCGAGGGTTTTTTGTTAAGGCTTCTTTAATTAAATCACGCGCCCCATCCTTTTCTTTTTGTCCAAGTAATACTTCCGTCAAGGCTACTAGGCCAAGTGGAAAATCAGGATCTTTTTCCAAACTTTTTTGTGCCCAGATTTCTGCATCCGCAATTTGTCCTTGCTTTAAACATAATGCCGATAAGTCGGCAAAGGTTTCGGGTACATCTGCCGCTTGCACCGACTTCAATAAATTTTCTTTGGCGGCATCCACGTTTTTTTCTTTTTCATAAACTTGTGCTAAACCCTGGAAGCCTTTTGCCATAGAGGGGCGATTAGACGATTGGGATAAAATTTCAAATTTTACTTTGGCATTAATTAAGTCATTACTTTGCATTAAGGCTAAGCCACTATGATACAAAGCCGAAGGATTGTTTTCTTTGATTTCTAAAGAAGTGGAAAATTCTTTCAGAGCGGAAGCATATTGCTTTTGATCCAAATACACTAAACCTAATTGATTATGATATTCAAAATTTTTGTCATCATTTTGCACTAAAGATTTCAAAATTTTAAATGCCTTATCACTTTCATGCAAGGCTAAATAAGCTCTTGCTAAAGCTAAGCGTATGGGGGGCTGTGAGGATAAAGTAGAACCTTCTAAGAGGCGTTTCGCTTCTGTCGCTTGATTCTGTTGCAAAAATATTTCGGCCATGCCAGCTAAGGCGCGAGGAAGTAGTGTTTTGTTCAGCACATTTTGATAATAGAGTTTTGCTTTGGGATAATTTTCTTTGATTAACAATGCCTCCGCATAAATACATTGGCCATTGGCGGAAAGTTTTAACTGTATGGGTTCGAGCATTTCAATTACAGTTTCTACATCCTCACGTTGCAAAAATATATCGGCTAACCCTTCACTATAACTCGGTTCATTGGGATCGAGTTGTATGGCTTGGGAAAACATTTCTTCCGCTTTTTCCGCGTTACCTTTTTGCCAAGCCATTTGCCCAAGCCATGCACAAGCCTTGGCATTTCCGGGTTCGGCCAAGATTAATTCATCCAACACAGGCTCCGCCTGTGTTAGTGTTCCTGAGCTTTCATGTAATTCGACTAAGGCACGTAACAATTCGGGAGCGCGTTCGCCTAAATCAAAAGCTTTTTGCAAAGCTTGTTTCGCTTCGGGCTTTTTAGGAATACCATTAAGTGATAATCCAAATTGAGTCCAATAAAATTTATCTTCGGGCGCTGTTAAAGAAACGCGGCGATATAAGGTAGCTGCCTCAATAAAGTTTTTTTCTTGGAAACGAATTTGAGCAAGTCCCGCAGCTGCTTCAGTATAATTCGAATCTAATAATAAGATATCACTATAAGCATTAGGTATTTCTGTGGTGAGCGATAAGCTGCGGGCAATTTCCATTTTCGCAATTGCCACCTGGACATCTTTTCCATTTAAGGCAAAGGCTTTTTGATAAGCCTTATAAGCTTCGACTAAATTACCATGCGCCGTATAGCATTCTCCTAAAGATTTATTCGCTTTGGCTAAAATAGGGCGAGGTTCATTATTGGACTGAGTTAGGCCTAACTTTAATTTGTTTTCAGCCTCCGCATAATCTTTATTTTCGCCGAGCCACAAGCCTAGATATAAATTGGCTTTGGGATGGTTAGGTTCTTTTTCCAATAAAATGCCATAATATTCGGCGGCTTTATCAGTTTCTCCTTTGGCGACTAAGGCATTGGCTAATTCAGAAAGTAAGGCCGTTAAAGAAGCAATATAAGTGGGTGTTTTGGGTTTGAGTTCATCAGCATGGGTAAAATATTCTAAAGCTTTTTCATCAGCATGAATTTTATGGGCGGCTAAACCAGTTTTATAAGTTAAATCGGCATCGGAGGGTTGCAAGCGCTGCCAGGCTTCCAAAGCATTTTCCATTTTGCTCACTTCGCTTGATTTTTCATAAAGCTTGGTCAGTTGTTGCCAAGGAAAAATATCTTCAGGTAAATGAGTGGCCCAAATATTGAGTAACTCTATTGCTACCCCATCTTTATTTAAGACTATGGCTAAGCGTGCAGCATTTTGGAGAATAGTCATATCCTCCGGAGTTTTTTGTAAAACGGCTAAATACAAATCTAAAGCGCGAGGCGTATTACCTAGTGCTTTGGCTAAAGCCGATTGAATAGATAATTCTTTGGGAAAGCTTTGATAACCTAGGTTTAAAATATCCACCAAATAGGGCGATTGATTGGCTTCACCATATATCAATGCCTTGTCTAAAGCATTGTGTAAGTCTTCGGCCGTAGTGTTTGGTTTTTGCTTAAGATAAACCAAGGCTTCGTAAAAAGCTTTATGCGCTAAGGCTTTTTTGTTTTGATATGAATACGTTTCAGCAAGTGGCGCCAGCCAATTTTTATCTTGTGCCGATTCTTCGGACATAAATTTTTCATAAATCGCTAATTTGGGAAAGTCACCTCGACGATAATATTCACGGGAAATAATAATCTTACCCTGACGAAATTGAGGAAAATTTTTCACCATGGTTTCTACAGGCTTTAATTCTCCCGAAAATTTATAATTCAATTCGGTTAGTTGGAAGCTGTATTGATTATCAATATTTCTAATACGAGTAAGTAAGCGCAAGGATGTTTCTAGGCTAGCGGTATCTTTTTGTGACATGGCTAGGCGATGAAAGGCTTTTAAAGCGGGGATATCCTCGGAGTTGCGTCCCACCCATTGCCCATAAGCGTTTAGTGCTTCGGAAAATTTTCCATTTTTATCATAAATTTGTGCGAGTTGAAGTTGAGAATTTTTGTGTGCGGGGCTTTGCTCCACAATTTTTTCTAAAGCACTAATGTATTTTGCTTGGTCTTTAGTTTTAGTATAAAGCATTACTAAGGTATCGAGTAATTCTAAACGACCCGGTTCCCGCTTGCTGCGTTCGGCATAAATGGGGGCGGCTTTAGCGAATTGATTTACTCGCCAATAGGTTTCGCCGGCCCAAGGATAAATATCCTCTTGTGATTTTGGATCGGCATAGGTAATGTCCCAAACCTTTGCAGAAGAAACATAATCCCCATTGAAAAAATAAGCTTTAGCCAAATTCTTTTTTTCTTCGATATAAGGTTGATGGCGATTTAAAAATTCAAATAAAGCTAAACCCTCTTTAACGGCTTTATCACTACGGAAAGTTTGGGCATAGGTGCGTGCATATTCCAAGTTATCGGGCTCCAATTTATAGGCCTTTGCAAAACTTTGTATGGCTAATTCGGTAACGCCTAAATGATGGCGACATTGGCCAAAGCGATACCAAGCAAGTGCATTTTTAGGTTGTGCCGCAGTAACTTCATTTAAAAGTTTTGCAGCTTCGCGATAATTTTTGCGATCAAAATGAAAGTAAGCGAGTTTTAATAAATGCCCACTGCGACCGGCGGTATCTAGCTCTGCAAGTTTTTCTAAAACCACCACGTAACTTACACGTTGCTCAGGTTTTTTGTCTACCAAGGGTAAGAGTATTTGATAGGCTCTCAATTCATTCGCATGCGTGGTGAGGCAGGTACGAATATTGGTGAGCGCCGAAGCCGTATCCTTAGCGCGCAAATCGAGATCGGCTAAGCGTAAGAGGCCGCCGGCATTGTCTTTGTCTACCGCCAAAAGAAGTTGTAAGGATTTGCGAATAGCGCTTTCCTCCTTATGCGTTTTTTCAAAGGACATAATTTGACATTGTCGAATTTCCCGATCGAAATCTTGATTGAGGTCAAAGTATTTTTCGGTAAGGTCGGCGGTTAAGTTAAAATTTTTACCTTGAAATAAAGCTAAGATGGCGTCGCGTTTACCGATTAATCTTTTGGAATCAAGTGCTTGAATAAGCGAATAGTATTTAGCAGAATTATCCCATTGTTGTTTTAAAGCATAACCATGCGCGAGTAAATAATATAAATCCGCATTTTGTACATCACTTTTATGGGTTTCGGGACGTTCGGCAATTTCATTTAATAGCGCAAAGTGCTTGAGTATTTGTTCATCACTATGAATGGTACGTGGTAAAAGATTTTGATAATTATGATTTTGTGGACTTTGTTCCAAGGCCGAGCTGGCATAGGCATAAGCCCTTTCTTTATTTTTTTGTTGCCAATAAATTTTGGCTAACTCAAATTGCGCTTCATGTGCACTGGTATCCAAACTTTGCATTTCATTTAAAACTTCTGCCAACTGTTCTTTTTGTTCAGGGCGATGTAATAGCGCAATCATCTTTTCGCGAATAGCCTTGTCTTTAGGATTCAAATACAGCGCTGCGCGATAATAGCCAATCGCCTTATCAAATTTTTGTAGACCTTCATAAAGACCGGCGAGTTGCAATAAAATAGCACTATTGCCTGCATCTTGTGCATATAGGCCTTCTAAGGCATGTACCAATTTTAATTTATCGTTTTGTTTAGTATAAATTTCCACCAAGTTTTTCCAAGGTTTCAAATCTTGCGATTTGAGTTTGGCATATTGTTCATACCATTTTGCTGCTAAATCTAAACGTTGTAAGTTTTTTGCTAATTCGGCACTACTGACTATCCATTCCAAATTATTCGGTTGTTTTTGTAATAAGGTTTGATACACCGTTAAGGCTTGATTAGTTTGCCCTAAAGATTTGGCATACGTCAATTGTAAATCTTCGTCTTGTCCAAAAGATTCGGCACCTAATTGCAAAATGGCTTTTAAATGTGGGCTTTGATGGTCTATGGCAAAAGTGTATACTTTTTCATAAAGGTCTCTATCCTTTTTGTGAAATAGTAAAACGTCGAAATAAATTTGATTAGCTAAAGGATATTTTTTTTGATAAGCATAGATGTCACCCAACGCCTCGAGTAAATCGGGTGTAGTTTTACTTTCTTCAATCACAAAATTCAACAAGGGAGCGAGCTTGTCTAAAGCACGTTTTTCATGATATTCGCGCACCAAAATTAATTTCCCCTTACGATAATTAGGATATTTAATACTTAATTCTTCGATGTCTTGTAATTCACCGCTGCGACTATAATAAATTTCAGCCAGTTGAAATTGGTATTGCGGATCTGCATTTTTTATTTTTCCTAAATAGCGTAATGCTTCAATAAGACTGGTGGTGTCTTTATATTTTTCAGCGAGCTTTTGATAGGCGATTAAGGTTGGCACATCATCTTCATGTCGCAATGCCCAATCCCCATAATAATGCAGTGCTTCAGGAATTAAGCCGGCTTTTTCTTTTTCTTTGGCTAAACGCAATAAATAATCTTCATGCATAAAATCTTCTTGCACCACTTTTTCCATCATGGCAATTTGCTTGGGTTTATTGCCTTCTCTTTGATAAATATCGGAGAGCGAGGTCATCACCTCTAAGTCATGGCTATTTTCTTGTAAGCGTTTTTCTAAAAGGGGTCTAGCTTTGGCTGTGGCACCGAGCTTCAAATAGGTTTTGGCCGCCAAGGTGTCGGAGACAGCGATATTATTTGCATTGCTTAAAAACCAATCCCATTCGGCTCCAGCGGAGGCATATTCACCTCGTAATGAATAGGCACGGGCCAGTTTTTGTCGCTCTTCAATTTTAGGATTATCGCGACGTAACATTTGTAATACTGGTATATTTGCGGTTAACTGTTCGTCTTTTACCAGAAGTATGGCAAAGGCGCGTGCATATTCGGTTTGTGTGGGCGCTAATTGACAGGCTTTTTGATAACATTCAAAAGCATTGTCGCGACCTAATTTGGCATAGCTTTGACCCAAACGAAACCACACTTTAGCATCACCCGGAAAGACTTCGCTGAGTTTGGAATACGATTCAACCGCACCAGGAAAGTTACCCTGCTGAAATAAAAATTCAGCGCGCTTTTGTTCATATTGATTTTGCAAACTCGGTTCTAGGCGCACCAAATTATCGAGGATTTGCAAATAAAACTCTTCTTGCCCTTTTTTACTTACCGATAAAGGTTCTAGGAGATGATAGGCTTTTTTGTCATCCGGATATTGTCGCAACCAAGCTTGCCCATGCTGTAAAGCACCGGCACTATCCTTGGCATCCAAATCCAATTCTGCCAAACGTAACAGCCATTTATCCTCTGCGGGATCTTCGAAAAGTAAATCTTGAATGGCTTTACGTAATTTGGTTGGGGGAACATTATTTTGTGCGAGCGACGCTACCCAAATTTGGCGAATCTCTAAATCTTTGGGATGAACCTTGGTATAATTTTCTGAGAGAGGTCCAGCAAGTGTATAATTTTTTTCGGTAAACACTTCTAGTATGGGCTGACGTAAACTATCGAGCATTTTAGGTGCTAAGCGATAAACTTCGGCAATGGCTTCCGCAGAGCGAGGATGATTTTTAAAACGTGCATAGCCGCGCGCCAACAATAAATATAGCTCAGGAGAGTTATTCCCTTTTTGGGCCAAGGTTTGTAAAGTGGGAAAATGCTTAATTAATTGCTCTTCGGTATGAATAACCAGAGGTAACAACAAAGTGTATTCGGTATGGCTGGGCGCATTCGCTAAAGCGCGTTTCAAATATTTATAGGCATTATCGCGATCATTTTTTTTCTGAAAAATTTGTGCCAGTTGAAATTGTAAGGCATGATCTTTTGGATTTTTTGCTTCGGTTTTTTGTAAAGTTTCTAACCATGATCCCTGCTCTTTTTGTAAAGGACCCAAAGCCAATAATTTTTCTTTAGCTCCAGCGTGATTAGGATTTAAATGTAAAACGCCTTGATAGGCTTCTATCGCCTTATCCAATTGCTTATTTTCTTCATAGCGTTTAGCGAGTTCTAAAAGTGGATCGGCTTCTTTAGGTGCAAGGTTTTGTACAATTTCTAAATAATGAATGGCTTTATTGCGATCAAATTTTTGCCATAACGTGGCTAAATGCTGATTGAATTTAATATCCGTGGAAAAATTAGGTGCCAGCATTTCACAGAGTTCTACCGCCTTTTTAAAATCGCCTTTACTTTCTAATAAGCCCACCATTTTTTTTGCATTACCAATTTCTTGTGGAGCCAAAGCCAAAACGCGTGCACGCAATTCCAAGGCGCGAGGAGCCTCTCCATATAAATCGGCTAACTCTAAAGCGACTTTACTTTCTTCTGGAGTATTGCTGCTAGCGAGTTTTTTGTATTGCAATTCCAATAAGGGTAATAGTTTTTCTTTTTGTAATGGATGTCGATAACTTTGTGCCAAAAATTCCAAACCCGCTTCGACCTTAGGGTAACGTAAACGATACGCTTCAAATTCCTTCACTGCGTCTGCTTTTTTGCCTGCTTCTTGCAAAGTTAACGCGTATTTTTCCCAATCCTCTTGCAGCATGGGAGCCGGTATTTTTTGAAAATAAGGTAATGCTTTACGATATTCTTTTTGTTCATAAAAACTTAAGGCTAATAAACGATTGGCAATGGGACTTAAGCGTTTGAGTTTGGCAAAATAAGCTTCGGCTAAGGCGAAATCATTTTTTTGAAATTGAATTATGCCCGCCACTTCAAGTAAGGTAGGGTTGTCAGGCTGACTATATAAACGAGTTTCTACTTGGGATAAAAATGAGGGTAAATCTAAATTTTTGAAATTTAAAGCTTGTACGGCGCGTGAGCTTTGCACAAAAGCGGGATCCTCTTCGCGTTTTGCACCTTCACTCTTAGGGGTTTTTGTTACCCCACTTTCGGCATTTTTACTACCGGCAAAAGTAGGTGAAAATGCTAAAACCCCAATAGCAATCGCTAACAATGCAGACCAGGTAGAATTTGGGGTTTGTATGGAAATTCGGGGATAGGACATATTCCTCCTTAAAGATAACGTTTGGTTTTAGCTTAAATTTTGCTTTAAACCAGTGCTCAATTATCTCACAAACCTTTTTCTATCGCAAGCAACATCATTTTTGATTGTTTCGGTTTCTTTGTAAAATTTGGGTCGCAACCGCTAATCAATATGGTTTATAATCCAAATACGCATGGAAACAATTTTTGATCATAATCCCAGCCCTGAAGAATTACGTTATTTGTTCCTTTCCGGTCAAAGCAAAGAAGAATATTTGCAAAGTCGTACGGATCAAGAAAACGAATATGGAAATATTTATGCCCTATATTTATTGCGGGGAAAAAGAGAACAAGCCTTGCAATATTTGGAGCGCATTCGCGATCCTAAAAGCAGTTTTCGCGGAAGTAATGGAATAACCGGCCAATAATCCATGTGGGAAAGTCTCTGAAGAAGGTTTAAAAAGGAATACCATGCTAGCTTTAATTGATACACCGGCAGCGCTAGACGATTTAGACAAACAATGTCGGAAATTGGCTAGGGAATTGCATAAAGCTTGGCCCGAAGCTGGCGAAAAGCGCATTTTATCTCAGCATGTAGATCTATTACGAGAGTTTCCCAGTACCTGGATATTTATTCATAAAGGGGTTTTTCAATTTTTAGACCGCGATAAAAACGTACGCTTTTATTCCCAAGGCGATTGGTTACCAGCTTTTCCAGCTAGCGATAATGTGAGAGTTATCAGTGAATTTGGATCCGAAATCGAAATTTTTGGCGAACAAAGTGTGGCAGCCACTTTATCCTCTCAGCCCGCATTAATTGCCCAATGGTTGCGTTATCAAGCCATGCAAGAACGTATTGCCCATATGCTTTGTGCTTTGCATATGCCGGCGCCTGTTCAATGCGCAGTGCGTATTCAACCCTTTAGCGCGGGAGAGCTTATTTTCAAGGAAGGTGATGAGCCTACGGGTATTTATGAAATGGTACAAGGGGAAGCGGATGTTACCGCCAAAGGCCATTTGATTTCAGCGATTGGCGAGAGGCAAATTTTTGGTGAGCTGAGTTTTTTCATGGGAACCCATCGTAACGCAACTGTTACCGCAAAAACCGATTGTCTGGTGCAAATCATAGAACAAAAAGATTTTTTAGCCTTAATGCAAAGACGCCCTTCTATGGTGAATAATGTAATCCACACTTTATGTGCGCGGCTTTTGGAAGTCGATAGACAATTGATTGGGAATTGATGGGCTATGGATCGGTTTATGGACCATATATCGCCTAGAATTCCTAAAGATTTTCACTCCTTCAGCAAACTTATGTAAAATCCCTGCGACTCAACCCTTGACGGCTGGTCACCCCTTAGCTAAAATTTGCCCCTGCTCAGAAAAAGGGCAGGAAATTCTGGTTTCGGGCCTGTAGCTCAGTTGGTTAGAGCATCGCTCTGATAAGGCGGGGGTCGGCAGTTCAACTCTGCCCGGGCCCACCAGTTTTAACTTTAAGCCTTCGTTTCTTGAAGCGAATGTTTTTGGGGACTTAGCTCAGTTGGTAGAGCGCCTGCTTTGCAAGCAGGATGTCAGGAGTTCGACTCTCCTAGTCTCCACCACTTTTTAAAATCGCCTTTTCCGTACTCGGAAGAGGCGATTTTGTTTTATAAATGATTTTAGATTTCACAATCCATTCGGCAATAAATTGATCTTTTTTTCTGCTTCGGTCAATTGGTTCATCACTTGTGCAAAAGTTGGTGGTTCGCGTAAAAACATAGGAAACATTTTTTCATAGTCCCTTGCTAGAGCTGCCATCCGGTTTGGGGGAGGAACAAATCGAAAACTTCCTTTGCGAGCAAGGTCGTAACGCGCCCACTGCCTTCCAAAAATTCGGCTTTTCCATTCCGCTACTCGATCACATAAAATTTCATCTTGCAGAAAATTGGAACACCGTGGCGATTCCAACAAACAAGCCATATCCGCATAATGGCGAGCATATCTGTCAGGTAACATCAATTCTTCTGGGCGATGATATTCGGCATGTAAAATAGTCGCCTTCTCCCAGAAACTTCGTGAAAGATCCAAAACTTTTACTTCACAATGCCAGTCGACAAATAATTTTGGAAATTCATCCGCTACATAAGGCCGCACAGAGTATATGTCCACCGGTTGCTGATCGGTCAAAGAACCTAATTCCAATTTTACCGCTCGACGTAAATATTTAAATCCCTCCGGTTGAGTTGTGGGATATAGGAAATATATTACTGGCGAATGTGATGCTATATCATTTTCATATTCTAGCCATGTTTTGTTTGAATGCGGCGAGTCCAATTCTTCGGTGATGGCTTTCTCCAATAATGGCAGCATTTGGTTTTTTGTAAAATCTGCACACAGATTTTGAATATTAACAAGCGCAGTGTCTCTTTTCGTGCGACTTGTTAACGCATCGAATACCGATTCATCAATTCCTAGCAGGCTGGGATTTATAGACAAATCAATATCTTCTGAAAATCGATTGATTATACCGAAGACTTTGGATAGAGAGGTTCCACCTTTGAATACAAGTTGGTCTTTTAATGCTGGTAATTTGAATAGCAATCCGAGTAACCAACTTACCCAAAAATCTTTTTCCAGCATAACCGCAGAGCTACTTAGTTTCGTGGCTGCTTCAGCAAATGCAGTAGAGCGATCTTCCTGGGAAAGTGCCAGAAATGTGAATTTCTTTTGTCGGTTTTCTTCTGGCAGAGTCACGGTTTCGCCAATTCATGAAAGTGTGTGTGCATCCAAACAGGGGCGAAGGTTAAGTCTTTTAATAGGCTACGGCGCTCGACAATAGGCAATAGCTTACGCATCCGAGCAATTCGTTCAGGAGTAATGTGTTGTTTCCCAAGTTCTCGGAAGGCTTGAATAACTAGGCCGCTGAGCCGACCCGCTACCGCCATGTTACGGGGGGTAGTACGTTTAAAGTTGATTTGCATTGGCCCCGCTTTGATCGAGCGTGATGCGCCGTCGGTATAATAGATGACTTTGGCGGGCACTTGATCCGAAAGCCCCAATAGATTTGCCGCATATGCTCCAGCTGGTTGCAAGCGTAATCCATTCTTTCCTTGCAGAGCTTTGGTAACCGCCTCTATGGATGGCCAAAGTGCACCTAATACTGGATTGTGGCGAGGTAAATCGTATAGGCCTCTAGTCAATTGCCGAATTATGCCTGCTGCTTTGTAACGCTTTAATGCGGTGGCAACAGCTGTGCGAGAACCTAAGTCGATAAAATCAGCAGGTGTAAAAACCCAACCTGGTTTATGCGACTTAATTCGCTTTAAAACCAAGCTGTCCGTTGACTGTTTATGCTTACCCATTTGCCACAAAAAATACCATGTTTTTGTGGCAAAAACAAGAGGTTAATTTATCTAAAAACATGCTTGAATGAAATCATTACACGATTAACTCCTGCAACTCTCCCAAGAAATTTATCCATTTTTAAAACCTGCACCTTGGATGAATCCTCGGATCAATTTTTTAAAACGAGTCGCAAAAAAAACTCACACACCAAATTGGCTTAAATGATGATCCACATGTTTATAAAACATATTGTTCCATTCGCCTTTGGTGAGCTTTCCAAATGAGTTGGACTCTTTTCCATCAAAATAAGCTTCCCCTAATTGTTGGGTTTTGTTGAAATAATCAATTAAACGTTTTTTTTCCGCGGCGAAATCTTTGGTTTCTTTAATGATAAAAACAGGTCCGGTTCGGATACTATGTTTGTAAGGCTTTTCACTCACTACGGCGTTTTTAACTAAAATTTTTAGTAATAATTTTACTACTGCATTGGGTTTGGGGTGTTTGTCTTCAAAAACTAATTCATAGGATACGTTGCAATGTGCGAGCATTTGCCCCACTGCCATTGTTCCCCAAAGAGGTTTTGATTCGGAGTTTAATTTCTCGATACGTTGAATAGTTTCAGTGGTGGTACTTGCTTCGAAAATATTTTTCATGGATTTACCTTTCTGGTTTGGGGAAAAGGTAAATAATTTGTCAAGGTCCTTTTGGCATTAATTATAATAAAATGGGGGATGAGCAAATTCCATTCGATCCGATTCAATATCCTTTCGGCAGGCAATGCGACGAACCTTTCCACTACTTGTTTTGGGCAAAGCAAACGGCTTTAAAAAATAAATAGCGCTCATTGGAATTTCATGTTGTTCAATTACAGCACGACGAATGGAGCTGGCCAAGTTTTGCCAGCTAGGATCATTTTCAGGTTTTCGAATTTGTGATCGTTCAATCTCCGCAACCACCACAAGGTGCTCTTTGTCTCCTGTATCAAGAGCAAATGCAGCTGAGCTATTTTTACGGATTAAAGGATTGCTCATTTCCACTGTGAATTCGATGTCTTGAGGGTAATAATTACGTCCTCGAATTATAATGAGATCTTTGTGTCGACCCGTAACATATAATTGTTGTTGATGAAGAAAACCTAAATCCCCTGTGCGTAAATAAGGGCCGTGGCCTTCTGCGGTAAAGGCTTGAAAAACATTTTTGCTCTGTTCAATTGAAGCCCAATACCCTTTTGCGACGTGGGGTCCTTTGATCCAAATTTCACCGATTTGATTTTGGATGCCAGTCTGTAAGGATTCGGGGTTGACAATGCATATTCCTTCAGAGTCGAGAGCTCTTCCACTACTAACAAGTGCCTGTGATTCATGTGATGATTCAATCGATAAATCATTTGCCATTATTTCGATTTTATTTTCTCGCAAGGCGGCTGCCGAAACTTTTAAAATAGACACCTCAGTTTGGGGAATGCCCCCAGTGGAAATTAGGGTAGTTTCCGCTAAACCATAACAGGGATAAAAGACTTGCGATTTAAATCCACATTGCGCAAAAGCCTCGCTAAAATTTTCAAGGGTATCCGCTCGTACAGGTTCGGCGCCATTAAAAGCAAGGGTCCATGAACTAAGATCAAGATTGTCCAGTAACTCTGGTGTTATGCTTTCTAGGCACAAATCATAGGCAAAATTGGGACCACCGCTAGTGGTGATTTTCCATTTAGAAATGGCTTGTAGCCAACGAATGGGACGCTGTAAAAAAATTAAAGCAGGCATAAGAAAGCAGGGAGTGCCTAAAAATAGAGGCTGCAATAGATTCCCTATTAAGCCCATGTCATGATACAATGGAAGCCAACCTAAAACGCGCGTATTGGCATTATGGTGAAAAAATTGTTGGGTCATCCATTCATTGTGAATAATATTTCCATGACTCACCATAACCCCTTTGGGCATTGACGTGGATCCCGAGGTATATTGCAAAAAGGCAATGGTGTGGGTTGTAAGTTCAGGCAATTTCCAAATCTCGGACATGATAGCTGTAATGGTGGTATCAGTTTGAATCCAAGGTAACAAGGCTAAGCTTGGATTTTGCGGCAATTGTCTTTCTACTAAGCTCCATACCGAATTACAGGTTAGGGCTAAAGCCGCCCCCGCGTTATCGACAATAGTTTGCAGGCGTTCTAATGACCTGTTAGGCCGAGGAGGGTAGACTGGAACAGCAACTAGGCCGGCATAAAGACAGCCAAAAAATGCGCAAATAAATTCTAATCCGGGTGGATAAAGTAACAGTACGCGTTCTCCTATCTTATAGAAAGGTTGCTGTTGTAAATGACCAGCTAAAGCGCGTGCATGGAAATCTAAGTCTTCATAAGTGAGGTAACCTTTATATTTCGGATCGCTAACGTCTTCGTCAAGTCCATCGGCCAACCAGCTAAAGGCTTTGGTTTTTGCTTGGTTTTTAGCACGTAACCTTAAAAGCTCCACCAAAGTTAAAGGGAGTTCCGACTTAGCAAAGGGAAATTCAGGAAACAAAATCAAGCTCCCCATCGGCATAGCTTATGTGTCGGAAGGCCGCATCCAGTCCGGCTTCTTTAGGAAGACTTTGTAAATTGTTGCTTGCCACTAATTGATGATCCAACTTGCGCAATAAAAATCCACAACGAGTTAAAAGGGTTCTCCATGGTGAAGGTATATCGGCAATTAAGCAATGTATAACCTGCACTTTATTTTTCGTAAACCAAGATTCTGCGGCTTGTAGTAGAGCTGAGCCTGTTCCATTATCATTAGGTTCCATGAGGAGGTCGACAACATAACCTCTTATTAATCCGCCTTTATTTCCAAAGCGAAGCACGGCATAACCCGTGAGTTTTTTTTCTCTATAGGCTAAAATTATTTTGTACTCCCTTTGTGGACAATGCACAAAACGCCATTGCAAATAACTCTGATCGCGTATGGTCATAAGAGCCATGCCTTGGCTAGGTGCTTGAGGATTTATTCCTTTGGCGACCACTGAATTCCACAAATCATCACAGGCTTTGGGGAAATCATCAGCTTCTTCTAAACGCACTCCTACTGTGGATGGCGAAAAAACTTTCAGCGTTCGGAGTAAAATGTTTATTACTCTGCTTACTACATTAATTCCTGGGAGTTTAGTTTTTTGAAGAAAAGATTGGCTATCCATAATTTTTGTGAGTGTAAGTGGTTTTTTCCAATCTAAACTATTCAAATATTCCCAAATAATAACCGAACTTTTATTAGGACTGCCTATTAATAGATACGGTTGATCAATCATGGCCTTGGCTAAACGTAATCCGATGCCACGTTTTTTAGGGTGCACAAAGAAATTAGCGATACAATACATAGGGATTCTTTCCTCCTTCCAATAAGCAGCATTGGGAAACGACAATAGTAGACCTGTTAATTCATCGGCATGTTCAGTTATTAAAAAAGGAGGCTCCCCAAAACTTGAGGCCGGATTTTTTGCAAAAAACCATTCCCAGTTATTTTCCAGAGCTTGGCTAACTTCCACCCCTAAAAACTCATGTAACAGGGCAAGCACTTTTGGCTTATCTTGGGGTAAAAAATTCCGAATCATTAAGGCCTTTAATTTCCCGAGTTAGGGACAGTGTTTTTATCTTTATGTAATAAAATTATAGTGTAGTTAGAGGCCTCAATTGAAAAATGAGAAAAGTGTAATAAGAATTAAAAAATTACGAAATCTTTTTTTTCTTGCCCCATTTTTATTAGGTAGTTGTCATTTTGCGACAAAGCCGCAAAGCAATCCCACACCTGTACCTCCGACAATTGAAAATTACGCTCCCATGCCTGAAGATAGTGTGATTTCTGGTTACCATGTTCGTTCTTATTTTAACGCAGGTGCAGGAAAGGAATGGAAAGTTGTCTATGGAGATGGACTTCTATTACAGGACAGTTTGCTACGCGATGATAGCATACAGTTTTTCACCGCGTCTTCCTCCATGCGTATGGTTGCTTCCGACTTAAAATCGACGGTTATTGAAAAAATTTTAACCACGCCTGAAAATGTTTGCGGTGATGTTTTTATGTCACTGAAATTGATGGCTGAGCAAAAAGAAAATTTATCCCACATACAGGTATTGTCCTTGAGTTTAATTGGTGGTAAAAATTATATAGATAGTGCGAATGGTGAATTTCAACATCAAATTCAAGACAGTTTATTGATTGCACCGGAACAATGGACGCGTATAAATATGGTGATTGGTACCTTTAAAAGGTCGCCCACTTTTGATTGTCATAAAGTGGAACGAGTCCGCATACGCTTTGCAGCAAAGCCAGGATTTCATGATACCTTAAGGTTCGGTGAATTGGCTTTTTACCCTTCACCTTTATCCAAAGCGGCATTAATTATCACTGAAGATGATCAGTGGGCTAGTTTTGATACTAATGGAGTTCCGGCTCTACAGAAGTATGGATTTCCGGCCTCGATTTATGCCAATTGCGGACTTTTGGGTGCGTTTAATAAAATGACATTGGTTCGTTTGAAAACCCTGCAAGATAGTGGCGGATGGACTATTGCAAATCATTTGTGGTTGCATGATACTATCACCACACTCTCCGATGATTCTGCCACCCGATCCATTCAGCATAACTCGGAATTTATGCAGGCCAATGGACTTAAGGGAGATAAATATTTTGCTTATCCATATGGAATTTATAATCGAGCCAAAGATGCAATCGTAAGGAAGAATTCAGAAAATGCTCGCTTAGTAACCGGTTGGTCAGAGGGTGAAGCCTTACCTTATTTTGATAGGTATCATTTAAGAGTAGTTGGATTTCTAGAAAAAAAAGTAACCTTGGAAATGGCTAAAGTTGGAATTGATCGATTAGTCAGTAATAAAACTGCGGGGATTTTGGGCGTGCATGAAATTATCTTAACTAAAACAGGCGATAGAAATGAATTGGACACACGTAAATGGTTTAAGAGTGATTGGGAAGCCTTAATCGATCATATAAAAGCAAAGGTCGATCAAGGCGTTTTAAAACTATATACTCTTGATGATTATATGAAAGAAGTCAGAAATTACACTATTCAGCAACCAAGACCTGCTCGGGTAAAATCTTTAGTTCCCTAGCGAGCTTTTCCGCTAATTCATTTACATTGGGGAATTCCCATAACAGAGTTGGTGGCAATTTAATTTTTAGCCAATCTTCCAGCTCACCTGAAAATCGCACAGCTTGCAAACTATCGAAGCCTAAATCAGAAAAGGCCTGTTCAGGATCAATTGCTTCTGGTGCAATGGAAAGATATTGGGCAAGAGAAGTTTTTAGATGAGTTTGAATTTCTTCAAGGCCGGTGGGAAGGGGTGGAATTATTTTTTTTCCTTGAAAAATACCGGTTACGCTACGCATTATGTTTTTCATATTTCCCCTTTTTGTTATAATTCAACAATACCTTGTTGACCCCGAGCTTTTGCAATGAGGGCAGCGGAAGGTAACTTAACATTCCAAACTAATTTAAATTTTTGCAATAAGTTAATGATATCTGCTGCGAAGTCTGGTTCCCACCACTGAATACGATGATGAGCCGAATTGGGAAAAGCATGATGATTATTTTGTAACCCTTCACCAAAAGCAATGATGGCAACGGCATAATTATTACAGCTGCGATCTTGAGTAGCGGCAGCAAAAGGTCGGGTGCCATACATATGGCTTATGGAACCTACAAACCAAAGAGCATGATCGACTAAACAAATGCGTACTAAGCCTCCCCATAATAATCCATAAAAGGCGCCACTCCAGCTATGCTGTACTATGGCACCAATACTGGTTGGTAAAGCTAAACCTAAAATGAGCCAGAGAAAATAAGTGCGATGCATGAGAAATAAAGCGCGATCTTTTATCAAGTCGGGAGCAAAATGCACCCAATTGGTAATTTCCTTAGAAAACATCCATTTGATGTGACCGTACCAAAAACCTTTCACTTCCCGTTTCCAGCCTTTTCCAGAATTTAAATTGGGAGAATGAGGATCGCCAGGACCATCACTGTGTCGATGATGTCGACGATGCACTGCTACCCACCAATAAAGAGGGCCTTGTCCAGCCATCGAACCTAGAATAGCAAATACAACCCGCATAGGTCCGCTAGTTTTGAATGCGTTATGGGCAAAGTGTCGGTGAAAGCCCACATTGATGCCTAAAAGCGTCAGTGTGTAAAAGCTAAGAAGGAGTGACCCTTCAGTTACGGTAATGCCTCGAAAGAAAAGTGAAGAAATGGCATAGACTGTGGCAATAAAAGGAATGATGACAATGGCACCTGCTGTTACTTTTATATTTCTTTCGGCAGCGGGGCTAGCCATGGTAACGGATTTAATACCCGAACTAAACTTAAACTCACGTTTTTTGGGGCTATTCGAATTTTGCGTCGGCAAGGTTTCGGTTTGCATATTCTTGAATCCTTGTTAATGAGAGTTTAACGTTTTGATTAGGCGCCTTGAAGAAATAGCTTCAAGTGAGGGCTTTTTTAATTGCGTTAAAAGATTTATTTTTTTTAGTGCCTGTAAAACCAAACCACAAAAATCAAATTGCCACCAAGCGAATTGATTGTCAGCTGTAAAGGGAAAGGCATGATGATTATTATGCCAAGCTCCCCCCAAAGAAGGAAGAGCTAGCCAAATATTATTGGTTGCAGTGCCTTTGCAAGCAAATGGACGATTTCCTGAAATATGGCAGAAAGAATTCACGGCCCAAACGGCATGATGAACTAAAAAAATACGTGCTAAACCACCCCAAAGAAAACCTTCCCATGCGCCAAGCCCAGCCAGTGAAAGGGAATGGGTTGGAAAGTACATAACTAACGCACCCACCATGCTAGGAAGTACCAGGCCTAGTAACACCCAAAATAAATACATTTGGTTTAGGCGAAATAGCGTGCGGTCTTTTAGTAGGTCGGGTGCAAAGCGTGCCCAGTCTACACTCTCGGCTTTAATTAACCAGCCCATGTGTCCATGCCACATTCCTTGTAAGAACCCTTTTTTTCCTGCCCCGATAGAACGTGGAGAATGAGGGTCACCCATATCGTCGCTGAAGGCATGATGCTGCCTATGAGCCGCAGCCCAAAAAATAACTGGCCCCTGCACAGCCATTGATCCCAAAATCACAATGATATTTCGTAATGGGGTAACATATGCATTATGTGAGATTAAGCGGTGAAATCCAGCTTCTACTCCAAATAAAGTGCCAACATAAAATACTGCGAGTAAAATAATTTTCCACGCCGAGAATTCAAGATTCCAGCCATCTTGCAAGGCCAGCATAAATCCCAAGGTGGGGATGATCATGACAGCTAAAGCTATTTGCTGTCTAATTTTTTGGGCCTTTCCCTGCAATCCGCTGAGTGGTTTAGGCGTAACCGGTTTAAGGGAATTGGGATTTTCCATTTGAAGGGATGAAGTTTGCAAAGAATTCGCCATATAAAAATTTCTCTAGTTACCGTAATGCGAGAAGGTAAATCGTCCTCAGCTTTTGATCAAGGACATTTAAATCTGCAATAATTTAATTTCCATTCAACTTTGACAAATTATCACAAAACGAGCTAATTCTTGAAGCGCTTCCATTTATGAGCAAGCATGGCTTTTAATTGATTTAATTCTCCATGCCTCCAAAGGTCAATAACTGGGCCCACAAGTACAAAAGTTAGGAGACAAAAACTCTTTACTACTAGTGAGTTGAATTGTTTAAGGATTAGGAATGTTACTATTCCTAATCCAAAAAGAGTGATGGCTCGACCCCAAAAATAGGGAACAGGATAATGTCTTTGTGCTAAAATAAAAGTGCCGATTAAATAAACGAAATAGGCGATAGCCGTTGCTGTAGCTGCTCCTACCGCACCGTAATGTGGTATTAAAATAAAATTAAATATTAAATTGATTCCAGCTGCTCCGGCCATAATGCCCATTTCAGCAATTAATTTTTTGCGGAGATGAATTCCTGCCGAAACACAATACTGTAATCCATTGAACATAACCGCTAAAACTAAAAATGTGACCACCGGCCCTGCCGCATCAAATTTGCCATGCCCTAAAAAATGTAAAGCCTGGTTTTGAAATATTTGCAAGCCCAGAAATATACAGATTAACAGAAGAAAAAAATAATGTGTGACCCTTGCGAAAATATGAGGTGCTTCAGGATTTTTGCTGAGTGAATAAAAGAACGGTTGCCAAGCATATAAAAAGGGCACTAGTAATAAGATATCCATAATAGCAGCTACGCGAGCCCCCATAGAAAATAGCCCCACTTCCGAAAGCCCTTGCCAATAAGGTAACATATAGCGATTGGCAATTTCTAAAACTTTTCGGCATAATAAATTAGGTAACATGGGAAGTCCGAAGGCAAAAAGCGGCGCTAAGCGTGACCATTGCCAATTTAGCTGCAATTGCGGGATAAATAATAAGCTAAGGATAATTGCTGTTCCACCAACTCCTAAAAGATTCCCCCATAACATGCCGGGCAAACCCCAATTTAAAGCCATGATAAAATAAAGATTCCCACTCGCGATTAAAAGAAATGTCGCTAAAGACCAAAGTGCAAAGGCCTTCGAGCGTTGTTGGGTTTTGTAAAGTTGTAAAGGTAATTGTTGTAATACCATTGCTAAATAAAGCCAGGCCGTAAGGCGAATCCAAAGCGCTTGCCCCTCTTGATGAAAGAGTATTCGTGAAATAGGTTCTGCAAATACGAGCAGGCCTAAAGTGGTTAACCCAGCCAACGGTAACAAAAAGGTAACTAGTGCCCCAAGAAGTTTTTTTCTTTCCGATTCCGGCATAATAGCACCATTATCACCGGGTAAATAAAAGCCACGCACTAATCCTTGCGGTAAACCTAAGGATGTAAATAAGGCTAAAGTTATTGCAAGCTGATACAACATATCCATTGCACCAAATTCGGCGGTGGTGAAATAACGGGCATAGAGAGGAATGAGTATAAATGACAAACCTCTTTGCAGAAGATTTGCTGCCATATAAAGTGCCGAATGACTAAGTAATTTACCTATTCGATTACTCATGAGAACACCTTAGGACTTACATTTTTTTTTAAGTACTTTGGGAAACTCTGGAACAATTTAGCATACTCTTGCGCAATACGCTCCCAGCGATATCGTCTGATGGCAATGGTTTTCAAAAGAGTTCTTTGTTTATCCCATTCCTCTTGACGGACTTCATTTAATAGTTTTACTAATTCAGTGGCATTCGAAAAATAACAGGCGATATTTTCAGTGGTAGCACGATTGTAAATTACGTTAAAGGCGGCAATAGGTAAAGATAAATGCATCGCTTCGACCAGACTAGGATTTGTGCCACCTGCGGAATGACCATGTATATAAAGGGCCGCATGGCAACGTAACATATTTAATTCTTTGGCATCATAAATAGCTTCTAATAAATGCAGATGTTGAAAATTTTGATATTGAATTTTTAAATCACGACCATAAGGGGTCCTATCCCAATTTCCCACAAACACAAAAGTTTTATTCGTCACTTTGCTAAATGCTTCCAAAAGCACATCAGGATTATTATCGGCTTGAATTCTTGCTACGGAAAAAACATAAGCAGACTGCAAAAAATTATATTTCAACCGATGTTCATTTTCAATTTCGGGGCTAGTAATTTGATCGCCACCGTATTCAATTAAAGTGCTTTTTCGCCCATAACTTTTTTGTAAATAGTCACCGATACCTTGATTATCGGAAACATTAATATTCGCAGAGCGAACGGCTACCGCTTCGGAAAAATGCAAAAAGCGACTGGCCCAGCGCCCCCATTTACGTCTTTGCCAATCGAGTCCACCGATATTAAGTATAGTAGGTTTACGGAAGATGCGAGTTAAGGGTAAAGCCAAACCACCCGATACACCTAATACCAGCAAAATATCGGCATGCCACCATGCATGTAAATAATTACAAAAATCAAAAAGTATACTTTGCGCTCCATTGGCGCGCAAGGGAAAATAAACTAAAGTCGCCTGCAAGAAAGTTTTGGGTTTCTCTTTATAATCCGGCCCACTACAATAAACGGTGAAGGAAAAATCTTTTCCTAAATATTCCACCAAGTAATGAACTAAAGTTTCAAAGCCACCGTAACTTGCAGGTAAACCTACGGTTCCGATAATGGCAACCTTGAGTTGTTTGGGAGGCATAGCTTGGGAACTCTCCATTTTGGAATTAGGTAACATTAACGTCGCACAAGCTTTAAAGTTTCAGCCATATGGCCTTGGGTAGAGGCTCCGAAAACCACCGACTTAATGCCTTGGTTGCGAACATAGTCTAAAGCCTCAGTCGGAGGAATTGCTCCAGAGGCATAAACCGACATGGCGGTGATAGGATAAATTTGAGGTTTTTGAAAATAGTTTTCATAGGCTTTTATATCAGGAGACATCAAATAACCCGCCTTATTAACAGACCCACAAATGGTGGCTCTTTCAATTCCACATTCTTGCAAGAAGGCGGACAAGCGAGGAATATTCATGGTGAGGAAGCCTGGTGTGGCAGCGTATTTTTTTTCAATGTATTGACAATAAGCAATAAAAATATCTTTTAGTTTTAGGCCGAGTAATAAATCGGTAATGATATTTTGCAAGTACACTACTTTGAACGGTAGTTTTCGATAAATTTTCATCTCAACATCGATGAGCATTTCCATAACCTTAGTCATATCACCCGTTAAGGCCCCAATACTTTTGCCCGCCATGCCAATAAGATTCCAAGCCGATTGACCTGAAATAACATCTTGAATGGCGCTGAGTATTCCTTTTTCAGCAACCAAATTCGCATATTTATGAGGATAGGGAATTGACGGATACATAACTAAATCTTTGAATTCATTTTTATGTGATCGAAAATAATCACATATAGTTTCAGCTTTATCATTGGAATTAAGCATAAAAGAATGAATGCCTAAATCATAAGCAGTGTGATAAGCGCGATAAATTTTATTCAAATCATTAAATCGTTCAGCTAATTGTTGGGCTTTTTCTTGTGACATATGATTTATGCCAAAAAATTGATTGTCGCCTAAAATTAAATCATCGAGTTGTAAGGCTTGTGACATATTAAATTCCTCCGTTCATGCGGCTATCGGTGAATATCCAATCCATGATGTCTTGGGTTTTTGCCGCCTCATTAAAACTGCTGATATTATTTTGTTTGGGTTGCAATACGCAATCCACGAAATGATAAATTTGTCGAGTGAATTCATTGCCCCGTACATAAAAGGGTACGGGTGTCATGAGTTCGGTGATGTAAATAGTATTCCAGCCTTTGCGATAAGGTCCTTTATCTTGTTTCAGATAAATTTTTAATTCATGCTGATCGGCTAAAATTTTCCCCTCTTCTCCTAAAATCTCAATTTTATTAGTGGGTTTGCGGCAACTTTCGTCGCTCCAGTTCACAAATAAGGAACCGATTAATCCATTCGAATAAATAAAAGTACTACGTACTATATCTTCTGCATGCGCAGAGTATAAAGAACTTAAATGCGAACCCATAACTTTTTCGGGTTTGCCGAGTAAATAAACCACTAAATCAATTGCATGCGAACCAAATTCATAAAGGCAACCTCCACCGTTTTCTCTTTTAGATCGCCAACCGCTTCCGCTATCTTTTTGTACTACGGTTCGTCCAAACATTTCCGATCGAAAACTCAAAGTTTTTCCGATATAGTTTTCTGCAAGTAATTGCTTCACCTTCATAAAAACATCATTAAACCGATTTACGTAACCCACCTGTAACCCCAAGCTAGAGGCTTTATTTTTTTGCTCAGCCATTTGCAAAACCCGATGGGATTCCGCTAAAGTTAAGGTGAAAGGCTTTTCCACAAAAACGGATACATCTTTTGCTAAACAGGCTTCTATCATAGCCGCATGCATACTGGGAGGCGTACAAATCAGCACTAGATCTAATTTTTCGTCCGCTAACATTTTTTGATAATCGCCAAATAATTTTATATCGGGACGATAGCGTCCGAGTGCGCTACTGACTAAGCTAGAATCTTCAGCTACCGCAGTAACTTCTACTTGCGGGTGACTTCCCAGTAAGGAAAAATGAGTAATTCCCATGCGGCCAGCTCCAATGATACCGGCTTTAAGGAGGCGTGATGTGTTGGTGGACAATGTATTCATGAGTGGACTTTCAAAAGTTGATGTTCAATACGCTCCGCAGCGCGAGACCAAGTAAAATTTTCGAGAACATAGCGTCGACCCGCTTCCCCTCTTCGTTGGCAATATTGCGGATCATTTAATAATGTGTCGATGCTTTGGGTTAATGCAGGAATATTTCCTAAAGGAAAATATTCTAATAAATCGCCATAAATACTTTTAAAGACGGCTAAATCTGAAGCTATGCATGGCTTGCCGAAATATAATGCTTGCATGGGAGGCATGCCAAAACCTTCAAATCCAGTTGGATAAATAACTAGGTCACATTGGCGAAACAAACTCCATAAATCATTATCGGTAACATAGCCATGAAAATAAATATGGGGAGATGCTTGAGCAAGATTTTTGAGAGCAGCCATGTCTGCGCCTGTTCCGCAAATATGCAAATCGGCATTTTGTTGTAATTCCAAAAAGGCTTTAATTAAATGAGGAATATTTTTGCTATCCACTAAACGACCTACAAAAAGTAATTGCTTGCGTGTTTTATTTAGAGGTAACGATTCAGTTACTATTGATTGATAGGGCATTTGTTGGGGATCAATACCCGGATAAATGGGTTCTGCGATTTTCTTTCCATTTAACCATTGTTCATTATATTTACGGGACAATTCGGAATTGGGAAATAATATTTGACTTCCTAAATAGGCTTGGCGTGTATGCTCCCAAAGCGATTGCGTATAAGTATCAAATCCCCTTTTAAATGTCGCTTCACCCCAAATCTCTTTCATCCACGGTGGGCATTCATAAATAAAATTGGCGACGGGAATTTTAAAATGGCGACCTAAAATTTCGGCCTTAATAGCGGAATAAGTTAATACGCCTAATATCCAATCAGGTTGCATGCGCTTTATGGCAGAGCGAAGTTGAAATGTTTCACAAACACGAGAAAGCCATCGATCACATTTTGTTAGAAAACGACCACGCCGAGGAAAATGGGGACGAAAATGAAGGGAAATATTCTCACCTGCACTAATCCAACCTTTGTCATGAACCGCATAGATACTGATTTTATGACCACGAAGCGCTAAAAATTCAGCGAATTTAAATAACGCATAAAATCCCCCACCCGCAGCATGTGGTTCATCGTTTTCTACAATAAAAAACAATTTCATTTTCGACCGCGATGTTTTTGTTGGTAGGCATATTCACATGCTCGACTCACAACTATTCCGCGATGATTCCAAGTATGGGCGGATAAAATACGCGCACGCGCATCTGCACCTAACATGGCATCAGGTGATGCCGTGCTAATGCGATCAAAGGCCTTTTCTAAACATTGCGCTAAAGCATGAGGATCTCTGGCATCGTAAAGCAGCGGAGAGGAGAGACCACCTAGCATTTCTTCAATTTGTCCTAAGTGTGGAGCAATAATTAATTTGCCTACACTCATGGCTTCAAAAAGTTTCATGGGTGAGAAATAAAAAAAATCACTATGTGGGTAGGGAATAGCCATGCAATCAGCAAGGTCAATATGCTCACCCATACGAGTATAAGGTAATGGGCCGGTAAAAACAAATTGTTGTTTACGTATTTCTTCTGGTACTTTTTGCAAAGCTAAACTTTGCGGATCATCCACAGCCCCAATGAATAATAATTTGAGCTTTGTTTCTTTTTGCAATAAAGGTAAGGCTGCTGAAATTAAAAGATCCACTCCATGCCAAGCACGTAAATTCCCTGAGAATCCAATCACTTTGCAGTCTTGCAAATTATATTCTTTGCGCAGGTTTTCGCGAGCTATGGGTAATGAAGGTTTAAACTGTTCGGGATGAACTCCATTAGGGGTATAGAACAATTTCTGTGGCGAAATTTTCTTTTGCTTCCAAAGCTCTCCGCAGGGTTGACTGATATATAATAGCGCGTCCGAATTTTTTGCACGCCAAGTATCAAAAGGCTTTACCCACTTTGAGTTTAGCCCCCAATAATAATCTAATTCTTCAACCGGACCATCGCATTCCATAACTAAGGGTAGGCGACGTAACTTGGAGGTAACCACAAAAGAAAGGATATGATCGGGCCTTGCCATGAGTACATCGGGTTGAACTTTTTTTACCCAGTTTATTTCCACGGGTACATACCGTAAGGAGGATATTATTTGCCGATATAATCCTTTTAATGTGGGTTTTCCTTCTACCACTTTGCCTAAAGCGGCTTTTGGTGTGGGTGCAGAGCTTGTCGCAGCGGAGTCGTGTCTACCCAGAGTGTTTGGCCGCGGAGGATAATAAACATGAAAGTTTTCACTTTGATAACTTTCCATTAAATCATAATAAAAAGCAGGTGGGCGAAAATATGGATTTAAATAACAAAGGGTAACGTGATGCCCTTGATCAGCCAAAGCCTTTGCATATTCTAGAGAACGAAGAATTGAAGCAAAAGCTGTAGTCATATAATTGAAATAAAGAATTTTCATTGAAGAACCATATTTTTATTTTCACTATTGGTTGGCGTAAGGCCGTAAGCATACGACTTTAATAATTGATAAAAGCGAGCTACCGAAGCGCACTGTTCAAAATTTTCACGCACAGAGATTTCGGCTGCTTTCCCGAGGGCTTGGCGGAGAGTGGGGCTTTTCATTAAATCTGTCATGATGGATTTTAAATGTTCTGCTGATCCCGTGTTAAATAATTGCCCATCAACTCCATTACGAATCATTTCAGGAATTCCATGTAACTCAGGTGCTATTACCGCCAAACCACAGGCCATAGCTTCCATAATGACAAAAGGAGATCCTTCGCTGACACTCGACAAAATAAAAATATCCGCTTTTTTATATTCAAGCCAAACCTCTTGAGAAGGTATGGCACCCACAAGAGTGACATACTCTTCTAATTGCAAAGTTTTTATTTGCTGTTCAAGGGCAATTCGCAAGGGACCTTCACCAATAATTCGTAAATGAAAATCGAAGCCTTCTTGCATCAGCTCGGCGCAGGCCTCAAGTAAGAGATGTTGTGCTTTCTGCCAGATTAATCTCCCTACAGTTAAGAGTTGCAATGGCGAATTTAGCGTAGGATTTTCTTTATTTTGTGCAGGGGGAATATTCAAAAGATCTATTCCAAAGGGTATGATGTGCAAAGTGGGATGATTACTTATAGGCAGGATTTTACGTAAAAAGGCAGCATTATATTCAGTCGCTAAGCGTGTGAATTGAGCATGCGCTAATTTTTCCTTTTGCAAAACTTTGTCTATAAAAATATCGCTTCCATGCGCGGTGAGGCTATAACTTAAACCATAGATTTTGTTTAATACCAGTGCAATTGTAGCTCCGCCAAAAAGAAAATGAACATGCAAGTGACGGTAACCATTTTTACGAAAAATAGGGTAAAGGTAAATCGCTTCTGCAAAATGGAAAATCGTCCTTAGGCGCTGCTTAAATTTTAAGTCTGAATTAGTTAAAATCCAAAGTAAACATTTTGTGAACTTAAACGGTTGTTCTAAAAAAGCTTTTAAGTGTCGACCTATCAGCAAGGAATAATTTATAGGAAATATATAAGTGGTTTCCTGATAAAATCGTGTAAAGGCTTTTGGGAATTCTTTGGCGCTTGGTCTTTGAACCGCAAAGAGATCTATTTTAGCACCCTGTTTTCTCAGTTCATCCACTTCATCATTAATGAAAGTGCTGGAATATAAAGGAAAGGAATGTATAAGGTAAGCTATTATTTCCGCCATGCTAAAAGCTCCAGTTTAAAGGCTATTTGTGGCAGGCTTTGGGGCATGATAACTTTGCGGGGAATTAAAAAGGGATTTTCATCTTTTCGCATGGCGCGTTCTTCGGTGGTAAAGGATAATTCTACACCTGAAGAGGATGTTTTTGTTTCATCATTTTCAGTTAAAACATGATAAGGGTAACCTATAATTCCTCCCACATCCACTGATTCTCCAAATGGATAAGCAAAGTATTTAGCGGGAAAGTTTTCTTTACGTAATTCCACAAGTCCATTTATAATTTCAGATTTACATTCCGATTCAGGAATGCGCGCTAAGGATGGATGGGTTTGAGTATGTCCCCCGATTAGGAAACCGTTTTCTTCCATTGCTTTGGCTTGGTTTACGGTCATAGTTTGACAAATTGGAGTTAATGACAAGGAATCTTGCTGGTCTTTTAAAACATTTAATAAGTGGTTACGGCTGACAATAGAAAGTCCCTTAGTTAAATCCAGAACCTTCTGTTGATGGTCTTTTTGACGAGAGGATTTAAACTTTTCAATGGCAAGAAGTAAGTCCTTCGGTAACATCGAAATTAATTCATGGGGAAAGATATTTCCATTCCAATGATGCAAGTATACCCAAATGCTATCGTACCAATAGGGAGTACGATGAATTAAGGGACCAGTAGCTATAAAAAAAGCTGCAGGCATTTTGTATTTTTGCAACAAAGGGTAAACCGTTTCAAAATTATCAGAGTATCCATCATCAAAGGTTAAGGCAATGGCATCACGATTTAAAGTTTTTTGGCTTAAAAATTTACTTACTTGATACAGTGATAATCTATCAAAGCGTCGGGTATACCAAGTGAGTTGTTTGCAAAATTCAACGGGGCTTGCCGAAAGGGCAGGAATACCTAGGTTACTGTCAATGCGATGGTAACAGAGCACAATAAGTCGTGGACCTTTCAGTATGCATCGAACTTTACCAGCAAGTCGTAAAAGTCCAGTAACCCACAAAAAATTAGCGAGTAAAAGTTTAAACCGGAACATGTTCAGGTTCAGTGGTGGAGATTTCATTTTTGTCTAGTTGATTGAGGCTTACTAACATGGCTGAGATTAAAACAATTAATCCTATGACCGACTCTTTGCGCAAAGATACATCAAACATATTCGCTAGACCTAAACCCGCAAAAGTAGCGACACCAGTTAACCCGATTGAAAAATGTAATTCACTATTACGTTTTATAACTGCGAAAGCCAATTTCAAGTAGGTCCAGAGTATTGCCAATAAAATTAACAAAGCCGGAATACCCGATTCGGCGGCAACCAAAAGAAAGGCATTATGCACGGGTTGCTGAATGATATGGGTGATATGATTGGGATCATAATGAATCATATTTTCTTCAAAACTATTTAGCCCTATACCCACAAAGGGCTGGGATTGAATCATTTCCAAAGCAACCGATGCCAAATCAAACCGAGAATCAAAGGCTTTTTCATCGGTACGAAACACGCGCGTTAACATGGTATCAAACACCCCCGACGCAAAAAGCACCCCAAATAAAAAGATACAGACGCTTGCGATGGCTATCACATAGCCGATAGAAAGTCTTTTGGTTTTTAATGCCCAATAGGCAATAAATATGGCATCCAATGCAAAGACCATCCATCCATTGCGCGAGAACGTCAGGATTAAAGAAATTAAGCCTGCAAATAGAAAAGGAAACACGGCGATTTTATAAATATTGCGGACTCTAGAAAATAAAATAATCAAACATATGGAACAAATCACCGTAAGGTAGGCAGCGAAAGTGTTACTATGACCCAAAACCCCGGTGACTCGCTGAATGATTTCATTATCTACCAAATCAACATCGGTACTTGCTACCCCACCTACCGGAATTGGAAATTGGAAAAAAAAGAAATATTGTAATAAAGATACTATTCCCTGAATAGCTAGAATCCCAATATTGATAGCCAATATTCCCCAATAATAAATGGGTTTATCTAAATAAGTGCGTAATATCCAGTACAAAACAAAATATTTAAGATAGCGGATAATTTCAAAAATAAAGAAACCATATTCTTCCGTGGTATAGAGGGAGAGTAGACTAACACTAAATAACACTGCCAACAGAGAGTCAAGACTTGACCAATGAGGTAACCTTTTGACCCCTAAGCGTAAATCAACTAGCCACATGATTAGTAATAATATTATTGGTAAGTCTACCAAATTAATTACCGGTTCCGCCAAAGCTCCACCGAAATGATCAATGAATGAGAATTTGCTTCCATGCGAAAAAACATTATATTGAAAACCAATGGGAATACATACGGCAAGCAACCATACACCAAAAAGGCGCTTGTCATTAAAAAGTAGGCCCACGGCCAAGCCGAGATAAGCCATGCAAACCATGGCCAACCATTTGCCACCCATTGAAAAAGATTGAATCAAGCCGAAACCTAAAATTGTGGCAGTAATTACAATAGGCGCAAACGACGCTAAACGTCCCCAACGTTTTTCGAGGGGACTATTTAGATTTTTTGCCATTGAAGATAAACTAGCCATAGTAAGCGAAATTTTCGTTTTAAAATAATCGCTGATAAAGAAATTCGGGAATCACATCTTGTCTTCGATTAAAAAGACAGCCTATTAAATTTCCTTGATGTCTTTTAATTAAATCAGACATTCGACTTAAGGCAGGTTTGCTAGTAATATTATATGCTGCAACCAAAATTACTTTTTCGACTACAGGTACAAATTTGAGGTATAAAGAATCGCCACGCTGTGAACTCGCATCAATCAAAATATATTGCGCACCGTTTTGGTGCAGGGCTGCTAATAATTTACGCATAGGATTATCATAAAGGCTTAGTTGCTTTGGCGAAACAGCTAAACATAAATGCAGCACTCCCACTTCATCCTTTTCCATATATTGGTTTAAGGGAAAGTTCGAAGAACAGGCCGAGGATAGGTCTGCTTGTTTGGGAAGCGGATCACCATAGGTAAAAGTTAACACAACGGTTTGTCCATTGGGAGAAATTAATCTCGCCAAATTATCGCATAAAAAAGTGGTTCCGGCTTCATTGGAAGGGGAGGTAAGCAACAAAGTATGTAACATAGACGGTTCGTTAACTTGCATGTTATTTCGAAACAAACTGTTACCAAGGGGGATAAGATCACGAGCCAGCTGCATGGCCGAGGAATTCTGATCTGCTCCCTCTTTAAGAGAGTATTCGGGAAGGGAAGCCAGTACAGGAAGCTTGCTAGTATGTTCCACATCGGCTACAGTTAAAACCTTTAAGGATAATTTATCTAAACTGATTACATATACGGCACCAAAAACGAAACCGAAAAATATCGAAATAATTAAAATAGGGATTCTTTTTGGAAAGACAGGTGTGGCATCGGCCACTGCATATTCTACTACACGAGCGCCAGCTATGGCGGCTTTATCCATGGCTTGGGAAATAAGTATTTCATCGGTTTTTTCACGATTCAGTTGAAAAATTCTATCTAAATCTTCAATGTCTTGTTTAAGTCTATCAATGTTGATTTTAAAATGATCCAGTTTTGATAATTGCAGACGATAAGTAAAAGCTAAGGATTTCCAAGTGTTTAAACTACGATTCGATCTTTGTTGGATTAAATTTTTTAGCTCTTCTATTTCTTGTTTGCTAGCAATAGATTTGCGATCATCTCCTGCATAGCGAGTCGTAAGTTCGATACGACGCATTTCGGCATCCGTCAGTTTTTTGGAAAGTTCTGCGATGGCTGGATCTTCGGAAAGGCTACCATAAACATCAGGAGAAAGGTTTTTATGATTGGCATTTTCAAGAAGTTGGATTTTATTTTCCGCGTCGCTCAATTTTTCCAATAAACTATGTCTTTGGGTTTCCACGTCGGAAATTGAATTTTCTTTGGAAAATTTATTAAGAGAATCTTCGGCAGTTCGTAACCTTGCGGCGCTAAGCTCCATTTCCTTTTTTACGGTTTCTAAAACATAAGCATTTCCATGCACTTTAATATGATGTAATAAGTAAGCCTCCACTAAACTATTCACGATGTCTCTGGCAAGTTCTGGTGAGCTTTTTTTTAGTTTGACGGTAATGATATTTGTCCTTTTAACAAAGTCTACATTTACTTTGCGGCGTAAATCCTCAATGGCCGCCTCACGGGGCGGAGTATTGGGTTTAAGTCCTATTGTGACTAAGCTATTATGGATCCCCTGAAAAATCCAATAAGCACACCATTTTAGTAGTTTAGAAGATGGAGGAGGATCATTTCGATCCAAGTGATTTTCATCCACTACTTTAGCCAATACTGGGTAACTCGTAAGTAATTCTACCTCGCTACCTACATCTTCCATAGAAACTTGCATGTAACTGCTGCGTGCATCACGTTCGTCGGGAAGAAAAGGTTTTTTAAAGCGGCTAGTTGTGAGCAGCAATGTAGATTTGCCAAGATAACTAGACGGTAAAATATAGGCCAAGATCATGGGAATAATAACCATGCAGGCGAAGAAGGTTAAAAATGCGCGTTTACGACGAAACAGAGTAGTTAATATTTCTTTCACAATAGCCTCAAGGAATCACTAAACCGGTAACAGGAATACTCAATCCAATAGCCACAGGCAAATTGCGCCTTAGGTATTGGTCCACAAAAATATTTAAATCGCTTATCGCGGAACGGGGAACAAAAACCAAATCTCCACCGGTTAATTGCAATTGGGTGGCTACCATCAGATCTTTTTGCAAATTGTATTTGCTGATGGTAACTTTGCCATCGCGTTTTTGAACCAGTATAATATCTTCCAAATGTGCGCTGGGTAGCCATCCTTCGGATAAACCTAATGCAGCTGTTAGGGAAATGGGTCCACTGACATCAAATGATCCTGGACGGCGCAATTCTCCTAGTAAGGTTATTAACCTGGAAGTTCCGCCCACTAAGTTTGCGGTAACTTCAATACCCGGAATAATACTTCTATACACTTCTTGTAATTGATGATTTAATTCTTTGGGTGTTTTACCCACAACTTCCAGAAAACCTAATTGTGGAAAAACCGCATTTCCATCGACGCCCACTGTAGTTTCATAATTCGTGCCTGGTTTACCTGAGCCGGATAAGCCTTGTATCAAGGCATCTATTTTTCCGGCGAAGCGCGTGGGGACAAGGGTAACTCGTGCGGACCGTACCATAGGTTGATAACTTTTTTCAGCGGCGGTACGAAGTTCCTTCAAAGTTTTCCCTGCTGCCGGAATGGGATCTAAAAAAGCAAAATAAATATTCCCATCGGGGGCAACGGTAGAAGTGCGGGTCAGGTCTTCTCGATCTTGCACGGTGACTTGAATTTCATCTCCTTGTTGTAATTGGTAATTTTCAAATACCGTATCTCTCAAGTTACGCATAAAAGTCAAGATTACTTTGTCGCCCGATTGAACATGATAATCCAGCTTTACTTCGGTAGCAGGTGCTTGCAGGGAGGCCCAACGATATTTAGCATCGAATGAACACGCGCCTAAGCAAAAACCAATTAGCAGCAGCAACGAAATGTTAGGCTTTCGACTAAAAATATAGTCCACCTTCGGGTCCAAAATAGGCAATTTTTCCTCCAAAATTTTATTTGAGTTAGTTTGATATTTTTTCAATTTTACTTTCCAAAAAAACTATTCCATAAGGGGGAAACTTGTAAGTATCCCTTGAGTTAAAGGTTTTTTTATTGTTAAGCGGCCACAGAACTTTAGCTTGATTGGGAATTAAGATTCGGCCTGAAGCAAAGCGTAATTCCGCTACAAGGGAATCGCCAGTGAGATTGATATAACCTATAGCTGTTCGGCCATCATTTAGGCGGTAAGCGGAGTAAAGTAATTTTTGGGTATTAACCACAAAATTTTTTCCAGAAGCTTTGCCCTCTAGTCTCCAAGGTAACTTGGGTTGATGATCTAAAGGTAGTAAGGTGGCTTGCCGTAAAAATACTCCTGCATCACTTTTCCATAAGGCGGAGGCTTCTTCCATAAAACGGCGTTGTAAGTTATTTACCTTTTCATAAGGTATGATTTTCATCCAAACCGCAGCTGCAGGTTGGCGTCCATTTATCAAATTAACGGCCTGGGCATATAGAGCAACTGTGGGATCCTCGCCTTCTTGGCTAATGGGGGCGCTATCTCCGCCGTATCCGATAGCATATTCATGGTATAGGTAATTGAAAAGGGAAACTCCTGTGATACCCTTCCCATCGCGAGGCCAAAAGCCTTCCATATAATCACGAGTATGAAAAAGATGCACAAAGGGAATAAATAATTCGCCCGGCTCTTCAAGCGAGAGAATGACTTCAGGGTTGGCATGGGAAAGAGAGTCCAATAATTTTGTGGTGGAGTTAACCATGGAGTTACCTCCTACCGGAGGGTGACCATGCTTCGCAGAAAAACAAGGGGGCGTGCCGCCACCGATTACTTGATCCAATTGTATTCTATTGATGCCATAGGCGCGTATTTGTTTAAAAGCATCGGCAACCATTTTTTTGCCTAAACTCGTAGAAGGACAGAGCGTGGCGAGCTTCCCCGTACCTTCGGTGGCTTGACCTTGAATCAGTATTTGCCCATCGGCGCCTTGAATAGCCGCTTCTTCCAAAGCCTTGCGGTTGGGCAGATTGGCTTTATACGCAGCCGCTCCGTGACGTGCTGTTTTATCCAAGGTGACATTATAACCGGATAAATAAACCATGGCCTGTTGATTTTGTTGATGTAGTGATTGAACAAGATCGCGAAAATTATTGTCGCCGCCATACGGTGGAAAATAATCGGGAGCTATCCAGGGTCCGAGTTTTTCCCATGAAAGTAGTAGAGCAGTAATGGGCATTGACAAACCTTTGCTCCAACTTTTTACAATGCCGGGAATTTCTGGAAGGCGATTGGTAGCCTTATCGTCCATCCCCCCTTCACGCAAATTTAAACCTAGGGTAAAAGTGTTTCCATTTATATCCGAGGGCATTTTTCGATTAATTAAAAGTTTTTGACACCAGGATTGATTCCGAGCCCAAAGTTTGTAAATATCGGCCGCTCTTTCCCATCCATCGTCAAAGGCTCCTACTTCAATGGTATAGGGCAAATTAATATTGGGAGGATCTAGGTGATACAGAATATTTTCGAAAGTAAGTATCAATTGCTTACCAAATCTTTGCAAGATAAGGAGTTTAAAGTTTCCCCCTCCATCGGCTGCAAAAAAAACCATGCCACCTTGTTTATCGTAGGCGGCAAGCAATTGGGCAGAGGCTAATCCAGGATAGTTATAGCTGCGTTTTTCTCCATCTTTTAATACCTTAGCTGGATTTTCTAAAATGGCTCCGTCGGCAACAGGCAATAAAATAGATGATTCTTTTTCTTTATCGAGTTCTAAGCCAATGCCAGGCATTCTTGCAATGCCAATACGATATTCAGGTTTCGTTAATTTGAACGACATGGAAAAACTTGCGGTTAAGCTTTTGGGTTTGAGTCGGATTTGCTGACGAGCCGTTAATTCATATTTGGAATATTCGGCCTTTAGTTCAATGGTTTGGGAATCCACACTTCTTAGTTCTAAGGAGCTTGCCTGCGAAGGATCAAGCGTAACCGGTTTGTTACCTTTGTATAGATCGATTTGATATAGGGGAATGGAGGATTGCGGAACCACCAAATTCCTTTTTTGAGATTTTGAGCTGAACTCTTCGAGTATCGCCGATTTTGGGGTAACCTTTACGGTGAGATGTAAATATTCGTTTTCCAAGGATAAGCTTTGATCGGCATTAGCCGCAGTGGGTGTAACTATCCCTAGGCACCCAAAGCAAAAAGCAAAGAAATAAAGGAACTCCTGTAATTTAAACAGGAGTGGGCGCGAAAAGAAAATCATGGTTGGAAAATATGAAATTTAATAAACCGCTGACTTTGTAAATAGCGATGAAATTTCATTTCTTCGTCCGAAACCACCCTTTTCCGTTTTTCAATCATGGCTTTGAAAAACCCGAATAGCATACAGAAGGTACGTAACAAGTAAGGACGATAAATACAATTAAACCCAGCGCGTAGAATTAAAAACCAAGGGGCATAGCCGGTAAGGTAAGCGTTACGTCCATCACGTATCATGCCATCCATATATCCATTACGTGTTCCCATGCGGCGAATATGGTGATATTCCAAGTCATGAATAACGTGGACCTTAAAATTACGCATACGCATTCTTAAAATATCTACGGTATCCCAACCCACGGAACTAACCCAATTCCCAATTTCATGCAGAAAGGCTCTTCGATAAATCCGAGCTGTTCCAGAAGGAAAACGATCCCCATGGCGCTCCAACATTTTTTTGCCATTCTCAAAGGTAAATGGATGACCGCTTACCATACCCATAAGTGGATCTGTATCGAAGAGAGCTAGAATGCGCTCTAAGTATTCCGGCGGTAAATTTAAATCGGCATCAATTTTGCCAATATATTCGCTTGGCTTTGTGGCGATTTGTGCTAGTCCAAAATTAAGCACTTGCGCGACACCTTGTCCTACTAAATCGTAGCCTCTATCGGGAAGCCTGATCATTTGAATCCACGGGTAACGAGAAGCATACTGTTCCACAAGAACATCGCTTCCATCACTTACTCCATCTGCTAATACTAAAAGTAAGTCAGGGATGATGGTTTGTTTGGTCAAACATTTTAAAGTGGTTTCTATGGTGGCTATTTCATTTCGCATTGGCATTAGTAAAATTATGCTATTCATTTCTGTTCCTGCAATGTGAAATTTGAGACGTTTTCAATGTTTGATAAATCTTGCAATGCTGGCAAGGACACTAATTTTTCTATTAGTAACTTTGCCCATAGGTGAATATCTTCACTTTTGCGACGAAATTTCCAGCTCTGTTTTCCAATTTCTAGTACGATAGGGAATTCATGTTTTTCATCGTCAAGGAAAGTAGCAGAAACCTTTTCTAGTTGAGGAGGCTGAGGTTGCCATTCCTCATTATCGAGCTTTAAATAATTATGTCTTGCCCAGGAGTAGAGAACAGTTTTTTTTTCGGTTAGGCTATCGTTCTCTAAGTAAAGCAGAGCAGAGTCTAGTTCCATTTTTTCGACAATCTCACTCAGTTTCTGAAATAATTTTTCCGTCGATATGTTTTTAGGTAAATTTATAAGTAGACGTCGCAGGGTTACAACTTTGTCTCTTGGAGTAAGTTTTCTCCGATTGATATTACGCAGGGAATGAAGATAATGTTTCCATTCAATGCTTCCTAAATACCAAACGGTCAAGGCCATGAGAAAAACCGCGAATAGATTTATTATCAATGCCCGATTTGAGTCCTTAACAAAATGTAACAGTAAAGCTACTCCACCAATTGCTAAGGTAACTCCCCATAGAATAAGTACGACATCGGGATGGCGAATACCCTTTTGCAATAGGCGATGATGAATATGAAATTTGTCGGCAAAACTGAAGGGTAATCCATTTTGAGTTCGTCTTACCATCGCTAAAATAGTATCGAGAATGGGAATATAGAGCAGGCATAATGGGCCGACTAATGAAGCGACTAAAGATCCTTGTTGTGTTCCGTCAATGGATAGGGTAGCTAATAGGTAGCCTAATAGCAAGCTTCCGGAATCACCTAAAAATATTTTTGCCGGATGTCTATTATGAAATAGGAATCCGCAAGCGGCGCCTGCAGACACAAAAGCCAGCATGGCGGTTGCTAAATGGTTATTGCCAATAGATATAATACCTAACAGGCTAAAGGCTATGGCGGTAATACCGGAAGCCAACCCATCTAAGCCGTCAATAAGATTTACCGCATTGGTTGTGCCTATCATCCAAAATATGGTGAGACCGAGGCTAAGTACCCAGCCGAGCATACTGGTATGAGTTTCAAAGGAAGTGGAGGCCAATAGATTACTGCTGCGAAAGAGAATAAAATGAAATCCACCGTAAAAGGCTAAAAGACCTGCGAAGGTTTGAAAAATTAATTTGACGCGAGGTGTTAATCCCCGTATATCATCTACAGCTCCAGTTAGTAGTAGCAAGGTTGCACCTCCGGCGAGGCTTAAACAGGGCTTTAAGTTTTGTAAAATTAATGCTCTGGCTGCTAATGAAAACAAAAAGACTAGACTTAAGGAAGCCATTATACCTGCGAATACAGCAATTCCACCAAGACGAGGTATAACTCGAGTATGTACCTTACGAGCATTGGGTTTATCGATAACTCCAAAATGCAATGACAAGCGGGCAACTATAGGAGTAAATATTCCCGTGGCAATACCTGCCCCAACGAATACTGCTCCACAAGCCCAATAGATACTACCTTGGATCAAGGCAAAGCTCCCTTTTTATTTAAAATAAAAGTATTAGAACCCATATTTTTTTTGAACCTGCATAGATTGCTTTTTCATTTATTTCATGGCAAGGTAGAAAAGAACATTGTGGCTTGGTAATAATGCACTCAAGCCTTTTACGCCTTGCAGATAAGCAAATGAGTCAATAATGGAATTCGATTAAGTTTTTGTCACAATTTTGTGACAAAAACGGCAGATTTTAAAATCACATACTTGGCAATGATGAATATTTGATTTGTTTTCGCTAAAAATTAAGGCTAAATGATTTTTTTAACAAAAAAAAGTTCAAAAAAACAAAAATTTAACAAAATATTGCATACCAGTTACATAGATGTTTCCACTTTAAACCCTACGAAAAACAGCCTAAATCCCCATTTTATTGGGTGCAATGACCTCGGTTTTATGCGTTATTATTGCGCATTGATTAATAAAGTTTGGTGGAAAGAATTTTGTTGGTACTTAACAATTCGTAAACCTTGCTGGGAATGAGAAAGAGGGAAAATAAATAAACCTTTTCCCCGCCCCACTAGCTTAGCTAACTCCTTTCCCTTGAGGTCAAAGAGTTTTAATTGAAATTCGCTGGTTTGATTTGATGTAACATAAAGGTTTTCCTTTTGATATTGAATGGAAAAAGCATGTGAATATTTCTTGGGAAGATTTACGCTCAATGGAGGTGGCCAGTTCGTCGAGGATAACGGCAATGTTACGGGTCGATTTTGTGGAGGCGCTTCATTTGCTTGCAAGGGATAAAGCCAAATTGAAATTGTTGATTTTAAGGAGTTGGTAATATGCAGCGCCAATACGGAGACCAAACTATTTTTGTTTTGCAAGGACGGATTTGGAGTGCCTGATAATGGATTAGCTGCAAAAGAAGTAAACCGGACTTGATTATTTGAAGGACTGAGTAAACAAATCCAAAGGCGCTTTTTGTTTTGAGTTAAAATAGCGCTTTGTCCATCAGCAGCGATACTGACTAAAGCTTCGGTATGCATTTGCCACCAAACATCTCCAGTGGTTTTTAATTGAACTTCATCTTGAATCAAAGCACTCAGTCCATTTTGCAAAGAGACCCCTCTTAATACTTCGCTCGCTTCATTTTGATAGGCCGATGTGATATTGCCAATAGCCGCTTGATGGGTAGAATCGAAATGAATAATGCGGCTTTCTAGTCCGTCGGATTGATCTTTTTTAAGGTTAGGATTAAGGGTTAAAGTATTGTGTCCTTCAGCTCTAATACGATAGTATGTGAAACGAGTCGTGCTATCAAAGTAGTCCGTAAAATAATTGGGAAGATCATAACCATCTGGGCCTAAGTCCAATGCCCAGCGCACTCCCGAGGCTTCATAAACGAAACTTCCAGCATCCAAATGGGAATGATTGTTTTTTACACTACTACTTTTCAAGGCCAAATAGGAAGCATTACTGTCTAGCCATGCCGATCGAAAAATGGCCAATTCAGGTCCACGAAAATATTTTGCTAAGGGGAGGGTTATTGGGCTTACCGTTTCCGCTTCAGAATCATACCAGAGTAGGTTAAGAACATGCGGTTCTAAATGCTTTAGAGCAAACCAAGAAAATAAATGTTGATGATAGGCTAAGGCATATCCAGCCATCCAAAAGGGATAAATTTTATCTTCATGCGCATCACCAAAATTAAACATTTTTCCGGTTGGCCCCTCACTGTAAATTGGGAAGAATCCTGTTTCAGGTAAGCCAGCTACTTGGGACAAATCAAAATCTTCAACTAAGGCGGATTTTAAAGAGGCAAATAAAATGGATAAATATTGGCTAGCATAACTCCAATATCCAATACCCTCAGCATAAGCGCCATCGGGCGAAAAAGCATCTAAAGCGTGCGAATGTTGCAGGGATAGTAAAGCTTTTTGTAAAACATCTTGCGTGGCGGTGTCCTCTTTACCAATGGCTAACGCGGCTAAGGCTAGTCCGCTATTACAAACCACATTCCAATTCGAAGTGGAATTTACCCAAAAGTCAGGCTTATTGAATTCTTCTATGGCGGGTAGAAATGCTTTATTCTTGATGGCCATGCGTAGTGTGTTGCGTTGATCAGGAGTAGAAAAAGTATAAAGCCAATCGTAACCAATAGCAAACGCATGTGCCATTTCGGCTACATCCAAAAAATGACTCGGATTCCAGTCCACAAATCGGGAAGCATTTTCCAGCTCATTCCATGCGCGCGTTGCATATTTTTGATTTTCATCATAGTGGGCAAAAAAAGCAAACAAATAAATTCTCTCCAAAATTGTTCGACTCACAAGGAGTATAGATCCCGACGATTTAACATACGGGACAACCGGTAAAGCGTAAATGCTATCCGCTTTTTTACGCATAAAATTTATAGCAAGTTGTAAAGGCAAACTATTTTTTACTTGGACTTTCAAAATTTTGATAGAGGAATCGTTTAATATCAGTCGAGGATGCGTTGATTTTAAATTATCAAAAAGAGCATTCGCATTTGGTGGAATTGGGCGCGCCTCTGGGGAGAATAGGTAAGCTGAAAATAACAAAATGTAAGTAGCCATTTGCCAAAATTTGAAGGAAGCGACTTTGAGAAAATCCATACTTTAGTATACCCGGATAAACATTAAAAGGGTGCAGATTATTTGCAGGCTAATAACTGTAAATCACTTTTTAGAGTCAATTTTCTAGTGTCAAAACGACAAAAACGCTTTTTTGGGTGAAATTATAACTTTAAGATTAAGTCTCAATCTTGATTTTCAGCCGAACGCGAGTTATCATTGCTTTATGACCTACGATTTGACTTTAGATATGCTTAAAACCATGCAAATAGCCGAGGTGGCTAAAATTTCTGCGGGGCCGGTTTTGAAAAAGCATTTAATGGAATTGGGATTTGTAGAGGGCAGCCCGATTCAATTTCTCATGTCAACACCTTTTGGCGATCCCAATATTTATTCATTGCGAGGCACTTCCATTGCTTTGCGAAAAAGCGAAGCTAAATGCATTCACGTGACAGTTTGACATCATTCGAAAAAAAATCATCACCTAAAAATATCCAGCAAGGACCGCTAATTGCTTTGGTAGGTTCCGCTAATTCCGGTAAGACTACGCTATTCAATTTATTAACAGGTTCACATTATAGCACGGTGAATTATCCGGGTGCTACAGTGGAATACACTTTGGGCCAAGTTAAATTCGATAAAACTTGCCGAGTCATGGACACACCAGGGTTAACGAGTTTGTTACCCTCCTCTCCGGATGAAAAAGTTACCGTAGAATCTTTATTTGATAGGGAAAAGCCTGATCTTATTTTGGCTGTGGTCGATGCAACCCAATTATCACGACATTTATATTTGGTGCGACAGCTCAAAGAATTTGGCTTCAATGTGGTTTTAGCGGTGACCATGTTGGATTTGTTGGAAGCACGCGGGCAAGCATTAAATATAGCGCGGCTTTCCGAAATGCTGGAGTTACCGGTAATAGGCGTGGATCCGCGTTCCAAGCAGGACTTTAAAGCTTTAGCGAGTTTACTGTCGAGTAAGCTACTTTTGTCGGCAACTTTACATAAGCGTTATGCGGACTTCGCGCAGGAAATGACGGAAGAGCGGATTACCCAATATTATCAGGCCTTGGATGCGATTGAAAAAATGGTCATGGTACAAAACAAAACCATTCCAGTTCCCAAAAAAAGCATAGATAATTGGCTGTTACATCCGGTTTTTGGACTAGTGATTTTTTTGGCGGCCATGTTTGCTATTTTCACTTCGATTTTTTGGTTAGCCACTCCATTTATGGATGCTATCGATAGTGTTTTTAGTTTCAGTATCACTTTTGCGAAAACGCATTTGCCCCAATCTTGGATCGTCGATATGTTCGCGGATGGTTTAGTAGGCGGAATCGGTGCGGTTTCAGTTTTTTTACCGCAAATAATAATTCTCTTTTTTTGCATGGGTTACTTGGAAGATTCAGGGTATCTTGCACGTGGTGCGGCTTTGGTGGATAAGCCGCTTTCCAAAATAGGTCTCAATGGGAAATCTTTTGTGCCTTTACTTTCTGGTTATGCTTGCGCAATTCCTGCCATTATGGCGGCCCGTACTATTCCCAATCGCTTTGAGCGCATGCTCACCATTTTTATAATTCCCCTCATGAGTTGTAGCGCACGTCTGCCGGTATACACTTTGATGCTGGCATTTTTGACGCCTCACGATAAACCTTGGATAGGTGGCTTGGCATTGACGGGACTTTATCTCATGGGCATTACTATGGGCGCCATAGTGTCTACGGTGATCAGTAAATTTTTGTCGCGTCGCGAAGTTTCGGGTTTTATTTTGGAATTGCCTGCTTTGCGTAAGCCGGTTTTCCGTGTAGTGGTTTTATCGACTTATCATAAGGCCAAACAATACATTCAAAAAGCCGGCATGACTATTGTGATTATTTCCTTATCACTTTGGGTATTGACGCATACGCCGCCCCAAAATATGGGTAAGACAGTAAATGTTAATTCGGAAGTTGTTTCGGAATATGTTGCTGTGTCTCATTCTTATGCGGCGCAACTTGGACATATTTTAGAACCCATTACTAAACCCATGGGTCTCGATTGGCGCGGTGGAGTGGCCATGATTAGTGGCTTTGCCGCCCGTGAAGTTTTTGTGAGTGCTTTGGCTTTAATGTATCGCATTGAAGATCAAGATCAAAAAGGTTTGGAGAAAAAAATTCTCGCTCGGATGTCAGAAGTGAAGTTTGAAAATTCGGATCAAAAGGTCTTTACTTTATCTTCGGTTTTGGGAATTATTCTTTTCTTTATGATAGCCTTACAATGTTTTCCTACCGTGGCTATTGCGCGTAAAGAGATGGGGAATTGGAAAATTCCTTTATTGCAATTGGTGATTTATACCGGTGGAGCTTATGCTTTAACAGTGATTTTGGTACAAGGTTTAAGGGCTTTAGGGTTACCGTAACTTACAGATAAAAATAGTGCAGGAGGTCTTTAATCATTGAATTAAAGTGTTTTAGCGAGTCGCCAAGCTCGCATTAAAGCATAAGCTTTTAACCAAGACTCGGCATATTCATTTGTTTCCTCCGACTCCAATAGTATAGCGCCGCCACAACCTATAGTGGCTTTATTTCCTTCGAGGCAAATGGTGCGTATAACAATGGAAAAATCTAAATCGCCTTTAAATGCCATATAACCTAGCGCTCCGGAAAACACTTCGCGGCGGCGTTTTTCTAATGCCTCTAAAATTTCTAAGGTGCGAAGTTTCGGTGCGCCGGTCATAGAGCCACCTGGAAAACAAGCCCGTACAGCATCGAGGCCGGTGTATTCAGGAGAGAGCTTGCCTTGAATTTCGGAAACCAATTGCCATACAGTGGGATGCGCTTCCGCTTGTAAAAAAGAGGGAACTTGTACGCTACCTACTTCGCATACTTTACCAAAATCATTACGTAATAAATCAGTGATCATTAAATTTTCGGAACGCTCTTTGACACTATTTACTAATTCATCACGATTTTTTTCATCCTCGCTGGTATTAGATCCACGACTGCGTGTTCCTTTGATCGGCTTACTGCTGAGTCGATCATTCTCTAATTTTAAAAAACGCTCCGGGGAAACCGATAGTATCGCTCCACCAGGAATTTGTAAATAAGCGGAATATGGAGCCGGATTGATTTTGCGAAGGAGGCGATAAGTTTGAAAGGGATCGGATATTCCGCTGCCACGAAGCTCTTGCGTTAAGCAAGCTTCATAACTTTCACCCGCTTGCAAAAGCATCTTTATTTTTTTGATTTTAGAAAAATATTCTTCTTGTGTTCCATCTGGTTTCCATTCGGGAAACGCCATGGCGATATTATTGGGAAGCGCTTCGTTTTTTATTTCCGGTAAAGGTTTAAGCGGAGATAGCATAGGCCAAGCTTGCTGCAAAAATTTAAACCAGGTTATAGCCTGTGCTTGAATATCCGCAGGAATTTTTATGCTATCCCCTTCGGCAGGGCAAGCAAATACCGCGAAGACTTTTTTCTGTTCGCGATCAAAGCCCAACATTTTTTCGGTTTCAAAAAACAGGGCATCAGGCCAAAAGGAGTTTGCTGAAGTCGGCAGGGTTTTGCTTCCCGTGAACTCGCGCATTTCATATCCAAAATAACCGACTAAACCTCCATTAAATGCAAACGGTAAAGCGGGTCCGGCAACAATTTTTGCTGTGGATCTTTGTTGCATATAAGTTTTGAGTAGAAAAAAGGGATCGCCTTTTACTCGATGTTCGGAAGGAATAGGGTCCAATTTTCGAAACACAGTTTCTTTACCGCGCGTTTCTATAACCTTTGCCGCTTCTCCCATAAAGCTAAACCGATTACGATGTAACTCTGGTTGCGGTGCTTCGCCATCTAACCAAAAGGCATGAGATGCTTTTTGAAAAAGATGAGCAAAGACCTGTTCTGGTTCTTGCCAAGGTAATTCTAATGTGAAAATGTCGGGAGCAAACTCGGGTTCTTTATGGATTAAAGGAAACTTAGCGGTAACGGGAGAAAAAGTAGTTTGTGGGGCATTTTCGCTGAGCCAATTTTGGACAAGAGTCACAAAATTATTCAGGATTTTTTTTCCTAAAGGCGTTCCAATACTTTCGGGATGAAATTGTACTCCGTAACTTGGACGTTGTTTCCATTGAATGCCCATAATTTGTTGGTCTTCGGAAAAGGCAATAGTTTCCAAATGAACTGGTAGAGTGTGAGCATCAATCACCAAAGAATGATAGCGTGTGGCGGCAAAGGGTGAAGGAAGGTCATGAAAAAGTTTATGTCCCTGATGGAAAACTTGGGTAACCTTCCCGTGACAGGGTTCAGGAGCCGCAATAATCTTGGCTCCGGCACAAAGCCCCAAACCTTGATGTCCGAGGCAAACACCCAGTAATGGTGTATTGGCATAGTGATGAATGACTTCCGCACAAACTCCAAAATCCCGTGCATTTTCGGGATGGCCAGGGCCAGGAGAAATGACAATGGCTTGAAAATTAAAACGCTGAATTTCTTTTAAGGTAAAAGCATTATTCTTAATCAGTAAAGGTTTTTCGCCGCAGATTTCCCAAAGATACTGATAGAGTATATAGGTAAAGGAGTCATAATTATCGATTAATAAAATCTTCATGATTCCTTAGGAGTTAATGCCACTGTAAATGTAAAGGCTTAAATAGTGCTGGCTGATAAGGATTGCAAGCGAGCGAGGAAGGCTTTTGGTTCGACAAAACCTACAATTTTATCGACTATGTTTCCTTCGCCATCAATCACCACCAAGGTGGGTATTCCGAGAATCCCATATTTTTCTTGTAAGGCTTTAGCCTCAGGATGTTTATCTACATCTACAAAAAGCAAATGATAAGCTTGCAAAGATTTGCGCACTTCTGCATCCGCAAAAGTAACGTCTTCCATTTCTCTACAAGCTGCGCACCATACTTTGCTTTGAAAGTCTACTAGGGTAACTTTTCCCTTACCTTGATTTAATTCAGCATCGCTGTAAGCCGTCCACTGCAAACTAGGTACTTCAGCCGAAGAGCTCGTGGTGTGAGCCGCAAAAACACTTTGCCCAAATAAGCCCTCGGTCAAATAATGCACTGAATACAATAAAGCGATAAAGGCCAACACTTTCATTATCGCAGACAAGGTTTTATTGCCTTTTTCAAAGGCGCTGAAAGGGTTGAGATATAAAGCGATAAACAATAATAAGGCGCCAAAAATTAAACTGTAAATATGCTCGCCCCAAAATCCACGGCCATAATAATCAGCCAGTAACAGCAAAATGACGCCCATAATTTTTTTTACATCGGATAACCAATCTCCACTTTTGGGTAAGCGCGTGAGCAAAGTGGTGGAGGTTCCTAAAATCAAATAGGGAATACCCATGCCAAAAGACAATACGGCAAAGGTCCAAAAGCCAGTCCATAAACTACCCTCCTTTGCGACATACACCAGTAAGGCTAGCACAACTGGCCCAATACAAGGTGCTGCTAATAAGCCAGAAAATAATCCAGCCAATAAGCTGCCCACATAACCGCCACTATTACTGGCCTCCATGGCCTTGCCCATTAAAGCGGCAGGCATACGAATTTCAAATAAACCAAAAGCACTGAGCGCTAATAGCAAAAATACGCCGACAATAATGGCTTGGGCGGCAGTTGATTGTAAAAACGATCCAAAGAGACTTCCCGTTTCCGCAGCGAATACACCGAGTATCGAGAAGGTGATCACAATGCCCATTACATAAGCGAATGACATCCAAAAGCGTTGTGCAAAAGTACTTTTAGCTTTGGAACCAAATAAACTTACCGTGATAGCGAGCAAGGGATAAACGCATGGCGTGAGATTTAAAGCCAACCCTGAAAAAAGTAAAGCAAAAAATAAAACTACAAAACTGCGGTTGAAGTCAAATCCTGTTTCTTTGTTTGTTGCGGAAGGTTCTTTTTCAGAAGCCTTTGTGGGGCCGGTTGAAAATGAATTGGATGATGAACGTGAGGACCCTGGTATCTGTATTTCTGTAGCTTGGGTGTTACCTGAAGCCGATTTTTCTTCTCCGCCTAATTTTTCACCATAATGTAAAGTAATATCTTTGGGAGGTAAGCAAATGGCATCGCTGCAAGCTTGATACGAAAAAATAACCTGTGTGGAATCCAAATGAAAATTGGTTTGGGCTTTAACCGCGGGAATGCGAATGGAAAAATGTCCTTCATAAAGCGAGAGTTTACTGCCTAAGGACGGTAAGGTTTTAATTTCTCCTGATGGAAATATCGGTGACCCAAATTTTAGGCCGAGTCCAATGGCTTCGATTTCACTGGCAATGTAAAATGAGTCAAGAGGATGATGAGAGTGTACATGCCATCCTTCAGGCACGGTGAGTTCTACAATTAAGTTCAGCGTATCCTTTTTGTTGAAGTCTTCACTTTCAAAATGCATGGACATTTGCAGCGGAGGCATAGAGGTTGGTGTACTGGAAAGAGCATAAGAAAATCCGCTAAGTCCACATAAAATTATCAGTAAAAATCGCATATTTCCTCGCTTTATTCACTATTCCTGAATTGGCCTAAGAAATACCAATCTTACCTCATAAATCAAGAGGTATAAATTGCCAATTTTGCGGGCAATAAATGATGGATAGAGGGAAGATTCGTCAAAAAAAACTAGATTATCGGCTCTAAAGTCAAAAGGGGAATTTATGTCTGTTTTAATGCGCTCAGTTTCGGGCATTCGCGGCATAGTGGGGCCAGCTTTTTCACCCTCGCTGATAGTGAACTATGTAAATGCCTTTGTGCAACTTACCGGCGCAAAAAAAGTTGTGATTGGTCGTGACACACGCACGACAGGTGCTATGATTGAAAATCTTGTAGCTTCAGCCTGTCAAGCTTCTGGCGCCGAAGCCGTTTTGCTTGGCATTGCCAGCACACCTACCGTGGAGATGATGGTGCTTAAAGCGGGAGCCGGTGGTGGCATTATCATTACGGCTTCGCATAATCCTATTGAATGGAACGCTTTAAAGTTTTTGACTGCCGAAGGTATTTTTTTAGATGAACCTCAAGTGAAACAATTATTTCATTTGGTGGATAATGCGCAAATGGATTGGAAAGGTTATCAGGACGTTAAAGCGTTATCGCAAATACTAGATTCCGATGATCATCATATTGCCGAAACCTTGAAGTTACCTATTATCGATGTGGAAAAAATTCGTGCGCGTAAATTTCGCGTGGCTTATGATGGTGTTAATGGTGCAGGTTGTTTTATTGTCCCTAAATTATTACAAGCCTTGGGTTGTGAAGTAGAGGCTATTCATGTACAACCGAGTGGATTGTTTCCACATAATCCTGAACCCACTCCCGAAAATTTACGCGAACTGAGTGAGTTGGTGATTAATAAAAAATGCGATGTTGGTTTTGCTACCGATCCCGATGCAGATCGATGTGCCATGGTGAGCAATACCGGTTTGGCTATTGGTGAGGAATATACTCTGGCTTTGGCTACGCAATTACAATTGACGCATGAAAAAGGTCCAGTAACCATTAATCTTTCGACCAGTCGCATGATAGAAGATATCGGTGCAAAATTTGGTGTGCCCGTGAAGCGTGCAAAAGTAGGCGAAATTAATGTGACCGTTGTGATGAAGCAAAACCACAGTGTGATTGGCGGCGAGGGTAACGGAGGCGTTATCTTACCGGCTTTGCATTATGGACGCGATGGTATTTTGGCAATTGCTATGACCTTACAATGGATGGCCGAAAAAGCCATGCCTTTGCAAACGATTGTGGATGAAATTTTTCCGTATCACATTGAAAAGCAAAAATTTGCGGTGGCAGGAAAAAATGTGCAGAATATTTATGGCCGCTTGCTTGCCAAGTTTCAAGATGCTAAGGTAGATGAGCAAGATGGCTTACACTTCTCCTGGGAAAAAAGTTGGGTGCATGTGCGCACATCCAATACGGAGCCGGTTATGCGGGTGATCGCGGAAGCGCCCGAAAAAAAACATGCTTTAGAACTATGTCGTTTAATTGAGGAGGAACTTTAATGTGTGGAATTGTTGCCTATAGCGGACCTCGCCAAGTACAGCAAATTTTGCTGAATGGCTTAAAGAAAATGGAATACCGTGGCTATGATAGCTCGGGCATTTGTATTCAATATGAAAATGAAATTCATGTGGTGCGTGCTAAAGGTAAACTCGCGGAATTAGAATCCTTAATGCGTGATGCTCCTCAAAATGGACATACGGGCATTGGCCATACTCGCTGGGCCACGCATGGTGCGCCTTCCGTGGAAAATGCACATCCGCATTCGAGTAGTGATGGAAAATTTGCCGTAGTGCATAATGGCATTATTGAAAATTATGCCATCATTAAACAAAAGCTACAACAAGAAGGTGTGGTTTTTAAATCCGAAACCGATACCGAAGTGATTGTACATTTGGTGCATAAATATTATAAAGGCGATTTGAGTCAAGCCGTGGCCGACACCTTAGCTCATTTAGAAGGAGCCTTAGGTATCGTAGTCATCACGGCACATGAACCAGGCGTGCTGGTAGGGGCAAGACGTGGTAGCCCCCTAGTTTTAGGCGTGGGCGAAAATGAATTTTTCTTGGCTTCGGATGTGGCACCGATTGTGGATTATACGCAAAAAGTGATTTATCTCGATGACAATGATATGGTGGTTATTAATAAAGATGGTTATCGTATTACTAATCAAGCGCGTTTGGAAGTGCGTCGCGAAGTACAAAATATTGATTTTAATGCGGAGGCAGTCGCCAAAGGCAATTTCGATCATTTTATGCTAAAAGAAATTTTTGAACAGCCGGCTTCGATTATTAATGCCATGCGCGGTCGTATTCTCACTGAATCGGGCACTTCGCAACTCAATGGCTTGAACTTAGTCCATCAAGAATTACGCAGTATTCAGCGCATTATTATTGTTGCTTGTGGAACCTCTTTTTATGCGGGTAAGGTGGGGGAATATTTAATTGAGGAAATGGCCGGTATTCCGGTGGAAGTGGAATACGCTTCGGAATTTCGTTACCGTAACCCTATTGTTACAGAACGTACTTTGGTATTTTGTATTTCTCAATCGGGTGAAACGGCCGATACTTTGGCGGCCTTGCGCGAAGCCAAGCAAAAAGGCGCGACCGTATTAGGCATTTGTAATGTAGTTGGTTCTAGCATTGCTCGTGAGAGTGATGGCGGAGTTTATCTGCATGCTGGTCCTGAAATTGGAGTGGCTTCAACTAAGGCGTTTACTGCACAAGTTACCGTATTGACTTTAATCGCTCTATTGCTTGGGCGTATGCGTCGTGTATCCCCAGATGAAGGCATTAAAATTTGCCATGCCTTGGCTAAAATCCCCGATCAAATTAAAGAGATTTTAGCTTTGAATGAAGAAATCAAAGTCATCGCTAAAGAATATTTACATGCCAGTAATTTTTTATATCTCGGTCGCGGCTATAATTATCCCGTGGCAATGGAAGGGGCTTTAAAGCTAAAGGAAATTTCCTATGTACATGCCGAAGGTTACCCTGCTGCTGAAATGAAACATGGGCCAATTGCTTTGATTGATGCGAATATGCCTACCGTGGTAGTGGTTCCTACCGATGCCTTATTCGATAAGGTGCTTTCTAATATGCAAGAAGTGAAAGCGCGTGGGGGAAAAATTTTGGCGATTACCGATTCGGAAAGTCAGCTCAAAGATTTAGCAGATCATATTATTCGCATTCCTAAAACCTTGAATATTTTAACTCCGCTGTTAACGGTAATTCCTTTACAATTGCTAGCCTATCATATTGCAGTAGCCCGTGGTTGCGATGTAGATATGCCTCGTAATTTAGCGAAGAGCGTAACCGTAGAGTAAATCTCGGGAAGATTTGAGTATGGGAATTATGGAAAAGGATAAAGAAAAAGCCATTCGCATAATCGAAAGCGATTATGAAGTGAAGTTGGGCATTTTCGAAGGCCCGCTCGATCTGCTTCTGTATTTGGTACAGAAGAATGAATTGGATCCTAAACAAATTTCCATTGCGACCATTACCGATCAATACTTGGTTTATATCGACTCCATGCCCGAACTCAATCTCAGCAATGCAGGCGAATTCTTGGTCATGGCGGCGCGCTTAATGCGTTTAAAGACGCGCGAACTTTTGCCTGCCGAACAAAAAGACGAATTAGAAGAAATGGAATATGAACTCGATAAGCAAGCCTTAATTGCGCAAATGCTAGAGTATCAAAAATTCAAAGAAGCCGCACGCGTATTACGTAATTTTGAAGCGCGGCATTTCGGCGCTCTCCCTCGCGGTATCACCGATGCGCCTGACACGGATAAAGATGAATTAGGCGAAGAAGAAGCGGGCGTCTATGGATTGCTCAGCGCCTTTCGCAAAGTGGTTTTAGAAGCGCCTAAGCCCGTAGTTCATGAAGTAGAAATTGATGATGTGACTATCGAAGATAGAATGCAGGAAATCGATACGCTCATTCAAGCCGAAGGTCGTAGCTTATTCGAAGATCTTTTTCAAAATGATCCGCGCGTCATCGCTAAAGTGGTAACCTTTATGGCCATTTTAGAATTGGTGAAGCTGGATAAAATTTTATTAAGACAAAGCCATGCTATGAGTTCCATTTGGGTATTCCGTAAACAGAATAATGCGAATTATGAAATTGAACTCAATCAAGCTGATCGTGAACTCGAAGCACTTCCTGAATTTAAAGCCGGACTTGTAGAAATTGTAAAAGAAGCCATACTACGTCGCCAAGCGGAAAATAGTTTGGAAACGGTAATGCGCGAATTGGAAGAAGAAATGCAGGCCATGGCGCAAATGGGGACTGAGGCTGCGACTACTCCTCCGGCCACGGTTATTGTGGAAAGTGATGTGCAGGAATAGTATTTAAAAATCCATCAAAAATCCCCAAAACAACCTAGGCTAAAGCTATGGTTTTGCTAACTTTACCTCATTATGGATTCAATCGATCACTCTGCTGAAAATTCCGCTGAAGAGGCTAGTTGGGAAGAGGTTCCCAAGCAAGATATGCAGTCGGAAGCCGAAAGTCTTGCCGAGGCAAGTGTAGAGGCCAAGGAAAATTCCTCTCAAGAAGAATCGAATTCCGGTGAAAATGCGGATGCAAATATTGAAGTTATAGATGCCGAAGATACGACTGAAACTGCCGAAGTAGCGGAAGAAATCGAAGGCATAACGGCTTGGTCACCGGAACCCGAAAAACTTTTGCAAGCTTTGCTTTTCGCAACCCATGAATATTTATCCGCCAAAGCCCTTAAGGATATTTTAGGGGACGATTGGGTGGTTCCACGTATTCGTCAATTAGTAAAAAGTGTGAATCATAAATGGGAAGCCCAAGAAGCCCCTTTTGAAATTGTGGAAGTGGATGGTGCCTTTCGTTGTCGTACACGCACACAATACTATCCTTGGGTGCGCAAGCTTTTCAAAGAAAGCGCACCACGTCGTTTATCACAAGCCAGCTTAGAAACCTTGGCCATTGTGGCTTATAAGCAACCGATTACTAAAGCAGAAATGGAATCTATACGCGGCGTGAATGTTGACGGTTGTATCAAGAGCTTACTCGACAAAAAGTTAATTGATATCACAGGCAAGGCCGATGCCTTAGGCGGTTCCTTCAATTATGCGACGACTAAAGAATTTCTGCGTTACTTTGGTATCAGCAAAGTTCCAGATGATTTACCACGCCTTTCCGAGTTCGAAGAAATTTTGCAAGCGCAATCTTTGATTCCGCAAATTAGAGCCGATGGATCCGTGGTGCATATGGAACAGGCCGATGCGGAGCAAATGACTTTAGACATGCAAACCGCTCGCAATGCACAACCCGTTCGCGATTTTCAGAACGCCAATCCACAAGAAGATTAAATTTTCGGGAGAGTAACATGAGCGTTACGCCCATGATGAAACAATATCAAGAGATTAAAGCAAGTCATCCCGATGCTTTATTGCTCTATCGCATGGGCGATTTTTATGAGCTGTTTAATGACGATGCAATTACGGCTTCCAAAATACTAGGCCTCACCCTCACGGCACGCAATCATGGGGGGCTAGACAAAACCCCTTTAGCAGGGTTTCCTTATCATGCCATTGAACGGTATATGCCCAAGCTTATTGCGGCGGGTCTTAAGGTGGCCGTCTGTGAACAAACCGAAGATCCGGCGCAAGCAAAGGGTATTGTAAAACGTGAAGTCACGGAACTTGTGACGCGTGGTACATCCATTAATGATAATTATCTCGATGCCAAATCCAATAATTATTTAGCCTCTATTTATGGTGAAGCGGATGAAGCGCTCTATGGTTTTGCTTATGTGGATTTAAGCACCGGTTATTTTGCGACTATGGAAGGTTCGGCGGATGAGATTTGCCATGAACTTTATCGCTTGAATGCGCAAGAAGTGTTGCTCCCCGAAACCTTGGAGTTACCTAAAGTTTTGGTACAAATGCGCGAAACCGAACGCACCTTGCTCACCTTATTACCGAAAAGTTTTTTTAATTTTGAACAAGGCCAAAAAAAATTAGCGCGGCAATTTAAAGTGCATTCCCTGGAAGCCTTTGATTGCGGACATTTGCATGTAGGTATTCAAGCGGCGGCAGCAGCTTTGGCTTATGCGCGTGACCAAAAGAAAACCGAATTACAGCATTTAGCACGTTTGCAAGTTAAACGCTTCGATGCTTATATGACTTTGGATGCCGCTACCGTGCGTAATCTCGAACTCATTCGCCCTATTCATACCGAAGATGAAGGCGGCACACTTTTCCATTTACTCGACAAAACTGTAACTGCCATGGGCGGACGCACTTTAAAATTTTGGTTAACCCATCCGTTACGGGATATTGCGGCTATCGAATTTAGGCAAAAAGCTATTGCCGAACTTTTACAAAAACCAGCCGTATTAGAGATGTTACGTAAGCATTTAATGCAAATCAATGATATCGAGCGCATTATTGCTAAATGCGGCGCCGGCCGAGCTAATGGTCGCGATTTGGCGGGACTAGGATCGTCTTTATGCGAAGCGGGAGCTGTCGGTGAAATATTAGGAGAATTGTCTTCGGATTTTTTTGTGAAATTGCGTGAACGATTTTTGCCTTTACGCCAAAGAGGCGAAGATTTATTAAATCGCTTTACTGAGAGGCCACCGCTCACCGTGCGCGAAGGTGGTATGATACGTCCTGGCGCCTATGAAGAGTTAGATGCTTTAGTGCATAGTATTCGCGATGGTCGTGAATGGTTGAATGGCCTACAACCAAGGGAGCGAGAGGCTACGGGCATATCCACTCTTAAAGTCGGTTATAATAAAGTATTCGGCTATTATATTGAAGTTACTAAGGCTCAGGAAAATAAAGTTCCCGGGCATTATATTCGCAAACAAAGTTTGGTGAATGCCGAACGTTATATCACTCCCGAAATGAAGGAGTGGGAAAATAAATTATTGAATGCGGAAAGTGGTATTAATGCTTTAGAGTATAAACTATTTTGCAGCATTCGTGAAAATGTAAATGCCGAAGCAATACTGTATCTCGACATTGCGCAAAGCTTGGGTGAAATCGATGTAATTAATTGCTTGGCGATTTGTGCAAGGGATTATCGCTTCAATGCACCTAACTTAATTGAAGAAAGTAGCTTGGAAATCATTAATGGTCGCCATCCCGTAGTAGAAGCGATTACTCCTGAGGGAGAATATATTCCTAATGATGTTTTTCTCAGTACGGATGATCGACAATTGTTATTAATAACCGGACCGAATATGGCAGGTAAAAGTACTTATCTGCGTCAGGTGGGTTTGATTACCTTGCTCGCGCAAATCGGATCTTTTGTACCTGCGGATAAAGCCATTATTGGATTAGTGGATCGTATATTCACACGCGTAGGCGCCACCGATAGGCTGGCCCGCGGCCAAAGTACTTTTATGGTGGAGATGATCGAAACGGCGAATATACTTAATCATGCCACTCCACGCAGCTTGGTTTTATTAGATGAAATCGGACGTGGCACAAGCACCTATGATGGCCTTTCTTTAGCTTGGGCAATTGTTGAAGCCATACATAATCAATCACAAATCGCGGCACGTACACTTTTTGCTACGCATTACCATGAGCTCACAGGCTTAGCGGAAAATTTAAAACGGCTACGTAATGTACAGGTTACGGTACGCGAAACCGATCAGGAAGTGATATTTTTACGCAAAGTGATTGAAGGTGGTTGTGACTCTAGTTATGGGATTCAAGTCGCAAAAATGTCGGGTATTCCCGATTCGGTCATTGCACGCGCATGGGAAATTTTGCATCAACTCGAAAAAGAACGCGGTGTTTCCACTTTCCCTGAAGCAGAAATAATACCCGAAGAACGATTCGCAAAAGTAGCCGAAAAAACTCCGCTCTATACAAAAGCGAAGGATAACCGACAGGAATCTCAATTACAAGTGGATTTATTTGGCTTGACTTTAACTCCTGAGCATCCAGAATATGAGCTAGTTTATAAAGCTGTATTAAGTTTAGATCTGAATGGATTAAGTCCCATCGAATTGGTTTTAAAGATTAATGATTTGCAGAAAAAATTCAAAAAAGCTTAAGTAAAACACGCTTTGTGATTAAGCGTTAATTATTTCCCTTAAACCATTTTAGTTTTTTAACCCTAAATCGTAATCATTTATGGGTATTTATTAATTTTAATATTTTAAGCGAATAAGGCTTAAATACTGAAAATAACTTGTATTTTATGGGTTATTTTAATATGAACGACAAATAATATTGGCCAAAAACGTAATCATTAAGTGTAATTATCATTTGACTTAAGTTTCGCGGGTAATTATACTGAGGATGAGGTTCATGTCGTGGATATTTATCAATTCGAAGATTTTCGTTTATTCCTTAAAGAGAGTTTTGCCGAAAAGTGCACGCTCGATCCCAAATATTCTCATCGCAAATTAGCCGCTGCTGCACAATTCACCAATCCAGGCTTTTTTAATGATGTAATCAAAGGTCGTCGCACTTTAAGCGAGGCGGCAATGGAAAAAATACTATTGGCTTTTGATTTAAAGGCGAATGAAGCGGAATATTTTCGTTTACTCGTCGCCTATGGCCAATGTAAAGATGGGGAAGAGAAACAAGATTTATATCGCCAAATGTTATTCCGTCGTAATCGCAGCACCTTTGTAAAGCTTAATCCTAAAGACAGTAAGTACTATCAAGATTACCATTATCCACTAGTACGGTCAGCCGTACAAGTAATGGATTTTCATGGAAATTACGAAGCCTTGGCTAAATTTTTTCGTCCGTCATTGCCAGTTACTCTCGTGAAAAAATGTGTACGCGATCTTTGCGAATGGGGATTATTAACGCAAGAAGCCAATGGTCGTTATATACCTACTTATAAAAACCAAGAACCTACCGCTTCGCTAAGCGATCTCGTTAAACGTTTAAATCGAGAATGGGTGGTACAAGCCTCCGAAGCGCTTTTCGCTTTTTCCCCTAAAGAAAGGCATATCTCCTCAGGTCTACTTACATTGAGCGAAGCGAGTTATTTGGAAATTCAAAAACGTATTGAAAAATGCCGCGAAGAAATTTTTGAGATCGCCAAAAAAGAAGAAAATCCTGATCGCGTAATGCAATTTAATATTCAATATTTTCCTCGCACTTCCATTTCCAAGGATAAATGATGCGTAAAATACTTTGGTTAATATCCACATTGGTTTTTATGAATGCATTTTGGGCTTGTATCGAAAGTCCTAAAGATGAGCCGCATGCGGGAGTGGATGATTTTCCCAATACCGTGCAAGCCTTGGTACGGAGCTCCCTGCAACAAGGCGGTGATTTTAACACTTTAAATACGGTTCCGAATACTGCCTTAACAGCGATTTCTGCTACCAGTGTAGATGTGCCTGCCGTAGATTCGAGCAAAGGTTTAAAAAAGATTTCTGTACTTTCTCAAGATTCTTCGGCCATTGATTTATCGCATATATTGCAAGGTTATGCCATTTTTTCAAATAAAAATGAAGGGCTGTTTTTTACACGCCTCGATACTGCTTATGTGCGTTGGGACTCTTTAGCAAAGGATACCATTAAAAATAATGAACATTATTTGCGAACCAAACAAATAGTAATATCACGTGCAGGCAAAATCGAAACAGTAGAACTCATTGATGCCGATGGGGACGGTATAATCAATGCTATTGCTGGAAAAACGAATAAAGTGCATGCCTTGTTTACAGTGTTCGAAAAAGATACTGTGCAAAAGGCCGATCTGATTTTAGGTCCAGGCCCAGATGAAAATTTTGATACGGAAAATGACAATCAAATTTATACCGTAAATTGGATAAAAACCTATTTAGGAGACACAATCGGTAAAGCAGAATACTATGATGCCGATAATGATGGTTTCGCCATAGATAATGGCGCACCATTTTCAGTGGTGGACGTACGCTTTTTCGAAAAAAATCCGCGTTTTAAGCCCTTAGTAGAAAGTTCGACATTGGAAGCGCGTTTGCAAATCAAGTACAAAGATATTACCCAAGGCATGTTACGTTTCTCTGGCATTGAAAAAATGCGAAGCGGGCGTATTCATTCGGTATTACTACTCAATAAATTAGGGGGATTGGATTTGGATTGGTCGGATACTTTACAAGCGCAATTGCAAATCTCTACTCCGTCAAATACAGATACTTTAGACAATCTGAAAATAACCTATTTGTTACGTAAGGGAAAAAATTTGGATGATAACAAAAATGATACCTTATATGCTTTCGATATTACCACCAAGAATAAAATTGGTGAGGAACGGGAATCCCATTTTATATTTAAATCCGATTTACCCATACCTTCAGGTCAAGAGCCAAAGCAAGGGAGTTTAAATGTTCAAGTTACCTATAGTGATAGTACCAGCATAGAGCTTTCTGGTAAACTTAAGACAGGGGAGTTTTCGGGTACTTTCCGAAATAGATTGGGTAAACGCCTAAAATTGTTTTGGAAATTAATCGAAAACAAAGCCACGCAAATTATGGAGGTTAATTAGCCTTCCGCTTGAAGCATTTTGTGACCGCTATCACCACCCAGCCCTAACAATATTTTTTAATATTGATCAGAAGATAAACGGATTCCAATATTAAAGAGGCCAATATGGGTAAGCCAGCAGCTCGACTTTTAGATACCACGGCACATGGTGGAATGGTTGTAGGGCCAGGCTCGCCAACGGTGTTTATAGGTAAAATGCCCGCAGCCACTATGGGAGATATGCATGTTTGCCCTATGGTAACAGGCGTGGTACCTCATGTCGGCGGCCCCATCCTACTTGGAAGCACAGGTGTATTCATTGGCAAAAAACCTGCCGCGCGTGTTGGCGATATGGCCACTTGCGTAGGCCCTCCCGCACCTATTGTTTTGGGTTGCATGACTGTGCTTATTGGTGAAGCAGGCAGTGGAAGCCAAGCCAGTAGTGCTAGCAAGGCTTTGGGCGTTGGCGCCTCTAAAATCAAAGACCCCAGCGGTGTTCAGCCCATGGAACCGCCTCCTGATCTTGGACCTTGGACAAAATTACATAATGTGCATTTCCAATTTGTGGACTCCTCCAAAAGACCTTTGCCCGGCATAGCTTATAAATGGACA
>JAYTSD010000041.1:0-1664 GCA_043745805.1 Fibrobacteria bacterium
AGTGATAAAGCGGTTCATTGGATGTTTGCGTAGGCAAAGTCATCCAGCCACCTTCCCAAGCGGCTTTGTCGACGGGATAAGAATCTTCAAGTTCAGTAGTTGGATCTCCAAACTTTCCATGGGGTTCCCAAGGTACTAAGCCGCCACTGCCTCCAATAATATACAGTACTACGGTGCCATAATAATTTGCACGACCTTCAGGTGGGCCAGCTAAAAATTCGCTGACTTCAATTTCCATTCTGTCGCCTGCTTTAAAGGGACGAAACTTATCTTTTGGATATCCGCTAAACGATGTGGTATAGGCGTTTTTGCCAGTCGAAGTCATATTATTATTACCAATATATTGAGCGACTGTACCTTTCCCTTCATAAAAGGCGCGGCAATTGGTTGAACTTAAGGGCCATTGCGTTTTTACATTGACTGTAACCTTGGTTCCACCCTTGGCAACTTCGTCTATAATTTCAATGGCTGCGGTTCTATGTGTCCAATAATGACCTAAATAATGATCGTAAATATGGAATTCATCTTCACGTGCGTGGCGGTCACGACCTCGGTCAGCATAGCGCGTGATTACTGCCGTTGGTGTTTCGGAAACAATTTCTGGTTCTAATAAAGTATTTGACGCATCAAACAGGGGAACCCAAGCCAACTTTGTAAAATCAATAGTATTAGTGGATCCATCAAGGAGTTGATACCCTTGTGTTGTGTAGCCGGATTTACTGCAAATAATGGAGGCCGCCGTTCCTGCAGCAGACTTTGCTAATTGGGCTGATATTTTATCATTAAGCGCCAAGCCTTCAAACGTCATTCCATTTCCCGTATTCACAAAACGACCGTGATTTGAATAGCTTTTGCTCGCAATATTTACAAAATAAATGCCTTTGTCTTGGCGAGAGAATTCAACGTGTTCACCTAAAGAGACTTGCGCATGAAAAACTATTTTACCCTTAATATCAGCAACGGTTATATTGGCTTTTTCACCTAAAGCTAAAGGGATTTGTGAAAGCGAATATGTATGGGGAGCTTGTTTATTGGCATTGAAAATTGAAGCTACATTAGTAAGTGTTAAAGAACCGGAGCCATCCGACGTAGCTGTAGAGTTACCGCCACTTTGTAAACAGGTAACTCCTGAAATAGGAGCATTCTGTCCATCCTTAAGTAAAATTTTAATATCGGCCCAAGTCCATTGTGAACACAAAGCTGTTAAGGCAATCGTTCCGGTGAATTTTCCAAAAGATTTTTTCTTTGCTTCTATTTTCATTCAATACTCCCAATTATGGATTTGAACGCCCGAGTCCGGCTTCTCGAACTTAAAAGGAACCGCCCCACCGGAGCTCCTATTTTGAAATACATTATGATTTCATAATGCTCTCATTATGCTCTTAAAATAGGGTCGAATGAAATATTTGCCGATTAACATACGGTACAAGTGGGGCGAGATTGACCCTATTGGTGCGGTTATTTAAAATTAATTCTTGTAGTAGTAAGGAAATAGCATTTTTAAACTAAAAACCAGCCTAAATGAACTATCAAAATACACTAATAGGATAATTAAGTGTATGATCAAAAAGAGGGTGGATAAAAATCCACCCTCTGAAATTCATATTTGCGATTTGTTTATAGCGACTTTAAAAATTTAATCATGGCATCTTGGTCCGCTGCTG
>JAYTSD010000042.1:0-25040 GCA_043745805.1 Fibrobacteria bacterium
AGAATTAATTACACCGATAGCCATGGCTAAGGATTTGCGTTTCGCTATTCGCGAAGGCGGTCGTACCGTGGGTGCTGGTGTTGTTTCGGAAATCATAGCGTAGTCGTTGAAATCGATTTAGGAACTTTAGGAAAGTCAAAGAGGTTTAAGAGTGGCAGGTGAAAGAATCAGAATTCGGCTCAAGTCTTTCGATCATCGCATGATCGATAAGTCGGCAGCTGATATCGTTAGAACGGCTCGCAATTCAGGAGCTAAAATTGTAGGACCAATACCCCTTCCTATTAAAAAGAGGATTTACACGGTTATTCGTTCTCCGCATGTTAATAAAACATCGCGTGAACAATTTGAATCCAGAACGCATAAGAGATTGATTGATATTATCGACTCTACCCCACAAACCATCGACTCTTTGATGAAGTTGGACTTACCAGCTGGCGTTGAAGTGGAAATAAAGGTGTAATATGTTGGGATTAGTAGGAAAAAAATTGGGAATGACCCAAGTATTTAATGCAGCCGGCGAAGCCGTTCCTGTTACCGTAATCGAAGCGTTACCCGCTACTATTTTGGCTTTGTTAACCAAAGAAAAAAACGGTTATGAAGCTGTAAAATTAGCTTCAGGTAAAGCTCGTCTTAAAACTTTGAATAAAGCAGACGCAGGTCAATTCACAAAATCAGGAATGGTTCCTGCAAAAAACCTAGCTGAGTTTCGCGTAACCGATTTGGCGAGCTTTGAATTAGGCAAAGAATTAACTGTTTCTCTTTTTGAGAATGAAAAATGGATAACCGTTTGCGGCACAAGCAAAGGCTGCGGTTTCCAAGGAACTATTAAGCGTCATGGCTTTAGCCGTGGACCCATGTCACATGGTTCGCATAACCATCGCGCTCCTGGTTCTATTGGTGCGCATACTTTCCCTGCTCGCGTTTTTCCTGGTCAAAAATTACCTGGACATATGGGCGATGCACAAAAAACGGTCAAGAATTTGGAATTGGTCCGAATTGATGTCGAAAAAAACTTGCTCTTTGTGAAGGGCGCAGTTCCTGGCCCTAAGAACAGCGAAGTGATTGTGAGAAAACAACATGGCTAAAGCGAAATTGTATGCCTTAGACGGCACCTATAAAAGTGAAACTGAATTGCCTGGCGAATATTTCGAACAGGAAATCAATGAACATGTCATGTTCTTGGCAGTTAAAGCTTATTTAGCGAATCAACGTCAGGGTAATCATAAAACCAAAACCCGTAGCGAAGTAAGCGGTGGCGGTAAAAAACCTTGGAAGCAAAAAGGTACTGGTCGCGCTCGTCAGGGTTCGAATACGGCTCCTAACTTTGCTCGCGGTGGTAAGGCACATGGACCGGCTCCCCGTTTATACAAACAAGATTTGAATGCAAAAGTTCGTCGTAAAGCCTTGAAGTCTGCACTTTCGCTTAAGGCCAAAGAAAACAGCATTCATATTTTCGAAAACTTGCTCATGCAAGCGCCTAAAACCAAAGACTTGGTAAAGGTATTGCAAAAGGCAGCACTCTCTGGCCAAAAGAATTTGATTTTGGTAACCGAGTCCGATAAGAATTTGCTATTAGCAGCACGAAATATACCTGACATACGTGTTGAACGTGTGCAAGATATGAATACTTATGAAGTATTACATGCTACTAATGCCATATTCACAGACGCAGCCATCAAAGCTTTAGCGGCGAAGGCATAGTAGAGGCAATATGAAACCGGTAAAAGACATCATCGTATATCCGCACAACACGGAAAAAACCACCGCTTCTCGTTTAAAAGCCAATCAATATGCTTTTAAAGTAAGTTGCGATGCAAATAAAACCCAAATTAAGAGAGCTATCGAAACTCGTTTTCAAGTAATCGTGCTCTCGGTAAATACCGTAAATAGCATCGGTAAACTAGTAAGAACACGCGGCATCGAAGGCCGTCGTCCAAACTGGAAAAAGGCAATCGTCCGTCTTAAAGAAGGCGATGTCATCAAGGAATTGGAATAGCACATGGCACTTAAATCATATAGACCACTTACTCCTTCACAGCGGTACAAGAAAACCTTGGACTTCAGTGAAATCACTACCAATGAGCCTTATAAGCCGTTGACTAGTGGACAGCATGAAAAAGCTGGCCGTAACAATCGCGGTATTATTACCATGCGTCGTCGCGGTTCCGGTCATAAAAAATTATTTCGCTTGGTGGATTTCAAACGCGCTCGCGTAGGAATTGCTGCCACGGTAGAAACAATCGAATACGATCCAAATCGTACTGCGAATATTGCTTTGATTCGTTATATCGACGGTCAACGCAGCTATATCGTAGCTCCAGAAGGATTAAAAGTGGGCCAAGTTTTGGTTCGCAAAGAAGATGCAACTTTAGAAATTGGTAATGTATTACCTCTATCTAAAATCCCTATGAATACAGCTATTCATAATATTGAATTAAAACCCGGCAAAGGCGCACAACTTGTTCGCTCTGCTGGTGGTCAAGCCGAAATCGTAGCTCGTGAAGGCAAATATGCCCAAGTGAAATTGCCTTCCGGTGAAGTTCGTCTTATTCCTCAAGACTGTTCGGCTGTTATTGGTCGCGTAGGTAATGCGGATCAAATTAATGTAGTCAGCGGTATGGCTGGTCGTTCACGTTGGTTGGGTAAACGTCCTAAGGTTCGTGGTGTAGCTATGAATCCAGTGGATCATCCAATGGGTGGTGGCGAAGGCAAAACTGCGGGTGGTGGCCATCCTGTATCACCTTGGGGCAAAAAAGCCAAGGGCAAGAAGACGCGTAACAATAAAGTTACGGATAGATATATTGTTAAACGCCGTCCGAAGAACGTATAAGGGAGATTGACGTGTCTAGATCATTAAAAAAGGGCGCATTTGTGGACAGCCATTTGAATGGCAAAGTCAAGACGATGAATGCTGCACCAAAAAAAACAGCTATCAAAACTTGGAGTCGACGTTCAACCATCACTCCAGAGTTCGTAGGCAATACTATTGCTGTGCATAATGGCAAAATATTTATACCGGTTTTCGTTTCCGAAAATATGGTAGGGCATAAATTAGGCGAGTTCGCAGCGACGCGCACTTTCCGCGGACATGTAAAAACTGAAAAAGCCAAGGCATCACCTTCGGCTTCGAAGAAATAAGAGGGAATAATGCAAGCTATCGCTCGTGCAAAGCATTTGCGCACTTCGCCCAATCGTATGCGGCAAGTAGCGGACTTGGTTCGCGGTAAATCCGTGGAAGCCGCCGTGGCTATCTTATTTGGTTTGAAAAAAACCAAAAAAAGTGCCGGTATGGTGGATAAAACTTTGAAGGCGGCTATTGCCAACTTCCAAAACAATACGGAAGCAGCTAGAGGAAAAGATTTAAAAATCCAATCCATTACTGTGGACGGTGGACCTCTCATGAAGCGCATACGCGCTCGTGCGCAAGGTCGGGCTTTCCGAATTGAAAAGAAACTAAGTCACTTGACCATCGTGATATCGGATTAACGGAGGAAACTTTGGGACAGAAAACCCATCCAATTGGATTCAGACTCGGCGTCATCAAAAACTGGAATTCCAGATGGTACGCAGAAAAAAACTTTGCTGATCTTCTTTATGAAGATATGATGATTCGTCGTTACCTAAAGAAACGTTTAGGTCATGCCTCATTGTCGAATATTGGCATCGAACGCACTGTTAAAGAAGTGACTGTGAATATTTTCACCGCTCGTCCAGGTGTTGTGATCGGTAAAAAGGGTGAAGAAGTAGAACGCATCAAAGGCGAGCTTCAGCACTTAACCGGTAAAGAGATTTACATCAATATCCGCGAAATCAAACGTCCGGAAGTCGATGCACAGCTTGTTGCTGAAAACATTGCTCGTCAATTAGAAAAACGCGTTGCTTTCCGCCGCTGCATGAAAAAGGCCGTTCAAAGTGCTATGCGCTTGGGCGCTCTCGGAATTAAAATCCAATGCGGTGGTCGTTTAGGCGGAGCTGAAATCGCTCGTACTGAAAAAGTTCGTGAAGGTCGTATTCCTTTGCAAACCATTCGTGCCGACATTGATTATGCTATTGCTCGTGCTGAGACCACTTATGGTACCGTGGGTATTAAAGTGTGGATTTTCAAGGGTGAAATTATTAAGCGTGAAGACCTCAGTGCCCAAAATGAATCGGAAAGGGTGATGGTTTAATGCTAAGTCCTAAGAAAGTTAAGTATCGCAAGACACAACGTGGCCGCATGAAGGGCATGGCAAGTCGCGGAACATCTCTCGCCTTTGGCGAATTTGGAATCCAAGCTTTGGAATCCGCATGGGTAACCAATCGTCAACTCGAAGCAGCGCGTATTGCGATGACTCGTAAAATTAAAAGAGGTGGTAAAGTGTGGATTCGGGTATTTCCAGATAAGCCTATCACCAAAAAACCTGCTGAAACTCGTATGGGTTCCGGTAAAGGTAATCCTGAAGGTTGGGTAGCGGTAGTTAGAGCCGGACGCATCCTTTTTGAAATGGGCGGTGTGGATCGTGCATTGGCCATGGAAGCACTTGGCGTTGCAGCTCAGAAGCTTCCCATCAGAACAAAAATTTGTGAGGTGACCATTGATTAAGGCCAAAGATTTACAAGAATTGGCACCAACCGCCTTGGTAGAAAAAGTCAAGGAGTTAGAAGGCAATATTTTCAACTTAAGAATTCAAGCAAGCATGGGTAAATTGGAAAACAGTTCCTTGCTTCGCATCAATCGTCGCGAAATTGCTATCGCCAAGACGGTTCTTCAGCAAAAATCCTCCAAAGCTAAGGCGGGAGTTTAACATGACTATAGATAGAGATAATAGACGCAAAGTTAAAACGGGCATTGTGACTAGTGACAAAATGAATAAAACTGTTACGGTTGCGGTGATCAATAAAACGTCACATCCTTTATACGGTAAAACCATTACCAATACATCTAAGCTTAAAGCTCATGATGAAGAAAATACTGCCAAAGAAGGGGATACTGTGGAAATCATGGAAACCCGTCCTTTGAGCAAAGACAAGTGCTGGCGTTTAGTGCGCATCATTCAACGCAAGAAATAATCGGAGAATAAACAATGATTCAGCAACAAACACGCTTAAGTGTCGCCGACAATTCCGGTGCCAAAGAAGTCCAATGCATTAAGGTGCTTGGTGGCACAAGACGTCGTTATGCCAGCTTAGGTGATATCATTGTGGTAGCTGTTAAAACTGCTGCCCCAACGAGTGGCGTAAAAAAAGGTAGTGTGCAAAAAGCCGTTGTGGTGCGCACTATTAAAGAAGTAAAACGTAAAGATGGTTCTTGCATTCGCTTTGGCGACAATGCCGTGGTGATTATCAATGAAAATAATGAACCTAAAGGTTCGCGTATTTTTGGACCGGTAGCTCGTGAGTTACGTGAAAAACAATTCATGAAAATTGTTTCGCTTGCTCCGGAGGTAATTTAATGCCTATTCATTTTAAAAAAGACGATAAAGTAAAAGTTATCTCGGGTAAAGCAAAAGATTCCGAAGGTCGCATCATTAGCGTCAATCGTGAAAAGGGCAAAGTCATTATTGAAGGTGTCAATAAAGGCAAAAAGCATATGAAGCCCAATGCTAAAAATGAAAAGGGTGGGATTTTGGAGAAGGAAATGCCAGTGGCTATTTCCAATATCATGCTCATCAGCCCCAAGTCGAATAAGCCAGTAAAAGTGGCGAAGAAGACGGGCGCAAATGGTAAACGGGTACGGGTCGAGAAGAAGACCGGCAATCCAATCGACTAATAGATACTGAATCAAAGGGTATAACGGTGCAACGTTTAAAAGAAAAATATCTCAAGGAAATAGTTCCTGCTCTGAAAGAGGAACTAGGACTAAGCAATGTCATGCAAGTGCCACGCTTAGAAAAAGTTGTGATCAACATGGGTGTTGGTGAAGCAACAGGAAATCAACGCTTGATCGACGAAGTGGTGAGTACAATCTCCGCCATTACCGGTCAAAAGCCTGTGGCCACACGCGCTAAAAAGGCTATCTCGAATTTTAAAATTCGTGAAAACTTGCCTATCGGTGCGAAGGTAACTTTGCATGGCGAAAAAATGTGGGACTTTGTGGACCGCTTGATCACCATTGCTTTACCTCGTGTACGCGATTTTCGCGGCGTACCTCGCCGTGGCTTTGATGGAAGTGGTAATTATACCATGGGTGTCAAAGAACAAATTATTTTCTTAGAAATTAATTATGACAAAATCAGTCAATTGCTTGGTATGGATATCAGTTTTGTTACCAGCTCGCAAAATGACGAAGGATGCCGCGCACTATTAGTTGCTTTAGGTATGCCTTTTAGAAAAGAAAACACTAAGACTTAGTAGGGTTTGATATGGCCAAGAGATCGATGATTGAAAAGCAAAAGCGCACTGCAAAATTTACTGTGCGCCAATATAATCGCTGCCGCCGATGTGGCAGACCCAGAGCTTATATGCGCAAATTCGGCTTATGCCGTATTTGTTTCCGGGAAATGGCTTTGGTCGGTGAAATTCCTGGCATTACGAAAGCATCCTGGTAATTCAGGTTAAGGAAAAGAGAGAGCAATGAGTGGAATAACGGATATAGTTGGTGACATGATCACACGGATTCGCAATGCGTCCAGTGTGAAGAAAAAAGTGGTAGAAATCCCTGCGTCGAATCTTCGTCGGGAAATCGCTAAGATTTTGGTACGCAGACATTTTGCTTCGAAATTCGTTATTGTTGACGATGGCAAACAAGGAATACTTAAAATTCTTTTGAAATATACCGATGGTGAATCAGCGATACAAGGTATCCAACGCATCAGTACCCCAGGTCGTCGTGCCTATGCAGGTTCCGACCGTTTACCTAAAGTTTTAAATGGTTTGGGTATGGCAATTATTTCTACATCCAAAGGGTTGTTAACCGATCACGAAGCTCGCGCGCAAAAAATTGGCGGCGAAATTATTTGCAAGGTTTGGTAAGGTCAAGATGTCGAGAATAGGTAAAGCAATAATTACTATCCCAGCTGGGGTAAAATTTAACGTCACCGGACAACATGTTTTGGTGGAAGGACCGAAAGGTCAATTAGTTTTTGATGTGCATGAAAAAATAGCCATCGAAAGAGCTGGCGAAGAAGTTACTTTGAAACGTTCTTCCGATGCAAAAGCCGAACGTGCCTTGCATGGTACCTCACGCGCTGTGTTACAAAACATGGTTACTGGAGTTACCAAAGGTTTCACTAAAGAATTAGAAATTCGCGGTGTAGGTTTTCGCGGTGAACAAAAAGGCAAAGCTATCAATTTATTGTTGGGCTTTTCGCATCCCGTGGTTTTCGATCCACCAGCAGGCGTGAATGTTAAAATGGAAGGCAATGTGAAAATCATTGTTGATGGCATTGACAAACAAAAAGTCGGCCAGGTAGCAGCCACGATACGTGGATATCGACCCCCAGAACCCTATAAGGGCAAGGGCGTACGCTATGTTAATGAAGTTGTAAAACAAAAAGAAGTTAAGAAGTCGTAAGGAATACCCATGTTTGCAGATAAAGCAAAAATTAGGCAAGAGTCGCGCAATGCGCGTCATGAACGGATTCGTAAGAAGATCTCTGGTACCGCAGAACGTCCTCGTTTTTGTGTACGTAGAAGTCTCAACAATATGTATGCACAAATTATCGATGATAAATCTGGTAAATCATTGTTGCAAATTTCTTCCTTATCCGCTGACTTGCGTGAAAAAGGAAAAGAAATTTCGAAAACTGAAATCTCCAAAGTATTGGGGACTTTAATAGCCACCAAAGCCTTGGCTGCAGGAATCGAAAATGTTGTATTTGACCGCGGTGGATATTTATTCCACGGTCGTGTAAAAGCCGTAGCAGAAGCTGCGCGCGAAGCGGGCTTAAAGTTTTAACCATTGAGGATGCAATTGGAAACTGAAAACAAAACTGAGTTTCAAGAAAAAGTAGTGGCTATTAACCGCTGCGCCAAGGTGGTCAAAGGTGGCCGTCGCTTTAGCTTTAACGCCATTGTAGTGGTGGGTAATGGCAATGGTCGAATTGGCACAGGTTCCGGTAAAGCTAATGAAGTGGCCGAAGCCATTCGTAAAGCTACGGAAAACGCCCATAAGAATTTGGTGGATGTTATTTTACTTAACAAAACCATTCCTCATGAAGTGTATAGCCGCTTCGGTGCTGCCAAAGTGTACATGCGCCCTGCTTCACCAGGTACGGGTGTTATCGCTGGTGGTGCGGCTCGTGCCGTTCTAGAATTAGCTGGCGTGCATGATGTACTTACTAAAAATATTGGTTCGACCAATCCTCACAATGTAGTGAAGGCCACTTTACAAGGCTTACTCGATCAACGTTCGAGAAAAGAGTTTGCGATCTTGCGTCAAGTGGTGAAGAAAGTTTAAGGAAAGAAAATGAGCGATACAGTAAAAATTACGCAAAAAGTAAGCTCCATTCGTTGCTTGATTAAGCAAAAGCGCACCTTACAAGCCCTAGGCTTGCGTGGCGTACGAAAAAGTGTAGTCTTGAAAAAAGGTCCAGCATTGACTGGCATGTTAAGAGTAGTTGCACATTTAGTGCAAGTTGAGGATGTGAAAGCATGATATTGACAAACTTAAAGCCTATTGCAGGCTCGCATAAAAAGAGTTTCAAAGTGGGTCGTGGTCCAGGATCTGGTCTCGGCAAAACTTGTGGACGTGGAACTAAAGGTGCTGGCGCTCGTAAAAGCCCCGGCCGTAGTCCAGGTTTTGAAGGTGGTCAAATGCCTTTGCAACGTCGTATCGCTAAGGTTGGCTTTCGTTCGCATTTCCCACGTAACACGCAAATCGTAAACTTACGCAGCTTGGAAAAGCTGGCTGTAGGAACTGTTACGGTTATCGAATTAGTCGCGGCTGGAATTGTAGAAGATTTGCAAAAACCGATTAAAATTTTGGGAACTGGCAAATTGACTAAAGCCTTCAAGGTTAAAGCCAATAAGTTTAGTGCCTCAGCCGAAGCTGCTATTGTAGCCGCTGGTGGTTCGGTAGAGGTAATTTAAAGTGCAAGCACTTCAAGGTTTTTTAAACGTATTTAAAATCAAAGAACTTCGTACTAAGATCTTACTTACGCTCGGTATATTAGCCATATACCGCCTTGGAGGATATATCCCTCTTCCTGGAATAGTGAACTCTGCTATTAATGAGTTCTTCAGTAAAAATTCGAATAATTTGTTTGGCCTCTATAACACCTTTGTAGGTGGAGCTTTGCAACGCGCCTCGATTTTTTCCTTAGGAATCATGCCTTACATTAGTGCTTCGATTATTGTCCAACTGTTAGGGACAGTGATTAAAGAAGTACAACAATTACAAAAACAAGGTGCCGAAGGTCGCGCTAAACTTACCCAATGGACACGTTATGGAACTATTATAATTAGTGCTTTGCAGTCTTGGGGTGTTGCCACTTGGCTTTATAGTCAAAGTACACCTACCGGCCAAAGCTTGATTGCTCCTGGAATGGGTAAATTCACTTTCATTTCATTGACTATTTTGACACTTACAACGGGAACTATTTTTATCATGTGGTTGGGCGAACAAATTACCGCCCGCGGCATTGGTAACGGAATATCTTTAATTATTTTCATTGGTATTATGGCTCAAATGCCTCGCGCTATTATCAGCGAATGGGAATTGGTCATTAGTGGTGAAAGAAGTGTTCCATTGGAAATTGTTATAATCGGGATAGTAATAGCCATTACTGCTTTCATTATCTTCATAGACCAAGGCACGAGGCGCATTCCCTTGCAAAGTCCAAAACGTGTTGTTGGTCGTAAAGTAATGGGTGGTCAGAATAGTTTTCTTCCTTTTAAAGTGAATACTGCTGGTGTTATGCCAGTAATTTTTTCCTCGGCTATTATGTTTGTACCTGCGCAAATTGCTTCTTTTATGCCTAATTTCAGTGCTGCACAAAGCTTTGGAAACGCATTTTTACCAGGTCATTGGGTTTACTCCTTGGTATTTACCGTTCTTATTGTATTTTTCGCATATTTTTATACGGCCATTATGTATAACCCAAAAGAAATTTCGGAAAACTTGAAAAAGTCAGGTGGTTTTATTCCTGGTGTTCGTCCAGGCCGTAAAACAGCTGAATTTATCGACCAAATCTTGACTCGGGTGACCTTACCTGGAGCGATATTTTTGGCCTTAATCAGTGTGGGACCATTACATCTCAAACAGGCTTTAAACATGTCTTTCTATATCGGTGGCACTAGCGTATTAATCGCTATTGGCGTGGCTTTAGAAACTTTAAGACAATTGCAAACCCATTTGCAAAATCAACACTATGATGGATTTATCCGCAAGGGTAAAATCCGCGGTAGAAGAGGGTTTTAATGGGAAAACAAGAGGGCATTCAAGTTGACGGTAAGGTAGTAGAGGCATTGCCAAACGCTATGTTTAAAGTCGAACTGGACAATGGCCATATCATCTTGGCACATATTTCAGGAAAAATGCGAAAAAATTACATTCGTATTTTACCAAGTGACCGGGTTTTATTAGAATTATCGCCCTACGATTTAACGCGGGGAAGAATTACTTACAGGCATAAATGAGGAAAGAATGAAAGTCAGAGCTTCAGTTAAACCGAGATGTGAAGATTGTAAAATAGTGCGCCGCAAGGGTGTGGTGCGAATCATTTGCAAAAAAAATCCTCGTCATAAACAGAGACAGGGTTAGGAGATAAAGTGGCACGTATTGCTGGTGTAGACATACCAAATAACAAACGCAGTGAAATCGGATTAACCTATATCTTCGGATTAGGTCGCAAATCGGTTTTGGATATTTTGAAAAAAGCATCTATTGATGTAGGAAAAAAAATTGGTGAATTAACCGAAGAAGATATCGGTAAATTGCGTCGCGTCATCGAAGGCGGTTATACCACTGAAGGTGATTTACGTTCGCAAATTGGCATCAATATCAAACGCTTGGTAGATATCGGTTGCTATCGTGGCTTACGCCATCGCAAAGGCTTGCCTGTGCGCGGTCAGAGAACCAAAACCAATGCGCGTACGCGTAAGGGTCCTCGTAAGACTATGGCGAACAAAAAGAAATAAACCCTCTAAGGTATTAAGGATTTGTAATGGCTGATGAAAAGAAGCAAAGTGACGAAAAAGGCCATGCCGAAGCGGCAAAAGGCGAAGACGGCGATGCGAAAGTTAAAGTAAAGAAAAACAAACGCAAAGTTGATGTGCAGGGTTGCTGCATGATCAAAGCGACTTTCAATAATACTGTTGTTTCTATCACAGATATTAACGGCAACGTTATTTCTTGGGGAACTCCTGGTAAAGCAGGCTTTAAAGGTTCGCGCAAAAGTACTCCTTTTGCCGCACAAGTTGCCGCTGAAGCGGCTGCTGTTACCGCTCATGAAATGGGCATGCGTAAATTAGATGTACGTGTTAAAGGTGCGGGTGCAGGCCGTGAATCCGCCATCCGTGCGCTCAAAGCCGCAGGTATGGAAATTCTGACTATTAAGGACGTAACAGGCGTACCGCATAATGGTTGCCGTCCTAAGAAAAGAAGAAGAGTTTAAGCAAGTAGAAGAGATTAACAACAAACAGATCGGGAATAAGCAACATGAAATGGAAAGCTCTTCACATGCCGAAAGGCGTTGTTAAGGAAAAAGGCGAAGCCAAATACGGCAAATTCGTGATTGAACCGCTCGAAAGAGGTTGGGGAATTACGGTAGCCAACGCGTTACGTCGCGTGCTTCTTTCCAGCTTGCAAGGTGCAGCTGTGGTTTCGGCTCGTTTCGAAGGCGCCAGCCATGAATTTTCAGCCTTGCCAGGCGTTAAAGAAGATGTTTCAGAAATTATTTTAAATATAAAGCAATTGCGTGTAAAACTTCTCTCCGATGAAGATGCAACTTTACGTATAGATATTTCTGGTGAAGGTGAAGTTCGCGCCGAACATATCGAGGGTAACCCCGATGTGCAGATTTTAAATCCAGAATTACATATTGCTACTTTAGGCAAAAACGGAAGCTTAACTCTTGAGTTACGTGTATCCGATGGCCGTGGTTACGTAGGTTCCGATGAATTAAAGCGCGAAGGTGATCCAATTGGAGTTATCGCTATCGACGCTAATTTCAGTCCTGTTACTAAAGTAGCTTATGAAGTTTCCGATACCCGCGTCGGTCAAAGAACTGATTTCAATCGTTTGGAATTGGAAATTTGGACGGATGGAAGTATTGATCCAGAAGATGCCATGGCCTATAGCGCTAAGCTCTTAGTCGATCATTTGGAAATGTTCATTAACTTTGAAGGCGACCTTGAAGCCGCTGAAGAAGTTGTGAAAGACGAAGAAAAAGATCGTATTCGTCAATTATTAAAAATGCGCGTAGATGAATTGGAATTATCCGTACGCTCCAGCAATTGCTTGCGTTGCGCTAATATCCATACCATTTCCGACTTGGTACGTAATCAAGAAAGCGAAATGTTGAAGTACAAAAACTTTGGCCGTAAGTCCTTGATTGAATTAAACGAAGTATTACAGAATTTAGGTTTGAGCTTCGGCACAGACGTGGATTATTACTTAAGCGAAGAAAAATAATCCCATTTGGGATAGAGTTAACAGGAGTTAGAAGTCCATGAGACATGGTGTCGTAGGAAAAAGATTAAGTCGCGATTCAGCCCATCGCAAAGCTATGCTTAAGAATTTAGCCACATCCGTTTTGGCTAAAGGATTAAGCGAAGAACAAATGAATCGTCATATTGTAACTACTGTGCCTAAGGCTAAAGCAGTTCGCAGTTTGGTGGAACGTTTAATTACTTATGCTAAACAAGGTGACTTGGCCGCTCGTCGCGAAGCAGCACGCTTTGTACAAGAGAAGCCGGTACTTAAGGCATTATTCGAAGTTATTGGACCACGTTATAAAGACCGTAAAGGTGGCTATACACGCGTACTAAAGCTTTCGAGCAATCGTCATGGCGATAATGCCGAAATGGCTATTATCAGTTTAGTAGAAGACGAAATCAAAGTAAAGCCCAAGAAAAAGGCTCCTAAAGCCAAAGTCAAAGCTGAAAAAAACATTGATATCACTAAAACTGAAAAACCGGCTAAGGCTAAAGCCAAAGCAGCACCTAAAAAGACTGCCGAAGCAAAAATTGAAGAATAAGATTGCCGATTGAAGCTTAAATAACATTAAGCTTTTTTCTTCAAATTAAATTGATAAAAAGACCTGCCTCGCGGGTCTTTTTATTTTATAGGGGTGAATAATTCATTGAGTCATTCTACCATCATTCAAGAAAAGCTGGATTTACTTCCTCATCGTCCAGGCGTATACCTTTTTAAAAATCCACGCCAAGAATTTATTTATATCGGCAAAGCCGTGGATTTATATCAGCGTGTGCGCAGTTACTTCAATGAAAAAGCGCAAAGCAATCATTTGGCTTCGCAAATATTGCGCGATGCTGCATACGATTTGGAATGGATAGTCACTGATAATGAAGTAGAAGCTTTAATTCTCGAAGCGAATTTGGTGAATAAACATTCGCCGCGTTACAATATTCTTTTAAAAGACGATAAACATTTTCCTTATATTAAAGTGACACTATCCGAAATGTATCCCCGTTTGGAAATCACGCGCCAAGTTAAAAAAGATAAGGATTTATATTTCGGCCCTTATACCAATGTGCGTGCCATGCGTAAAACCATTTCCTTAATTAATAAAATTTTTCGCATTCGTGATTGCGATTTAAAATTCCCTCTTGATAAGCCCATAAGGCCTTGCCTCAGTTATCACTTAAAACGTTGCGATGCGCCTTGTGCTTTTGCAGTAGAAACGCAAGAGTATGATAAATTAGTGGATGAAGCGATTTTATTATTAAAGGGCAGACATCGTGATTTAACGCAAAGACTAAAAACAAATATGCGCGAAGCGGCCTCGGAAGAGAAATTCGAAATCGCAGCGAAATTACGCAATCAACTACGTGATATTGAAATTATTCAAGAAGAGCAAAAGATGGATTTGGGTGTGGATGATGCGCCTAAAGATTTAATCGCCGTAGCACGCATGGGACGTATCGGCTATGTAGTCATTTTGGAAATCAGGGATGGCTTCATGTGTGGACGCAAACAATTCGAAGTCAATTGCCCGCTCGATCAAGATGAAAGCGAAATCATCACGAATTTCATCAAGCGTTATTATTTAGAAAGAAATCAAGGCGAAATCCCTCGCGAGCTTATTCTATCACATGCTTGCATGGAAGAAGAGCATATGGAACCTTTGTTACGAGAAATCCGCAAGGCGGCCGTAGATTTAGAAGTTCCGCAAAAAGGCGAAAAGCGTCGGCAAATATTATTGGCTGTTGAGAATGCGAAAATGCAAGTCATGGAAGCCGTAGCGCATCGCGAAAGACGTAACCGCCAAGATTATCGCGTAACCGCCTTGCAAGAAGATTTGCAAATGAAAAATCCTCCCGCGCGTATTGAAGGTTACGATATTTCGCATTTATCGGGTACGGATACTGTGGCCTCACAAGTAGTATTCATAGATGGCAAACCTGCGAAAAAAGAATATCGACATTATAATGTGAAAACCGTGGAAGGCATAGATGACTTCGCCTCTATGAAAGAGATTTTAACACGCCGCGTGAAACGTTTGGTAGAAGAACAAAAACCTTTTCCCGATTTAATTTTAATCGATGGCGGCAAAGGTCAATTGGGCATGGCTTATGCGGTACTTAAAGAATATGGTCACGCGGATCAACCGATTATTGGTTTAGCGAAAAGATTGGAAGAAATATTTTTTCCGGAAAATTCCGAGCCATTATTAATCCCCAAAACTTCTCCGAGCTTGCAATTATTGCAACAAGTACGCGATGAAGCGCATCGCTTTGCTATCACCTTTCAGCGTTCCAAAAGAAAAAAACACCATACGGAAAGTTGGCTGGATGAAGTGGATGGGATTGGCGAAAAAACCAAAATGAAATTGCTGCGCCATTTCAAATCGCCCGCGAAAATAAAAACGGCCAACGAGGAAGAATTGGCGGCGGCGGCGGGGAAATCGATAGCAGAGAAAATTAGAAGTTACCTCACTTAGACGATGCAGAATATTCGAAACCGTAGGATAAGACATCATTAAAGGACCGGAAATTTCATGCAAGGGACGAATGGCATCCGCATTGGTTCTGTATAGCATTTGCCTCCCTTCGCGACGCACCCGCACCAAATCCACATCACGCAATACGCAATACGCAATACGCGCAAGTGTTTGGAGACGGACGGTTGCTCCAACCCCATCATATCGACAATGTTCCCAACCGGCCGTTCTTGGCTGGCCAGAAGTTCAAGGATTTCCCGCCTGCGGGATTCTGCGATGGCATTAAAGACATCGGATGTGGTGGCCGCTCTGGGCATAGGACTAGAATATATCAAGATCAATTTTGTGCCTTTATAAACTACTGCATGTTACGGTTAAGGGTTTTTGTATAGCTGAATGTTAATGGTCCTTGGATTTCGCATTTTGAGGTTATTTTTGTATGGGCGGTCGCCATATTACTCCCCTATTGCATAGTCGAATAATACGGACAAGGTAAATATTTATGAGTTACCATCATCGCAATTATCATTATTACAGCACTTTATCTACCGGCGATTGAGAGTACTTACCAACTCATCGACTGGATTAGAAAGGGTAACATGGAAAAACAAAAACGAATTAACCTAAAGCTGCGTGCGGTAATGCTCTGTCTCACATTGAGTTTCGGTGCAATGATGGCTTCGGCAACAGCACACGCAACAAACGCCGAGACCTTGGCAAGCCTTGCGAAGAAGCGAGGTATTAACATCGGAGCCGCCGTGGGCGGAGCCTTTTGGGGAACCGATGTTCGCTATAAGGAAACCTTAGCATGGGAATACAATATCATCGTACCAGAGTACACAATGAAGTTCGATCAGCTGGAAACCCAGCGCGGCGTATTTAATTGGAAATATGGGGACGATTTGGCGAAATTCACGGCCGCACATGGCATGGCCCTGCGTGGTCATAACCTGGTCTGGCATCAGTCGAGCGGATGGCTGGAGGCCGCAAACACCTTGAGCCGGATAGAGATGCTTACCATCCTCAAGAATCACATCGACAGCGTGCTCGGTCATTACCGCGGCAAGATTCTCGAATGGGATGTTGTCAATGAAGCCGTAGACGACAATGCCGGTTTGCGCAACACCTTTTGGCGCCAACGCGTGGGAGACGATTATATAGACTCCGCTTATGTCTGGGCGCATCGCGCCGATCCAACCGCCCTACTGTTCTACAATGATTATTCCGGCGAGGGCATGGGCGCCAAGGCAGATCGCATCTATGCTCTGATCAAGTCCATGAAGGATCGCGGCATTCCCATCCACGGCGTAGGTCTGCAATGCCACTTCCAAAGCAGCAAATCCTTTTCCACTTCCGACATCGACAAGAATATGAAGCGCCTAGGGGCCCTGGGACTGCGAGTCTCCATCACGGAACTGGACTTTCGCATGAAGCTGCCGGCAGACTCCGCGGCGCGCGCAGTGCAAGCGGCCAACTATGCCATGCTGCTCAAGACCTGCCTAGACAACACCAATTGCAAATCCTTCCTCACTTGGGGATTTACGGACGCCTTTTCGTGGGTGCCAGATTTCTTCGTTGGATGGGGCGATGCGCTCCCTTTCGACACAGCCTATCACCGCAAACCTGCGTACGACGGCATGATCCAATCGTTGAGCGAAGGTGTTTCAATCCGGCGTTTGCGCACGCATGTTAACTCAGCCGCTACCGTACCAGGAGCGAAATTGGAATTCTCGGCGGCCTCATCGGCAATGGTATTCGGCTCTGGCTTAAGCGGGGATTATCGCAACGTAATAGGCCGATGGTTCGCCCGGCCTTGATGGATTTTTTGGAGGACGCGAACAAGGCCCGCCAAGGATTGAAATTATGGTTTTTGGATGGAAACACCAGAGAGTTTTATCAAATTGGTATCAGTGCAAACAAAACCGGAATCTCGGTCTATATCCTTGGCATCGATGAAAAGACATTAACTTTTCTCTAATACTTTCGATAACACAAGCTACTCCAATGCTTTGTCCGAATATATTTAAAAGTCTCGAATACTTAATTGAGGCAGTGACTGGTGTTTCTGACTTGAATCTACTTTGTATTTACTTCAACCCCACGAAACATGTCCAGCCTGAAAAAGGAAAATTGGAATTCGAATTTTTGGGCTACGATTTGGTCGAAGTAAACGGAAGCATCAGCGCATTGACAAATTGCGGAGGATTTCCAAATGCATTCAACAATAGAGAACTAACAAAATATGGATTGTTACCTACCCTTTCACGCGTTATTGAGGTGCAATCCGAATTGTACGAAAAATATCCAGAGGTTTCTGAATCTCTAAAAATCACAAAACCCCCTAAAATCAATGGAGTTTTCATATTGACCTGATGAACGAAGCGAGTCCTTAGAAATTATACAGAAATTAAATGATATTTATGGTCAAGCTCAAATCAATCCGCAAGAAGAAATTGTGACTGAAGCTGCGAAACGAAAAATGAAAAGTATTATCGACAAATGGTAATCAATCAAGGCGAAATATATTGGCTAGATTTAGGTGAGCCAAGAGAATCCGAACCAGTATATCGACATCCATTTGTGGTCATCCAAAATAATATTTTTAACAAAAGTAAAATCAATACGGTTGTTGTTTGTGCAGTAACTTCCAATATAAAACTGGCGAATGCACCGGGAAATGTTTTGCTAAAGAAGGGGGATGGTAATCTTTCCAAAGCAAGTGTTGTTAATATAGCGCAAATATTAACCGTCAACAAAAGTGAGTTGACCCATAAAATCGGCCACCTCCCAAAAAATAAAATTCAAGAGGTCGTAGAAGGATTTGAACTTCTTCTACGACCCAGAGATATTTAAGCCTTCACCTCTTCAAAGTCGCCTTTCGCCGCGCCACAATCCGGACAAGTCCAGTCCGCAGGCACATCTTCCCAGCGGGTTCCGGGTTTAATGCCGGAAGCAATATCGCCTTCCGCTTCATGATATACATGTCCGCAAACAATACAGACAAAACTTCGAGTGGCATTAGTCATTTTTTACTCCTTTTTTTTGATCCAAATAACTTTGATAACGATCCGCATGTACCTTTTCAATTTTAGTAAGAGCCGCGAATTTTTTGCGGGCTAATTCTAAAGTTTTCGAAAACATCGCATCATGTTCGCGCGATTCTTCTGCTTGTTCGGCAAATTCTTTGGCCGCATCCGCGCTGGCTTCTTCCAAAGCTGTTTTCTCAAAACTGGGATACATGATAGTATGTTCATAGCGTTCGCCTTCGATGGCTAATTCCAATACTCTTTCCACGGTTAATTTTTCTTTGGGATGGATTAACGATAAATGCGAAAAAGCATGCTGAGTTTCCTGATTCGCGGTTTCTTCAAAAACCTTGGCCACCTCTTCGTCTCCGAGTTCGCGGGCAATCTTGGCGAAATAAAGATATTTACGATTAGCCATGGATTCGCCGGCAAAGGCCGCTTCCAGATTTTTTAAGGTTTCACTTTTTTCAAATCGTGTTCTCATATTTCCTCTTATTGGTGAATTAATTTTCTGTTCCCCAACTTTGGGTTCAAAGATAAATATCCTTCTTTATTCATCATAATTCTAATACATTATTTTTATTATCTTGATAAGTTATAATTATGGATACTTCTTGGCTCACATTACGCGATTTGCAATATATCGAGGCTTTAGCCGTGCATTTGCATTTTCGCAAGGCTTCGGAGGCCTGTTTTGTTAGCCAACCTGCTTTAAGCGCGCAAATCAAAAAAATCGAAGGCCTATTAGGTTTAATGATTTTCGAACGCAGCCATCATAAAGTAGCACTCACGGCCATGGGTGAAATCTTGGTGAAACAGGCCCGTATTATCTTGGAAGAAGCGCGTAAGATAGGGGAAATATCGCAAGGTCAACAAGCGCCTATGTCTTCCAATTTACATTTAGGCTCTATAGCCAGCTTGGGGCCTTATTTAATCCCGCATCTTTTATCGCCATTGCGTAAAACTTTCCCGCAAGCAAAATTCTTATTTAAAGAAGGGTTAACCCAAGGGTTACTCCACGATTTAAAAGCGGGTGAATTGGATATGGTTTTAGCGGCGGATACTTTTGAAGATGCAGAATTGAGAAAAATTCCAATTTTCCATGAGCCCTTTTGGTTGGCCATGCCTAAAGACAATCCTTTGGCTAAACAGGATTTTATTCGCGTGAAGGATATTCATTCGGAAGAAATGGTTTTGCTGGAAGACGGACATTGCCTTAAAGATCAAGCTTTGGAGTTTTGCTCTTTAAGCAAAGGAAAAAATCTACAAACCTTTCAGGCTACAGGTTTGGAAACCTTAAGGCACTTGGTCGCTAGCGGTATGGGCTATACTTTCTTTCCTTATTTGGCGGTTAAAAATGATGTGAAGCTGAATCCTTTGCTGAAATACACGCCATTCGCAGACGAGAAAGTGGGTCGCACTATTGTTTTGGTTTGCCGTAAACATTATGCAAAAATGTCGGAAGCTGATTTATTGGCGCAATTCATTCGCGAACATTTGCCCGCAGGCGTGCATGAAATGTTGGAGAAAAAAGTTAAACCGAAATAGCCGCGTATTTTTCTTGGCCAAAGCGAATTTCTTCCAATAAAACTTTCACTTGCTGCGGAATATTTTCGGCCATGCTAATTTCCGAAACCATGGCGGCCACTTTTAAGCCCTGGGCAAAAATATTTTGCAAATGATTTTTTTTAATACCGCCCATAGTAGTAACAGAAATGTTACTCAACTTGGCTAGCCTTACTACCTCTGCTAAACCCAATGCAGGATAAGCACTGTGATCTTTGGTTTGCGTGGGAAACATCGGGCCTATATTGATATAATCGATAGGCAAAGATTGCGCCGCTTGCACTTCCATTTCATTATGCGTGGAAAATCCAATAATAGCCTGCGGACCTAATATAGTGCGCGCTTGCAGGGGTAACATATCGTCTTGCCCTAAATGCACGCCATCGGCACCAATCGCTTTCGCGATTTCCACTCTGTCATTCAGTAAAAGTATTGCGCCATATTCATGGCAAAGTTGTAAGATGCTTTTCGCTTCTTCGATAAATTCGGGAATATCCAATTCTTTATCGCGGTATTGCACTAAACGAATACCACCTTCCAAGGCATGCCGCACCACTTCGACTTGTGTACGTCCCGCAGTATAATGATGATCGGTTACAAAATAAAGTGGGGTAACCGAAAAGATACGGTTCATTTAACGCAAACCTTCTTGCGGGCTGGAAGCCGATCCATATAATTTTTTAGGAATGCGCTCGGCCAAATAAGCTAAGCGTCCTGCTTCGCAAGCCAAGCTAAAGGCGCGCGCCATTTTCAAAGGATCTTTGGCACCGGAAATGGCGGTATTGGCAAGTACTCCATCGACGCCTAATTCCATAGCCCGAGCTACATCCGATGCGGTGCCCATGCCTGCATCGACAATCACTGGACAAGATAAGGATTCCATAATGATACGAATATTATTTTCATTTAAAATCCCCTGACCGCTACCTATGGGAGAGCCGGCTGGCATCACTGCCGCCACGCCTAAATCTTCCAACTTTTTCGCCATCACCGGATCATCGCTGGTATAAACCATCAAAATGAAACCTTCTTTTACCAAAATTTTTGCCGCTTCATAAGTGGCAATAGGATCAGGCAATAAAGTTTTCGCGTCAAATAAAACTTCCAACTTTAAAAATGTCATACCTTGTGCGCGCGCCAAATGCGCTATGCGAATAGCATCTTCTACATTATAAGCACCCGCGGTATTCGGTAACAGCGCATATTTTTTAGGATCGATAAAATCAAAAATATTTTCACCTTTAGGCGCATTCAAATCCACACGCCCCAAAGCTACGGTAACCATCTCGGTACCTGTGAGTTTATGGCATTCGCGCATCACTTCAAAACTCGGGTATTTGCCCGTGCCAACAATAAGTCGGGATTTAAATTCTTTATCCCCAATAATGAGGGGTTTGTCGTTTAGCATAATTCTTTACTCCAAGTCTGCTGCAAAAATACTTTTTATGTGTTTAAGCCCAAGGAATGGATTCGATTGCGTTTTTTAAGGACTTAATTTTTTCATTTAACGCGGAAATTCGGTAAAACCCTCAAACTCAAGGGCTTATTAGCGATAAGCTTGCCTAAATCCTAAGTTCCAACTATCTTTACGGTTCATTCAAATTTTCGGAGCTTTCGATGAAAACAGGAATTCATCCTAAATACACCATGCAACAGTTCACTTGCTCATGTGGCAACTTGATCGCGCTCAATTCCACTATCCCAGGACAGGGTGTTGAAATTTGTGCACAATGCCATCCTTACTATACCGGTAAACAAAAAACTCTCGATTCCGCTGGCCGTATTCAGAAGTTCACTGATCGTTATACCACCGTTGTGGGCGCAAAACGCAAAACGCGTCCTGCTACCAAAGCGGAAAAAACTGCGGACAAGTAAGACTAAGGTCTTAAAGCGTATGCATTTCTTAAAGCGTCTCGTTCAGCAATTTAACGGGGCGCTTTTTTATTTGTGGAATGCCCAACCTGAAAGCATTGGCGGTCAAGCCGTGATGGAAGGCGTGATGATGCGCAGTCCTCGTCGCTTGGCAGTTGCTGTGCGTTCACCCGAGGGTAATATTGTTATCGACAATAAAATTTTTGTGCCCTATTCTAAGCGCTTTAAAATTTTCTCCTTGCCAATTTTGCGTGGAGCCGCATCCCTCATTGAATCCTTAGCCATAGGAGTTAAGGCGCTCAATTTTTCCATGGAAGTTTTGGAAGGCAAAGTGGGCTCTAATGCTTCTAAAGCAAAGGCTGAAGCGACCGCAAACACTGATTCGACAGAAATTAAAAAAGAAAATTTATCCGAGGATTCATCAAGCTTTTCAAAAAAAGCCACTTGGAAAGACAATGCCCTATTGAGCGGTAGCTTGGGTGTTTCCTTTGTTTTCGCCATCGCTCTTTTTCAATTATTGCCTTATGCCACGGTGACTTGGTTAGTCGGAGGTAACAAAGATGTTTCCCCCAATCCGGTGCTTTTTAATTTCACCGCAGGTGCGGTGCGCATAGCACTGTTATTAGGTTATATGAAAGCTATTTCCTATTTCAAAGACATGAAAAGGATTTTTGAATATCATGGCGCGGAACATAAAAGCATTTTCGCTTATGAACAAAAAGTGGAATTAACTGTGGCGAATGCGCGCATGCAAACCCGTTTTCATCCTCGTTGTGGGACTTCCTTTATTCTTATTGTAGGCATGGTTTGCATTGCCTATTTTTCTGCTTTCGATTCCTTACTTCTGTATTATTTTCATTTGACTTATCCCAATTTTCTTTTCCGTTTCTTGGTGCATTTGCCCATGGTTCCTTTGGTGGCAGGACTTTCCTTTGAAGTGCTTAAGTTTACCGCCAAGCATCAAGACTCTATTTGGGTTAAACCTTTTATTCTTCCTGGCTTATGGTTGCAAAAGATTACCACTCAAGAGCCGGATGATAGTGAATTGGAAGTGGCTTTAGCTTCAATTCATGCCGCTTTAGAATAAAATCTCTCCTAAGATTGGGCTTAAGCTCAATTAAAGGTTTAAATCCTTTCCCCCTTTTTTAACTTTCCAGTCCATGGATTTACAATTACAGGCTCACAAGGTCATCGAACGCAGTGAAGAAATCGAAAGCCAATTAGGCCGTCCCGAAATTCTTTCCGATATGAAAAAAATGCGAGAGATCAGCCGCACGCACAAAGGCTTGTCTGAGGCGGTCATAAATTCGCAAAAATACTTACAACTCTTTCGCGATAAAGAGGAATGGGAAAAAGCCGCGCAAGATGGTTCTGATCCTGAAATGCAACAATTGGCTATTGCAGAATTAGCAGCTATTAAAGAAAATATTCCACCCGCTGAAGAAGCCTTAAAAATATCGCTTATTCCAAAAGATCCCAATGAAGAGCGCAATGTTATTTTGGAAATACGTGCGGGAACAGGCGGCGATGAAGCCAGTATTTTTGCTGGCGATTTATATCGTATGTATAAATATTTTGCCGAAGCTCGCGGCTGGAAAGTAGCTTTGCTCAGTGCCAGCGAAGGCACTATGGGTGGCTTTAAAGAAATTATTTGTGAAATCGAAGGCCATGATGTTTATGGTTTGCTGAAATATGAAAGCGGTGTACATCGCGTACAGCGCGTGCCTGCTACTGAAACGCAGGGGCGTGTGCATACTTCGGCAGCTACTGTGGTGGTTATGCCCTTAGTGGATGAAATGGATGATATTGAAATACGTGATGAAGATTTACGCGTAGATACTTATCGTGCCGGTGGTTCCGGTGGACAGCATATTAATAAAACCGATTCGGCTGTGCGTTTAACCCATCTTCCCACGGGCTTGGTTGTTGCATGCCAGGATGAACGTTCCCAAATTAAAAACCGTGCGAAAGCCATGAATGTTTTGAAATCCAGAATCTTGGATTTACAAATTGCCGAACGCGAAGCCAAGGAATCCGCTATGCGTAAATCGCAAGTGGGAACAGGTGATCGCTCCGCAAAAATTCGTACTTATAATTTCCCCCAAGGCCGTATTACCGATCATCGCGTGAATTTGACTTTATATAAACTCGATATGGTGATGAAGGGTGATATTCAAGAATTAATTGATGCCCTAGGTGTGGAAGCCACGTCCGAAAAATTACGGGATTTGGAATTACAGGCTTAAGGCATGGCGCAGCCTTCTCTGCTGGAACTTCTTAATAAAGCCTCCGACTATTTTAAATCTAAGAGCATTGAGGAATATCGCCTCGATGCTCAATTGCTTTTAGGGCATGTTTTAAAACTCAAGCGCTTAGAGTTATTCCTTAATTATGATCGGCCTTTAACCGAAAAAGAAGTACAAGCTTATCGCGAATGTATACGCCGGCGCGGCCTGCGAGAACCATTACAACATATTATAGGCGAAATGCCTTTTCGCAATTTAAATCTCATTACCGATAAGCGCGCTTTAATTCCCCGTCAAGAAACCGAACTTATTGTGGATTTGGTTAAAGCCCATTTACTTCCGAATAAAAATAACGAGGTATTAGAAATTGGTGTAGGCACTGGCGCAATTTGTTTATCGCTATTAAATGAAATTCCCGAGATAAATATTTATGGAGTAGATATCTCCCAAGATTGTATTGCCTTGACTTTGGAAAATGCGATACGTAACAAAATAGAGGTAACTGAAAAGCTACGTCACGGCAATCTCTTTGAACCTTTTGGTGAGCAAACCTGGGATATTATTGTTTCCAATCCACCGTATATTTCCGCCCAAGAAATTTCGGAGTTACAGCCCGAAGTAAAAGACTTTGATCCGCATTTAGCATTGGTTGGTGGAATTGAAGGCTGGGAGTTACCTTGGAAAATTATTTGTGAGGCTTATCTCCATTTAAATGCCAATGGCAAATTGATTTTGGAAATAGGGGCGGGACAATCTTCCTTATTGTTAGAAAAGGCTTCGGCCATGGCTTGGCAAAAAGCCTTTTCCTCTAAAGATTATAGCGAAATAGAACGGTTTTTGGTTTTCGAAAAATAAATCTTCAAGTTAACGCTGTTTTCTTTCAGTCATTCTGCAATTAATAAAAAAATATGCCGAGTAATTTTTGAGTAATTGATGTTTATGATGCTTTTTAACCCTCGTTTGTTTACAGGTTATTCACAATTGTGGATAAAAATGTTGAAAACCTCTTGCCTTACCCTTTTTAATGAGTCCAAAGCAATAAAAAAAACTTTTTTTAAAAATTAATAAGCAAAACCCTTGTAACTCTATTGAAATCAAGTTACATTAGCCCCTCCCGAAATGAAAAAATCGGGTCTGTAATCCTCTGAGGTTGCAGGGTTTATTTGAGATAGAGATAAGAAGCAAGAAAAAAGAGAGCGGGTAGCTTTCGGGAGTATGAATAACTTTCGGGAGACACAAGCCAATTTAATTCACAAAGAAAAATGAGAGCAGCCAGCTCGAATTTA
>JAYTSD010000043.1:0-169088 GCA_043745805.1 Fibrobacteria bacterium
AAAGCGCGGGTTCAAATTCATAGGGTCCACTATTTGTTATGCACATATGCAGGCTACGGGCATGGTGAATGATCATACGGTGCAATGTTTTCGGCATAAAGAAGTTCAGGGGAAAATTAAATAAGCAAAGAAGCCTGGTTTGAGCAGTTGCATTTCTAATAGGTTTCGATTTCTTTAAATACTGCGGGTTTTGCGCCAAAAACCCAAAAATAGGCACAATTAATTTTTTATTGAAGTAGTTTTAAAATGTAACTATAATATAACTATGGCAAATATAACGATAAGAAATATCCCAGATTCAATTTTTGAAAAAATAAAGTTTTTATCCGAATTAGAGCGACGCAGTCTCAACAATGAGATTTTAATTGTGATTGAAAAAGGAGCCCGCGAAGTGGAAAAAAACTTTCCTTTATCGCAGCATAAAATCAGCGTGGAGACCCAAATAACTCTTTGGAATGAGCTTTCCGGTAAATGGAAAGACACAAAAACTAAGGAACAAACTATCAAAGAGATTTATGACAACCGATCATTGGGTCGAGATGTGTCATTATGATTCTTTTGGATACCGATGTTTGCATTGAGATTCTAAGAGGAAATAAAAAGGTTGTAAAGAGACGGGCGGAATATTCAGGCGAAATAGCCCTTAGTTTTATGACTGTCGGGGAATTGTTCTATGGAGTAGAAAACTCCAAAAATTCCTCGGAAAATAGAATTTTGGTGGAAAAGTTTATTATGACGATAAATATTATTCAGTCTGATATTTCGATCTTAAAGCGATTTGGAGAGCTTAAGTTGGATCTTTATAAAAAAAATATACTTATTCCCGATGCCTATCTTTTCATCGCAGCAACGGCTTTAGAAAAAACGGAAGCTGTGGTGACTGGTAATACTAAACATTTTGCAAGAATAAGTGGAATGAAAATTGAAAACTGGATACGATAAGGTATTACTTAATTACTGAAAATATTAAACGGGAGAAAATATGCGTGGAATAGGATTTATCGGAATGATTGTCACTATGTTAATTGTGGCTTATTTGATGATTAAAAATTTAAAGTCCTCCTCACATACGGCTTTGCAAAATTCTACGGAAATGCAAATGCCTGCGAATATCACGCAATTACCGGCAACAGTAAAACAGAAATTAAATGAAGATATGAAGAATGCGGAAGAGAATAATAAGAAGGCCATGGAAGGGATAGAGAAATAAGTGTTTTGAACTTTAAATTTAGGCGAAGGCCAAAGCTAAAGTTTAGAATATGTGAGGTAACAAAGTGCGCAGCGATGAAACCTCGGATCAATTTTATTCTTTAGAAATCTTCACCGGCTTAGCCGAAAGCACTTTTTTTCCGGATTGCGCAACTACCACATAATATCCTGAAGCTAGGGCATTACCTCGGTTATCCTGCCCATTCCATTGCAAACTATTTTGCCCGTAACCTAGAGATTTTCCCCAAACTTTATGATTGTTTAAATCGAAAATTCCTATCTGCACGTTTTTTTCCGAAGCGGATGAGGGGTAGAGAATATTTAATGAATTTATGGAAGGATTGAAGGTGGCCTGAGAAAGTTGCAATCCTTTCCATATTGCCGAAGCGTCGTTAAGCTGTGGTTGTATGCCAACGGTAAAGCCAGGTTTAATACGCCCAGCCATTTTGGTAAGTAATTTAAAACAGCCGCCATTGCCCGTCATGTAAAGGGTTTTGCGACCGGTGCCACCAAAAACTTGATTCGTGTTATTGCCTAATGTAGTGGTGCTACCTGTAACATAGATGTGACCTAAGAAAGGATCTTTTACCGGAGTAGAATAAAGATGCACTGCGCCTTGCGCATAACCCGCAATGTATACATGGCCGCTATCATCCAAGGTTAATCCATCGGCTCCGGGAATATCGGGAACATATTTGACTTTTCCCGTTAACGCGCCATCAGTACCCACAGTAAATTTCCAAGTGGTGGTGGCATCGCGTTCGGAAACATAAAGAATGTTTTTGTCTTCTACCCATTCCACGCCACTGGGAGAAGCAATTCCGGTTGTTTTAACTATGGTTTTTCCATCGGCGCTCACATAAAAAAGCGTATGCCCACTAGTAAGGTTTGTTACAAACATCGCACCTGTTGATCCAATGCTAATATCGTGTAAGGATTTGAAATCAGGAGAGGCGACCAGAGTTTCTTTAACACCCGCTTTATCAAAACGTAATAGCGCGCCATTGGCACAAACTACTAAGCGCCCTTGTGGATCGAATTCCATGCCGCGTGCAGAATCATTTTGACCTTCATAAAAAACGGAAGCGGATCCTTGTGGCGTTACTTTATAAATAATGCTGGCTGAAGATTCAGAAAAAAACAAATTGCCGTCGCCGTCTAAAGCAGGGCCATCGCATTGGCCAAGAACGCGATTAGTAACAGGATGTTTGATTAAAACGGCCTGGATTTTTTCCGCGGCATCCACGATTTTTGCTGGAACATCATTATGATTCCCATATTGTGCGAGGGCATTGCTTGCAATTAAACCAAGGCTTAAAGTGGATAGGCGAAATAGGGCAGAAAAATGAGGCATAGAACAAACTCCTTAATATGACTTTTTCGGCTCCCCAAGCCATTGCAAAGGTAAACGGAATTTTCACAATCGGCCAAACCTTTTTAATAAGGACACCATCCTACTTGGTATTGTATAAGATTTCAATGCGATAGGTTTCTTCGCGTTTTCAATACAAACATTTTTTTGAACAGTAGGGTATTTTAAAAAAAGAATAACCCTAACCAAAAGAAAATCCCCAAAAAAATAAAAGCAAACTTGCGAATTGTGGGCATTTGAGGCCACAGAAAATACGCTAAAACATATTTATAGGCCTTAATCGACTGTTTTGTCCAGCTTGATCGGGCAAGGCGGTGTATTATTGCAATGGGGAAAATCGCTTCGGTGATTGGTTATAATAAGCAATGAACAAGGGGAGAAAATAGTCCAGTGTTAGCACTATTCTCAAAATTAACATATCATCAAACCCAAGCTAGGGTTAAGAATTTATTGATTGCATCGTTTATAGGTGCCGTTTCAATACTCAATGCTCAAGATATATCGCTCTCGGGAAAAGTAATTGATGCTACCGGAAAGCCATTAGCAGGGGTAGCGTTAAAGTTACTCTCTGCGGGTAATGAAACGGTAACCGGAGCCGATGGAAATTATAATTTAAGCGGTAAAGTGAATGGGATTTTCAAAACGGATTTAAGTAAAAATAGTATTCAATATGCGAATAATAAATTTCTTATTTATTCCTCAGAGGCAACCACACTGGATATTGCGTTATACGATTTGCAAGGCTTGCATATAGCATCACTTTTTAATGGAATCTTAAAAAATGGAAAAACGGAGCTGACTTTCCCTTTAGAAAATTATGGAAGCAAAATATTTTTATTAAGAATGAAAATGGGCGAGGTAAAGTCACTGTTCAAATTAATTTCTTTGGGTAAATCAACACACCATTTAGTGCCGCAGCCCATGGTTTCGGTTGGAGTCTTATCCAAAAAGGCCGCGACCGATTGGCTGCAAGCTTCTAAAGGGGGCTATGCAAGCAATGTACAAGCTATTACTAATTATACTGGTATACTTAATTTTACTTTAACCACTTCGACCGCACCTGATTTTGGACCCAAGGTTTTGATTTTTGATCCGACAATGCCTATGGCTAATATTCAAAAACAAATCGATGATGTGTATGCGGTGCAAATCGATAATCATATGGGTCCTGAGCGCTATGCTTTGCTTTTTAAACCAGGAGCTTATACACTTACTGTAGATGTGGGACATTATACCCATGTGGCAGGGCTTGGCGCTATGCCCGATGATGTGGCTATAACCGGAGCTGTACGTTCTATTGCAACGGGTGGAGGGGGAGTAAATAATGTGACACTCAGTTTTTTTAGAACTTGCGAAAACCTATCTATTAATCCTACTAATAAAGTCAATACTTGGGCTTTGTCACAAGGTTCGGCCTTTCGTCGTGTGCATGTTAAAGGGTCACTTAATTTGTCCTTAGGTGGTTGGGCCAGTGGCGGTTATTTATCCGATTCTAAAATTGATGGGCAAGTGAATTCGGGATCGCAACAACAATGGTTTTCACGGAATAATGAATGGTTAGGTTGGAGTGGGGGAGTATGGAATATGGTGCTCTTAGGCAATAATAATGCGCCCGCAGAAGGATGGCCGGCAAAGCCTTTTACGGTTATTCCTCAGACTACTCAAATAAGGGAAAAACCATTTTTGACATTAATGGGTGGGGAATATTTTGTCACCGTTCCAGGTTTACGTAAAAATGTGCAAGGTAATAGCTGGTCAACTGGAACCGCGCTGAGTGAATCATTACCTATTAATCAATTTTATATTGCAAAATCCGATAAAGATAATGCCAATAGTATTAATGCTGCTTTGGCTCAAGGAAAGAACTTAATACTGACTCCAGGAATTTATAATTTAGACAAAAGTATTTTAGTTACCCGACCCAATACGGTAATTTTAGGGTTAGGCTATCCCACATTAGTTCCGGACAATGGAACTACCGCCATGTTAATTTCGGATGTGGATGGCGTAAAAGCATCTGGCTTTATTGTCGATGCGGGCGTGAATAATTCCGCGACTTTATTACAGATTGGCGAAACCGGTAGCAGCACAAGTCATGTGGCAAACCCAACTTCAGTGAGTGATGTTTTTTGTCGCGTGGGTGGAGGCACAGCCGGAAAGGCTTCCAGCTGTGTCACTATTAATAGCAATAATGTGATTGCAGATCACTTTTGGCTTTGGCGTGCGGATCATGGTGCGGGTGCAGCATGGAATGAGAATAAAAGTAAAAATGGATTAATCGTGAATGGTGCGGATGTCATCGTTTATGGTTTATTCGTTGAGCATTTTCAGGAACATCAAACATTGTGGAATGGTGAAGGCGGCAAAATGATTTTCTATCAAAGTGAAATGCCTTATGATGTTCCATCGCAAGTGGAATGGCAGCATAATGGCGTGAATGGTTTTGCGTCTTATAAAGTGGCGAGCACGGTTAAAACCCATGAGGCCTGGGGTGTGGGTGTATATTGTGCCTTTCAAGATGCGACCGTCATCTCCGCTAATGCCATAGAGACCTCTACGGCACCTGGTGTTCTAATGCATCATTTGGTCAGTATATTTTTAACCGGCTCTGGCGAAATCAGCAATGTCATTAATGGCACCGGAGGTGCGGTGAATAGTTCCAAACAAAAAGCCACGTCGAATTAACTGGTCACTTCGACAGGCTCAGTGACCGAATTAGATACATCGGTCACTGAGCCAGTTCTTGGTCACTGAGCTTGTCGAAGTGACCTAAGTAGTAGCCTATAGATTAAGGTAAAAGCAGTAACTTACCGGTTTTAAGGGCTGGAGTGCTTCCCGAAATTTTGAGTTGATAAAAATAAAGTCCTGGTTTTAGATTCTCGCCAATATTCCAAGTATACTCCGATAATCCTGAAAAACCTTGTTGCACATGCTTCTGGGTTTTGCCATCGAAAGAGATTAAACTCAATTCCATCACTGCATAGTCCTGGGCATATTGTGCAAGACTAATGGGAATAAGCTTAGATTGTGCGATGTGATAGATATCATTATTGAAGCCTAAATGATGGGCGAAAAGAGCTTTATCCTTTGGCGTAACACCAATAGTCGTAGCCACTTTATAAGTTGCTGTAAAAGTTACCGGATTGGCCGGCACAATAAAGTTTTGAAAAGCAGTTGTGGTATTTAAACTGGCAGGAACATCACCTGCAAAAGTCCAATGGTCAAAAATATAATCTATGCCATTTAAAGTTAGAGGTGAATTGGCATTGATTCTTCCGTCATTGCCGATTACGGCTTTAAAAGTAGTATCCGTTTTGATGAGTTCCATGGCCACTAAACTTAATCCCGCCGGTACTGATTTTGCGGTCATATTCATCAAGTTAGGATATAAAGCTAGCGTGTCAATCACCACATTATTGGCATTATCATGCACCGTTAAAATAAGTAATAACCAAACTTGCGAACTAGGCTCTCCACCTACGCTGCTGGCGAAGTTACCCGATTGTACAGTATCAAATACAGTAATAGGATGCGTATGATAATTTGTAGGAGAAGTGCGATGGGCTAATTGTAATTCCCAATGAAAAGCACTTTTAGGCAAATTACCTTGCTCCGGATCAACCGCCGTAGCGGCGAATTGAATGAGATTTGGAACCGTAAAAAATGCTCCTTGTAGGGGAGAAGTAATGGTTACCACAGGTGGTCCATTAAAGGCGAGCACAGTTAATTGCGCGAAGTTACTGTTAACGGTGCTGTTAACATTGGATACCAGCACTCGATAGCGAGCTGCTTGGGCTGTCGTAGCCTTGATGGATAAATTGGCCGTGGTAACACCACTAAAAATGGTGGAATTGGCAAGGTTGGTAAAGGTTGTGGTTCCAGTTGGGGCGCTTTGCCATTGATATGCCAGATTTGGTCCAGCAGCCACTACGGAAAAAATAGCGGTCATCCCTGAATTGACGGTGTCGTTTTGGGGATCATTGGTAATCGTAGGAGGAGTAGTTGCAATTCCATCATAATGCACTTGCCATAAACCATCGCGATTATAAGTGCAGTAATACATGTTACCATCTACTTCGCCGAAAGTTAAACCTAAAGGTTGATCGCCGCTCGCGTCAAAAATGGTTCCCCCATTTGTACCAATGGGTGTGTACTTTATCCATCGGCCATTGTGATCGGAATAGTATACGGCATTTATATATTCAGTGGGCCAATTTCCGGCAATATTTCTTTTCACAGCAACACCCGTAATTGCGCCGCCGCCATAAGCCACCATAGGACATGCATAATTGGTGTCTGTGCAATTATAAAGACCAGAATTTCCGCCCGCGCCCCAACCAAATTTTTTGCCGCTATGCTTGGAAGGAATAATGCGGTTAACCTCTTCGGTACCTCCTACATCACCGATATACAAATCATCGCTGCTAGGATCTTTAGCCATGGACCAAGGGTTGCGAAAGCCAGGCGCAAAAATTTCCGGTTTTGCTAAGCCCGCATTGCCTGCTGGGATGCCATAATGTCCATTAGTATTATCATTACTCGCGGTAGTGCTATGCGCATCGATGCGAATTAATTTTCCGAATACATTGGTATAATTATCGGCTTGTTCTTGATGCTCGCCTTCGCCTTTAGGGATATACAGTAAACCATCATTCCCGAATACAAAATGCCCGCCATTGTGGCGGGAGTTGCCTGCCGGTAAATTAGGAAAACGATAAATTAAATACTCACTGCCATCCACATAAGCGGGCAGGCCACCTAAAGGTGTGGATAAAGTAAAGCGCATAATGTCATGATAGTCTTGATCGCCACCATTCACATACACAAAATATTCCACATACATCCAACCATTGCTCGCATAATTAGGATCGGTGGTGAGACCAAATAAGCCTTGTTCCGAGCGGGCATTGCTGGTGGGAAAATGATGTAATGTTGAGGTTACTCCAGCTTTATAGGTTTTTAAATCGCCGCCTAATTCGGTGATGAAAAGGCGACTATCCGCAGTTTGTAAAACCGTAGTTCCATGTTTAATAGTGGGGACAATATTGGTGACGCTAAAATTAGCCGGCAAGGCTTGGGAAAGTGTGATGCAAATTATGGATAAAAAAATCGAAAATACGCAACTAAAATTCCTAAGAATTCGACTCATTATAGACCTCGGTAAATGAAAAAATAAGGACCCCTTAAAGCTGTAATTTGCTTTTAGGTCGGTGGTTGACTACCTGTTAAGGTGACCTCAAATTATTTTTAGGGCTTAGGTTTCGCAATCCTATATTATTCTAACTGACTTTACTTTCTAAATTATCGAAAATTCACAAGATAAAGCGTGTTAATAAAAACAGCAATTTAGCAAAGCTGAATTTGTTGAAAAAGGCTAGGACTTCGGTTCTGGTTTTTTCCACTTTTTCGATTCACCAAATATCTGAATATTGTATTGGCGAATACTAAAGCCTTCCTTTTTAGCAAGGTCGGCTAAAGCGGCTTCTAGCTTGGGGCTATGCACTTCGCGGACTTCTCCGGTGCGCGAGCAAATCAAATGCACATGCGGTTTTGCACCTAAGGCTAATTCATAATGCGTATGCCCATGCCCAAAATCACTGACGCTTAAAATATTCGCCTCGACCAATTGGCTAAGCGAGCGGTACAGTGTGGCACGCGACACTTTTTTCTGTGATTTTTGCAATTCAAAAAGCAATTCATCGGCGCTAAAATGTCCCTTTTGCTCAAAAATAAAATGCAAAAGTTCGGAACGCTCCTTGGTAAAAAACATTTTCCTTTTTTTCAGGAATTCGCTGTATAAAGCAATAGCTGAGGGTAATTGTTTTTCGTTCATTATGCTAACTAAGATAAATAAACCATGGTCATTTCGGCGCAGAAGGGTCTAAAAATTCAAAGAATAATACACCGGCACATTTTCCCTTGCGAGAGATTAAATAGTCTTTAAAATCATGGGTAATCACTTGTTTATTGAGTTGACTGGCGTCACGCAATTTAGGAATTCCGGTTGCATCGGTGATAACGAAGCCCGTATGGGTAACGTCGAGCCCAGCGATAGAGGTCACAAAGGCTACTCCCAATAATTTGGGAGCATTTTTCCAGTTGGACACTAATTGCAAAGCCTTTTCATAAGGCATAAAAGGAATATCGCAAATGGGATCTACGGCGGGAGTGGGTAAATTATGCCCTTGGAAAAATTTTATTTTAGCGAGTGGTTTTTTCCAAAGCGTATCTCCGGCGAAGCGATAAATTTTCACTTTAGGGGAATTATGCTTTAACCAATCTTCCACAAAAAAATGATTGCGTGTGATATAGTCTACCGTATCAGAGCGGTAACGTAACTTGAGTATTTCGGGCAATACCTCTTTGGTTTCCTGTGCTAAGGCGAGTGATAACACACTTTCAATATAGGTTACACAATCAAAACGACTTAAATCCATTAAAGGCGAAGCTTCAACTCTTCCAAAGCGACCTTCACCCGTGGGACCCAGAAAATAAGGTTTCCCTTCTAAAATATGCGAAAAATATAAAAGTCTATCGGGAAACGTTTTAGGAATATCTGTTGCCTGATAAAGGCGATAGGCATCTTCCACGGCAGGACGTTCTTTATTAAACCAAAGTGCGGTGCGCGTCGCGATGGAGTCTAGTACATTAGAGGCTCTTTCAGAAGCACCATGAAAGTCATTGATAAAAAAACTGAAAGCTAAGGTATCACCATCGATACCAAACATAAAGCCGCATAACCCTTGTACACCACTTATGGATCCCGTTTTGTAACGGATCAAAGGATTATCCAACATATTTTTTAAACGCCTTCCAGTAGCGCCATCCATGCCTGGTGTTGCTAAGGACCCAATATAATCGGCCACATAATGATGGCGGGCCATCTTTGCTAAAAGTAAAGCCATAGCGCGCGGTTTCAGACGATTGTCGGGCGATAAGCCACAGCCATCATGAATATTAAAATCATCTGCTCTTAAATTGTTACGCGTTAAAAATTCTCTTTCAGCCAACAGTCCGGTACTATCCGAGCCTATGCCATGAGTCCATTTTCCTAAATGGCGCAATAATATTTCGGCATGCAAGTTTTGACTGCGTTGATTGACTTCTTCTAAAACATTAATTAAGGGCGCGGAAGTAAAACGCAGTAACTTGAAAGTTTCCTTATTTTTTTGATTGGTATCGGCGATATAGCCAAGTTTTTGCATGGCTAAAGCTTTGATAAAAGCCGCTTGAAAATAACCCACCGGATTACGCACTGGAAGAATAAGCGTAGGTCCTAAGGCATCCAATCCGATTTGACCTTGCACTGTCAGTACATTGGAGCTGGGGCTGGGTTTAATATAAATAGCGCGGCGCTTTCCTTTTGTAGTTTTCGCTTTATTAATCACTTGCACATAGCCCACATTGGGCACAATACTTACAATGGCCGGCGCTCCTGGCTTACCTCCGGGTGAAACACTCACATTATAACAGTTATCATTGAAGGATAAGGCGGAAACTTCGGCTCCATACCAAGTATTGAAATGATGTTGTTTCCATGCTTTAGGGCGATGAGGTCCGTTGAAAAAAGTGTCCGCAACCTCTATATTACCTTGAATAGTATCAATACCCAATTGCCTTAAACTATCGCCCCAAGCTTGAAAAGCCGAAATGGCATCGGGATAAAAACGATCGGAAACATTAGGGTCCCCTTCACCGCTGATTAAAATATTTCCTATGAATTTATGATTTTGTAATCTCCCTTTTAATTCCAATGTGGTAATCGGGAAAAAGTTTTTGGGGAAAGTGTCGAGTACCGCCGAGGTTACTAAAAGTTTGAGGCATGAAGCCGGCGTAAACCATTCTGTATCATTGCCGGCAGCTTCAAAGCGTTGATATTTAGTGGAATAAATGCTAAAGCCTAGTCTACCTTGAATGCGTGAAGCTTTAAAATAATCTTGAATTAAAGCACTAAGTAGGGGAGTGGAGGAGCCAAGCGCATCTGGTTTTGAAGTAGGAAATGTATTCGACATCATTGAATGGACAGTGTAGGGAACTACAGTAGGCGAGGCCGTGGGAGTAGAGATTAAAGACTTGGTAGATTCTGCTATAACCTTAAGCTTTGCGGTTACGGTATCTTTTAACCTTGCGGCGGGAAGAATTTCATTTGGTAAGAGCTGAGTAGTGGGTGCTAAAGCAGGCGAGAGTGAATTGGGTAATATGGTTTGAGTTAAGGATTTGGGAATAGAATCGGCTAGTAAATCCTTTTGAAGATAAAGTAATAATCCGAGTACTGTAAAGGTTAAGGCGGTTAAGCCTAAATTTTTAAAGTATTTCATCTAACCCGCTTTTGAAATTCCGTGAAATAATTTGGATAAGTTTTGCTAGTGCATTGCGGATCCAGTATGGTGATACTTTCTCCTCCGAATGCTGCGAGGGAAAAACACATGGCCATACGATGATCGTCATAGGTGTTAATAGTGGCGGGCAAAAAAGTTTGCGGAGGATCGATAATTAAAAAACCTAAACCTTCTTCTACTTGCGCGCCGACTTTGCGCAATTCCGTAGCCATCGCGGCAATTCGATCGGTTTCTTTTACACGCCAGTTCCCAATATTACGAATAGTGGTGCGGCCCTTAGCGAAAAGTGCCACCATGGCTAAAGTCATTCCGGTATCCGACATTTTATCCATATCCACATCAATGCCTCGCAATTCGCCTTTGCGAACTTTAATGGATTGTGGTCCAACGGTAACTTGCGCACCCATACGTTTTAAAACCTGAGCAAACTGGGCTTCACCTTGTAAACTTTTTTCACCAATGCCTAATACCTCAATTTCACCTGCAATGGATCCAGCGGCGAGAAAATAAGAAGCAGAGGAGGCATCCGCTTCTACTAAATATTCACGGGGAGAAATATAAGCAGAGGGCGTTTCTAAATAAAAGCAGGTATAATTGTCATGCGTTACGGTTACGCCAAAGTCACGCATCATTTGTAAAGTGAGTTCCACATAGGGTTGGGAGACCAAAATACCATCTACCTTAACCTCCACGCTGTTGCGGCACAAAGGCATGGCCATTAATAAACCCGTGAGAAATTGGCTGGAAATATTTCCTTTGATCGTGGTTTTTCCACCTGCCAGTCCATTGGCTAAAAGCTTAAGAGGTGGATAACCTGGGTTTTGCAAGTATTCTATGCAGGTATTTCCCGCGAGCGGAATTAAAGCCTGGATTAAATCGCCAATTGGTCTTTCATGCATACGTGGAATGCCATCCACAATATATTCACCATAGCTGCCAGCTAATAAGGCCGTTAAAATACGCGTGGCCGTGCCGGAGTTACCTAAAAAAATATTTTGTAAGGTCGCGGAATGAAAGGGTGTTCCAAGCCCCGTAACCTTAAGATTATTATCGGCCAATTCAAATGGAATACCGATTTGCTGCAAAGCGTTTTGCATATGTTGTACATCATCACTATGTAATAAGTTGCGTATAGTGGTCGTGCCTTTTGCCAAAGCGGCTAAAGGTAAAACGCGATTGCTGATACTTTTGGAACCCGGAGGTTCTACTTTTCCGGAAATTTCATGAAGGGGATTTAGAGTTAAACTTTGCATAATGATTCTCTCAAATATTTTTTAAAGCGCTAGCGTTGATTTCAATTAGTGATGAATTAAAAATCAAATATAGTCGCGATTAACCAAGGCCCCACGATTCAGCATAATGCGTCGAAAGGGCATGGAATGAATAAGCCCAGCATCATGCGTGGCCATAAGCACGGCCGTACCTGCCGTATGAATGTTTTGGAAAATCTTAATGATTTCCTTTGAGTTTTGCGGATCTAAATTTCCCGTGGGTTCATCCGCTAAAATAATATAAGGTTCATTCGCCATGGCGCGAGCGATAGAGACGCGTTGTTGCTCACCACCCGAAAGTTGATGGGGTAAATTTTTCGCCTTATGCGAAATACCCGTCATGGTTAATACTTCATAAACACGCTGTTTAATTTTTTGATTGGAGTAACCCGCAACACGTAAGGCGAAGGCTACGTTTTCAAATACATTGCGATCACTTAATAATTTAAAATCCTGAAACACGATGCCTAAACGGCGACGTAACAATTGCACTTTACTTTGTGGGGTTTCATGCGAGCGATAAGTGAGATCCTTATTAAAAGAAATTAATAATTCTCCTCTTTCGGGGCGCTCATCCATATAAATCAATTTGAGTATAGTGGTTTTTCCAGCGCCACTGGGGCCGGTGAGAAAAACAAATTCACCTTTATCTATACGGCAATGAATATCATCCAAAGCCTTCCAATTTTTTTCATAAATTTTAGTGACATGATTAAAGGTGATCATGGCTTTTTTAAAATTAAGTGAATGCGTTCCGAGTTTTCTTTAGCTGGTTGACAGCGGAAATTGCTATAACAATCCACTAAATTAAATCCGCATTGCTTGATCCAATTTTCAATTTCGGCTAAGCGATAAATACGTTGCGTATGATTTTCTTCATAGCGGAGGAATTGACCGTTTTCGGTTTTTACAAAAAAGATGAATTCATTATGTTGTACTCTCACGTCTTTATCATACCAACTTTGGCGAGCAAAAGAACAGCCTTCCATTTCTTCAAAGGCTAGCATATGTTGAAAATATCGCAAAGAATTGGTTTCGGTGGTCATATCAAAAATGAAAATCCCGCCGGGTTTTAATACTTGGAAAACTTCCTTAAAACATTTTTTGACATCGCCTTCTTCCATCAAATAATTCAGTGAATCGTAAATCATTAAGCAGGCATCAAATTGACTTTTGAAAGGTAATGCCAAGGAGTTCACCGCCACGCGGTCTTTATTTATGGCTTCGCCTTCAATACTGTGAAAGCTATGCTTGAGCATATAAGGGGAAAGATCGGTATACACTATACGAGGATATTTGGCGAAAGCTTTACGCACTCGAAAGGGACATGTGCCCGCGCTTAATTCTAAAATACTTTGTGGATGGAGTCCCTGTTTTTTCCATACTTTGCGAATGAAGGCGCCCCAAGCATCATAATCCACATGGGACATGATCCAATCATAGAAAGGCGCGATAATCCGATAGGAAGTCGCATCACGCATTAATTGGGCGCGGTTAGATTGGCTTTCTCAGGTGCGGACTTTTCTTCGGAAGCGTCCAACTTGAATTGAGCCAATTTGTTTTCGATATGCACGGTCTCTTTCCATTTTTCTACAAAGGAGGCTAGTTTCTTATTGGAATAATAATTCTTAGCGACTTGGCTTATTTGCACCCAATCTTCAGTGAGCGATAAACGGCGTTCGTCTTTTTTCTTATCGACTAAAAACAAATGATAACTGTCGGCAATCAGTAAAGGACGAGTAATATCATTTTCATTTAAAGTGTCGATTTCCGAAGCATAATTAGGGTCAATTTGATCTTTGGTGAACCAACCTAAATTACCGCCTTTTTCTTTAGTCTTACGATCATCGGAATATTTCATGGCTAAATCGGCAAAGTTTTTTTGACTCAAAGCTACTTTACGCAAGGAGTCACAAACAAATTGCGCCCGCACACTGTCTTTGCTGTCGGGAATGACGCGAAGTAAAATATGCGACGTTTTAATTTCATTGTCCTTTTTACCCGTAACCTTGATGAGATGGTAACCGTAACGTGACTTAATGGGTTTCTGAGTATAGTCGCCTAATTCCATGGCAAAGGCTGCTTTTTCATAATCAGGATCCAAGACACCGTATTTTGTGAAACCAATATCTCCGCCATCTTTGCCCGAGCCATCTTGTGAATAATTTTTGGCAAGCTCCGCAAAACTTTCACCCTTATTCAAACGAGCTAATAAAGAATCGATACGATTATAAACCGCTTTTTCTAAAATTTCATTGGCTTTGATTTTAAGTTGTAAATGCAAAAGTTTTACGCTGTTTTGTTGCGTAGGTAAGCTGTCTTGATAATGAGTGAAAAAATCTCTCACTTGCTCTTGGGTCGGATCGCGATCGCCCACATATTTCATTTGCATGCGTTGCTTATACATTTGATCATGAAAGGTGTTATTTAGCTTGGCGCGAAATTGGGCTAAATTCATTCCATTGGTTTGCATCAAAAGTAATTCCAGTTTTTTTTCACCACCTTGTTGATCGATTAAGCGATTGACATGATCTTCCACGCGAGGAGTAATTTCTTTGTCAGAAATTTTAATGGTGGTGTCTTGTTTGGCTTTTACCAAAAGCACTTTATCTTCGATTAAACGATTTAATAATTCTTTGCGTTGATCGGCTGGGGGCAGTCTTTGGAATCCAGGTTGTTGCTCAAAACCTTGACGCACCTCTTCGAGTTCAGAAAGTAAAATGACTTCATCGCCTACCACGGCTACGATGCCGTCAATAGGTTCGGCCCAAGTCAATATAGGCGCAAAAATGATAGCGAAAAGAACAATAAACTTAAGGTGTGGTCGCATGATTGCTTTCTGGGGCAGGGGTTGAGGAAGCCGGTTCCGGCACCGTTACAGGTGTTGGAGCTGTTTCAGTGGATTCGGGAATGGATTTTTCTACGGGCTTAATAGCAGGTATTCTTTTAGGTTTTGTTCGAACGGCAGGCGTTGCCATAGCAGGATGTGGCTTTGCTTGAGGAGATTCTTCCCCAGATGATTTAGCTTCCACCGAGGGCATGGTCGTGGGTGTTTCGGCAGTTGCTGGCGATGCGGATAGATAATGAGTCGAGGTCGCGGAGGGTGACCGTGGTGTTACGGCTGGCGCAAGGTCAGCATCATTGGGCTGTCCTGGAATTTTATCCAAATCTGTGGTAATAGCAATACCCTCTTTATAGGTTTTAACTTTCCCATCCATCACTTTTTCTTTACGGTCCAAAATAAGGGTATTCGAAATTTCTTCCTTTGCTTCAGTATAGCTTATCGCGGATCCAGCTTCTTGTTTTTCGATCAGCCTTATCAAATAGAATCCATCTTCGCAGGCTATTGGTCCTATTAATTGCCCTTGATTTGCTTTATATAAATCCGCAGCCAAACAAGCAGGAAGATCACTGAGTTTTTTAAAACTTAATTGTGCTTCAGTATTGTTACCATTAGAATTACCATTCTGTGAATTTGCGGATGCGATTTTTTGGAAATTATCACCATTAGCTTGCGCGCGTAAATCTTTTGCTTCTTTCAATGTGTTAAAATGCACCGGCACATATTTATATTCTGATTCATGTCTTTTGAATAAATCTTTATGCATTTCATAGTATTGATTGATACTCATTTCATCCGGCTCAAAAATTTCTGCCGCACTTTCTCGCGCTAAAAACTCTTCTATCATAATTTTGCGACGCATACGTTCTAATTTATGCATGACTTTTTCATCTTCATAAAGCTTGGCTTTTTGCGCTTGCTGATAAACCGATTCATCGTCTATCCAACGTTTGATATAATCCAAATATTGATCGCGTTTTACAATTTGTTCATATTCAGGAGGAAAAACTTCGCGCAAATCTTCTAAGGTTAACACCGCCGTACCTACTTGCGCTAAAACTGTCTTTTTTTCATTATCTTTTTTGCAACCATTAAAGAGCAGAAGCATAAATACCGCACCCATAATAAAAGTTTTAACGGCGCGCTTAGGCCAAGTCTGCGAAGATAAATGATCTTTTCGGCCTATTATTTTCATATTGAACTGGTCCTCAAATTTATCCTTGGCCCTTGGCGATACATCACCTTGAGCAAGCCGCTACAATGTAGTAAATCGTCCCCTTTTAGACCTGAAATTTAGGGAGTTTGGCTTAGTATTGAGGCGGATTTACAGTAAATCGCGTAAAACCTGTACCGCCTGTTGAATGCGTTGCAGATTATTTTCCCCATTTAATTCCACCAAAATTTGCAGAGGCTTTTCATAAATAAAGCGCATAGTGCGTTTGAATTTAGGTACCAGCAGGCTTAAACCATTTTTATCCGGCATATACATTTCCGAGTAGTAAAGGCAAAGTTTGTTTTTGTTTAAATTCACCTTTTGAAAGCCTAAAATTTGCGCGACTAATTTAACTCGCATGGTATCGAGTAACACTTGTGTAGGGGAAGGGATTTTTCCAAAGCGATCCAAAAACTCTTGTTGCATATCGTCCACTTGTGACCCTTCGGTACAGCGTGAAAGTTTTTGATAGAGCGCCACTCTTTGAAACCCATCTTCCACATATTCTTCGGGGATAAAAGCATTTTCCGGAAATTCAATTTCTGGATCGAGAGGAGGTAACATTTTTTGACCTTGCAACTCTTTAATGGCATCTTGTAGCATACGACAATACGTTTCAAATCCCATAATGGCAATATGCCCACTTTGCTCTAGGCCCAATATATTTCCGGCTCCACGTATTTCTAAATCGCGCATTGCAATTTGAAAGCCACTTCCTAAATCGGTAAATTTTTGCAAAGAGTATAAGCGCTTTTTGGCATCATCGGTAAATTTATTGGCATCCGGTGCAATCAATAAGCAATAGGCTTTAGTAGCCGAGCGGCCTACGCGGCCACGCAATTGATACAGTTGCGATAAGCCAAATAAATCGGCACGATTAATAATAATGGTATTCGCATTAGGAATATCAATACCGGATTCAATGATAGAGGTACACACTAAAATATCATATTCGCGATTCACAAAAGCCGACATCACTTGTTCTAAATCCACTTCGTCCATTTGCCCATGTGCCATACCCACACGGGCATGCGGCACCATTTCTTCCACCTTAGTGGTCATCTCCGGTAAATCGGCGACGCGATTATGCACAAAAAATATTTGCCCACCGCGTGAAAGTTCTAAATCCAAAGCATCGCGAATAAGCGGCGGATCATAAAAAGTGACGCGCGTTTCAATAGGCAAACGATTACGCGGTGGAGTCGCAATAATACTGAGATCACGTGCGCCAATGAGGGACATATGCAGGGTACGTGGAATAGGCGTAGCCGACATGGAAAGCACGTCTACTTCGGTACGTAATTCTTTTAAACGTTCTTTTTGTTTCACCCCGAATTTTTGTTCTTCATCAATTACCATTAAGCCTAAATCTTTGAACTTCACATCCGCCGAAATCAAACGATGCGTGCCAATGAGAATATCTAATTGCCCTGCCGCTAAAGTTTCCAAAGTTTGTTTTTGTTCTTTGGCGCTTTTAAAGCGATTCACATAATCAATACGCACAGGCCATCCGCTAAAGCGTTCGCAAAAACTTTCATAATGTTGTGAGGCTAAAATTGTGGTGGGGGCCAAAATACAAACTTGCTTTTTATCCAGCACCGCCTTGAAAGCCGCTACCATGGCTACTTCGGTTTTGCCAAAGCCGACATCGCCACAAATTAAGCGATCCATGGTTTTACTCGACTCCATATCTTTTTTGGTATCGGCTACCGCACGAGCTTGATCTGGCGTAAGCTCATAAGGAAAGGCTTTTTCAAAATCATTTTGCAAAGGAGAATCAGGACTAAAAGCAAAACCTTTGATGACGGTGCGCTTGGCATATAAATCAATTAGCTCTTGCGCGAGTTTGTAAACGGCTTTCTTGGCTTTGTCTTTAATATTTTCCCAAGTTTTGCCACCGAGTTTAGAAAGCGTAACATCTTTGCCTTCGGGTGAAGCATACTTTTCCAATTTGCTTAAATCGGTTACGGGTAGCGCTAATTTATCGGCCCCTTGATAATCCAGTAATATGCAATCGACAGAATGATCGCCCGCTTTAATGCGTTTAATCCCTACAAAGCGACCTACTCCATAATCCTGATGCACCACAAAATCACCGCGACTTAAAGCCTCGAAATTTTGAATGGATATGCCGCCGCCTTTTTGTTTTTTCTTTTTGACTTGGCGACTAAAGCGATTAAAAATTTGATGATCGGTGAGCAGTGCAATTCCATCATTGCGATCAATAAAACCGCAGCTTAAATGCCCAATGGCAATTCCAGCAATAGGTAAATCTTGCGTGAGTTTTTGCAAACGCTCTGCTTGCCCCGCATTGGGTGAAAGCAAATAAATATCCACGCCTTCATCATGCAAATCTTGAAATAAATCTTCTGCTTGTTCTAAACCTCCGCCACCGCGTTTTTGTTCCTCTATTTGCAAAGTGTGGCAAGATGGGCTTTCCCAACTGAGTCGACCCAGCTCTATGACTTTTTGTTTTTTAAATAACGCATCCAAATCACTTTTAGCAAAAAACAATTCCTCGGGCCGACAGCTCCATCGCTCCTTGGCATTGGCTTCAAGGTAACCTTCCTGTGCTGATCCCCAAAATTTTTGCAATCGTGTTTCGATTTCATCAAAACCTTCGAGAATTAATAATGGTGCTTCCCCTAAAAAATCCAATAAGGAAAAAGACAAATCTTTAAAAAATGCTTTTTGCCAATGCATGCCTTCAAAGTCACGCTTGGTCAATAAACGATGGCTTTCTGCTTCAAAAGCGCCTTCGCCTTGAAAACGATCGATATGGTCTAATAAGCCCTGTTCTAAATCTTTATGGCTATAACAGGCTTCATCAAGCGGGAATATGTCTACCTGAGCAATATCGCGCACGGATCGCTGCGTAAAAATATCAAACTCTTTAATGGATTCAATTTCATCGCCAAATAAAACTAAGCGAATCGGATTATCGAGCAAATAAGGATAAATGTCGATGATTTCACCGCGTACCGAGAACTCACCAATATCCTGTACCGCATTTTCTTCCGTGAATCCCATATGCAAAACCGCAGAGCGGAAATCATCCATCTCCAAGGTATCACCCTTTTGCAAAGTCAAAATTTCTAAATGCAAAGAATTAGGGCTACTTAATCGATGTAAGAAATTTGCTAATGTAGTGATTACTACACTTTTGCGCTTTTTATACAAAGCCTCATAACAGGCTAACCGCTGTTCCAAAACATGCCCAAAAGGACGACGCCATTCATAAGGTTTTAAATCAAGTCCAGGAAAAAGTAAAACCTCTTCTTCACTTAACCAGGTTTGTAAATCCTCCGCCATGGTTTCCGCGCTTTTGGCATCATTCGCGAGGAATAAAATATTTTGCTTTTGACTGTGAAATTTTTGCGCGATGAGGGCCGAGGTGGCCGATCCAACTAAGCCTGCAATATATTGCGGTTCACCTATTTTGGGTGTGATCGTTGCAAAAGTAGGGAAGGCCTGCCTATCGAGAAATTCGGCTACGGAAAATGGAGTGTTTTTGGACAAGGAAAAACCGATGTTAAATAGGGGGTAAGGTAAAAAAGTTAAGAGGAAAAAAGAAGAAAGTGTCGGTCAAGTTCAATTCAGAATTTCACCAGCCCAGAGCTTCTCTAAAAAAACTTTCCAAGGCAAAATATGAATTCCATCTACGAGACGCGGCTTAGGGTCAAGGGAAACGAGTATACTCTTCTTGACCTTATACTCTTCATTAAAGGCTTTTAAGCCACGCAAATGCTGAGAGGAGGCCATATCCGTGCTTTTGACTTCAACCGCCACTTCATGATCCCCTAAAATAAAATCCACTTCCAATTGTGAAGCCGTACGCCAATACGCTAGATTATAATTCGATCCAGAATAATGACTATGTGCCGTCAATTCCTGAAAAATAAAATGCTCAAAAGCTTTACCAAATGATTCACTACGCAGGACAATTTTTCCGCGTTTGATCAAATAGTTTGCTAAGCCCACATCGAAAAAATAAAAACGTGGTGCTTGTATCACGCGGCGCTTAGGTCTTTTTTGATAGGAGGGTAAAAGTTTACCGATTAGTGTATCCTCTAAAATTTGAAAATATTCTTTTACCGTTGGCGCGCTAATGCCACAATCGCTAGCAATACTTGTGTAACTGGCTATTTCCCCATTGCTAAAGGCGGCGGCCTCTAAAAATTTTGCAAAGGCGGGAATATTACGCGTTAAGGCTTCGGCAGCAATTTCTTCTTTGAGATAATTTACCACATAGGCTTGCAGTAGGGGCTGCGCATCTTTTGCCAAATAATGGCGCGGCAATAGCCCATTATTTAAAGCGCGTAACAAATCAAATTCAGGTATCTCTTTATAGATAAGTGGATATAATTCATAGCGCAATGCGCGTCCGCCTAATAAATTGGCTCCGCCGCGTTTGAGCTTCCGTGCATTGGATCCACACAAAATGAAGGAGTAATGATGATTGACGATAAGCCACTGTACTTCATCCAATAAGCTCGGTATTTTTTGTACTTCATCGATTATGATGGGAATATTTTTAGGATGCCCAATAAGCAATTCTTCACGCAATAAGGCCGGACGGCGATTTAATCTATCGAATTCATCCGAGAGCAGTAAATCATAATAGGGAGATTTAGGAAATAATTGTTTTAATAAAGTGCTTTTACCCGTTTGTCGAGCGCCCCATAAGAAGCAACTTTCCTTACCCAATTTAAGCAATTTTTGTTGGCGGATTATCATGATAATCCAAAGTATACTTTATTTTATCATGATAATCCAAAGTATGTTTTAGATTATCATCACTTTAAAAAAGCTCTATAAATGCTCGCGGCTTCAAAATGGGAATGCCTGCATATTTTATGATTTCCAATAAATCTTTATCTCCCGAAACAATATAGGCTGCGTTTAATGCAGCAGCGGCTTCGATGAATTTATCATCATCCGGATCCACAGAAATTTTAAGCTTAGGTGTTTTGGTAGTAAATATGCAGTGCAGGCCATTGCGGAATAAATAAAGTAACTCGTTCAGTTCTTTCTCTCCTACAAGGCCCATTCTTCCAAGAACCTCCATATATTCATCTACAATGGCATTGGATAAGCACAAGGTGATTTCCCCGTTTTTCCATAAGTCGATAACTTTTTTGGGATAACCACCGAAAAAAGAGGATATAAAAATATTAGTGTCGACGACTACTTTCATTTACGAGCGGCCCGAGCGTCTCGAATGGCTTTCTGCACTTTATCCGGTCCAAAACCTTTGACTTGAGCTTTTTTTCCAATGCGACTCCAGAGGTCATCAATGTATCCAGCGATATCGTGCTCTTTGATATAAGAGTCTATCAATCCTCGCAATACTTCACTAGTGGTTTTACCTTCGGACTTAGAAAGCGCCCCGAGTTTGTTTTTTGTTTCCGAGTCTAAGCGGATAATGAGTTGATCAATCATGACAATCTCCTATTATAACGTATATACAATATATCACTTAGCTAGGGTAGAGTCAATATTTCCCCAGCTTCCCTTTATCCAACACTCCAAGGACCCCAAATATTCTTTTTCAGAATTTGCACTTGATGCACCTATCCAAGCATCCGATTTAACTGACTATACCATTGGGCTAGACAATGGCCCGAGTAGCTTGCCGCTTTGGATGGAAGCGCCGGATGGTAAGTTCCGATCATTCAAAATGGACAGCGGGTTTAGTCTCTAAAATGGATGGTTTTTTGTGATACGGGTTGATTTTTACACCTTTTCTTGCAACCATTGAACCGATTCGAAAAATTTTTTGGCCTCTTTTCCGTTCCTATTTTCAATCAAATCTTCATTGGCTTTGACAAGAATTCCAGTAATATATTCGCTTTTATTTAAGGATAATTTTTCGGAGATATCCTTTATTTTTTTGGCGATAGAACTGGGTATTTTCATCGATAATCGACTTCTTTTTGAACCCGTCCAAAGTGGATGATTATTTTTTACCTCCGCAATGTAATTCCCCGTTTTCATATTGCTTTCATGGGAAATTTTGTCCGAATAAAATTGAATGATACACTTGAGTGCAGTAGTTGCTTCTAAATGGGATGCGTGGCCGATATAATAAAGAATATCTTCAAGTACAGGAGGAACGCGTACTTCGAGTGGTTGGTTTTTTTCTTGTATAGCTTGTTGAATTTTAGGTGCCGATTGAGCTGGAATCGTAATAGCAGTATCACAGTTTTGACAAATACCCTGCAATACATTTGGGATTTTCTTCCCACTTTTGAGAGTATAATCTCGGTAAAAATAAGTGATAGTTTTAATGTCTTCACATTTAGAGCAAATAGCTCTCGATTTGTCGCCTTCTTTTAAAATCCGCATAGTATTCTCTTTGCTTTAATTGTGCACACTCAAGAAAATTGTTTCTGGATCGAGATAGTGAAATTTAATATACCATCCTTTATATTTACCCTTAGGCTTTAGAATATGAATAACCAAGCTTGGCTTTGCGTGGTGCTTACCTTGCTCATAATCATTACCCGTGCATACTAAGGCCATATCGATCACTTCATTAACTGTAATATTCCCATTAAAAAGACAATTTTTGATTTCCATATCACCGCGGATCTCATGGTCGTATTGTCCATTTTTAAGACAACGAATAAGTATCGCTCGTATTTCTTTGAAGCCCATTTAATGAGCTCCTGAGTTAAATGTACGATAGTATTCGTACAAAATCAAGAGGATTAGGTTAATACCACCTTCGTGAGTTTGAACGTTTAGATTTTTTAAGATTGGTGTAGGCCAATTATCTTGCATAGATCAACCCTATATTCAAATAAAAACCAAAAGTTCGAAAATAAAGAATACGAAAAATATTTATGAGAATCGGAAACGGAATAAGCAGTATTTTGCGGAACTCTTCGATCAGAAAGATCCCCTCGGTTGCCACATAAAGTGACAATCCGAAGGGATTAATTTCTGAGCCAGGAAGGATTTGAACCTTCGACCCACGCCTTAAAAGGGCGCTGCTCTACCAACTGAGCTACTAGCTCGAAGAGTGAGCAAATTTAGTATACCCCGCACAAATTTCCAAGGATTTTTTCGATAAAAAAGGGTTATCTCCGATTTTAAAGGAAGGTATTTTTATCTCTAAAAACGCCAATGGAAACTTTTTATTAACGATATTGTATTTTGTGTATTTATACCTGAGAATTTTCACCCATTAATTGGACTCATATGGATTTTAAAGTTCTTTCGCATGCTGGACTTTTAGTACGGGCTGCTGATAAAACCCTGATCTTTGACCCTTGGTTGATAGGAAGTGCGTATTGGCGCTCATGGTGGAATTATCCCCCCGTATCCAAGCAATTAGTGAATGGCCTTAAGCCCGATTTTATTTATCTCACGCATATTCATTGGGATCATTTTCACGGACCGTCTCTTAGAAAGTTTTCCAAAGAAACCTTGATTTTAATTCCGCGCTCGGATTCATTAAGAATAAAAAGGGATTTACACCAAATTGGATTTAAAAATGTTGTTGAAATGAGGCATGGAAAACGACTGGAGTTAGCGCCAAATTTTTTCTTAACGTCCTATCAGTTCTACCCGTTTACGGACAGTGCGGCGGTGGTGGAGTGTGAGGACAGGGTATTATTGAATGCCAACGATGCTAAATTCATGGGCGGTCCTTTGCGGCAAATTTTGCGGCGACATCCCAAAGTGGATTTTGTGTTTCGCAGTCATAGTTCAGCTAATCCAAGAATTTGCTTTGATATCATAGATGCAATTCCTGGATTAGAAACGGATAATCAAGAAAGTTACATTCGCGACTTTGTCGCGTTTGCGCAGTATGTTGGAGCCCGCTACGCCATTCCTTTTGCCAGCAACCATTGCTTTTTGCATAAAGAAGTTTTTCACTTAAATCATACCGTAACAACACCTATGCAGGTAGAAAACTATTTTAAATCGCATGGGATAACTTACCCAGAAGTAAAGGTTATGGTATCCGGTGATAGCTGGTCTTCGGAAGATGGATTTATTACAAATAGCGGAAGCTACTTCACACAAAGGGAAAGTCATTTGTTGGAATATGCTGAAGCCCAGACAGAAAAACTCCATAAATTTTATGCACTGGAAGAGAAAACCCAAGTCACTTTAGCGCAAGTACAGGGTTATTTCCGCAAATTTATATCTGCAATTCCTTTTCCAATAAGATTTCTTTTCAAAGATAGAAAGGTAACTTATGTGTTAACTGGAAAAGGTGTTTTTCGGTTTCAAGTTGACCTATATCGCGGGGTAGTTTTGCAAGTAGAGGAGGAGAATGATTTGGATCATCCTTTACAAATACATACTTCCGCTTACATATTTGGCCAATGCATGGCGGTAGGTTTATTTTTACACTTAGGTATAAGCAAAAGAGTGAGATTCCGGGCTCGTGCTCGAGACATGAAATACCTTAAGCTTTTAGAGTTATTGTTCAACATGTACGAAAGCGAAATGTTGCCATCAAAAAAAATGTTGTCCTTGCGCTTTATATCCGTTTGGATTCCACGCTGGAGAGAAGTCATTCTATACGCACGAATTTTCATTGGAAAACTGCTAGGCCGCCCCTTCGTTTTGGAACATTACTTGAGAAAATAATCCCCACCCAATAATTGCTGCGAGCTTTGTTTTTGTGAGACCAATTAAGTACCTTATTCCAGTGAAAGTACATTGTTTAACCCATAAATTATGGCCTTTGTTAGGACAAGCACTCGCTATTTTTAGCGTGCCGCTTTCTCTGTATGCGCAAGATATTTCTAATGGTGCTGGCACAGCTGAATTTCAATATATAGAAACGCTTATTGCTGCGCGACCCGCAGGATTAGCTGGAGCCTATACTAGCATTTCAGAAGGAGCAGATGCCATCGGATATAATCCTGCGGGCGTATCCAAACAAGAAGGCGATCGTTTTTTCTCGGGAACCTTTAGGCAACACTTGATAGGGGTGAGTACCGGAAATGCTACCTATGCTTATCCCGGAGCTAATAATTACCGTTATGCTTTTTCAGTAGCCTTTATTAATTATGGAAAAATTGAAGAAGTGGTTGAAGAAAATCAAAGCACTGGCCGCAAAATAATTCCCTCTTCCATTAATCCTTCTTTTACGGTCGCGAAAAAATTTTCCGATCAAATTCGCGGGGGAGTTTCTTTTAAAGGTTTTCAAGAGTATTTAGGTGATTTCGAAGAAAGTCAATTTGCCTTGGGTTGGGGTTTAGATGCTGGAATATTAATTCAACCGAGCGCCAAAAATTTGGGTTTTGGCTTGAGTGTATTAAATGTTGGTCGAAAGGAAGTTTCGCAATTGGTGGGTGGTAAAAACGGGGGGTTACTTCCAGCTTCGTTAAAAGGAGGATTATACTATTACCCTCGTGAAATTCCTAAGACTCGATTAGTTGCAGATTTGGAAATTCCTTATTTTGATCCGCCTTTGTTAAGCGGAGGCTTTGAATACTATTATACCCCGCAATTTGTTTTGCGCGCGGGTAGCCGTATTAATTTACCGGAAGCGAAATATTATTTCTTAAAAGCAACCGATCAAAGACCAGGCGAATTTTCGGGGGGTAATGCATTGAAAATGGCGGGTGGATTTACCTTTTTGGGCGAAGAATTTGATCTTGATTATGCGGTGCAATACTGGATGGATTTGAGTTGGGTACATGCCGTAACGTTGAAGTGTCCAGTGGGGATGTAAAGTTTAAATATCCAATACTCTTCATTACTCATTCGATAGTTGACACGCTTTCATCCTTAAAAGAGTTGGATTGAAAATGAAAACTATCTTTGGGTCGACTCGGTAAGCTTAAAAAGATAAATGGTAAAATTAAAAAAATGACTGACATAGCCTGCGTAACAATTAATTATAAAAATCCCGAGGACACTATTCAGTGTATCGAATCAATTGTTGTTTCGGGTTCATCTTCCTTTAAGATTTTTTTGATTAATAATTATTCTGAAGATGGATCTGGAGATGTTTTAAAAAAATATTTGCTCAAGTCAGGAATCCGTTTCTCTTATTTGGAGCCGCCAGAAAATTTGGGTTTTACTGGCGGAGTCAATTTAGGAATTGAAAATGCAATTACAGAAAATTTTGAACATATACTATTGCTAAATAATGACACGGTCGTGGCTGAGAATTTCACGGGAGAAGTCATAAACGCTTTCGAAAAATATCCAGGAGAAGTTATAGCAGGTCAAGTTTTGGACTATTCTACTGGCAGACCTTCTTATAATGTCGGGCATATATATCCTTTGACTGGTCATGTACACGAAACATTTGCAACGGATTACAAAAATGGAATTGATTTTGTATCCGGTTGCTTAATGCTGATTCCTATTTCGGCAATTAAAACAGTAGGCTCATTTGACAATAGATATTTTATGTATAGAGAAGATTTTGATTTTTGTATACGGTTAAAAAAAGCGGGGATTAAAATTCGGTTTTGTCCAGATATTTCGATACGTCATAAAGTAAGCTCCTCCTCGAAACGATCCAAAACCCCGGTGGAATATTATAGAATACGTAATCAAACCCATATTGTTTTCCGTCAGGCTAAGCCACTGCAAAAAGTGTTCTATACTTTTTTTTTAGGAGCTATGCTTTTGTATAAAATTTTCCGTAGGCCAACATTATTTGCTCAAGCTTTTTTGGGAATTAAGGATGCATTAATCGGAAGATTGGGTAAGCAACATTAATGGAATCTTCGCTCAAAAAAAAATCAATCTGCATTAATGTTTTATTTATTAATAATTATCCTGGTGGTATTGGTGGGTATACTTATCACTTGGTAAAAAATATGGTGGAACAAAGGCCAGATTTGGAATTCACCATTCTCACGCATAAAAATGCAGCTCATTTGTTTAGTGATCTTCCTTCGATAAAAATTCATCAATTGCCTTTAACCAATATCTTTGCAAAATTATTTTACTTCCAACTTGTTTTCCCTTTTTTTGTGCGCAAATATGATTTACTGCATTCCACTGGGAATATGGGAATGCTAATATGTCCAATTAAACAAGTTATAACCATTCATGACAGTTATGAACATGTGTCGTCAGAACGGTTTAGCATCATAAAGCGTGCAATGATGAAGTTCGTGATTTCTAATTCTGGAAGGGCTGCTAGTATTATTTTTACGGATTCAATTAATTCTCAAAAAGACATTGCTCGGTTTTATCCGCATTTAAAACAAAAAATAAAACTTGTTTATCTTGGTAATAAATTTCTTATCCAAAGAGAAGTTGTGGATCGCGCTAGACAAAATTTCATTTTTGTGGGAACTACAGAACCGGGGAAAAACATTAAAGATATTCTTCTTGCATTTTCCATTTTCAATAAAAATCACAATGAACGGTTATTAATTATAGGTGCTAAAGGATGGAAACAATCGGCTATACCGAAGTTGCTAAATAACCTAGGTATTCAAGATAGGGTCGATTTTTTTGGCTTTATTTCTGACGACGAATTGAAAACAATTTATTCCAGATCTATAGCCTTAATAATAGCCTCCAATTATGAAGGGTTCGGGCTCCCTATTATCGAAGCCATGGCTTGCGCTTGCCCGGTAATATCGGCACGTAATTCCAGTTTGATTGAAGCCGGTGGTAACAGCGCCATTTTTTTTGAAACGGGTGATGTGATTGATTTGTCAAAAAAAATGGAAAGTCTTTATTTGAATAAGGAATTGCAAAAACAGTGTATACTCTTGGGTTTTGAGCATGCGAACAATTTTAAATGGGAAAAAACAGCAATGGAAACGCTTGAAGGTTACAATTCTCTTGACAAGCAATTTATTTAATCAAATTTATAGCGGTGAGGACGATGCCGGTAATTAATCGGATGAATTGGAATACTATCTAGGGGTCAGCCATCGATTTAGCATAGGCTGAATACGTGCTTCGGCCAGATATGAAAGCGCGAGTATAACCGGCGCAACCCAGATCACGAAATCTAATGTTATTGATCGAGTTAAGTGGTACGCGCCAGCCACTAACAATACAGGGACATGGAATATATACATTCCGTAGGAGATCCGCGCCACAGGCAGAAAGGCTCGCGTGATGAGGGCTGCTCCTAGAAATCGAGCCTTCCACCATGCGAAACATGCAGTTAGGAGACCAAGGGCGGTCAGAAAGTGGCGTAATTCGAGCTCTGGTCCTATGCTTCCGGTGCGGTGAGACCAACAAATGAGGCTCGCCCAAATAAGGGTAAATAGTGATATAATCGCAATGCAGGGAACGAGTGCCTTCCATTGAAACAATGATCCACGCATGCACTCTCGAGAAATCTCTACTCCACTCCACCACAAGATGAAATAGATGGCGAAAAGTGAGAATTGGTTAGGACATATGCACTGAACGGCGAAGCCCACAAGGCCGATTCCGGCAACAACAGCTAGCTGTGCACGAGGCCGATCTCGAAGGAGTGACGTAATAGGAAAGAATGCCATGTAAAAGAACCACTCGTAGCTGAGCGACCAGAGGGGGGAATTCTGCTGGTAAGGAATGAACCAATTTCCCGCCTTTCCATAATCCTGTAGCATAGCCAAGTTCCCTACGAGTGTGAAGGCATCGATGGATACAAGGTGACCCGCAATGAAGCAATTAGCTACATAAGCCAGGAGTAATGCGATGAGGAACAGTGGATAGATTCGGCGGAAGCGTCGGAGAAAGTATTCTCGAAATGAAAAATTACGGCCCGGCGCGAATGTTGATCGAAAAATGACAAAACCGGATAGGATGAAGAAAGTAATTACCGCTACTTGCCCGAATACGAATAATGCAGCTATCTTGGGGTGTTGCTTATTGAGTATCCAGTGACCAAAGTGGTGAACGACAATGTATGAGGCCGCCAATCCCCTGAGGCCTTCGATGATGGGGATCTTGGACTGACTTGGATTCAAGTCTCCATTAGTTTCAACACTCTTCCTGTGTAAAAATCTCATATTTTCACTCCACGAACGATCTCGTCCGATCCAGACAGATTATACGTACTAATTTTTAGTTTTCTTTTGTAAGCGTCACAAGAATCAATCGCTAAAGACCGGCAACTCACTATCGGAAAAAGTTTCGTTGTTCATTTTTAATAGCCGAATCGTATTTTCAAACGATACTCCGTAATGGTCGGATGACGCTTTACGCGATCGAACTAAACCAATTCCCTGAACAAATATGCTTTGCGGTTTATAGTAAGCACTTAGGTATTCAGCATAAATTCCATTATCTAATACATATCGATTTTCTTTTTTAAGGAATTTGACATCTAGGCTATCTTCTGGGTGATTGGAAGTAGTAAAAACACTGAAATTAAAATTTGAATTGCCAGTATATGAAGTGTCACCTTGCAATTTCATGATATCGGTATTTATTTCTATTAATTGAACGGTATCGATATTAAATATTTTCGTTGTATCATATTTCAATGGATCTAGGTAGGATTGCATTTGCATGGAAATCCCGGAATCGGAAAAAACTACTTTAAAAAATATTTTATCATTTGATCGGTACGATTCTAAAATATTGACTTTTTTTATGACTTCTCTTTGGCCGATCACATAGTGCAGATATCCAAAGGTTTTGTCTTTATATTCATATACCCATTCAGTATTCTCAACGAGGGGAAGAAAATCACCAATCATCTTAGGCTTATCATCATTGGAGAATAGCCATCCTGAACAAGAACATAAAATCAAAATTGCGATAGTAAAGAAAAGTAACCTAGTTAGAATCATTCATTTTCTCTTTATTTCAAATAAAAGCAGGTATTAATATCATACAAAAAACAAATAAGATATCAAATCAACAGGTTTAAAGCGGGATATTAAAGTCATCCCCTTTGAAAGCGATTCTTTCTTTAAGCCAATTTTTTCTAAGCAAAGACTCAAACTCTTTGGATGATAAGGCGCTATGCCTCAAAATAGCCTTGCGTTTAGGCCACATTTTGGGTATGAGACAAAGACTGTCCCAATTTGCCTTAATAAAAGTGATTCCCAAACCTAAACGAAGATAATTGAAAAAACGCAGACATTTCATGCAAAAAAAATGGGGCAAACTTTTTAGCAAAGTGAGCGTCGGGTAGTTTTTGAAATAAAAAAGCGAAAGATTTCTTTCGCTAAAATAAAGACTGGTTTTGCTTTTTTTCCCGCCTAATGAAGCGGATCCTTTGTGATACACTTTGGCATCCGGTAAAAATAATATTTTAAATCCACCATGCTGCGCACGGAATGACAAATCTAAATCTTCAAATAGCAGGAAAAAATCTTCATCAAAAAATCCAATTTGCTTTATGATTTTTTGCGAATACACAGCAGCTCCTGCGCAAGCTGCGCTAATGAATTTCTCTTCGGTAAATTTTTGTACTGGATAACCAGAGAAAGAAAATGGAATACCATTAGTGTAAACTGTATCGCCTGCGGAATCCGCTAAATGCCTCTCACGATAATTAATTAGAAAACAACCGAAAACTTGAATATCAGGGTGATTTTTTATCGCATGCTCTATGTTACGAAGTACATCGGCTTCTAACTGTGTATCATTGTTTAACAAAAAAACAAATTCGCCGTTACAATGGGGAAGACCTAAATTATTTCCTCCCGCGAATCCGGTATTAGATGGCGAACGAATAATTTGAACCTGCGGAAATTTTTTTTCAAGGTAAGCAATAGAGCCATCCTGTGAGGCATTATCTACCAGAATAACTTCAAAACTCTGAAAGCTTTGCGCATATATCGAAGCCAAGCATTCTTCCAAATGTTTTAACCCATTGTAATTCACTATCAAAATACTGATTAAGACATTGTTAGACATTGTTTTTCTGGGAGATAGCTTCTGGATTGGATTAATTAAGTTCTTTATACTTCAGTTATTTGTCTAACGAAATTACAAAAACTGGAGTAGAACGGGTATCGTAGGGTGTATATTTTGATAAAAAAGACGTTTCGATCGTTACTATTTAAATCGGAAAAACATGAAGCAAACTATCATTAAATTCATCCAGTTAATTGGCTCCCCTATTACTTTATTTTCCGCCATTTGGTTGAAATTCATCAAAGAAAAAGGAACGGGTAGACGCGGCGATGCAATTTTTATGCGTTTGGGAATCCTTCCTGTTCTAGATCATTATTATCAGCCCCTAATTAACCCGCAAAAATATTTGAAAAGATCATTAAGAGAAGATCGAGATCTTCAGGGAATCGATTTTAATGTTAAGGAACAGTTAAACATATTGAAGGAATTCCATTACAATGATGAGCTGCTAAAATTCCCAATCAATAAAACTTCAGATACAGCATTTCATTATGACAATGGTTCTTATTGTTCAGGGGATGCAGAGTATCTTTATAACATGGTCCGGTATTTTAAACCTCAAAGGATTATAGAAATAGGGAGCGGCCATTCGACTCTTATGATTAGGAATGCCATTGTTGCTAATCGATTCGAAAATCCCAATTATGCTTGCCAACATATTTGTATTGAGCCTTATGAAATGCCTTGGCTTGAGAAAATTGAAGTGGAGTTGATTAGAGAAAAAGTTGAAAATTTGAATAAGACCTTTTTTCAAAAACTGGAAAAAAATGACATCCTTTTCATCGACTCCTCTCATATTATCAGGCCTCAAGGCGATGTCCTTTTTGAATATTTGGAATTATTGCCAACTTTGAAGTCGGGCGTGCTTACCCATGCCCATGATATTTTTAGTCCAAAGGATTATTTGGATGAATGGGTGTTTAATAATCATTTACTATGGAATGAGCAGTACTTATTGGAGGCTTTTTTAACCTTTAACTCTGAATTTAAAATCATCGGCGCCTTGAATTATCTTAAACACCATCATTTGCAAGAATTTGCTGAAAAAAGTCCCATATTTGCAAAGCAAGAATGGCGCGAGCCCGGTGCATTTTGGATGGTAAAAAAATAATATACCCTAGGGGTCTATTTAACTTTTGACGCACTCATTAAATATAAAGGCGACTTCAAACCGGAGCTCAAGATGAGCCCTCATACGTGTAATTTAGGGAAAAAATTTGTAGTTTAAGGGGCATGATTCAAATTACACATTCCCTGAAAAAGACGGTTTCCCCCCTTTTTTTTTTCCTTGTAGCCTTAGGGGTTACGAGTGCCCAAACCCTCCCATTTATACCTAAAAATAACGTTGATGAATCGGATTATACACCGACGCTTCCAACTGAAAACTTAATCCCTACCTCAATCGATTTAAAAGAATCGGCCGATTTTCCAATCGATCCGAAAACCTATGAACTTGGTCCAGGAGATATTATTGGAGTAGACATTTTCGCTAAAGTGTATGCAAAAATATCCCTCAAAATAAATCCCCAAAATGGAGTGGTTTTTCCTCAAATAGGCTTTGTTTCCACGCAAGGCCAAACCCCTTTTTCATTGGAAGAACAGATAAAGCCGCTGATGAGAAAAAAGGTAAAGGCGGATTCTATAAAAGTATATCTCGAAAAAGGTAAAAAAATCAGATTAACGGTTTATGGATCGGTAAAAAAACCAGGACAAATTTTATTAGAGAATTTTTCTCGACTCACTGAGGCTTTAAAGGAGGCTGATTTACTTCCTTGGGCATCGCGAAATAATATCAAAGTTGAAACCGTGGGCGGAGTAAAAGAATATGATGTTTTTAAAGCAGTGAAAACGGGCGATACAATCGGCAACCCTATGTTAACATCAGGAAGTAAAATTTTTATTTCCTCATGCCTTGAATCGGGTAAGTATTTCACTTTTAAAAAGGGCTCTTTAATAACCCGGGTATGTTTACCCGAAGGCGCTCAAGTTTTGGATCTTCCCATTTTATTGCGTGATCTTATGGGTAAAAATGGAAATATGTATAGCCTTATTATTAAACGTGATAAATCAGCAAAATCAGTGGATAGCTATGCCAGCGATAGCTTGAAAGATCAGGATAGCGTCATCGTGAATTCGGGAGAGTCAAAAGTTTTTGTGACCGGATCCGTTCCCAGGCCAGGGCAATATTCATTCGATCCATGGTTATCCTTGCAGCAATATGTTTCATTGGCTGGGGGAGAAGATGCAAGGGGCAATGGCATGTCCGTCAAGTTGTACAGGAATAATATTGAGGTTCCAGTAAATCAAAATACTCAGGTGGAATCCGGTGATATACTATACGTTTCAACTAGGGTCATCGTTCGATTTAATGAGTATTTAAGTGCAATGGTTGCATTGGCGACTTTGCTAATTGCTGCAAAAAGTATAAATGCATTTTGATAAGGGACTTCCCTTATCAAAATCTTCAATAAATCCCCCTAAAAAAATAAATGTCATTATCCCGTTTATTTATAATACGGGAGGAATAAAATTAATCTTGGAACACTCTCGTTTTTTTCAGGAAAACGGATATGTAGTTACTGTTTTTTATCCCTTTATCAAATACAAACCCTATTACAGTTTTAAAGAAATAATTTCTGCGATAATCGCCCAGTCTTCATCTCCTTTTTTATTAGCAGAAAAAATTTATGACCGCTTCTTTACAAAAAACACCAAGAAAATCGCATTAAATGATTCTTTGGAATTCAAAAAAGTATTTTGGATATCCCGATTTTTCATCCCTTCTGCCGACATCATTATAGCAACTTCCTGGCCTACAGCGATTAGTGTGGCAAAACTTCCAAATACATGCGGTGAAAAATTTTATTTCATTCAGGGATATGAAACTTGGGGCGGATACCAAAAGAAAGTTGAAAGTACTTATCACTTGCCATTGAAACTTGTCACTATTTCTCCTTGGCTGACAGGCATAGTGGAAAGGGTAAGTAAGAGAAAAATTTCAAAAGAAATACATAATGGAATAAATCTCAATAGGTTTCAGCCGGCGGTTAAAATAGGAGATAAAATTCGGATCTTAATGCCCTATCACACTTTGCCGCAAAAGGCTTCCAAAGAAGGCATTGAGATATTAAAGTCCATCGCTATAAATTTTCCAGATATCGAAATTAATATTTTTGGTTTGTTTAAAAATCCGCATCTTGGTTCATTTTACACTTATTATGAAAATCCAAATCCAAATGAACTCCTTGGATTATATCAGCAATCCCATATAATGCTGTATCCATCCATTGAAGAAGGTTGGGGGTTATCTATTTTGGAGGCCATGGCTTGTAAATGCGCCGTAGTTGCAAATAAAATGGGATGCGTGCCTGTCTTATATAATGGTAAAAACATGTTAGTTAGCGAATCCTTTGATTTCGGGGAACTTAAAAGCCATATTACCCTTTTGATTCAAAATCCAGAAATCCGATCTTCAATTTCTGAAGGCGGGTATCAGACGGCTCTCCAATTTGATGTAAAAGTACAGGCTCAGAAATTTATGGAACTTTTTTTAAAATCATAAAAGTTACGGTAAGGTATGAAGAATATAAGGCAGTTAGTAAAGAAACTAATTCAAAGAACAGGATACGATTTAATCAAGTTTCCCCCTTTACCTGAATCGACCATTAGGAGGCGGGCTTTTTTTAAAACCGAAATGTTCGATGTTATCATCGATATTGGTGCTAATATTGGACAGTTTGCGCAGTATACTCGCAATCAACTGAAGTTTGAAAATAAAATAATTTCATTCGAGCCTTTAACGAGTGCATTCGAATCTTTGAAATTAAATGCCAGCAAAGACCCGAAATGGGCAATATTTAATTGTGCCATTGGCAATGAATTAGGAAAAAAGGAAATCAATATTGCTGGAAATTCTTTTAGTAGTTCATTACTTGAAATGCTTCCCGCCCATTTAGATGCTGCACCGCACTCGAAATACGAGAGGAAAGAATGGATAGAGGTAAAACCTTTGGATTCTTTTTTAGAGACTGCATTCAAGAAGACTGAAAAAATTTTCTTGAAAATAGATACGCAAGGTTTTGAGAAACAGGTATTGGATGGTGCAAAAGAATCTTTGAAATTTATTTCAACTATACAATTAGAAATGTCATTGGTCCCTCTCTATCAAGGAGAGTTGGTATTTCGTGAAATGTATCCTATTCTAATGGGTTTGGGTTACACATTAATTGATTTTGAAGCTGGATTTACCGATCCGACAACGGGGCGACTTCTTCAAATCGATGGGATCTTTCAAAGGCGAAAACCTTGAGGAAAAAATAATCCGAAAAATGAAAATTTCTATTATCACCCCAAGTTACAACCATGCCCATTTTATTGAGGATACTATTAACAGTGTATTGCAGCAACATGGTTGTGATATAGAGCATATCATTATGGATGGCGGTTCCCAGGATGGCACGGTTGAAATTTTAAAAAAATATCCGCATTTGAATTGGGTATCAGAAAAAGATCATGGTCAAACAGATGCGATAAATCGCGGGATGAAAAAAGCCAGCGGGGATATAATTGCATGGCTCAATTCTGATGACTACTATGATAAAGATATCTTGAATGACGTCGCGCACTATTTCGAAAAACATCCGGAATGTTATTTCTTATATGGTGACCTTACTTTCGTGGATGAGAATAAAAAATATTTAGGGCAGGCCGCTGGAAAAAAAATGGGTTACGACGCCTTGTCGAAAAATCCTGATCTCGTGAGACAACCCGCTTCGTTTTGGAGAAAAGAAATATTAGAGCAGGTCGGCTTCTTGAATGAAAATCTTAATCTTGTAATGGATTTCGAATTTTTTCTTAGGATAGCGAAACGATTCGAAATGCATTATTTGGATAAAAACATATCCTATTTTAGGCTTCATGATAATTGCAAGACAGTACAATTCGGTAATCGGCAATTGGAAGAAATAAAGCTGGTGCTCCAAGAATTAACTCAAGAACCACAAAGGCTTTTCAAGCAACTTATCTTTCAACGAAAGAAACAAAAAATGAAAGAAACGCTGTATGGCTATTTTAAATTCCTGAAAGGAAAGTAATCCGTTTTTTTGTTTCCAAAAATTAATGGACGATTATTCTCCTGATTTTAGTCATCAACTCCTTTGATTCCTTAGTCAACAAAACCAAAGAGCAAATCCCGCAAAATCCAATTTGAATGATCAATGTAAAATTGGGAATATACGTGCATAGAAGAATATTTACTCCCACCAAAAGATGAAAAGGAAATAATATTTTCCACCCGCTTTTTTTTGTGATTGTAGAAAAAAGCAAGTCCGAAAATTTACTAACAAAATAAAAAATCAAAAAACTGCAAACTAGTACGGACAGATAAAAACCGATTATTCCTGTGGACGCGTCAAAGGTTTTAAACCCTAGCCTAAGAAATAAATAAGTCAGTACAACATTCAAACATTGTACGATCAACAAAACTTTTTCCCGTTTAATTCCAATGATGTAAGTGTAGTAAACATATCCGATATTATTAGTGCTTTCCACTAGCACCAGAATTAGAAAAATAACAATGGAGTCTTTTGTATGATAAAACTTATCCGAGACAATCAAAAAAATGGGAGCCAAAACTCCAAATCCCAGTACGGAATAAATAACTGAAAGGTTCGAAATGTGGGACGCATCTTTTGATAAAAAATCTTGGCATTCGAATTGAGTTTTAAGCATACTAATTTTAGGTAACGTATTCCTAAAAGAGCTTGAAAAAATTCCCGAAAGGGCAACAACAAAACGGCGAGAAATTTCGTAGACCGTTACATTCGATGCCGAGGATAAAATTCCAATAGTATATTTAATAATGGGATCAATTGCTGTTCCCAATAAAGTCACCGTTTGGAGCGTGAAATTTTGGTTTAATACCTTGCCCATAGTCTTAAAATTCACTCCAGTAAAATCTAGGGACAAATCATTTTGCCGGAATTTAAAGTAAAACAAATAGATTAAAAATTGCACAGCGGAATTCAGAAGGTACGCTTCTGCCAAAAACAAAACATCAAGTTTAAGATAATAGATTACTACGATTTCAAAAAACTGAAAAAATGAATTTAGAATAGAAAGTATAGAAACGAGTTTAAAGCGATGCAGTCCTTCAAATGCGCTTCTAAAAAAATTATTTAAGTACCCGCAAAAAAAACTGCCGCCTAAAACGAGACAAATGGAATACAAATTTTTAGGGTTGGCTTCCGCAATAATTTTTTCATTTGCAACAATCAAATGCTGCGAGGCGGCCACCATTATTGTGGAAATCAGTATGCCTGATAAACCAATAATTACAAATGAATTGGAAAATTCTGCAATAACCGATGTATTGGATCTTTTTGAAGAAACCAAACGGACTACCGATGCTCCGATACCGAAATCTAATGCGATGCCAAGTCCAAAAATAGAAGAAAGTAAAAGCCAAATACCAAAGAGGTTTTTTTCAAAAGCAAGCAGGGATAGTTTTAATCCCACAAAAGAAAAGGTAATAAGTATGATATATTGAATACTTAACCAAACAGAATTCTTGATGTCTTTGGATTCAAAAGCCATTTGTTGCGAAAGCTAAGAGTTAATTATTTCGGAATCGGTTTTTAATATTCTGAAATTAGCCATAGATATCCCAAGTACAAATCCCCACAGAATAGCGCATTGATGCCATAGCCAAGCATCTGAAAAAGCCATTGAAAAGGTGATGTATACATGCACTAACAATATTCCTATAGAAATATTTTTCTCCTCGGCGGTATTTGAAAGGTTAAGGGATTTAAATGACACTCTTAGCGAAAAAAAGATTAGCAATAAAAACCCTACCATACCGATAATCCCCGTTTCCGTTAAGACAGCTAAATAGGTAATATGCGGACTTAGGTTTTCAACAAATGCTTTAAAAAGGAGTTTCGGTAGAAAATTGTATCTAATGGAATCGAATCCGAATGAATAGGCTCCAATTCCGATTATGGGGTGTTTAATAAAACCGTTCACTGCCGTAACCCATATCATCAGTCTTGTACCCAGAGTATTGCTGGTTAATCCAGTTGTACCGGATCCGCTCTTTGGGTGCTCGGTTTTATGCATAGAAACTAATTCTGTATGTCGTTTAAATGAATCGGGCTTAGCAACAAAAAGAACGCCGATTAATGCTACAAAAATGACGACAATCGTTAAGATTTTTTTGACCAAAGTGAATCGAGGAATGCAAAGCGTTTTTGGAAAAAACCAGGAATAAGTTACAACTACCGCTAATGTCAGGAACAGAGATATAAGTGTGTTTCTTGTTTGCGTAAGAATGAGAGCAATTGATATCACGCTAAGTAGAAGCATTTTTCCGATTTTGTTTTTTTCTTGAGAAAAAAGAAATTTGGACAACAAAATCAAAATTGCAACACACGCAAAATCTACGAAGACTACACCAGTAAAACCAAAAACCCTTTCATGTGTAGAGTGGGCTTGCCAAAATATTTGCAAAGAGTTGAGAAAGGCCCAAAATAAGAAAATCTTAGTTATGGACTTAATCTGGACATCCGTTTTAATAATTCCCGCAATTAGCTCCAGCAACAGGAATACTGCAATAATATTAAAGGAGAGGAAAATACTTCGAAGTTGATTCGAGGAGTTAATGAAAGAGGGAATAATTGAAATGAGATAGATGAAAAAAAATATCCTTATCGGGTTAGGCCCGAATAGGGGCGCTCCATTTTTATTTATTAAGCTGGAAATCAAAATTAAAAAAGGCGCATAAACAGCTAAATGGTTACCTAGGCCGTAAAAATGAAGGCTCATGATGGTTATAGTGAAGGCTATTGCCCAATGAGCTCGAAGCACTAATAAGGGTAGGGTAAAGAGAATGCATCCTAAGATTAAGCCTTTGGGACTCAAAACCTCAGAGGGCATTAAAATACAGAATAAGGGAACAAGAATAATGATGGCTGCGAATTTATAATAAGCAGCTCGATTCATTATGTTGAAAGCGGAAATTCTAAACACGCTTATTAAAAATTTCTTTCTTAATTTGTAAGAATTTCGGGTTGTTAATTTTAGATAAAATTTCTCTAAATACTATCTGCAAGAAAACCAGAATAGTTAAAAATAAAGCAATTAATATCGCAGTAACCGTTCTTTGGGGAGATGTTCTTTTAATGGGAGGTATAGCCTTATCGATCACATTTAAAACGGGTGTCATTTTTTGCTCATTGAACTTCGCTTGTTCAAAAATGGGAATAATGTATTCCAACATAGTGCCGTACATTTGTACATCACGGTACAATCGATAATATTCCAACATGGATTTTGGAATAGAATCTAAAGGTAGCCGATTTAGATTAGATGTTCTGGTATTTTTGAATTCATCTAGATTACGATGTAATTCTTGCGAAATGACTTGAGCTTTTTTAAATTCATTTGATTGCTCCCCAAGTAATTCTTTACTGATGTGAACTTCGAGATCTTTTTTTCTCATTTCTGATTCAATAGTTGATAATCTTTCGATTAATTTTGTGGTTTGAGTTTTCGCTTCAATCACCCCACTTTTTTCTTGGTAGTCCTTTAAAATCTCTTCTGATTTTTTAAGAGAATCTTTAATTGCATCCACCCTCTTTTCTAAAAAAATCCGATCATTTTTAGATTTCGTAATATTAATTTCGATCACTTTTTCATTCAGATATTGAACGAGATAATTCGCTATATCGCTTGCAAGTTGTGGGGATCTAAATTTTGCAGATATCGTATAAGCATTATCAAAATTGACATCGGTGTTAATCAACTTGCGTAAAGCTTTAACGCCGACTTCCTGATTTTTGAATTTATATAATTTCATTAAATCATATTTTAAAATCACATTCTCCATGCTGGTGCGGCTATAAAGTACCGTATTGTAAAGAGCAAACTCGGCATCGTTTCCAATTTCGCCGGTAATGCTTGGCAATACACCCGAAAATTTCCCTGCAAGAGACATTAAGCCACTCATGGGATTATTTCCTCCGGAGGAAATAATTGTCGCCGTAGCGGTATATTCTGGTTTTACAAAAAATAATATTGAGAGGTATGCGGTTATGAGAGTAGAAATAAAAATAAGCGCTAGACGTCTTTTATTACTAACCATTAGGAGTAAAAGGTCCATTAATTCGATTTCATTTTTTTCTTTGTCGTTCATATTTCCTTATTTAATAATAATTTGTGAAGAGCTGGGTATAGATTAACCCATTACTTCAGGTTAGCTCACTTCAAAACACCCAAAACTTCTTCCGACTTTTTTCGATCGCCTTGATTGTAGTAAATCGCAGCCACATTCTCTATACCTGTTTTGCCGGATATACTTCCCAGTTCATAAGCTGCCTTAAACTCCTCCAAGGCCTTATCATACCTTTGTTGCCCAAAAAAAATCATGCCGCGCTTTAAATAAACTTCCGGTTTTTTTACTCCAGCACGAATGGCTTGCTCAAGGGTCAGTAAAGATAAGAACTCTGCATGATCTTTTTCCTGTAAATTTGCGATGCGCATATAATATTCACTATGCTTAGGCTCCAAGGACAAGCCTTCTTCATAGGAGCGCAAGGCTTTGCGGGTATTTCCATCCAATTCATAAAGCTGGCCTAAATAAAAATAGGCGCTGGCGGGGGCATTACGGGTTAGCAGAATTGCATCCTGCATGGTTTTTTCGGCACTGGGATAATCTTGGGTTTGCGTATAGGCTTCGGCCATAGCGAAATAAATATCCACTTGATCGGGTTCTTGTTTTAAGGCAGCATCGAATTGCTTTAAAGCTTCAATGGGATCGCCGGCTTTTAAGGCACATTCACCAAGCATTTGATAAGCATGCAAACTTGGACCATCAATTTCCAAAACGCGGCGATAACAGGGCATCGCATCGCCCACGGCACCTAGAGTAAAGTACACATCGCCCAACACTTGCCATGCGCGCGAAAAGGAAGGAGCTTCTTCTAAGCTACGACGATAGGCCACAATAGCTTTTTGATAGGACTTTATTTGAATATCGCAATTGCCCAAATTAAACCAAGCAAAGGCGCGATTTTGCGGCTCCTTTAAGGCGAGCTTATATTTTTCTGCCGCGCCAATGTAATCCCCTTTTTCATAAAGTTGATTGCCTAATACCAAAGCATTTTGTGGAGTAGCTACAATAGGAGTCGCCGCTTGATCTGCGCAAACCGAATAGGTGTTTATGCCGATTAATAGTAGAATAGTTACTACAATATTATTAAGGATGATCAAAACTGAATCGCCTTTTGAAATGTTGTCTTACCGCTACTTTTTGCAAAGTGGCGGGTTTAAATTTTAATTTTTTAGCGCTTTCAATAGCTTTGGCTCCAAAACCGTATCCGATAGGCTCTTCTTTGAGCACCGTGATTTGCTCGACATTACCACTTTCATTTACAATAAAAGTTAAATCGACGTACCCAGAAATTCCTTCCCTTTCTGCTCGCGAAGGAAACTCTAATTTTGGATCGGCACCAATCATTCTCGCATCCGTATCCGTTTGGCCTGGCTCGTAGGTAACATTGCCATTACCTTCTCCCACACCATTGCCGGTTCCTGAACCCAAAGGCCCGGTGCGATTTCCTCCTGAAACTAAAGCTTGGCCTTCACCGCCTGCAGGACTTAAATCAATTTTTAAACCGCCACCCACACGGCCTACAGGTCTGGGCGAACCTAAATTTTGCGGGGACAAGATTTGTTGATGTATTTCTTGAATTTCTTTTTTCACCAATTTTTCGGGTTCAGGATTATTGAATACTAATTCACGAATCACTTCTTTGGGTTTGGCATTTTGTTGCTGTTTTCTCTGCATAATTAATTGCATGCCCGGCACCAATAAATAAAGGCATAGATTAAGTATCAATGCCAAAATAAACAGGATGCTATACTTTAAAAAATTCATGGTTTAAGGGTTGAAATGCTAACTTTCTTCACATCGGCTGCATTGCAAGCATCGAGCACTTCCACCGCTTTGGCAATAGAGGCATCGCGATCGGCCACAATCACCACAGCACGATTGGGTTCTTGTGCCATATAATGTTTGAGTACGGTGGCTAAAGTTTTCAGGCTAACAGGGCTTTCATTAATGTGTACACTACCTTCTTTGGTTACCCCAATGAGCAAAGGTTGTTTGCTTAAAGATTTGGCGCTACTCGCTTTGGGCTTATTAATATCAATGCCCATTTCCTTGGTGAAGCTACTGGTTAACACAAAAAATACCAAAAGAAAAAACAACATATCGATCATGTTAATCAAATTAAGCTCGGTAGTACGCCTTACTTTTTTCTTCAGCCCAAATTCATTCCAGCTGCTCACACAGCCTCCTTACGGAAAATTTTAATTAAGCGCGTGGCGCCGGCAATGCAATTATTTTCAATTTCATCGGCGCGATTATGCAAATAATTATGCCCGAGAATTAAAGGGAATGCAACGACTAAACCCGCTTCGGTACTCATTAAAGCTTTGGCAATACCACCCGCCATCATGGCCGGATTGCCTGCGCCATAAAGCGTGATCACATGAAAGGTAGCCATAATACCCGATACCGTTCCGAGCAAGCCTAGCAAGGGTGCGGAAGCCGCAAGTATGGAAAGCGTAGGTAAATGTTTTTGCAGTTTGGGAATAGTACCTTGCAAATTTTCTTGCGTTTTTTCCACCATAGCTTTTACATCGCGATCAGAAACATGCATAATATCTTCCGCAATATTTTTGAAAGGGCCGCGTAAATATTTTCCTGCTTTTAAATAAGTTTTCATTTCTTGCGCATTACTCGGTGCTGCATTCCAAAACTTTTCCGCAGGGAAGCGCATGCGTCGCAAAGTCCACCAACGTTCCAGAATAAAAAACCAACCGGCTTGAGCCACTAAAAAAATGGCGATCATGACCCATCCTCCTTGTGTGAGGATGATCCAAAGATCTTGTGCAATGCCCGAAACATTTTCCACTTAAAAAATCCTATTAACCTTTAACCCTTGGGCCATAATAGATTAAGGGTTTTCATGGCATAAAATTCCATGTCGCCTACAATATCATCCACACGATTGGCCAAGTAATTGTGCAGTAGCATTACCGGAATCGCAATGAGAATACCCGTTTCCGTGGAAATCAAGGCCTCGCCAATACCACCGGCCAATAATTTGGGATCGTTCACACCATGTTGTGTAATACTCTCAAACATACGTATCAAACCGGCTACCGTTCCTAAAAGGCCTAGCAATGGAGCGGCGGCGGAGAGTACCGAAAGTGTTGTTAAATGCTTTTCTAATTTAGGGACTTCGCTTAACAGGTATTCTTGTAAATCTTTTTCTGCCAATTCGCGGCTTTTGCCGGAGGCTTGAGCGGTAATTTTAATCATGTTTAAAACCGAGTTGCCGGATTGTTGATCACATACCGCAATAACTTGTTTCGTGCCATTTTTCTCTAATTCTTCCATGGCTTTGGCAACTAGCGTAGAGCCTTTGCGTCGGCGAGAAAGATTCCATAATTTGCGTAGAGTTAAGAATAGGGCGGCGAGTGCGGTACCCAAAAGAGGAATCATAAAAATTCCGCCGGTTTTGATATTCTCTTTAATTTTTACCGCAAAGGACTTTTCTTCGGCTTTGGTATAGGTTTTCCCTTGGCTTTGATTGAGTAGAATATCTAAAGGGATGGTAACTGCTTCGTTACTTCCGTTTTCCAATTTTTGCAAACCATTTGCTAAAGACGAGATGGCTTCCACGGGAAGGTCTTCATGCCATTCATAAGGGGCGGCTAAACTGCTGGAGGAATTTTTTAATAATAATCCCACACGTCCGGTTTTACCATCGCGATAAGCAGAGGCCACCGTACCAATACGTAAGAGTAAGCCTTCGCCTGGCGTTTTGTCGGCCATTAAAAAGCCGCGTCTTTGCCATTGTACTTCGCGTGTTAGGGCGATTTCACTAAGTTGTAATTTTACTAATGCATCTACTATTTCAGCCGGAGCGTCTTTTTTGTTTTCGGCATCTTTGCTAACTTGATTAAAGCGCGCTAAGCGTTCAGGAATTTGTACCGGAAAGGATTTTTCCAATTGTCCCGAATTTTCTTTGGTTTTATCGGTAAGTAATACGCCCAAAGCGGAAAACTGCGCTTTAGCATTTTCCATTTGCGCTTCGGTTTCTTCGGCTTCCTTCAAATAGTTTTGCAACTCTTCATGCAAGCGTTCGGTCTGAGCATTTTTGGTTTCGAGTTGAGTTTTTAATTCATCATAACTTTGATAAAACTTTTCACGGGCTTCCGCGTCTTGTTTTTTGTCTTCCCAACGTTTGGCAATCACTTTATCGCGCGCTTGCTTGGCATTTTCTAATTCAATTTTAAGCGCTTCTAAGCGATCCGCTTTTTCATCTACATTGACTTGCGCAGGAGTGGCGACCCATAAGGAGGAAATGGTAAATCCAGCCACAAACAAAAAAGATGACCAGAATTTACTTGCCCCAAAATTTTTTGCATTAATCGGTTTCAAACTTTTATTCAAAGTCAAATTCATTTAGTGACCTCTTTCAATTCCAAGGCTTGAATAGGTAACTTCACGAGTTCAGGAGCAACTTTTCCTTCGGCTACTTTGATGGCATTTTGTAAGGACGGTCGAATTTCCAGCGCAAGGTCTTGGTCTTTCCAAATATATTCGCCTTCTTTACTATGCGTTAAAAAAGCGGTGAGTTTTTCATCGGCACTTATAAAGCCTAAGAAGGCCGAACCTAAGCGAATATAGGAACCTTCAATAGTTTGACTATTCGTAGCATGGTAGTTACCGGTATAAATTTCACTATCATAAGCAAAGTCTAAGGCGGATTGCAGGCCGGTGAATAAACGATTTAAACCTTCTTCGGGAGTTAAATTGCCTTTTTCTAAGGCATTGGCTAAGTCCTCCCATTCGGCTAAGCGCTTTTCTTTTTGATAGGGGAAGTCTTTGGCGAAATAACTTTGCAAGGTGCGAGCTTGCTCGGCGAGAGCTTTTACAAAATCTTTTTGTTTATTTTGATATAGTACAATTTGGTTTTTGAAATTGGCTTTTTGTTGCTTCGCTCTTTCCACCAATTTATGTAGGCTATCGCTACGCGATTCACTTTGCTTAATCTGTTCTTGCAAAGCTTTTGTTTTCAAGTTTTTTTCGATGTCAAAATCGGCCGCGCGTTTACGTTCGGTTTTGTGCAAATCTTTTTCGCGTTCAATTTCTTTTTCCACACGATCCATATCGCGTTGCACAGAAGGCAAACTTTCCTGTGCATGAATATTGCCGGCCATCAAAAGCCATGTGTAAATAGTGAAGCCAATTATTTTTCTAGTCAAAAGGAAAACTCCATGCTCCGGTTTAACGGGAATAAGGTACAAAAAGCCTTTCCAAGAGAAAATGCTAAATAGTCCTAATTCGGTTTTTTGGGTTTAAGGTTTGGGAGAGTATTTTGCTTCTTCTTGAGTAAAGCGCAATAAATTTTCTAAGTCGGGATAGCAGCCTCCGCAACCCGTGCAAGCTCTGGTTTTGGCACTGATTTCATCGACGGTTTTACAGCCTTCGGCAATTGCTTGCAGTACCTTGTCCTTTTCCACGCGAAAGCAATAACAAATTAATTCTGGCATGCTGGGGTCGTTTTAGGGAATGAGCTAGGGGTTGATAAGGGTTGACGGAGTGGTTGATTTCATTTGGGGGTCAATAATACAAAGATTTACTAAATAAACCTCCATTGTTATCAGCAGGTCGATCAATTAGGGGTTGCGCAGGCTGCAATAAAAAAAGGCGGTGTTGCTACCGCCTTGAAATAACACTTTAAATGGGATTTAATTTTCGTCTAAATGATAGGCGACTTCACCATGTTCTGTGATATCCAAACCTTGTAATTCGGAATCAGCTGCAGGACGTAAGCCCACAATAGCTTTTACAATATAGGCAAGTACAATAGTTCCTACTACGGCCATCGCAATAGTAACAGCCATGGCTTTAAGTTGTTCTAGCCATAAGGTTTTACCAATAATGCTTGCCAAGTTTGTGCTAAGATTTGCATTCACATCAGTGGTGGCTAAAATACCGGTGAGCAAAGCGCCCATGGTTCCGCCTACACCATGCACACCAAAGGTATCTAAGGCATCGTCATATTTTAACCAGCCTTTGAGTTTGGTACAAGCGAAGTACGGGACGACGCCAGCGAGTACACCGATGATAATGGCACCAGAAGCATTCACAAATCCAGTGGCGGGTGTAATGACTACTAAACCTGCTACTGCACCCGAGCAAAAACCAAGTATGGTTGGTTTTCCGCTAATCATCCATTCTAACAAAGGCCATACGGTACAGGCTACTGCGGTTGCTAAGGTTGTAGTCATAAAAGCATTTGCAGCTACACCATCAGCTGCCACAGCCGAACCTGCATTGAAGCCATACCAGCCTACCCAGAGCATACCGGTACCAACCATGGTCAATACTAAACTATGGGGCGCGAAATTCTTCGTACCAAAACCTACGCGTTTCCCGAGTATGAGGCAAAGTACCAAGGCAGACCAACCGGAAGACATATGCACAACCGTACCCCCTGCAAAGTCAATAGCTTTGATTTTAGCTGCGGCATTCCATACACCGTTCATGTAACCGTCAATACCCCATACCATGTGTGCTAAAGGGAAATAAACAATTAACATCCAGCCCGCGATGAAAAGCATGATGGCGCTAAACTTCATGCGTTCGGCAATGGCACCAATAATTAATGCGGGGGTGATGATGGCGAACATCAATTGATACATGGAAAACACATTTTGCGAAACCCAATAAGCATAGTTGCTATTCGGCGCTGAGGTTACCCCTTTTAAAAAGGCAAAATGTAAACCACCGAGGAAAGGGGAGCCTGCATCAAATACAAAGCTATAGCCAAAGGCCCACCAAAGTATCGTGACCAAGCCGGCGCAGCCTAAGCATTGGGCTAGAACCGAGAGCACATTTTTGGTCCTGACTAATCCACCGTAGAATAAAGCCAAACCCGGCAAGGTCATAAAAAGCACCAAGGCCGCACAAATCATCATAAAGCCATTATGACCAGGGCCTGAAGTAATAAGGTTTTTAGGAGCGCCGTTATTGATATAGGCTTCTAAATCAGCAATGCGTTGTAAGGTTGCTGAGTCAACAGTTGCTGGCGCTGTAACAGCCGCTGCGGGTGCAGCAATAGCGGCGACAGAATCCATGGCGGCCGCAGGAGTCGTTTCTGCAAAACTGGCGCTAAATAGCATGCAGAGCATTGCGCCGAGGAATAACGAAATAAAACGAATTCGCCTATGTTTGGTCATAACTAAAATCCTTTTTTGGTGGTTGTTTACCCATTCCCGGAGAAAGCTGGGTTTTGTTAAAGAGATTAAGCATTGACTGTGCCAATCGGAAAATCAGTTAAAAAATCAGAATTTGGAAAATAAACGCTTATATTGGCAGTATTTATAATGACAATTGTTAATAAATGTAAATAATTGGCTTTTTATTGTGACAAAATAAAGTATTGACTGACAATTTGTTTGTGGGAGAGAAAATATAGCGGAGCTTTAAAAAACTAAATATTTCTGGATTTTTTCATCGGTAAGCTCGGATGTTTTACCTGAAACGACCATATTTCCACGGTCCATAATGTAAAATTCATCACCCAAACGTTGTGCAAATTCCAGGTATTGTTCTACCAAAATGATGGACATTTTACCTTCATTCTTAAGTTTTTGTAAAACATTTTCGATATCCAAAATAATGGAAGGTTGAATCCCTTCGGTGGGTTCATCTAAAAGTAAAATTTGGGGCTGTCCCACTAAAGCTCGGGCGATGGCGAGTTGTTGTTGCTGGCCTCCGCTTAAGTTTCCGCCTAACCGATTTTTCATTCCAGCTAAAAAAGGAAACAAGCCATAAATTTCATCTTCAGGTACTTTTTTTAATCCATCACGGCGTGCTTCTAAACCAATCACTAAGTTTTCATAAATGGTAAGTTTGGGAAAAATTTCTCGACCTTGGGGCACATAAGCAATACCAGACTTTGCGCGTTTATCGGGAGATAAAGCATTAATGCTTTTCCCATTTAAAAGAATTTCACCTTCCTTAGCGGGAAGTAAACCTATTAAGGCTTTTAATAAAGTGGTTTTACCTACTCCATTGCGCCCCATCAATGCGGTGATAGAGCCTTCTTGAAAAACACAATTGACATCACGCAATATTCGGCTTTGTCCATAATAGATATCGAGATTTTTGACTTCTAACATTATGCCTTTTGCGAACGACCTAAATACCGTTCAATCACTTGGGGATCGTTTTGCACCTTATCCATAGGGCCTTCGATTAATACTTTGCCTTCGCATAATACGGTAACTTTACGCGCGAGTTGACGAACAAATTCCATATCATGTTCAATCACAATTATGGAATGATGATTGGATAGCTCTAATAATAGCTCGCCCGTTTTTGCAGTTTCTTCATCAGTCATTCCCGCAGCAGGTTCATCTATGAGTAGTAACTTTGGATCTAAGAGTAATAGCATAGCAATTTCTAACCATTGCTTTTGTCCATGAGAAAGTAAACCGGCTTGCCAAGTAAGTCGGTCTTGTAATCCGACTCTTTCTGCGACTTGATAAATTTTATCTTTCACGTCGGGTTTTAATTGATAAAACAAAGTGGAGAAAACATTTTTACTCGTTTTGTATGCGAGATACAAATTATCAAAAACCGATAAGCTATGAAATACGCTTGGTGTTTGAAATTTACGTCCCACACCGAGTTCCACAATTTCTTGTTCATTCAATTGGGTGAGATCCGATGAACCCATAATCGCAATGCCCATAGCGGGTTTGGTTTTACCGCATAGCACATCCATAAACGTAGTTTTACCCGCGCCATTGGGACCAATCACTACGCGTAATTCATTTTCCGCAAGTTCAAAATAATTAATATCCAAGGCTTTAAAGCCATCAAAAGAGACGGTTAAATCTTCCACATAAAGTAGGCGTTCGCTCATACGGCTTTTTTCCTAGTAGAGAGAAGTTGTTGTATAAGGCCCACAAGTCCTTGGGGGAAAAAGAGCACGACGCCGATAAATAAGAAGCCTAAGAAATAAAGCCAAGTCCCAGGAAAATGTCCGGTTAAATAACTATAACATAGACTTACTCCTATGGCTCCTCCAATCGCCCCGATTAAATTGCCGCGACCGCCCACGGCTACCCATACAATCATTTCAATAGAGCTTTTAACGTCCATACGGCCAGGAGTAATGATTCCTGTTTGTGGAACATACAAGATACCTCCAATCGCAGCGAGTATTGCGGCGCAAACAAATACGAAAACTTTATATTGGGTAACCGAAAATCCGGTGAAGCGTACGCGTTGTTCGCTATCGCGAATAGCCATGAGCACTTTGCCTAATTTTGAATTCACCATGGCTTGGCATAAGGTGTAGCAGATAATTAAAGTTGCGGCAGTAAACATATAGAGGCCAAGTTTTACCGAAGGCAAATGCAAATCAAAGCCCAATAAGGTTTTGAAATCGGTGAGGCCATTGGTGCCACCGAGCATGGTTTCATTGCGTAAAAAGATCAACCAAGTCGCCAAGGCTAAAGCTTGAGTAATAATGGAAAAGTAAACACCTTTGATACGGCTGCGAAAAGCAAAATATCCAAATAGAAATGCAAAAAGTGCAGGAAGGAATAAACTTAAACCTAAGGCGACAGGGAAATGCGCAAACGGTTTCCAAAACCAAGGTAGCTCGGTGATACGATTCCACACCATAAAATCCGGTAAACTACTGCCATAAACACCTTTGCTTCCGGTTTTAAGTAGCATATGCATTCCTAATCCATAACCACCTAAACAAAAGAAAAAAGCTTGGCATAAAGAGAGTATGCCAGTATAACCCCAAATCAAATCAATGCCTAGAGCGGCGAGGGCAAAACAAAAATAGCGGCCCCATAAATTAATTTGCAAATCACTGATAAAGCCTAATTTATTTCCCATAGGAATTAAAATTAAAGCAATTAAAGCCATAATAATATGGGAACGATACTGACGTAACACCGAAGGTTCAGTCTTCATTGCGGCCTTTGGCAGGAAATAGCCCCGAAGGGCGTATTTGTAAAAATAAAATCACGAGTACTAAAAGTAGCACTTTAGCATATACTGCTTGAAAAGCGGGCTCTAAAAATTTATTGAGTAGGCCAATGCCCAAACCGGAGATAACCGTGCCTGCAAGCTTACCCACGCCGCCGGTAACGACTACCATAAAAGAATCTACGATATAGTTTTGGCCCATGCCTGGGTCCACATTACCAATCAAGGTTAAGGCACAGCCGGCAATGCCCGCTATTCCTGTTCCTAAGGCAAATGTCATGGCATCAATTTTACGGGTGGCTATTCCTAAGCAGGAACTCATGGGACGATTTTGGGTTACCGCTCTAATTTTAATACCCATGCGAGTGCGATAGAAAACCCAAGTCATGGCTAAAACGATAACAACAGTTAATAACACAATAAATATTCGATTGAAGGGTAATACGACCTGAGGAAAAATTTCCCAACCTTGACTTAAAAAATGAGGGGTGGTAACTGCGGTTAAATCACCAAAAATTTGGCGAGCAATTTGCACAAAAATCAAACTAATACCCCAAGTGGCCAACAGGGTTTCTAAAGGACGTCCATATAATCTTTTGATAATAAGTGTTTCTACTACAAAGCCAATAGATCCGGCACAAATAAAAGCAAAGGGAAAGGAAAAAGCAAAAAAATATCCAAAATATTGTTCCGGTAGATAATGATGAAAAAAGTTTTGCATCAAATAAGTGGCATAAGCGCCGATCATCATAAACTCCCCATGTGCCATATTAATCACGCCCATCAAGCCGAAAATAATCGCTAAGCCTAAAGCCATGAGAATAAGAATAGATCCTAAGCTGATCCCTGTAAAAATAAGTTGAATAAAACCGGTGATACGGTTCCAGCCATCAATGGCGCGTACCGCAGCTACAATGGCTACGCGTACATTGGCATCCGCTTCTAAAAAATGTCCTGAGGCATCGGGAGTAATTTTCGCATTAAGTTCTGACAAAACATTTTGGGCATGGATTTTACCTAAGACATTGGCTGCCATAATTCTTTTATTAGCATCGGGCGAAAGCATTTGTAAACGCGCAATGCCTTCCTGTAACAATAAGGTTACGCTTTTATTTTTTTCTATGGCGAGGGCCCGTTCTAGTTTACCCATTTGTAAGGTGTCTCCCGAAGCGCTAACATTTTGCGCGGCATTTTTTCTTTTTTCGATTTCCGGACTTTTCAAATCCCAAGCAGTTAAAAGGGGTTGCAATAATGAGCGCATTTCGCGATCGGTTTCGAATTCAGCTAAGTCACTTGAGCCAACAAATAAAAGAGCTCCCGCTGAATCTTTTAAAGGTTGAAAAGGATAAGGTTTGAATAACTGCATGATTTGACTGCCATTACTCTCCATTTCAGGGCCGGCAATAACCAATTGAGAATCAATTCCGTAATGATAAATATTGCCTTTAAACATGGCCTCAAAAAGCGGATGGAGTTCATCCTCATCATGTAAAGCTAATTCATGTAAGGCTTGGCTTTTAAAATTTTCCATATTTAAAAAAGCAACGAGCTTTTCTGTTTTCTCCGCAGCAGTGGGTAAGTTATTTAACGCAGACTGAAAAGCCATTGCAGAAGAATCGGCGGTTTCTATAACCTCACCGGTTGTTTCGCAAGTGCCATAACCTTGCAGAGACAGTATCGCAAAAGTTACCCCCAAAAGGGCCGTATAAATTTTTTTAAGCATAGATATTCAAGCAGGGAAAAAGTGAAGCCTCCCTTAAAACAAGGGAGGCGGTAACACTTAGGGTGTCAATTATTTTTTAGTAAAAGTCCCATCATGATCTACATGATCGCAACCTTTGTCGGCACTGGTATATATGGACCAAGGTTCTGGAGTGACTAAGCCTTTGCTTTTCCAAACCACTTTGAATTGTCCGTCTTTTTTAATTTCACCAATGAGCACGGGTTTGTGTAAGTGATGATTACGTTCATCCATACTTACTTCGCCACCTGGAGCTTTGAATTTCATACCATAGGCTGCTTTGCGGACTTTATCTACATCAAAAGATTTTGCCTTTGCTGCAGCGAGCGCCCAAATGTTTACGCTAATATAAGCGGCTTCCATCGGGTCGTCGGTAACGCGTTTGTCGGCTTCTGGCAATTTATTTTTTTTAGCAAAAGCTTGGAAATTTTTTACGAACTGTGCGTTTTGTGGTGTTTTTACTGATTGATAATAATTCCAAGCAGCCAAATGACCTACTAAGTACTGTGTATCCATAGAACGCAATTCATCTTCAGCAACTGAGAAAGCCATAATCGGGCATTGTGCAGAAGTTAAACCTTGATTCGCAAACTCTTTATAGAAAGGAACATTGGAGTCACCATTAATGGTAGAAAGTACACAAGCTTTTCCGCCTGCTGCAAAGGTTTTAACTTTTTGCACAATGGTTTGGTAATCTTGATGATGGAACGGAGTGTATTCTTCCATGATGTTTGCTTCGGGAACGCCTTTAGCTAACAAAAATGCTTTTAAGATTTTGTTTGCAGTGCGAGGGAAAACATAATCCGTTCCTAATAAATAGAACTTCTTATACTCGCCACCTTCTTTGCTCATCATATATTCTGCTGCAGGAATTAATTGTTGATTAGGAGTTGCGCCAGTGTAGAAAACATTTTTTGAACATTCTTCGCCTTCATATTGTACAGGGTAAAAAAGTAAGGCATTATTGCCTTCGTATACCGGCAAAACAGATTTGCGTGATACGGAAGTCCAGCAACCAAAGGTTACGGCTACTTTATCAGTAAGTACAAGTTGCTTAGCTTTTTCGGCAAACAAATCCCAATCGGATGCAGGGTCAACGACTACAGTTTCAATTTTTTTTCCGTTTACACCGCCTTTGGCATTGAGTTCTTCAACGGCCATTGTAACTACATCTTTGAGTGAAACTTCGGAAATAGCCATAGTGCCGCTTAGCGAATGTAATATGCCTACTTTAACCGTTTCTGCTGTTTGTGCATAATGAGCTGAAATACCTAATGCTAAAGCGGCGACGCCGAGGCCACGAATAAAAGTTTTGTGATTCATTTTGTAGAACAATCCCATAGGGCTATCTCCTTGATGATGTGAGTGGAAAAATTATTAAGAATGCTTGATTATTCTTAACAATACTTGAGTCTCAGCGAATGCATTTGACTTGTAAAATAAGTTTTAGCAATTTAAATGCCATGTCGGCATATTAAGCAATATGAAATACTAATTCCCGAATAGGATATGCTTTATGGCATTGGAATGAGGTTTGCATCCATCAATAAGCAAAATAAAAAAATATTGTTTATAAGTTTTTTTTATTAATGTTCAAATTAAGAGTTAAAGAACTGACACTTTAATAAGTATTTGGAATAAATTGGAAAATTTATTTCCAATAATTGACAAGTATGATTATTTGTCAATTGTTTTTTGGAATAGACATAAGATGGTTATCAAGAAAGTTTTATTATTGTGCACATGGGTGATCAACTGCAAAATTGTTTAGAAGTGGCCAATTATCAAAATGTTTCGCATCTAATCAAATCTTTCCAAGTACCACCGATTAAGTTTATCAATCCTAAGGCTATAAAGGGTTGTTGCCAAGTTTTTATTTCCAATTATGGCGGTGGAATGGTGGCAGGCGATGATGTACAAATCGATATTAATTGTTTGCCAGCGACAAAACTTTTTTTAGGAACGCAAAGCCACACAAAAATTTACAAATGTGAACAGAAGCAAATTTGTTCACAAAAAATAACCGGCTCAGTGCATGCCGACGCTATGGTAGTTTTTTTACCAGATCCCTTGTTGCCCTTTGCTAAAAGTCGTTTTCGGCAAAATCAAGAATGGCAAGTCGATGGGTCAGGAAATTTACTTTTATTGGATTGGATTTATGCCGGACGTTTGAGCCGAAATGAGGTTTTTGCTTATTCCGAATTGTTTTCGGAGTTAAAAATTTGGCGCGGAAACCGATTGCTTATACTGGAAAAATTGGCATCAAAGCCATCGCTCGACAATCCATTTTTTGCCGGACGATTTGGATCTTATACGCTTTCAGTTAATATTTATGCGGTGGGAAGCAAGGTGAATGATTTATTGCAAAAAGTTTTTTTGGATTCGAAACTGCAATCGCAAGCTTTTGAAAAGGCACAGGAATGCGTGGCCACTTACAGTTTGTGTGAACGGGATGTGGGTATTGTAAAAATTATGAGTAAAAGTCGCGAAGCGATTTGGCCTTGCATGCAATTATTACATGAGGCTTTGGCACAGCCAGAAATTTTATCTTTCAATCCCATGGCACGAAAATATTGATCGAAAGTATTAATCAATTTTATTAATTAAATAAATATAAAGAATTAAGGAGGCCGATGCATCTTTCACCAAGAGATATTGATAAGCTGATGTTACATCAAGCCGGTGCTTTAGCACAAAAGCGCTATGCGCGAGGATTACAACTTAATTATGCGGAATCGGTGGCTTTAATTGCCGCGCAATTATTGGAATTTATTCGTGATGGGGAATCGGTAGCTACGCTCATGGATAAAGGCAAACGTTTGCTTGGCTTTATCGATGTATTACCTGGGGTTGCCGAAATGGTTGAGGAAGTGCAAATTGAAGGTACTTTTCCCGATGGGACAAAGCTAGTTACGGTGCATCATCCTATTTGTGCAGCTCAAGGTCAGGAGGCTTTGGCTTTATATGCTTCGGGCTTGAAAAGGATCTCAATCCCTGCAGCGCATACCGCAAAAAATAAAATCGTGCCGGGTGAATATTTATTAGCCGAAGGGGATATTGCTTTAAATGTGGGCCGTGAGATTTTACAGGTTACGGTAACTAATGTTGGAGATAGACCCATTCAAGTGGGTTCGCATTATCCTTTTTTTGAAACCAATGCCGCTTTAAAATTTGATCGCGAAAAAGCCTTTAGCTTTCGTTTAAATATTCCTAGTGGCACCGCCGTTCGTTTTGAGCCGGGTGAAACTAAAACCGTGGAATTAGTGGCTTTTGCCGGAGAAAGAAAAGTTTATGGTGGCAATGCTTTAATAAGCGGTGCTTTAGATGATGCAATGGTTAAGATACAGGCACTTAAAAAGGCATCGCAAGAGGGATTTATGACTAAGGGAGAAATCGTATGAGCCGTAAAATTCAAAGACAAGCTTATGCGGATATGTATGGTCCTACGGTAGGGGATAGAATTCGTTTAGGGGATACCGCCTTAATTGTGGAAGTGGAGAAAGATTTTACCATATATGGCGAAGAGTGTAAATTCGGTGGAGGCAAAGTACTTCGAGATGGAATGGGGCAGGCGGCAGGGATTCCACAGGTGCAGGCTTTGGACTTACTCATAACCAATGCTTTAATTATCGATTATACGGGAATTTATAAAGCCGATATTGGTATCAAGAATGGACGTATTTGTGGTATTGGTAAAGCAGGTAACCCACATATCATGCCAAGCATAAATGCAAATCTAATTGTGGGTGTAACTACAGAAGTGATTGCCGGAGAAGGCCATATTGTTACGGCGGGTGCCATTGACACCCATATTCATTTTATTTGCCCGCAACAAATTGAAGAAGCTTTAGCTTCGGGCGTAACCACTTTTGTAGGGGGAGGTACCGGTCCTGCTACGGGCACCAATGCCACCACTTGCACGCCAGGTGCTTTTTATATTGAAGCTATGTTACGTGCTGTGGAAGCTTATCCTATGAATTTTGGATTCTTGGGTAAAGGCAATTCGGCTTTGCCACAGGGCTTAATAGAACAAATTGAGGCCGGAGCTATTGGATTAAAATTGCATGAAGATTGGGGTACCACGCCTGCTACTATCGATTGTTGTTTGGATATCGCTGAAAAATATGACGTGCAAGTCGCGATTCACACCGATACTCTTAATGAAAGTGGTTTTGTAGAAACCACTATTGCGGCTTTTAAAGGACGTACCATTCATACCTTTCATACCGAAGGAGCAGGGGGTGGGCATGCTCCTGATATCCTTACGGTTTGTGGATTAGAAAATGTATTACCATCTTCTACTAATCCGACAAGACCCTATACAGTCAATACTTTGGATGAACATTTGGATATGCTGATGGTGTGCCACCATTTGGATAAAAACATTCCTGAGGATGTGGCTTTTGCGGAAAGTCGTATACGCGGTGAAACTATTGCAGCGGAAGATATTTTGCATGATATGGGTGCTATTTCCATGATGTCTTCGGATTCGCAAGCTATGGGTAGAGTAGGGGAAGTGGTGACACGCACTTGGCAAACCGCGCATAAAATGAAAACGCAAAGAGGATTATTAGCGGAGGATCAAAGTTCGGTTTTAGCAACGGATAATTTTCGGGTGAAGCGTTATATCGCCAAATACACTATTAATCCTGCCATAGCCCATGGCATGTCCGAAGAAATAGGTTCGGTAGAAGTGGGCAAGTTGGCGGATTTAGTTTTATGGAAGCCTGCTTTTTTTGGTATTCGCCCAGAAATTATTCTTAAAGGCGGTTTCATTGCGCAAGCGCAAATGGGTGATCCTAATGCTTCCATTCCTACGCCGCAACCTTATTATTCTCGGCCGATGTTTGGATCCAAAGGCTCTGCGGTGGGTTCGCATTCTATCGCTTTTGTTTCACAAGCGGGTTTAAAACAAGCTTCAACGTACGGATTGCGCAAAAAACTTGTGGCTGTGAAAAACTGTCGTAATATCAATAAAAAATCCATGAAGCTCAATGATTATACGCCGAATATTAGTGTAGATCCCGAAACCTATGCGGTCAAAGTGGAAGGCCAAGTGATTACTTGTGAGCCTGCTTCGTCCTTACCTTTATGTCGATTATTCACTTTGTTTTAATATGGATTTATATGCCTTATTGCAATTAGCTGATACGGCCTGGCCTACCGGAGGCTTTGCCTTTTCGCAAGGACTTGAAAGTCACGCTCGCTTGGGTTTGATCGCTGATGAAAAAACTTTTACCGAGTATCTTGACAGTTACCTTGGTCAAGTCGCTTCCCATGAACTGCCTTTTTTAAATTCGGCTTTTCAATTTTGTTTTTTACAAAATGAAGCTCAAAAAAAAGAGTTTAAAAATCTTGCGGAAGAATGGAACGCGAGCTTAACCGCAGCTCCAATAAAAAAAGCGAGTATCACCCAAGGTAAAGCTTGGTTAAGATTAGTGGAAGCCGTTTATCCCACATTTTCCGTCCAATCTTTTTTATCAGCGCTCACTATTTCACGCCGCTTAACAAACTTTAATATCCCACCTCATTTTTTATTGGTTTATGCTTGGGTGATGAAGTCCTTAGCTTGTGATTTGGAAACTGCGCAAACATTATTTTTTCATTTAGCATTACGGGATCAAATGAGTGCCGCCATTCGCTTAGGGCTTTTAGGCCCATTACAAGCACAAACCCTACAAATCAAATTACAAAAATGTTGCCGAGTGTATCGAGAGCGATACGGTAACCTGGATTATACCCAAGCGCAAAGAACTGCCCCTTTAATAGATATTGGGCAAAGTTATTCTCCACAACTTTATTCTCGTCTTTTTCAAAATTAATTCGCGAAGCAAGGAACTTAATGTCAGAATCTCATTCCCATCCAGCAAATGAATCTCCTAAATCAAATGATCCGAAATTCAAAAAAATAGATTCCACTCCCCTGCATACCCATAGTCATGGGATGATAGGTCACGGTCATACGCATGAACCTATGGACTCGCCTGGTGAATATCGCTTACGTGAACTGATTAAAACCGATAGAGATTTTGTTAAAAGGGCCTTCACCATTGGAATTGGTGGACCCGTAGGTTCAGGTAAAACGGCTTTATTAAAGTCTCTCTGCGAAAGCCTAAGAGACAAGTATCGTTTGGGTGTAGTTACTAATGATATTTTTACGCGTGAAGACGGTGAGTTTTTGATTCGACATAAAGCGTTAACTCAGGATCGAATTTTAGCCGTTGAAACGGGAGGCTGTCCGCATGCGGCTATACGCGAAGATGTGAGTGCGAATATGTCGGCTTTGGAAGAATTGATGGAGCGCTTTAATGGGGAATTGGATTTGTTATTTGTTGAGAGTGGTGGCGATAATTTAGCGGCGCATTTTGGTAAAGAATTAGCAGACTATACTATTTATGTGATTGATGTGTCGGGTGGGGATAAAATTCCCCGTAAGGGTGGGCCGGGAATTACCCAAAGTGATTTATTGATTATCAACAAGACCGATTTGGCGCTTCTTGTTGGAGCTGATCTGTTGGTTATGGATAGAGATGCTAAAAAAATGCGTGGGGAAGGGCCGTTTCTATTCTGTAGAGTTAAGGACATGGTGGGTGTGCCGGAAATTATTGGGCATATTGAACAGGCTTGGAAGGAAGCCGTAAAAAGGGTTTGAATTCTGTCATAAAAATGACAATGACTAATATTTGTCAATTATATGTTAATAAGTGTCATGACGATGTCTTTTTGTTAACAAATATTTCACCTTAAGTATCTAATTTGGCATTAAAATCCGTTAATTTCACCAAATTTAAAGAGAGATTTGAAAAACAGGTTCTGGCATGGGGATTGATGTAGTTCTGGTTATCAACCAATCTGCCAAAGGCAGAACCACCATAGGAGTAAGAATGAATAAATCGAAATTGTTATCGGTAACTTTAGCGATGTTGAGTTTGGGTGCCGCATCTGCTTTCGCGGAAATCAAAATCAATGATAACCTGTCGACATCAGGTTTTCTCGATATGTCTATTTACGGAAAAACCCCCGATAAAGGTCCAAAAGTTTTGAATGCGTCATTCGACCAATTTGAATTGGATTTCATGTACAAATTTGGGTTTTTTTCAGCACGTGCTGATATTAATGCTCTTCCCTCGGCCAATCCACCTCTTCCTGGAGCACCAGCTGGTAACACTTCTGCAGTGTATTTAGAACAAGGTTTTATTACTTGTGATTTAGGGAGCGGTGCTTCATTAGGTATGGGTCGATTCCTAAGCACATCAGGTTTTGAAGCTGCGGAACCAACTGGGTTGAATCAATATTCAGTTTCTAAGCTTTTAAACGGTTATGCTGGACCGACCTATGGTTACTATCAAAACGGATTGAATCTAAGTTATTCAAGCAAAATGTTTGGTCTATATGGTGCAGTAGTATCTGATTTGTGGGACCCACAAGAATTTGATTTGAAGACTCCAGGGTTTGAAGGCCAAGTTTCTGTGATGCCAATGGAAGGTGTTACTGCCAAGGCAACTTACCTTTATCAAGTCTATGATGACCCCACTCCTGCGAAACATGATAATCAATCTGAAATCAATGTATGGGCACAATATGCTAATGGACCGATTACTGTAGCAGCGGAGTACAGTCATCTTATGGATTGGAAGGTTAAGGACGAAAGTGGCGATGGCTGGTTAGCAATGGCTAATTATAAATTTACTGATAAAATTGCAGGAACTTTACGTTATAGCGGAATCAAGATGAAAAGTCCAAAGGATCCCGACACTGAAATCACACTCAGTCCAAGTTTTGCAGTCAGCCCTAACTGGTTGGTGCTCGCTGAGTTCAGACAGAATATCGATGCTAAGGTAACTGAATATGCAGCTGAAAGTACATTCTCCTTCTAAGCCAAGAGAATAACTTTAACCTAACTCATATTGGGGTGAGGCTAACCACTTCACCCATTTATCTTTACTTAATGAAAAGCAAAAAAATAAAAGAAGTATATTAGTAGTGAACAGATAAAAAGAGGTTTTTATGAAAATGATTGTAGCGTACATCAAACCTTTCAAGTTAGATGAAGTAAAGGCCGCTGTACAAGAAATTGGTGTAACGGGCATGACAGTAACTGAAGTTAAAGGCTTTGGTCGTCAAAAAGGACATACAGAATTATATCGCGGAAGCGAATATCACACCGACTTTATTCCTAAGGTAAAATTGGAATTGGTGGTTCCTGATGATATCGTAGAAAAAACCGTTGCTGCCATAGTGGACAAAGGCCGTACTGGCAAAATTGGCGATGGTAAAATTTTTGTATTAGCCGTTGAAAGCGCTTTGCGTATTCGTACTGGCGAAACAGGTAATGAAGTTCTTTAATTGAGATGCCTGGTACCTTGTGGAGTGATCAACACTCCTCAAGATATTTAAGCAGGATTTTTTTTACGGGTGGAATAGGGCAAACCACCATGTCGTTGCTGATAAGCAAATTTTGCGCGCGCCTTAAGTAAATACGACCAATACTCCTCACTTTTATAATCTCGATATGTCCATTCAAATGGTTTAAAGCTTCCGTCTTCGAAATACAAAGTGGGTTCGACAAAAATACCCTCGCGTAAATACACTCTTTGTCTTTGATCCTTGGTGGTCGCTAAAAAAAATTGCCCCAATGTCATATATCCTGGATCTAAATTCACCGGGCGTAAGCCATTTTCACCTAAGCTTAATTCCAGCTCATTGGTGGCTCTTTTAATTTCCACAATAGTTTCACGCGCAATGAGATTTTCATAAGAAATAAAGCGTCTAATAGGAGCCTCTCCCACCTCTTCGAGATAGTAGTTGGTCCAAGTGAAAGGGATAAGAGATGAAACCTCCTCTTCAGGGCCATAAATGGGCCTTAACAAGGATTGGGCCTGCTCTAAAACCGCCTCATTTTTAGCTAATAACCCAATGATTAATTTTACTTTTGAGGGTAATTTATAGTGTCCCATGAATTCCGTAACATTTATCCTGCCGAAGGGCCTTAATTTTTGTAGATTGGCTGCCTTTAAAGTCAGTAAATCTAAGAAAATCTAAAAAAATTTAAGGCTGAAAGATAATATCCCAGCATATGACGCAAAATGCTTTTTTCTGCAAAACCTTTCAACGCAAAGGCCATTATGTGGCTGAAATCGGTGGTGATTTAACTTTTGCTTGTATTGAATTGCTTCGTCATGAATTTTCTGAGTTGCGTTTACAAAGACCTGAAAAATTAATTCTGGATTGCACGGGCGTAACCTTATTATCCAGTGTAGGTTTAGGAGAGTTCTCGCGTTTGATAAAATGGGGACTAGATAATAACTGTACGGTAAAAATTGTTTGTTTATCAAATCATGTGGTAGAGGTTTTGGAAATATCAGGAATAACCGAAATGATTTCCTTATACCCTACTTTTGAATTGGCCATTAACGCTTAAATCCATGACTTTCATTTTTAATGAAAAGTTTTGGATAGCTTTGTTTTAGGAGAAAACTCGAGTTGGATACGAATTTTAAAACGGGTATTGCGGTGAAAAATACGGAAGATGTTTTTAAAGCGGCAGAAACGATTGCTGCGCATGGTGAAGTTTTAAAAACCAAAAAATTTGTGATTGGTTTTGATGGCTTTGTAGATGAAATTATTCATGCTGTGGCTACACGCAAAAACAAAAATGAATATGAAAGAATAAAAACCATCGCGGAATTTGGGGCACGTATTTCCTCTGCAGCTGGTAAAAGTGCGAATATTGAACTCGTACCGCAATTGGTTAAAATCGGTGGTAATGGTCCCCTTATGGCTATGGCTGCCTCGGGTATGGGCTGTGACGTAACCTGTATTGGCCTAATGGGCTATCCTACTATCCATCCCGTTTTTGATACTTTGGAAAAAATTTGCAAAGTAATTTCTGTAGGTAACCCAGGGCATACGGATGCTTTGGAGTTTCTCGATGGTAAATTAATGTTGGGTAAATTGAATACCATTAAAGATATGAATTGGAATCGCTTGGTTGAAGTGATTGGCAAAGAGGCTTTAAAAGCAATATTTGCTCAAGCTGACATGGTCGCTTGTACAAATTGGACGATGATCACAGAGATGGGCGAAATTCTCGAGCATATTCACGATATTATTCCCGAAAAATCTAAAGCACATTTCTTTTTTGATTTGGCGGATCCGGAAAAAAGACCAGTTAAAGACTTAGAGCACATGTTGCATCAAATTCAAGCGTTGAATAAAAAAGCCAAATGTGTTTTAGGTTTGAATTTACGCGAAGCAGAACAGGTAAGCCGTATCTTAGGGGTTACGGAAACACCTAAGGATAGTACCGATGGCGTGCGTGAAGCCGCGGAACGCATTAGCACAAAAATGGGTTTACATGGCATGGTGGTTCATGCGGTGAAATATGCAGGTGCTTTTGTAGATGGACAAAGCGATGGCATTGCCGGACCCTATTGCGCTTCCCCTAAGCTTTCAACTGGTGCTGGCGATCATTTTAATGGCGGATTTTGCAGTGGGCTTTTGGCAGGCCTGGATGTTAAAGATGCGCTGTATAGTGGTGTAGGCGCTTCCGGTTGGTACGTGCGTAATGGGCGCAGCCCTAAAAACTCCGATGTGGTGGAATTATTACAAGATTGGGCTGGCGGTAATCTGCTTGCTTAACTATAGGCAACTCAAGCATAAAAAGAGCTAAGCTGAACCAAAAAGATAAGCTAGGAACTTCCGAGTTACCTAGCTTTTTTTATGCCAAGGTTTAAAGGCTTTCTTTGGTGGGTAGCGATAAATTATTGATAAGCGATAAGGGGCGTGCGGCGCACCATGCAATAGCTTGAGCAAAAGTTTTTTGCCAGCGAGAAAAGACTAAGCCCTCGAGATATACTTTTCCTTCAGTAGCAAAAATATTTAAGGCGGTATTTTTCCAAGGGCCAAAACGGCGTAATGCAGAAGCAACCTTTAGCTCATTAGACTTCTCAATAGAAGTAGGGGCTAAACAAGTAGCAATAGAAGAGTTCAAGCCTTTTAAGCCCGCAATGCAGCCCAAGTTTTTTTCTAAGGCACGATAGGGAAGCGGTTGACGAGATTTTGCCCATAAACTAACATGCCCATTGCGTATTTGTAAGCGTATATCAAATAATTCTAAACCATGTGTACAAGACAATAATTTTTGACGAATTAAGGTGGCTAATAAATTATCGGCTAAGGGATGAGGTGGGTTGATAGATATTTCATTTAATACGGCTAGAACCTGAGGATGCCTTTCTGTTTTTTCGGCAAACTCTAAGGCCTGTTCTAGGGATTCGCTTTCACCTTGTAAGGTTAGCACTCCACTTTCAAAACTCGCACGAAAATTACGAATATGAAATTTTTCCGCTTCTTCGAGGGCTATATTCAACCAAGGTAATTTTATTGAAACAAAAGTTTTATCAGGTGACTTAGATGTTACCTCTTTAATATTGCCGTTTTCCAGTTGAATGAAAAATATTTTAAGGGGAGCATGTACAATGCCCACTAAAGTTCCTGGCAAGTTTAGCTCTTCATCGAAAACGGCATCTCCCACGCGACCAGAATCTGTTTGCGAAGGAAAAAGCAAAAACTTTTTTTCCAAAGGCATGGTTTCCCGAGGAATGGGGGGTAAAAGCATTTCCGCTTTTTCGCCATTCTCTAATTCAAAAGTAAAAGTTTCTTTATCGCCAATACGAAAGCGTGAGGCCACAATTCCTCTTTGGGAAAACTCAGGGAGAAAAACTTTATCCCTTACAGCTAAACGTGAAAGATGAGGGATTTTAAAAGTGAGCGATGGTTCTTCGGAATATTCGGGGAAGTCGGTGAAAAAAAGAATTTTTTTAGCCGCGCATTTTTTGCAAATACAAAGCACGCGATGTTTGTTTTGCGATTCACTTTCTTGCCAAGGATGATTTGCCGCTTGCCGCAAATGTATTTCAACTTGATTGCATGGTGGGCAATAAAGTGAACTAGGTTCTAACTCAAATGTATATCCAGTGATCATTAACACACTTTCATTATACAGTATGGATACTCTTCATGAAAAGTCCAAAGAAGTAATATTTAATATACATGTACTACTCAGAAAAGAACTAGGGTCTTTTAACCCTATCCTAGTAGGCCTTAAACGTTTCGCATGTCCTCTAGGGTTTTAACCATCCGGCGCAAAACCCTTTCTTTTCCTAAAGCCGCCATTAACTCGAAGAGTCCGGGACCAAAGGATATTCCTGAAATGGCTAAGCGAGTGGGATGAATAAGGTCGCCACCTTTGAGACTTAGCTTCTCGGCAAGCTGGCGATAAATAGGTTCTAAGTCACCCGAGTTAAAGGAATTTAAGGGCTTTATGTCTTGAATTAAATTCTCTAAAACCTTAATCCCAGTTTCATTGAAATACTTTTTCTTGGCTTTTTCTTCATATACAGTAGGCTCTTGGAAAAAATATAACCCAAACTCCACAAAATCGGGAAGGCGCTTGGAGCGATCTTTAAGCAGGCGAATGGCTTCATGAAAATAAGCGTCGCTAAATTGGCTAAAATCCACACCAGCTTTTTCATACAAGGGTTTAACCAAGGGCAGAAAATATTCCACACTACGTTGCAGGAAATATTGTCCATTCAACCATTCGAGTTTTTTTTCATCGAACATGGCGCTTTTGGGATTTACTTTTTCGAGCGTAAATCTTTGGATTAAAACATCCATTTCCATGAATTCTTGATCGTTGCCTGGACTCCAGCCTAATAGCGAGAGAAAGTTCACCAGGGTTTCGGGTAAATAGCCGAGATCGCGATAATCTCCCACCGACGCCGCACCCTTACGCTTACTGAGCTTGCCGCCGCCTTCAGCTAAAATAATGGGTAAATGCACAAAAATAGGAGGTTCCCAACCTAAGGCTTGATAAATAAGCACATGCCGTGGCGTACTGGGAATCCATTCATCTCCACGTAACACATGTGAAATTTCCATAAAATGATCATCGATGACATTCGCTAAATGATAGGTGGGGAAGCCATCGCTTTTGAGCAAAACCATATCGTCGAGAACGCGGTTTTGATATTCAATTTTGCCACGAACCAAATCATTGAAGACAGTATTTCCGTTGAAAGGAGCTTTGAGTCGAACGGTATATTTTTCACCGGCAGTAATACGTTCTTTGCCTACTTCAGGAGGGAGGTTTCTACAGCGTCTATCATAACTTGGAGGCAAACTATTGGCCTTTTGTTGTTCCCGCAATTCATCGAGGCGCTGGGTAGTGCAAAAACACGGATAGGCATGGCCGCCATCAATCATTTGCTGCGCATATTTTTGATAAAGTGGTAAGCGTTGCGATTGGAAATAAGGGGCATGCGGCCCACCAACTTCAGGGCCTTCATCCCATTGGAGGCCGAGCCATTTGAGATCGGCAATGAGTTCTATTAAGGCTTTTTCATCATAACGGGTTTGATCGGTATCTTCAATGCGCAGAAGGAAATCACCGCCCATATTTTTGGCGAATAAATAATTAAAAATGGCTGTGCGTGCGCCGCCAACATGCAGATAACCTGTGGGGCTTGGTGCAAACCTCACGCGAACTCTTTTTTGTGACATAGGGAACCTTAAAGCTTTTGCAATGATTTTCTGGTTAAATGCGATGGGGATTTGCCGACGTAAATAACCAGATGTAATTAGGTGCGCAGGCCTTTTAGCTCTGCTGCGGCTGGAAATTTACATCCGTCTGGCGGAACTCGTCAATTGCGGTTTGCTGTGGATGGGCATTAGGTTTTGGTGGCTTTAAAGCGGAGGATTTTTCACAAATTTATATTCTGCAAAACGCTTGTCGCCTTGCTTTAATAAATAGCCCTCTTTTACACCCTTTGCTAAATCGCGACTCGCGGTTAAAGGGGCAAGGATTTTTAGTCCATGCAGGTATTGTTTACGAGTGAATAATTTTTTACCGAACCGTTGAAAGGCAATTTGCAAGCGATCGTTATTTTTAATTGGAATGCGTTTTGAGGAATGCTGAACAGCTAAAGCTTGATCAATAATGCCTAACATAAATTCAATAAAGGATGTGGAATGCCCTTGTTTATCGGATTGAGATAAAGCGTGATAATATCGAATTTGATTTTCTTTGATCAAAGTTTCTAAAGGCAGATATTCAAAAATCGGATATTCCTGCATTAATAAAACGGTTTGCCAAAATCGCCCCATTCGTCCATTACCATCCATAAAAGGATGAATAAATTCCATTTCATAATGGAATACACAACTTTTAATTAATAATGGATCCTTATTGGTTTTAAGGTATGAAAACAGATTTTTCATTTGTGCGGGTACTAATTGACTAGGCGGTGCAAGATGAGAGACGGCGGAACCTTTTAAAATACCCACCGCCGATTTTCGAAATTGACCTAGGTTATGGATTAAGCCTGCCATAAGAATTTCATGTGCGTGTAAAAATGCTTTTAAATCAAAGGGTTTGAATGTGTTCGCTTGCGAATAAAGACTAATAGCGTTTTGAACTTCGAGAATATCTTTTTTGGGACCCAATACGCGCTTACACTCAAATAGGGCTGTGACCTGATCGATGGATAGGGTATTGCCTTCAATTTGCAAGGACGCTTGAATGGTTTTAATGCGATTCTTTTTGCGAAGTTCAGGATGCGTTTTGTTTAGCGTAGCCGTTTGGATTTCACCCAGCTTATGTGAAATGGACATGATTTGCTGTAAAATTTTTTGCGTAGCTTGATAAGGCGGCTTCATACAACAAGATTAATGTTTTTATTTGATAATATCAATTGATATTATCAAAATTTTGATTTTAGAGTTGGGGATTTAATGCGAAACAGTGAATGTTTGAGTGAAGCTTTTATTGTCGGCTTTTAGTTCAAGAATGTATTGGCCTAGCGGGAGTTTGTTTATTGCGAGGCTACCTTCGTTTCCGTGTAAGGTTATGGTGCGGTTTAGAATTGCCTTTTGGCCGGACGGTGTGTAAATGTTGGCTTGTATGGGTTTGTTTTGTGACGTTGTAGGGATGGAAAAGGAAAGTGTGTTATGGGTAACATGTAGGGAAAAGTTGGTTTTTGGGGTTTGATGGGGAGTGATGGAGAGAGGATCTTGTGGGGAAGTAATGATTGTGCCATCATTTCCAACTGCTACGAATTGCGTACCGGTCCAAGCTATGGATGATATTCCACCAACACTTAAACTCCTAATTGTCCAGCTGATACCATCGGGTGAGGTAAGAATCTTATTACTACTCTGAGCTACGATTAGATTTCCAGTCCAAATAATAGAATTCAGAAGTGCTGTTGTTCCTGAAATTCTTTTAGTCCAATTTATTCCATTAGGCGAAGTGAGAATTGTATCCGCATTGGTAGTTGCTACGATTTGTGACCCAGTCCAAGAAACTCTGAGGAGATCAAAGGATTTTTTTGAATTTCGAATAGTCCAACTCAGTCCATCTGGGGAAGTAAGAATTGTTCCGAATATTCCTACGGCTACGAATTGATTCCCTGTCCATGTCACGGAAAGAAGTCCAAAATCCGCTCCTGAATTATTATTAGTCCAATTGACACCGTCTAATGAAGTTAGAATCGTGCCTACACCTACAATTACATACTTGGTACCTGTCCAAACTATGGAGTTTAATTTTCCATTTAGTTTCACTGGATTTGGTTTCCTAATTATGCCATCAGATGAGCTATTGATCGACCATTTCACATTACTATTTTCGAGATCTGCACCCAATGCAATCAAATTGGTTCCATTCCAAATTATTGAGCTTAAATAGGGGCCCGTTAAAGCATTTTTTCTATTAGTCCAAGTAATTCCGTCAGGTGAAGTAATGATTTTATTTGAATCACCCACTGCTACAAATTGGGTGCCGGTCCACGTTACTGACGAAATACCTTTTGTTGCTTCCGAACTTCTATTGCTCCAAAGAAGGCCGTCGGGAGATGTAAAGATTGAATTATTACCAATTGCTAAAAGTTGGTTTCCATTCCAGGTTATAAAGAATAGAACCTCTAGTAATCCCGAATTCCGCTTTTTCCAGGTAATGCCGTTTACTGAGGTGAGAATTGTATCACGACTCACGGCGACAAATTCTTTTCCTGTCCAAGTTATTGAAGATATTTCATCAGCTAAACTGGAAGACCTCTTTGTCCAAGTGACGCCGTCATTAGAAGTAAGTATGGCGCCATTTGTAGTCTCATTAACTGCATCAATACCAACGACAACAAGCAAATTAGCTGAAGATGTGACAGAGAAAAGGTTACAAATTAGTCCGGAAATTCTTGGTGTCCAATTAATACCGTTTGGAGAGGTTAGAATTACTCCATTCCTTCCAACGGCTACTAATTGATTTCCCGTCCAAGTAACGCTAAATATCCAAGTTGCCACGCCAGATTTTCTATTTGTCCAAGAAGCCCACCGAACAGAGGTAACTCACAGGTTATGTCAAAGACATAATTTGATTTAATTTGTATTGATGACCAATTGAACGTCTTTTTCGAATTCAAAACAAAAACAAGACCTTAAATGGATTTGCCAACGGATAATCCGATTAAGCACAAAATTAAATTCGAAAATCTTTGAAGCACGAAAATGATTATGAGGGCGTCATTAGCAAAAGAATTTTTCCGGTCAGGAGAGAGGGGGATTCGAACCCCCGGTACCTTTAACAGCACAACGATTTAGCAAACCGTCGCCTTAAACCGCTCGGCCATCTCTCCCGACCTGGGAAAAGCTCCACATTTCTGCGGAACAAGAGTGTGCAAGTATAGTTAAACCCTTTTTCTCCTTAAAGGTGAAAGCTTTACGATTTTTGCAAAAGTCCCAGAATAGCCACCTAGGTTAGGCTTCCTCTTTTGTACTTTTGTAGGCATTTGAATCTTTTATTTCCATTTTCTTTGAAAGGGTATTTTCCAGAGTGAAGATCCGTAATTTTTTCTTTGTCTTGACCTTGGCTTTATTAGGGTTTGCTGTGGTAGCTGCGGGTGGGGGATTTTTCGCCTTTAAATATTTATCCTCTGAGGATAGCAGCGACGCTAAAATTTTTACCAAGGAAGGTATAATGCAAATACTTTCCATGGAAAGTACAGTCTACTATGCTGATGGCAAAACTAAATTAGGCACTTTTTTTGAAGGCTCGCATCGCGATTATGTGCCTTTTGATTCTATTCCTCCTCGCATTCCCGAAGCTTTGGTGGCGGCGGAAGATCATAACTTTTTTCAACATGGTGGCGTGGACTATAAAGCCATTGCCTATGCGATGCTCGATAATGTTAAATCGGGAAGCTTGCATCGCGGCGGAAGTACGCTAACCCAACAAACCGCAAAGATTTTATTTAATCGCAAAGGACGTACCATTGGGGGCAAATTTAAAGAGCTATTTAATGCTTTTAAATTGGAAAAACATTTTACCAAAAAAGAAATTTTAGAATTTTATTTGAATCAATTTTATGTGAGTGGCAATGGTCATGGTGTGCGCATTGCGGCGCGGTATTTTTTCAATAAAGAATTAGCCGATCTTAATTTATTGGAATGTGCTTTTATTGCGGGATCGGTTAAAGGACCCAATCAATACAATCCTTTTATTCAAGAGACACCGGCGAAGAAGCAAAAGGCCTTAGAGAAGGCGCAGTATCGTGTAGCTTATGTTTTGAAACAATTAGCGAAAGATAAAAAAATTACTGCTGCGGAATATGCTGCGGCTTCAAAACAAAAATTGGAATTTAAAAAAGGTAGTTTTCAATTTTCGCTTTCTACGAATATGGTGCAAGTAAAGCATATTTTGGAAACACCTCGATTACAGAAAATTTTAGAGCAAAATGATGTGCAAGATTATATGTCGGATGGACTACAAATCTTTTCGACTTTAGATGCCGATTTACAAAAAGCTGCAGAGTACGCCACTAATCATAACTTATCGCGTTTAGAAATTTTATTAAAAGGATATATTCCACCCAAAGAAAAAGTTCCCAATTTGGTGAGTCGTTTTCAAGCTGGCAATTTTTATATAGGTCGCGTAAACTCCATTCGCTATGACAAAAAAACACCGACGAGTTTAGAATTAGAGTTCGGTTCATCGAAAGGAATTATTGGTTCCGAAGCTTTAAATGAGTTTTTGCAAAATTGGAATATGCATGAACAAGGCTCTGCGGCTTTGCCCACTGCCGCCGTTCGAGCGGATATAATCAAAAAATTATTTTCTCCTGGAAGTCTGGTGTATTGTTCGGTTCCTTATCAATATTTTAAGGGTGACATTCCGGATACCCTGCAAAATAGTTTACGTATCGAAATGAAGCCGGTTATACAAGGTGGCTTACAAGTTTTGCAAGAAGGTAAGGTATTGGCGAATGTAGGTGGATTTGAAAATACCGGTTATGATAGAGTGAATCAAGCGAAGCGACAATTTGGTTCTGCATTCAAGCCCTTAGTTTTTGCAGCGGCTTTGGAACAAGGTTGGAGTCCCTTGGATGCTCTGGCAAACTTTCGTCAGCTCTTTCGTATTGGCAGCTTATTTTATTTCCCTAAACCCGACCATGCTCCCGAAGACACCGTGAGTATGGCTTGGGCGGGACGACGTTCAGAAAATTTAGCGAGCATTTATTTATTAGCGCATCTTTTTGATAAATCCAAATTTGCGGGTTTTTGGGAAACCGCACGCAAGGTAGGTGGGTCGCCAGAAAATTTTTCCATGCAAAATGAGTTTGAAATTTTTGTGCGTGACTCTTTAGGATTAATTTTGGATGAAGAACATTTGCGTGAAATCGCTTACCAAAAAGAAATCGGTGACATTGCTATTGATTTAACTTTTGAAGGAAAAGTGGGGGAAGCCGAAGCGTTACGTAATTTGCCTTATGGCTGGGGCTTTAACCATGAAGCCGAAAAGTATGCCAGTTCCGAAGATAAAGAAGCTCGTCTGCGTTACCGTATCCTGAGTAAAAATTATTCGAATTATTTACGCAAAGCGCATGCTTGGGTGAATCGTGACTCTTCACATTATAAACCTATTATTGCGCGGCAAGTTGCCTCTTCAAATATTGGCTTCTTTGAAAAAACACCGGATTCGAATTGGACGCTTGCTAATACCTCGGAAGCATGGTTGCAAAGTGATTCTTTGCTTGTGGAAGGGCAAGTGAGTTTAGCCACTTTAAAAAAAGTGGAAGCTAAGGTGCGTGCTAAGATTCAGAATAATGATGGCAGTCCTTATACTAAAGAAAATCTTTTCGCCTCTTCCGATTTCCGCGCTTTGTTAGCGCTTCGGTATGTGGTTTATTTTAGTCATCAATTGGGAATTGCTTCGCGCCTCGATCCGGTGATCTCTTTTCCATTAGGCACTAATGTCATTAATTTAGCCGAGGCCGTGAATGCCTATCAGGCTTTAAAGGATGGCTATGTGTACAAAAGTAAAACCGGCGAAAATCAAATGTTCATTCAAAAAATTTGTTTGCGCGATGGCACCGTGATTTGGGAAGACGAATTGCAAAGAGATAAAGTGATTAGTGATAAAACTCGCTACGGTTTGGAAGCAATTTTGGGTAGTGTTGTAAAAGGAGGCACCGGCCAACAAATTTATAAGGAGTTAAAAGTTTTTGGGGGAGGTAAAAATGGAGCAGGAAATTTAGAACTTTCTATTCCAGCCTATGGCAAAACAGGAACGACTAATGATTATAAGAATGGAGCCTTTTTGGGCTTTGTAGCGGCGCCGCGAGGCCCGGGTAAAGGCTTTGATAGTCAAGCGGGATTTTCGATTGGAACTTATGTGGGATTTGATGACAATAGAGTAATGCTACATAAAGGTTTTAAAGGTACCGGTGCCGGTGTGGCTATTCCCGCATGGTTGGCGACTGCGAAGGCTTTAGTACAGGTTCAAGATTTTGCTTCGCGTATTGATTTCTTGGATTTAGAGGCGCAAGCGACGGGTGCCGCGCCTTTATTTCAAATGGAAAAATATTCCAAGTATACGGTGAGTAAGCGTACCGGATTGCCTTTATTGAATAAGGACGAAAACTTTTTGAAATCCACCTTGGGAAATTATACCGAAGATATTTCCGATGAAATTTCGGGTAATGAAAATATGACGGGTGATGTGATTCCTTATACACAATTATTAATGAGAGAAGAGTAAATGATGTTCTTCCAGCGATTTCAATTCGAGAAAATTTTATTTTTAAGCGTTGTTGCTTTTTCGATGTTTTTTATTTCCAATTGCGCGACCTCTTCCAGTAAACCAGCGGCTAAAGGAAAGGCGATTGTGAAAGTACAATCGCATGCCGATGAATTGACTGAGTTAAAGCCCACTCTGCAAACTTATGAAGACAGCTTATTATTGGATTTAATGCTAGGCTATCGTCAATTAATCATGCTAGGACAAAACGATAAGGTCGCTGATGCGGCGGCTTTAAAACGCAGTCATCAAGCTTATGATTGCTTAGAAAAAATTTTACGTCATGGAGGTCTGTCATCCCAAGATAATGGCGAAAGAGTATTTACCGTAAGCAATGAAGAGAAACTTTCTTTTCAGCAAGTGATTCAAACAGCGAATGAGGCTGCGCAAAAGGCGGCTGTGAATGGGGATTGGGAAACGGCGAAGCAACGATGGTTAGAAATTGTACAAGGTAAATCGGCTGTGCAAATGGGTCTTGAGGAAGCTACTTGGGGTTTGGCTTTATCCGAAGCCTTAGCCTCTAATTTGAACGAGGGTACAAAAAAGAAATTGAAGGATTTAAATGAAAGTTATTTTCATGCTGCGCCCTATGATGAAATTAGTCAGCAAGTCATTGCTTTATTAAATGAAGTAGAATCCGACAAGTTACGTAGGGAATTAAAAAAAGTAGCGAGTCGCGCTTTTGATCGGGATAAAAAAATGGGAAAAAATTCTCCGGTTAATAGTCCGAGCAATAATGGAGCTTCGCCTTCGCTGGAAAATAAATCTCCAGAAGCCAATGGGCTCAAGCCGGATCGAGAATCTTTAATACACCAAACGGATTCATTAATGGCAGCGGGAAAATATATTTTAGCCCTAAAAGCATTAGATCAATTAGATAGCAAGAAAGATCCTGCAGTATATCAAGAAAAGAAAATTCAAATAGGCGAACATTTTTGTGAAGAAAAACGTCATGATGCTGCGGCATCATTTAGTAATTATAAAAAATCGGCCAATGAAGATTTAAAATCAAAATATTTAAAAGCAGCCGCTCAGCATTTAGATAGCTGCCTATTCTCTTTCGGCGATTTAACTGTAAGTCAAAAAGTGCGTAAAAATCGCGAAATGGTGGAAGCCGAAATACGAAAATTAGGCAAATGAATTCACTTAAATTTCCTGAACTCGCTTTACAAAAATTATTGCCCTTGGCTTTTGCCGAAGATGTCGGTAACGGGGATGTGACGAGTTTAGCCACTATTCCTGAGGGTTCGCTTTCGGAAGCAACCCTGGTGGCCAAGGCCCATGGCATAATTGCGGGTTTGCCATGCATAGAAATGATATTTCGCAATCGTGGATTTTTGCCTAATTTGGAATCACTAATTACCGAAGGCCAAGCGGTTAAACCCGGAGATAAATTAATGCAGCTCTCCGGTAAAACTCGCGAGCTTTTGGTTTGCGAACGGATTTTACTGAATATACTTCAAAGACTTTCAGGTATCGCCACGGTTACCCATCAATTTACGCAAGCCCTTAGTCAATCACAAAGCCAGTCAAATGGTCATTCAAAAACAAAAATTTTAGATACACGCAAAACTTTGCCTGGTTATCGCGAATTGGATAAATATGCTGTGCGTATCGGGGGTGGTCAAAATCATCGCCAAGGGTTATTCGATCAAATATTAATTAAGGATAATCATATTCTTGCTTGTGGAACGGTGCGTGCCGCCGTAGATAAAGCCGTGGCAAGTTATGGAAAACAATTTGTGATTGAAGCGGAAGTGAATAGCTTAGAGCAATTGCAAACCTTATTAGGTAGTGCAGTGGATATCGTGATGCTCGATAATATGTCCGATACGGAAATGGAAAAAGCTATTGCTTGGGTGCATGCTTATGCGCCAAATATACTTTTGGAAGCGAGCGGAAATATGCATTTATCGAGAGTGCAAGGCCTGGCGAATATAGGCTTAGATTTTATTTCAGTGGGAGCCTTAACCCATAGTGTACAAGCACTCGATATTTCTCTGGAGTTTGCGTAATGTCGCTCACAATTATACTTTTCTCCAGTCAAAATTTGAGGCTATATTGCAGGGTAAAGTAAAATCGTTAAAGGGTAAAATTTTAGGCCAAAACCAGGCTTCATCCTTGTATTTAGTAATTGATGTAGGCAATACGCATACGGTTATAGGTTTATTTGCAAAGCAAAGCATTCGTCACAATTGGCGTTTGGCTACGCGTAAAGAAACCACTATCGATGAGATACTTTGGTGGTTACAAGGTTTAATGTTACCGGCGGCGGATAAAAAAGCTATTACTGGCATTGCTTATGCATCGGTAGCACCTTCGGTGGATAGCAGTTGGTTGCAGGCTTTGGAATCTTTTCTAGGGATTAAGCCGCAAGTTTTAAATTATGCCAATTGTTGCGGATTGCATTTGGCTTATGAAGTGCCGCGCCAAATTGGTGCGGATAGACTTTGTAATGTACTAGGGGCGTATTCTCTAGGTTACCGCGAAGGCGTGATTATTGATTTAGGGACAGCCACCACTTTTGATGTATTTAGTGAATACACTTATTGGGGCGGTATTATTTGTCCAGGCATACATAGTTCCATGCAGGCTTTGGCGCGTAATGCTTCCAAATTGTTCGAAGTGGAATTGCATTGGCCCGCAACCGTAGTTGGCACGAATACCGAAGATGCTTTACGTACCGGTTTATTACATGGCACGGTAGGGCAATTAGAATATTTATTAGAGCTTATTTTTGCAGAAAAAAAAATGCATAAGCCTATAGTGATTGCTACGGGTGGTTTAGCTTCTTTAGTAAAAGAAAAATCAAAAGCGATTCATCGCGTAGAGCCGGATCTGACCTTAATGGGATTGAATTATTTATTGAGTCAAAATGACAGCAAAGCAAAAAGGAAAAAAGCATGAAAAGAATTTTAGTAACCGGCGGTGCAGGTTTTTTAGGCTCGCATCTTTGCGAAAAGTTACTCAAACAAGGCAATGAAGTAATTTGTTTGGACAATTATTTTACGGGTTCTAAAAACAATATTGAACATTTGCGAGACTATTTTCATTTTGAAATTATTCGTCACGATGTCACGATGCCGATTTTTTTAGAAGCCGATCAAATTTACAATTTGGCTTGCCCCGCTTCTCCAATTCATTATCAATACAATGCGGTAAAAACTATTAAGACCAGTGTTATGGGTGCTATTAACATGTTGGGTTTGGCGAAACGTGTGAAAGCTCGTATTCTCCAAGCTTCTACGAGTGAAGTTTATGGCGATCCCGAACAACATCCGCAAAAAGAAAATTATTGGGGTCATGTCAATCCAATCGGTATTCGATCCTGTTACGATGAAGGCAAACGCGTTGCGGAAACATTGTTTTTTGATTATCAAAGACAAAATAATGTGGATATTCGCGTGATGCGCATATTCAATACTTATGGCCCTCGTATGCATCCCAATGATGGGCGTGTGGTTTCGAATTTTGTCATGCAAGCTTTGCAGGGCATTGACATTACGCTTTATGGTGATGGTTCACAAACGCGATCCTTCTGCTATGTTTCGGATTTATTAGAAGGCATGGTGCGTTTAATGAATCATGAAAACTTTTCGGGACCGGTAAATATTGGCAATCCTAATGAATTTACCATTAAGCAATTAGCCGAGCAGGTAATTAAATTGACCGGCAGCAAAAGTAAATTAGTGTTTAAACCTTTACCTAGCGATGATCCCAAACAACGCCGTCCCGACATTTCTTTAGCTCAAGAAAAATTGGGATGGAATCCTACGATCGAATTAGAAGAGGGTTTGAAAAAGACGATTGAATATTTTCGCGATCATTTACCCAAATAATTAGCTTATCTAAACTAATAGTCTGCACTAATCTTATATACTACTCATGCTTTTGCAGTAGTATATAAGTGGGCTTCCAAGTGGCATGAATTTTTCCGTTTTCGGAAAATAAGGCGGTATAGTCTTTTTGCAAAGCTTTCCATTTTTCTTTCGTTAACTTTTGCTTTTCCGAAACTGAACGTGATGTGCCCAAATTTTTTAAGCTATGTAAAAAATCGGCGACAGAAGGATAAAGTACTCGTTTTTCACACTCTTGATATTTGATGCAAGTATATCCAGCAAGCTCTGCGGTTTGTATAAAACTCTTTTGCGCATGGCCAATTAAGGGTTCATTCCATAATTTCAATTCAGTCATTACATGCTGTAATTCAGGAAAATGATCGGGTTGAAAATCCGAAACTAAATAAAATCCTTGGGGTCTAAGTAAGCGAGCAATCAATTGTAAATGTATTAATGGATTGGTAAACCATTGAATGAGCGCATTAGAAGTAGCGAGATCGAAAGACCGCTCAGGAAAAGCAAAATCGTTTTGCAAAGCATTTAGGGTGGGCTCTGGATTGGCATCCCAAATAGCAAATCGCCTATTCATTGATAAATGGGAATTAAACCGCTGCTCTGCAAGGGTCAGCATTTGCGGCGCAGCATCTGTAACTTGTATATTACTCTGCGGGAATTTATTGCTCAATAACTGTGTGTAATAACCTGTTCCACAACCACATTCAAAAATATTTTGGGGTTTAAATCCATTCGGTAATAAAGTGATTAAATCATGAGCCATTTTTCTTTGGGCTTGAGCATCTGCATCATAGGTTTCGGCAGCTCTATGAAATATTTTCACGCGTTCCTGCATTAAAAATGCTCATCCAAAAAGAATTCTCGAAACGTATCTGCATAAGAAAAAAAAGGTAAATGCCCTTGCGCTAAAATTAAGGTATGCCAAGGATCATCCGAGAGGCTGTAAATAAAGGGCGAAATAGGATCGCTTCGCATCATTACAAAATAAATCTGCTTTGCCCAAGGTAATAACTTTTCAGGGGCCGTTTTTTCGTCGGCTAAATACTTTAAACCGGTTTGCAAACTCACGATAGAATAGTTTTGTGATTGTTCTATCCATGTTCTTTCCATTTCAGAAAGTTTCGCTATTGGAACGGCTGTTTTTTCTTTTTGACTAAGTCGATTCCAAAAATCTTGCAGCACTTGAATTTTTTCTTCTTCAAGTTTTTTTTGCATTTTTTGTAAAATATTCGCAGACCAATTTTCTTGGGACTGAGTTGAGCAAAAATCAAAAATTGGACAAATAGAAAGTATCGGGTTTGATAAATTCCAATTTCCTTGCATCATTTGTTTATGCATGAATAAAGAGCCTAGAGACCAAGCGGCGATTAAAGTATCGGCGGGTAATTCACTAATATTTGCGTAAAAAGATTTTGGATTTTCTATTAATGCATGTGTGTCTATAAAAAAATGTTTTTGCTGTGGATAAAGTAAAGAGAAATCTTTTTCCCAACACAATAAATTCGAGGCCCAACCTCCTAGCCACAAAATATTTTTAATCATACGGAAGGATTAATTTCTTTTTGAATATCTACCAGTTTGTTTAATAATTGATCAACTTCTTCAAGGAGCCAATCACTGGTCCAATTAATGCGCAAACGCGCCGTGCCTCGGGCTACAGTAGGGTGACGGACAGGTACCGTATAATAACCACTCTGTTGCATTTTTTCAGCCGCTAGAATAGCCTTTTCATTGCTTCCCAAAATAATCGGGAAAATATGGCTTTGACTTAAGCCTTTGTTTAAGCCTAATTGTACGGCTTTTTGTAAAGCGTATGCAGAAACTTTTTTTAAACTTTCGAACCGTTCTGGTTCCTGATTAACCAAATCCAGAGCTGCTATATTCGCTCCTAAAACAGCAGGTGGTAAGCTGGTACTGAAAATAAACGGACGACTTTTGTTAATAAGAAAATCAATGATTTCGGGAGCAGCGCTCACATAGGCTCCAAAACTGCCGAAAGCTTTGCCAAAAGTACCCATAAGAATAAGCTTTTCAGGAATATTTTTTATTAAATTATCTAAGAGGTTACCGTAACCTCCAGTAGAATGTGCCTCATCTACATAGAGATAAAATCCAAATCTTTTTTGTAAAGCGATCAAGCTATTTAAATCGGCAAAATCACCATCCATGCTAAAAAGCGTTTCGCTGCACACTAAACTTTTTTCTGGATCTTTTTGTTTCAGCAATAACTTTTCCAAATGATTTAAATCGCCATGTCGATAACGTTCAAAAGGAATATCCAATAAACGTAAACCTTCTTGCAAGCTCGCATGATTGGATTTGTCGCAGTATACGGTATTTAAAATTTGACCGAGTGCAGTAACAATTCCCATATTGGCCATATATCCGGTATTGAACAGTAAGGCCTTACCTAAAGGGCGATAAGCTTGGATTTTGTTTTCCAATTCCTCATGTAACATCGACGCGCCACCTAATAAACGCGCACCACCTGAGCCCAGGCCATATTTTTCTATCGCCACTTGTGCAGCTTGTTTAAGTTTAGGATGTGTTGCCAAGCCCAAATAATTATTCGAGCATAAATTCAACATTCGCTTGCCATGCACATGAATCACTTTTTCACAAGGCCCTTCCACCGTATTAATTTGGCGTAAAAGTCCTTCAGATTTTAAAGTGGATAAAGCATCTTGGAAAATATTCATGCAGGATTTTTATCCCACCAAGTTGCAAGTGAAGACGATAGTGGAGCTAATAAAAGCGCCTGATTGTTTTCGCTTAATGGTTCGCTAAAATCATGGTTTAAGAAAGGTAAACTTCCCCAAAAAGGCCATTGAGTTAAGGTTTCCAACGTTTCTGCATTATCCTTTTCCAATGGTGAATTTATGGCCTCCGTTCGCGAAAAAATAAAACCGCTCACTTGTGCCTTTTTTTCTTGAACATAAGCTTGTGCGGTTAGAGTATGGCTCAATGTACCCAAACTCGGCGCAGCAACGACTAATACTGGTAGCTTTAATGTTACGGAAAAATCCATTGCCGAATAACCTTGACGATTCCAAGGTACCGCCACGCCGCCCGCAGTTTCGACAATTAGTAAATCATATTCGGATTTTAATTGCAGATAAATTTCTTGTAAATGGGATGGCACCATAACCTGATTTTCTGCTTCAGCGGCCAAATGTGGAGAGGCGGGCATTGCAAAGGTATAACCGGAATGCGTTTCTACCTTAGGACAGGCTAGGGAAATTAAATGGGCATCCGTGATTTCTAAACCACATTGAACGGGTTTAAAATAGCCTGTTTTCAACCCTTTTTTTTGTCCCCATAAACAAATAGCCAAACTGACCATGGTCTTTCCAATGCTGGTTCCCGTTCCCGAGATAAGTAAACTTCGATTCATCTTTTTCCTTGTTGGGGAAATTTATTAATAACCTTTGCAATATAGGCTATTCAGCCCTAATGTGGGTTCCAGTGTTTGACAAAGCCATCTAGGCGACTTAGTTTTACGGGCCAATATTTTTACGGTTTTTAACCGGACGATTAGCTCAGTTGGTTAGAGTATTACCTTGACATGGTAGGGGTCACTGGTTCAAATCCAGTATCGTCCAGTTTTTTAGGCTTCTTTTTTAGGCAAATACCGCTTTGCAACCCCATTTTAATTTGCCATGCGGCCTCTCAAAGGCTTGAATCATATCCTCCCTTTTGACAAGCTGCGGGGAATTAGGTAAAGTTTCCCCCCAAATATGGCGAGGAAGCCGATTTTCTTTTTCACTTGAAGTGTTCGAGCGATTTAAAATCCTTTCATTCGTCTCAAGTTCATGGCTCAACAAAGCAGGAATTGTAAGGTTTGTCACAGATTAATATTACTTTACCCGATCAAAAGCAACTGCAAGCAGAAGCGGGTACTACCCTTTTAGAAGTGATTCAACAAATCGGAGCAGGTTTAGCACGCGCCGCTATTGCTGCGGAGTATAATGGCAAGCTTTTAGATTTGTCCGGTACCATTCATGAGGATGGTAACCTGAAAGTGATTACTGCCAAAAGCCCAGAAGCTTTAGAAATTGTTCGTCATTCTACGGCGCATTTAATGGCTATGGCGGTGACGCAACTTTTTCCGAGTACCTTGTTAACTATTGGTCCGGTTATTAGTACCGGTTTTTATTATGACTATGCTAGCGAGCATAAATTTTCGCCCGATGATTTTGAAGCGATAGAAAAACGTATGCAAGAATTGGCTCTGGAAAACTTTCCGGTTACCCGTTCCGAAAAAACGCGTTTGGACGCGATTAAATATTTTCAAGATCCTGCGCATGCAGAACCTTATAAAGTGGAAATGATGCAAGAGTGGACGGATGAAACCGTTAGCTTTTATCAACAAGGATCGTTCACCGATTTATGTCGTGGTCCGCATGTTCCTTCTACGGGCAAGCTGGGACATTTTAAATTACTCTCGGTGGCAGGTGCATACTGGCGTGGCGACGAAAAACGTCCGATGTTACAACGTATTTATGCTACCGCGTTTTTAACTAAAGAAGAATTAGCAGCTCATCTTTTTCAGCAAGAAGAAGCTAAGAAACGCGACCATCGCAAACTGGGAAAAGAGCTCGATTATTTTCATATGGATGAAGGTTCGCCGGGTATGATTTTTTGGCATGATCGTGGCTGGAAGCTTTATTCACGATTAACGGATTATATTCGCCAGAAGTTACGCTTCAGTGGTTATCAAGAAGTACGGACTCCAGAAATTGTCGATATTAATCTCTATGCAAAATCTGGACATGTTACCAATTATACCGAGAACATGTTTTTCACGGAAAGCGAAAATCATAAATATGTGATCAAGCCGATGAATTGCCCCTGTCATGTGGAAATATTCAAACAAGGCACAAAATCTTTTCGCGACTTACCTATTCGCATCGCCGAATTTGGAAAATGTCATCGTAATGAATTAGCTGGCGTGATGCACGGCCTCATGCGCGTACGTGGTTTTACGCAAGATGATGCGCATATTTTTTGTACGGAAGAACAGGCAACCTCGGAGATACGTAACTTCTGTGCGCTATTAAAAGAAGTGTATTTGGATTTTGGTTTTAGCGATATTATTGTAAAGCTTTCTACGCGTCCAGAAAAAAGAGTGGGTAGTGATGAAGCTTGGGACAAAGCCGAAGGCGCTTTAGCTGATTCCTGTAAGCTTTCGAATATTCCTTTTGAATATAATCCTGGCGAAGGCGCTTTTTATGGGCCGAAACTGGAATTCACTTTAAAGGATTCATTAGGTCGTCATTGGCAATGTGGTACTATTCAATTCGATCCTACTCTACCTGTGCTTTTAGGCGCTGATTATATTGGCTCAGATTCAGCAAAGCATCCTCCAATAATGTTACATCGCGCTATTTTTGGATCGCTAGAACGCTTTATTGGAATATTGATTGAAAATTATGCTGGCGATTTACCGCTTTGGCTCAACCCTCAACAAATTCGCATTCTTCCGGTTTCGGAAAAATTTTTAGATCATGCACGAAAAGTGAATGATTTCTTTTTATCCGCCGATATTTACAGCGAAATCGATGGGCGTAATGAGAAAATCGGGTATAAAATTCGTGAGGGTGAACAAGATAAGGTGCCTTATCTGATTATTCTGGGTGAAAAAGAGTTAAATGCTGGTAAAATTAGTTTACGAAAACGAAAAATCGGCGATTTAGGGACTTTAACCTTAGACGAAGCCTTAGAAAAATTTAAATTGGAAATTTCCTCCAAAGGCAATTAAGCCAACGGAAGCGGAAAGAGGTAAGATTGCAAAGAAGACCGTTTGTTCCACCCGCCAAGGATAATCTCAATATCCGCATTAATGAAATGATCCGCGTGCGCGAAGTACGCGTTATCGATCATGATGGCAAGCAATTGGGCGTTTTGCCTGTTCCGGTTGCAATTGAAAAGGCCAAAGAGCGGCTCTTAGATTTGGTAGAGGTGTCTCCAACGGCAGCTCCGCCGGTATGTCGTATCATGGATTATGGAAAATACAAATACGAGATTTCCAAGAAAGCCAAAGCTTCTAAAGCCAAGCAGCATGTGATTAAGGTGAAAGAAATAAAATTTCATCCCAAAACCGGAGAAAATGACTATAATTACCGCCTTACCCAGGCAAAAGAGTTCCTGGAAAAAGGCTTTAAAGTCAAAGCTACCGTAGTTTTTCGTGGTCGTGAAATGGCCCATATGGAATACGGTTCGCGTTGGCTAGTTAAAATGGGCACAGATTTGGAAGGCTTCGGCGTCGCTGAAACTTCTTCACAAGTCGAAGGCCGTAACATGACACTTATTTTTGGACCTTCAAAGCATAATGCGGCTCCAAAAATAAAGAAGCCTGCAACGTCTGAAGGCGCGGTAATAGCCGCTCCCAAAGAGGCGGAGCCAGAAAAAAAGACGGTTGAGAATTAGCATGAGGAGTATATAGTGCCTAAGATGAAAACCCATAGTGGAGCGAAGAAACGTTTCAAGCTCACGGCTAGTGGAAAAGTGAAAAAAGAATCGACTAATCGAAATCATATTCGAGCTAAAAAAGATGCTCAACGTAAGAGAAGATTAGGTAAAGCAAGTTACGTGTCCGAAGTCGATGCACCACGTATTAAACGTTTGCTGATTAAAGCCTAAGTAGAAATAATAGGAGAGAGAAATGCCCAGAGCAACACACCGGGTCCCTTCGCGGACTCGTAGAAAAAAAGTTCTTAAAGCCGCCAAAGGTTTTTATGGCCGTAGAAAATCCAATCTTAAGATTGCGAAAGAAGCCGTAGATAAAGCACGTACATTTGCATATACCCATCGTAAAGACAAAAAAGTGGCTTTCCGCTCTTTGTGGTTGGTGCGTATTAATGCTGCCGCCCGTTTATGCGGAATGAGTTACTCTCGTTTGATCGCTGGTTTGAAGAAAGCGAATATCGCCTTGGATCGTAAAATCCTCGCCGACCTTGCTGTATCCGATGCCGCTGCTTTCGAACAAGTAGTTAATTTAGCCAAAGCGGCTTAATAACAAAATTTTGCCTGCCGATAATTCGGTGAGTCAATTTTGCTAAAGGTGAAAATTAAGGGTGCCCTATCGGGTGCCCTTTTTGTTGTGAGTTGTGGTTAGAATCCCCATCTTGAAAACAGACCCCCTTTTTCCTTCTATCTTTCATCTGCATATTTCAATTCCACACTAATTCAAGTAACTTTGAAAAAAATTAACTGAGGCTAGGGCTAATATGTCTTCACTCGATCAAATCAAAACCCAATTAGAAGCTGAGCTTGCGGCCTTGCAAGAAACGCGCAGTCTCGAAACTTTATTGGCGATGAAAAATAAGTATCTCGGTAAAAAAGGCAATATTTATAGCATGCTTCGGCAAATGGGAAGTCTTCCTGCGGAAGAACGTCCTGAATTTGGCAAACAGGTAAACTTATTGCGTGATTTGGCTGAGGAGCGTTTTAGTTTTTGGCAGCAAGAATTAGAAGCGGAAGCCATTGTTAAAAGTTTGCAAGCCTCCACCTTGGATGCCACCTTGCCAGGTTTGCGTATTCCGGCAGGTAACCTGCACCCTCTCAACCGTTTGCGCGAAGAAATTTTGGATTTCTTTGTAGCCCTCGGTTTTGAAATTGGCACGGGACCGGAAGTGGATACGGATTGGTATAATTTTGAAGCTTTAAATATCCCACAACATCACAGTGCCCGTGACATGCATGATACTTTTTATGTAGACGAAAAAGTGGTGTTGCGCACGCATACTTCTAATGTGCAAGTGCATATGATGGAAAATCAAAAACCACCGATTCGTATGATTGCACCCGGCCATGTTTATCGCGTGGATAATGATGCCACACATTCGCCTATGTTCCAGCAAGTAGAAGGCTTAGTAGTGGACGACGGTATTTCTTTTGCCGATTTAAAAGGCACTATTTATTTATGGGTTAAGCATATGTTTGGCAGCAATGTAAAGCTGCGCTTTCGCCCTAGCTATTTTCCTTTTACCGAACCTTCTGCGGAAATGGATATTTCCTGTTTTGCTTGCGCGGGTAAAGGCTGTCGCATTTGTAAAAAAACCGGCTGGATTGAAATTGGCGGTTGCGGTTGTGTTCATCCTAATGTGTTCAAAAATGTGGGCTGGGATGCAGAGAAGTTTACGGGCTTTGCCTTTGGTTTTGGCATTGATAGAATTGCCATGCTCAAATATGGCATACCGGATATCAGTTATTTAACGCGTAATGACAATCGCTTTTTAAAACAGTTTTAACGTAACCTTAAAGTTACTGAGTTCAAATTATGGAAATTAGTTTAAATTGGCTTAAAAAATATATAAACCTCGACGCTTCGGTTGAAGCTATTTCTACTGCATTAACTTCAGTAGGCTTTGAAGTAGAAGGTATGCAGTCTTTGGGTGGAGAGGCTCAAGGCGTTGTGTCTGCGGAAGTGCTTACTTGCAGTAAACATCCCGATGCGGATAAATTATCCTTATGCACGGTAACCGATGGCACCGAAACTTTTCCGGTGGTATGCGGTGCGCCTAATGTGGCCGCCGGCCAAAAAGTTTTACTCGCTAAAATCGGTGCGTCTTTGCCGAGCGGTTTAAAAATTAAAAAAGGCAAAATCCGTGGCGAAGAAAGTTTCGGTATGCTTTGTGCCGAAGATGAACTCGGCCTAGGTGACAGTCATGAGGGTATTTTAGTATTGCCGCCTGAAACCCCTTTAGGCATTAGCTTACAGGAATTGCCTGGCTTAACGGATACGCGTTTTGAATTGAATGTCACGCCCAATCGTCCCGATGGTTTATGCCATGTTGGCATTGCTCGCGAATTGGCCGCCCATTTTCAAGTTCCTTTACAATACCCTTTGTTTCAGCTTCAGGAAAAAGGTCCGGCTATTAACTCCTTAGTTACGGTAACCGTAGAGGATCAAGAGGGATGCAGTAATTATACGGGTCGCGTTATTCAGGGCATTAAAGTAGGCCCTAGTCCAACTTGGTTAAAAGCCGCGCTTAAAAGCCTCGGCAAAAAAAGCATCAATAATGTGGTCGATCTCACTAATTATGTATTACTAGAATTTGGACAACCTTCGCATGCTTTTGATTTGAAGAAAATCCATGATCGACAAATCACCATTCGTCGCAGCCGCGATCAGGAAAAATTGACGACTTTAGATGGCATAGAACGTCAATTAGCAATTAGCGATTTAATTATTGCCGATGGCAATGGCCCTGTTTGCTTAGCTGGTGTTATGGGTGGCTTAGGTAGTGGAGTGGATGAAAACACCACGGATATTTTTTTAGAAGTGGCTTATTTTCAACCCGCAGGTATTCGTCGTCAAGCCAAGCGTCATGGTTTAAGCAGCGATTCTTCGTATCGTTTTGAACGCGGCGTAGATCCTTTGCATACCGCTTGGGTAAGTGATTATTTAGCCGCCTCCATTGTTGCTATGGCTGGTGGAGAAGTGGCTCAGGGACAAATTCGTATTCAAGCAAGCCAACATCCCGTGACCCATCATAAAATAACTTTGCGACCTGAACGCGTAGCAAAAGTTTTGGGTAAAACTTTGGATTCCGATACTATTGTTCGATACTTAACTGGGCTTGAATTAAAGCTGGTTAGCATTGATGATGCCGGCGCGTTTACTTTTGAGATCCCTGGTTATCGCGTGGACTTAGAAGTGGAAGTGGACTTGATCGAAGAATTAGCTCGTTTACATAATTTTAATCAAATCCCTACTACTTTACCGAAAGTGGCTTTGTCTTTTAAGGCTTTGCCACCGATTGAAAAAGTGTCGCGTGCGATACGACATTGGTTAGAAGCGCAAGGTTTGCAAGAAACTTTGCATTTACGTTTTTCAGCACGTAAGCTTTTGGATCAAATGCTTTTGCCGGATAATGATTTGCGTCGTAAGTTCGTGCCTTTACGAAATCCATTAAGCGAAGAATGGGAAATATTACCGTCTACACTTTGGCCAAGTCTGTTTAATTCCATTGGCTATAATCAAAACAATCAAGAAAAAACCTGTCGTTTTTTTGAAATTAGCAAAGCCTTTTTTCAAACTGACGAAACACGTGGGGAACGGTCTTCAGGAGTTACGGAAGAAGATGTGCTGTCTATCGCCCTGACAGGAGAATGGAAAGATTGCTCTTGGAGTTCCGATGCGGCTACGGTGCAGTTTCATCATATTAAAGGCCTCATAGAAAATTTATTAGTGGCTTTGAAATTAAATGCGGAAATCGTTCCGCCTTCGCGCGAAGCTTTTTTGCATCCGGTAGAATCTGCGGACATTGTTTTACGTAAAGGCAGTACTTTTACCAAAATTGGCAGTTTAGGAGTTTTGCATCCTCAAGTTAAATCCAATTTTGATTTAAAGGGATCCGTAGTGATAGCAGAATTGTCTTTAAGCAAAATTTTATCTGCGGCATTTGCTTTACCTACTTTTAAACCCTTCGGAAATTTTTCGGCTTCGTCACGGGATATTAATGTATTAGTGGATGAATCCATAAGTCATGGCGAAATTTTGAGCAAAATCCCTCGGCAAAATATTCCTTTATTGCGTGAGATAAAACTCAATAGTATTTATCGGGGCCAAGGTGTCCTTGAAGGTAAAAAGGCCTTACATTATACTTTGGTATTTCAACATGCGGAAAAAACCTTAACGGATGAAGAGGTGAATACCGCAAAGGAGAAGGTTTCCAAAGCATTGCTGGCTGATGGACGTATTGTTTTTAAATAAGTAAACTCTGACATTTTGTCGAAAAAAATCCTAAGATTTAAGTGAGATTGCAGAGAATAATTCTTTTCTATGGCCTTATGAGGCTGGGTACATTAAAATAGGAGTTAATATGGACATTGCAGAATTCGAAGCCTTAGCCAAAAAAGTTGAGTTAGCGGTGAATATCATTTCTGGCCTTAAGCAAGAAAAAGAAGTGCTAACTAAAGACCTCGCCTCGGTTATGGAAATGAATAAAAAATTAGAAACGCAATTGGGACATAAAGAACAAGAGCTCTCGCATTTGAAAAATGAATTGTCGCATAAAAGTGAAAATATTCATCAAGCGGGAGAAAAAGTGCGCGATATGGTGTCTCGCCTAGAAGCGGCATTAGCTTAATAAAGATATGGAAAAACTAGAGCATTCTTATAGAGTCACTATTTGCGGAGAGAATTTCCAAATGAAATCCGATCAGCCTCCGCAAGTGATCGAAAGAATTGCGGGATTTTTGGATTTTAAAATTAAAGAAGTCAGCAAAGGCGCGATAAACGCCGATAAATTTCGCTTAGTGGTTTTGGCCGCTATGAATATTTCAGGTGAACTTTTTGATATTAAAAACAAATCGGAGGAAAGCGAAAAGCAAGGATATCAAATACTGGAAAAGTCTCGCGCTTTAAACGAAAGTTTGGATCGCGCTTTGAAGCCAGTATAAAATATTAATAGAAATAGACTCTGTCGCACGCACAAGTGTCTCGACTTACAACCTACTATAAAATATTGAGACTTCCGAACGACTAGTGCAAGCCCCCTTGAGGGGAAGCGCGAACCGAGCGGGGCTCATAATAATGTTCATAGAAGGGTCCGAGTAACTGTGCGATAAGCCGGCAGAGTTTCTATTTTAGGGATTTTTACTTCCTCTATTTTCACTTCAATTTTAATCACTATTTACTTGGATTTATCATGGCCATTTTAATCGACGGAAAAAAAACCGCAGCCGATATTCGGGAAAACTTAAAAGCGCGCGTGCAAGCTTTAGCGCAAAAAAATATACAGCCAGGATTGAGTGTTACCCTAGTGGGTGAAGATGCGGCTTCCAAAGTATATGTGGCGCAAAAGGATGCAGCGGCTTCGGACACCGGCATTAAAGCATGGACGCATAAATTTCCTGCGGATGTTTCGGAAGCGGAACTTGTTGAGCACATGCTCTCAGAAAACAAAAATCCTCTGGTACATGGCATTTTATTGCAATTGCCTTTGCCTAAACATTTAAATGAAGAAAAATTATTGAATTTAATTGCGGTGGAAAAAGATGTGGATGGTTTTCATGCCATGAATCTCGGCAACTTGGTCCTAAATCGTCCTTGTTTTAAATCCTGCACGCCTTGGGGTGTGCAAGTATTAATGCAAACCTATGGTTTGGATCCTGCGGGTAAGCATGTGGTGATAGTGGGCCGCTCCAATATTGTCGGTAAACCTTTAGCGAATATGCTTATTCAAAAAGCGGAATGGGCTAATGCTACCGTGACGGTTTGCCATGCGGCAACGCCTGATATTGCTTATTTCACACGTCAAGCGGATGTTTTAATTGCTGCGGTGGGTAAACCGGAATTAATTCGCGGCGATATGGTTAAAGAGGGTGTTATTGCTTTAGATGTTGGCGTAAATCGCGTTCCTAGTGCATCCACTAAGTCGGGCTTTAAGCTGGTGGGAGATATTCATTTTGAATCGGTGGCTGCCAAGGCTAGTTATATTACGCCCGTGCCTGGTGGAGTAGGGCCGATGACCATTGCTATGCTGCTTACCAACACGGTTCTTTCGGCAGAAAGGCATAGTCAAAATTAAGATTCAGGATAATTGAGTTTTTGCCCTTTTTCTCACAATTGAGCGAAGCTAAACGAGATTTTTTTGTTATTTTTGCACGGTTAAATGAAAAATGTTGAGACTGCCATTACGGTGGAAGATTATTTAAAGAAAACCTCTGCTGCAGTCAACGCGGCTTTGGAAAAACATTTACCTCCCGAAACCGAACAACCTACTGATTTACATAAAGCAGTGCGCTATTCCATTTTTGCCGGTGGCAAACGTTTACGTCCAGCTTTAGCTTTGGCGGCCTTCGAAGCCTGTAATGGAAACGGCGACGCGATTTGGTATGCCACTTCCGCATTGGAAATGTTACATACCTTTTCCTTAATTCACGATGATTTACCCTGCATGGACGATGATGATTTTCGTCGTGGCCGTCCCACTAGTCACAAAGTTTTTGGCGAAGCCATTGCCGTATTAGCGGGTGACTCCTTATGTATTTATGCTTTTGAATTATTAGCCAAAACGGGTAATGCCAAATGTATTGAAACCTTAGCTAAAGCTTTAGGAACGCATGGTATGTTGGGTGGACAAGTTGTCGATATTCAAAGCGAAGGCAAAAAAGTCAGCTTAGAAACTGTTGATTATATTCATTATCATAAAACCGCCGCCTTGATTGCAGCGTCCTTGGTTATTGGCGCACAGCTCGCAGAGGCCGATGCAAAAATTATTGCGGGACTAGAATCCTTTGGAAATAAAATCGGTTTAGCTTTTCAAATTGTCGATGACATTTTGGATTTGGAGCAAACGACTGAAGAGTTAGGTAAAGACGCGGGTTCCGATTTGGAAAAAGGCAAAGCGACTTATCCTGCCGTGTTGGGTTTGGTTGAGAGCAAACAAGCCGCACGAAAATTAATTGAAGAGGCAAATGCCGAATTAAGTTTGTTGCCTATTCAGAGCGACTTTCTGCCTTTATTGGCAAATTACATCATCACCAGAGTGCATTAAATTTAAGGTTCACATGTTGGAAAATATTAATTCCCCTGCCGACTTGCGCGCATTATCCATAGCTGAATTAAAAGATTTAGCGAAAGAGATGCGTGAAGTAATTGTTAAGCAGGTGGCAGCTACAGGTGGGCATTTGGCTTCGAATCTCGGCACCGTCGAGTTAACCTTGGCTTTACATAAACTTTATAATACTCCGGAAGATAAAATTGTATGGGATGTGGGCCATCAAGCCTATCCACATAAATTAGTTACGGGTCGTTTCAAAGAGTTTCATACCTTAAAACAGTATGGTGGCTTAAGCGGTTTTTTAAAACGCAGTGAAAGTATTTATGATACTTTTGGTGCGGGTCATGCAACGACATCTTTGTCCGCTGCTTTGGGCATGGCTTCGGCGCGTACGCAGTTGAAAAAAACTTTTGATGTGGTTGCGGTTATTGGTGATGGCGCTATGACCGGTGGCATGGCTTATGAAGCCTTGAATAATGCGGGCGAAACCGAAGAGAATATTACCTTCGTGCTCAATGATAATAAAATGTCTATCGCTAAAAATTTAGGCGCGATGTCTAAATATTTAAATCGTATTATTTCTAACCCCATGTACAATCGCCTCAAAGACGATATTTGGGATTTTACCGGCAAGTTACCCCGTGGCAAAGATTTGCAAAAAATCGCTAGCCGTATGGATGAAAGCTTTAAGAAAATTTTAATGCCCGGTGGTTTTTTTGAAGACTTAGGTATTCGTTATTTTGGTCCAGTGGAAGGACATAATCTCGATGACCTGCTAGAACTTTTTGAAGCAGTAAAAAAAATGCCTGGCCCAAAACTGGTGCATGTGGTTACCACTAAAGGTTATGGTTGGGATAAGAGCGAAGCCGATTCTATTAAATGGCATGCGTCTAATCCTTTTGATATTGAATCCGGTAAGCCTAAAGCCGCTCCGGCTAAGACGCCTACTCTAACAACCGTGTTTGGTGATGCTTTATTGGAAATCGCTAAAACCGATGAAAAAGTGATTGCTATCACAGGTGCTATGCCGGAAGGCTGTGGCGTGCACATTATGCAAAAGGAATTACCAAGCCGCGTATATGATGTGGGTATTGCCGAACAATATGCCGTAACCTTTGCTGCCGGTATGGCTTGCGAAGGCATTAAGCCGGTGGTTGCCGTTTATTCAACATTTTTACAACGTGCATTCGATCAAATTGTGCATGATGTTTCGATGCAACATTTGAATGTGATTTTTGTACTTGACCGCGCGGGCGTGGTAGGCTTGGATGGCGCGACACATCATGGTTCATTAGATCTAAGCTATTTGCGTATGATTCAGGATATGACCATATTGGCTCCCTCGGATGAAGTGGAATTGCGCAATGCGCTTTATACCGCTTATAAATTTGAAAATGGTCCGATTGCTTTACGTTACCCTCGCGGTAATGCTTTTGCTCCGGATGCCAAGGCTAAATTTGAAGTTTGGCCTTTTGCTAAACCTCGCATTATGCAAGAGGGTGAAGAGTTAATTATTTTGGCTGTGGGGCATATGCTAGCACACGCCCTTAAAGCCGCAGAAAAATTGCAAGAGCAAGGTTATAAGCCCACCATTGTGGATGTCCGTTGGGTAAAGCCTTTGGATAAAAACGCTTATGCGAATTTCTTTGCAAAACATAAATTGGTATTAACGATTGAAGACAATGTGGTTGCTGGCGGTTACGGTAGCGGCGTCTCTGAGTTAATGTCCGAATTAGGGGTAACCGATGTGTTAATTAAACATATGGGACTTCCAGATGAATTCGTCACCCATGGCGATATTCCTACCCTGCACAAAATCCTCGGCCTGGATGCTGATGGTATTTATCAAAAGGCGCTGGAAATGCTTTCGTCCGTTTCTGCGCACACCCGAAATAAAAACTAATGACTACTAATCAAGACAATCACGGGGACGAAAAACGTCCTTCCAAAAAAACTCCTTTCGATTTCGCTGGCTTCAAGCCACAAAAGGCCAAGGAAGGAGCTCCCGAAAGAAAAACTTTCAAACCTCGTGAAGGCGGATCCGACAGACCGGAACGTAAATCTGAAGGTCGCTCGTATGGTGACAAACCGGAACGCAAAGCTTTTGGCAGCGGAGATCGCAAGCCTTATGAATCCAGAACTCCACGCGAAGGGGGTTCCTATAATAACCGTGATGGAGCGAGACCAGCGCGTCCTTATGGAGCGAGCTCTGGCGGCGATCGTAAACCCTATGCACCTCGTGAAGGCGGCGGTGATAAGCCCTTTAGAAAATCCTATGACAAACCTTTAAGCCCTCGCGGCGAAGGTCGTTCCTTTGCGCCACGCGAAGGCAGTCGTGACGGTGGCCGAGAAGGTGGACGCTCTTTTACTCCTCGCGAAGGTGGAAGAGAAAGCCGACCTTTTACTCCACGTGAAGGTGGAAGAGAAAGCCGGCCTTTTACTCCACGTGAAGGCGGTCGTAGCTTTGATGGTGGTTTTAAAAAAGATGGTTTTGTTAAACCCGGTATTAAAAAAACTTGGGAAGAAAGACCTAAACGTGAATTTAATAATCAACGCGATAATCGTGATGCTGCTTGGAAAGGTTCGCGTAATTTTGGCGAGCGTCGTCCTTTATCCGCATTAGCCAAAGCCTTTATCGGATTGAAAAGTGAAAAAGGACGCTTAGAAAATAGCCGCTTTATTCTCGAAGGTATTAAAAATATTACGGACATTATTAATGTGTCTCCCGATATTTTACATGAGATTTTGTATTCCTCCGAATGCAATGAAAAAGAATTAATGACTTTGGCCAAAGCTAAAGGCGTGGCTTTAACCGAATGCAGCGTAGAAGATATTCAAGCCTTATGCGATACGGAAACGCATCAAGGAGCTTTAGCTATTGCTAATTTTGCGACTTTGCGTCCCGATTGGAATACCATTCGTTATGTAACTTTGCTCGATGGGGTACAAGATCCAGGTAATGTGGGCGCAATATTCCGCACTTCCTTAGCTTTGGGCATGGATGCTGTGGTTTTAGGTAAAGGCACTTGCGAAGCTTATAATTCTAAAGTTGTACGTTCTTCAGTTGGCTCCTTAATGCGCTTACCTTTTGAAAGCGGCGTGGATTTAGGCAATAAGATTTCTTTCTTAAAGCAAAAAGGGTTTACGGTAGTAGCGACTTCACCGCATGCCAAAGAAACCTTAGATACCGCAAAGTTACGTAAGAAAGTAGCGCTTTTAGTGGGTTCCGAGGGCGCTGGCGCCAATGAACGCTTTATGGCGATGGCTGATTCCGTGGTTTATATTCCGATGAAACAAAAAGTAGAATCCTTGAATGTTGCGGTAGCGCATGGGATACTATCCTATGCATTGGTCAATAAGCGAGATTAAGTTTTTTGTTCAGCACTTGTGAAATGATGATGGAGCCATAGATTAAACTATGCGTCTCCGTTATAATTCACCAGTAGTTCTTTCTTTCGCGCTAGTTGCTTTTTTAATTTTAATTCTTAATTCGCTGACGGGAGATAAATTCACCTCGGCGTTTTTTGTGACTTATCCGCATTTTGATTGGACTTCGCCACTAGATTATTTTCGTTTGGTATCGCATGTTTTAGGACATAAAAATTGGGCGCATCTTTCGGCCAATTTTTCGGTTATTCTTTTAATTGGCCCTATTCTCGAAGAGAAATATGGCTCCGCGAATTTAATGAAAATGATGCTTATCACCGCTTTAGTCACTGGCATTTTAAATTCCTTATTTTTTTCCAGCGGATTAATGGGAGCCAGCGGCTTAGCTTTTTTAATGATTCTATTGGGATCCTTCACTAATACCAAAGTAGGAGAAATACCACTTACTTTTATTTTAGTGTTGGTTTTATTTTTAGCCCAAGAATTTATTCGCGCCTTTGGGCAAGACGATGTCAGCCAATTTGCACATATATTGGGTGGCATATCGGGATCGATTTTTGGATTTTTACATTCGCCAAAAAATGCGAGCGCAAGTCTATCTAAGCGTACCTTGCGATCTTAATCTCCTTAGAAAAAACCATCTACTTCAAAATTAATTAAGCAAACTGCACAAAGCTTAGTACTTGCCCATGCACCATTTCTAAAGACTTAATGGCTTTGTCCATGGCCAAATCTTTTTCTTGAAAACGCTTACGCAAACTAGCACAGATCACTTCTTTTAAAACTTCACAATCGTATAAAGCCCGATGCAATTCGGCGCTATTCAAAGTGAGTTGCATTTGATCACTTAATTTTTTGGCTAAGTCACCCAATTTATGCGAAGAGTATTCGGGAAAAATTTTTCGCACTACTTTTAAACTGTCGATAATAGGATTCTGTGGCATCACCATGCCGTGTTTACGAATAGCCTTACCCAAGAAGGCTGCATCAAAAGATGCATTATGGGCCACGAGCACAGTACTTAATCCACAAAAGCGCAGGAATTGGGCTATCACTAATTTTAACTCAGGAGCATCTTCTACCATTTTATTAGTAATATGATTAATCCGTGTAGCTTCTTCAGGAATAAATTTACTAGGCTTTACAAAGCTGGAATATTGCCCCAAAACTTTAGGTTGTAATTTCCCATCTTTTTTTTCCAAAGTGAATTTGACACCTGCGACTTCGATAATTTCTTCTTTTTCAGCATCGAGTCCGGTAGTTTCCAAATCGAAGGCAACAAAGGTAACAAAAGGGATCAAAGCTTACTCCTGTAATTTTCTCAGGAGGGAATATAGCAAGGATGAGGAGTGTGTTGGGGGTGAAAATGAGTAAAATGAAGCTACTAAATTTGCTAAAATTTAAGGGTAAGTTCTTTCGTCTTTCCAATTGGAATGCTTTTATTGCATTGGAGTCTAATAATGATACCGCTTATAAAATATCTATTATTTAGGAACCAAATATTTTGCGGAATCGTCAAAACCAAAATACACTTACCGAGAAAGCCCTTATGTCCAAAACCCTAAGATTTATCATACCCACCGTCGTTTTAATGATCGGACTTTTGTTTTCAGCCTGCTTATTCAGCAATGATAATAATGGTAGCACTTCAACATTTGTTCTGAAATCTTCTGTAAATTACACAGCGAATGATAGTTTGCTAATCTATGCGCACAAAGATTCGATTTATAAATCATTTTATTGCGATGCTGGGGGCTTAGTTACCACATACGATACTGCCAAGGCTAGCAAGGATACTATACAATATTCCGTATCGGGAAATGTTTTTACAATTTATAGTGTGAATGTATTCCAAGACAGTGTGCACGCGATGTTTAAAGTAAAAAGAAATTTTAATTATGCGCGGCAGGGTTTAGGAAACGGATTGATCGGTTCTTGGCGTCCAGCTTCCTCGAATTATGAAGTTATTGGCGGAACTCTTTCTCCAAGTCAAAAAAAAGAATTAGATCGCAGTGTGCATGAAGATAGTATGGACATTGCTCCTAATAGTTATCTTATTACCATAACTTCTACTACGCTTGAGTTCTATGTTGATTCGAATCGTAGTAGTTTTGCAGATAATTTTATTGATGATTGGAATAATGCTGGGAATTCTGGGCTTTTGAATACCGATAGTGCCCGTTATGATATTTCCTTAGTAAAAGTAAACAACTCTACAGTGAAACTTACGGGAAATAAAAGCCATGAAGTCGTCACCATCTCGGGAAATATTGATGGAGATAGGACATTTACAAGCAATAACACTGCTCATACCATCCATGTTCATTATGATATTCCTAAATCTTGTCCCAATGATGATGTGCCGGATTGGTATACCAGTTTTTTGTTAGCCAATGCTAAAATTACGATATTTGAGAAATTAAGTGCCCAATCTATTTCCAGCACAAAACAGTTTCGAAAACCTTGGGGCTTTTAAAACGCTTCCGAGTATAGGCAGTAGTAAAGAACCTAATCTCTAAGTATTACTATTACTTAGAGATTGTTCAGCTTTATCCTGTTAATCTTATAACCCTGAAAATCCTGATTTGGACAGTTGAGAGGGTGGACGATGACCCCGCAGCTAATTGTTAGAAATGTTGCGAGGAGGCCAGAGGAAAATGGCGCCTGAGAATTAAAAATCAGGTAGAAAAAAAAATCCGATATTTGCTTTAGGAAAAATTGATTTGGATGTTAAAAAGTTGGTGCATTTTTTATCCCTTCTTCCCACAAACCCAACACTAGGGTCACAAGTGAAGTGATCGTTCGCATCGAAAAGAGAGTCGAATAGATCACATCATGGGGAGGGCATAAAAAAAATGTTTTTATTTTCGCAGTAACAATCGCAACATCGTCTACAGTTTTTAATTAAAGTATTATCGACTCCTGATACAATTCATATTGCTCCCTTGCTATTTCGGTCACTGAAAGGGAATCCTAACACAATTTGCACAAGATCCACATCAACCTGTAATATCCGGAAATGATATTTCCCTTCGTGCTAGGAAATTAATCCGATGCACTCTAAGGAGAAAGAATGAAAACTTCCAAACTACTCGCTTGCGGGATACTAGCAGCCGCTGCTGCTGGTGCCTTCGCAGCGAAGCCTATCAAAATTATTAACCAGGCCAGCTTCCCCTGTCCAACCCCTTCCACAACGCTTAGTCGCGACACCGTGTACATTATGTCTGGACGTATCTTTGTCGGTCAGAACGCGGGATGCCCACAAGAAATCACAATACAATCGGGAGCAGTTGTAAAGGGCGCGCTAGGCGAGCTCGGCAATGCCTCTTCATTGATCATTACTAAATGGGGTAAAATCCATGCCATGGGTACTGCAACCCAACCTATCTTGTTCACCACCGTTTTGGATAATGAAGACGATGCCAACGACTTAGGTGCTTTTGATCGTTACATGTGGGGTGGCGTGATCTTGCTCGGTAATGCCCGCATTTCCGAAGACTCAGCCTACATTGAGGGTATCAACTTCGATCCTCGAGGCTCTTATGGTGGATTAAACGACGTTGACAGCTCAGGTGAAATGCACTATGTCTCCATTCGTCATGGTGGCAAGATCATCGGTAATGATAACGAAATCAATGGCCTAACTTTCGGTGGAGTAGGTAGCAAGACTGTTATCGACCATATCGAAGTATTCGCTAATGGCGATGACGGCTTTGAATGGTTCGGCGGCACAGTTAATTGCAAATATTTAGTTTCCGTATACGGAAATGATGATTTGTTTGACTTTGACTTTGGTTACAAAGGCAAGTTGCAATACGGTTATGGTGCCTTCAGCCCAATGAACCCAGACATTAATGGCGGCGATCAAGGCATTGAAGGCGATGGCTTCGCTTACCCTCTCAATTCCGGTAACCAAGGTCTCACGGACACCACTCGCTATTCCAAGCCAAAATGGTCTAACCTTACTCTCATTGGCGCTGGCAATCCCCAGAACACCAATACCGCGAATGACTTGGTCTTCCGTCTCCGTGACGGTACGGCTGGTGACTTCAAGAATATGGTTGCACAGGATTGGCGTTTAAACCTTGGCCGTATTGAAAACCAAGGCGGAATTCCTTGCAATGCGCCTTGCAGACTTGCCAATGACGAACTCAATGTCGAAGGAAGCGTGTTCTGGAATTTAGGTAATTGGTTCGGTAGCTTCGCTGATGTTATGGTAGCCGGCATCGGTGCCGATTCTATCGCAGCTAAAAACGTTTATGCTAATCCTTTATTGAACAGCATGCCAAACGGCGCGAACTGGACTACCAATTCCATCGACCCTCGTCCATCCCCAACCGGCCCTGCGGTAACAACCACGCATTACCAAATGCCAGTCGATGGTTTCTTCGAACCCGTGACCTATGCCGGCGCTTTCAGCCCTACCGAAAAGAGCTGGATGGAAGGCTGGACCGCTATTTCTCAGATGGGAATTGCCAAAAAATACTTGCTTACCCAACCTGAAGGCGGCACTGAACTAAAACCCGCTAGGTTGTATACTCCAGCAGCATGGGATTTTGTACTCACTCAAACTGGTTTGAACGGCGCTATCAACGTTGCACAATCCGGAGCTTGGCTGGACGGCAATGACGTGAGCGGAACCTTTCAATCTGCCATTTTCCCTTTCCCAACTGTTCTCGGTAATGGCGATCGAGTTTACAAAGCCAATGGTCAAACTGGTGCAGTCTTTGGCGCTCCAGGCAAACATAACCTTCGAGTGAAGTTGGTGATCGCCGCGACTAATCAAGTCATCGACGAGACCAGCTACTGGGTAACGAACCCTTAATTCGTAGATCTTTGGATCGACTATCTTTTCGGATCGAGGGCAGCCGCCCCCGATCTTTTTTTCATCTAGAAACCCAATCTCCTCGAAATAATTTCTCCGCAACATATCAGTAACCGTTTTGAAAATCCTTTCTAGTACAGTTTCCCCCTATGAAACTAGAAATCCGCCACCTTCTGCAAATCTTACCCCTTTTCCTTATTGTTGCCTGTTGCACCGCCGGTACCTTGGATACGCTTTCCAATCGGAACTTCGTCCCCGTCCTCGATCTGGATTCTCTAATCGCAGATACCCTCGGCATCCCAGCGAAGCAAGCGGAAAAACGTCTGAACAGCGCGAGCAGTAGCACTGCCAATGTGCATAACACTGTGAGAGACTCGACGGCTAAGACGGACACTGTCACAAAATCCACTTCATCGGGTATTGTCTTCAATTCCGGCCTCAAAGGAGACCGAGGAATTTTGCGCGGCCTCGTACTCAGTGTCGATGGCGCTAAGCCTATAGCCGACGTCTCCATTAACCTGCAACGGGATACCATAAGGCTTTCGACGTCTACCGATGCGGCAGGCCTATATCGTATCGTCGGCATCCCGCCGGGCGTTTGGAAAATTACCATACTGCGAAAAGGCTATGAGACCAAATTGATGGACGCAGAATCGGTCACAGCCGGCGAAGACCGTGTGATGGAAATCCAATTAGAGCGTAAAATCCTGAAAGGCCAATTGGTGCAAGCGACATCGGGAAGGAAGGCCGGAAGCTCCCAAGATATCCTGACTAAGCGCAAGCAGGCTGCTGCCGTAATGGAAGGCGTCTCCGCAGAGAAGATTGCCAAAACCACTGACTCGGATGCTGGCGCCATCGCCAGGCGCATCACGGGCACCTCGCTGGTAGGTGGGAAATATATCTATGTGCGTGGGTTGGGTGAACGGTACACCAATATGACATTGAATGGGCTCCCAGTGCCTTCGCCGGAAAAGGATAAGCGGGTTGTTCCGCAAGATCTATTCCCAGCGGGAGCCTTGGAAAGTTTCTCCATTTACAAAACCTTCGTTCCTGATCTTTATTCCGATTTCGCGGGCGGTTCAGTTGCTTTGGTTACCAAGGGGATCCCCGAAAAGTCTTTTTTCAAAGTCAGCCTTTCCACCTCTAATTATTATCATGGGCGCTTGGACAGCGCTAATTACTTAACCGCTTACCGTGAAGAGGCGCCGAAGAATGGCTTAGCCCCAGAAGCGCGTCCAGCCGGATGGATTGTGGGTGACCGTCGCTTAACCTATAATGGCGGTAATACCTTTTGGGGTTTTGACGATGGCACTCGATCCTTACCAAAAGGTTTTCCCGGAAGCATTCCTAGGGGACTTTCCGAGACCGCTGCCCAGGAGGCCCGCAACAAGGGATTACCTGGCTACTCCACGAATGAGCGCATTCAACTGGCCAACGAACTATCCAATGTGTACGCCATTGACACAGCGAAGATAAAATCTCCCACGAATTTCACGATATCTGGTGGAAGCGTATTCCCAGCTCCTGGCGACGGAAAATTCGGATACCTCGCTACCCTCGGCTTCAAGAATAAGTACGATCAGAACCTGGTGGAGAAGCAAGATGTGGTCTTAGCCAATGCATATGTCGATGTGTCGGAGTTCAATACCCGATTGCAGATGAATGTGGTTCGCCGGGCGCAACTATTTGATACGGTTCAGTCTGATTCGGGCCCCGTTGCCGTCCCCGTAAGCTCTCTGCAGCCTGGTATCACTGCTCAAAACGATCAAGGGACTTATGAAGCGCAATTGACTGGCATGCTGAATATGCGCTATGAAAATCCCAACTGGGCCGTCTGGTGGAAAAATTTCGCTATTAATCTCGGCACGGATCATGCCAACATCACACACAGCTACGTTTCCCCTCGCGCAGGAGGCCAAGTTACTGGCCAAGGAAGCCCGTATGAAGAGCGCTCTTTATTGGAATTCAATCGGCGGGATTTGATTTGTAGCCAAGTGGGGGGCGAGGCCTATGTCGGCAAGGGATTAATGGATTCCGTAACCTGGGCGGCGGGACTTTCAAACGTCACTGGAGAAACCCCAGACAGTCGCCGCTATATTTATAGTCAGTCCGTGGTAAAACCGGAACAGGCGTTCGAATTTCGCAATACCGATGTTTGGGGCACACGCATTTACGAATCGCTGGATGAAGTGGCCGCGGCAGCTCGTGTCGACGCTATGCTGATCATTCCTCCGGAATATGCTTCGCGTGACACTTTTTTCCTTGAAGGCCAAATTTTCTCCCATCTCGCTCTGCCCACCTTTACTACCGGTCTTGCTTGGAATGGCAGGAAACGGCATTTTAATGCCACCCGTTATGCGTACAATGATGCTCGGTCACTAACAGGCCTAAAATTAGAACAGATTCGCGCGCCGGATTCTTTGTCCCGGGACATTACCGAAGGAGTATCCGATTTTTCCACCGGCCCAAAAGATTACGACACTTACAATGCGAGTGAAATCCAGGCCGCGTCTTATTTGGCGAGCTCCATTTCTGCGCGTTTGTGGGATATTCCGTTGGGATTGGATGGGGGAGTAAGGGCAGAGTGGTACAATTTTAAACTACGGGCGCCATACACAGGGATCAACGAAGGTCAACCTGACAAGAAGATCAAAATTGGGGAGTGGGCGGCCTACCCGACGGTCGGCATTTGGATTCAGCCGACGCGCCCTTTGAAGTTACGTTTGCAATATGCACAAACCGCCGTTCGCCCAGAAATCCGCGAAGTAGCCCCTACTGCATTCGCGGACTTTACTAGCGGACGTACCATCTTAGGGAATCCGGATTTGCAAAAGACTAGGGTGATCCATTATGATACCCGCGCTGATTTGTATTTGCCTTTCCAGCAAACTATTTCCGTCTCGCTCTTTTACAAGGACTTCACTAAGCCGGTGGAAACGTCCGTCGACATTGATAAGATTGAATCTCAACAAAATGCTCAAGGTGCTTATGTGAAAGGCGTCGAATTCGAAGCGGTCATTAATCCCGGCCATTTGCTCGACGGGCTGGATCTATCACTTGCCTGGCTACAAGGGTTGGAGATTTCCGGAAACCTGGCACTGATGCAGTCAGAAGTGAGTCTCCGAAAGGAATCTAGTGGAGTCAATACCTCCAAACGCCGGCCCATGGTGGGACAGGCTCCTTATTTGATCAACCTATCCCTCACCCACGAAGCCGAAGCCGGGCCATTTGCCTTTCTCAATGCGGTATTGTTCAACCTAGCCGGGGAACGTATACACATCGCTGGAACTCAAGGACTACCGGATATCACGGAAAAACCCTATGCCAGTCTAGAATCCCTGCACCGCTTCACGTTTTGGAAGCGCACTGAGCTAAGCGTGCGCGTCAAAAATTGGCTAAGGCAATCTAAAGAATTTCGGGTCAAGGAATACAACGATAAACTTATTTATCATACTCTAACACCTGAGCAATACCAAGCCACATTTGGTAAGGTCGAACGTTACTTAACCCTTGAGCGCACCCAGGAAGGCCTTTCGGTAGAAGTTAATTTATCATGTCAACTGTAATGAAATGGCGTTGCAATAAATTGGGGCCTCGTTTGAAATGTCGCGTTATGATCTTTTACCCATTATTCCATCGGTAATTAAAATCCGGAGGATTCGACCAACACCACCCCATGGGAGACCACCAATATGTTAAAATCGATATTATTAAAACCTTTTTTGCTGAGTGGAGCCATTGCCGCTACGCTTGGAGCGCAATTAGCAATTGCTGCTTTGCCGACCAAGGATATTCCAACCAAAAAGTCCGTAGGCGGTAGCCCCGCGGATAGCATTGTGGTAAATACTCGGCTTACCAATGATACAATTTGGATACTGAACGGCTACACAATGGTCAAGTCCGGTGTCACCCTCACCATTGATCCGGGTACCACTATCCAGCCTAGTTTAACCAATCGCGGCACTTTGATGGTGGATCGTGGCGGGTACTTGGTGGCTGCGGGCACCAAAGCACAGCCCATTACCTTTCAGTGCGAGAAAAATTCGGATGGCACCCCAGCCGAACGTGGACAATGGGGCGGTATCGTAATGCTCGGAAAGGCACGAAGCAACCAACAAATTGGAGGTGGCTTACTCCAATATGAAGCTTTGGGCTGGGCCAAATTCGGCGCGAAAACAACTGACCTTGATCCCAACAACGACTCTTCTGGTGTGCTCACCTATGTACGTCTTGACGGACCCGGATTCCCGATTGCTGTGGACCGTGAGTTAAATGGAATCACCTTATGCGCAGTAGGCAGAAAAACCTTAATCCACCATGTTCAGGTTGATCGTGGAGATGACGACGGTATTGAGTTTTTCGGAGGATCGGCCAATGCCGACCATATGGTGATAACCAACCAAACAGATGACAGCTACGATGTGGATCAAGGGTATAGCGGAACCATCGATTATATGATAGGGATACAGAGGACTGAGGCACCTAGGCTTCGAGACCCAGGTAGCACTCTCCCGTTTGAACCGGTGGGCGATTTTGGGATTGAATGCAGCAGCACCTCCGCACCCGGTATTCGCCCTTTGAATGCTCTTCATTTCTCTCATATTACTTTGATAGACAATGGCGGTTATGATGGAGCCATGGAAGACAAGGAAGAATGCGCCGGCACTTTTGAGAAAATGGTTGTTGTGGCTGGAGGTGCTGCCAAGGATAAGCCATCGGGCTGGGCCTTCCGGATCACAGGCGATGGTACTGCCGCGAATATTACTTCGTCCCCTTCCAGCTTAACTTATAGCGACGTTTTCCTAACCGGAAAGTGGACTGAACTTTATACTTTTTTAGGCCTTACCGGTACCCCAGCACAAGTGGCTGTCCAAAAAGCATTGGTCACATCCATCTTGAACACTGAGATTAAAAACTATCCCTATGATGCTGTGAATTCCTACGGCCTATATAAAGATTTGACACCTTCAAATACCGATATCATCGCGGCCAAGTCCGGCGCCATTGTAGACGGAGATCTCTGGTATCAAGACTGGACTCTTCCTGGCACTATGGAATTCCCCTTGGGAGATCGCTTCAATGTTGAAGACCCCTCCGCAACCTTAACTCGTACACCTACGACCGATCTGACCTCCCCAGGTAGCTTCACCTTAAACGCTACTGCTACAGATCCCGATGATATTGCCAAGTTGGAAATACTTCAAGATGGCCTTGTCTTGGCATCGGCCACCACCGGAGCGGTTTCTTTCAATGTCGTTAATGCCCAGGCTGGCACGATTGTATATACTGTCCGCGCTACGGATAAGCATCCCTATAAAGTGAGGACTTCCACGCAAGCCCTGTCGGTAACTGTCACCAATCTTCCCCCTGTCGTGACAATTGATACGGCCTCTGCGCAGAACTTGGTTCAACCAGCCAGCTTTACTTTGAAAACCAGCGCCACAGATGCTGATGGTATTGCCACCTTAGAAATTCTTGAAGGGTCTACAGTACTCAGCTCAAATACCAATTCCGGAACCTTGAATTTCGATCTCACCAACGTTTCGGCTGGCCTACACAAATATAGCGTTCGCGCCAAAGATAAAAGTGCCACGAATCCGTTGACTGCAACATCGGAAATGCTCATCTTTGTGGCTCCCCCTCCAGCTAACAAAGCCCCGGTGATAACGTCCTTCGGTCGCACGGGAGAGACCCTCATAGCAAATGCCAGCTTTACGCTCAATGCTGCTGCCACGGATTCGGATGGAGCAATTGCCAGCATGCAAATTCTAGAAGGCAATCAGGTTTTGGCTTCCAGCGCTAGCGGTACAATTTCCTTCGCAGTCCCTGATAAAGCTGCTGGCAATTATTCCTATCTCTTGAAAGTCACAGATAACCATGCTTCCGATCCCCGTACGGTTGTCCAAGTTCTAAACGTAGTGGTATTTGCTCAGCCGCCGGCAGAAAACGTAGCCGGTCCGGTTATCAATATCACTCGCACAGGCAATGATACCCTAATGGAACCCGCCAGCTTCACACTCAACGCAACGGCCGATGACCCCAATGGGATCGATACCGTGCAAATCCTAGTGAACGGCGAAGTTAAGGCCACAGGCACTTCGTTAACCTTAAGCTTCCCAATTTCCAATATGGTTGCTGGAACTTACAAGTACACCATCAAGGCTAAGGATAAGCATGCGACGGATCCCAAGTGGTCCAGTAAAGATTTCGATGTTGTGGTAGCTGCCAACGCGGCTCCGAGCATAGTTAGCTTTTCTCGGAGCGGAGAACCCAATCTTGTAGGCACTGCGGCCTTTACTATGAGTGCCGTGGCCGCGGATTTGGATGGAATCGCCTCTTTGCAAATTCTGATTGGCAACACCGTCTTGGGCACCAGCAGCAATGGTGTACTTTCGGTTCAGATTAATAACCTTTTGCCAGGTAGTTATACCTATACCGTCAAAGCCACGGATAAGAATAGTGCCAATCCCAAGGTGACGACGCAGGAACTGAAAGTGACTGTTGAGGCTGTTGTTGTATCCATCGCCATTCCTCTGCGCGACCTGAGCGGCATTCGCTTCTCGTCAAGTCAAGGACAGAATCTGATCATTGAATCTGAGGGCATTGGTTACGTCAAACTGGTAGTGTGGAACCTTTCCGGGCACAAAGTCAGCGCGCGTAATGTGCGCCTTGAGCAGGGGCAGAATGCCGTTTTCATGGGTAACCTGCGCGGATTGCATATTGTACGTCTAACCAGCGGCAAGGAATCACGTTCCGCCCGCATTGTATTCAATCCTAATAATTAATTTGTATAGCTTTGCCTGAAGGGAAAAAGAGGAATATGTCGACATTTATTAATCGTAAAGCGTTGGCAGGCCTCTGCCTTTCTGGCGGCCTTTTACTCCTATCGGCTGAGAGCGTCCAGGGTATTCCTGGCCGTTTTCGGGCCGCTTCTATCATCGAAGACAGTATTCCGCAATTAGGCCGCATCGCGCATTCGCCCGATCAACTCATTCGCAATGCCATATCTCGACTTCTCGATCGGGACCTTTTGGGCTTAATCCTGATGGGCCCTGATCCTGAATTACTCATGACCATTTATAAGAAAACGCCTGAAGGCAAAAAAGCCGGCGAAGTCGAATTGAATTTTATTCGTGAATTTTATTACATGGACAATGGAAAATTATTGAGCCGCAGTGTGGAAAAATACGGCGGAAAAAACCTCGAGCTAATTTCTTGGAAAACCAATACCCCCCCAGTTCAGTTGGACGGTGGCGGTAAAATATTACGCGACCTTGAAATTTGGGTCATGGATTTTAAAACCCATTCCAAAGAAAAAATATCCTTTGTGCAAAGTATCTACGTGGATCCGAAAGGATGTAAAATCTGGGGATTCCAGGATCATAAGGGCGGCCAGGAAACGAACCACTAATATGCCTTTTGTCTCCCTATATTGAGCGACATTCTTATGCATACCCACAATTCCAAGATTGACTTTATGAATTCCAAGTTTCTTTTATTATTTACACTAGCCACATGCCTTATGAGCCTGGCCCATGGATCGGCAACGGTTGAGATGCCATCTCATATCGTTGGATCCGTTGTGAACGTAAACGGAAAGCCGGTTTCGGGCATAGTGGTGCAACTCAAGAATAAGGGTATCACGGCCGTTACGGATGCTTCTGGAAATTACCAGCTGAATATCTTTGACTCGGGAAATAAGATCGTCTCCGAGGATTTCTTCAATGTGGAAGGCCCAAGATTTGCCTTTCATGTGCTAACCCTGCATGCCCATGTCAAGATTACCGTTTTCGATTTCGCGGGTCATGAACTTGAACAGGTCCTCGATGAGAACTTGGCGCGCGGACTTTATGGACTCTCGCCCTTGGCGGGCTTACGGCATTCATTGAAGGCAGGCATTTATGGCGTACGCTTAGAAATTGGTGAACGTTCCTATTACCATCGAATCCCGTATATTGGCAAAAAGCTCGGTCGTATCGGTGTAAGATTCGTTCCCTTGTCTTTAGAAAGTATTGCGAAGGTGGCCGCTACGGAGGTTGATACCCTCGTGATTTTCAAACTCGGCTATCGCACCGTTCGACAACCAGTCCTTTTGGAGGAAGATAGCCTTCCCGGTATGGTACTTATCCCAGATAGCCTGACCTCCTGGCGTAGCGATGATCGAGCCTATCTCAAAGCTATTGACCCAAGCGTTACCATTACCCCTTTACTTACGGTAGGGGAAAGCGTCCCCCTAACAGGCAACCCGTTGCAGGCCTTTCGTATGGGCGGCTTTCCCGCTGGATTGGGATTGACTCCCAGTGACAGTATGACCGCGCGCTTATTCATGTCTCATGACATCAACTCCAAAAATTTGTCCGATGCCTTCATCACCGGCCCTGCTCGCCGCGGGGCTTATGTGTCGGAATACCTGTTGGACAAGGCGACGGGCCGAGTCCTTTCGGGACGGTACGCTTTCGAAAGCGCTTACAAGATATCGGATATTAGCCCTACTCCTGGTTTCTTTAGCGGATTCGGTTCCGGTTTCCTAGCGGGAGCAGCCGAAGGAATATCTACTCCCTTTTACTTGACCTCCGAAGCCTCCACTGACTCACTCGCCTTTTCGCCATTGGGACCGCAGCCGGTGGCTATTGTGGGCGAGCGAGCGCAAATCCTGCCCGATTTTGGTAAGCTGTCTTTCAGCGATATCGTAGTAGTTCCTAACGAGGATTCCATGCGCACGGTGACCTTTTTATTAGGGAAAGGGCCAGCTAATGCCGGTCAGCTCTACCTTTATGTAGGCCGTAAACTTCGCGATTTGAGAACGCCAGATCCAATTTATGAAAACGGCCTTGCCGGAGGGAAACTTTATGTTTTTGCTGCTCAGAGTAAGCACGATGAGGCGGGATTTACTAGGGGAGCTTTGGAGGGGCATTGGGTAGATCCACTCAAGAACCGGCCCGATGCGCCTACCTCATTGACATCCATTTCCGCAGCTACTTTGCAGGCTTGGTGCGCTGTGAGCGCCGACGGCAAGGATAAAGCCTTCCGCTTCGATCATATTGAAAACGGAACCTACGATCCAAGTTCAAAGGGAGTCTTTTACTTTGCAACCGCAGGGGATCCCGGTGGGTCTCGCAATCGCTTCGGGCGTATATACAAATTGACCTACGACTCGGTGAATCCCGCGGATGGTTATGGACCTCGCTTGGAGATTCTTGCCTCGGGCGACCCTACCTCTGGATTTGCGAACCCAGGGGACATTCGTATAGGATCAACAAGAAAGATGATGATATGCGAAAAACCCTTATTGGAATCGGCTCGGATTCCCGCCGTTTGGATGCTGGATTTGGAAACAAAAGGCCTCCGCAAGCTGGCCGAGATGGATCCGTATGCAGTGCCGATAGCATCAAGGCCAGATTCAAAAACGCAATGGGAAGCGACCGGAATAATCGATGCCTCGGCCCAGTTGGGTGCAGGCGAATGGCTTTTGAATGTCCAAGCCCATAGTGTTGGAAGCGAGTCGGCAGCAGAGATGCAAGACTCGCCAAAGTCTACGAGACTTATTCAAGGCGGGCAATTGCTATTATTGCATACAGCGCCTTAATCCTTCCTAGAGCATATCCAAAACAAAGCCTCATTTTTGATCCTCGCTATTGAGTGCAACATATTTCTTTCATAAAGATCGGGCACTGTGCAAGCCCTTTATTTTTTTCTGAATTCAAAATTAAATCCAGATGAAATATTGATCCTATAAATTTCAATCAGGAATTTTTAACCCCTGATCTTTTGGATCGTATCAACTAAGGAAAAATAATGAATCATTACGGAAACAATTTCAAACCAAAGTCGGCAGCTATAGTGTTGATCGCGGGCCTTGCCTGCTTTTCCACTCTTAAAGCTGGAGAAATAATAGACCCCATTACCGATGAATGCCAAGGTTGCCTATTTTCCTTTTCTACCGTCGGCGACTCCCGCCAAGATCCAATTGCTCCCGATTCCACTCTGATGCCCTTATCCGGTCAAGACTCAATATGGCTGCAAAACACAAAGGCATGGTTTCGGATTGAAAAATCTATCTCAGAGCAAAAATCGAAAATGCTGTTTTTCAATGGCGACATGATTATGGGCTATGGCAATGCCATAGTACCAGCTAACAATACCACCGTGGCAGGCATTGTTGGATCGGACCTGATGGCGTTCTATAAGCAATATGCTTTTTGGCGCGGTATGGTTGCACCTTTGATGGAAACAGGAACCTACGTGATACCCGTAGCAGGAAATCATGAGACCCAATGGAAGGCAGGCGGTAAAAAAGCCCAGGTCGCAAATGAAAACGCTTGGCGTGACAATATGGGAGATTTGATCTCCAACAATAGCAAGCTCAGGGAAATCCTAGGAGCTTCTGCCGTTACTTCCCCCGCCATCGGCGATGAAAGAAATGCCCTCGACTCTCTTACATCTGATCAAAGTAAACTAACCTATAGCTTTGATTATATGGGATCGCATTTCGCAGTCATCAATACCGATCCGGTGGGAAAAGATGCCCATGCACCGACTCAATGGCTCACAGCTGATTTGTCTGCGGCCAAGGCCCGTGGCGCCAAACATATTTTTGTATTCGGCCACAAGCCAGCCTACACTTATTTTTATGGTTCTGTGATTCCGGCGCTTCCAGCATTGCCGCTGCCCGGTAAAGCCGCAGGATTAGACGTAGATATCGCCGCCCGCAATGCTTTTTGGGACGTGATCGAGTTTTTCGGCGCGACCTATTTTTGTGGACATGAACATGTCTTTAACATGATGCAACCCCGTGGCGGAGCTTGGCAAATCATGGTTGGCTCTGGCGGATCTCCTTTTGAAGCATCCCCTCATACGCCAACCATTAGCCCTACTGATCGCGATTATGCTTGGGCTACGGTCAAAGTTGATTCTGCCGACCATGTCCAACTCAAAGCCTTTGGTTTCGACGACCATGGTGGACCAACAATGTTGTTACAAACCATCACGTTACCCTAAGCTATTATCAGCAAGCAGTTGTAGTTTCCATTCGCGAAGCTACAACTTTAAATTTTTCGAGAGCTAATTTCCATTTCTAGAAATTTTAATAAATTTACTAAACAGCAAAGAAATTAAATATTACAACGATTTCAAAAATCCCAACAAAGCCTGGCGGTCCTTTAATTTCAAAGCCTGAAAATCAATTCTCGATTTTGTCGCTTCACCACCATGCCAGAGTATAGCCTCGGTGAAGTTGTTGGCGCGGCCATCATGCAAAAACTGCGTATGCCCGTTCACTACTTCCGTTAAGCCAATACCCCAAAGTGGAGGGGTTCTCCATTCGTTGCCATTGGCCAGAAAGTCCGGACGATTATCCGACAAGGCATCGCCCATATCATGCAAAAGCAAATCGGTATAGGGATTAATAATTTGTTGTGATAATTCGGGATGCTGATCGAAATTTCCAGTTTTTAATTCCTGAATATGACATTCATTACATTGTAATTGGCGGAATATTTTTTCACCGGCTTGCACTTGGGCATCATTAACATTGCGTCGTGCGGGTACCGCCAAGGTACGTACATAGAATGTGACGGCAGCTACCGTAACGCTGTCTACTTCAGGTATAACATTGCCGCAACCTTTTTGGCTTTGTCCAAAGCAGGTTTCCTGAGGAAAAATCCAAGAGGTGACGCCCATATCATTATTATAAGCCGCTGCACATTGCTGTAATAAATTAGGGGTATTGGATTTTAAGCCAAAGCGCCCTAAAGTTTTTTTTCCTGTTAATACATTGATTACATAATTGGGTCGGCCCGATATACCATCATTATCCTTATCTGATTCATCCGCTAAAGCCACTATCGAGGCTTCGTCCAAGGCTTCCAAAAGTCCCAAACCAAAAACTGGAGGCGCAATGCGCGGAGAAAGCAAGGCAGGGGCACTTAAGGACATATAAAGATCATTTAATTGATAATTGGGTACCTTTAAGGTTACCGTTTCCCCGTCGGCTAAATGTACCAAGCTATCATAATAGGTAATGATCACTTGTCCTTCGGGATTTTCTCCGAATATGGCGCGTGGTTGCAATTGGGTTCCATAATTATCCATGGTCAAAGGACCACCGTTAACATCAGTTCCCGCTTTACTAATACGGAAAAGCATCGAGCTTAAAAGTTCGCCCGCTTCGGGAGGACGGCCGCGCCCATCCTTCGAATGGCAAGCAGAGCAAGAGGTATTATTAAATACCGGCCCTAAGCCGGCATTATTGGCTGCCGGAGCAGTTACGAATTTCGCTTCAAAGGCGGCATCGCCTGTGGCATGTTCATCCAGTTGAGAAGCAGAAAGATTAGGGGCTGGCGAAGAAAAAGCTTTGCTGCTAGCATCTCTTAAAGTTGTAGAGCCTCCTGGCAAATTAACCACGGTGTTATCCGAGTCATGGTCGGTGGTTTGACAGGCGGTTAAGAGTAAAAATGCACTTGCCATGGAAAGGGCAAAGAGTTTTTTATTTAAGAGAGGCATACTAAAAAGCTTTCTGTATCAAGCAGGCGATAAAAGGATTATTGTGTTATTAATGGTTTAATATCTTCTTCCAAAGTTTTTTGCATTTTTTGAATAGCGATTTGGGCAGTAGCAACTTTTTCTTTATTTTTAGCAATAGCATCGCCGAAGGTGGGGATCATTTCTCCAATAGCTGTAATAGCCGCTGCAATTTCATTTTCTAAACGAGTGGCTAAAGTGGGGTTAAGTGCTTTTACGAATTCACGAATACCTTTATTGGTGGTGCCAGCAGCATATTTCCCTAAATACACATTTTGAATACTACGAATATTATCTTGAAAATCAGCATTAGAATTATCGCTGAATTGTGATTCTTCCAAGCTTCTATCTTCTGCTGTAAAAGGACCATTGATTTTACCATTGGCGACTTCATCACTAATGCCAATCATGCCATTCACTAATTCTTGCAAGGCGGCATTTTTACTAATATAAACACTACCTTCTAAACCAGCCTTTTTAAAATTAGCGATGTAATTTCCATCAGTAGGTGACCACGCTTGTATAAGCTGTTGTGTGGCCGCTTGGAAACTGGCGGTTACGGCGTTGAGGTATTCAAACTCACGCACAGTAAAAGATTCTAAGGTTTTCGTGTTACCCTGACCAAAGAGTAAATATTCAATAGTGTGAAATCCTTTTTGTGTGCCTTCTAAGTTATCTACGAAACTTTGATTGAGCGTATTACCACTGGTCAACACTCCCTCCAAATCTGCTTTATTCAGAGGCCAGCTATCAATTGAAGGATCAATGCCTTTGCTTTCCACAGGTCCAAAAATAAAAGCTTCGCTTTGTTCCCAAGGGCGACGGGCATTACGCCAGGCTTGTTTGGCTGCCGCTAAATGATCCATCGTTTTATGGTCTTTAAAATTTTTAATAGCAAAAGCCAAGCTATCGGCTTTTTGTCCCAGATCAACATAAGTGCCATAAATCACCGTGGTGGATACGGCATCTAAAATCTCGCTAATCCCTTTCTCGCTAGAAAAAGAAATAGTCGGAGAGTCTTCATTACATCCCGCTTGCATGCCCGCCATACCTAGGGATAATAAACTTAAACCTATACAATAATGTTGGTGATGGTTTTTTATCTGACCTTTTTTAAATAACATACTTTCTCCGATTTAATAAAAATTTTCTCGTCATTTCACGATTTAAAACACTAAGCCTAGTCCCAAGGAATAAGTATTTTCTTGATTATTAGTGGCTAATCCTAACGTGCGATAGGAAAGTTGCCCTTTTAAAATGACTTGGGGATGGGGTTTATAATTTACCCCAGTGGTCCAGGTTTCTTTCCCCCAACGTGGATTGTTAAAATACTCTTCAGGCATTTCGCGCATGGTGTCGTATCTATCACAACGTGCAAAAATATCCAAGCTCTGTTTGGGAAATGTATTTTGTAATTCCATTTTCGTACGTAGTAATACAAAAACATCCACACCGACTTCTGCAAACCAACCTAAGGCAGTTTTACCTACGGGTGTACGCTTAACCGCCAAGTTACTTGAGAGATTTTTATTAGCCAAAGAAACCGAGGCAGCATTTTGTAAAATCCCATATAAAAGCAAAGCTCTTGCTTTAAAAGGCCCTTGTTTATAATCCGCATGCATATCTAATACGGTAACATACGCAGGAATTGGTAAATCGGGCTTAGGCCGATTGCCGGCACTATTGCCATAATAGCCCGCAATGCCGAAAGTACTTTGGGGAAATAAATCACAATCTAAACGTCCTGCAAGGGCTAAGTTTTCCGCATTCACAGTTTCAAAACGCCCTTGATGTCCGCGTGATATCCATGTGGAAGAGCTGAAGCCCGTGGCGTCCAATCCATTAATCACTTGTACTTGATAGAATAAAGCGCCAAGCTCTCCGAATATTTCAATGCCGGTTTCATGCCATAGCAAAGGGATGAGTTGACTTTCCATTTCCGATCTTTGCACCGTAAAATAATCTACAGGCTCATCTAGAGTATAAGCCCAACCTATGGGTAAAAAGAAATGTCCCAAGCGAATATTAAAATTTGGATGCAAAGAGAAAACTATACAAAGTTCTTCGAGGGTAACTTCGCCGCCTTTTTCAACTTCGCTTTCATATTCGCCAAATTCTTCTAGCTTATCGAATTCCATGGTTGCGCCAGTGCCACCATGTTCAAATTCTATTTCTGCTTCAAAGCGAATTTTATTAGTGAGTATATACGTGGGTTCAATTGCAAGTCTTTCCAAATCCATTTGCGCTCGGCGTGTAGGATCGGTTTGCCAATTAAAAGTTTGGTAGTTAATAGTTCCGTAACCATGTAAAAAGAATTGATTTTTGTTTGACGAATTAGGAGTGGGTTCAACAGCGTAAATACATAGGGTTAGAGGAAACAATAAATAATATAAAGTGAATATTAGTGTGAGATGACATTTTTCAAATAGCATTTCCTTCCTCATCCTTGCTTTCCGGCTAAAATTAATCTAATATTAAGACTGAGTCTCAATCTTTTAAAAGGATAATAAGGATTGTAAGGCTCGGCAAGGAAATAAGGGATCCATTCCTAAACCTTTGTTCGCAATGTTTGCAAAAGTTGAGTTTCAGAGGGTTTATGGTAAAAAGCAAATGAATTCGTGAGTGATGAAGAGGCTAATGATACTCCTACTTCAAAAAATCCTTCGCATCCACAAACTACACCTCTCGAATTAGAAAAACAAAACAGGCTTATTGAAATACTTCAGAAATACAAAAAAATTTAATTCCGATTGATTATTGTTAAACATTATGATTTACCCAGCTTTATTATAAGCACACTATAGAGATGTGCTGAACCTATAAATTCACTCATATTTAGAGTTATATATTAGGGTTTTATTTTAGAAGATTAGTTTTGATTTTATTTATTTTAGATTAGATCTGGGAATTTGAGTTTATTTATTTTATTTAATGGTTAGAAGTTTGCTCAATTTCTAGTTGTGCTTCTTTTGTTCTGCTATTTCCTATTGCCTTTGGATCAAATTTTAGGAGAGATACCATGCCGATTCAACCTTCATACCCTGGTGTTTATGTTCAGGAAGTTTCCAGTGGAGTAAGGACAATAACAGGTGTCTCCACTTCGATTGCCGCTTTTTTTGGACGAACATTAAAAGGTCCCATTAATAAAGCCGTGCGATGCCTGAGCTATACTGATTTTTTGCGATACTTCGGCGGCGGCCATGCTCTGAGTGATACTGGGATTAGTGTTAAACAGTTCTTCGATAATGGGGGAACGGATTGTTATGTAGTTCGGTTGGCTAAAAATCCAGCAGTGGCCAGTGTAACTTTAAAAAATGAAACAGCAGTTACGAAGAATGTCCTTATTGTTACTGCCAAGGCAGAGGGAACTTGGGGACAGCAAATAAAATTATTCACGGATTACAATACCACTAATCCAGATGATAGCTTCAACTTAACTGTTGTTCATGAAATTGATGGGGCTGTTTTAGCTCAAGAAGTTCACAGTTTTCTTTCCATGAATCCAAATTCATCACGCTTTGCACCCATTTTTGTTTCGCAATCTTCAAAATTTGTCAATCTGGCCATTCATTCTGATTTAGGTGATCCTAATATTTCAGGGTCTATTATGAATTTAACCGCCAATACCCCCGCAGGTTATAGTCAAAGCCGCAGAGTGTTTACGGGAGTATCGGATAATGCGCTTAGGGATGCGGTCAAAACGGAGATTGAATCTAAAATTACTGCGGGTAAATCTAAGTTTGAAATCAATGTAAATGGGATTAATGCTACCGTCGATCTCAAGGGAATCGAATTAAGGCCTGACTGGACTACTCCTGTTCCTAATGATGTAACGGGTTTGTTACCTTCGCTTGCTGCGCATATCAACCCGCAACTTCAGGCTGTGAATGCAAGTTTAGTTGTTGCGTTTAGCTGGGATACTTTGGCAACAAGAACTTTGGTATTAAGGGTAACATCCGCTGTTGCGCCATTTTCCAATGTGTCCATTCGACGAAGTAACTCCAATGATATTAGTGCTGCTTTGATGTTGGGTGTAGAGCAAGGTGGTATTGAGGTTGCACGTTACAGTAATCTTCGTCCAATCCCCAATGGATCCTATTTTTGGGGAGGCGGTACGTATGGAAATTTTACCACTGAACTCGATAAATTCGCCGTGCTGGCTCAAAATGGAATAACGAGTATCACCCTTGGGACAAAGGTTATCCCTTTAAACCTTGTCACGGCCGGTACTTTGATTTACGAACAAGCCGCAGGCGCACTGGATGGGGTGCGAGAAAAACTACGACTCATTGTACAGGCCGTAAATGCGGATGTGAATTCCCCCTGTACCGCTGAGTTATGGGGATATCATCTCGTATTTAAGCGCAAGATGGGTAATATAAATGATACTGCTTCCATTACCACAAGTCCTGGGGCTAACTTTGGAAATGGATTTGTATCCAATGTAAAACAGTATAGCCTAGGAGCTCTGGGAACGGGTGTTTATCAATCTGCGGGTACAGCGGGTAGTGATGGTATTGCTCCAGATAAAAATACTTATGTGGGTAGCCCTGTTGATCATACCGGTTTTTATGCCTTGGATAAAGTGGACCTTTTTAACCTAATGATAATTCCTGGAGATCGTGAAGTGCTCGCCTCACTCTATGCAGAATTGATTGCGGAGGCCAGTAATTTTTGCCAGCAAAAACGCGCGTTTTTTCTGGCGGATGCTCCTGCAGATTGGACTCAAGGGGAAATCATGGCGGCGGATGCTAGCGCAGTTAACAATATTCGCATAGGTGTGGCAAAAACAAATTCGGCAATATTTTATCCGCGAGTACAATTTAGTGATGGTGGATTGCGTAAGTATATCGGCCCTTCCGGCATGATTGCAGGATTAATGGCCAGAACCGATTCTCAACGCGGAGTGTGGAAAGCACCTGCGGGCATTGATGCGGATTTGCGTGGTGTACTCGATGTAGAATTAAACTTAACAGATAATGAAAATGGTGTGTTAAATAAATTAGGCGTGAACTGCCTGCGTAAATTTCCGAATGGAATTGTGAACTGGGGCGCACGTACCTTGGATGGTTCAGATGATTTTGGTTCGGAATGGAAATATATTCCTATTCGTCGTCTCGCACTTTTCTTGGAAGAGTCACTTTTTCGCGGAACTAAATGGGTAGTATTTGAACCCAATGATGAACCCCTTTGGGCTAAGATTAGAATGAACTTAAATGCATTTATGAATAGTCTATTTAGACAGGGTGCATTTCAGGGAAGTACGCCTGATAAGGCCTTCTTCGTAAAATGCGATGGAGAAACGACCACAGCTAATGATCGCAACTTAGGTATTGTAAATATTCAGGTTGGCTTTGCACCAGTTAAGCCGGCGGAGTTCGTCATTATTAGCATACAACAAATCCCAGATGTCTAAGCACTATTAAAGATCATTAGGAGATAAAAATGGCCAAAGGTTTTGAAAAAAATGCAAAGCGTATTGATCCTTATAAAAATTTTAAGTTCCGTATTCTATGGGACAATAAAACTGTATTAGGAGTTAGCAAGGTCAGCGCTTTAAAACGTACTACCGAAGTGGTTTCGCATCGCGATGGGGGTGACAATAGCACTGATCATAAATCACCTGGTCGCACTAAATATGATGGCATCACCTTGGAACGTGGATTAACCCATGATCCAGAGTTTGAAAAATGGGCAAATAAAGTTCATCCCTACGCGGGCGACTCGGCCATGGATTTAGCCGATTATAAAAAAAACTTAACCTTAGAAATGATGAATGAAAAAGGGCAGGTGGTTTATCGCTACTTTCTTTATCATTGCTGGGTTAGCGAATACACGGCCATGCCCGAGCTCAATGCCAATGCCAATGCTATATCTATCGAATCTTTAAAAATAGAACTTGAAGGTTGGGATAGAGATTTGGATACCAAAGAACCGAATGAAAGTGATGACGTACCGAAATCATGATAGGGTGGAATAGAACATGAATGTTGCTCCGGGATCAAATGCTATTGGTCAGTTATCGGAGCAGACCACGTCCTTTGCCGGATTCTATCCAGCGAGCGAAATACGCATGCGTAATTTTGGAATACTGCAAAGCGATCTCGGTATTAATTTTACTACAAAAAATACTTCGGCACTAATTACCCATTTACTCGAACAATGTTCATTTGATCCTATAGGTATTGGGTCAACCGGTTTTTTCAAAAATCTTTCTATTGGCAGACGAGTAGAATGCTTGCTTGTTTTGGCAAAGGGAGGAGACCACTCAGATTTCAATTTCCCATTTGCTTGCTCCGGTTGCAAACAGATTATTGCGTTGGATATTACCATGGAAGAAATCACAACGCTGCAAAGAGAAGCGGATCACATTGAAACCGTGCAGATTCAAGTAATGGGTAACAATTTCGGTTTGCGAAAACCTTGCGGTCATGATCAAGAAAAATGGGCTGAAATGGTTTTTCTCGATCAAAATGAAGCCCAGATAAAGATGATTAATTCGCTTACACTTACGGAGAATTTTCCTGCAAAAATCAATGCCGAGGCTTTGCAGCTTATTGATGAAGCGATGAACGTAGCGGATCCCTTGATCAACTTTAATTGCCAAGTAACTTGCGAGGAATGTACTACAAAAAATGAAATTGTAATTGACCTTTGCGATGCGGCGATAAATATGCTGAAGCGGCTTCAGCAGCAATTGATAGTGATGGCACATAAATTGGCTTCCCATTATCATTGGAGTGAAAGTGAAATTTTTGCTATTCCGCATTGGCGTCGGAAAGTTTATCTCGACCTTATAGCTGTTGGACGATAAATTATGCCAAACTATTTTTCACGTCTTGCTGAGCAGAGTGGTTTTCAATTTAAGGGAAGCCAAGGAGTAAGGCCCGAAGTATTAGAAAAAAAAGCGGGTAGTGGACTTTCTCCGCTTGAACAAGAAGCGACGATTTTAAGTCCATCGCAACCATTAGAAAAATCTTCCCTAACCTTAATAGATTCGAATAAGCATGAAATGCAACCCTCCATTTCTAAAAATGAAGAAATTAAAAATGAGCCTTCAGAGAAAGCGCCTATTAATCCGAAGGAAATTTTTGCTCAAAAACAGGTAACTCGTGAAGTTAATCCAATTGTCCAAAACATAGATTCTGTGACTGCGCCAATGGAAAATAAAACCCTTGCTGCATCGCTTTTCAATAAAGCGATATTGCCTGTGAATAAAATGAACGAAAATAGTTTATCACAGGAGTCGAAAGAGTTTAAATCACCGAGTGCTGTTAAATTAGCTGATCCTGTTGAAGCGTCAGTACCGATACAAGATTCACCTCAGTTTGAGTCAGCAGAAAAACAAGAAAGCATTGTGTCTCTCCTTTCACCTTTGGAGAATTCTGAAAAGCCAAATTATTTTTCCAGAACTTCGGAGATTTTGAATCAAGGTCAAATCGAAAAACAGGATATTCATTCTCTTATTCTGCAAGATGTTCAGGAATGGGTTGCGGCTTCGCCCACGGATACAAAAACGGTAAAAAGTAATATTGAAGTATTCAATACGGCTTTAAATTCAGAACCTGTATTCTCAAATGAGATAACTGATCCGTTAACACAAAATTTGTTTCGATCTAGAAATGCAGAAGTAGAAAGTTCGTTGGAACATAACTTTAATCTTTCCATTGGATCCATTAGTATTATTATTGATGAACCCACAAAACCACAGCATTCAGAATTTAAAAGCCAGCCACAACCTCAACCTACAATACCGAAAAACGAAAATCGTTTTTCGCGACTTAGTCGAAGTTATCTCTAAATTATTCAGGATTTATGGCACTTGCTGATACATCAAAAGCTATTGGAGCCGTTACTAAAGGGCTTAAAGAACGTCTTGAATTTAGAACGGGTTATCATGTAAGTGCAGGTCGCATTGAAAAGCCCAATTTGACTATAGACGAGGCCTACTTAAATCTTTTTTTATATGAAATCGCTTTTGATCCGCAATTAAAAAATACACCATTAAATGAAGGTGAAAAGCCACCTATATGGTTGGTGTTGAAATTTTTGCTAACCGCCTTTGCCTCGAAAACAGAAAGCGATACTCAAGCTGCCCATGAAATATTAGGTTTGGCGATTCGAGCTATTTATCAAGATGATTTGCTAAAACTAAATGGATTGGGAGATGTCAAACCTTTAGAAAGTAATCCGAGTGAATTGCATGTTACCTTTGAGGAATCACCAGCTGATCTGGTCGCGAAGTTAACCCAGGGTTCTGATGAAACGCCAAGACTTTCCATTGCCTTTCAAGTGCGTCCGGTGATGATTGCCTCAGCAGAACCCGGCCATTATTCTTTGCTTGTGGGTGTGGATTATACTAAACCGCCAATTACCCTTTCACCAGCGCCCGTTGGGCTGGATGTAATTCCTTCCATGGGATCCTTTATAACCGAGATAGTACCCTCAGGATTTGAAGTGAATGAAGAGATTACTCTGCGTGGTACGGATCTGCATTTGGCGAATCTCTCGGTGATGCTTGGATCAGTTGAACTCCCTATAACCATGCAGCAACCTGATGAATTAAAGTTTAAAATCGATAGTGCGATTATTGCAGCGAGTGGACTTTCCGCTGGAAGTTATTCGGTTATGATTGTGCAAACTCTTCCGGGTACGGGTAAAAAACGCAAGAGCAATGCGCTAATAGGAAATTTAGTACCCACACTTTTGAATGCTCCGATAGCGGCATTTAGCCTTATGGTTATTCCCGCAATTCCTCCCAGTAGTTTCGACACCGCTTATGCCACTATTAATCTGAATGGTATATTGCTAGGAAATAAAAATGATGATGTGATACTTGCTCTTTATCGTGATGGTAAAGTGTATCAATCTTTTGACGTATTTTCTGTGTTACCCGTCCCACAACCTCCCTTACAACCTGCACAGCAATTGAAGATGATTGCTAAGGACGCGGTGCCCGTGGGTGACTATCAGGCCATTTTACTAGTTAATGGGCAACAAGCTCCTCAAAGTCCAATTATTTCCCTGCATAATCCATGAGTACTTTAACCGGAAAATATGAGAATATTGTATTCTCGACCAATTTACGAGCCGATGATGAATGGGCAAATTATTGGATGCGTCAGGCTACACTTAGGTTACGTCGTGAAATCGCATGGATTTGGAATGAAAGAGGGCATACGGGGAAAGCGCGTATGGGCGAGTTGCCTCCTATTATTGACCAAGTTTCGAATTCCTTGGACTTTGCGCGTTACCGTGATGAAAAGCAAAGATTCTTTAAAGAAAATGCGGCAGCGAGATATTTGACTGAGCAATTGCAAATCGAAAAACCCGAAGATAACAAAGTTCATCGTGGCTCATTTGGCTGGGTTATTATGGAATTGGGCTTGGATGATATTTCGGCATTTGCGCTGGGCCTTGCGCTTGCGGCCGCTTTCGATGCGAGCTTTGGAGCGGTGATTGCAGCTTGTCTAAATGAACATGCACGTATTTATCCTAATCTAATGCTCATACAAAGGCTATGGGATTTGCCCGAGGATGCACTTTTGCTTTCCGATCCGATGCATTTACTATTCCGCTTTGGTCTTTTACGTCGCAGTGCCGTGGCTCAACGCGCTTATGCCGAGACCTTATGGGAGCAACCCTTATTTATTCCTTCCATGATCGCGCGTCAACTTTTATGCGAATACCCCATTGTTCCCGCAGGGTTGGAATTGCTTCATCCTGAAAAATTGCCAGCGGGAAAATTAGATAAATCCTGTGAGCTAATAGCCTATCGACTCAAATCGGAAAAAGCCAAAAATTTACGCGTGTTACCTCTATTGGGAAATAAACGATCTGCTTATCGCCAAATCGCAGTGGACATTTCCAAGGTTACTAAACGCGCTTTGTGGGAATATCGCGGTAACCCTTCTCTACTGGCCGATGCGGATTATTTGAATATGCTGGTGACTTTATGTTGGTTACAAGATAGAGAATTACTTATCTCTCATGAGATATTTGATAGCAGTGAAAAAAACCGAGAGCGTAATGAAGGTTTACCCCTTGTCTCCATTCCTATTACTTTATTTTTGGCAATTTCGGATCGTAGACAAATTAAACATATCGATTCGGAATGGATATTACCCCTAATTAAAACTCCCGTTCTGTCTTATGAAGAGAGGCTTATTTTTTGGCATGCCGAATTTGGGGCGGAGGCAGAAAAACATGGATCTATTTTTACCGAGATTGCGCGAAGATTTCGTTATGACAAAGAAACTATTCGACAAATTATTAAAGAGTTAAAAGCGCTTCCCCATAAACTCACTGAGGATGATTTTAATATGGCTTGCCGTGTTGAGCTCAATTTTGATATTGGCGAATTAGCAGCTTATGTGGAGCCTCGCTTTGTGGATGAGCAACTCATTTTACCTAAAAAACAAGAGCAGCAATTTGAAGAACAATTAGCAGCCATGGAATCGCTTACAAAAGTGCATTATAGTTGGGGAACGGCACGTGCTTGGAATGAAGGCGGAATAACCGTTTTGTTTGCGGGGCCGCCGGGAACGGGAAAAACTATGGCCGCCGAAATTATGGCTTTGCGTTTGAAGTTACCCATGTATCGCATTGATTTATCGCAGGTGGTTAATAAATACATCGGTGAAACGGAAAAAAATTTAAAACGCATTTTTGATGCGGCTGAAATTTCCGATATGGTACTTTTCTTTGATGAAGCGGATTCGCTTTTTGGCAAGCGTACGGATGTGAATGATGCACGTGATCGCTATGCGAATTTGGAAGTGAGTTATTTGCTGGAACGCATGGAACGATTCAAAGGCTTAGCCATTTTGGCGACCAATCGCAAGCGCGATTTGGATGATGCCTTTATGCGACGCATACGCTATATCATTGACTTTCCTGTGCCGGAAGAAGCGCAGCGTTTAGCGATTTGGAATCAGGTTATTCCTCAGGACGTGGCCAAAAATTCTTTATTGGACATTCCTTTTTTGGCAAGGCAATTTCCGCTTTCTGGTGGACATATTCGTTCCGTGGTATTCAATGCTTGTTTACAATCGGCACATGGGAATAGTGAAAAAAAGGAACTCTTTATGAAAGATGTTTTGATTGCCATTAAACGTGAATATGACAAAATGAATCGCTCTTTGAGTCTCGATCAACTGGGACGGTATGCTCAGCATATTAGTGGGTTAGAGTAATAATATGGCTAATCGAAATATTCACATTGAAAATATACAAGTTAGCATGCCACCTCATTTGGTAGTGCAGGCGCATGAAATAGGGAATGGACTTGGTCAGGCTATTCTGCATGCCATTGCTGAATCTACGCTTGGAAAACATGGCCATAAAAAAATAGCCGCCTTAGAGGTCGGAAAAGTGAGTGTGAAAAACTATGCCGAACCGCGAGGAATACAACAACAAATTGCGAGTCATGTGGCGAATACGATTCGGGAAAAATTCTAAAAGTTAGGGTAGCGAAGATGGCTGGTTTTTTAATGAGAGGCGCATTGATCGAATACGGTTCCGATTTTATGGGACCCATTCCTAATGTAGTGATCTTTCAATTCAATCCTGAGACCTTGTCACGTACCGTACAAATTCCTCCGCGTCCGGCTTCTGCGACGGCACGCGAAACGACACAAGCGGGTCAACCTTCTATAGAAAAAATCACCTTGAAGGCTAGCTTTAGTGCGGCAGATGAGCTGGGCGATAATAAAGCCTTAGCGCGATTGTTTGGTGTCGGGACTCGTTTAGCCGCATTGGAGAAAATGGTTTATCCGTCCAATGAATTGACTGCTGCAATCGGTGCTGCGCTAGGCTTAGGAGGCAGCTCAACCGGTGGTGATCTTAGGCAGCCTATTCCGCGTCAAAAAATGCCAAGGATATTATTTATTTGGGGGCCATTAAAAGTATTACCGGTGGTACTCGAATCCATGAGCATTACCGAACAACAATATGATTTTTTATTGAATCCCACGCAAGCTGAGGTTTCCATTACCATGGCCGTTAACTCTAATGATCAATGTTCGGATGATAATATAGGTAAAGGCGCTTTATCTTATTCTAATATGGCAAAGGATGCCCAAGCCATGGCAAACCTTTCTAATACGGCTGCACAAATTGTGGACTTAATTCCATTTTGAATAAGGAGGTAACATGTTTGATGTAAATTCTCGTTATGCCAAAAATCCAATCGTTGAGGTGGATAAGTCCAATAGCAAAAAGGTAAATGTTATCAAGTTACGCCACTTGCCTTATGTGGGAGGGAATTTATCTGAGGTAAAAGGCATAGATAGACTCGATATTATGGCTCATCGTAATTATAAAGACGGCACAAAGTTTTGGCATGTGGCCGATGCGAATACCGAGCTTGAGGCTAATGATCTGGTAACTAATAAGTTACCTGAAAATCCACTGCAAAAGCAAGAAACCACTTTCATTTTCATTCCTGAGAACTAAAATGAACAAAGCATTTCGAGTTTATTATGGGGGGAATTTGGCTACGCAAGAACAACTCAATGCTATTGAGGAAATTGTTGTGGTACAAGAAATGGGTATTGCTTGGGAAGCGCAGATAAAAATACCCGTTTGTATTGCTGAAGATGGTTCTTGGGAAGGTGAAAATGATTCCATCTTTGCAGAGTTTGCACGTGTTCGCATTGAGGCTCAAATTGGTGAAAATGATTTTATCCCTCTAATCGAAGGGAGTATTCACTCAGGGGAGCCAGATTATAATGCATCGCCAGGCTTAAGTACCGTAACCGTTATTGTACATGATGACACTCGCTTACTACATCGCCAAGCCGAATCCGTTGCTTTTTCTGGACAAAGCGATAATGAAATTGTGAGTACTATATTTAATGATGCCTCGCTTGGTGAGAATGCTGAAATAGATAATCCTCCTGCTGGACCGGTACAAAATGCGGTCATAAACCAACAGGGCACAATGATGGAAATGTTACGTTCCATTGCGGCGCGTTATCAAAACTATTATGCCTATGTGCTTCCAGGATCCACAGTTGGAAATAGTAAAGGTGTTTTTAAAAAACTTCCGACAAGCCCAGATGCAGGTTTGCCTATTGCCTATTTGAGTGGCCCTAAGCAAAACATTTCGGAATTTCGCATTCGAAGAAATTCTGCTAGGGCCTCTCGTGTTGAAGGAGCTCATTTAAGTATGAGCGATAAAAGCGTTGCTAAAGCTAGCGCAAATCCGAGCGACAATATTCCTTCAGGAAGTGATAGTGCGACTAGTGGAAGGGATACCGATCTTCGTCTTCGTCGCCTTCCGTCGGGTATTGGCGATCATACTGATTTAACTGAAGCGGCCAATGGAATGGCTGAAGAATCTAGTTTCACACTTAGTGCTGAAGGCAGTGTAATTTCAGGACTTTTTCCAGCGATATTGCAACCGTATAAAATGCTTTCCGTGCAACTTTCCAATAGTCGTTACAGTTCCAATTATGTAATTAGCAAGGTGACACATACATTAGGCATTTCGGAATATACCCAAAGTTTTTCGGTAATAGGTAATGTGGTGTCGCCTGAGGGTAGCGCTACTATACCTGCGCCAGCAGCAGTGATGTCTGTCAGTTTTAATGTTCAAATGGGTGTATTCTAATGCATAATTCTGAAGTAGAAGATCAATTAATAGGAATTTCGGAATGGAGAAATCAACATTTCTTTGGGAAATACCGTGGTACCGTAGACGCCGTAGAAACGGGCAATGATCTCGGACTCATTTCTGTTAAAGTCCCAGATGTTTTTGGTGCCGATTTTATAGTGAAAAGAGTGCGGCCTTGTTCCCCTTTTGGAGGCAATAAACATGGCTTTGTCGCTATTCCAGAAGCGGGCGATGGAGTGTGGGTTGAATTTGAAGCGGGAAAAACTTCCCTACCTATTTGGACAGGATTTTGGTGGGCGGATAATGAGATACCCGAACCTAAAGGTCCTTTGATACGCAGCTTTATTACTACCAAGGGACATAAACTGCTTTTAAATGATGATGCCAATGAAGTGCAATTGCTCCATGCCAGTGGACCTGAAATCACCATGACGGATAGCGATATTACTATTCAAATAGGGGATACCAGTATTAAATTGACTACTAGTGATTTAATCTTAAAAGTGGGCGCTTCATCTACTTCACCGCAAATCAAAATTACCGCCAGTGACATTACCTTGCAAAGTAGTACAGTAGGTTCTATTAAGCTTACGTCAGGTGGCGTGGATATTGGTAATGGCGCTATGAAAGTAGGAGCCTAAGTGCCCGGCTATATTTTAACCACGGCTAGTCAAGTAATGTGTACGCATGGAGGCAATGCGATATTAACGACTTCGAATACACAACTGCAAGTGGATAATGCACTGGCATTATTAGAAACCGATGTGAATTCCATTGCCGGATGCCCTTTTACTTTACCCGGCCCAAAGCCATCGCCTTGTATTCGTATTGAATGGACCGCAGGTGCAACCCAGTGTAAGAGCAATGGGACAAAGGTTTTAATTCAATCCAGTATGGGAAAATGTATTAGTGCCGAAGGGGCAACACAGGGTATAGCCATAGTGATTCAAACGCAAATGAAGGTGCAGGGGAATTGATTTTATGAAACTGCAAAATGGTAAACATTTAAAGTTTCCCTTCCATGTAGGCAATGACGGTCGCATGAGCACCGTTAAAACCTTGGATGAACATGTACATGATGAGCTTATCCAACTGATTCTCACTAATCAGGGAGAGCGTCCTTTTCTAGTAGACTTTGGCGCGGGTGTGCGTCGTTTGGTTTTTGAAGCGGCTGATGGAATGACGGGTGCCGTAGCGAAAGCAACGATTACTCAAGCTATTAATCGCTGGCTAGGTCATCGTGCGGTTTTGGAATTTCTAAATGTGATTGTTGAAAATTCTACCATATCCGTTGATATACGCTATCATTTGGCCGGTACAGCTGATTCGCGCTCACTTCGTTTTCAACATGCGGGAGCTTGATTTAGCAAATGTTTAACGAATCCGTAATACCTTTAAGAGAAATGGCTTTGAGTGAGCCTTTGGCGGCACGTGCGCGATTGATGATCGAGGCCAGCTCATCGAATGCTCCGAATGGTATTAAGCTCATTCGCGTAATATCGGTGAATACGGTAAAGGATGAAGCATGGATAGAACTGCATTTTTTTAATCTTAATTATTTATCCGCTATCGTTACAAAATATACAAATGATAAATCCTCGGCCCAAAAAATATTTCCTATTTCGGGTGGTTCAAGAATTCGTGCTGGAGGAGCTTTAGGGCAGGTTCAGGTGGATAGTTCACTACTTGTGGCATCCCCTTCGATTGCAATGCCTACTGCGACAAAACCCATATTGAAACTTCGCATTCATCCTATTGGAGACTATTCAACGTATACCTTAGGGATTAGCGCGCTTCCGATTTCCGGATGGATATTCGATCCCTTATTTTCTGAGATTCGATTAAAGTTTCGTCCAGGTTGTTTCAATACCAATTGCGCACCCGAATGGGATATGGCCTTACCTCCTTTACCTGAGCCAACCATTGATTATTTAGCCAAGGATTATGGGTCTTTTCGTCAAACCATGATAACCGCCATGATGGAGCGCGTTCCGGAATGGCAACCCACAAGTGAAGCGGATCTCGATATGGTGCTCGCGGAACTTTTTAGTGTAGCTGCGGATGAACTTAGTGATTATCAAGATCGAGTGATGAATGAAGCCTATATTGCTTCTGCACGTAAACGTGTTTCCATTGCACGGCATGCACGCTTAATGGATTATCATATTCATCAAGGCAATCAAGCTTCTACATGGTTGGCCCTCGAAATTGAACATGATGGTATGGGACAAAAAATCTTTCAGCTTGTACAAGGGCTCAAGGTATGGGCAGGCGAAAGTAATAGTGAGTCGGATAAAGAAGTAATTGATAGTTCCGTGGTTTTTATGTCGCGCCATGAAACCCAAACGGTACATCAGTATTTAAATAATATGGGGCTTTATACTTGGAGTGATACCATTACTTCGCTTAAGGCAGGATGCACTCGCGCAGATATAAAACTTTATGATAAACTTTATTTGCATAGTCCTGATGCACCCATTGAAATCATCACCAAAGCTGCCGCCAAAGAAATACAAGATTTAATACGTCATGGAAATATTAAGCACTTTGTCATTGAGGAACATTTAAATCCCGAGACGGGATTGTTGGCCGGACGCGATCCTTCAAAAAGACAATTACTAAAACTGATTTCTGGAGAGGATACAAATCAATCCGCTTTGGCCATGGAAGATCCTATTACCGGTGAATGGTTTGTGCGCATACATTGGGAAAAAGCGGATGCCTTACATCGCGATTATTGTTTTAAAGTCCACTGTCCTTCGGGAAATTCCGGCACAGGTATCGGTGCAGTTAATAATATTTCTCTCTTTCATGGAAATTTGATTGAAATATTTCACGGCCGAGAAAAGACTGTTCTTTTCAAGGATGAAAATGTTTTATTAGGCAATGATCCCAATAAATCTTATGAGTTTCATTATGAGCGAACACGCTGGGGAGCGCTTTGCCATATACCGGATACTTTTTTGGCCTATCGTAATACAGATCCTGGCGGTGACGTAGCACCACTGTCAACAATTAACTTAACGGTTGAATTTCTCTCGGGGCCATCCGATCCATGGAATGAGGTTCCAAGCCTTATTCATAGTGACAATTCGGGTGAAGGTGGCGACCATTTTGTGGTAGAAACCGATGAAAATCATAAAAGCCTTATTCGTTTTGGTAATAATAAAAATGGCATGGAATTGCCCGATGAGGCGACGGTTACCGTGACCTATCAATATGGCGATCCTCGTGAAGGCAATATTGGCGCGGATCGAATTATGTACTTCGATATTTCGACTGTGAAGATTGATCCTGCGACTCCAACATTTCTTTTGCATAGTTGTTGGAATCCATTCGATGTGGTTAATGGACGTGATCGAGAGCCTTTAGCGGAAATTATTCGTCGCGTGCCCGAGGCTTATCGCCAAAGACAACTGCGCGCAGTGACGCTAAACGATTATATTGCTCGGGCCGAAGAAATTGAAGGCGTTTCTCGCGCAGTGGCAAAATATGCGTGGACAGGAAGCTGGCGTACCGTGCAAGTTACCATCGATCCAATAGGAACGAATGAACTTTCGGAACCCCTGAGAAAGCAAATAGAGTCATATTTAAACGCGGTGCGTTTAATTGGTGAAGATCTCGAAGTGCGTCCGCCGAAATTTGTTCCCTTAGAAATTCAAGTCCATCTTTGCGCCAAGCCCGACGTTTGGATAGAAGATATTCGTTTTGTTTTGGAGCAAGAGTTTTCAGTAGGCTGGACGCCGGATGGCCGCATGGGATTTTTTCATCCTGATTTATGGACATTTGGCCAATCTCTTCATGCCAGTCAAATTATGGGCCGCGCTTTTACTGTTCAGGGAGTAGAACATATTATTAGTGTTTCTATTAAACGTTGGAATTCCCCCTTTCCTCCTGTCGAATCGCTAACTCAGGTGGATTTCAATGAGATTATTCAAGTACAAAATGATTCCGATCATATGGAATTAGGTACGATTACCTTTGCTATCAAAGGAGGTCGTCAATGAGCGAAGACTCTTGTGAAAATGGTTGCGTATTACCACTGTACTTTCCTCGCCGTCCAGGTGAGAATCCACCGACTCTGCATGCTAAGGATTGTCCCTGTTGCAGCCCCGAAAATCAAATCGGATCCGACATTAGCTCGGACAATAGACCTGCATTATCGCATTTCAACTATCGAATTGGTTCTTATGGAACCATACGTGAATGGTTATTTCATCAAATAAATCAAACTCCTAATCTCAAGAATTGGACGCATCGCGCTTCGGATGATCCGGCCATTGCTTTGTTGGAAGGCGCCTCCATTCTTGGAGATATTCTCACTTTTTATCAGGAAACTTATGCCAATGAAGCTTTTTTAAGAACAGCAAAGTGGCGGGAGAGTATTTCCGATTTGGTGCGCTTATTGGGTTATAGACTTTCGCCGGCCATTGGCGGCAATGCAACCTTTGCTTTTGAAATTAAGAAACCGGAACCTGTTGTCATCCCGAAAGGATTCCCTCTCAAAGCGACTTTAAAAGAAATTGCTCAACCTTCCATTTTTGAAACCAAAGAAGAAGTTAAAGCCTATCCTTGGCTGAATCGCTTCAATTTATTTAAGCCCTTGGATGAGGGTGATATTAGCCCTGCTACGACTGAGTTTTATATTACTTATCCCGAACAACTTTTAATGCCCATTGATCTTAAAGTAGGTGATCGGTTACTGGTTGGGGATCCCGATATTTCGGCTATTTTTGGAGCAAGTGTTTTTTCGAATGCGGAAATAGTAATTGTCGATTCCATCACGGAATTACATGGACTTAAGACTTATAAAATCAAGGGTAACCTAAAGCGTACTTCAAATATAGGCGCATTTTATGCCTTTCGTTTAGGACGAACCTTTCATCATTTTGGACATAATGGTCCCTTACAAATAGTTGATAAATCAAAACCGATTAAATCCACTTCTAAATCTACTTCTGAAACGAATTCAGCTCCGGCAAAAATGGAATCTTCTTCAAAGGTTCCTTATTTAAATGTCCCGTTTACTCGTCCGATTAAAACCGATTCAGGCATTTTTTCAAATTCGGTTATAAGTCCATCGATAGGTGATGATGAATTTCCTTTAGACTCGGAAGTACAAGATATCCCCAGCAATGCAGCCGTAATTATTCAGACACGTATTGCCTATCCGGGTGAAACGGATATTGCAAAATATACGGACTTTCAAACCTTAATTCGTTCCATTAAAAGAATTGATTCTACTACTATGACTTGGGGTGGAATTTCAAGAACAGTCAGTAAGCTTAAAGTATCAGGTCCGGTTTCGGACTCTATTGGAATCGGTGATATAAATTTAATTAATGCCGCAATAAATACTGCGAACGTAGCAAATACTAATTCCAATAATGCCAGCTATGCAGCTATCCAAGCCCGAGACATTGCGAAAAATGCTAAAGCCGCTGCCGCTGCTGCGGCAATTGATGCTACTGATGCCGATAATGAGGTGATTTCAAAAAAGGCTGAATTTGCCACTGCTGAATCTAAAGCCGCGACATTAGCCGTTGCTGCTGCGGTTGCAGGCACTGCTCTAAAAGATAATACTACTGATTTACGAGCGCGGGATGCTGTTTTAAAAGCGCAGGATGCCGTTAATGCTATCAACACAGCTCAAGGCTCAACTAATATTGCATCTTTATCTGCCTCTTCATCAAAACAATATTGGGATTCGCTTACTACTCCTGGTGCCGTGGCTGGTCAAATAGGGCTTTCATTACTTATTCCGTGTGGACCATTTGCCGCTGGGTTCGCATTAACGGTTGCTGGAAAAGCCAAAAATCTAGCAATAATCGTTTCTCAAAACGTAACTACGGCAAAAGGAAAAGTTGACCTTGCTAAATCAGCAGCAGATGATTCAAAAAGAGCAGTCGACGCTGTTGCTGCTGCCGCAGCTGCAGACGTCGATGCCAAAGCACGTTATGATAAAGCCAAGGATGTTGCGGATAAAGCCGAAATTGCAGTTACTACTGCAAAAAATGATGTTACTACATCACAAACAAAAGCAGATACCGCTCATGCAAAAGCAATTCAACTTGCTCAGGATGTTGAAGGTGCAGAAGTACTTGCAGAGATGGCGGAAGACTTGGCTGAAATTACGGCCGAAATCGCAGCTCTCAAAGAAGCGATTAAGGTAACGCGCTTGTATATTGGTGATGCACTTCTGCATGAAGTAACAAGCCCCTTATTCACATTAAAGCGAGCAAAAAAAGAAACCTCTTTAATATCGTTTAATACACTCAATTTTTATGGCACGGTAGAGGAAGTAAATTCCCTCAAAGGCCGAAGAATACTTTTGGAAAAAAAGGACCAAGCTCCTAAGGTATTGAATGTAGCGGAAGTAAATTCACTTTCGGCTAATGGAACAGAAATGCTCTCGCAACTTCATGAAATTGAACTTTCAGAGTCTGTGACCTATAGCGATTTTCCCAATATAAATCCAATAGTTACGGTTTTTGGTAATCTGGTTGAGGCTAATGAAGGCAAAACCGTTCCCGAAGTAGTTCTGGGTAACGGTGATGCTACTCTAGTATTTCAGAACTTTAAACTTCCTAAAACACCGTTGACTTATCACTTAAGACCTGACAACACACCTACTGAAACGCCGGAAGCGCAAATCTATGTAGATGGGCGCATGTGGGTAAAAGTGGACAGCTTTTTTGGACGAAGCGCTAAGGAACAAATTTATATCATTCGTGAAGATGCTGAAGGCAATAGCTGGGTGCAATTTGGCGATGGTAAAACAGGTGCAAGATTGAGTTACGGTAATAGTAATGTTACGGCCATTTATCGCCTCGGGGCAGGATCTTTTGGACCTTTAAAAGAGGATACCAAGATTCAGGCTTTAGCTAAGCTCAAGAATCTGGATAAAATTCAGATGTTAGATGTCGTCTCGGGTGGTGTTGCGCCGGAGGACGGTGAAAATGCGCGTTATGCAGCCCCAGCAAAGGTGCAAAGTCTTGGACGCATAGTCAGTATTAAAGATTTTGAAGCCGAGGCGGCTGCTATTCCAGGTGTGGATAGAGTCTCCGCAGCATGGCAATTGGTAGAAAATATTCCTGCCGTAGTGATAACGGTTTTGATGGCAACTGGACGCCATGCCGAATTTGAGTCTGTCCGTAATACGCTGATTACTTTTAATTCGCTTCGCGGTGCAGGACGAACTTCTATTATCGTTGCAGAAGGAAAACGAATGTATGTTACCGCTTCACTTCAATATATGCTGCAATCGGGATATAGAGCGGACTTAGTGGAGCCAGAAATTCGGCGCGCCTTAGGGGTAAATTTTGCGCGGACAATGGGGAAAGAGGATCAAACGGGAATTTTTAGTTTGCAGCAAAGGAATTTTGGCGCGCGAGAATATGCTTCCTCTCTCGAAGGAATGATGCAAAATATTGCGGGTGTATTATGGGCGGAGAGCAAAGCCTTTACCGAGCTCATGGAAAGTGACAGTCCTGAAGAAATAATGTTACCCATAAATTCGGAACTAAAACCCATTGTGCCTTGTAATTCCAAAAATATTCTTAGTCTCTATGACAAACATTTATTCTTAACAGCAGTAAGCGCATAGGGTAATGGATATGACAAAGCATAAACGCGTAGAACTTTATCGTCGCCTTCCGGAAATTTACCGAATTAAAGATGAAGGTTTACCCGAAAATTTTCTTTATGCAGGAGAGCCGGTTGAAGCTTTTCAATTGCGCAGCTATCTCGCACCTGTCGAAGATATGTTTTCGGCTATTCATGAAAATATTGAATCGCTCTATCATGATTTAAGCATCGAAACCTGTGATGATTGGGTGATTCCTTATATTGCCGACCTTTTAGGTGCTAGTCATTTATCGGGAGACCCATGGACATTGCGTGCCGATGTCGCGGATACCATTGCTCTTCGCCGTCGCAAGGGTACTCTGGGTGCTATCGAATTATTGGCTTTTATTTTGACGAAATGGGGTGTGCATTCCGTTGAGTTAATGGAAAACTTAATTTGGAATCAATCTCTCAATCATCAGCGCCCTGATGAAGGCGGAACACCGCCTTATAGTTTACCGAAGTATTTGCGTACCGCACCGATTCGTGGGGGCACGGTTAATTTACGCGATCCATCTTTATTAGCGCAATTGAATACACCCTTTGATCCTTTTGCGCATGTGGTGGATGTGCAACCGCATGCAACAGGACAGGTTCGCTACAACCTTCCCAATCTGGCAATTTATTTTTGGCGCTTAAAAAGTTATCGCCTAAATGCTATAAAGCCACTCACGCGAATAGTAACACCGGTATCAGGTGCAGCACGTGTAGTACGTGTTAACATAGATCCTATGCCAATTAATAATCTTTCGTTCCCCTATGTTAAACCTGCCAATACACCAGCAGGAAGACCCATAACGCTTTTCAACAATAGTCGCCTAGATTTATTTAATCAACGTCGTACGGGAACCGATAAATTGAATCTTGCTGCTATTGCACCGCGCATTTCTTCGGTCGATCAGGTTGCTGGTCCCATTCCAGTTGAGCGCTTATCCGATTTCGATATTGCCCAAGCTTACGATGACTCATTAGCTTCAGCAATGCCACAAAGCTTATCCGTGTTTACTGAAGCATCTTTTACCGCACCTCAGGAATATATCTCTATTGCAAGTTATGATGAAACAAAACCGCTACTTAATACCTTAAATATTTCTGATCAAGGATTACAGTTACATATTCCCCATTTAACTTTTCCGAATCAAGGTTGGCCACATACCACTCTCCCTCGTAATTGGACTATACGAGGAGAAAATTTATGCGCTTGGGAAAAAGGATTACAGCCACCCTTAAAAGATCGTGAAATTGCTATTGATCCGCTTCGTGGCCGTATTTGCATGGGCGTATCAACTGATACACAAGCCAACGCTTTGCTTAATGATTTGTTGCTCACCTTTTCTTATGGAGCGGTGGGCGAGGTGGGCGCGCATCCTATTGAGTATCCAGAGTTACCCCATGATTTTAATCATAAGTTGAATCCCTCTGTAATTTATAAGTCCGTGAATTTTCGTCAAGGGCCGAGTTTACAAAAGGCTTTAGAGGAAGCACTTAAAGAAGCTCAGCAAAAAGTGAATATCGATCCGATGAGTCTAGGCAATGTACCTATTGTCATAGAAATTACCGATAACTTTACCCATAGCCTAAATATTTCTGCCATTCCCGTACTTGATCTTACAACTATTATTGAAGCGGGAATGACCAGCATTAAACTTAATGCGTCGCTAATCATTCGTTCAGCAGATGGGCAAAGGCCCATTATCGAACTTGGCCAGCCGCTTGCATTTCGTCCGGCACAAGTTCTTGGGGCTAATACAACCCAGCAATTGCAATTTGATGCGGTGATGGACGCATTGTTCGTAAGACTCGAAGGATTATATATTGCGCGTGGATTGAAATATGCGGCAGGACTTCCACTTTTAGCGCGTGCTGCACTTAATAAGTTGGAAATTTTAAACTGTACGCTTGATCCTGGTGGCTTCAGTCGCCTTGATAAATCGCGTGCTCCGCTATTATCGGGGATAAGAATATTTGCAAACTATGGTTTTGATACCCTTAATGAAAAACTCAAATTTAAGCAGGTGCCAGAAATTATTATTCAGCGTTCCATTTGCGGTGCAATTTTTACGGATGAGGGATATCGACTTTGCCTAAGCGATTCGATTATCGAATCTATTCCCATAGAAGTTACCCTTAGTGGAGGTAGCAAACGAATGGAGTCCTTTGCTATTGCAGGTGCAGCCAATATTGTGAAGGAATATGCTGGAGAAATTATTATTAATTGTGTAACTATTTTGGGTCGAGTGCGCGCTTCCAATATTAAAGGCTACGGTGGAATTTTTAAAAATGTACTCGAAGTTTTTGATGAGCAAAGTGGCTGCTTAAAATATAGCTACTTCGCGGATGATTCGAAAAGTCCTGCATCACCCGATGAAATTAAAAATCGATTACCACAACATTTTGCTTGCGTTATGGGTAAAGATGCGAAATTAATATTTACGAGTGAAATTTTTGGTGAAGCCGCCTATTGTCAACTTTCGCTTGAATGTGATACACGCATTTTAGAAGAAGGCGTGGGCAATGATCAAATGGGAGCTTTTAATTTTCAATTAGAAGCCCATAAATGGCGCAATTTAAAAATCAGATTTCGAGAATTTATGCCGGTTGGAATCAGACCGCTTTTGATTCCAATTAATTAGAAAGAGGATAAGATGAAAGGTGATTTTTCCGCTTGGAATAAAGACCGAGCTCAGAACTTTAGAGGAGTACTTCATCAACAAGGAAGAGTATTACTCGACCGTGATTGGAATGCACAAACTGAAATATTCAATGAATGGCAGGAAACCGCTGGTAGAGATGCTTTTGGCGCAGGCGTCGCCGCCGTACCCGCTGAAGTCTCACAAAGTTTTAAAATAACCGAAGCCAAAATAGAATCTGGAAAAATCAAGATTTCCGCCAATAAGGGGCGAGTATGGGCAGATGGTTTATTAGTAGAATCATTACAAGATATTACTAATCGTATTGCCACCTATTTAAATCTTCCTCCCGCTTCCGTTCCCAATCCTGCGGCGCATCAACGTGACACGGTGATACTGGAAACATGGATGGACGCTTTGAATCCTTTTCAAGTCCCCTCTTTACTGATTGAGCCCGCATTGGGTGGTGTCGATACTACAGAGCGTGTACTTACCTCCACACGATTTCGACTATTTCGAATGGAAGCTGGGGAAACATGTGATTCTATTATCCCTATGCTTAAAGATGATTTTTCGGCAAAAGGTAAGCTTACGGTTAAGCTTAATCCAAATACCAGTACCGATGGCGATTGCCCAGTTATAGAAAGCGGTGGTTATACAGGATTTGAACATCGACTATATCGCATTGAAATTGCTGAAACCAAAAAGCCCGACGCTTATTTTAAGTGGTCGCAATTTAATGGCGGATTGGTCGGCACAGGCGACTTTGATGTAGTTAACCGGAAAGTGACTCTTCATGGAAACATCAATGCCATACAACATTCCGGCCTTAAAGATTTTTATCTCGAAGCATTAGAATTCGATGCGACATTGGGGGCCTGGAATGTGGCGTATGCGGCTAAGGCTACACTTGGCCCAGATCATTTGTTGACCTTACCTGCTGATGGCGTGGCAGATGAATTTTTAGGAAAAATGATGTCGGGAAGAAAGTTTTTTCGACTTTGGAATGGGATAGCCGCGATAGCCAATTTTGCTGCTGCGGATAAGGACTTACCGGATTTGGTAGGAATCAAATTGAAATTTGATTCGGTTTTGGCGAATAAATATACTCCAGCCGATTTTTGGACCTTTGAAGTTCGTGCTGGTGGATTAGGAAATCCTGCGGTATTGTTGGGTGATCCTGTCACCTTTGCAGGTTCGCCACCGCAGGGTATTTTTTATCATCGTGTGCCTTTAGCAGAGCTAATGTGGACTAGTAATGTCATTACTGGAGATCAAATTGAAGATTGTCGTCGTGTTTTTCAACCGCTGACAAAACAAAAAACATGCTGCACCTATCGAGTCGGTGACGGTATTCATTCGCATGGTGATTTTACCAAAATTCAGGATGCCATCAACGCACTTCCAAAAAAAGAAGGTGGAGAAGTATGCGTGTTACCTGGCTATTATGAAGAAAATATCGAAATTAAAGCGCCGCATAATCGAAATATTATTCTCAAGGGATGCGGGCCTCGCACCGTTATTCAATTTAAAACCAATGCTCCTGTGATTCATATACATTATGGACAAAATATTAGGATTGAATCGCTGGCCATTGTGGCTCATGATGAGGGGATGGGGATTTTTCTTGAAGGCGAAGAGAAATCGGCTAACCATAAAAATAGCGAGAAATATTTGAAGGATATTGTGCTAACCGAGTTATTTGTGAAAGCGGTAAAGAATTCTGCCATCAAAGGGCATCTAGCTCAATTTCTTACGCTCAGTAATTCCATTATACATATTAAAGATTTTGAAACAAAAAAAGTGGCTGTGTATTTGGCCGGCGATGATATGTTAATTGAACGGTCGGAGATTCGTGTTCTCCCCGAAGTCATTACATCACAGGATAATAAAACTAAAATTAGTTTCGATTTATTGAACAAAGTAAACGAGATGGGTAATAATTCTCTCGAAGTTGAAAATGTTGGAATTCGTTCTCGAGGTGGAATCAGCGATCCATTTGGTGTCGAATCGAATGCCAAATCTGGTAAAACTCTTCCTTCTGATGCTGAAAAGAAACAAAGTGGTAATACAGATATTTTAAATGATTTGGATTTTTTGTTACCCTCCCAGGGTGCCGCGGGTGGCCTACAAATCGGAGGTGGCTCGGATCGTGTTCGTATTATTGATAACCTTATTGTTAGTGGAACTGGAAACGGAATCACTTTAGGAAGTATTGACTTAATAAAAAATCAGGTAGTCATTACTAATCATGATCCCATCGAGCCAAAAAATCCAAAAAAAGATTGTTGCTTTCCAGATACCGGAATCGTTGATGAGGGCGATGTCACAGTCGAAGGTGCAAAACAAGTCGCAGGTCCTCCACTAAGCGATATTTTAATTAAAGATAATCGCATCTTTAATATGGGCCGTAATGGAATCGGTGTGGTTGCTTTTTTTAGTCTGGGTGAATTGGATATTAAGATTAAGGATAAAATAGATCTTAAGGATAAGAATTCGGTAATGGGTTTAGTTTCAGTAACTCGGCTTAAAATCATCGAAAATCGTATTGAACAATGTATGAATATTTCAATTGGCGACATTCCCGAAAAATTCAAATGGAAAATTGGTTATGGGGGAATTTCCCTTGCTAATACCGAAACCTTGGTGATACGTGATAATACGATAGTTAATAATGGGCCAGATTTTTTAGAGCCGATTTGTGGCATTTTTATATTGTCGGGTGAAGGGATAGAAATATCTCGCAATCATATTTTGAACAATGGTATTGCTAATGAAAAAGAGGTAACTAGTAAATCTGTAAAAAGTGGCCCTCGCGGTGGAATTTTCATTGCCCGTGCTCGCCAATCTAATATTGAGTTACAGCAGGGTTTCGCTCATAAATCGAATTTTACTCGTGATTTTCCTGCCGCAAAGATTCAAGAAAATATTGTTTCCGCTCCCCTCGGGAGAAGTTTAACGCTTTTTGCAGATGGCGCGGTATCCGTTATTGGCAATCAATTTACCAGCTTGGGTATTCCGCCTTTTGATTTTCTGGGTTTGATTCGCAATTTAAGTAAAATGGATAAATCAGATAAAAATTTTCTATGGCAAATTATCGATCTCATTGCTGGGAACATTTTAATTTTCGATTTAGGTAAATCATCATTCCTCTCTAAAAATGGATTTCAGGATATAAAGAGTGGTGAGGCTGCACAAAGCTTTAAGGCTAGGAATACTTCTTCCGTAAATGACCAAATGGGAACATCAGCAGTGACTGGAAACATAAGTAAACGATATTTTTCGAACGGAAATGTTTTATTTACTAATAATCAATGCCATTTAAATTTGTTCAATTTTAAAGAAGGAATGGCTTTAGCTGCCATTTTTGTTGGTAGCTTAGATGATATTGGATTTCACAACAATCAAACTGATTGTGATATTGATGATGATTTTCTATTAGTAAATACGTTTGTTTTTGGAATTTCTTTACGCGTTAGTGACAATCATTTCACGGAAACTATTTCTAAGGCGATTTTTTCAGCAATGACTTTGGGCGTACAAAATATTACTACCGACAATGAATCCATTCATTGCCTAATGGTTAAAGGGACTGCTTATCTTAGTAAACACAATTTGGTATTCACTGAAATAGCCACGGTTAATGGCGATATCAGTGAATATGTTGGCCCACATCTTTGTGATGACGGCAAAAGTTCATTTGATAATTTCGGCATGGTATTTCTTCCGGGATAAGTTTAATTTTTTGAAATTTATAATTGAGGTTTGAAAATGACTATAAAACAAAAAACTCGCCTTGAGCAAACGGCTGCTGAATTTGATAATATCGTATTAGCGCTCGATCAAGTTCGTACTCTGCAAATCGCAGATGGACATAGTCTTGAAAATGCGAAGGGCAATGTTTATGAAAGAGAACATGAACGTTTGTTGCGAAAATTTGGAAAAGAACATCCTCGTACCGTAGAAATGGGATTGCGAATCAAAGGCAATGAAAAATATAAAACGGCGATTATTGTAGAATACAAAAAAGCCTCTTCGTCGATTGAAAAAAAATCTCAGCGTCCAGCACCCCCTAATAATACAGGCTCAAATAAATTTACCAAGGTTGCAGAAGCAAAGGTAACCGATGCCAAGGAAACAACGCCTTCTCCTGAATCTGGAAGAGAAGTTCCTAAAACATCGGTAACAAAAATAGTGAAGAAAACTGCCGCTAAGAAAAAGAAAAAATAATTTTTACTAAAAATAAAGCAAATGGTTATGACATAGAGTAAAAGTATGAAGGCATTGGTTTCAGAAAAAGCTGAGGTAGAGAAGGCTGGAAAAGTCTCAACTAGCCATAGCTCTGATAGTCTACAGCCAATTTTTGGATCCGCCAACCAATCCTCTCCTTCTATATTTCGCAAAGCGACTTGTGCTTGCGGCGGTGGTTGTTCTAGTTGTCAAGCTTCTACGAATGATTTAAAAATATCTCAACCTAATGATCCCGCAGAAATTGAAGCGGATCAAATAGCGGATAGGGTAATGCGCATGCCGAAGGAAAATGTTTCTTCGGATAGTAACATGCAACGGTCATCCAAAGTCGATGGAAATAATCTCCAACGAAAATCATTACCCTCAAGTAGTGGAATTATTTCTCAAAGTTCTGGGCATGTGCAAAATGCCATGCAAAGTGGTGGTCGTCCTTTAGAGCTTGGCACTCGTAATTATTTTGAACCAAGATTAGGTTATGATTTAAGTTCCGTCCGTCTGCATACGGATGCAAAAGCGAATGAGTCGGCTCATGCTCTCAATGCAAAGGCTTATACCGTTGGCAAAGATATTGTATTCGGGCGCGATGAATACAAAACAAATTCTGAGGGCGGGAATCGTTTATTGGCCCATGAGCTTGCACATGTCACACAGAATAATTCTGTCATTCATCGGGATGAAAAACCCGATGCCGTAGTTGATCCTGTAGAAGTGAGGCTTGAAGGGCTCCCCGAAGACGGACTTAAATTAATGGCGAAGTCCACACGTGTGGATGCGAATATAATTGATAAGGAGATGGTAAAGAATGGAGATTTGGTTTTTCCCGAATTTGGGGTGCACGATAATCAAGGGAAAACCTGGGCCTGGATAAATGTGCCTAGTAGAAATGCAATAGATGTACCCATCAATAAACTTTATGCAAAAGATCGCAGGTTTAACTATCCAATTTTGCATGGATTTATTGAATTCAAATATTTGGGAAATATTACTATTCATATTACTATATATGCTAAACCACCGGTAAAGATAGATCCTCCGGCTCCGGTTTCTTTAGAACCCCCTAAACGAGATAAACCCGCTGCTCCTGAAACACAATCTGCCAAAGATTTGATCAATCATGAAACATCTTGGTACCTAGAATTAAATGAGGAGGCGCTTGGAAAAAAGCTACTTGAATATGCAGATGGAGGAAATTTTTCTACACCCGATTCTGTACTTGAAGAGCTTGGTAGTAGTGATCGTGATGATGTCTCCTTTGAATTAATAAAGGCATCCAGCGAGGAACAGCTTTCGGGAATGGCAGAAACTGAACAGGGCAGAAAATTTTTAGATCGACTCTATGATGAATTAACCAGCGGATCTGCAGATGAAGCGGAAACGGTGCAGGCTGAGCGAATTCTCATGGCCAAGGCGCGTCGAATCGACCCGGAAAAATTCATGAATGCGGATAAATATGCTATGGTTATTCCCTTTTCTGCTTCTGGATTTACCAAATTCAATTCAGCTTCACTTTCAGTTCATCGAATGGATAATGGAAATATTTGGGTACGTAGCCATATGACAGGGGAACATTACCCGAATTCAAAAATTTCGCCTGAACATTATGCCATTATGTATTCGGGAATGGAAATGGACCCTGATACAGTAGTTGGGCTTTATCTTTATGATGATGGAGGTAAAATCATTTATATGCCTGCACTCTACCTCCTTCAGCTTAGTAATAGTGAAACTACTAAAATTGGTACTATGGCTGGTGAGGCATTTTTAACTGGCTTAACCCTTGGTGCTGGTGGTGAAGCTGTTGCCATTGCGGAAGGTGCAAATGCGTCGCGTGCAGCCATTTGGGGAGCTCGGGCATTTACGGTGCTTAAATGGACTGATAGAGCGGCTGCGGTTTTCGCTGCAGCAAGTACAATAATTAATGAGCATCGTGGTTGGATTATCGAAAAATTTGGCGAAGATGGACGTGAATTTCTAAAAGATTGGGCAAAAGTTGATCGCATTCTAATGATTTATGGGTTGGCAAGAGGTGCCGTTGCCTTAGGCCAAATGGGATGGGGTTTGCGGGCAAGCTACAAGAATTGGCGTTCGGCAGCTGATAAATTGGATGATTTGGCTGAAGATGAGAAAAAAATAGTTAATGATTTAGCCTCAAATACGGAATCGACTATAGAGGAAATAGAAACTGCCCAAAACAATGCAGGCATGGGAACAAAAGCGGCTACCACCGATGCTGCAAAGCAAATGGATGAAGCTACTGATGATATTAAAGTTTTGAATAAAAATGATATTACCGTTTCTAATACTGGAAAAGCAACCGGTGAAGTTGAAGAGGCAGGAGCGGAGGTTGTTGAGCTTGACAAATACCGACAGCAAAAATCTTTAAAACAAAAAGCACGTCAGCCTGCTCAGCAAATGAAAAAAACCGGCACAGATGATACTGTGGCGGTAGCGCAAGATGCGCCGATTGCAGCTAATGACAATGTCGAAATAGTTTCTGATTCAACTACAACAACAACAGGTAATTCTACTCGTAACGCAAAAGTTACTCCTATTAATGGGCAACCGAAAGTTGACCTTTCTGAATTTACCAATGGTGCGAAGCTAGAAAAAGATAAATGGATTGGGAAAAAATGGAAAAAAGGAGATCCCCTTCCTGAGGGTTATGTCAGCCTTGAAGATGGTGGAATACGAAGGGGTCCTGGATTTCGTGAAAAAAATTATGTACCCCTTGAAGTAAAAGAAGGAAAGCTTGTTGTGGGAACGGGTGGTGAACGCATAAGTAACCCCTCGGTAATGAATCGGAATTATAAGAAGGGATTGGCTCAAGATTTGGAAGTTAAAAATCCAAGTTGGTCAAAGGCAAGATTAGAAAAGGAAGTGGCAAAGGAAGTTGAAAAAAATGCCGTTCATCATTTAATACCTGATAATGTGGTTCAGGACCATCCTCTCGCTCAGGCGGCAAGAGATGTTGGATACGATCTGGACAATAGTGAAAATTTAATTGGGTTACCTAAATCCAAATCCCTCACCGATATTGAGGCAGGGGAAATGGGACATTGGACAAGCCATCCTCAATATGACAAGATTGTAAAGGACGAGCTCACAAAGGTTCAGAAATTATTGGAAAAAAAATTCGGAAGCCTAGACAAAGTTCCTAAGCAAAGATTAATGGATGCGATGAAAAATGTTGAAGAGAAACTTCAAAAACTTATTGAAGACGGTTTGGCTCCAATCAAAGATGGTCACCTCGCCGAAGAAGAACAGGAGGAATCCAAAAATCCATCTTCATTTGCCTAGTGCCAACAATAAAATAGTGGAATAACTTTAATTTTTTTTTAAAAAGTAATGATGGAAAATTTTAAACATCACAATGATATTAATTTCAATACCAAAATGATTTTGGCTTGAATTTTTATGTTTAGTCAAACCACAAAATTATCTGAACAAAAATCCGACTATAAAAGTAAGTCGCATGGAAGCAATTCAGATTATGGAAGAACTGAACAATTTAATAAAAACTCGTCTGAGCACTTATTGTATCGCAAAGCAGCCTGTCCTTGTGGCGGCGGTTGTTCGACTTGTCAATCCTCCTCTAATGATTTAAAAATATCCCAACCTAATGACACAGCAGAAATTGAGGCTGATCAAATTGCGGATAAGGTAATGCGTATGCCTGCCGATATTCCCATGAAAGTAAATACTAATATTTCTGTAACGGATAAGTTACATGCGAAATGTGACACCTACGAGGAAGAGAAAAAAACCGAAACGATTTTTAGAAAAGAAGGATTTGATGCAGTAAGTAGTTCTGCTTCAATATATGAAAATTCTTCAGTAAAAAGCGTCGTTAATTCCAATGGCCGATCTCTTGATTCTGCAAGTCGATCATTTTTCGAGCCTCGATTTGGTCGAGATCTTGGCCATGTTCGAGTGCATAATGATTCCACAGCGGCCAATTCTGCTCGTGCTATAAATGCACGTGCCTATACAGTTGGGAGTAATATTGTTTTCGGTAAAGGTGAATATGGACCTGAGCATGAAAGAGGCAGACATTTATTAGCGCATGAGCTTGCACATGTGATGCAACAGGAGGGCTCTTCATCGAAATTAGATCGCAGCGTTATTTATCGGCAACCTTTAAGCGACGAGCAACAAGACTTAAATAATATTGACATTGAGATTGAAATTTTGAGTGAGCAATTATTAGATCCAATGGCTGCGCCATTAATGATGCGAATAAATTATTTACAACAACGAAAAGCCATTTTATTAAGTCGAACATCGGCAACAATACCACGAACACAGAAATCTCTCAATGAAGAAGCTGTTCGCCTAGGCACCAAGCAAGCTATTCGGCGAAATCTTTGGGATGATTTAGATAAAATTCCTTCTTGGATCATTGAGGATTGGTTGTCAACGGATTTAATTCAAAGTGTAACCAAAGAACTTAATCTTTATTGGGATTCGGATGAAAAGGCTTTTATTCGCAATCGGATTGTTGATGCAATTGAACACGATGTAATGAACAACATTGAGGCAAAGAGAATTTATAATGCAACGGTTTGGGACTTAACAGTAAATAGAAAAGTTGAAAAATCTTGGTTTAAAAAATCCATGGATGTTGTCTGTGATTATACGAATCCCTGTCATGGTAACATGGAAGAATTTCATGCGGACATTGAAAGTGGAATGAGCGTAGAGGAAGCACGCAAACACGGACTCAATCGGATATTTGGATGGGGTTTGGAGCAATCTCTCTCTTTTGGTGGATCGAGTGAATCTGGAAGTAGTAATGGACCAAAATTGGAATTAGTACCAGGAAAATTTTCTAACCCTATTCCTGCAACATCAGAAATCACCGGTGGAAATCCAGGTATGATTCGTGAAAGTGTTCCTAAAATACCCATTCATCCGGAGCCTATATGGGAGCCCACTCCCATAACGAAGCCAAAAGCAGCTCCGGAAGCTTTACCTGAACATACTACTACATCGTCAGACAATACTGGGGTGGTTCGAGCATCCAAACCACCACCAAAATTGAATCCTAATTCAACTAATAGTACTAATGAAAATCCACAACCCTTCCCCGTTCCACCCACAATCCGAATTAAACCTCCCGACGTTGATACTGATTTGGATAAAAAAAAGCGTCGGGGAAAATGCACTTATGAATCTATTGGCCAGCAATCAGGACGATTTCCATGTCATGCCGATTATGCGAAAAAATTAAGTGGCGTTCCGCGTGAAGTAAGAATTCAAAGTCCCGACGGAGAATCTGTGGATTTCGATGCAATGGATCATGGGAATACTTTGTATGAAGTTAAAACGGGGTATCGTTGGATAGCCTTCATGAGTGACGGACCGCGGAAGACTGAAATAATTACCAGGTTTTGGACACAAGCTATTTCTCAAATAATAGTCGCAGCAAGTTGTGGTCATCCGTTAATGTGGTATTTTAATGATCCCTATGCCGCTAGTTTTTTTGGGGCTGAGAATTCACCGTATCCGAATTACTTTCAGATTCATTTACCCGTTCGGGTTTGGTATGTTCCCTTCAACTGCAAGGAGGATAGCGATGGCTGAGGCATTGGGTTTAAAAAAAATGACAATGGGAGAAACCCATTCAAAGTCATTAATGCAGAAGTCGAAAAATGAATTTTATAATGACGAAATAAAATCCTCATTTGATAGCTTACCATTTTGGGGTCCGGATACGAAAATCAATCGCAAAGCCTCTTGCCCTTGTGGCGGCGGTTGTTCGACTTGTCAATCCTCCTTCAACGATTTAAAAATATCTCAACCCAATGATGCCGCAGAAATTGAAGCGGATCAAATAGCGGATAAGGTGATGCGCATGTCCGCCGATGTTCCGGTGAAAGTAAATACTAATATTTCAGTAACTGATAAGTTACATGCGAAATGTGACAGTTGCGAGGAAGAGAAAGAAACCGAAACTGTTTTTAGAAAGGAAAGTTTTGCTGCCGCAATGGAACCTCCTCCCGAGGAGATAAGCTCCACAGTAAAAAGAACTCTAAATTACGGTGGAAAATCACTAGACGAAAATAGTAGAGCATTCTTTGAACCTCGTTTTGGGATAGATTTTAGTCATATCCAAATTCACAATGATTCCCACGCTGCCGATTCTGCGCGTTCGATCAATGCTCGTGCTTACACGTTTAGCAATAATATTGTTTTCGGAAAAGGTGAATACCAACCTGAAAATGAAGCTGGAAAGGCATTGCTCGCCCATGAATTAGCCCATGTTGCTCAACAAAAAAATGGAAGTATTTCACCAAAAATACATCGGCTAGTAGGTGATGAGGAATCCGAGGTTACCTCTGCAAGCACGGAATCTACCCATGAAGCTGATGTTGCAACGGAGGAAAGTTATACAGACCGGCTTGTTAGGGAAGCCATCGAAAATGTATCCGTTCACATGGCACGTACCATGCGAGCTACTAGTCAGGTACCCATTCCAGAAACCATCATGGCCGCCCTTATTGCGGCTGAGGTGAGTTTTTTGTATCGGAGTTATGAGCGATTAGTTGAACGGGGCGAAGGCCTACAAATACTTAGTCGAATTACGGAGTTATTGAGCCCACTCGTTTTTGCCGAATTCTGCGCGCGATTTATTTGGGGAGTGATTCAGGGTTTGGTCAGTCCCATTACCGGTTTAGTGCATTTGGCTGCAGGGGCTATTCGACTAACTTTGTCCGCACTTGATTGGCTAGATACTCTGCCCTCGCGATTTCCCGCCTTGGTTGAAGAAGCTCAGGCGCTTAATGTTGCCATGACAGTATTTGGTACCCAAGCTTCCACCATATTGGAGTCCCTTACAAATCGAAGCAATTTGTTAACCTTCGCCGGTGGAATTTTCGAAGCCGCAACTTCCGCATCGGATGCAATAGAACATACAATAGTACGAGGAGCTCAAGCACAGGGGCGTTCAGCGGCAGATTCTTTGGCTACCCATTTTCTCGAAACTCCGCTTCCAGAACTGGCAGAAACTTCGGGAGAAATTATTGGCACAGTCATAATTGAATTAGTAATTCTGATATTTACTGACGGAGTAGGAAATCTCATTACTAAACTTGGAGAGTTTGCTCGTTCGCTAAGACCATTATCTCGTGGGGTTGTAGCTTTTACTGAAGTTGCAATTCGCGCAGGCCGTATTATTTCACAAATCGAGCATTTGATTGGAGTGCTGCTTAGCAGAACGGTTTTACGTCCATTAATGCCTTTATTTGAGGCTTTAGAACCGTTACTTATAAGGATGAGAAGTTTTACTCAAAGCTTGATTGGTGCGGGAGAAGAAAGTGCCATAGTACTCGCACGTAGAAGTGCAAGGGCTATTGAAGAAACTGCTGCCGCTACCACGCGTACCTCTGAAAGAGCAGGATCACATCATACCACTATGCGAACATCGCCACCTCGGAATCCTGCAACATCGGCTCCGCGAGTTACGGAGCCAATTCCAGAAGCAGCTGTAGTTGAACCCATTTCCGAACCATTAATGATGGAGCCACGAGTTACGGAAACGCCTAGGGAACCTGTCGTTACGGACTCGGAACCAAGACCTTTGTCCTCTGAACCCGAAGCGACAAATCCTACGACGGAAACTATTGAACCCCGTGCACCTGAAGCTGGGCTTAATCCCCAAGAGTTAGCTGAAGTTGGACCGGTCAATGATGAAACCCTAATTAATTTTCAAGAGCATCCCGATCGATTACAAGCATGGGCAGAAAATCCGGAAGCTGCTGAGGCATTTAGATTTTGTAATTCTCCTTGCTTTCCCGAAAACATGACACCAGATCAAATTCGCAGAGCCGAAGCAATCATGCGGGATTTTCCAGAATTCGCACGAGCCAATCGCAGATCCCTTCATGAAGCCTTTGAAGCTGCCGATGAAGATGGCATAGAAGTTTTGCTTGAGGGACTTGATACTCGATTAAGGAGTCCGATAGAGGATGTTGTTGATCCTATGATGGATCCGGCGGATCGAGAGCTTTTATCAGGAACAAGTGAAGCCGACGCACCGACTGGATTAAGGGAATCTGAAGAAATGGCGGCAGATCGTGTTGAAGCCGGTTTGACTCCACGAGAGGCTTGGGAGCCACCAAGTGGTGTAAGACCTAGACCATCCGAGACATCAACCATTTCAGAACGGACTGAATGGATGCGTGAACGATTACAAATGCATGTTGACGAGGCCATTGAACACTATCGAGTAGGTGGAGGTTTAACTTCAGCGCAAGAGGCGGCTTTGTTGAAAAATCCTCACATGTTACCTGCGTTTCGCGGTAGTCGTGTAGATCAGTTTGCCAAGGATACCATCATGCAAGATATTGATCTTGCCGATATTGTTACGGCCCCTGATTTTTTTGCTGAACCTGATATCCTAAGTTCTATTTTACCAGAATGGTTTGATATCACGACTCGAGCCGCTTGGGTGGCGCATATTCAAAGATATCAATCTCGTTATGGTTTGGGTGTTCTTTTGCCAACGAATTGAAATATTCTCTTTGAGAATGCACCATATTTAAGGCATTATTATCGTAATACCTAATTTACTTCTTCGATTTCTTCCGCGTGAAAACCATCATACCCACCAACAAACCGGTAAGCACCAAAAAAGCAAAGGGAATCATTTTAGCCATCTCGCGTCCTTAAATTCTTTTCTCAGTTTGCGCTTCAAAAAAATGCAATGCTTCATTTGGAAATGTTAACACCAAGGTTTCCCCTAATTTATATTGCCTATTACTTTCCGCGCGTACCGTCACGGATTGATTTTGAACATCCATCACTAAAAAGGACTGGGCGCCCATATGTTCGATTAATTTCACTTGACCACTTATTCCATAAGGTCCAACTGGCTCACTCACCGCTTGGCTGTGGATATTTTCTGGACGTATGCCTACGGTTACCTTTCCAGATATAGCTTTTATTTTGTTGAAAAGTGTGGCTTCAAGTCCATCAAGAGGGATTTTAATTCCCGCGCCGAAAAAATAAATTTGCGCTTCCGCTTTAATTTCACCCATAAAAAAATTCATACTAGGCATGCCAATAAAATCAGCGACAAACTTATTGGCGGGCTGATGATATAAAGTTTGTGGATCAGCGACTTGTTGAATTAGGCCATCGCGCAATACCACAATTCTATCACCCAAGGTCATTGCTTCCACTTGATCATGAGTCACAAATAACATAGTGGTGCCTAAAGATTTTTGTAATTGCCCAATTTCTACCCGCATTTGGGAACGCATTTTAGCATCGAGATTAGATAAAGGTTCGTCAAGTAAAAAAGCTTTGGGCTTGCGCAGAATGGCTCGTCCCAAGGCTGCACGTTGTCTTTGGCCGCCAGAAAGGGCATGAGGGTAACGTTCCAGTAACTCGGTTAATCCCAAAGTTTTAGCCATGCCCACTACGCGTTCGCGAATGGTAGGAGGGTTTTCTTTGCGGAGCTTAAGCCCAAAGGCCATATTTTCATAAACCGTCAAATGCGGAAATAAAGTATAGCTTTGAAACATCAAAGCGAGGTCACGATCTTTCGGCGGTAAATTATTCAAAAGACGTCCCTCGAGATTTATCTCTCCCGAAGTTAAGGCTTCTAAGCCTGCTACTATGCGCAAGAGCGTCGATTTACCGCAGCCGGAAGGACCGACAATGGCAATCAATTCTCCATCGGCAATATTTAAATCAAAATTTTGTAAGGCTTTTACACCGTTTGGAAAAGTCTTACAAATATTCTTCAAAGAAAGCTTAGCCATGATTTCTCTTAGAGTCCCGTCAATTCGGACAAGGAGGTTTTAAACTGTTTAAACAAAAATAAAAATAACAATGTGGTGGGAATTAATGTGAGACTGGAGCCGACCATTAGTAAGGCATAGGGCATATGCATACTTCCACCGTATAAGCTATTTAAGGCGACGGACACCGTCATATTTTCTTTGGTGGTAATCATTACCAGCGGTATTAAATGTTCTTGCCAAGCGAGTACAAAATGAATGAGGCCATAAGCAAAGAGCGCAGGTTTAAGCATCGGTAAACACATAAAAAAAATCTGATACTCCGAAGCGCCTTCGCTACGTGCTAAATCAATTAAAGGCTTGGGCAAGCGCTTACTTACTTGGGTGAAGTAAATAATTCCAATTCCCGAAACCATTCCTGGCAAAATGACTGCGGCACTTTTATCCAATAAATGCAAACTATTCATCCATAAAAACAAAGGTAAAACCATGACTTGGCGAGGGATTAAAACGACTAATACGGCAAGAGCGTAAATAATTTTCGCGCCTTTAAAATTAAAGCGCCCCAGTACGTAACTTGCGGGTACCGTAATGAGCAAGGCACCCAAGGTTTCGGCAAAGGCAATCCATAAGGAATTCAAAAATTGCAGCGGATAAGGAATCCATTTTCCATTTAACAATTCATGATAATAAGCTAAAGAAAAAGTTTTGGGCCAAAGAGGGAAAGGGGTGAATATATCGGGATCGTCTTTAAAGGTGGCAAAAAACATCCATAAAAAAGGATAGGCAAATAGTAGGCAAAGTAAAAGCAAGGTTAGTGTACATAACCATGCTGTTTTAGAATGGAAGAATGGTTTATTAAACATTTACTTCCAGTTGTTGGTTTTTCCGATTAAAGGAAGGTCTTAATAAAATCAACCAAATTAAAAAAAGTAGGGGCGGCACTATAGAAAAGCTAATGGCTGCCGCTTGCGAAAATTTTCCATATGTAAAGGCGCTTTGATAAGTATAACCAACCAGTAGTAAACCTGCATCTAAGGTTCCACCGGATCCACCAAGTAATACATAAGCGCCTTCGAATAAAACAAAAGCATCGAGACATAAAAATATGCCCACAAAAATTAAAATGGGTTTAAGCATCGGTAAGGTGATATTTCGTAATTGCCACCAAAAACTTGCGCCTTCGGCATAGGCGACTTCATAATAGGTTTTGGGAATGCCTTCCATACCGGAAAGGAAAAATAAGGTGATAAATCCCGACCAGCGCCAAAGCGTTTGTAATACAATGGAAAACTTTATGAAATTAGGATCGCGAATCCAATCAATTGCGGGTAAGCCAAAAGGAGTCAAAAATATACTATTGAGTATTCCATGCGGTCCATTAAAAACTAATAAGTATAAATAGGCTAATACTGAAGGAGGCGTAAGGCCAGGTAACAATAAACAAAAGCTTAAAGGTCCGCGCCATTTGGGTAAACTTTTCTGTAAAAGATGTGCTAAGGTTAAGGAGAACAGTGAGACTAAAACAATACTCATTCCTGCATAGAGAACAGTATTATAAACGGCATGGAAATAACGGTGATCGCTTAATAGGTCCCTATAATTTTGCCAACCCGCAAATTCACCCTCTCCCAAAAGATTATCCGTTTGTAAACTCAAATAAAACCCCTGTAACAAGGGTGTTAACCAAAACAAAGCAAAGCAGAATAGAAAGGGAATCAATAATAAAAGCGGGACTTGCAAGCGTTTGGTTTTTGTCGACTTTTCTGTCGACAAAGTGTTAGGCAATCCCAAAATGCTTTGTCGCTTATTTAGTGGGGGCCGGTTTTTTAGATTTGGTGGATGCAGGTTTTGATGCGGCAGGCTTGGTTAATTCACTCTGAATGATTTGCAAGCTTTCTTCAATGTTGGCTCCACCTTTTATGAGTGCTTGCCAATAATTTTCACGTAAGAGATTTACGAATTTCGCACGATAAGGAGACTGTACAACCATAGGCGATTTTGGAGCTTGCTCAATTAATAAACTGGCTACCGATTGACCACCAAAATATGGCTCAGGACGACTTAAGCGCATATCGAGCCAAGCTGGTTTATAAGGGGTTAAGCAATTGCCTTGTAAATATCTTTGCACATTTGCTTCGGTATTGCTCATGGTCCAACTCATGAATTTCCAAGCGCGTTCTTGTTGTTTGCTTTTTTGCATAATGACAAAACCCTGTCCCGAAAAATTCGAAGTGGTATTTTTGCCTTTCGATTTAGTATCGGTCCAAACGGGAAGTGGCATGGCGCGCCATTTACCTGCGAGTTTGGGTGAAAAGCCCTGTAACATATCTAGTCCATACCAGTCTGCACCGATAATACTTACTACTCCATTATTAGCGACATAGCTATTAAAAAATTCGGGTTCAAAAATTGATCCGCGATCGGGAACCATACCTACGCTATCATTTTTTAAGGAAACCAGAAATTTCATGGTTTCGATGGAGGCTTCGGAAAGTAATTGCGGATTACCTTTTTCATCAAATATATCGAAACCGCGTTGGCGTAATAAAATTTCGAATAGTGACCAATCTAAAGCTAGCATGCTACGTGATTCCGTATGAATTTTTTTACTCACCGCAATAAATTTATCCCAAGTATCAATGCTTGCAGGCGTAATTCCTAAATCTTTAAAAATATCATCGCGATAGTACAAAACCACATTGGCAATAGATTGAGGTAACCCATAAGTTTTCCCTTTATAACTAAAGAGACCCATACGTTGTGGCATCACCGTTTGATTAAATCCTGCGGCTTCAATTTTTTTGGTTAAGTCGGCAAAAGGCATGGCCGATCCATTTAAATAAATGCTGAAATAAATTTCATCGAGTTGCACTAAGTCGGGCGCATTGATTCCCGTTTTAATGGCGATGGCTAATTTGTCGGGCATTTCCGTAAAGCCATAAGAATGCACTGTGGCTGCAAAATCTTTATCCACCGTTTCTTGATAGATCTTAATCATATTTCGATAATAGGCATCATCTGTTGCGGAGTTAACCCATATTTCAACGGGATCTAATTTCGCCTGCGCAATGCTTAATGTCAAAGACAGTAAAGATAAGGAAAGAATTTTTTTAATCATCTGCATTTTCATCACTCGCTTTTAGGAAAAGTCCTTCAAAAATATTGGGTATAATATACTACTTCTTGTCTTCAAAATGATTTAGTCCCAGCAAATAACCTCCTGCCACATCGACATTTATTCCTGTGATATAGCGTGCTTTTTCACTAATTAAAAAAGCAACCGTGCTAGCAATATCTTCACATTCTCCTAAATACCCTAAAGGCACAACCGTCTTGGGATTGCTGGGGAACTCCACCGAGTTTGCCAATATGCCCGGCGAAACCATATTTATGCGAATGCCTTTAGGGCCAAGGGCTTCAGCATAAGATTTGGTCAAAATCAATAAACCACTTTTGGAAATAAGATAGGCGGTATTATGTATGGAAGAGGTTAAATTTTCAATACCCGCATAGCCGATATTAATAATATTACCTCCGGAAGGAGGGAAAAGCGCAAGGCTTAATTGAATAGTATAAAAGCAGCCGAATAAATTTGTTTGTAAAGTATTTTCAAAATCCTCAATCGCATAGTCGATTAATGATCCCGTTTTATATATTCCCACATTATTAATCAATAGGTCGAGTTGACCAGAATGTTCTTTGATGGTAGTTAACATAGAGGTTACTTGTTGGCGAGAAGCAATATCCGCACTAACAATTTTACCTACACCTCCACGACGACGAATTTCTGCTAAAGTGGCTTCGGCTTCGAGGCGCGATTCTTTATAATGTACCCACACGAAATATCCCGCGCGACCTAGGCTAATGGCTAGTTCGCGACCTAAACGTTTTGCGGCACCCGTGACTAAAGCAATTTTCATGAGACGGCCCTTTCCACAATAACGGCTGCAAAACTGGCTTTGGCCAAGGCACCGGGTTTTTTAATTTCAATACGACATTTTTTAACGGCAGGCCAACGTTGTAAAATTTGTGTAGTAGCATGTTCCGCCAAGGTTTCAATGAGCATGAATTTTTCGGTTTGAATCCATTCTTCCAGCCATGCTGCTAACTCAGTATAATCTAAAGTATGTTCCAAGTTATCCGTAGCGGCCGCTTGCGTAAAATCTAAATGCAAATCTAAATCCACAAAAATATCTTGTTGTACCTTACGTTCATGTGGATATAAACCCACAATGCAGTTAATTTTTAAATCGCGAATGGCTATAATCCCCATATTCTTATCCTTCATTTATTAACTCTAAAACTTTACGGATCAAAACGGCCGTAGGCTCATTCACACGCTGTTGTAAAGCCTCTTGCAGGGGTACCCACCTATAGGCATCACTCTCATAATTTAATTGCACCGTAGTTTCTTGGGTAACATCTATTTCCGCCCAATAATTCAATAATAAAAAGTGACGCAAGCGATAGAATTCTGGATGTTCAATGCAATCCTGATTGCAAACAAAGCGTAGATTTTTTAAGGATAATCCGGTTTCTTCTTTGATCTCTCGTCTTAAGGCGGCTTCAGTTGTCTCACCATAATGAATTTTTCCACCCGGAATGCCATAAAGATTAGACCATTTTGCTGTGCGCACCAATAAAACTTCTTGTTTTGCATTTTGAATTAAAGCGCCTACGGTGGCAATAGGCCATAAGCGACTTTCCGAAAAATTAGCGCGATCGAAAAATATTTTTAATTCCCCAAGGCTGGTAAAAACTTCATCGGGTTTTGTGCGCATGAGCATTTGATATTCAATATTTTCAACTGAGCCATCCCAAAAAATGGCGGTGGCGATTTTAGCCTGGCTTGCGGCAAGTAAGGCGCTGGGAGAATTGCCGATAAAAATGGTTTCGGCAGGCTGCAAATTAAATTCAACTAAGAGGTTCAAAAAATCTTTTTTATCATACTCGAGGGAATGAACGGCTTCAAAAATTTTAAAATGGGCGTCTAAAATAAGCGTCGACGTTTGTGGCATTTCATTGTCTAACTTAGGTGTTAAGTCAATTGTAGGAGTCGATAGTGAACTAAATTGAAGCGCCAAAAGACGGTTTTTGAGTTTAAGACTTTGCAGTAATTCGTAGTTTTTGGTAAGGGCACTTGGCCACATTAAGAGAATATTCATCGGTTTTTCATGCTCAACATTGGTAGATTATTCAGATAAATTATTCACCAACACTTCAAAAAGTTAGATTAATAGAAATGTCTTGCAAGAAATTTTCCCGCCGAACATATAAGGTCGCAAAAACCCTTGGATGCTTAAGTGTAGTTATAGCCTTGCAGGGGAATGCCTTTTTATTTGCCGACGATTTATCCAACGGACTTAATGAAGCAGCGGGTGTTAACCTTACGGCAGAGGAAGGTTTTGGTGCGCGCCAATCGGCACGTTCTATCACCTTTGCAGGCTATAGTGGGGATGCGGACGCAGTGGCTAATGCACCAGCAGCCATGAATGATGTTAATGATTTTACTTTTAGTGTGGGACATCTCGAAAAATTTGGGACCGCGAAATTCGATCATTTTAATGTGCTTTTCCCCTTTCAAAGCAATAGTACATTGGGCTTGGGCTTGTCTCGCTTTGGCGTGAATGATATTGAAAAAAGGGTAGGGGTGGTTGGCAATTTTACTGAACCGGATGGCTATTTTTCTAGTGCCGATTATTTGATAGTTGGTGCTTTGGCACGACATTTTGGTGATTTAGATATAGGCGCTAATTTACATATGCTTTACCGCCAATTAGACCAAAGCGGTGTCGGATTGCGTGGGGATGTGATGGCGCAATATACGGTGGCAGAAAATTTTCGTGTGAATACCCTTATAAAAGGCGCATTACCTTCTTCAGCGCATTGGAGTAGTGGCTATACTGAATATCAACCCACTGACGTTTTTTTAGGATGCGGATTAAAAGTTCCTGCTGAATATTTTTATGGTGAATTACAAATAGCCCTACAAACAGAAGGTTTATTTCAACAAAATGGTAAAAGTCCTACTTCATTAACAGGGGGACGTATTCACGAAAGCCCTCTTGATATTTTGACGACTACAAATTTGGGATTGGAATATATTTTTGATTTTGGTCTAGCCCTTAGAGCGGGAACAAATAATTTGGATATAGCGGATTTAATGTCAGTATTTTCTTTAGGATTGGGATATTCATGGCGGCATATTGTGACGGTAGATTATAGCTTTGCTCCCGCTCCAGGCTTATTGGCAGCGCAAAGAATCTCCATTCAATGCACGCCTTCTTTTGCGCATTTTAACGGTTTAAATTATCGCGGACATAATGCTAAGACAGACGAACAAAAAAAATCTCCAATATCTGTTCCACAAGCTCCTTCTGAGAATGGGGAGATGGAGGAAGCGGTTCAAGAAGAGGAATTACCCTTAGCGACAAGACCTAAAACCGAAGTTCAACTCACGCGTCCTGTTTCACCTGCTCAAAGCGCATCAACAAACGCATCACCAAAAGTGATAGCACCAGATCCATCTAAGCAAACTCCTGCGGCGGACGAAGAACCAAAATCCACTTCGGAAGTATTAGAGAAGGAAGAAATTGAAAATTAAGTTTGCTTAATCTTGCCCAATAAAATTGTGCTGATAAGTTTCAAAATTAGGGAGTATGGATACCACCCTATCTAAGCCCACGGTGCGCAAGCTTTCAATTAAATGTTCATCGTCCGTGATTATGCAGGCCTTTTTCATTTCTTGCGAAAGTCTTTGAATGGATTTGGCCAATAAATGAATGACGGTGCTATCGAGATAGGAGCTGGATTTAAATTCAAAGGCTAAGGATTTGGGGTTTTCGTCCAAGCTTTTAGCCACTTCGACTTTCAACAATTCCACATCTTTAATTTTATATAGTGTACCCATAATAGTCATACGTACATGGCCATGCAGACTTTGTTTTTCAAGCCAGAAGGGGAAATCTTTTTCGGGTTGAAAGGCGGCTTGGCAGTTGGAGCATTGATTTTCCCCCGAAAGTGATTCGGTAAAAATATGCCCACAATTTTTACATTTTAAAAAGCGAACTGTTGGATATTTCTCTTCGTTTCTCAATTTATCCTGCAGTTATTAATTAGTTTCGTTTTACTCAAAAAAAGTGTGTAAAATATACTTAATGACATCTCATTATTTGTTAGTTTTAGGCATCATTTTCCACAGGCTCACTGTAGACTTTGTCAGGACTATTAATCGCTCGGTTAAATTCGAGGGGGTAGCTTATCAAATTTGATATTCGATCTGTTGGTATTTTCGATGTTGTCTCCGCTCGTTTAAACGACGGTGAAGTATTCGATTCTGCTAAACTGAAAAATACAATTCGTTTTTTAATTGAAAACGATATGCGCAATGTGGTTATCGATCTCGGTACTTTAGAGTACTTGTATAGCGACACTATCAATGCTTTTATCGCCTCCAATCGACATATGCTTGAGGTGAGTGGACGCATAGCCATTTTAACTGAACATCCAAAAGTGCAAGATATTTTAAAGCGCGCGGGACTCGATAATATTATGCGCATCTACCGTTCCGAAGCAGAAATGATCGCCGACTCGAAAGAGATTTTGCGACAAACTTCTAGTTATCGAATTGAAGAATTGCAAAAAATTTCCAGCCAAGCCAATGAACCCCCACCAGTGCCTAAAACTGAATTCGATGAATTCCGTATGGAAATGGGTGAACAGCTTGGTAATAAGCTCGAAAATAATGAATTACCGCAGTATCAATTTGGGGCACCACAAGTTACCCCTCAACCTGTGAGTCCACCGCCTGCGCAGCCACCTGTAAACGCTCCAGCAAATTTTGATTTTCCCACAGTGCAAATGCCTGCTCAACCGTATGCACAAGTCCCTCCCGTTAGCAATACACCGAATCATGGTGCCACGCAACCTCCCGTGGGCTTTATGCCTACGGATCTCAGTGACGAAGATATTGATCCACGCCAACGTAAAGCTGGACAAGAACGTTTACGCAATGCACGTCGTCCACAAGGTCGTCGTGTAGGAGGACGTTTTGAAGGGGATGATGCTGAGCTCGAAAACTCACCCGCTCAAAATGAAGCAATGGCCTATTCCGAGCCCGCTCCCCAAGCCACTTATGGCATGTCACAAGATATCGCGCCAGAAAATCAACCCTATGAAAAACCCATTTCTTCTTCAAAATTAGAAGACGATAACAAGTCAGTGGGTAAATGGATATTTATTGTTTTGGCCATTTTATTATTTGGTGGCCTTGCCGTGTTTTATTTCTCCAATAGTACTTCATCCACACAAGATAAATTGACGAAGGTCGCTCCTAAAGTGGAAACCCCGACAGCTCCAGTGAATGAGTCGTTGCCTCCAGTCGCTGCAAAGCCTGTTGAAGTCGTTCCCACACCAGGCATTCCAGCTGTAAAGCCAGTGGAAGACGTAAAGCCTGTGTCTGCAGGGAAATCGGGCCATGAGAAAAACCAAGGCAAGAAACCTAAAGCCGAAGTCAAACCAATTGCACCTACAGAGCCTGTTACACCTACCGCTCCGGTCGAGGTACAAAAGCCTATAGTACCCACTCCCCCTCCGGCCGTAACAAAGCCTGTAAAGTCCGCCAAGCCCACTTCAACGCCGGCTGTGGCAAATGCTTTTAAAGTGATTAGCAATCCTCCGGGTGCCGAAGTATTAGTGAACTTCTCTAAAAAAGGAGTTACCCCTCTTGAATTGGAATTAGCAAATAACACTAATAAAATTATGATTCGTTTATCGGGTTATAAAAAATTCGAAGCAACGGTAGCCAAAAATTCTACGGAACATGAAATCAATGTGACCTTAGAAAAAGACGGCGGCGCAGCTCCTGCTCCTACACCTAAAGTTGAAGAACCGAAACCAACTCCTCCGCCAAAGCCCACTCCTGTGGTGGAAAAGCCTAAGCCCGAGCCAAAGGAAGAGCCGGTGGTGGAAAAGCCCAAACCAGCTCCTAAACCCGCGCCGGTGGTGGAAAAACCAAAGCCAGAACCTAAGATTGAAGAACCTGCGGCTGAAAAGCCAAAGTCGGCTCCTCAACCAGGAACGGGTGCTATTGGAATAATTTTCTTATCGAGTAGCCCTGCCCGTGCCGATATAACTATCGATGGAAATGCTACAGGAAAGAAAACTCCGGTTAAGGTGGAGCTACCTTCCGGTATGCATCGCATTCAAATGTCCAAGGGTGGTCAATCGGCAACGATGGACCAAGAGGTTAATGAAGGCAAGAATAAAGCCTTACACATGACTCTTCAATAGTGTTTATAATTAGAGTGTGAAGCTCTCGCAGCTAGAATTCAAGCCTGGAAAGCGGACCAAATTTGTGGGTCCGCCTCCTTTAAAAAAACCTAAACTGCGGTTGCTTTTATTGTTGTTACTTGCAGCCCCGGTTTATTTTATTTTAGAAAAACCTGTGGTGATAAAGTTTTTTCATCACACATTACCGGGAAATTTTGCGGGCTTTATGGATTCGGGAGATGCTATAAAGACGAATCTTGAAGAGACTAAGATTGAATCAGTAAAATCCGAAAAAACTTCTTTGTTGCCAGCACGTCCCATTTTCAACGCACAAACGCCTTTGCAATCTTTTCGTTTATTTAATCCTGCAGATTCTGCCAGCCAAAATTTGGAAAATAAAAATTGGTTGGGGGATGAAAAGAGTTTGCTTTTTTTTCCACCAAATAATAATCGTAATTGTGATATTCGCCCCATTTTGCCGGGAAAGTTGGTGAAACTACATCGCGAAGGAAAAAACTCTTGGGTTAAAATTTATCATGGTTTAAATCTATACTCTACTTATACACATTTTTACCCACTCGCTAATTTGCTGGAAGGTGAAAAAGTTGGAAATATTCTAGGTTATATTATGGCTAAAGATAGCAGTGCCTTACCTTTTGAATTGCAAATCGAAAAAGAGGGTTTAATGATTTCTCCCGCCAAATTTTTGAATATGCTATCCGAATGAGAGCATCTTGGGAATTCAAAAATGCATATTTGCAAATTTATCAGCAGGGTCATCGATGGCCACAGTCCGCGGTAGCTTATATTTATCATTTACTTGCACGTAGAATTAGACCTGCTGCGAGATCTGTCATTGGGCCTGTGGAACTACAACATTTAAATACCGAAATTATTTGTCAAAAATTTAAACAAGAATTAAAAAATGATTTTGGAAAATTGGCGAAAAACGTTCTGTATGATTGGGGAATAAATAGCTATTCTCAATTGGGGCAAATTATATTTGCCTTGGCAGAAAACAAATGTTTGGTTTTACAGGAAAGTGATCGCTTGGAAGATTATGAAAAGGCCGGAAACATTGAGTTGGAATAGCTTGCTTGGCATTGCAGTATTATCGGCAAGTTTTTTTTGGGCTTGCTTAGGCGATAATAATGTGGTGCGTGAACCCACCAAGGTCAGCACAATTCAAGTAGATAGTTTACGCTTTTTACCCGTGGGCAAAAGATTTATAACTGACTCGAATGCGCAAATTTTATTTCAGCATATCCATGCCGGTTTTAAATGCTCCATGATTTCCCCCTTTGGAATGAATAGTGATATGCATGGCGATACTTTATTTTTATCTCCTAACATTGGAGCGATTTTACCGGCTAATGAAAATTGTGCTTTAGATTCTAATGGACGGGATAGCATTTCCCTTTTTTACTTTCATGATTCATTAAACTCTATTCAGCTTAGAAACTCTAAGGGTACGGTAACCGACAAAGCTTTAAGAGTCAAAGCGCATAGTTATGCGGATAGTTTTTTATTGATTAAAGGAATTTCTCAGCAAAGCGATTCTAGTCGCTTTGCTTTTAGCGACACAGCAGGAATTTTTCCACGCCTATTAAGGGCGAAAAGTTTAACAGCTTGCGAAGCCTTGAATTATGCAAATTATCGTAAGTATGGAGACACTTTAAAAATCACTTTTGGTTGGGTACTTTTTGACTCATTGCTTGTCCCTACACATTGCGATACGGCCATTTCTCGACAAGAATTTTTGCAAGTGTTGCCGGCTTTAATAATTCCTTAAAAGGATTACTTAGTTTTATTTTAAGTCGATAAAATTTTTGTTAAATAACCACATAGGTTTTTGGGTAAATCATCAGTGGCGATATTTTTCATCCCTTCGCTTGCCAAGTGTTGATAGTGATGCCGTAAAGTCTCATCATTCCATAATTGCATAATCGCCTCGGCCAATTTATGTTCATCAGCACAATTAATTCCCAAGGCTAACCCTTGTGCGAATTCTGCTTGGCTAGAGGCATCATGATAAATACAGGCTTTGCCTTGTGTGAGCGCTTCGTATAAAGGGAATCCAAAGCCTTCGTATAAGGAACTGCTGATGAAAAGTGTGCATTGCGCATAATACGCCCACAAAAGGTTTTCTTCAATATACCCTAATAAATGCACATGATTTTGCATAGCATGTGTTTGAATAGTTTGTTCTAGTTCCGCTAGTCCCCAAGCTTTATTGCCAACAATAAATAAATCGGGTATTGTCGGGTTTTGTTTTTTTGCCCCAGCAAAAGCTTTTACCAAGAGCGGAAAGTTTTTGCGTGGTTCAATATTTCCCACTCCTAGCAGAAACGGCACAGAGAAAATGGTTTTTGAGAAAGTAATATTTTTATGACTTTGCATCGGTTTATAATTAGGTGGGATTACAGCGATATGGGGTATGGCGTCAGTAAATAAGTGTCTTATTCTTTGTTGGGTAAATTGAGTGCTAGTGATAAGAGCTTGTGCTTGAGGGATTTTTTTTCGTAACCAATTTCGATTATAATTATCAAATTTCGAATTGCGCCAGCCTAATTTTTCCAATGGAGCAACATCGGCAATCAATAGAATATAAAGCGCATGTGGCTTCCACCAAGGTAGGGTTTGCCCTAAACACAAGACACCTTTAGGAGCTTTTCGCCAAATGAGAAAGGGGAAAATAATTTGCGTCCATAAACGAAAAGGTTTGGCTTGCACATAAATGGGATTTAAAAAATGAGGTAACTTGAACATTTCGTTTTTACGGAGAATAACTTCAATATGATGAGTTTGTGCAAGCGGTTCGAGGGCTTGTAAAAATAAACGCACGTGGCGACCTAGACCTGAATCATTACCCGCTGCAAGTGCTTCTACGAGGAGTTTTGGTTTAAGCATGCCGTGAAATTTTATCCGTAGGTAAAATATTTTTTTTACCCTCTGGGTTTTTCCATTCTATAAAACGACTGAAGATTAAGCTTATCCATAAACAAAAAATGGGTAATAAGGGAAAAATAAAACGTGAATAGGCGCTTAATAAACTTAAACCAGCTAACGATAAAATGGCAAAACCTAAGGAGTATAATATTTCGACCGGAATTTTTTTTCGATGCTTCCACGTGGGCCATAAACACAAAAGGCACAGAAAAAAAATAGGGGCATAGGTGAAGCTGAGATTACCCGTTTTTAATTCGCTATGCGAGGTGGGGAAATGAGAAAAAGGATAATCCATAATCAGGCGATTCACATTGGCGCACCAATTCAAAAAAAACTTTTTAGGGTATTTTTTGATATTGGCAATAGCTGCTTTTTTGAATTGTTCTCCCTTTTCGACTTCATTAAGTGACGCTAATTTTTTCATTAACTCTGCTTCGCTAGGGAAGGCTTCGGGATGTTCGCTAACCACATTCATAGGGATCACATCCCCTAAAAGTTTTGGTTCAGGAACGGTTAACGTATAAAGTTGACTTCCTCCTGTATTTCCCCAATAAAAAAACTTTCCGGTAAGGCGATAGGTGTATAGCAAATAAGGGGTACATAAAAATAAAGCAGTGATTAGTACTAACATTGTTTGCAGGTTCTTTTTTTTAGAGTTACTCCAAAAACCCAGAGCTGCACAGGGAATGGAAAATAGCACCACATAAGCGAAGAAAAATTTGGTTAAGATTAAATAACCTAAAAAACAGGCGGTTGCTATAAAATCAATCCAAGCAATACCATGACTTTCATTTCTAAGTAGCCGGCAATAAAAGAAAAGGCCTCCCGCGATAAGGAAAAACGCTAACATTTCGGTCATTAACAAATGCAACCAGCTTGCCCCAAAAAGAAAAGCATAAAGCATAATTGCAAAAATACAGAGATTACTCGCCTTCTGGGAAGGAGACGTTGAGTTAATGGGAAGATAAGCGCGTAAATTTATCCATAAAAATAAGACACCTCCTTCGAGGAAGAGTACATTAATAAGCTTAGCCCAAATCAGCGGGATATGGGCTAAGCGAAAAGGGATGAGTAGTAAAGGATAACCTGGCCCATTCCATAAAAACAAGGTATCATGGGGTGCATAGAATCCTTGGAGCAGATTATCAGCATAATAAACAAAACGGTCTTCATCGAGTATAAAAACATTTTGCGCGCGCAAAATGATATAGACTACCAAAAAAAATGCAAAACCCAAAAAGGGAATTTTCAAATCTTTGCTCCAATTTTTAATTTAGCATATCATTTTGGCATTCGTCTTGCATCAGAAATGGACTACAATCTTTCCTTGTGATATATACAGCCGATTTTTTAGTGTCTCCGGGGAAAAATCCCATTCGTCAGGGTGCAATGCGTATTCAAGGGCAGCGCATTGTGCAAGTGGGAAATCGAGATGAAATTAAAGCTCATCCTGGCGAAGAAGTTTATGAGTTAAACGATGCTCTATTAATGCCCGGACTAATTAATGCGCATTGCCATTTGGAATTAGGAATGATGCGAGGGGTTTTGTCGGGTGAACAATCTTTTGCTTTATGGGTAAGCCGATTACGTAAATTCCTCTTATCTGCTTTGCCCGCGGATTATGCAAATGCGACACAACTTGGTGCTTTAGAGTGTTTAAAAAATGGGATTACTACGGTTGTCGATGTTGGTAACACCGGAGAACCCTTTGGCGTATTACAACAAATTCCTATTCGTTCCTTTCCGCATTTAGAATTAATCGGTTTGGATCCTGCGGTGGCAGAATCTCGTTTGTGCGAAGCTAAATCCAAAATAACGAATTTATCTGCTTTTCCGTCTTTAATGCGGCCCTCTTTGGCGGCGCATGCGCCCTTTTCATGTTCTATTGAATTATTACAAATATTACAAAATGATTTGGCCGCGGCGAGTTCATTCTTCACTATGCATTTAGCAGAAAGTAAGGAAGAACAATTATTGTTTTTGGAAGGTCGTGGACCCTTATGGGAATTTTGTCGACGCATTTTCCCTGCGATGCAATGCCCTGCGGAAACACCGGTAAAATATTTACAGCGAAATAATTTGTTACCCTCACAAGCTTTATGGGTGCATGGTAATTTATTGCAAGCGGAGGATTTTGAAATTTTAGCACAAACCAAAAGTACTCTGGTGCATTGTCCGAAAAGCCACGCTTTCTTTCATCATCCACGATTTGCTTATACGGAGGCTGTTGCCGCAGGATTAAATATTTGCTTAGGCACCGACAGCTTAGCGTCAAATGATAGTTTAAGTATTTTTGATGAGATGGCGGAGTTTAAACGAGTATATCCTCAAGTTACCTGCCAAGAAATTTTTAAAATGGCTACGGTGAATGGGGCGAATGCTTTGGGGTACAGTGATTTAGGTCGCTTAGAAGTGGGCGCATTGGCGGATTTTATTGCGATTCATTTTAAGCATGATGAAGCTTGTATTTTGGAAGATGAAATTGTTTGCGAAGCGCATGAAGTTAGTTTGGTGGTGGTAAATGGAGAAGCGGTAATACAATGAACTCGCGTTTAATTTATTCGGTGATTTTATTTTTCTTTGCAGGTTTATCTTGCCCATCCTTTACTTGGGGATTGGGAAAAATTTTAATCCCTATGGATTTACAACAAAACAATCACTTGAAGGCTTATGGCTTGGCCTATGCTTCTTTGGCACAAGGGTTAAAAGTAGAATGGCTATTGAATTATCGCGGAGGCAGTTTCTTTTTGGAAAGCTTACCTGCGGTGGCGCGCGAAGCGGGGCGTCGGGGCGTGCTTTTTGAGTCGTTGAATGATGCGGAGTGTGAACAAATTTATGTAGCAATTGACGCCGGAAATATGGATAAAATCACTTTAGAAAAAGCCCCGCGTATTGCCGTATACACTCCTTTGACGAAACAACCTTGGGATGATGCCGTAACTTTAGCATTAACCTATGCCGAAATTCCTTATACCAAAATTTATGATAGCGAAATCATTGAAGGAAAATTAAAAGATTTTGATTGGCTGCATTTACATCATGAAGATTTTACCGGACAAAACTCTAAATTTTTTGCGGCTTTTCGAGGTCAAGCTTGGTATCAATTACAAGTTACCTCCAATCAAAAAAGTGCGCAGAATTTAGGCTTTCCCAATAATGTGATGTTAAAAAAGGCCGTGGTCTTGGCGATTCGTGACTATGTGGAAAAAGGCGGTTTTCTTTTTGCTATGTGTTTAGCCTGCAATACTTTGGATGTGGCTTTGGCGGCCACTAAAACCGATATAGTCGATATGCCTTTCGATGGAAGTCCTGTTGCTAAGAATGCGCAAAAGGCTTTGGACTTTAATTTGAGTTTAGCCTTTGAAAATTTCCACGTGGATACCGATCCCATGTCGCCTTCGCATGATGACATCGATTATAATCAAGTGAATGCGGGTCCTTTAAAACGTAGGCCTGCCAGCGACTTTGTGCTTTTTAATTTTGCAGCAAAATACGATCCGGTGCCATCCATGTTGGTACAAAATCATACCGATGTGATTCCAGGTTTTTTAGGATTGGCCACAACTTTTCGCAAAGCTGTTTTAAAAAAAGGCCTTACGATTTTAGCCGAATCGAATGGGCAAGAAGCGGTACGTTACATACACGGTAATTTGGGTCAGGGGCATTTTACTTATTATGGTGGCCATGATCCGGAAGACTATTCCCATGCGGTAGGAGATAGTCCCACAGATTTGAATTTGCATAAAAATTCTCCAGGTTATCGTTTGATACTGAATAATATTCTTTATCCGGCGGCCAAACAAAAAAAGCGAAAAACCTAAGGTAACCTTTGAGTTACTTATTCTGAATTAAGCGATTGTGCAAAAAAAACTGGATTTAATCGAAGCTTTTTTTAAAACCCAAAATGATGTTTTGCAGTGGGGAATAACTTCCGCTCAACAAACACCACATGCTCAGAACTTGCAAAAATGGATTCAAGGGGAACAGCATGCTGGTTTGCAATATATGGCACAAAATTTAGAAAAGCGCATGCATCCAGAAGTATTTCAACCCTGGGCAAAATCCATTTTAGTATTGGCCTTAGCTTATCCCAAACCTTTGCAAACGCTTGCGACTAATGGTTATCAAATAGCGGCTTATGCGCAAGGAGCGGACTATCATTATCGCGGTAAAGAAATTTTAATGGGTTTAGAAAACGAATTAAAAAAACACTTAGGCGATTTTTCCTTTTATGCTTTTACCGATACGGCTCCAGTTTTCGAAAGAGATTTAGCCTCCGAAGCGGGTTTGGGTTGGCGAGGAAAAAATTGTTGTACTCTAGATAAAAAAAATGGCTCGGCATTTTTCCTTGCAGGTTGTTTTTTACCTTGGGAGTTACCGCATAATAATCCGGTAGCAGAGTTTTGTGGAGGCTGTACCTTATGCCTCGATCATTGCCCTACGCAAGCGTTTAGCGCGCCCGGACAATTGAATGCCAATAAATGTATTTCCTATTGGACTATTGAAGCTAAAACCTTTATTCCTGTGGAATTGAGTGAGCAATTTGGGCCATGGATTTTTGGTTGTGATATTTGTCAAGCCATATGCCCATGGAATAAAAAGCATTTAGGGGACTGTGATGCGGCGAGCATTTCCTTGAGTGGCTGCGAATGGTTAGAATTGCTTCGCAAAGGGGGCGGCTTTCAACGTCGCTTTAAGCATACGCCCTTAGCGAGAGCTGGTCGCAAAGGGCTATTGCGTAATGTAGCGATAGCAGCACGTAACAATAATGATACTGAAACTTTAACGTTACTACAAGCGATATTACCTGAAGAAAATGAGGAATGGGTGAGAGTAGAGTTGGAAAGAACCATCCAACATCTTTGTAAGCTTTAGTCGGCTGAATGTCAGGTTAAAGGCTATTTAGGGTTTAGGAGAATTTATCTTTTGCCAGAAGGAGATTTGGCCGTTTTAGCGGCGATTGCAGGCGAAACGAATTCATATTGAATATCGAGGACGGTATCAGTGATCGCTGCAGGCATAGGCGGAAACTTTTTTATTTTGCGAAAACATTGCTGCGCCGTATTTTGAAAAATAGTATTGGGGCTTTTTTCATTCCATTTTACTTCGAGTATAGTCCCTTGATGATCGACTTTTATTTTTGCTATGGCTTTGCAAGGTACGAGACTAGAAAATTGGCGGGGTAAATTCCAATAGGTTTCCATGGTCTTACGTACTCGAAATACCCATTGTTGTAAGGCTGCATCACGGTCACGTTTTTTGACTAAAATCTCTAAGCGTTTTATTTCGGTTAGCGAGTCTTCTAATTGATGCGGGTTAGGAATAAGTCCATTTTCATCAAAATCCTGACGATTGATTTGGTTTCCATTTTGAAAAGTTGCAATGCTTTTTAATTTACCATTAGGTCGCCAGTAAGTGAGGGTACCTTCGGCTTTACCATTTTCTTCACTGCCTTCATACCATTTTACGCCACTAGGATACCAAGAAGTGAAAACACCTTTTCGTTGATTATTTACATTTTGGGATGCATATTTTTTAACGCCATTATCATACCACCAAATTTCTGGCCCTTGTTTACGACCTTCTTTATCTAATTGTATGGAGTATTTATTTCTGTGATTAGGATAATAACCTTGTTGTAAATTGGCAGGAGCACTGCAATGCATAAGCAGCCAAGCAGAAAAAAGTAAAAGCGCATAAAACCAAATATTTTGTTTCATCGCTTTAAAGTAATATTCTTATACCGCATAGCGGCGCAAAACACCAATTACACGTCCTGCAATAGAAAAATCTTGAATAGAGGAGTCAATGATAATTGGGCGATAAGCATCATTCGCCGGCTCAAGTCGCACACGACCAGTTTCCGGGAAATAATATTTTACTGTGGCTTCATCGCCAATTAGGGCAACAATGACTTGGCCTTTATCGGCAACATTTTGTTGACGTGCAAATACCAAATCTCCATTGAGGATACCTGCATCCTTCATACTATCGCCTTGCACGCGTAAGGCAAAAACATTTTCTTGCCGCATAAGGAAATCGCGATCAACAACTACAGTGCCTTCCAAATTTTGCACGGCCATAATGGGTTGACCGGCTGCAACACGTCCCAAAATGGGAATTTCCATCACATTGGCATTGTGGTTGGATGTTTCACGACTAGTTTGATCTGCTTCGGGAATATCAATTCCGCGAGAAAGTTTGGGTGAGCGGGCTATATAGCCTTTTTTGACTAAAGCGCCGAGAATACTACGTACCCCATTGGTGGAGGTGATTTCGAATTTGAGACCGATTTCTCGCAAGGTTGGCGGTCTATTAGTTTGGGAAATACGTTCTCTGATAAATTCGTAGACCTCTTGTTGGCGAGAGGTTAAAGGTTTTTTGGGTATTGTTTCCATGATGACCTCCAGTTTTGATTTAATATACTGCACATAAGTATAAGTGTCAAGTTGTGCAGTATAATTAGTTTTTATTTATTTTCGTCTATCAAGTTGAAATTTAAATGGCAAATATAGAGTTCAACTTATTTATTTTTAAGGAATTAGCGCATTAATTAGGCTTTTTAAAAGCAGTTAAATAATTATAAAGCTTTATAAATCAATGATTTATGCCATTATTTGTACAATTAATTCAATTAATTTATTGCAACCCCCCTTCGGATTTGTTAACTTAAGGCTGTGGTACTTCTCAATTTATTGTTGAGTTTAGGCTTTTTAATATTCATAGCCGTTGTTTTGTCCGTGATCAGTCGCATCAATTGCCTCTCACGCCAAACAGTTCGGTTATTGTCGATCATACAGAGGGCTGAAGAAGAGGAAGAAAGTCTTACTTCAGCAATTCCTACGCAAAAGAAAAGCTAAACCCCAATAAAAAATACTTTGCTAGAGGGCTTTTTGAAAATTCGCCTCTCGAAGTAAAAATAGAGCCAAGTGTGCTGGCGAGAAGGCCATGAACAGGCACATGTAACAATTAAGGAAAGACTCAAAATCTAATGGAAACAATCATTTATCTACTCACCGCTTTAACCGGTGTATCAATCGTACTCAGTGTTCTTACACTTTTAAAAATCAAGAACATCAATTATTTACTGGAACAACCCGTCATTAAAAAGATGTCTCCAGAACTTAAATTGAAGCCAGTTAAAATTGGAGACGACGAAGACAATAAAAAAAATCAAAATCGCAATCAAAATAACGCTCCACAAAATCGTAACAATCGCCCCGCTATGGATAAACCTGCTGAAAATAGTGCTGAACCTCGTCGTGATTTTAACAATCGCCCTGATCGCAATGAACGTTTACCCCGTAATGATCGTAATGAAGGCAGCACTGACCGTGCCCGTAATAATAATAATGATCGTTTTCGTGACCGTGATCGCAATCGCGACAATCGCAATGGTCCCGACCGTAATCGCAATCAACGCTTAGACGTTTTCTCCAATGAAAAAGAAGCGCCAGTAGAAGAAAACACTAATGGACATCGTCCCGCACTCGTAGTAGAAGCTGCACCGGCTCCCATTGTAAATCAATCGGTTTCTCCATTGCCCGCCCGTCGTCCTTTGCCTTCCGCAATTTCGCAAGAAGAAGCGAAGATTAGTATATCAGCTCCTGCCGCTCAAGAGGCCGCAATCTTTGCACAAGATGATGCCGATATTCAACATGGCCGTCGCAACCAATTGAAAAAGAAACCTGTTTTTGCAGATGTGAAAATGGAAGAAGTTGAAGCCAAAGAAGGCGCAAGCGTTTAATTCTTTTTTATAAATTTTTTTAGATATGATGGAGCTCGTGAGGGCTCCATTTTTTTTGTCCTAATGGCGCAGGACGCGGTGCGGGGCTGATACAATATAGCGTGCCCCTTCGCGCGGCTGCGGGTCAGGCTGTTCAGGGCTTCGCTTTCGCTGCGGTGCTGCGCACTTTACCCTTACCATCCTTCACGCGGAAAGTTGCGCTAGGCATTTTTATTGAAATTAAAATGAGCAAAAAATGGGATGTTTTCCGTCGAACGGAGAGAAACGCCATTATTTGCTTAATGTGGGTGATTTTTGCCAATCAAAAAATCGTATTTGTAATCAAAATGTATGAAGACAGATTTTTGAAAAATGTTTTAATTACATATGCACGGATGAATAAAATTATCCGTTAAAGAAATGCTGACCCAGCAATGAATTGGAATAGATGCATGGTAACTTTGATGTTAACCATGCTTTAAGTGTTTTCTTTTATTCGAAATGCGTTTTGTAATGGTGTAAATAAAATAAAATGTGAAGTTTTTTAGGAAAATAAATAGCCGTTCAAAGATAAAGTATTTAAATTCGGTTTGCGATTAGCTGAGAGTAGGAGTAAAGTAAAATAATTATAACTATGGTTCGGAGATGGGAAATTATTAACTTAAGTTTGGATTCTTAAGCCGCATGAGCGAAAAAGAATAAAACGTTTCGAATAAAAGTATTAGAGTTTGGTTTTTAAAAATTAAGGAGTGATTATGGAAAATCATTATGTTGAATATGTTTTTGGATTGGCCTGTTTGATTGTATTGGCAGGGAGTGCTGTTTCGGCTCAGTCGCAAACGGTTGTAAATGATCCTTCATCTTCACAAGAAGCCACCTCACCTGATACGCTTACACCAAAGCGACAAAAGAAAAATCACGACGAATTGCAAAAAATGCTTTTGGTGGATTCACTGTCTTGGCTTAAAGCCAATGCCACTCGCTCCGCTGACACCAAGGATGCTGAGGTTACAAGCGTTTATAATCAAAGACGAGTCGCTAGGCTTAAAGGCTTTTGCAATGATAAGCGCTTTGCTTCTTTAAGCGAAGTTGATTTACTCACCGAAATGACTTCGGAAGAGCGCGGGTTTTGCAAA
>JAYTSD010000044.1:0-104536 GCA_043745805.1 Fibrobacteria bacterium
TCGTTTGCTATACGGCGATAGCCGTAAGTTTGTCTACTTATATTGAAAAGGGCTTCTATCTCCACTATTAAGCGAGCATCTTTTTGCGGATTGCCTAAATGGTTTTTCCAAGTATGGTAACCGCTACGAGACACACGCATTACTCTGGACATAGCCGCTCTTAAAGTAAAAGTGAAGGCTCGCCTATCAGCTGATGCTAATGGCCATATCACCTATAGTGCCCGAGCAAATGCTATAAGCGGACAGGTTCCGAATTAACATACAATTGTCAATGCTTGCCCAATCCGCAAAATTCTAAGTCATCCAATTGAAATTAATACCTTAAGGATTTAGACAGGCCGTTTCTTTAACTTTCAGGATTGACCCATTTTCAATATTTATAGTAATATCGAGCTATAAATAATTCCAAAACTTACACAACTCATTTTTGGAATTAAATAGTGAGGGTTATTTGTGAATAAGAAAAAACTTCAAACTGATTTTTTAAAAAAGTTGGGCGGATATGGTTTTATTACAGCCATATTTAATGCTTTTCCGGATACACATATTTTTGTAAAAGATTTAAAGGGTCGGCATATATTTCAAAATGATTTGTTTGCTTTGAAAAGAGGCTTTACGAGATCCGAAGATGCCATTGGTTATACTGCCTATCATTTCTCTCCCAAGGTTATAGCTGATAAATATACCATGGATGATAATTCTGTATTTCAATCGGGCAAACCAATTATTAATCGCGAAGAAAAAATCTATTCGAGTACAAATAAACCGAAATGGTTTTCTACTACTAAAGTTCCGCTCTTTGATGCAAAGGGAAAAGTTATAGGTTTAACAGGTATCTCCCGAGATATTAGTGAACTTAAATTGCTTGTGAAAAAAGTAGAATCGCAAAAAAAAGAATTGGAAAAACAAACCATTCGAGATTCCTTGACCAATGCGCATAATCGAAGATTTCTCGAAAGTAATTTGGAAGTAGTATATGAATCCAGTAAGCGTTTAAATAAAGGAAGTTCACTTATAACCTTTGATTTAGATAAATTTAAAAAAATTAATGATACATATGGGCATGGGGCTGGAGACATTGTGCTTAAAAAATTTACCGAATGTGTCTCGAGTACTCTGCGAAGGAAAACTGATTTTTTTATCCGTCATGGGGGTGATGAATTTATTTTATGCTTACTCGGAGCGGAAGTTGATTTTGCTGAAGGTTTAGCCGAAACTATTTTGAAAAACATTAAACTAATTAAATGGCCAAAACAAATATTTAAAGATGCGTCTTTTGCTTTATCTGTTTCTATTGGTATTGCATCAGATACTACTACTGCCCCTGAAAAAAAATCTCTCGAAGATCTTTTGAAAAAAAGTGATCTCGCCGTTTATGAAGCTAAAGAAAAAGGCGGGAATTGTGTGGTTTGTAAGTAAATAAATTTGCCAATAGAATTTTTATTACTGTTTCAAGCGCCACGAAGGTCTATCGGTATTTTCTGATTACCTTCGTGACGAATATTTCCCTACTTCGACTGCTTCTCGGATATGCGTATAAAGCATAATCCTGAAATGTTGGATTTGATCAATACCGTCGAAGCATCTCCGCTGATGTTTCCGGATTGAAGCACCTTGCCCGAGTAGTCAAAAACGGAAATGGAAATCTGCTTCCGCATGAACCCAGCCTCGAACCATGACCAATTCGCATGGCCGGTGTCCAAGTTTTCATCGCCCCAAGTCTCGAATCCGTGGTGGAGGGTATCTGATTGGATGAGCGACGTTCCGGAACCGATCTGGATCATTTTCTTATTCGGATCGAATTCCATCACTCCGATACTTCCATTAGCACCCAAACCGTTATAGCAATAAACGCGTCCGTCATCATCTAGAAATAGATTGGGATCGCCGCGCTCGCTACGAGCGATTTATCGATGCCATTCCAGATGTCCGCTCCACAGACTCCGCCTTTGGGATCGGTCGTTGCATACATGCTGCCGCCCTCAGAAAATGTATAATACATGGCGTCTCCCTTGACCATGACACCTGGCGCATACTTGACAAGTCAAGGCCCGTAGGGATCACAAAATGCCAATCCCGCATATCGGAGGACCACCAATATCCGCCCGCATGGGATGAAAAAAGGGGAAAATCTCCCTTGTATACGACCATATCCGGATCGGCCCCTTCGCGATAGGCTTACCCGTTGCGAACCTCCCAGAAGTTATAGTTGATATCGATCGGGTTGCAATAAGTGTTCTTCAAGGGATTTACTGGCGCTGCCGACACCCTTGCGGACAACGCGGCGCCCGCCATGAAAACCAAGAATGTACCGACAATAGAGGTTACGTATGTCTTTTTCATAGTTCTAATATAAACCCAAACCTCAATTCCAATTATCGATTTTCACATCATTTGGTGAAGGTTTTCCTTTACCAGTTTCAACCAACTGTTTTAGACTCAACATAAATGTGGCCCATTTCATACTACAATGACCCATAAATTCGAGTGGCTCTCGCCAATTTTTATGGTAGAAAAGCACAATAGAATAATCGTCTACTTGTGAAAGCTCAAATACCACATCCGTACCTAACCATTCTTCAGGCCCTTTTGTAAAACGCCATTGAACTTTTTTATTCGGAATAAGCTCCGTCACCTCAAGATTCATGCTTCCAATTTCAATACTCTCTAAAGTAAGAAAGCGAACCTCAACTTTTCCTCCCGCCTTGGATTCACCGGTTGTTGAGGTCGTCCACCAATTAGCTATTCCATCCACTGTAGCCACAGCTGCATAGACATCTGCTATCGGGGCTTTAATTCCAACTCTATGAAATATATCTACCATATTTACTCCTTCTTGAATTTGGATAACCTGATTTACTTTTATTACTTGTATTTTGCAAGTAATAATTTATTTTTAAGGGGTGAGAATTTCTGATACAAATCTAAGATCGCATTGTCCTATCAATTTCGGTTTAGAAGCTTTTGGTGACAAATGGTCTTTATTGATATTGCGAGATATTATTTTTCGCGGAAAAAATGCTTATGGAGAATTTCTTAAGTCGGAAGAAAAAATTGCCACTAATATTTTAGCCGCTCGATTAGTCAAATTGGAAGAAGTTGGAATACTTAAAAAACATAATAACCCCGAGGACGCTCGCAAGGACATTTATTTTCTTACTGAGAAAGGTTTGGATTTAATTCCGCTGTTATTTGAAATGATTCTATGGAGTGCAAAATATGATTCCAAATCCGAAGCCAATAGAATTAAACGTTTAATGAAATTGATTCATGTTAATAATCGTAAAATAAGCCAAAAAATTATGACAAAAGTTAAAAATGGGAAAGGAATTTTTCCGGAATATTTGGATTAAGAATTTTTATTCCCTAGTCATGTAGAAGCGTTTCGGAATACTCGGACTGGGCTGGTTGGGAATATCAGATAATACCCTGACTTGAGAAAACATCTATAATCTTGCTTAAATAGTTCCATTAATTTCTACTTGATGTTATTGTATTAACCGCAAAAATTAAGCAAATTTTATTTAGCGTCATTAGATAGTGGCATGCTTTATTTATCTATGTCAAAATAGGATTAAGGAATTTCGTCGCTTAGCGAAATGGGTTAGCCGTGAAAAAAATTTGGATATTTTTAATTCCCCCGATTATACTCCTTGGTCTATTGGCGTATTTCCTCATCCATAATCCCCTCACAAAAATTGTTTCCGACATTGTTTTAAATCTCCCCGAACTTCACTCCTTGCATATAAAAATGGGCAAAGTATCTCCCACCCTTTCGGGTAAGGTAAACATTAAAGATTTATCCATTTTTGGGGAAAATATATTACGTATCCCAACGGTTACCTTTACGGTTTCACCTACGCAATTATTGTTGGGGAAAATACGCATACAGACGGTATCAATCGATACCCTCAGCCTGGCCCCAATGGAGTTTATGAAAGCAAAAAATGAACTTCCTTTGAGTCGCATGAATTGGCTGCGCGGCAAATTAACGGATATGCAAATCTCTGACCTAACTGTGGATTATACGCAAAGTTTATCCGGACCTTTATTCACATGCGGGAGAATAAAAGTGCATAATGCAAATATTTCACAAAATAATTTACAAGTGCAGTTACAAGCGGAAAATATTGCATTTACAAAATATCCCAAAATAAATGCCGTAACTTTCACGTTAATTTCGGATTCCAATAAAACAGCGATTAATAATTTACAAATCCACAGCAACGACGGTGTAGCAAAAGGGGCAATGGCTATTAACATAAAAGCCTCTACTTTTCCCTTTCAAGGGCAATTGGTTTTTAGCAAAATAAATTTGCAACCCCTTAGCGCAAGCGGTTTATTTGATAAAGCCCTTGTACGTGGATGGGCCAATGGACAAATGAAGTTTAATGGTTTATTAACTGATAAAAATAGCCTTACTGCTACCGGACATTTGAGTGTATTGGAATTGAGCCTAAAAAACTTCCCGTTGCAGCAGCATCGCCTAATTGACACTTACTTTTCAGATTTAAAAGATTTAAAATTCGATAAATTGGAAATCGCTGATTTTAGCTTTCAACAAAATCATGTAGTACTTTCAAAAGTAGTGGGCCAAGGCAAGCAATGTTCTTTTATTGGACAAGGAAATTTTACCGTCAAAACAAATACCCCTTTTCACTTTGTCTTCAATTTGGCCCCTAGTAAAAATTTCTGTGGGCTACCTGTCTCTTGGAAGGAAATGAAAATTAATGTCGAAAGAAATACGAATAAACTTCTCCGAGCAAATATTGAATCTAAAGATTTACTAATCCCCAACTTACCTCCAATAAATTCTGTAACTTGTGCGTTAAGTGCCGATACAAAAAAAATTGCCTTAAATGATTTACAAATGCAATTTGCGGAGGGTGAAGTTAAAGGTGAGTTAATTTTAGCTATCGAGTCCATTCATTTTCCTTTTAATGGGCATTTGGTTTTTGATAAAATAAATTTGGAACGCTTTTCCAAAATGGTTTTTTTTGATCAAGGGGTAATTAGCGGGCAGGCCCAAGGACAAATTAAACTGCGAGGATTATTGACCGATAAAAGTAGCTTAGAGGTAGCGGGAGATTTAAATATTCTGCAAATGCGTTTAAAAGATTTTCCCTTTCAACAAGGCCCAGCGGTTGTCCAATTTTTATCTAGTTTGAAGGAACTCAGTTTTTCAAACCTGTCCATTCCCGATTTTTATCTGAAAAAGGGCCACCTAGTCGCTGCTAAAATTATGGGGCAAGGAAAACAAATTTGCATTGCAGGCACTGGAAATATTGAGGTAAATGGAACTCATACTTTTCAATTAAATCTCAATGTTGGGCGCAGTAAAAATTTATTGGGACTCCCTTTCTCTTTAAGTGAAATGAAAATTTATGTCGAAAGAAACTGTGATCGCATTCTCTATTCCAATATTTTTATACGTGACATCGTTGCCTCTAAATTTCCAACATTGAATACCGTAACATTCAAGTTAATCGCTGATTCCAAAAAAGCCGCCATTAATGACTTGCAAATTCATGGAGCTGATGGGGACGTCAAAGGGAATGTGGTAGTGGAAGTAAAATCTGCGTCTTTACCCTATAATGGACAATTGACTTTTAGTAAAATAAATTTGGATCGCTTTGCAGCCAGAGGATTTTTTAATCATGCCCTAGTTAAAGGTATCGTTCAAGGACAGGTGAAATTCCGAGGGATTTTAACTGATAAAAATAGCTTAGATGCGAAAGGAAGTTTAAGCGCTTTTAATATGCGATTAAAAAACTTTCCTTTTCAACATGAGCAGGCTATCGATAAATATTTGCCTAGTTTAAAAGACCTTAATTTTCGCTTGCTAAGTATTCCTAATTTTCAATGGCAAAAAAGCCGCATGAATATTACACAGGTAACCGGCCAAGGTGATCAACTTTCCTTTTTAGGAAAAGGGAAAATCTCAAGTACCGGCACTCATGCCTTTCATTTGCAATGTCGCTTAAGTCAGAAATGTTATCAGTCTTTAAATATTATTGTCCGTCAAGGCGTAACGAATGCCAAAGGCGAACCGGAATTTGGCTTTGTAGTGAAAGGCAATTTAAATGATCAGTCAGTGATACTGGATAGAACTATAGGTACTATCGTTAAAGAAAAAATCAAAAGGCTCGGTAATGATTTTCTCGATGAATTTGATTTAACGCTTTGAAAAATACTAAATCGTTCCCAACCGTTCCACAATAAGCCCTCTAGCCCTATGCAAGCGCACTCGAATTAAGGTTTCGGAAATGCCCAGAATTTCTGCAGCATCTTCTCCGCCGACACCATCCAAATCTCGAAGCTGATAAACATCTCGATAGATTTTTGGAAGTTGATTTGAAATTTTTAAAATATTATTGACCAATTTATTTTGAAAATACATTTCATCGATAGGTAACTCACGTGTATCGGAAATTTCCCACACTTCTTCGAAAGCAATATTTTCCATCTCAAAATTTTTATAGCGATACTTTTGTGCCAAGGCATCGCATGCTTTTCGATAAGCTAAAGAATAAATCCAAGTGCTAAGCTTGCATTTTCCCTCGAACCGCTTTAATCCGCGATGCACACCCAAAAATGTTTCTTGCAAGGCATCTTGAATAGTTTCTTCATGGGATAGGTAACGTCTAAGAAACTGGGTTATTTTTGGAGTTAGATTAATCACTAATTTCCGAAAAGCTTTTTGAAACAAAACCTTTTCACTTTTCAATGCTTGTAAAAATTCTTGGGAATTGATTTCGGCAAAAGAGCCTAGAGAAATATTTTCTTCCAAGGGCATTCCCTTTAATTTTATCTGCGGCTTTTGCTTAACAAGCAGTAATTCCATTTTGACTCCCTATTTATCCGAGGAGTAATCCTTAGACTGGAATAAAATTACCACTTGATTTTGTTGGAGCACCCTCAAAAAATATAATATCCGTATACATTTGTTAACAAAGGATCTATTTTTAATCTTGGAATATGGCCTTATTTCAGGTACACTTAAATGACCTAATTAAGCCATGTACTGAGGGCTAGAATCGATATTATTATGGAAAAGCAAGAACCTGACATTCTGCACTATTCTAACTTTAGAATTTATTTAAATGATTATTATGATTTTAAGAAAATACAGTTGCCGATATTCTCTCATCGCTATTTCGCTCAAAAAGCAGGTCTTTCTAGTCCCAATTATTTAAAGCTGGTGATGGATGGGCAAAGAAATTTAACCCAAAAATCCATGCTTAAATTTCAAAATGCTTTAGGCCTCAAAGGAAAGCGCGCAGAATTCTTTGAAAATTTGGTATTTTTCAATCAGGCTACTTCTAGCGGAGAGAGAAATCTTTATTATGCTAATATTCTCAAGGTACGTGCAAAAGCAGGGCTTCGAAAATTGGAAGAGGCAGAATTTCAACTTTTCAATGATTGGCGCCACATTGTGATTCGTGAATTAGCCGCGGTAAAGGGATTTAGAACCGATGCCCATTGGATTGCTAAAAAAATTGGATCGGGAATAACCGAAAAAGAAGCGGAAGAATCTTTGAAATTACTTTCGGCTTTAGGTTTACTTAAAAAAACCGCCAATGGTTTAAAACAAACGAGTGTTAATATTACTACATCTGATGAAGTCCGCTCCTTATTGGTAAAAAACTATCATCGCCAAATGTTACAATTAAGTATGACGGCTATGGAGCGTGTTCCTGCAAAATTAAGAGATATTTCCTCTATAACAATCCCTATTCATATTCGCGATTTATCCAAAATCAAAGAACAAGTGCAATTAATGCGCAAAGAACTTTTGAATATGGCAGCCGAACCCGGAGAAGGGGAGGATATTCTCCAAATTAATATTCAACTTTTTCCTCTAACCGAACCTGTGGTTTAAATTAATGTTAACTTATAGGTTACTATTATTTTTCGCTTTATGCTTTGCAAGCTGCGAATCCAATCGTATCGCAGGAACCGAAGTGGGCAATCCAGAATTAACAGTTTCTGCCCGTTTTATAATCATAGGCAATAATGATTCTCTCACGCTTACCGATATGCAATTTAAATGCATGGGAATGGCTTATCATAGTAATTCTACCGCTGATAGTATGCTATGGAATATGCCTGCAGGTAATATGGTTAATCTTGCTGAGTCCTCTTTATCTGAAAATTTAAAACCCATCACTATTAAATCGGATAGCTGGAATAAAGCGGAAATGTTCTTGAATACGCCATTAGGCAACTCTAGCTTGCCCGATACCACGGATTTTAAAAATTGGACTAATCCACGTTATGCTAAAATTATTAAGCTTCATCAAAGTGAAGAACAGCATTATCTTTTTGAGATGCCGCAAGGCATGAGAATTAAATTAATGTTTGATAAACCCACCATCAGCTCATGGATTAAAAAAGATACCATGGCAATCACAATTCCTTTCGATGCGGTCAAATGGTTTTCCGTTTTAATGCAGGAACCTGCCTTGCAATCTCGTAAAGACGGGCTTGGGATGGACTATCATATTTTAAGTTCAACCGAAAACACTAAGACTTATAATCAATTGAAGTCTATGTTACCGCAATGTTTTAAGTCGGATTCTACGGTAATGTTTTGAAAGATCGACTAGTTTTTAAACCAACCGGTAAAACTAAATCGGTCCATTTGATTCAATAGAACCTCATGTTCAAATTCACGACTTAAAAAACACACAAGAGTTCCACCTATTGGCTCAATATCTCTAGAAATTTCTTTATCATGAATCCTTAAGACGCCCCCATCTTCGCTTTTCCATTGATTATTTAAATACAGAATTATGGAAATCGTACGTTTATCATCATCCTTAAAACTATCCAAATGCCTTTTATAAAATCCCCCCTTGGGGTAACTTGCATAATGCCCTTCAAATTCTTTGAGCCCCAAATAAAGTGTCCGATTGAAAGCTTGTTTTAAGAAATTTATTTTTTTCCAAAGTTCTTTTTGAATTAAGTTTGCCAACAATTCATCAAGCCAAAAAATTTCATCTCGCCTAACTTGATCGTGAATACCTAAATCTATTCCTTTGCCTATGCCTGCGCGCTTAAACTCACCTAATTCGTAAATACGCTTAAGATCCCCTAAAACCTTTTGCAACATTTCCGCATTTAAAAAATTAGGAGTTACGCATATTCCAGTAGCACCTAGTTTTTTCGCAAGGGACTCAAATTTTATCAATACGGGCCTTCCCAGCAAGTGTTCTTGCTTAAGTATTCTGACCTTAATAAAGTAGTTTCAATAGTCACATTTTAAACTATGCATTTTTCACCTTTGATGATGGAAGTTCACAATTCGAATTTAATCCTAATAATGGAACTAGTAACATAAAATTTTCTATTGGAGAAGGGGGTATCATTTCCGCGAGTTACACTAATGGAGTGTTCCGAGAGCTTTTTCAAATTCCGCTTGCAGATTTTCCCAATAAAAATGGACTAAAAGTTGTAGGAAAGAAATCTTTATTAGAAACAAAAGCATCGGGAAAGCCGTGGTTACCGGAATATGTTATAGAAAGTTATACGATAACTTTTAATCTGTCCTAACTATACTTTTTTCTCCTTATTTTAATTATTTTACCCCGAAGCGTAGTTAGTTAGTTGGAATTAATTAATTCAATATAAACTGTGAGGATAAATGATGAATACCCTATTTCAATCCATTTTAGTCGGAATTGTTTTGGTATTTTGCTCTTGCGCACCCCCAATGGCAGGTTCTCCATCTTTTAGTATGGCAAGTGATCAAAATGAAAAGATGAATAAATACTACACCCCCATTAGCAGTGAAATTAAAGATAAAGACTGTTATTTTATTGGACCATTGTTTTTGATTGGTTTTGGAATCCAACCTAATCATGAAGCTCTTTTATCTAAGATGTTAGCAGAGGCAAAGGCAGATGTTTTATTAGATGCTACTTTCAAAACAAGTAGCTTTTGGTTTCCTTATTTATTTTACAACAATTGCGTTTCAATCGCTGGCACCCCTGCAAAATTGAAGAAATAGGAGCCATAAATGAAAAATCTAATTTTATTAAGCGTTTCAATTTTTTTTATTTCCTGTGTACGAAACACCTTTCATACGGGAATTACCGCTTCCACAACCTTAAATTCAGTTAAAGACTATAAGATTTTAGGAAGGGTAGAGGAAACGTCCTGTAATCGATTCATTTTTGTTCTTTTTTGGGGTGCCGACTATAAAAACATGTACAAAAAAACTTTTGAAGACGTCCAAGCACTAGGAGGCGATGCTATGATTGATTTTCAAGTTAGACCCAAAAATACTTTCTACGTAATATCACCTTTTGGTGTTTTTTTTAGCGACTGTTGGGAGGCTACTGGAATAGCTATTAAAATGGGTACTGGAAACAGTTTTGATGAAAAACCTTCTCAATGGGATAAAACTCCTGATTCAGAAAATTTCGAAAAGAAAAAAGTCGTCCCGTCAAAATGGGATGCCGCTCCAAAGAAAACACATTAATATGAATACTTTGTATCGTAATTGATGCGATTTTATTTTAAAACTTAAGAGGTAAATATGTTTAAAAAAATTCTACTCTCAATTGCTGTAATAGGGATCGCGTCCCAAGCCAAGGAAAAAATTTGCACTCCTTTTTTTGAGCTAATCAATGTCCCCGCCGATTACAAACTGTCCACCATTCGAATTCTTAAATCAAAAGTTGAGGGTAACAATTTCCGTGATATGATAACTCCCGGTAAAGATGAAGTACGTTACTCAGATATGAGTTTAGATTCAAATATTACTTGGGCTAAAGCAAATACATGTCAATATCTATTGCTGGGATCTTTAACTCGATTAGGGGAAACGGTACAGTTCTCTGCAAAAGTTATCGATATTCAAACTAATAATAGCGTCTTTGGCAAAGCCTATAAAGCCAATGATCCCGATGATTTAGATCCCATCTTTGGTCAAGTAGCAAGTTCATTAAGTCAATCAAAATTTGTGTCTCAACAATCTGTCTACGATGTATCAAATACCGATGTCGCCCATTTAAAGCAAAAACGTTCAAATACCAGTTATGTCATTGGCATTGGTTATTTAGGTTTCCCTGCACAATCGGATAATACCTTTGGATTCAGTGGAGCCATGTTATGGGATGCCCGTAAATTTTTAGGTGAATTGGAATTAACCTCATTTACCATGGGAAATAATAATGGGGCTAGTTTAATTACTTTTGGTTTAAATTTATTCAAACCCTTAACCGATAATGAAAATGCTTTTTATCTCGGTGGTGGCACGGGCATAGGCATTTTTGGGCGAAAAACATGTAGCACTGAATTGGGCTTTGAAACGTGCTCAGCTAAAGATGAAACTACATTGCTATTACAAGGAAGCGGTGGATATATGATCGGAAGAGCTTCTGACTTCAATGCACGCTTGCAAGCTGATGTTAAAACTGGCTTAACTAATATCAATGGTTCGCTTCCCTTCGCACTTGGTTTTAGAGTTTTAATTGGTTTTGATTACTAACACGATTATTCTCTCATTCTGAATATTGCATCAAAGCCATAAAAAAAGCCACCCCTAGAAGTGGCTTTTTTTATGCTCATTAGATTTAATTATTTAAGAACTTTGACTATTCCTTTATCAGTCTTGATAATGCAAATTCCCGTATTAGCCTTACCAATATTTAAGGAAGAAACATTACTCGACTTGCTAATAGTTTTTCCGGTAACATCTATAAGTTCAGCAGATTTAACCATTTGATTAAAGCGTACTTCATTTCCATTAATAATGGTTTTGAATTTATTCGCATTACTTAAGGATTTAATCCCAGTTACAGGAGTAATAATTACTGGACCTGCAACGATGGACGTTGGGTAAGTAACCTCGTCAATATTTAAAATAATTCCATCCGCAGTTTGTCCATTGTGAAGTATTTGTACAACGCCCAAGCTTGTGGAAGGAGCTCTAAAACCAAAATCAGCTGCAATAACAACTACAGTTGTTCCGGAAGCATCTTGAGCGGAAACCGAATACTTGCTGGTAATTGGATTAATAGTAAACCATATATAATAGGATTTGGTATAATCAAATTTTATATCATTTGCAGGCTTACCGATTGCGGCTCCATTGCGAGCATCAATAACGCCAGTCAAAGTTCCCGTATTACCAAAGCGAACATAAGTAGAATACTCACTCCATTGGGTGCAAGACGCGGTGGAGAGGGCTATGCCATTATCAACTAGTCCTCCTCCGGCGGCAATACTTCCAGGAATATGATCGATAAAGTGTACGGTTACTCTAACAATGGAGTTAGCGGCAGTAATGGGATTAGGGATTGTTATTTGTTGATCATTATTAAAATTCGCGCCAGTTTGAGCAAATGCTGTTAAAGACGAACATAGTACCATGCTGCTAATCAATGATTTGACTTTAAAATTAAAACGATTTTTCATAAGATCCCCATTTCTATTGTTATTTGTAAAAACTGACATTGTGACTTAAAATCAAAATTTCAGTATTTGTGATTTAAATACCATTAAAAATGATTTGCACTCGCAAACCAAATCCATTTTTAACAACTAAGAAATAACGATATATTTGAATTTTTGCTTTATTTAATTTTTTTTTTGAAGAGTGCAGAATCAAATTTGACCTGCACTTTAGTGGAAATATATCCCAAAACAACAAATAATTGTTTTGGGGTAACTTCTTATGGAGTTCAGAGCGCCATTATTAATTTCCGTAAATTCGCGCTTCCCAAATAGAATAGCCATATCCTGTGCATCGCGTTGCACCCAACATACGAACATATCTATATGCTGCACCACTGGATACCGTCAAACTATCGGTACGTACTCCACAAGTAGTGGAAATATAATGCGATAATTCTAAAGGTGTTCCACCGAATGCTGGATCATTACTGGCTTGTACACGATAGTCTTTTCCTGCTGCCGCTTCCCATGAAAATACCACGCTGGAAATATTTTTTGCGCTGCCCAAATCAAATGTAATCCATTGTGGATCGGAAGCCGTACTTGACCAACGAGTACCATTATTATTGTCTATGGCCATAAGCGGACCAAGGCCAGCCCCACCGCCTTCAATTGAGGATGCGGTTGCCGTAGCAATTGGCAGTTTTGCCATCGTTACCGTCGCCGTTACTGTAACAGATGCTGTTGCATTTTTTGTCCCGGATATCGCTGTTATAGTATGTGGGCCACCGGCAACCGTTCCCGCTGTAAATAAGCCTCCCGTACTAATGCTTCCTCCACCTGAAACTGACCAAGTAAATACAGGTTGGGTAACAAATACCGTGGCGAATTGATCTTTTGCTGTAGCCGTAAATTGCTGAGTTTTAGTTATCGATACCGATGCTGTAGTTGGGGCTATGGTGATGCTGGTTAATGTTTGGGCCACGGTAACATTAACAATACTTGTAATTGTGGCATTTTGCGCATCCTTAACTGTTACTTGAAAAGCATAAGCTCCCGCCTTGGTAAAGGTGGCGACGGTATTTTTAGCCGCATTGGTCGCATTGACGGAAAAGTTTACTGCGGCAGGTGGAGTGCCTGTTGTAGCCCAATTGTATGTTAGATTTGCTTCTCCGTTATCATCTGCGCCCACCGCACTTAAATTTGTGGTTAACCCATTTACCGGATTCGGGTTTGCCGAAGCCGCCGTGACTATGGTAGGTGGATTATTAACGGTGCTAGTTCCAGCATAAATACGAACATCAAAAAGAGAATAGCCATAAACGCTGCAACGCTTGACTCCAAGCATACGAACATATCGATAAGCCGTGCTAGTCGCAATCACATCCATGCTATCAGTGCGCGCACCACAAGTGGTGGTTAATATTTTATGGACTAACTCATAAGGCGTTCCACCAAATGCGGGGTCATTACTAGCCTGCACCTTATAATCCATACCGGCTGCCGCTTCCCATTTAAACACCACCTTACTTAGAATAGCAGGTGTTCCTAAATCAAATACAATCCATTCATTGTCAGTAGCGGCACTTGACCAACGAGAATTTTGGTCCGCATCTATAGCCAAATTCGCTGTGTAGGTAGTTCCGGTTTGTACCGATGAAGCAGTGGCGGATGCAATAGTAAGTTTGGAATTTGGATCAGTTACGGTAGTTACCGTAACGTTAACTAAACTCGTAACCGTTGCGTTTTGTGCATCTTTTAGGGTAACTTGAAAGGTATAGGTTCCGGCATTGGTGAACGTGGCTACGGTATTTTTAGCCGCATTGGATGCGTTGATAGAAAAAGTTACCGGCGCAGGAGGCGTGCCCATAGTGGCCCATGTATAAATAAGATTTGCTTCACCATTATCATCCGCACCTAAAACACTTAACGTGGTGGTTTTTGCAGTCACAGGATTTGGTGTAGCGGCTGCGGTTGCGGCCACTGTGGGAGGACTATTGGAAACTCCATTTATCACAAGGTTCACATTGTCAAAGGATTGCAATTGACCGTCCGTTGCGGTTAAGCGTAGTACATAATTTCCATTAACCGAAAATGAGGCTTGCGCATCTTTACGCGTTGCATCCGAAAAGGTTACGGTGCCAGGACCGGACACTTTAGACCAAGTTAAGGAAAGCGTGCTTCCAGTCGGTAAATCGTCATCCTCAACCATGCCCGCTAATGTGGCTGGGCTTGCCGTAGCTTGCGCAGCCCCTGCATAAACAAAAGGTGCTGTATTGGGTTGTGCTTGATTCAATACCAAAAATCCCCCTATATTTTGCGCACCAACTTGAGTAGCATAAGCCACCGAGGTGAAATGAATTTTTCCACCCTCTACAGATATATCCGACAAAATTTGACTTGCGAGGAACGGACTAGATGTGGAAACGAGAGCAAGGCTGGATTTATTTGTGAGATCAATCATTTCCATTACATTTCCTGAACCTAGATAAGCATAATTACCCTTTATTTGCATTTTCGTAGCGTTGCTTGGATAAAATGCTGTTTTTACAGGAGTTAAAATGCTTCGCATATCATAGACATATAATCCAATATCGGTGAGAATATAAAGCATATTCCCTTTGGCCAGCATATCATAAACGTTTCCATTAAGAGGCATATCCTTTAAAAATACAGGCGCGGCAAGATTAGCAATATCAAAAATTTGAATTTTGAATATTTCTAATCCCACGAATAAGTAATTTCCGCTTGCAGCCACGCAACGTATCAAATTTGAGGCCGTGTCAACGGGTACTGACGCTATGGTAACTGGGTTAGATGGATTTGTCACATTAATAATATTAACTTCGTTAAGCATGGATGGTGCAAAAAGTGTTTTACCAACGAGTGCTGTTTTAGTTGAAAACATATTGGGCGGCCGATAGGTAGACAGCAAGATTGGACTGGCGGGATTTGTCACATCAAATGTGTACATAAAACCATCGGTAATAAAATAGGTAAAATTACCTTCCGATTTAATATCTAAAAGATTCCAATTACTAACATTTGTACTACTTACTTGCAATGGAGTAGAAGGATTGGTGGCATTTATGATTCGAAAAACGGTTTGATTGGTAATTACTGAACCAACTTGATTAGAAATAACTTCACCAATATAGGCCATTCCATTTTTGACGTTAAGTCGTAAAGGTCCTCCAGGATTCCATGTAATATTTCCGAGTGTATTGGTTTGACTCGCATATAGCGTCATCGCATCGGTGGACTGTATTTGTCCATCATTAGCCCGAAGTTGTATGCCATAAGTGCCTGCAAGCGAAACATTTGCGGTGGTAGTCAAGGCGGAGGGTGACCCAAAGGTTACTATTCCGGGACCGCTGATTTTTTCCCAAGTAGTTTGCACGGTGTTACCCGCGGGAAGATTATCATCCAACATACTACCTGTAAGGGTAATCGGTGCTCCGGAGGGTAAGAAAATTTCTTTATCTAAACCCGCATTAATCATAGGAGGATAATTAGTTGGACCTTGCTGGCGTGCGTAGGGAACATTAACCATGGCAGTGGTAACATCCACTGTTTTGGGTAGACCCGGACAAGTTACTGTAGTATTATTTCCTTGTTGATCTAAAATACTGAAGGCTTTGAGAATTGCTGGATTCCCAGTTTTATTATCGGTTATGCTGGCATACCATTTTTCAGTTACATTAGCGGGTATTAAATTTTTTTCCAATAAATCGGATAAGTCAAACGCAAATCCGCCATCGATGGCCGTTGTTCCTCCATCATAGGCGATTGATCCGCCATTGAGGGATGTATTATAATTATGTGTAAACGGAATTAAAGTATACGTAGGAATGGTAGACGCAGTATTTCCAATGCCAAAAGAGAGTTGAATTTCATTGCGTCTTGCCGTATTAACGGTCGCTAATGCTAGCATACGAGGCTTATACGAAGCTTTGGCTTGTAACCAATACACATCATTATTATACCAAGCGGTAGTGCGGAATGTAGGGCCGTTGACTACGGCTGAATGCGCCTTCAAAGCATCGTAGGCCACCCACACAAAACCATTATTAGCCCAGGTGGTACCCCATGAGTTGGCAACTTTAAAAGCTCCTTTTTCACCGGCATCTACGACACCATTGCTATTTATGTCCGTCCAAACATCTTCATTATAGCCTACGATAGTCATTTCATGTCCACCCAAATAGGTAGGCTGTACATATTGAAGTACCCATTGACTAGCTAGTGCATCGTCAACTGAGGTAGCTGGATCGTTACTGGTAAGAATAAGCTGCCATGAACCCACACTAGTTCCGTAGGTTAACACATAGCCATCTAGCAAAAGCTGCTTAACCCGCAAAAACGCATCAGGATCTTCATCCAAGCCATGAATAACACCCACCGCATTGGCACGATAATTTATAGCATCTTTCCAAATCGCTTGATCCGTTGGCCATATAAATTCATTTTGTGAATATGGAAATTGGGTAATATCGGGTGCCCCATGCTCCATAAGAATGCGAAAGCTACCTTCAACGGTGCTCATCCCACCGAGATTATGCGTCCATTGCGCCGAAAAAATTTTGTTGTTATTGGTCCAACCTCGTGCTAGCCCATTCATATGTGTTTGTAAATAATAAGTGATGGAAAAGGGTACGCAACTCCCAATACCGCCTTGATCGCCAATAGGCGGAAAAAATGCAAAAGTACTATTGTCTACTGAGGAGGGAAGACTGGCTGCACTTACTGCTAATGACTGAGAGGCACTAGGTTGCTGCGCCACTAAATTATTCACTACAATTTCCTGACCTGCCGCAACGGGATTTGCGGCGGCGACTGATTTTTGAACAAACCCTTTAGCTTGTGCATTTTTATTCAGACGTTCAACAGCAATTTCATTGGGTAAAACCGTAATCGGATTATCGATAATGTTTTTTTTCGCCCAAGCTTGTTCGCTCGGAGTAGGTTTACGAACATTGTTTTGAAACATGCGTGGGTCGCTGGGCTGACCTTGAGTAAGTGAAAAAACAGCCATCCCTGCAATGATTGTGATATTTGCGAATTTTTGAAACATATAGCCCCTTTATTTGTGTTATTTCAATTTAATTTGATTCTCAAGTACAATTTTAATGTTGTCATGGCAATATTTAAAATAAAACTTCTGTATTTCAAAATCATTACAGAGTTTGCTTTTTGGCCGCATGCATTCTCGGTCACCGATTCCTTGGACAATCTACGGTCACCATAGGAGGCAACGAAGGCCAAGGTAGATGCAGATACGATAACCCCTTTCGGCGGCTATAGCTCTATCGTGGCTCGTCGCCACCGTCTAAAAGATTGACATTCACCAGGCCCGCGGGCCCATGGCATACTGCGGAAACAATTCCACCGTTTTCATAAATGTCGGCGTCGTGCAGGGCCTTCCAAGGATGCGAGGCCTCAGACAATTACCAGCCGGTCGGTTTAGACTTGAAACGTCCAGACCCGAATTTCCATTCTTCATCTGTCAGGCAGCTAATGGCTTCGATATGAGCGCGAAAGAGGGGATAGGTTTTATTTTCCATTATTATTTTTTTAATAAAAAAAAGATAATTTGAGTTACCGTAACTCATAAGATACGGTATTTTTCAGAGCTTTCCCTGCCAAGTCGAAAAACTCAACAACCTCATTACCTGCCTTTTTTAATTCAATTTGTAGTCGACCCTTACACGATAGAGACAATTTTAAATTGGATTGAGATGCGGCTTTGTTTGCTGAGCCGAAGTTAAGATTGGTGGTAGGTTCAGTATCTCCGTACCAAACCTTGGTGAGCTTACCTGTGGTATAACGGACATTTTCCGTTTGACAACGAGTGGTAACATACATAGCACCCACAGCATCCATCTTTACATCGATAGGACATATAAAATCGCCAAATTTTATGGCTGCGCCTTGATGATCCGCATGATAAGCCCATAAGAAATTACTCGCCACATTTCCAAAGAAATACAAATCCCTCCAATCCGTTGAGAATTGAGTTCCCGTATACCAAAGCGATCCAATCATGGCTCTTCCATAACCCGCGCCCGAAGCTTGCCAGGTCCATAAAGGAGTTGGAGCTCCAGCGCGATTCAAAAATCCATAATCGGTACCGGGCGCTCCACCTTCCAGAACCTTGTCATTGCCACTTAAATTTTGCACTTCACTGAACCAAAGCGCTTTGGTTTTTGAGTTGAAGGACATCGTGAATGGGTTTCGCAGGCCGAGATAATACACCGCTCTGGCATCGCCAGTATTTGTGGCATAGAAGGGATTGTCGGTAGGAATATCACCTTCAGGGATATTGATTCGAAGAATTTTTCCTTCTACTCGATTTTTATCCGCTGCATTTGAAGGGCCGGGTGCTCCGTCATTAATTGCACCACGGCATCCGGAAGCGATATACAGCTTGCCATCGGAACCAATCGCGAGGCCGCTGCCATGATGATAGTCTTTGCCTGCATCACCCAAACCGATCATCAACTTTTCCGAAGAGGTATCTACCGCGTCACCTATGACTTTGAAGCGGCTTACCTGATCTCGTCCATTTGCGCCTTCACGTTTATTGGTATACCAAACATAGATGTAACCATTAGTGGTGAAACTTGGATCCGCTACTATGGCCATCATGCCTTTTTCGTATTGGCTATTGGTATTGGTTTCCCAATTCAAGAAAGGAGCTTGTTGTGCCACTCCATTTTTAACCAAATGCACTAACCCAAATTTTTCGATGGCTAAAACTTTTCCATCGGGGAGTATCGCGGAAGATACGGCATCCATATCCGTTACCAAATCCTTTTGATGGTATCCCAAGGGCAATGCCTGTAAACATTGGACCAAATACAATATTGCCGTAAAACCAATAATTTTGTGATTAGTCAAAAGAAGTGCTCCTGTTATAAGGATTGTTAATGCTTATCATAGCTTTCAAAACCATTTTGTCAATTCATTTTCGGGTAAGCAACTTTAGCTATTTATCCTATTGACATAAATAGTTCGTTTTGGAATGTTACAAAGTTATCCGAGAGCAAAACAAGAGCGAAGGTATTATCGATTCTATAGTTTAACGGACTGATAAATCCATTTATCGCAATACATGGAACATCGCTTGGCTTTAAACATAGGTAACACCAAAGTTATAAAATTTGACTCCTAATTTCATTTTATAATCTTCTACCGTTCTCTAAAAAAGAACCCATTTTCACCAAATTGCTTTTTTTCCGGTTAATCTTGGGGTATATTTCTCATACAACATGAACAACTCTATTTTTCAATTCCTTAATTACCGAGAGTTTTTGCAAACTTATTATAATGAGCAAAAATCACTCAACCCTAATTTCTCCTTTCAAACAATGGCTTGGAAAGCTGGCTTTCGTTCGAAAAGTTTTTTTAAAGATGTGATGTCGGGGAAAAAGAATCTCTCCTCCGCGTCTATTTTTTCCATTGCCAAATCCATTGGGCTCGAAGGCCAAGCGTTCTCCTATTTTGAAGCACTTGTTACATTTAATCAAGCTAAGCTTATGGCTGAAAAAGACCATGCCTTTAGAACCCTTGCCCAGTATCATAAACGAGGAAAAGCTCAGATCATTACTCAGGATCAATTTGAATTTTATTCCAATTGGGTTCACAATACCATTCGCGAATTAGTCACCCTTTCGGATTTTGGAGAAGACTATTCTAAGCTGGGGAAATTACTAAAGCCTGCCATCAGTACAAGAAAAGCCAATGCCTCAGTTAAATTATTACTCCGACTTGGATTACTGAAGAAAGAAAAAAACCGCTATTTACAAACTGACAAATCTATTACTACGGGTGATGAAGTAAAAGGGGTCGCTATTGGCAGCTTCCATAAACAAAATATGGAATTAGCATCTGAAATTATCGACACCCTTCCCGCCGCAGAAAGAGATATTAGTTGTCTTGTCGCTGGTCTTTCACCAGCCGGATTTGCCATTGTTAAAGCTGAAATTCAAAATTTCCGAAAAAAATTAATAGAAATAATTAGGAATGATGCGCCTGCGACTCAAGTCTATCATATCAATTTTCAAATTTTTCCAACAAGTGAAAAGTCCCATGATTAAACATACTCCTAAAAAAATTGTTGGAAACTGGAAATACCTTATCACCTTAATAATGTGCAGTCTTGGTTTTTTCATTGTGAACTGCGGTGAAATAATTATTGCCGGAGGAACCTCAGAAGTCGGAAATCCCAATTCATCTGCTTACAGTAACAACCAAGATACCTCTTCCCAAAAAATCGAAGGTATTGAAATCAATGCCCAAGGCATTCCTATTCGCATCATCCGAAAAAAATCGCCAACAAAGTCCGATTCAATCAGTAATCAATTGTCAATTGACTCCATAGTATTACCCTAAATAAAATTTAAGGAAAGAACATGAAAAATAATTTCGCCCTAAAATTAACGCTAACTATTGTTTCCATAGCCTTAAATGCATGGACCTCCGATTCCCATCGTTTACCTATTCGTGAAATAGATCGATCGCTTATTCTTCCAAAACATATGGGTCGCGAATCCTTAATTCAAAATTCCATTATTGACTTAAATGACGAGTCAGCAAAGAGCGATGAAACAACTGTCGGTTTTATCCCCAGTTTACCATCCTATTCTTTAACCGATAATTTACTCTGGGAGGCAATACCCGTGCCGCTTTTCCGTTATTTACTTACTCACAATAACATAAATCTCGAAAATGGATCGACGGTAAAAAATTTAAGTGTAACCTTAGATGGTGGAATGACTTCTTTTGTTATTACTCCCGAAGGCAGTACCGTGGGAAGTACACTTGGTTTCAGTGCTAAAAAGCCTTTATTAAATTGGCTTTGGAGTGAAGGAAATGTGAAATCTTTTTTTGAAAATATGGAATTACTTTCTTTGGGATCATCATTAGGATTGGGATGGCAAATTTCTGATAAATCGTATTTAATATCAAGTTATAACTTGCAACATATTTTCCTAAAGGGAGATAGGCTATACCATGGCTTAACTCTTGAAGCGGGTGTGAATTTTAACTCCAATATCACCTTTGCATTTCATCTCTCCGAGATTTTTGGAACGAAAAAACAAATATTAAATCCTGGAGCAACACTATCTTTACAATGGTAAAGAATGCTCTTAATACCTATGTATCCAAAAAGGACATTTCTAAAATGAAAATTCGTGGATTACTATTATTTTTCCTTATGTCCCTTTTATTTGGTTGTGGGCCAAAAAAATTGATTTCTTATAAACCTGACAATAAAATTCGGGCTGATTATTTAAACGATTCCGTACGAGTACGATTTACCATTCTGCCCTTTTGTCATCAATTCATTTTTACATACTTTTATTGGTCGGAAAAATGCAAAGAACCATATTCCATACAGGTTACGGTAACCTCAAAAGTTCAAAATAAGGATTCCAATCTTATTATTTATAAAAGTTTAAAGCTTTCCACACTAAATAGGGAATACGAATTGATAAATACTCAAGATACAGCGAGGGCCATAATGATGGAGCCTCAAGCAAATGGCACATCCATGAATAAAATGATTTTAGATCTAGGAAAAATAATAAGCAAAGAAAAAACTAAAACGTTCAAGATTACTCTTCAATATCGTTTTAATTATCAAACCGGAAATAATATAGTGGAAAAAGAATTCGAATTGTTTGAAGAAAGTCATTTCAAGTCAATATTTTAACCAGGTCATGCTTTCGCTTTTCAACCCTGTATAATATCCACTGGCCTCTAAAAAAATAAAGGGTTTTCGCCAGCCCAGAAAAGGACTAACCAAAACCCCATTAAAAACCGCTGAGGATTATGCCAGCGAATTCTTTAAGCTTAAATAAATGTTACTGAATAGGGATATACTTCGGGGTATTCCTAAAATTACCCGCTCCACCTGTACCATCTCCAAATTGGTTAGATTCATTATCTCCATTGGCCCAAAGCGAACCATCGTTTTTCAGAATCATGTTGAAATAAGTTCCCGACACGACACTCTTTGCACCACTAGACATATTTGATACCGGAACTAGCGTGTTACTATTGGTAAATGTTCCATTACCTAATTCTCCATGACTATTATTTCCACAGGCCCAAACTGAACCATCTCTATTGATAACCATGGTATGGTAACCGCCAGCTGACATGCTCTGTACTTGTGTGGCAGTTGGAATAAAAGTAGCAGAAAGACGATTTGTATTTGTACCGTCACCAAATTGACCAAGGTCATTTTGTCCACTTCCAAAAAGATTACCAGCGGTTTGAAGAAATAAACTGTAAAATCCTCCGGCGGCAATAGCCGTCATACCCGAATAAAGCGCGACCGGTATATTTTTATCTACCTGAGTTCCATCACTTAATTGGCCATCGGTATTGCTTCCACAAGAGTAAACATTACCTACAGTTGTAAGAATCAAAGTATGATTCCATCCTGAGGCAATACTCTTTACCCCACTTCCCATGCCCGATACAGGCACAGGTACCGTTCTAGTAATATTAGTTCCATCTCCCAATTGGCCTTCAGCATTTCTTCCACAGGCCCACAATGAACCATCTGTTTTTAGAATGAGCGAGTGACGTCCTTTAGTACAAATACCTTGTACTCCACTACTCATGCCCGATACAAGTACTGGCACCGTTCTATTAGTGGTAGTTCCATCTCCCAATTGGCCCTCGGAATTTAAACCACAAGCCCAAAGTGATCCATCGGCCTTGAGAAATAAGCTATGATAACTTCCAGCGGCTATACTTTGTACTCCAGTACCCATACCCGTAACAGCAACTGGCATACTTTTGTCTGTAGTGGTACCGTCACCAAATTGTCCAAAGAAATTGCTTCCGAAAGCCCATACTGAACCATTTGTCTTTAGAATCAACGTGAAATATTGTCCCGTTGAAACTTGTTTAATGTTTTGTAGCCCAATACTTTTAACTAAGTAAGCGGTTAAAGCATCAAGAGTAGATTGCTTTAAGCTTTCAAACCCGATGACCTGAGAGGCAATGGTTGTGCTGGAATTAACAATGTTTGGTCCTTGTGGTCCAATAGGTCCAGTTGAACCCACTGGACCATTTGCTCCGACCGGTCCTTGAGGGCCTGCTGCACCACTAACACCCGCTGGACCCACTGGTCCTTGTGGCCCAACCGAAATTTCCGCCATGGTTTCCCATGCATTGTTATGGTATACGTAAGATTTGTTATCGACATTATTATGATAAGCTAATCCTTCTTTAAGAGCAAGCAAAGCCGCCTGAGCCGTGGATAATGTACCCGCCCATTCGATGGCGGCACTAACTGAGGCAACCGTCAAAATGGCTTGCGCACTGGTTATGTTTCCAGCGGCATTAGTGACCACTACATCGAATTTAGCTTGATTGTCTGCGGCAATGGTTGCGGGTGTTGTATAAGTAGCTGAGGTTGCACCGCTAATAGCCGTGCGTACGCCTCCGCCGCCGATGGGAGTTTTAAACCATTGATAGGTGGGTGTAGGTGTGCCTGTTGCTATCACTGTGAATGTTGCCGTTGCGGGTGGAGTTACCGATTGATTTGCAGGTTGAGTGGTAATACCTGGAGCCACATTGCTAGTAGATACCGTTAACCTAGCCGTTGTGCTGGTAACCGTTGCTACAGTGTTGGTTACCACTACGTCAAATAGGGCAAGATTATCGGCACTTGTGGTGGCTGGGGTGCTATAGGTTGAGGAGGTTGCTCCGCTGATCGCAGCACGAACACCGCCGCCGCTCGGAGTTTTGAACCATTGATAAGTGGGTGTGGGTGTGCCTGTTGCTACCACAGAAAAGGTAGCAGGATTGGGTACAATAACCGATTGGTTAACCGGTTGTGTAGTGATTACAGGAGCCACATTGCCCGTTGTAACCGTTAAGGTAGCTTGTGCGCTGGTTATGTTGCCTGCGGTATTGCTTACCACTACATCGAATTTGGCTTGATTGTCTGTGGTAGTAGTAGCGGGTGTTGTATAAGTTGAGGAGGTTGCGCCTACAATACTTGCACGCACTCCGCCACCGCTAGGTGTTTTAAACCATTGATAAGTGGGTGCGGGTGTGCCTGTTGCTACCACTGTGAATGTTGCTGTGGCAGGCGTGGTCACCGATTGATTTGCGGGTTGCGTGGTAATCACTGGAGCCACATTGCCTGTTGTTGCGGTTCCAAAGCAATCTACTTCATAGACTTGCACCACACCAGTTGTGCTTTGAAAGAAATAACGCAAATTTGTCACATTAGCAATTGGGGCACTAGGCGTATATTTCGAAGGATTAGTGGTGGAAGAGGTACTAGCCGTGGTTTGAGTGGGGCCAGTAACAAAGGTCGCTCCATTATTAGTAGAGTAGTCAAGACGCCAAGTATTAACTCCCGAGCCCGTTCCATGATCTTCAAATATTCTCGCAAAAGATATTGTGGATGGTGCAGCTAAATTAATTTGTACGGTTCCTGGTGTAGCATTTGCCATCGAGGTACTACCGGTGGTAATGCCATCCGTCATAAGGGCTAAATTAATGCCCACCCATGCAGGGTCAGAGGCCGCAGGGCTAACAATGGTGGGCAAAATTCCCTGTAGCAAATTTATATCGGCAGACCATACGGTCGAAAGACCGAAAATCAAGAAAGCAAGAAAACGTAATTGTTTCATTCAAAAAATCCCTTCCGAGGAGTTGTGGGTAAAATGACTTTTTTCAAAGTATTCCTAGCAAATATAAATTAGATGCATGTGGGTTAGAAATTGTTTCATGGATAAGTCGAATAGTATTAAAAACGTTGTAATCCTCTCCATTGGGCTGTACTACATGGAAACAGGCTTCTTCAATAAATCCCGCCATAATGCCCAATGCAAATATTCGCGGAATATCAAATCAAAGTAGTGCACCTAGAAATACATCTGCAATTCTGATATACTGTCACTACATCCTAGGGAAAATTGTAATGAACATCATTTCTAAAAAAAAACTGCCTTATCTCATCGCCCCTGCACTTAAGCAATATCTCACGGAATATGGCCGTTATAAATACCTGCCTTGTAAATATGAAGAACTCTTTCGCTTCATGGAAATGATTCCTATACTCGATAAAGATGGTAACGACACCTTATGGGCCAATTGTGTTTATAGTCATTCTAATGCCGAAGAAATTTTTAAAAACCTTGTCACCATCTATGCGATTTTAAAGGGCCATATCGATCAGTCGGGAATGGATCATCTTTATATTGAGCGAGTAGATTTTTGCACTTTTGGAAATTCGAAGCCGTTCAGGGTGCGAGTCGTGAATCAATACAATGATAATCATGATCACTTTTATGTGAAAGTTGCCGACGCCTCAAGAATTTACGGACTTGAAGTGGAGGATATATTAAGTCCCAATCAAATTCATTATTTAGTGGATGGTAACACCTTAATTGAAGAACATATTGCAGGCATTCCTGGAGATATATTTCTGAAAAATAATCTGCAAAATAACCAAGTCAACAGAGTCCGACTTGCAAAAGAATTCGTCAAATTCAATGAGCGATGTTTTGTCCGATTATTAGGGGATATGCGTCCCTACAATTATGTCATCGTCGAAACACCTGACTTCGAGGAATCTCAATACCGTGTCAGAGCGATTGATTTTGATCAACAAAGTTATGAAGGTAAAACCACAGTGTATTTATCGCAATTTTTTCAGGGTAACGCCCAAGTAGTACAACTTTGTTCCGAAATGTTAAATCCCAAAACCATTCGTCAATATCAAATGGAAGAGCGGGCCTTAATGTCACGACGATTACGTTTTTCGGATAGCAAAATCAATAGTCTTATGGTGGCCATGCGAGGCGATGAGTTATCTCCACCCGAAAAGGTTCAAGAATTAAAAGAGGGCTTGGGAAAATTTCACAAAACCCGTCGCTTTGAAAGCTGTACAACCATGGGGGATATACTGTGGATGAATATTGAAATCCTTCTGGAAATTCAAAGGGCTTAATAACCTTGCGGAAAAGGAATTCGAATTATTTGAAGAAATTCATTTTCAATCCATATTTTAGCTAAATCATCCCTTCACTTTTCAACCAAGTATAACAATCCACTAGCATATCTTCTACAGTCACTGTTTGTAAACCCAATTCTGTTTGTGCCAATTTACCGGAATACAAACATTGACTACTCAATATATGCGCCACATCCGGTGTTAAATCCGGTGCTTTTTGTGTGAATAGGGAAATGCTTTGCGAAACCCATCCAATGGTGGACAATAAAAAAGCAGGAACAGGTTTTAGACGGGGAACACGCCCCAATAAAGTTTCAGCATGGCGAAATAGGTCTAAAAAACTCGCATCGCTCGTGGATAAAATATACCGTGCCCCATTTCGTCCCTTATCCACCGCTTCAATATGCGCTTCTGCCACCGCTTGTGCATGGACAAATGATCCTTTGCCTTGAGGTGCTCCGCCGGTTTTGCCCTCGCGAATCATACGGAAAAGTCTTCCCCAATTTTTTGCATCATAGCGACCTAAAATATTAGCAGGTTGAAGAATAACCGCATCGAGGCCGCGATCTAAACCTCTCTGCACTTCGGCTTCCGCGCCAGCCTTGGTACTTAGGTATGCCGTCTTGGAATGTAAACCCTCATGGGGGAAACTTTCATTTACTATTTGGCCCGGCTGGTAGCCATATACTGCTACACTAGAAGTATGAATAAGTCGGCCAACATGGCGCGCTAAGCAAGCCTCCACTAAATTGCGAGTACCTATCACATTAGCTTGATGCATAAGCTTTTTCTCGCCAGACCAAAAGGAAACTTTGGCTGCCGCATGGAAAACCGCGTCCACAGCCTCGGGAATAGCTTGGATTAAGCTCGCAGGATTTTCCACATCGCCCAGCCTCAATTCAGCCCCTAAAGCCTTGAGCCTTGATGTATCCGCGTGGGGACGATGCAGAGCAATAACCTTCCACTGACGCTTACGCAGAGATTCAACTAAATGCGATCCCAAAAATCCCGTTCCTCCGGTTACGAATGCCGTACGTTCCTGCATTTTATCCTCCTTGTTGAACTATTTTTAATTCTCATTTTAAATCTCCTAAACAACCAAAGTGTAATAGGGCATGTAAGCAATGATAACATATAATGTAAGCGATGTAAACATTGAATAAAGAACCTAGGACTAAAACTAAAACCTCCTCGGCTAAAAACTCAAAAGCAAAGCCTTATCATCATGGGGACTTACGCAAAGCTTTATTGGAGGCCGCAATGATATTGTTGCAGGAATCTGGTCAAGAAAATTTGTCCCTGCGAGAAGTGGCCGTGCGGGCAGGCGTAAGCTCTGGCGCGCCTTATCGGCATTTTGAAAATAAAGAGTTTTTATTAGCCGCCTTGGCCGAGGGAGGATTTTATCGCCTTGACGCAGCGATGAGGGAGGCCATTATTAAACATGCCCATCATCCCTTAAAACAGCTAAATGAAATAGCCCGAACTTACCTAGCAATAGCAGAAGAAAATCCACCTTTTTTCAAAGTGATGTTTGGTCCCTACGAGGTACATGATCCCATGCAAAAAGATGTCATGACTATTTGTGAAAAAGTTTTTGCGAACCTAGTAGGAATATTTATAAAAGGAATGTATGAAGGAAGTTTTAAAAAGCTAGAACCTGAGTATACAGCGCTTTCCTATTGGGCCATGCTCCATGGATTGGCCATGTTACTCATTGATAAAAAACTAGAGGGTTTTCGCCAGCCTGGAAAAGGACTAACCAAAACCCTATTAAAAACCGCTGAAGATTATGCCAACGGATTTCTTGTCCAAGCCAAGCCGCCTGAGCGGTGGTAACTGGATGGTAAGGCAAATTAATATCTCATTAGCATAATTACTAGTTAGAAATTACTCTTAACTCAAACTCAAAATAAAATCTTTTGCACCGTCTGTTTCGAAGATCCAAACACTTCCAGTAAACACATTTTTTCGCATTGATTATTCGCATTCCATTCAAAGCCATTAACCTCTCCAGTATAACTTTGCATCAAAGTTCCTTTAGCGTCAAAAATGCGTAAACCTTGATAAAAACCACTTTGCGTGCTCAATTGCATTTTTTGATTATTACGGGAAACTTTTAGGAATGGTTTAACTAAAATTTCATTTTGTGAGTTAAATCGCGATTTCCTATTGATTCCCAAAGACTTTCCTTGCCCTGCCCATTCAATGCCCCCAGCCAAATGCTCAATAATATTGGGATTGGAAAAAGAGGCAGTATCTTTTCCTGGGGCAATAAACCAAGACCTGCCGCCGTGAAAAGTATGGCGCCAAGAAACCGGATGGCCGGCTGGGAAATTTGGGCTTTTAACGGTGAGTAGTATTTCTATAGAATCGGATTTGGGAATATATTTAATCGTATCCAACTTGCGATTGGGTGTCCAATATTCATCGTTCCAGTTAAAGGTAGCCGGTAGGTTAATGGTACTCGGATCATTATATTTTTTCTCTACCGTTATCAATCCATTTTCAATAAAGCGCGGTGCCGTTTCCACACATCCTACCAAATCCACAAACCAAGGCCATTCAATACTAGCAGGGTTAGCCGCACCATGTATGCCTACAAAGCCACCGCCACCTTCAATAAATTTTACGAAAGCGTCTCTTTCGGTTGTGCTCAAAATCGGTTGCGTAGCACTGCCTACATTCGTGTTATTCCATACAATCACATCAAATTTAGCAAGTCCATCAGTAGTAAATAAAGTAGTGCCGCTGTCTACTTGAGTAGTCCAATTACGCTTTACCGCGGTTTTTATTATAGCTGCCGTCGCATTTGGCTTGGAAACATTTTTATAGCCTGTGGCCTTGGTAAAAATAAGTACGCGCAATGGGATAGCCTGTGCTTGGAAATGCGCAAATACAATTGACGAAACCATCAAGGCTAAGCTCATCGATAAATTCGTACTGATTTTAATGGCCTCAACCATACGCTTATGAACAATCTTAAAATTCATAAAGTCTCGCTTATTTTTTGATTGGATAAATTGAAGTTCTTTCTTCAAAAGCGGCATGAGCCTCTTTTGCTAGCTAATCTACTCTTAGCTTTTACAATGCACCGATTGAAATTTGGGAATTGGAAAAAAGACGAATTCAGGCTTGGGTTTTTACGGTATCGATATAATTAAATACTAGCGCCTTACAATTTGATGCACGGTTTGGCCTTCTTTACTATTAACTCTTAAGAAATAAATTCCTGCGGGTTGATTACTTAGGTTAAAACTGGACTCTAAACGCGTAGACGATTTATTTAATTGAATTTCTTTTAGTGTTTGACCGCAAATACTGGTAACCGAAATATCTACTTCCCCAATATAATCCGAATTCAAACTAAAGTTGAAGAGGGTGTTTTCGGGATTGGCAAATACTTTAAATTTTTTCACATTCCCTTTTTTAATAATTCCTTGAATAGTACCATCAAGGTTACGTGGCACAATACCCCAATTGGGAACTTCATTAAAACCACTATTTAATACTGCTGGCCAATTACTAGCTCCGGTTAATCTAGCCCATGCGGCCGTGGCACCTGTGGCCTTGTGATCCACTGCATAGGCAATAGCGGGCATTAAATTTCCCCAAAATCCCGTTGCCGCCGCAGTAGGATCACTTCCCGAAGATCCTTCCAAAATATTAGTGCAAGCAGGGGCTGGAGTAAATGTCGCTTTATAAACGGCATCCCAAGTTTTAAACCATCCACTCGGTGCACCGCTTTTTCCATCACTGGTTTTTAAAGTATAAGTAGAAGCTTGCGTAAAACAAAACCCACTACTTGTTCCTAAAATCCCTACTACTGCCGAATACATATAATCGCGAACTTCATTATAAATAGTCATATCGGCTAAGGGTTCAAGGTCTGAGCCCATACCGATGGATTGAATAAAAAAATGTTGCTGCCAAGGGGCTACGGTTCCCGGACCATAAAGATTAGCATCATATTCATAGAGATAGCCTATTCCCGCAGGGTTAACCGCATTCTTTACCTTTTTTAAATGCTGCATATTATTTGCGAGTAACAAACTATAATCTGCCGCGATATCATCGCCTGCTGGCGCAATGCCCACATACTGTGTTAAAGTTCGCATACACCAAGCATAGCCTCGTGTTTGGCCATTATAATAACGGGATGTTCCTAAATTAGGGGACGAAGGATCCGTTGTCCAATCTACCGCGCCTGCCATGAGATAAGCGGTGGCAACTTGATTTTCCATGGTTTCGAGATAAAAATAATCGCCGGTAATTATATAGGCGAGATAGCCACCAGATCCATGATGCGAGTTTTCCCAGCTTAAATTTCCCGCACCCGAATTGGTACTACCACCTTGATCCGCTCCATCAAGACTCCAATTGGGTTTGTTCGAAGGTTTAGTCGGAAGATTGGTCCCACTCTCATTCCATTCAATAGCATAATTATTAATAGCTTTAGCATTGGCCAGCACGGCTTTATAAGCACGTGGATCACCGAGAGAGGTTATAAACATCGCATCCCATAGCGGCATAAGACCTAATTGCGCTTGATAACCCGTTTCCCCCATATTCACGGTCCAATCTCCATTTTGATTTGGAGCATAATTTTGATAAAGTCCATTTAATACTATTGCGCTTGGGGTATTAATCATATAGTTTGGAACCAACTTAGCGAATTTTAAATATTGCGTATCATGTCTAGGTGTTACCTGTGGATCCCCGCCAACCCAACCTTCAGCCGTCCAACGGGTATGCGCATAATGCGTTAAACTTGCACCCGCATTATTATAAACTGTTGTTCCACCAATAATAATGGTGGGAATATAATTTTTATTAGCCGTAGTTTTGTCGAGATAGCCATTTTCAATAACCGTACGTATCCAAATTTTTCCGCCTTTATATAAGCGAACATAAAACCACACCGCTAAGGTAGCATCGCTGCCCACAGCGGATCGATAATGCGCTTCAACCATTTCGGGACCAATAATCCAAGTGCGAAAAGGCGTAGCTAAAAGACTAGATAAATTAACTGTTCCTATAGTGCCCAATTTAACGGAAGCAGAAGGATTAGCGGTGGCAATATTTGCAGCGACAAGATTTACACCTGAAGGAATTAAGGAACTATCCACATTTACCGTTAAGGGGACTCCCGAAGTCAAAGCCACTTGTCCCGAAGCAATAGCATGTTTAACGCTGCCATCATTCCAGCGTCTTTTAACTATAACTTGCGAGGTAACAATATTTAATTTCGGAACATTCGGAATATCCCCTTTTTTAAAACCAAGCCCCACCGTAAAAGGCAATGTTCCACTGGTTGCTGAGGTTAATTGAAAAGTAGTGATGGGAGCAGAATAAGTATTGAGACTAATAATGAATTGAGCCAAAACGAAGAGGATGATTTTATTCATAGTCAACCCTTAAAAAAAGGAATAAGTAAAAAGTTTCTTGGCAGCAATATTAGCCATTGCTAGGGTTAAACTGCAAATAATGTTTAACCCTCACCAAAAAATAACTGCCTTGCATAGGATTAAGTATCGCACGGAATGGTTGGCTATGTATAGGGGTTTTATCTCCAATTTATCATTTGTTTAGTGAACAAATTTCGTTCCAAGCTCAAATTGTGGAAATTCCACTAGACCTGATACTTGTATTTAAGGAAAGGGAATTGACTCCAAATTAAAAGTGACGGTGTCTTCGCCTGCATCTGCTCTGAAAATATTTACCGGAATAAGCATTCTCCACTGAGCATGATTCGCATCGATAAAACGACAAACTGTATTGTAATCAAGCCGGTAGATTTTCATGTAGGCGTATATGTCGCTGGAATTTTCAGAAAAAGGAATCCAAGCTGTGCTATCCTCTAAATACTGAATCCAGGGTGAAATTATTTTTAGGGATGTAGTAGGATGCATATAAAAATCAATACGCCCATCTGGAGTGATGTAGGCTTTAAAGGTTCCGTTACCTCCAAAGATGGTATCGTTAGTGCCTTGGTAATTTCCCTTATAAATGCCAATCCATTTCGAACTTATTACAGAATTTTTATAGGTAACCTTCATAAATTTAATCACCAATTGAAGATCATTTATTTCATAATCAGTTAAGGATCCAATTTCTCCCATATCTATGGTTTCGCCAAAAGATAATTTTGCAAAATGAGAAAAATCTACATGGCCACGATATTCAAATACCGGATTTTCAACAAACCCATAATTCACATTATTCGAATCTTTTTTTATCAACTGAATAACAAAAGTAAAAAAATCATTTTTACCAATTATCTCCTGATTATAGATATTACTCTCAATATTTGCCATTTTCAGGGTAACTTTCCCTAAATCCTGAGTTAAGCTAAATCGAATCTTTTGATTGTAAGCAAGACCGAGATCCGAAAAGACATGTCTTTTTTCAATTCCCAAATGCTTATCGGGACCAGGATTTTCCAAGCATCCATTAAGAACGCCAAGCAAAAAACAAAAAAGGAAATTAACGCCTATGCTACTGATAAACTTCATATCCATTCTCCAAAAAGAAATTTCCAAACGAAATGTTTAAGGCAAAAATTAACGTGGAGTAATGGATTCAAAATTAAAAGTAACCGTATCTACTGCCAACAGACTTTGCCTATAATAATGAGGATTTAACATCATCCATTTACCATGTTTCGCATCTATAAGCCCACCAAGAACATTAAACAATATATGATGTTCGCTATAATAATATTCCGCATAATGCCAACCCTCATTATAATAAGGTGCAAAAGGAATCAAGGCTATAGAATCATTTACAAAGGTATTAGCATGCAAAAAAATATCCGTATTCCCCTGCGCATCAATATAAGCGTGAAAATTTCCTGCATGACCATAAAGGGTATCGCTGGTTCCTAAATAGGTTCCCTTATAAATACCACTCCATTTCGAATTTAAAATCGAATCCTTGTACGAAGCTTTTATGAAATTAATTTGCAATTCGAGATCTTGTATTTCATAATCAACTAGGGATCCAATGAGTCCCAAATTTCTGGTTTCATAAGGTGAAAGTTTTTCCATATGACCATAATATTCAAAAACTGCATCTTCCAAAAAATAACGTGTGTCCAAAAGATAAGGATTTATTTTTTTTAATTGAATAATAAAATCAAGACTATCATAGATTTCAGGACCTCTAAAATCATTGGTAACTTTCAAGTTAATCTTCCTCAAATCTTGGGTCAAATCGAATTCAATTGCCTCATGATTTGGAAGTACTGAAGAGAAGTGGGCATGTCTCTTTTCAATTCCCAAATGCTTATCGGGACCAGGATTTTCCAAGCATCCATTAAGAACACCAAGCAAAAAACCAAAGAAGAAATAAACACCGGTTTTGATTTTTAATTTCATATGCGTATACCCAAAAAAAATCCATTCCATTGAATACCTTGATAATCACCGAACCAATTTTCTCCATCCCTATTAGGGTTTAAATTTGGACGAGTGGCTTTATCCCAAATTTCTGCATTATAATTCATACCACCAAAAATGGAAAAATAACGTATCGGGGAATAACCTAAAAATAAACGTAACCTTGAATGATAACTGGTATTGTCCATATCTTGGTCATTATAAATTATTCCCACCCCCAAATCCGCATCTGCAAAAAATGGCTTACGGGGGAAATGCATTCCTATACCTGCACTACCTCCCCAAAGATGGTGAGGACTAAGCCCTTTCATATCGAATGAGAAATAATTGTAATTGTGAGGTCCTCCTAATAGAAAGGCGGTACGTAACATAGACCTTTCATCAAAAGTCATTTCCACATTGTGCATGCCATTACCAATCAAATTTATCAATCCTATTACGCCACCTTTACTATGCTTGGCATAATTAATGAGGCCAACTTGTATTCCCTCTGATTCTTTATCAACATTTATAACTCCAGCTTGTAAGCCTTTATTTTCATTAGATATATTCAACAAACCCAACTGCAAACCCTTTGCTATTCCCGTATAGTTAACCATCCCAATTTGCAAACCTTCCAGTGTATCTACGGCATTAACCAAGCCAGAAATTTGTACACCACAATGTTGCTGCAATTCCGAATTAAAAAGTATTGCAAATTGCAAACCCTTCGATCCGCCTTCACTGCTATTTACCATCCCACATTGCAAACCATTCATGTTACCTAAAGTTTTATTTAATCCTAAGCACAGTTGTAATCCTTGAATTGAAAAAGCTTTTCCAACTAATAGATTCAAAGAGACATTATGAGAATAGGTAACAGAATCTGTTCCAGGATAACCTACTGAGGGCACTATAGCGGCTCTGAATGGGATCCATGTTTCTCTTTGAATAGGTGACCTTTCAATATTAGTATTAGTGTCTAGATCCGTATTCAGCGAATCAGTTCCTCCACGACTTTGAGTTTTCTCTTTGGCTACCGGAGTAAAGTTATTCATACTCACCGGTAAGTGAGCGGATTTTTCCACATTCACTAAAGCCCGAAACAATGACCCGCCTTGTTTTAGACTGATATCATACATTCCAGGTTCTAAACCTAGTTCTACATTTCGACCCAATGTCTTCTGCAATTCAGCCACCAAGGCACCTGAAGCGGCTCTTACAAAAAGTCGTCCTTCCATTTTTGCATCCATAACCAATCCAGCTGAAGTGCCACGCAAATCGGTAAGTACCAAATCACCGGTTCCAGTAAGACGCATATCGTAACTTGGATGTTGCGCCCCCGCTTGGCTACCCTCGGTTTGAGCCAAAGTTTCTTGAAAAGCAAATTCATAAGCTTCACCTAAGGTCACTTTGCCATCTTGATTTCTATCAGCGGCGCCTCTTAATCCCGTCACTAAAAAATGTGTAAAATAGGAAGCGCGAATACGTTCCGATTCTTGCGCGGATTCTGTTCCTGAACTTGCGGTTAAAAAAGCATACCCAGAAAGATTAGCGCTTTCATCTACTGAAAATGCCGGTAAACGGCTTCCACCCTTTATGCGAGTGAGTGCTCCGGATGCACAAGCATCTACCACGGCTAAACGAATTTTAGCGGGAGCGGCATCAATGCGCGATCGAAAATCGGGATAAGACAATTTTTCTGCGCCGAACATCAATCCATTTTCATCGGAATGGCCGGAAAAATAAACTAATAATTCGGGTTTCCATCCGCCATCCTTTGCATTAGCAATGCGGCCACGCAAAATTTGCATCGCTGCTAAAAATTGTGCCAGCGTGGGTTCTTTCAATAAAACCATATCGTCGCGTGATACTCCTCCCAATTCTACTAATACATTGGAAAAGGTACTGGCATCGGTATTGGCATACCGTAGCTTGACGCGAGAAGAACCACCATCATTCGCTCCCACTACCAGAGCAAAACGCCGAAACCCAAGTTCTTTATCTGGATTAACATCGGCGTTACATAATAATAAAGCAATACCCAGTAGGAAAATCCCAACGAATTTCATTTTCCCTCCTGAGGGCGAGCATGTGAAGAAGATATTTCTTTCTCAATAGTATAAGTGTATTGCCTAAATGTACTGGGCAAGGCCATTAAAGTATCGGAAACATTTTGGCTGAAAGCAAATTCCCTGCGAATCAATCTCAGCAGACTATCGCAAGCAAATGGTTCGGATGAAGTAAGCAAATAAAATCGTTCATACTTAGGAGCCTGATCTAATCGAAATGCATTCGGAAGCCCTTGCATATTACCCTCTTGTAGTTTTAAGGCTGGCCCCTCCGTTTCAGGAAAATGTAAAGTCATATTTCCCGCACCGTCACGAGAAAATATCATTCCATAAACAGATTTTCGATTATGATAAAATACCTGCAAAATATCTCCGGCCTTGGCCTTATCATGAGGAAGTAGTAATTCCGTTCCTAATTTGGTTTTTCGGAAAATCACTAAACCCGATTCAGTACCTTTTAAAAGAATATCAGGAGTTTCCGTAGCTAGTGGAATAAGGCTTGCATCGGATCCACGAATTTCAACTTGATTTTGCATTGGTCGCAAGGTTAAAAAAATACCCACTATTAAAGTAGCCAATGCAGGAAATCCATAACGTAGTTTAAACAAATTCTGTCTAAGTGTTTGCCGTCCATTTTCAGCACCGAGTAGGGAATATTTTTTTTGTTTAAGATGATTAAGGCGAGTTTGCTGGCGACGTTGAATAGCTATTGCCATTGCTTTAGGTTCATAGGCTGTTAAAATCTCTTCATTCGATTTTCGAATACCGTTAACGCGCTCTTGCAATACGCTATCTGTTTCACAAAACATTTGAATCTGTGCATTGCGTTTTGCATCTAATTCACCTGCTACAAAGCGCTCTAACATTAAATCGGATATTTCATTTAATTCTTGTTTCATTACGAATCCTTTCCCATCAAGCTTTGGGAGTTACTCTTCTTTTCCCATGCATTGCCACCTTTTTGGGCAATATGGGTTTTTAAATTTTCTAACCGTCGACGAACGCCCGCCGCCGATATTTCTACTACTTCACTGATTTCAGAATAAGTCAAGCCATCCACATAATGCAAAACCGCCATAACCTTGGTACTTTGCGGTTGCCGATGAAATATCCAGTCTATTATGCGCTTCACTTGAAAAGTTTTTTCAATGTCTTCGGAAGAAGCAATGGTTGCTAATAGTTCATTGTTTTCGCGATACCGATTTTCAGCCAGATTGATTTTATCTAAACAAATTCGCGTGGCAGCGGTAAATAAATAACTGGTAGGATATTCAATTTCTGAAGGATGATTATTGAGTAGGCGTAGAAAAACCTCCTGCATGGCATCCAAAGCACTGTCTTTATCTCCCAGCATTTGCTGGCATCGTCTTAAAACCATGGGTCCATGCTTCCTATACAATTCCTCAATATCCATCACCAATTGAACTTTCCTTTCGGAACCCCTTTAAAAGGCGCCCTTCAAATATGTAACGGCTCAGAAAACCAAAAGCGTCACTAAAAAATTATTTTTTTGATTTAAGCCGTAAATGGACCAAATGAGTTATTGCAGCAATGCAAGCAAATATAAATTGCAATATATTTAAAATTCTGCCCGATTCACATTTGTAATATAACTATGCCTGCGCTTGGAAAAGAAAATAATTCAGTCCGTACCAAAAAAAGGCCCCTAATTAGGGGCTATAAATTTAAAAATATTTAATTGAGGGGGTGGATGAGGATCCCGCGGTTCACAGGGGCATGTGGATATGCCCCACAATTACCGTGAAGCCGAAGCCAGGGGGAGTATCTTTAGGGTTACCTAAATTATTCTCCCCCTAAGAATGCTTATAATGAATTTAAGAATTTAACCACTGCCGCTGATTCACCAGTGGACAAGGCTTTGAATTTTGCAGCTGCTGCCGCGCCTTCACCACCATGCCAGAGAATAGCTTCTTCAAGAGTACGAGCACGTGCATCATGCAAGTAATTTGCATCCGGTTTGCAAGTTTGTTTTTGAATTAAACCCACTACACCACCCGTTGCGCAAGGAGAATTACCAATGCCCCATAGTGGTGGCGTACGCCATTCCGCACCCGTGGCTTGACCTTCGGGTAAATTATCAGCCAAACCGGCACCCATATCATGAAGTAATAAGTCCGTATAAGGATGAATGGTTTGATCGCGAAGCTCTGCTTTAGGAGCGAAAGCGCTAGTCTTTAAGGTAGGAATGTGACAAGCCACACAACCCATGCTGGTAAATAAGGCTTCACCTTGTAAAGCCACTGGGTCTTTATAATCGCGACGAGCGCGTATGCCTAATAAGCTGATATAATCCACTAAATGACTTAAGCTGCTATCCGCAAGCTCCGTACCCGTTGCACCACAATTGGTTTCTTCCGAACCGCAATCGGGCTTAGGTAACAAAGAAGTCATCACGCCCATATCCGTATTGAAGGCGCCAGCAATTTGATGTTTCACATCGACTTTACCGGCTTTCCATCCAAAGCGACCCATACGTGGCTGACTGGTTACGGGGTCATTTACAATATTAATACGACCCGAAATACCATCTCCATTTGCATCATTGGGGTCTTCCAAGGCTTGAATAGCCGTTTCTGGAATAGCTTCCAATAATCCCATGCCTACTAGTTGAGGTGTTGTGCGAACCGAATAATTAATGGGAGTAACACCTGTGAAACCGTAATTTGCTTTACGCAAACCATTACTTTCCACCCAACTCAAAATTTTACCTTCGCCTTCAGAATTTCCAGCCGTATTTTGCGGTTGTAATACGCCGCCTAATTTTGGATGAGGATTACCATTGGCATCGCCTACTTTTACCACCATATTATAAAGTGGTCCGCCCACAACTGGCGTTGTACCACGACCATTACGAATATGACATTGATTACAAGATGTATTAATATAATTGGGACCACCTTTTCCGGCATTTTCTTCCCAAATTGGATTCTCGGGTTCATCATGTGCACCTGTAATAAAATTGGTATGTAATACGCGACGTCCTAAAACAAAGGGCTGTGCATTTTCACCATCAATATTGGTGGCCATTTGCATGAAATTTTTGTCGGGTTCATCGGATATTTGTTTATGCAAAGTTGTGCGTCCGCCTAACCAAGTAGCCTCGTCCATTTTATGTGAGTTTTCTCTTTCCGAAGCTTGATTTTCCCATACTCCAACAGTGTCCCAGGGAACCATACCGCCCACACCTACTTCATACAAAAATACGGTGCCATAGTAGTTATCGCGACCCACGGGAGGATTTGGCATAGTGAAATCTAAAAATTGGCTAGCTTCAATTTCCATAAACTGACCTACTGCAAGTGGAGATTCTTTGCCGTCAAGCCCAATCGATGTTTCAATAGTGTAAATGTATTTCCATTGATGTCCTTGATCACTTATTTTATTGTGATTCTCATCATAAGTACCCACGCCTAATTTTGTAAAGCGTGGCGCATAATTGCCATAATATTGCGCTTCACTTCCACGACCCGAATACCAAGCACGGAATTCTGGTAATTGATCAAGCTTCCATTCGGTTACCCAACTCACTTCCATAGTATGGCCACCCTTGGCTACATGGTCAGTGATGATATAACGAGCTGTACGAAGTTCCCAATAATGCGGAAGATAATGATCATGACTTTGGAAATTATTTTCACGGCTATGACGGTCGCGTGCTCTATCGCCCCAACGGGTAACAATGGCGGTACCTATATCTTCGCGGACTAAACGATTCAATTTGGTATTTCCGCTGAATAATGGAATTATTTTTGGCGTACTGAAATCTACGGTTAAATTTGTGCCCTCTACGATTTGATATACTTGCGTCACATAACCAGTTTTGCTACAAACAATAGAAGCCGAAATGGCTGCCGTTTTCGCTAAGGTATTCTGTGTAGCCATGCCTTCGAAAACCAAACCCGAGCCGGTATTTACGAAGCGTCTTTTAAAGGATTCTTTGGGAGTAGTGATAGTTATAAAATACAATCCTTTGTTTTGTTGACTGAAAGCAACATGCTCTCCGAGCTTAATAGATTGGTTAAACACCTTTTGACCCTTGGTATTTAATATCGTCACCGTGGCTCTTTCTCCAAAAGCAAGAGGGATTTGTGATAGCGAAAAATTTTGTTGGGAATTAGGATTGGATTTATAAATGGAATTAACCAATCCATTTAAGGTCAACTTTCCTGCATTATCGGAAGTTCCCGTAGGTCCTCCATTTTGCGCACAAGTTACGCCTGCAATCGGTGCATTCTTTGCATCTTGCAGCGTAACAATTACTTCTGAGTCGGCCACCTGAAACAGAGTAACCGTTAACAGCGTTGCCAATGTTGTGTTTAGTCCCATTTGCTTTCCTTTCATCTCCTGCGCTCGGCTTTGGTCAGTCCCTATTATAAGCCTTTGCTGCTCACAAACTTATGGCTTATTATGTGGTATGGAACAGCATATTTGCTTTTTTTCTATAAATTCGCTCATAGCTTGCTCTCATTTTTTCTTTATTTTTGTGAAGTTTGTGGAGCAGGTTTAAATCGTTTTTTGGTTTTTTTGTTTTCGACCTCCGCTCTCGAGAATTCCTTGGGGATAATGCGTTATATTAAAAGTCATCTCAACCTTGGAGAAGCTTATTTTTATTCCACTTCCTTTTTTGCGACTATTCCTAATTGCCTTTTTTTTATTTCCGATTCTCACTTTAGCTGCGGGACAATTAGGCATCAATATTAATTTGGCTGAACAAGGCGGAAGCTTTGTCGATATGGTCAAAGAAAATTATCACTGGTCAAGTATAGGTGGAACCGAATTAACTATCTCACAAGTGGATACAAATGGCTGGCCCAAAAGTGATGCCATATTTGGAATGGATTATCGTCCTGTAGCCGAATGGGCCGGGCAAATTGATGATCCAGAAAAATACCGCCTCGATCTTTCTGGCATCTATAAATGTGATTTCAATGGCAAAGCAACGGTAGTCGCTACTTCAGGAGCTACTGTTCAAAATATTTTATATGATTCTGCGAGTAATCGCAGCACCTTCGATTTTATTATGGACACTCCCGCAGCAAATTATGGATTTGTTCAATTGCGATTTACCAATACTCGTCGAACCTCACAAGCTACTTTGGGTTCTGGTTTAACGGGATTACGTATGTATCGCCCAGGTTACCCATTAAATTCCTCCAAGATATTCACCGATGCTTTTTTAGCCGCTCTTGTAGGTGTAAATTTTTCGGCGATTCGGTTTATGAATTTTCTCGCCTCCAATGAGAGGGAACCCACATATCCTGCTATTATCGAATGGTCACGGCGAAAAACACCGCACGATGCTTCACAGGTTCCACTTGCCGTATTAGACCGCAATGAAGGTGCCGCTTGGGAATATGTAATACAACTTGCCAACCAATCGCACAAAGATGCATGGATCAATATTCCAGTTGCAGCAACTTCAGATTATGTACATCAGCTCGCTAAGCTTTTAAAAGATAGTTTGAATCCTAGCTTAAACATTTATGTGGAAAGCGGTAATGAAGTTTGGAATAGTGGTTTTATTCAACAGGCCTACAACAAAGCTCAGGCTAAGGCCTTGGGCATAGATGAACAAAATAATCATGCTCGTCGCACCGTGGAATTAGCCAAATTATTTCAAGACATATTCGGGACAGGCACCTTAAACCATCGTATTCGCATAGTATTATGCAGCCATGCTCCAATGTTGAAATGGTGGTTAGAACCGATGTTACAGTATGTGCAAAAAACATTTGGGACCCCAGCTGATTTTATTTATGCTATTAGTTGCCAAGGTTATTTCGATCTCCCTGCCGTCGCAGGACAAAGCATTCCCGATATTCTTTCTGCGGCGCGTGCAAGCATTACATCACAATTAGATGAAACCGGAAGCGTAAATGAGGCGGGCCGAAAACAATGGATAGCCAAAGCGAAAGCTTGGAGTTTTTCCGGAGGATTTATGATTTACGAAGGAGGTCCTTCCGAGGCAATTGGTAATGTTACCAATGTAGCCAATCGTATTAATGCACAAAGAGATTCGGGAATGGGTGAATTAATAAAATATAATTATGGAGCTGGCTTTCTTGATTTAGGCGGCACTTTGGCCATGCAATTCACTCTCAGTAGTGGCTTTACACGTTACGGGTGTTGGGGACTCACAGATGATATAACAAAACCTAATCGCAATTTTAAATATCGTGCCATGCAAGCCTTGGCAGGTAGTTCAGTCGGAATTGTACCTAAAGCTAAAATCAAATCGCCTAGTAATCCTTCAAAATGGACGGGCGAACATGGGTTTCAATTATTTTATTGGGGTTGGCGAGATTTATTAGGTAAGAAGTTTTTAAACGATTGAAAATAGCGGGATAAAAAAAGGGCCTCATTTGAAGCCCTTGTAATTGGATGTAAAAGGTTTTTCTGTAAAGTTATAATGACTTCAAGAAAGAAATTAATGCCGCTGCATCGGTAGTGGACATGGCATTAAAAGCGTTGGCTGCCTTTTCACCTTCGCCTCCATGCCATTTTATCGCTTCGGAAAGTGTTCTTGCACGACCATCATGCAAATACGCTTCACCACTGCTTACACCTGCAGTATAGCCAATATTCCATAGGGGTGCTGTACGCCATTCTGCTCCAGAAGCATCGCCTTCAGGAAGATTATCAGCTAAACCAGGACCCATATCATGAAGTAATAGATCAGTATAAGGATGAATAGTTTGATTACGTACTTCGGCCTTAGGATGAAAAGCACCCGTAACAAAAGTTGGCGTATGACAAGCCGTACAGCCGGCACTGGCAAATAATTCTTCACCATGTATGTTTATTGGATTTTTATAATCGTTGCGAATACTAATTCCAAGCAAGGAAACATAATCCACTAAATGCGAGAAATTTGTATCTAATACTTCCGATCCCGTAGAACCGCAATTAGTTTGTGCGGAACCGCAATCATGATTTGGATATATTGCCGTGGCTACACCCATATCCGTATTTAAAGCTCCCGCAGTTTGTGCCGCTACCGATTGTTTTCCCGCCTTCCAACCAAATCGACCTAAGTGAGGAGTTCCTCCATCATAATCCATTACAATACGCATACGGCCTGATATGCCATCTTTATTGCTATCATCAGGATCTGCTAAAGCTTGTATATCTGATTCCGCTACGGCCTCTAAAAGGCCCATACCTACTAATTGGGGAGTAATTCTTGCAGAATATTGCGTAGGAATATTTGCGCCCGTAAAAGCGTAAATAGGCTTCCTTAAGCCATTAGCTTCCGTGGTCCATCCACTAATATTTACTGAACCCTCACTCATTCCACCCGCAACCATTTTAGGTTGTAAAACTGCTCCCAATTTGGGATGAGGATTGCCATTTCCATCACCAACCTTAACCACATATTGTGATAATTCTGTACCGACGGCCGGAGGTAACGCTCTTCCATTATTGACATGACAGCCCGCACAAGAGGTATTCACAAAATTTGGGCCAGCTTTTCCCTTTACATCAGGAAAGGAATCATTGCGTGGCTCATCATGTAAACCGGTTACAAAATCTGAATGAAATACACGGCGACCCTTCATAAAATTTTGTCCATTTAAAGGTGATGTATTAGGCGCCATTTGAATGAAATGATAAAGGGGTTCATTAGACATTTGTTTAGGTAAGGTCATCCATCCGCCTTCCCAAGCAATCTTTTCGGCTGGCCAGGAATCTTGAGCTAGAGGGGATTGATCTGTAGCCGCTCCATGATTTTCCCATGGAATCATACCGGTTTGCCCTACAATATAAAGCACCACCGTTCCGTAATAATTAAACTTTTCCCCCTCAGGTAACTTAGTCGTAAATTGGCTGACTTCGATTTCCATTTTGTCACCAATTTTGAGCGGTCGTTTTTCCTTGGCATTAATCGTTACCACTTTTGTGTAACTTAAACTATCCGGTAAATTTCTCACCGCCATATCATTATTGTAGTATTGGGCTAAGGTACCCTCTCCTTGGTAAAAGGTGCGCACGTCTCGGGTGGACAATACAAATTGAGTTCTTACATTGATGATCACTTCTTTTCCACCTTTAGCCACCTTATCCACAATTTCCACGGCTGCGGTGCGATGTATCCAATAATGGCTTAAATAATGATCATAAATATGGAACATGAATTCGCGTGCATGGCGATCACGTCCTCTATCGTCAAAGCGAGTTATCAATGCGGTATCCGTTTCGAAAACGGTTTCCGGTTGTAACTGTGTGGATTGATCATAAAGTGGCACTAAGGCTATTTTAGTGAAATCCAAGGAAAGTGTGGTGCCATCGGGAATTTGATAGACTTGGCTCGAGTAACCGGATTTGCTACACGTAACGCCTATGTTTCCACTGACTGCGGCCGATTTAAGTAAGGCGGAAGATTCTGTTTTATTAAGTGCTATGGTTTCAAAATGTAAACCTTCGCCCATGTTCATGATGCGTCCATTAAAATTGGAATGAGGCGCGGTAATATTTACAAAAAACACGCCTTTATTCTGGCGAGGAAATTCCAATCTTTCACCCAAAGCAAGGCTTTGTTGAATAATGACATTTCCTCTCAAGTCGGCTATAGTCAAAAATGCTTTTTCACCTTGTAAAAGAAAAATACGAGAAAAAGAACTTTGATTTTGTTTTTGCAATTTCGGATTAATGGACATAGGTGCACTGGTTAATACCAAAGATCCACTTCCATCTGAAATAGAAGGTAGCGAGCCTTTTTCTGAACAGGTTACCCCTGCAATACCCGCATTTTTGGAATCATGCAAAGTAAGGTGAATATCTGACCAACTCAATTGCTGGCCTATTAACAAGCCTAAAAATGCTGTTCTTATTTTCATCGATTCCCCCGAATCTTATTATTTAAAGCCCCTAAAATTCATATCAGATATGAATACACCTGATATTGGATTTAAAAGTCCTAGCCAATTTCATTACCTTGGAATATAGAGGCCATTTTAAAGATACGCTTGACGAAACGACTCATTCTTGGATGTAAAGTAGAATCTCGACAATTCCACTTATACTACTTTTTTGAGTATTCACTTAAAATGTTCAATACTATTGTGTACCCAAGGTATTTTATTTCGCTCTTACGGTAATAACAAAGACTGTATCCATTGCCCTTGATCGTTTTTAATCTGCACCCAAAGCAAGCCACTAGGCATATTTGCTAGCGATATTTTTTGTTCAGCATTTATGAAGCTTGCTGTTTCATTGGGAATGATTTTTCCGGCACTATTATAAAATGTTAATTGCAAAGAATTTAAACTTTTGTTTTTTTGCTTAAAATCCTCTAACAAATACAAATTCTTTCCCACCACTCTAAATTGAACAGCTGCATTAATCATTGTGTTCTTTTTATAAACACCAGATAACCCTTTTACAAATTTTATTTCCGGTGGATATTGAAAAGCATTATAAGCCTCAGCTATGCCTGCTGTATCTTGCACACTACGGTTGGCAATCAAAAATCGATAATGCAAAGGTAGGCTTTTTCCTGCAGGAACGGTTGCATTAAAGAAAACTCCAAAACGCCCATAATTTCGCGTAGGAAATTCAACTGGTTTTGGATTAGAAATATTGTCCATTACTATAGCTAAATATTTAACTCCTCTTACGGGAAAAAGCTGGGTAAGCCAATGACCCGTTCCTGTATAGGTTCCACCAGTTCTTAAAACTCCATCTTGGGTAAAATGATGGGCATTTAATAGCGAGTCATCACGATTATCATAAACTTCATTGGCAGCCGAAAATTGCATGCCCGCATGAGCATTTTCACCTCCGAGAGTAAAACTTTTTCCATTAGGTTCGGTTAATTTAAAATGAAGATCTAAAAGTGTTACCCCAGGTTTAATCCACCAAGCTTCAACCACTCTGGTTTCTACTAGTTCTTCCACTTTATTATGTTGCCAAGAAATATCTACTGCCACTCGTGAAAAAACGGGGCCCATAACCGCAACACTTGTATCATACGATTTATGAATTTGTACGGTGCCACCACCATCCGTCCAATAACCATGGCCATTAATATCCCACCCCATAAAAATTCCGCGTTGATGAGGATAATTTCCATCTCCTCCCTTGGTGATATATTTTCCATCGCTGCCATACACATGATTAAATGGTCGACGAGTTTCCCCATAAAAATTTGGGTCATAAATATCTTGATATCGATACACTGGCCTATTTCCATGTAGAATATCTATTCCCGAATCCACTTTTGAGATTTTAAATATTTCTTGTGGGGAGCTTGAGGAATTAGTTGAAATGGTTAATTGATAGTTATAGTTTTTTTGGGGGAGTAATGATTCTTCCATCCACATTACATTTACTTTTCCCGCATCATTTTTGGACCAAAGTATTTGTACGGATTTATTAACATTTTCACCTAAAAGTTTTAATTGTCCATATAAAGGCGTTCCTGCTTTAGGTATAGCAGGATCAAAGTTTGCAGCGGGTATCTCAACAAGCATAGCCTGATATTTACGTGGTAAACTATCGGTTGTAGTCGAAAGTGTCCAATCCCAACTTTGAGAAAAAACGCTATTGGTAAACAAAAAAATCCCTATAAACCATGAGTGCATTCTCATTTTCATCCCCTTGAATTTCTAATTACGCTTATCGCTTAGATCTACTTTAAGGTCAAATGAAAATTCGCACAGGCTAAATTTTAATAAAGTTCTTTTTGTTTTATTGCGAAACCAAAAAAGGGTTAAGCTTTAAGCCTAACCCTTTATATAAAAATGACTAATAAAGACTTTTTCCTTAAATTACTTAACCACTCTCATCATTAATAATTGTCCTCTTTCTACTAATTCCACATCAGGATTGACACTGTGGGCCTGAACGTCTAATAAAAAATATCTATATGTGGCAGTATCATAACCTGCAACACCAGAGAACATGTCCGACACTTCAATAACACCCGAGGATTCTTCATCATTAGTATGAGGAGCAGTTGGAGGTATTAATAAATCACCAAAACGTGCCACATCATGCTTTGCTAATAGTGATAAAGCATCAGATGTTGGATTGTAACTCCAAATTTTTCCATTATGTACATTTCCTCCAACGTCTTCTAACAAAATTACCTTACCTGATCCATCAACTGTAATATTATCAAACATTTGTCCGGCTTCTGTACCGTCCAGTAAAGCTTCAACAAATCCACCAAGTAAAGGATTTGTTATATCTGCAAAAGTGAGCCGCCATAAACGGGAACGTCCAATTGTGGTACCAACTCCGTCCTTAACTTGATCCATTCTATCGGTAGTAACAAAATAAAAGCGATTAGGGTTTTGAGTATCCCAAGCGCCATCTTCAGGCCTTAAGAATTTAGTACCCGTTGTATCACCTGTGGCTACTAATGAGAACGGCGTTCCAGGAGTAGGAACTGAATCACGCACATCAACAGGATAACCATTAATGGCAATATTCATATTTTGTCCACCATTTAAACCTGCAGCGAAAGGACCGCTTTGATTGGTTTTAGTAGCACCATGAACAAAAACTTTTCCTGGAGTAGTATCATCCATACTAATAACAATGGTATTATCTTGAGCCGTTGGACTGGCGACATTATTTTCCCAGCTGGCTGTTCCTAGATCAGGAAGCTGTATAGCACTGCCTGCAAATGGGCCTGTAACCATATGCGCAAAAGCTCTTCCGGTTAAACCGGCCTCTTCTCCATTCATGAAAATACGGCCGTCAAAATATCCTTTATCTGTACTGGCATTATAGAAAGCCGTTGGACTTGCAAGGTCGGCGGAACAAAATCTATTAAAAGCTGTGATCCCAGGGGCCCAAGTGCCTGTAACTGCATTATAGAGATAAACCGTTTTTATTTGATCTTCACCGCGTAATACTTTTAAGTCGCTTTTACGTATACGGTACTTGGCAACAAAAGCGCCAATAGATCCATGAGCACGAACTATACCCTTGGTATTGGAAAGCTCATGATTCATTAATAAAGTCAAGGTTCCATCTCCATTGTCAAATGCACCTAGTCCATCGGGAATTCCAACCATGCGATAAACTGTGTCTGCAGGATTTGCTGGGTTATTCTTGCGAACGGCATCACCGACTGTTAATAAAGAAGTGAATTCTACATTGGTACTTACGGGAGTTAAATAGGGAGTTTCCGAACTACTTGGGCCAGAAGCGGCATGGCCGCAAACAACTAACATCAGGCCTATAGGGAGGCCAAAGAAATAGTTTCTTAAATTTTTTTTCATGAGGGTATCCTTTTGAAGAGTCTGAAGATTTTGCAGCGGCGATAAATTCTCACTGCCACTTAATCAAGGTACAGGCAAAATATTTCAAACTGATTTATACCATGATCTTATTTTGCTTCAATTAAATTGAGTATCGATGTCTTTTTATCCAACTCTATCCTACACGCGGGTTTGGTGGTGGAAGCCAATCAGGAGTGCGCTCTGGCACATCTTGTTTGCACCTAGCAGACAATCCACAAAAGTGGATAGATAAATTGAGCTTCAGGCTTTAAGCATTTTTGTAAAAGTTTAAAGCTGTTTATTTATTGCTAACTCCGAAAATACCATAGTAACTTCGGCTTAATTCATCTTTTTGATTTCTACTAAATGATACGTTAAGGTTTGCATATTCTGAGACATAGAGGTTGCATCCCAGTTAACATTTCCTTCAGTACCTACAATTTGTTTACGCTGAAAACCGTCGAAAATGGCTTTGCGTTCATAATTTTGCAAACTTAATGAACCATTTCCTTTATCTTGCACAAAGAAAATCACCGGTACTTCCGGCGGTGCTAAAGTTTGATCTGTGGGATAAGAATTTGCATTGGCTGCCACTACATTATCACCCATTAAGTACAATTCCAATCGCATTCCATAAGTACCTTTAGCCCAAGCTTGATCAATAGGTACAGAAAATTCATAGATTTCCCGCATGACATCTTCGCCTTGACGATATGGAATAGCCGTTGCTTTTAAAAATGGCACATGAATATAGGCCGATGAATCTGTATTCATAATATCACTACTAACACTACTATTGCTTTTATCATCTTTACCTGCATACAGCAAATCTTTAGGATTGAATACCAATAAAACATTCCATTTTCCCGATGGCACAAATTTTATAATTAGAGCGCCTGTCGAATCGCGTCCAACGGTATCGGGAATGGTGGTAGAACTATCCAAGTCCGCGGGTGTTAAATGCAAAGGTTTTAAAAAACGAAACCAAGTCCCTCCATTATTTTTACGGATCACTGCGTCTTCGGAAGGACCTTGTAATAAAGATTTGGAGGGTTCTGTGATATAATATGCATTATCCTTGCTATTGGGATAAAAGTGCGAAGTAATGGGACCATCATGAGAAAATACCGTGTCGCCATTGGCTAAAGGAATTGTGGAACGTACACGTAAAAAAGGCGACCAATTAACGACTACCCAATTATAATCACCCGTATCCTTGAGAGTAAAAGGATTACTAGTAGCAATGCGTTCGAGGCTAGCCGCTTTACAAAAATCAATATAATGAGAAGCCCAAGCAGGATTGCGTGCGGTACTTGAATCTAATTTATTATAATCACCTATATCCTGAGAAAAAAGGGATAATGATCCCGATATATTAGACCATCCGCTGCCATTAGTAGTGAGATCTTTTGCCAAGGAAATATCCGAAACGGCTACTTGGAAACTTTCAACACCTGAAATGCCACTAGGTGCTACTTTGGCTAAGGAATGATTACCGCCATTAATAGAAGGAATTAATTGTATGCGACCCGCTGAACTGCTGCGGGATTCATTTCCCGTACTTGAATTGAAACAGCCGTTAAAGTCAAATACGAAAACACATCCTATTAATACAAATCCCCATCGGTTCAGCATAAAAACCTCTTTGCATGTATACAGGAGATATTACGGGATGGTGTAAAAAAAGGAAACAAATATTTTTCCTTGGAAATTTTTATGATAGCGCGAATAGCATGCAAATTATGCTATTCGCGCTGATCTTATTGGGACGGATCTGTTAAGCCAAGGACTTCATTTTCGATTTTAGGGGTATTCGCTACGTTAACAGGTAAGGAATCTGGGATTCGTTCTCGCAGTTATTAATTGGTAGAGACGCGGGGCAACCGTCTCTACCAATTAAACACTAATACCTTCAGGTTATTTTTTCTTCTTTGGTTTCGGTATATCTAATTTCTTTATCGCTTTGTCAAAATCACTTTCAATAAGCTTATCTTGAATGATTCTGTATTTCTCAAATTCCTTTTCTGCCAATACTAAAGCTACTTCATGGGTTACCGTTCCTGCATTTTTCAAAACGGCCTCTTCGTTGAACTGCAGAAATGCATCCAGCTTTTTTACCCAATCTTTCATATACATTATCACACCTTTGTTTGCCTGATTCTCTGCATAATCAAGATACATGGTTACGATGCGGTTTGTCCTGTAATTGCCCAATGCAATTTATTTTGAACCGTTGCAAAAAATATTTTTGTAATATCATTATCGCCGCTGTAATCGGCACTGCATTCCGAATAGATGTCGGTTATTTTCTGATAAAATCTTCTTTCACTGCTGCGTATATTACGAATTCGTGCAAGCTGTTCTTCAAAATAATCTTTACCAAAAATATTGTTTGGGTTTTTCAGCCTTTTATCATCCATCGTGAAACCCTTGATGATGTACTCTTTCAATCGTTCCGTTGCCCAAATGCGGAAAGCTGTTGCTTGTGAGCTGTTTACTCTATACCCAACAGAAATAATTGCATCCAAATTATAGAACTGTGTGGAGTAGATTTTTCCATCTGCGGCAGTATGTTCCAAAATGGAAACAACTGAAATTTCCCGTAATTCGCCTGTTTCAAAAATATTTTTCAGATGCTTGTTAATGGCTGGTCGCTGCACTCCAAACAAATCAGCGATTTTTTGTTGTGTAAGCCAGACAGTTTCATTTTGTAAATAAATTTCCACTTTCACATTGCAATTTGGTGTTGTGTAAAGCAGTATTTCATTGAACCCTTCTTTGGGCGTAACGTCTTTCTTTTTTGTCATTACTTATTTTTTCTTTCCATACGCAAAATGTTTGGTCAATTTATTCAGAAATAGGTTTAGTCACCCTTTTGAATCGCTTTTTTCAATTCATTTTCAAATTTTGATACTCTCATATTAATCCATTTCAAAAATTGTGAATAAATAAATGGAAGAACCTAGGTTAAACTTCCCCCTCTTGTTAAAGTAGACTACTTTCTGTCTGCTAAACCGAGGGAAGTTCAAACTGCTTCTTCTTTAAATTCCGATGTATAACGTTTCCCTTGCATACTTCCTCCTTGGTGTAAAATAGACTTTCTTTTGTCTACTATAACGGGGGAAGTTCATGATTTATTTAAAAATACCTATTGTGAAATATCCCTATTCCAAACACTAATTAAATTCCCAAAATAAATCTTCATACATTTTGCTTACAAAGCAAAAAGTTAATGGTGACTATCGTAACATAAAAAAGGGAAAATCCGCGGAATTTAAAGGCTTTTTACTCTCCAGCAAAGAGCAACAGAAGAAGTAGTATAATCAATTACTAATCAACCATTTTTTCAGCAGTCCAAACTCCTTACTATTTGCCATAATTTCCCGCCATTGTTTATCCATTTCTTTTTTTGCCGTATACGAAAGCGTCCAACCCAATGGTAATGGGATTTCGCGTTCTTCCAAAACAAACTCCAGATAATGAATTTCTGGATCACCGCCTTCCGCTGCTTCTTCAGAAAACTTCTCCACTAAATTTTTTATTGCAGCTTGTGAATATGTTCCACGTGATTCGCGAGTATTTAATAAAGTGAATGCTGGAGATAATAATTCATTTAAAACCTTATTTGCTGGAACTTCAGTAAAAGTTTTTTTCTGCTGAAAGCGTATCAATATTACTATCGGATAAATTCTTTCCCAAATTTCATCATTCCCTTTTTGTTGTGCTTCTTTAATTCCCGACAAAACATCATACAAGGAAGCTGCACCCGAATTTTCGAAATACCCACCATCCACAATATGACCAAAAACCTTATATGCTTTTTTTAAAGTATCATCGGAGTTAACAAGAGTATGCATCAAAGTGCCGGCAGGACTCACATAAGTGAAGCGCGCGCTTAAATGCACCGCCGTACTTAAACGCAAAGGATGATCCGCAATCTCCTCCACATCAATAGCATCGGGGAAATCTTGAGGGATTAATTTTAAATTGCTCGCCAAAGCGCGTTTACCCGTTTCCACCCAAGTTCCATTTAATAATAAAGCAGGAATTTCATTGGCCGTATCCTTTGCCCAAATTTGCTGTAAAGGTTGTGCAAAAAAATCGCTATGCACTATTCTTCTCCAAGCTATTTCCCAAGAATCTTCTAAGGCACGTGCTCTATCAAAATAAGGAATAGGCAAAGGCAATAGACGCTGAATTAAATCGGGATATAGCATATAAGCTAATGAAGTGGAGAGATAATCTTCACCCAACATCGCGCGTGAGCAAGCCAATAAATTGGTTTTTATTCTTCCATCATAGTCTTCACATTGCCGAATTGAGTCAGGATATTGTTGTTTATCGGCAAGCAAAGCAGCAAACACCGAAGAACCTAAACTTCCACCCGATACACCACTTAATGCTAAAGTATGTTTGGAGAAATCCGATAAACTATCTTGAATACCACTTAATACTGACGCGGTCCAATAAGCCGCACGAATTCCACCCCCCTCTGCAGCCACTAAAAATACCGGAACTTTTTCATGAGCGGGTTTGTTTTTTATTAGTCCAGTTAACCAATTTCGCAAATATTTATCTAAGATCTTATCATCTGCTTTGGTTATTTTTTCAAGCGTTTTGATTTCGCGTATCGCATGATTATCATTGAAATAGCCAAACAAAATAGACGCAATGAATGCCAATGTTAACAAAGGAAATCCTGAGCGCAAGCCCAAAAAAACTAACACGGTTCCGCAACCCATTAAGGTAGCTGCTCCAAAAATCAATATGGTAGCTGATCCTAAAAATGGAGGCAAGCCACTGCAAAAAAGTATGGTCAGAAAAAACAAAGCATGCGCCGTTAACAAAATGGAAATAAATATTTTTGTAGAAGGCGACCAATCTTTAAATTTTGTATTCCCTTTCATTTCGGTAGGGACAAAAAAGTTTTTTCTCACCTCTTCATTTTTTTGGCTGTTTTCTGGAGATTTATTCTTTTCTATCAATATTTTTCGCCAATGAATTGCCCAATGAAAACCAAAAGCCATCCATAATATCACTAGAGCCATTTGATTTAAATGATGCCAAGGATAATATGCATTATAGGCAAAACAGTGACATATACACAAATAAATTAAAGTGTAAACTGTGGCTAAGGCTCCAATAAATTTATGCATCCAATCCGGTTTAAAAAAATAAATAATGAATAAAGGCGTACTAAAAATCCAAAAATAGAGGTTAAGTTGCGAAGGACTTATTTTAACAAAATACGAATAAGAGGATAAATGCAAAGCCATAGCCACGGCGATAAAGGCAGATGCTCCTAAAAATCGTGGAATGCCATGACTCCATTTATCGCCTAAATGTTCTTCTTCAACAAATACATCCAATAATACACGACTAAAATACCAACCATTTACTGCCCATAGACCAACTGAAAAGGCGAAGCAAAAGAGTTTAAAAAAAAGCCGCGTACAAAATTTTTCATGCTCACCTAAATTTCGTAAAGTCTCTTGTCCTTGCGGTACCATCAATAAAACAAAAGCCACTACTATAATTATTAATACACTAAAACGAGTAAGAAAAATATCTTTCCCTAATTTTTGCGCATTGTCCAAAATAAACATGAAGGGATTTTTTACAAAGCGAATAAGGAATATAAAAGCCCCAATAAATATTATGCAAAGCGCAAATGATATTCCATTGGACAAATAAGGATTAGGGTTCGCTTCCATTTATACTCCTGGCTAATCAGGAATAGTAGCAGAATTTTTTAGGGTGCGGAAGTATTACTCTTAGATACTTCTAAATGGATGATTTGATAAATCGGTGGTTTATAGGGTAATTCATTGCCTTTTGTAAAAAACACACATAGGTCATGCTTGCCTTCACTTAAATTCAATACTGTATCCATTTGTCCTTCATCAAAATGCAGATGCAAATTGTCTCTAAGAACAACTTCATTGGGACTAGGTAAGGCTGCATCTATAATTAAAACTATATGCCCATGACCTTGCATTACCCCATGAATAACCGGCTCTATAATTAAATTTTCACTTTTTAATTCCACATTAAAGGGACTATTTACTTTTACTCCCTCCATTAAATTTCCAAAATAAACTTTTCCTTTAGGCTTTTCCCCACATCCTAACAACAAAACAATTGCCATAACCCATGTTTTCAACATTTTATCCTTAGTTTTGTGATTTCCCATTATAACCTTCTAAGATTTTCAATATCTATCGACATTTTTCTGGGGATAGATATTTTTTAACATTTAATTTTAAAATTTATAGGGTCTCAGTGTGGGTGTGCATTGAAAAATACTTTTCAACATCTATTGTGTTCAACCTATATGCAAAAGTTTTGCTTTATCCCTATTTTAAAAACAATCCCTAAATTGTTATAAGTCCAGTAATTTTAAGCACCTAGACAAAAAAAAACCACTTTTCCTTATCTCTCAACAACCCTAATACTAATCCTTATTTGATCTATAAAATGGATATATAGTAATTATGGTTTATAGATTTTTGAATTATTTATACAAAGAAAATTTACTAGAATATTTGATTTGTTTTAATTTTGCCAATGCCTTTTCTTTTATTTGACGAACTCTTTCTCTTGTTAAATTTAATCTGAATCCGACTTCATCTAAGGTTAATTGCACTTCAGTTCCTAATCCAAAATATAGTTTTAACACATTACTTTCTCTTTCGGTAATAGAAGTGAGCGCATTTTCAATTTCTGATTTTAAATTCTTTTCTATAAGAATAAATTCAGGATTTCTTTGTTGGTCATCATGTATACTGTTTATCCATTTTGAATTTTCTTCAGGTATGGAATTTTCTAATGACTTGCAAGGATTTTTTATTTCCTCGTAATTTAATATTTCCTTTAATTCTAATTCTGTATGCAAAGTAATTTCTTCAAGAGTTGGATTCCTTCCAAATTTTTGTTCTAAGTGGATTATTGAATTTTTTATTTTTTGAAGAATATTTATTTTATAAACTGGAATTTTAATAGTTCTGGATTGTTCCGCTAAGGCCATTATTATTGATTGTTTAATCCACCAAACAGCATAGGTTATAAATTTATAATTTTGAGATTCGTCATAGTTTTTCGCTGCGCGAATTAAACCAATATTTCCTTCATTAATTAAATCTGAAAGGTTTAATCCTTGGTTTTGATAATTTCGACTAACGGATACTACGAATTTTAAATTACTTAGTATGAGTTTATTTAATGCTTGTGAATTATTTTCTCGAATAAGAGGCATCAACTCTTTTTCTTCTGCAATGCTTAATATTTTATGATTGGATATTTCTTTAAAGTAAAGATATAACTGAGAATCACCGTTATAGTTTTTATAAAGTCTTTGTGATTCTTTATTTTGGATTATGGAAACATCTACAAAATTCTTGATGACCAAAGTTTCTCCTTGGTAATTAAAGGTTTTATAGTTGGATGATTTCCTTAATTTTTTTGTCTCAAGCGTTTATTGATTTAAGCACTAAGGCTATAATTTTCTCGACATCTATATTTTCTGCTTCCGCTTGGAAGTTCAATAATATGCGATGATTTAATGTTGGTTTTAAAATGGAAAGAATATCTTTTTCAGTAGGAATAGGTCTGCCCGCTAATAATGCTTTTGCTTTTGCTGCGAGAATTAAAAACTGAACAGCTCTAGGGCCAGCGCCCCATTTCACATAATTTTTTATTTCTTTAATTTCATTGTCTTTTTCTGGACGGGTAGCACGAACAACTTTTACTGCAAATTCATAAATATGTTCAGGAACAGTCATAGCCAAAACTTTTTCTTGTAAGGCTAAGATATTTTCTCTTTCCAACATGGGAATAATGAATTCATTAGTTGTTTGCGTAGTCTTTTTTACAATGGCTAATTCTTCTTCATAGCTTGGATAATCTATTTGAATAGAAAATATAAAGCGATCTAATTGAGCTTCAGGAAGGGGATAGGTGCCTTCTTGTTCAATGGGATTCTGTGTGGCTAAAACCATAAAAGGTTCTTGTAATTTTTCAGTTCGGCCAAAAATAGTTACAATCTTCTCTTGCATAGCTTGCAACAATGCCGCTTGCGTTTTGGGCGGCGTACGATTTATTTCATCAGCCAATAAAATATTGGTAAAAATAGGGCCATGAATAAAATTCAATTCTCTTTTGCCGGTACTTTTGTTTTCCTGTAAAATTTCCGTTCCTAAAATATCGGAAGGCATTAAATCGGGAGTAAATTGAATACGATTAAAATTTAAATGTAAAGCTTGGGAAAAAGCATTCACCATAGATGTTTTAGCTAAGCCTGGTGGACCAATTAGTAAAACGTGAGCTTTGCATAAAAGGGCGATCACCATTTTTTCAATAGTTGATTCTTGGCCAACAATAACTTTGGCTATTTCTTTTTTTAAGCGGCTATAATGTTGAGGTATTTCTTCAATTTCCATATTTGTACATCAGGCTATGGAAGAAAGCTATAAATTTTAAATTGAGAATTGCGTTTTATGCGCCGTATTTTTCGTAAACTCTTTCGCGCGATAAGGCTCGTGAAAGAGAACGTTGTGCTCTTGCTACATCCACTTCTTGATGTGATTGAATCCGTCCTAAGGCTCTTTCTTTCGCCGCTTTGGCTCGTTTCAAATCTATTTCTGAAGGGGTTTCTGCGGCTTCGGCTAATACAATAGCTTTATTCGCATTAAATTCTAAAAAACCACCGGATAAATGAAATAGTGTGTCGGTTTGACCATTGCGTATACGTAAAATACCTGGAATCAAACTGGAAAGAATGGGTGCGTGATTTTTATAAATTTCAAAATTACCATCCTTGCCTGGTGCAAGGATAGAATCTACTTCGCCATCATAGGCTTTCTTTTCAGGAGTTAAAACCTGGATTTGCATGGTTATTTACTTTGCTTTGCTGCATTAGCTACAGCTTCTTCAATTGAACCTACCATATAAAAAGCATTTTCCGGAAGATGATCATATTTACCTTCGAGAATTTCTTTGAATGAACGAATAGTATCAGGTAAATCCACAAACTTACCAGGAATACCGGTGAAAATTTCTGCTACGCTAAAAGGTTGCGAGAGAAATTTTTCAACGCGACGTGCACGATTAACGGTATTGCGATCTTCTTCGGACAATTCATCCATTCCTAAAATGGCAATAATATCTTGCAATTCTTTATACTTCTGCAAAATATTTTGCACACCACGAGCCACTCTATAATGTTCATCACCAATGATTTGAGGATCCAAAATTCTGGAAGTGGAATCTAAAGGATCTACAGCAGGGTAAATACCTTTTTCTGAAATCGCACGTGACAAATTTGTGGTAGCATCTAAATGAGCAAAAGTTGTGGCAGGAGCGGGATCGGTATAATCATCCGCAGGCACATAAATAGCTTGAATAGAAGTAATAGATCCAGATAGTGTGGAAGTAATACGTTCTTGTAAAGTTCCCATTTCGGTAGACAAGGTTGGTTGATAACCTACAGCCGAAGGAATACGGCCTAAAAGTGCAGATACTTCGGAACCGGCTTGTGTGAAGCGGAACATATTATCTACAAAGAGTAAAACGTCTTGATGTTTATCATCACGGAAATATTCGGCTTGAGTCAAAGCCGTCAAAGCCACGCGAGCACGCGCTCCTGGCGGTTCGTTCATTTGGCCATATACCAAACAAGTTTTATCGATAACGCCACTTTCCTTCATTTCACCATAAAGTGCAGTACCTTCGCGAGTTCTTTCGCCTACACCGGCAAACACGGAGTAACCACCATGATGCTTAGCAATATTATTGATGAGTTCCATGATAATAACGGTTTTACCTACACCAGCTCCTCCGAACAAACCAATTTTTCCACCTTTTACATAAGGGGCTAACAAATCAATAACCTTGATACCAGTTACTAAAATAACACTCTTGGTACTTTGGTCGGTGAATTTAGGTGGGTCTTTATGAATGGAATCATAACGGTCAGCTTTAACCGGACCTTTTTGATCAATAGGATCTCCAGTAACATTGATGATACGTCCTAAAACGCCTTCACCCACAGGAACTTTAATGGGAGATCCGGTATTTACCACTTTATTACCGCGTACCAAACCTTCAGTACTATCCATAGCAATGGCACGTACAGCATTATCACCTAAATGCATGGCTACTTCTAAAACCAAATTATTTTCTTTATCATTAATAGTAGGATTAGTAGTAGTTAGGGCTGAAAGCAAAGGAGGCAAAGTTGTTCCTTCAAAGCTTATGTCTACTACGGGACCTAATACTTGGGTAATTTTACCGTCTGTCATTTAAATACTCCTGCTTTATCCGTTGAGTGCTTCAGCACCCGAAACAATTTCGATGAGTTCTTTGGTAATTGAGGCTTGGCGTGCACGATTCATAATCAAGGTCAAACGCGAAATCATATCCTTGGTATTTTTAGTAGCACTGTCCATTGAAGCCATACGGGCACTATGTTCGCCCACTGCATTTTCTAATAAGCTGCGAAATAATTGTATGGTAACAATTTGTGGTAATAAATCGCTAAACACTTCGGCAATATTGGGCTCCACAATATAATTGGCGGCTGCATTATTTTTCTTTTTGTCTTGCTTAGGGAAAGGCAAAACTTGCACTAAGGTTGGCGTTTGGCTTAATACCGAATTGAATTTATTAAAAACAACAAAAACCTTATCCACTTTGCCCGAAGTATAATCGCTAATAATTTGGGCACCTAAAGTGTTAGCATTCGATAGGCTGGGCATATTAGTTGACTCGGCTTTACCAATAGGTAAACTATTGCGTACAATAAATTCTTTGGCGCGACGACCAATGCCATGGCATTCTATCGACTTGCCCTTTTCATACTGACGAGCAAAGAATTTTAAAAGATTATTATTAAAGCCACCGCAAAGTCCGCGATCCGAAGTGAGTACATAGTATGCCGTATGTTTTACTTCACGTGCTTCCATGAGCGGATGATCAAAATCTTCCATGGCTCCAGAAATGCGTTCCAGCAAATCCAACATTTTTTCATAATACGGCTTGGTGCGTGAATAAGCGTTCTGCGCCTTTTTCAATTTCGCGGCCGAAACCATTTTCATGGCGGACGTGATCTTGCTCGTATTTTTGAGCGACTTAATGCGCAGACGGAGTTCTTTAATCGTTGCCATAATTTATTTGCTTAGGAAAATTGCTTTCCGAATTCCGTAAGAGCTTTTTTAACTTCAGCGGTCAATTCATCATCCAATTTTTTCTTCTCTTCAATAGAGTTGAGCATTTTGGAATAATTAGCATCGAGGAAAGTCAATAAATCTTGTTCATACTTGGATATTTTATCTAAAGCGATTTCATCGGTGAAGCCATTCATACCAGCATACACGATTAAAATTGTTTTGGAAATGCGAAAAGGAATATATTGCCCTTGGCGTAATAAATGAGTCATTCTTTCGCCGCGCGCCAATTGTCTTTGTGTGGCTTTATCCAAATCCGACGCAAATTGGGAGAAAGCGGCAAGTTCGCGGTATTGAGCTAAAGTCAAACGTAAAGGACCCGATACTTGTTTTGTCGCTTTAATTTGCGCATCACCACCTACGCGCGAAACTGAAAGACCTACGTCTACGGCAGGGCGTTGGCCAGCATTGAATAAGTTTGCATCTAAAAATATTTGTCCATCGGTAATAGAAATAACATTAGTAGGAATATAGGCGGAAACGTCACCGGCTTGGGTTTCAATAATCGGCAAAGCTGTTAATGAACCGCCGCCTTGGGCTTCGGAAAGTTTAGCAGCACGTTCCAATAAACGGGAATGTAAATAAAATACATCACCCGGATAAGCTTCACGTCCTGGAGGACGACGTAACAATAAAGATAATTGACGATAAGCTTGTGCTTGTTTGGTTAAATCATCATAAATCAAAAGCGCATGTCCGCCATTGTACATGAAATATTCGCCCATGGTTACGCCGCAATAAGGCGCAAGATATTGTAGCGAAGCAGGATCGGAAGCATTAGCAGCGAGTACGCAAGTGTATTCCATCGCGCCGGCGCTTTTTAATTTTTCCACAATTTGTGCAATGGTACTTTGCTTTTGGCCAATGCCTACATAAATACACTTAACACCTTTGCCTTTTTGATTAATAATGGTGTCGATGGCAATTGCTGTTTTACCGGTTTTGCGATCGCCAATAATCAATTCACGTTGACCACGGCCAATAGGAATCATGGTGTCAATAGCTTTGATACCGGTTTCTAAAGGTTCGCAAACATTTTGTCTTTCAATAATGCCAGGCGCTTTAACTTCGATAGGACGAGTATGTGTCATATCTAATGCAGGGCCACCATCAATAGGTTGGCCTAATGCATTAATGACGCGGCCTAAAATAGTATCGCCCACAGGAACGGATGCAATTTTTTTAGTGCGTCGAACCGTGTCGCCTTCTTTAACAGCATTGATATCACCTAAAAGCGCAATACCTACACTGTCGGCTTCTAAATTTAAAACGAGAGCAGAAATGGTTTTTTGCGAACCTTCTACTTCTACTAATTCACCAGCCATCACGTCGGATAAACCGAAAACGCGCGCGATACCGTCACCTACCTGTAACACAGTGCCAACGGAATAAGTTTCCGCAGTAGTATCTATGCTCTCGAGTTGTTTTTTAAGTATGGAGGAAATTTCATCCGAACGGATATCTGTGGCCATAATTTTCCTATGCTGCTAATTTTCTTTTTAACACGTTCAACTGCGCTTTTACGCTGGAGTCGGTGATATGGTCGCCTTCCACAATACGGAATCCCGCAATGAGGCTGGCATCTAAAGTATTTTCAATAATGAATTTTTTTCCTGGCTGACGAGCGGTTAATTTGGAAGAAATTTTTTCCAACTGCTCGCTCGAAAGTTTTACTGCACTTACAACCGTAGCGCGTAAAATATTACGGCTATTTTCTTCCAGTACTAAAAACTGTTTGCTAATCGAAGAGAGATAAGCGAAACGATTTTTATGATAAAGTAAGTGAATAAATTTTTGCGTTAAGGGCTGCAATTTACTGAGCAATGAAGTTTTCAATAAATCCATTTTCTTATCATTGGCTAAGACAGGATTTTCGAGCACAGCTTGCAAGCGCGGAAAACTTTTAAAGGTTTCCAACAATAATTGAATGTCTTGCAATACCAAAGCTTGTGTGCTTGGTGTACAAGCCTCTAACAAGGTTTTGGCATATATCGCTGTGACTTTATTATTCATTACTTCTCAACCTAAGCTTTATCTTTTACTGAAAGCTCATTGATTAATTGATCCACTACTTGGCGATGTTTAGCATCATCCAAGCTTTGTTGCAATAATTTTTCGGCAACTTGTATGGCAAGGTCGGCTGTGGTCTTTTTTAATTCAGACAAAGCGGCACTTTTAGCAATATCAATTTCACGTTTAGCCGATTCAAGAATTCTGGATTTTTCAGCATGCGCTGCTTCTTCCAGTTTCTTCCGCAATTCTTCCGAAGCTTGACGCGTATTTTGCAATAGAGCGCTGGCTTCGGCACGGGCTTCCGTTAAAATTTTATTTTGCTCTTCGCCAATGCGTTTGGATTCAATTTGAATTTGATTGGCTTTATCCAAGCTATCCTTGATGCGTTTTTCACGTTCATCAACAGAAGCGAGAATTGGGCCCCATGCCATTTTTTTCAGGATGAGCAAAAGCACCACGAAGACAACAATAGACCAAATCCCGACACCGGGATCAAAAGTCATTAATTTAGGATCGCCGTGGCCGCTTTCTGCGGATGTTTCCGCATGTGTTTCCCCTGCAGGTGAACTTTCCGCTTGCGCGAATAATTCATAATTAATTCCTGATGACATAGACACTCCGAAGTTACGCCTCAGCCTTTATTTGGCTGTAGCTAAAAGAATGCAAATAACTTGTGCGAACAAGGCCACACCTTCCACCAAAGCGGCGGCGATAAGCATATTGGTACGAATAATACCAACTTGTTCGGGTTGACGAGCAATGCCTTCGAGAGCAGAGCCAGCCAAGCGGCCAATGCCAATGCCTGCGCCGATAGCGGCCAAGCCAGCACCAATGCCGGCGGAAAGATATCCCATACTAACTGAATCAAGTGCCATACTGATCTCCTTTTTTTTGATTAATGTTCTTGATGCAAGGCCATGCCGATAAACAGCGAGGCCAAAAGCGTAAAGACGAAGGCTTGCAAAAATGCAACTAAAACTTCGATCATGTAAATGAAAAGCGTAAAACCCAAAAAGGGTCCTACAAAAAGCCAACTCTTAAACACAGCAATTAAACCGAGCAAAGAAAGAATTAGAATATGGCCAGCTGCCATATTAGCGAAAAGACGAATAGCCAAAGCAAAAGCCTTAGTGAACAAACCAAGAATTTCAATAGGAGCAATAATTGGCAAAACAAAAACCGGCACGCCCTTAGGAATAAGATTGGATAAATAATGACCCACGCCATTATGCATCATGCCAGCGATATTAAAAACAATAAAGATCATGATGGATAAAGCGGCGGTGATATTGACATTGGAAGCGGCTGAAGGGAAACCTGGAATCAAACCGATAACATTGAGGCCGAGAATAAAAGTGAAAAGCGTAAGAAAAAATGGCATCCATTTGGGCGCTTCTTTTTCCCCTAAGTTGGGAACAATAATGTCATTGCGTACAAATAAAACCAAAGCTTCCATAGCATAACCAAATTTAGAAGTGGGTAATAATGCTTGGCGTTTGCCCGCAAGTCCAAACACAACCAATAATAAAACCATAGCCAGAAGCATCATCAACACATGTAAGCTTATGCCCATTTCCACGCCGCCAATTTGGATATGCGCAGGCAGAGGAATAATAGGGCCACCGGGAATGGGACGCCATTGATCCGAATTGGCCATATGATGCATGATAAATTCGCCGAGACTTTCCGCGCCAAGGCTTGGTAAAGCAAGGAAAGAAAATACTAAGGAAGATAACCAGACTTTAAGCTTCATGCGGGTAAAACAATATCCTTTGATGCGAAATGAAATGGCGGATTTCCACAATTTGAAAAACGACGAAAGCTAAAAGCGAAGTAATAATATAGGCCATTAAAATATCGCGTGAAAAATATTGCAAGGCAATAAAAACAAGGAGACCAATGCATAGCATACGCGATAACATGCCGGTTACATATAGGCGCATGGGGTTTTGTGATTTAAACCAATAAAGAGGAAATACCGCAAAAATGGCATTCAGGGCCATGATGAAAATAGCGCTGAAGCCTAAAATTTTATTATAAGTCGCGATTTTCAAACTGGCCACATAAACGAGGCTTGCGAGCACACATCCAATCAAAATTATGTTTTTCAAATAAACTCGCAATTTATTCCTGTTTCTTTTTTCAATTTTTATGGCCTCAATAGTAATCAAGGCTAGCGGGGATTTAAAGGTTTTTTTGTTGCAAAAATATCTAAACCCTATTTCTATTAATTGATCTTCAGATTTTTTTTGATTTCTGTTCCGATTTTTTAATAGCAGAATAAACTGCATAGCCAGAAGTGGCGAAGCCTAGCAGTACTCCCAAGAGCAGGAAAATAGGTGCACTGGCTAATTTTCTATCGAGATTAATTCCTGCATAAGTGAATAAGCCCAATGACAAAGCGATAATCCAGCCTAAATTCAAAAATAAGCCAATATCGCTTAAGCCTTTATTTTCTTTCATCTGTCGACATGGAGCAATTACCTTGGAAATGAGCGCCTTCGTTAATTACTAAATCTCGAGTGACCAAATCTCCTTTTAAAGTGGATTTGGATTCTAAGACGATTTTTTCCGATGCCTTGATATTTCCCACAATAAGTCCGGCAATAGTGGCGGACTTAACTCTTATATCGCCTTCGATTTTACCGCCCGCACAAAGCACTAAAGTTCCTCCGGTTAATACGGAACCTTGAATGGTTCCTTCAATACGCAAATCATGTTCTACTGAAATATCACCGGTGATAATAGTTCCTTCGGCAATGGAGGTCATGCTGGTGGGTCCTGATTTAGACATATTTCCTCATTTCAAAAAGTTAAGGGGATCGACGGATTGTCCTTGAATGAATATTTCATAATGCATATGCGGGCCGATATTGTTGCCGGTATTTCCTACGGTTCCAATTGCGCTGCCTTTATTCACATGATCGCCCATTTGCACATAGGCGCGGCTGAGATGTGCATAAATGGTGATAGTTCCTGGAGCATGTTCAATTTTCACATAACGACCTAAATCTCTATCTCGGTCCGATTGCAAAACTAATCCTTGCGCTGTGCTAACCACTAGAGCATTGCTTTCGGTAAGAATATCAATACCCGATTTTTGATTTTGTTTTTTACCTGCAATGAGTTTTTGATCAATGATTCCAGATACGGGCCAAATATCGGGAGTTAAATCGGAGCCAAGAAATTTATCCTTAAATTTTGCGAGTCGGATGGCTTTTGCCTTTAAAACAAAATTGACTAAGTAATTTGCATTATGGGCCTGATGGGCAGCTATTCTTTGGTCATCGGATTTTTCGGGCTTAATGAAGGTTTGCAGCAAACCGCGTATGCGACTTTCTTGTTCATAAATGCGCGATACTTCTTGCTCGAGTAAAATTATTTTTCTTTGCTTTTCTAGGAGAAGTTGATTTTTTTGGGCAAGATGATTGGCTAATAAAACCTTGCTATTAATTTCTCCCAATTTAAGCGCTGCAAAAGCGACTGCAAAAAGAGCGATGACTATGGAATAAAAAAGAAATTCAAAAAAACGATAGCGAAGTTTTAATACCCAGCTTTCGGTGGAATCGTCCGGAATAATTTGAATTGTGATATAGCGTTTTTTCTTCTGCACTATATTCCCCTAAACTCCGCTTTCAAAACCCTTTTTTATCAAATTTCCCAAATTCTCCAAATCTTGGCGAGACATATAATGGATTTCCAAAATCCCTTTATTTTCACTGCCTTTAATTTCCACCTTAGTGCCTAAATAATGGCGCATCTTTTCAGTGAAGGCATTAATGTGCGGATTGCTTGGTGAACCTTTAATCGGTTTAATAGTGCGTAATCCATGCTGTGCATTTTTTTCGGTGGCACGAACATTCAAGTTTTTGTCTATGATTTTGCGAGCGAGTATTATTTGTTTGGCTGGACTTTCGTTTAATAAAGCTCTTCCATGTCCAGCGGTGATTTTTCCTTCGCGAATAAAAGTTTGCACTTCTTCATGCAATTTTAATAGGCGTAAAGTATTGGTAATGGCTGAACGGCTTTTGCTCATTTTGGTTGCAAGCACTTCATGGGTTAAGCCACATTCATCGATGAGCTTTTCATAAGCTATGGCTTCTTCAATGGGATTTAATTGCACGCGTTGCAAATTTTCAATCAACGCAATTTCCATCATGTCGCGATCGGAAAGAGATTCGCGCACCAAAGCTTTAATGGTTTTTAATTGCAGAGATTGCGTGGCGCGAAAGCGACGTTCGCCGGCTACGAGTTGATATTCATTACCATGACGTCTTAATAAAACTGGTTGCAGAATTCCCTTCTCACGAATGGATTCGGCTAATTCTTTGATTTCTTCCGGATTAAATTCTAAGCGCGGTTGAAAAGGATTGGGTTTTATTTTTGTGAGTTCAATATCATGAACGGATTCCCCTGTTTCAGGAGAAACAACTTCGGTGCCAATATTCCCAAATATAGCTTCGAGACCTTTGCCTAAGGCTTTCCTAGACATTATTCAAAATCTCCTTAGCCAATTCCATATAGCGAATGGCACCTGTGCTGACCACATCATAAAGAATAATCGGTTTACCAAAAGAAGGCGCTTCACTCAATTTTACGCTGCGGGGAATAATGGTTTTAAAAACTTTTTCGGAAAAAGTATTCTGCACATCTTCGGCAACTTGTTTAGACAAATTCAAGCGGCTATCATACATGGTCATGAGCGCGCCTTCAATCGTCAATTTTGGATTGATATTTTGTTGCACTAAACGAATGGTATTTAAGAGTTCGGCCAAACCTTGTAAAGCGTAATATTCACATTGAATAGGGATAAGCACCGAATCCGCTGCGGCCAAAACATTTAAGGTTAATATGCTAAGGCTAGGAGGCGAGTCGATAAAGATGAAATCGTAATCGCCTTTGATAGTTTCTAAAACCTTCGCTAAACGTTTTTCGCGTTGAGGTTGGGTAATCAGCTGTACTTCTAAACCTGCCAAAGAACGAGTGCAAGGCAAAAGATCCAAGTATTTCATATTCGAATGCATAATGAAGCGTCGGGTATCTTCGGCTTTAATATCACCGGCCGCTAAAACCAGCGCATCATAAATGTCTTCTTCAGGAACTTTATCTACACCTAAACCTTGGGTAGCATTTCCTTGTGGATCCATATCCACCAATAAAACTTTTTTTTCCATGGCGGCTAAAGCCGCAGCCGTATTAACGCAAGTTGTGGTTTTACCTACGCCTCCCTTTTGATTACAGGCGGCTATAATTCGGGTCAAGCTTCACCTGTTTTTTCCGCAATAACCACATTAAATGCTTTAGCATGATGGGGAAGTTTATAGGGATGATTGGTGACCTTGGCATAACCTTCGGGAATAACTGTTTCTTCTCCGGCTTTGAAGGTCATGAACAAACCACCGGGCTTGAGCATTTTATAAGATAAGCGCGCGTCGCGAGAGAACTCTCCAAAAGCGCGTGAGCAAACCACGTCCATGTGAGAAAGAAAAACTCTTTCCACTCTTTCGGTAAGCACATGTAAATTGGGAATGCGAATTTCACGGATGATTTCTGCGATCAGAGCCGATTTTTTGGTTTTCACTTCGATGGCAAAAATATCAATGTCAGGACAAGCGATGGCAAGAGGAACGGAAGGCAAGCCAATTCCGCTTCCCATATCCGCCAACTTATTGACATCATGAAAGAAGGGGATGAGTTGCAAGGAGTCGACAATATGTCTTTCCCAAATAGAGCTCATATCTTCTTCGCTGACTAAATTCACATTTTTGCTCCACTTGGTGAGCAAGCTCTCTAAATCTCTAAGTTTTTTGAGAGTCTTTTCGTCTAATTTCGTGGTTTCCATAAGGAGATCTAACATGGCGATCAAAAATATCATAAAGTTTTTTTATTTCAATGTTTTTATTGCTACTGGCATAATGAGTCTGCCTTAATGTTTCACGTGAAACATATTTTGCTTCGCTTGTTTTCGACAATTTACCGAGATCAAAGGGCTTACATTGTTTCACGTGAAACAATTCAAATTTTCCAACGACGATGTGCCCAGCCATACCAAAAAGTGGGGTGAATGCGAATAAGGCTTTCTAACCAACGATGATAATTCTTTATCAAATCTTCAGGTGATTGAAAATAGCCAATTGGATATTCGCAAATACGAATTTGTCCATGGGGGAGCAGAGTGGCGAAATATATAGGCATGGGAATTTGTTTATATAGATATAAGGGGAGTGGATTTAGAGAAATGGTTTGTTGAAAGAAAAGTGTTTGCGTTCTGCTTTGCTTTTTATTTTGATCGTAGCGTTGATCCCAAAGAAAACCTAAGGTGTTTTTTTGAGCAATAAAGTTCTTGGCTTCATGCGCAATATTTTCTGAATAAATCTTTAATCCAATGCGGCAGCGTAATTTTCGCAAAAGATTATTGGCCCAAGTAATTTTTAAAGGGAGGGCGATAGCTTGTAAAGCGATGCCTTGTTGACTAAGCCAGCTTCCCATAAACTCCCAATGATGAAAATGAGCGGTTAAAAGCAAGCCTCCATTTGTTTGCATGGAATTGAGTTTTTTTCGATCTTTTTCGCGAATGAATATTTCTTTTCCATAAACCCCATGCAGAAAGCGAAAGAGATCTTGAGCGGCATCATAATAAAATTGATACAAAAAAAGGTTTTCATTCCTGATTTGCTTTTTCATTTCTGTAATAGTCAGGTTTTGTAAAATGGTTTTTCTTTTCCAAGCGAAAGAGAAAAGCGCAAGGGCAAATATGCTGGCTAGGGTGGAAATATAAAGGCCATAAAGTGCGCGTAAAACTCGATTATTTGAAATTAAAGAGACGACTGGTCTAGGCATTTTTGCAAACATAAATCCGAAAAATCATTTGTCCTGCAAAATTTACAGTAAACAAATCCACATAAAGCAATTTATATGCAAAATAATGTGATTTAAATTTGATAAGCCCTTGAATAAACACTAGATCGGTAATTAGCTTTATGCGCTAAATTTAAATTTGGAATTCCAATGAAAAGAACTTTTCAACCTCGAAACAAAAAAAGAATCAATAAGCATGGTTTTCGTACGCGCATGGCGACGAAAGATGGTCGTGCGATTCTGTCCTCTCGTAGAGCTAAAGGTCGCCACCGTTTGACGGTTAGTGACACTATGGCGTATAAGGACATCTAGTATTTAGGGGAAAGTGAATGCTTTCACCTTCCAGCCCAAACGGCTCAGACAAACCAAGCCCCACTCGCTTAAAAGACCTACGGGTAAATAAACCGTGGATGTACAGACAGGTGTTTGAGAAAGGGAAAGTGATCAAAAGCTTTCCCTTAGGTTTGCGTTTTTATTTCCCTGAAGAAACCGATAGGCATCGCGTGGGATTTATTATCCGAAAAAAACTAGGTAAGGCGCATGTACGAAATATATTTCGTCGAGCCTTGCGTCTGATTTTCCAAGAAGCCCATCCGCATTTTAAACAACAATTATGGATAGTTTTTGAAGTCTATCCTGCAGCATTGACCTTAAGCCTGTCGCAGTTTCGCCACCAAGCTCAAAATTTAGTGGCGAGCATAACTTTTCCAGGTCACCCATGAAAACCCTAGTGATTGGTTTGATACGGTTTTATCAAGCTTTGCACGGATCTTTTTTTTGGGGCTCTTGTCGCTTTCACCCTACTTGTTCCGCCTATGCCATCGAAGCATTGCAGCAGCGCGGTTGGGTAAAGGGATCGTTACTTACATGTTACAGGGTACTTAGATGTAACCCTTTTTGCCGTGGCGGCTGGGACCCTGTTCCAGAAAAGCACGGCCAAGAAATCCTTTGAGGAGAATAAATTGAAAAAGCAAAATATTATTGGTTGGGTGATTTTGATGGTCTTGCTCTTTGCATGGACTACTTTTAAAAGCAAGCAAGCTCAGGAATTGGCACGAAAAAAAGCGGAAACTCAATATGCGGATTCCTTGGCCCATGCTAAAGATAAAAAAACAAATGAAGTGAAGGTCATGTCCAATACTTCCTTAGTGGCCTCTTCAGCAGTTGCTTCCTCTACTACAACTTCTGCCGGCATTATTGAGGCCGTGGTGGATTCAGCGAAAACGCAAATCAAACCCTTTCAAATAAAAGTGGAAACCAAGCAGTTCACGGTTACTTTAGACAATGTAGGTGCGCGCATTGTTGGAATTCAATTGCTATCCATTGCCGGTAAAAAAGTACCTCATCCTGAATTGATTGCTTCCGAAAAAGGCGGCGCCTTAGGATTAAGTTTAGATGGCAAAGATTTGAGCCAAGTGCTTTGGCAAGTAGACACTACAAAATCGGAATACTTGGTCAATAGTCAAAACCAGTCCTTAGTTTTTAATTACACCTTTCCAGATGGAAAAATTGTAAAAAGAACCTATACCTTTTATCCTGATAGCAGCAAATTTCATCATGATTTAGATGCACCAGGATTTGCTGCTGGTTATAGCATGGATTGGAATTCTGGATTAGAAGAAACCGAAGTGATTCCGCAAGGCAAGGGTGTTGGAGTATTAAGCTCTTTTTTTAGCGAAGTTGTTTTAGACAATGGAGTAAATGTTGAGCGCGTTACTTTTGTCGGTAAAAAAACTTTCAACGCCGAAAGTGGCGTTTTACGTTGGGTAGGATTACGTCGTCGCTATTTAGCTATTTTGCTCAACTTCAATCGCGAGACGACTCATCGCGTGGATGCTGTGGGTGTGCTTGGCGAAAATGAGGATAAATCCCATCCGCATAATTATCAATTAGCTATCGATGGCCCTCGCTATGAAGATCATGCCTTGGATTTTGATTTTGTGGTTTTGCCTTTAAGTTATGAAAAACTTTTAAGTTATCATCAAAATTATGAGAAAATTATTTTCTCCGGTTGGGAATGGCTGTTACGTGCAGATATTTGGTATGTGGCACTCTGCGGATTTATTCTCAAGCTGCTTAATTTTTTCCATGGCTTAATTCCTAATTATGGCATAGCCATTATTTTGCTCACATTAATGGTGCGCTTTATCACTTTCCCTTTGACAATTTCCCAAACCAAGTCCGCCGCGAAGATGCAACAGCATGCGCCAGAGATCAAAAAAATTCGCGAGAAGTTTAAAACCCAACCGGGTAAAATGAATCAAGAAGTAATGGCCTATTATTCCAAAGTGGGCGTGAGTCCATTTTCCCAACTCACGGGTTGTTTACCCATGCTATTACAAATGCCAATTTTCATTTCGCTATTTAATGTGCTTGGCCGCGCGGTGGAATTAAAAGATGCGCCTTTCTTTGCTTGGATACATGATTTGTCTCGTCCCGATGTGATTATGTCGGCTTTTAAAGTGCCTTATATTTTTCCATTAGGTCTTACCGTTTTGCCTTTCTTTATGTCGGGGACTATGTTCTTTCAAATGAAGGCTACCATTAAAGATGAAAATCAAAAATTCATGATTTGGATGATGCCGGTTATGATGTTTGTTTTTTCGGGTTCTTTCCCTTCCGGTTTAGTTCTTTACTGGACGGTTTCGAATATTTTCACTTTGGCACAAACCCATTTTTATACCAATCGTTTGAAGCCAGCATCTAGCAAAGAAATTATTGTCCAAGCCAAAAAGGGCTAACATTAAGCTCGGACCTTAATAGAGATTTTAAAAAAATAAGAGGTAAAAATTGATTTCCACAATTATTGCCTTATCTTCATCGCCAGGCACTTCGGGCTTGGCTATTATTCGTTTATCCGGTCCGCAATGTTTAGAGGTGATTCATCGCCATCTAAAAAAAATTCCGGTTTCTCATCATATGACTTACGCCTCCTTTCGCAATGGGGAAGGTGAAGTATTAGATCGTTTAAACTTTGTGTATATGCAGGCGCCAAAAACTTCTACGGGTGAAGATGTTTTGGAATTATTTCCTCATGGCAATATGCTTTTGGTGCAATGTATTATGGAGAGTATCTTGCAGGTTACGGGCATCCGTTTGGCCGAACCTGGGGAGTTTACGCGGCGTAGTTTTGAAAATGGCAAAATCGATTTATTGCAAGCGGAGTCCGTTGGTCAACTCATTCATTCGCAAAATTTACAGGCCTTACAAAATGCGCAAAAAATTTTGTCTGGAGTATTGAGTACTTCCCTACGTAAATTGCGCGAAGACTTAGTGGATATTTCTTTGCGTTTAGAACTCGATGTAGATTTTTCCGAAGAAGAAGCCGATCCCGATTATGCCTCTTGGGAAAAACGTTTGGTGATTATTGCTAATGCTTTGGAAGAACTAACCCAAAGCTTTGAGCGAGGAAAACGCCTTCAGCAAATGCCGCGCATTGGTTTATTCGGCGCGCCTAATGCGGGCAAATCCAGTTTGATCAATGCGCTGATTCAAGAAGACCGATTATTGGTTTCGCATATTGCAGGCACTACGCGCGACTATGTAGAAGTGCCATTAAATTTACCGGGAGGCCGCGTGCTTTTAGTAGACACCGCCGGACTCGGAAAACCCGTGGATGGTTTGGATGAACAAGCCATGCAAAGGACGCGCGCGCAACTCGAAAAAGTGGAATGCAAAATTTTAGTATGCGATGGAACCCAGCAGAATCAAGATGAAAATCAAAATGAGGTAACCGCCAATTTCGACATTAAAATTTTAAGCAAAAAAGATTTGCCAGGTTTTAAATCGGAGCAAAAGGCTATCGCTATTTCCAGTATTACGCATGAAGGTATTAATGAATTGCTCAATCAATTAAATGCTTTATTTTTTGCCACGGAAGGGGGCGAAGGGTTAATGCTCACCACCGAACGGCAGTATTATGCCTTGAATGCCGCGAAAGCGAATGTGAATGCTGCTTTAGTAAATTTACGCATAAGCCCTGCGATTGAAATTATGGCTTTTGAAATTCGCGAAGCTTCGGAGCATTTGCGTGAATTACTGGGAGAAATAGCGCCAGAAGAAATATTGCAAAAAATCTTTGCGGGTTTTTGTATTGGAAAATAAACCTTGAATAAAAATTAATAGCTGGGTGATAATTAAATAAGACAAAATCCCAGTAATGAAATAGTTTGAGATTATGCTCGAAAAGAATTGGCCAAAACCTCTAAAAGATAAAAAAGCCAAGATTTTTGCTTTTACTCCATATTTCCTTAAATCGCGTTCAAAACCTGGTCATGTTGAACAATTGATTGCAATTGAAGCAATATCAAATGCGATTTATTATGAAGAACAAAGGATCGATCGAGAAATTCGACATAGTATTATTGGAACGTCTAAAAAATTTCCAGATAAATTTATTCGTGTAATTTTATTGGACGATTTCATCACCATCCATAATGCCTTTTTTGATAGAGGTATTCGAAAAAAAATTGGGAGACAAAATGATTTTTGAATATACTCCAGAGACAGACACTCTTTATATACAGTTCAAAAAAAATAAAAATGTCGAAGGTGAAAATATAAATAACCGAACGGTAGGGTATTTTACAGATAAAAACGAATTATCTGCTATCGAAATCGAACATGCGAAAAAGGCAGTAGATTTAAAAACAATAGAAATTAATGGCAAAGTAATTGATTGGTCAAAAGCATTGACTTCTGCTAAGAGCAAGAAGAAGAAATAACACTTATACCAATAATTTATTTCAGCGCGGCAGTAAAATCTTTTAACCCAAGCATTGTCGTAATTTCAACTTGATGCGGCTTCAATAGCTCCATATCATATTTTCCATATACGGTAGATTTACCGCTGAAGATTAAAGTTCTTACTTCCCAATCAATATGAAAATGTCCACCGCCTTGTATCTTCCAGCCAGGGGATAAAATTTTGCATTTGGGTCCAGTTTGCATTTCTACTTCTGCGTGATTTTCTTTACCTAAATACAATTCCACAATATGCGCATGAAAAGGCGTTAGCGCCAAAGGCGATAAAATCAAATGCAGTATTTTTCCTTGATTGAGCAAAACAAATTTTCCCGCGCAATCATTATCGCCTGCTATAAAATCGATATAGGATTTGGCAATGAAAACGGCTTCGGTCATAGAGGCAATTTAGGGTTGGGCTACAATAGCCGCAATAATTTGCGAAGTGGACAAGCCAGGAATTTTTTCCACGATATGAATGTTACCGCCAAATTTTTTAACGGTTTCGGCTTCGATACATTGTTCACCGTATTCCGATCCGTTGACATGCACAGTCGGTTGAACTTCTGCTAAAAAAGGCATAGGTACATCTTCGTCGAAGATATGTACAAAATCTACGGCGCGTAAAGCCAATAGCATTTGCGCGCGATATTGTTCAGGAATTAAAGGACGAGATTCACCTTTATAACGTTTCACTGAAGCATCGCTATTTATTCCCACTAATAAAACATCGCCTTGACGTTTGGCTTCTTCTAAAATATGTAAATGCCCCGCATGTAAAAGATCAAATGATCCATTGAGGGTAACAATTTTTTTCTCATTGGCCTTTTGTGTTTTGGACCATGGTGAAAGTTCATCCCGTGTAAGCAACCTTTTATGAGCGGACGTATAATGCAGCAATTCATCGCGTGTAAGTGTAGCGGTGCCTAATTTGCCCACGACTACACCTGCAGCTTGATTCGCAATAAGCACGGCTTCTTGATCTTTGCAGCCACTGGCTTTGGCTAAGGCAAAGGCAGCCACCACCGTATCGCCCGCGCCACTCACATCAAATACTTCTTTAGCAACCGTGGGCACATTAAAATTATTTTCTTTTTGCTTAGGAAAAAAACTTATACCTTTGGGTCCAAGCGTAAGTAGTATGGAGCTATTTAACTCTTTTCTTAAAGCGTCACCGTTAGCAATGATTTTATCTGTGGTAGCTGAGCTTTCGATTTGGCCGAGCAAGCCTTGGCTTTCTTTCCAGTTGGGAGTAAGATAATCGGCATTTTTATAAAAGTGAAAATGTTGCGGACGTGGATCGATAATCACTTGTTTGTTTTGCACATGCACTGCTGCAATTATTTTCTTTACCAAATCTTGCGTGAAAAATCCTTTAGCATAATCCGACACCACCACCATACTCGCAAGCGGAAGTTGTTGGGAAAACATTTCGAATATTCGCGCTTCCGTACTTTCATTGATAGTATGCGTTTCTTCATAATCGAGTCGCAATAACTGTTGCCGCGCTCCCACGAGGCGAGTTTTTTTAATAGTAGGTCGGCCATCATGAATAGGAATGGTTTGAATACCAAGGTTCTTGGCTAATTGCAAAAATTCTCGGCCATTATCATCCTCGCCGAGCAAACCCATGAGTAAAACTTTTCCACCTAGCGAAGCAATATTCGCTGCCGTATTGGCTGCGCCACCTAAAACTTTGAGTGCGGCTTGCACTTTTAAAATAGGTACCGGAGCTTCGGGTGATAAACGTGAGCAATCACCGGTTAAATATTCATCAATGAAAACATCCCCCAAAACCAAAAGCGTTTGTTCGGGAAAATGCGAGAGAATTTTTTCGAGGTTCATAGATAAATCCTAATTTGATCCAAGCAATGTAATAAGCTAAAGCTTATCACAGAAGTTTAAAGCTATTTCAAAAAAATCATTTCTTCTTGTCCTTCTCTAGTATGAAAAAACGTCCTCGTTGCCAAGGACGTTTTTCGGGGGTGGGGGAGAAGATTTTTATTTGAGATATATTTTTAAGCAGCTATGGCTAATTCGCGTGTTTCTTCCATGGAACGTAAATTGCCTAAAGCTTTTTCTTTGATTTGGCGTACACGTTCTTTGGATAAACCGATGACTTCACCAATTTCTTCTAAGTTCAATGCTTCATGATAATTAATGCCGAAATACATGCTCAGTACTTGGCGTTCTTGATCATTTAGTTTGCCGAGCAAAGAAGTGATATAAGCGTGATGAGATTTTTGCGTAGTGATTTCATCAGGTCTTTCGGTATGTGTGTCTTCGATAATATCCATCACCGAAGATCCGTCTTCTTTATTTAAAGGATCATCGAGTGAGGAATGACGTAAACCCATTTCCATGATTTTTTCGATTTGGCGTCCAGAATACCCCATTTTTTTTCCTAAAGCATCCGTATCTACCAAGGTGCCGCCACCCACAGTTTGGCGCATAGGAATATTGTGTTTAGAAAAACGACGAAGAATTAATTCCTTTTCCGCTGAGATACGCACCATACGCGCTCTTTCGGCAATCGCACGGGTAATGGCTTGACGAATCCACCATACGGCATAAGAAATGAATTTGAGTTTGCGAGTCACATCAAAGCGTTTGGCGGCTTCGATTAAACCAATATTGCCTTCATTAATCAGTTCAGGAAGCGAGAAGCCCTGATTTTTGTACATAAAAGCCACATTAATCACAAATTTTAAATTTCCGCAAACCAATTTATTAATGGCTCGGGTATCCCCGGCTTTAATGCGTAGGAGTAATTCCACTTCTTGGCTTTTGGTCAAAAGAGGATATTTACTGATGTCTTTGATATATTGATAGTAGAGCGAAGCTCCATCCCATGATTCTGTAGCTGAATGTGTCATAAGGTTCCTTTCCTTGTGCTATGTATCTATAATAGCAGATGCTGAAAGGGCATGTGTCACGCTTATGTCATGGCTACGCACTTTTTAATGCCGCTTAATGTCGTAAAAATGCAAGGGATTGATTTATCTCGTGCTACATCGTCTCTAGGCATTGCAGGGTGGGGAAAATTTCCTAGTTTTCCCCTACTTTCTTGGAGCGAGTCCAAGGTTTTTTTATGGAGCATTTGTGAATTACGTAGAGATTATAGCAGCCGAAACGAAAATTAGACCCGAATTTGTGCGCAATACTTTGACCCTTTTTGATCAAGGTTCCACTGTTCCCTTTATTACGCGTTATCGGAAAGAGGTAACCGGATCGATGGATGAAAATCAAATTCGACAAGTGGAAGAATTATACGCTTATCATAAAGAATTAGATGAACGTCGCACTGCGATTTTAAAAAGCATTGAAGCTCAAGGTAAGTTAACGCCTGAGTTGAAAAGTAAAATCGAAAAAAGCATGGTTAAAACTGAGCTGGAAGATTTGTATTTGCCTTTCAAACCCAAGCGTCGCACACGCGCCATGGCCGCCAAGGAATTGGGCTTGGAACCTTTGGCTCGTTTATTCGAAGCACAAGAGCATACCACACAAACAGCCGAACAATTGGCTGCGCCTTTTGTACGTCCTGAATTACATATCGCTGATGCAGCGGCTGCGATATCAGGGGCTTTAGATATACTCGCTGAAGAGTTTTCGGAAAATGCCGAAATGCGTAGTTGGTTACGTGATAATGCCATGAAAAAAGGTTTGTTAACTTGCAAGGTTACTAAAGCTTTTGAAGGCAAGCGTTCCAAATTTGAAATGTATTATGAATTTAAAGAGAAGGTCAGTGAATTACCTTCGCATCGTATTTTGGCCATTCGTCGCGGCGAAAAAGAAGAAGTTTTAAAAAGCGATCTTATGTTGGAAGACGAAAAAAACCTCAGCTACTTTGAGAGTAAAATTATTAAATCCGGATCGCCTTTCGCCGCTGAATTTAAAAAGATGCTCAAAGACGGTTATGAACGTTTACTCAAGCCTAGTATTGAAACTGAAGTGCGCTTAGCCCTTAAAGAAAAAGGCGAAGCGGAAGCTTATGTCGTATTCGGCAAAAATATGCGCGATGTTTTATTGGCCGCTCCTGCGGGTCCAAAAGTAATTATGGGCGTAGATCCTGGTTTCCGCTCCGGTGTGAAATTAGCCATTATTGACGGCACCGGTAAGTTTTTGGAAGCACGTACCATTTATCCAATGCCTCCACAACAACAATTAGAAGCGTCGCAAACTATTTTGTTGGCCATGGTGGAAAGTTTTAAAGTGGACATTATTGCTATTGGTAATGGCACCGCTTCACGCGAAACCGAAGAATTCATAGGTAACGCCATTGCTACCTTAGAAAATCCACCTATTAAAGTAGTAGTTAGCGAAGCCGGCGCTTCGGTTTATTCGGTAGCTCCTGTGGCACAGAAAGAATTTCCAACCTTAGATCCTACTATTCGCAGTGCTATTTCCATTGGTCGCCGTATACAAGATGCATTGGCCGAATTGGTGAAAATCGATCCCAAGTCCATTGGCGTGGGTCAATATCAACATGATGTGAATCAAAATGAATTGAAACGCAAATTGGAACATGTGGTGGAATCTTGCGTGAACTCGGTGGGCGTGGACGTTAACTCCGCTTCCGAATCCTTGTTGGCTTATATTGCCGGCGTGAATAAATCCTTAGCGAAAAATATTGTAGAGTATCGTAATGCGAATGGTCCATTTGCTTCGCGTTCGAGCTTAGTGAAAGTGCCTTTGTTTGGGCCTAAAGCTTTTGAACAAGCCGCGGGATTTTTGCGCGTACAAGGATCCGAAAATGTTTTAGACGCTTCGGCTGTGCATCCTGAACGTTATGAATTGGTGAAAAAGATATGCGAAGATTTATCCGTTTCCATTAAAGAAATTATTGGTAATAAAGAATTAATTGGCAAAATCGAAATCAATAAATTTGTCAGCGATGAAGTAGGCTTACCTACTTTGAATGATATTTTATCCGAATTGGAAAAACCTAGCCGCGATCCACGCGCCCAATTCACTTATGCGAAGTTTGATGCCAAAGTACAAGATCTTAAGGATTTAGTGCCAGGCACTTGGATGGAAGGCATGGTTACTAATGTGACTAATTTTGGAGCCTTTATAGATATTGGCGTGCATCAAGATGGCTTGGTACATATTTCCGAAATTGCCGATAAGTTTGTTGATGATGCCAAAAAAATAGTGTCAACGGGCGATATTGTGCAAGTGCGCGTATTGGAAGTAGATGCACAACAAAAACGCATTTCGCTTTCTATGAAAAAGGAAAGTGCCACGGATGCAGCGCAAAAACCAGGCGCTAAAAAAGTGGATCCTAAAAAGAAAAATGGTCCAAAAAAATTAGCCACGGTGGATCAATTGCTCAATAAATTTGGCGGTGGTGTTGAGAAGAAGTCTAATAATGTTAAACTTCAATTCTCGGTAAAATCGCTAATGCGTTCAGGTCGATAATCCCTAATTGGGGAATTATTATCATCTAAAATCAGGATTGGGCATTGCCACAAAGGCCCTTCCTGATTAACTTTCCAAAAAAATTTGGCGGCTTAGCTCAGGTGGTTAGAGCAGCGGAATCATAATCCGCTTGTCCGGGGTTCAAGTCCCTGAGCCGCTAATTTTTCATCCTCTACTATTTCCCCTTACAATTTATCTTCGGGTACGTCCGCGCTATAATCTACACCGAGAATTCCAAAACCAAAGAGTTTTAAAAATTCATCGCGGTAACCTTTAGCATCGCTGAGCTGGGCTAGGTTTTCTGTAGCTACAGTTTGCCAAAGATTTTTCACTTCGGCCTGTACATCTTCACGCATTTCCCATTCATCCATACGAATGCGGCCTTCGGCATCGACGGGAATAGTTTTGCCGGTAAAAACTTTATCTTGGAACATTCTTTGCATTTGTTCTAAGCAGCCTTCATGGACATTTTTTTCTTTCATGATTTTATACAATAAGCTGATATAAAGCGGCATAAAAGGAATGGCTGAACTGGCTTGAGTCACAAGCGCTTTGTTTACCGATACGTAAGCATTGCCACCGGTAGCGGCTAATTTTTTTTGTAAACGCAAAGCAGTGGCTTCGAGATGCGCTTTCGCTGAACCAATAGTTCCATGGCGATAAACCGCATGGGTAACTTCGGGGCCAATATAAGAATAGGCTATGGTCAAGGCATTAGGAGCCAATAAATTAGCGGCTTGCAAGGCATCGATCCACATTTCCCAATCTTCACCACCCATCACATCAATGGTTTGGCTAATTTCTTCGGCTGTTGCGGGTTCAATCGTGATATTACTCACAATACCTGAATTGAAATCCAAAGTTTTATTGGTATAAGGAATATCTTTAGGCTTTAATACGGATTTGGACACTAAACCGGTTTTGGGATGTTGTCGACGAGGCGCAGCAAGACTGTAGATAACCAAGTCCACTTGGCCCAAATCGGTTTTAATGGTTTCCAAAGTCAGATTTTTGATTTCGTCGGTAAACGCATCGCCATTAATACTTTTGGCATATAAACCTTCGGCATTAGCAATTTTATCGAAGGAAACGCTTTGATACCAGCCTGGAGAAGCAAGGCGACCCTTTTCGGAAGGGCGTTCATAAAAAACACCGAGCGTTTTGGATCCTGCGCCAAATGCATTGACGATGCGGCTGGAAAGCCCGTAGCCCGTAGAGGCGCCAATGATCAAGCAGTTTTTGGCCCCAGAAATTTCTCCATGTTTTTTGACATAGTCGATTTGCTGGCGAATTTGTGCTTCGCAGCCAATGGGGTGGGATGTGGTACAAATAAAGCCACGAATTTTGGGTTCAATAATCATAAGAGTCCTCAGCCAACCAATCGGCTTTATGTGCAAGGGAAATTTAAATTCGGGGGGGTTGATTTCCAATGCGCAGTTGTATTGCTTTTATGTTAAATTTAAAAGATTTTAGAGGCGAGCGGAATTATGAAATTCGAAGTGCAAAAATCAATCTTTCTCGATGCCCTACAAATGGCCAACAGTGCAATACCTAGCAAATCTACTTTGCAAATACTCTATAATTTATTGTTGCGTCTAAACGGTGGTGTTTTAGAAATAGTTGCTTCGGATCTGGATTTGACCATTGCGCAAAAATTGCAGGTAGAAGGCCATCAAGATGGCCAAATAGTGCTAAATGCCAAGAAGTTGCTAGAAGTGGTGAAAGAGCTACCCGATTTTCCCGTAATTATAGCTGTGGATGATTATGTCGCTACTATTAAGAGCGAGGGTGGGTTTCAGTGTAATCTCACCGGATTCGATGCGGCAGAATATCCACTTTTGCCTGAAATCGAACAAGAACAAAATTTGGAGTTAAGTCTTAAAGACATCAAATTCTTGACTGAGAAAACAACTTTTGCGGTTTCCACGGATTATACGCGCGCAAATTTAACGGGAGTTTATTGGGAATTTAAAGATGGTGTCACCCAGATGGTTTCTACTGATGGGCATAAATTTGGCAAAGCGAAAATTATGTTACCTGGTAATACGGTCGCTGCGGGCGTTATTTTACCTCCTAAGGTTTTGAATCAAGTGTTACGTATGGCGGATGATGAAACGCAAGTCATTCAAATTAAAATAGGGGAAGCGAATGTGCGTTTTAGTACGGATACCATTGATATTTATACCAAATTGATTGATGGTCCTTATCCCAGTTTGGATGCGGTAATTCCCAAAGATTTTTCTAAAAAAATGAAAGCGAATCGTGAGCATTTAGCTTCAGTTATTCGTCGCGTAGCCACCATGTCGAATTCTAAAACACGTATGGTGATTTTTGATTTCAAAGCAGGACAGCTTACCCTGTCGGCGCGGAATCAAGACTTGGGTGGCGATTCGGAAGAAAGTATTCCCGTGGAATATACGGGTGATGCCATTGAAGTGGGCATTAATGCAAATTATGTACTTGAAGAATTTCGCTTAATTCATACCGAAGAGGTTTGGTTTAAATTCAATGGGCCTTTAGGGGCAATAGTAATCGAACCAGTTATTGATCAAGCAAATTATTTCTTTATAGTGATGCCGCTAAGGGTATTAAAAGAAGCCGCTTAATAAAGTGCTTAGGAATTCTTATTGGTAACTTTAATGTTACTGATAAGAAGCATATTCTATGTTAGTTTTTTGTCGATAACTCATCGGATAATAAATCTTCCACGCAAGAATAAAATAATTCGAGATTAAAAGGCTTTTCAAAAGTTTTGTTAACTCCTAATAACCTTGCCGTTTTTAACATGTCCGCCCGATTATGCACTTGTCCACCCGACATGGAAATAATTTTAATATTGGGATTAATGCGCCTAAGGTCACTAATGAGTTCTATACCGTCTTTTCCCGGCATATAAATATCACAAATAATTAATTCAGGTGAGACTTCATTAAAGCGCGCAAGTCCTTGTATGCCATCATTGGCCATATAAATAAGATGACCAAGCGGATCGAGTAAATCCGAAATGAGATCCAAATGTTCTTGTTTATCATCGATCAATAAAATGCTTTTCATTTTTGAATAATACCTAAAATCGATTTTTAAAATCAGACTTAGGCCGAAAATGAATGAATTTTAATGGGAAAATAAAAGAGGAAAAAAGCGCTTATAAATTTTTGTAATAAGAATGTAATAAACTAAAGAAAGGAGCTAAATCAATAAAAAGCCTGATACAATTGGTTTATAAGGCATCCTTTAATTGTTTTCTTCTTTGCGCGACTAAAAAAATATAAATGATATCGAAAATAAAAATGAGAATGAACATTAGCTCCAGCAATGCAAAAGGCTCTTTATCCGGTTTTACCGAAGGATAGGCGAAATGCGTGACAATGGAGGCGATTCCGGTTCCGAACATTTTTGTCCAAGCACCTGCATAAGAAATACCCTTTAAATCGCGACGATTGAAATAAAAGAAAATAAAAGAAAGCGACATTACCATATTCATTAAAAAAGAAATTTCTGTTCCGGTAATGTCATGATAGTCGCGTACGAATAGATAAATTCCAGCGAAACAGGAGAGGATGGTAAAAATAACGATCGGATAAAAATACTTTTTGATTTCAGGGATAATTTGTTCAGGTCGTCCATAGCGAAATAATTGATAGACAATAAAAGCATCGGGAATGAACCAAGCGCGATAAAGCCAGGTGCGAGTCATGTTTTTATCCATGTAAATAAAAGAGAATATGAATTCCCAAGAAATATTTAAGCAAATAGCCAGCAAAGGCATACAATAGGTTTTTTGTTTAAAGCCTAAGCGAATAAAAAGGATATAGCTAACCGTCCATAGTAAGCAATAGGCTACGATTCCGGTCATGATAATGGGATTGTCTGGGCTCATAAAAACCTCAAAGTAAATAGCATCCCTGATTCCAGTCTTTGCACTTTAGCTTGAATCCCCATTTCTTCTCCGCGAGTTAATAAGGTATGCAGAAAAACGCCATGTTGATCAGTATCTTCTTTTTTTGAAGAATGATGCAAGGTAATATCATCCGGATTAAAACCGCCGGCATTGTCCACAATCTCTAATTCCATCGGGTGAGGAGAATGCATACGTATTTCCAACGGCTTTATTTCACGCAGCTCGGCAGCCTCTTGTGCATTTTGAATAAGGTTTACGAGTATAGATAGGAAAAATGGAAGATGCCCATTAAAAATTGTTTTTAAGGAGTTTTCATCGAACACAAATTTTACCTGATTAAATCTTTCGGTAACCGATAAAATATGTTCGTATAAGGAAAAAGAAACCTTGCCTTCAGGCGCGATGAGATTCAATTTTTCTTTTACTTCTTGAATAACGCTTTCGGTTAGTACACCGTAACGTTCAGGTACTTCTCCTTTTTTGCGTCCTAATAAAATTCGATTCAAACGAAAGAGAGAATTGTTGATATCATGCACGGCCATCACAGAAGCGAATTCAAAAGTTTTGTTCTTTTGTACTGCTAAATTAAGTGCTCCGCGATTTTTGGCATGCTCGCTTTTTTCATTTAAAAATTCGGAGATCCAACGGGTTTTTTCTTCCGCCAAAGTTTGAATTTCAGTTTCAAAATTCTTCACCTGATTTTTTTGTAAACTAAAACTGATGATCATAATGATATGCACAACGAATTGGGGAATAGTAATGTAAATGGGATAATGATGGGTAAAAATGGAGGCTTGGGAAATGAGTATAAATCCATAAATACAGTACTTAAAGACATTACTGCGCAAATGAGAAATGTTGAAATTATTATAGAGAATAGCGGCAAATGCAGGTAGCATAAGCAGCTTTCCGCCGGGCTCGAATATAACTAAAACCGCAATCGTAAATTGATCACATACGAGCTTGAATTGCATTCTTTTTTTAAGCAGCTCTTCTTCGGTTTTACTCAATTTCAAAATCAATTCGCAGAATAGGAGAAAGTCAATTATCCAGACTAAGCCCATGCTCCAGCTAATTACCGAGATATGCGCATAAAACAAATAAATGGGTATGACTAAAAGATTCGTGAGTAAAGTCGATTTATAAATATTGGCCACAGTAGGTGCTAGCATGCGCTGAATAGCTTGCTTGAACCGCGAAGGTTTATTTTGCTCGAAAAGCAATGACTTTGGTGAATTCATAGGATAAAACTATCATCATGGAAAAAATCCACACCGTAACGGCTTCAATGGGCAAATGCGACCATGGTGGGATGAATATACCTAGCATATGTATAGGATTATAATTCCAATAGCCCCTAGGTAACGCCAAAGTAACTTCCCAAATGATAGAAATCAAGGTAGTGACGGTTAAGGTGAGGAAAAAAGCGCGGAAATTGATAAAATGGCGGGTTATTTTCCAAAAGAAAAAAAATGGAACATAGGCGACTACAGTTAAAAATAAAATGTAACCGGGCAGAAAGGATCCCGTGGGATTTAGCCAATGTTTTAAAACAACAAAGGAGAGCATTAAACCGGTTGGAAAAAATATATGGGTGAAATTAAGTCGATGTTCGATAGTCCGCCCCAAGGAAAAAGCCTGTTGTCGATAAAGACTGTCATCCATATTATATTTCAATAGGAAGTATTCATCACTATAAACATAGGCAAATAAAATAAACCAAAAACCCGAAATGTAAAAAATGAATTCTTCGAGAGGAATACCATAAATATTAATTCCTAAAGTCATATTAGGATTAGGAAAAACAAAAAATAATTTTCCAAAAATCAAATCGAGAATAAATCCAATCAGTGCCAAAACTCCGATATTGATCCAGATGGCTTTTTTTTGGGGTGGCTTTAATAATTTTCTTTTCGAAAAAAATCCCTGCATCCAAATAATTGGAACAATCCAGAATGCTAATGAAATGGTATATTCGGGCAAATGCATTAAAAAACCTTGGGAACAATTGTATGCACTATGAAATAAACAATTACACCCATGCCAAAATATCCAATTCGCACGGCTATGGGTATTGGGCCAACCATTACAGGTTTTCCAGTCCATAGTGTGGTTATCCAATATTGCTCATTATATTTCCAAAGGCCTAATTTTAAAAATACCCATTCTAAAATATTACCGACTATGCCTAGCCCTATTGAGGCTGTCCAAATAGGATGCCAATGGGTGAGTAATGTTTGTTGTAATAATTGTCCTAAACTTAATCCAAAAATTAAAGTGGCTTGCCAACCTAAACCAAAAATCCAATTCACATCTCTATCTCGAACCGTGAAAGTAGAGTTTAGGAGTAAAGGATTATAATTCCACGCCGCTTCTGTGGTAAATTCAAAAGTCATTCCGAAATAATAAAATACGACAAAGGCAGGAAAGCTTAAATGTAAATAGCAGAACTGTGGAATAAGGCCCAAAGCGAACAAGGTCATGATGGCATATTCATATTTGCAAAAAACAATTTTCTTCATAAGCGTCGCTTTCGAATTATAAATTTATGCTAGCAAGCTGAATACAAATTGTCGAGATTTTTTTTTTGATATTAATGGGGATTATTAGGAAAGGTTGTTTCGGAGAGTGAGAAACATTATAATGATGTCATGCGAATTTGTTTACAAATATTATTAATAGGACTGTGGGTAACTTCTATTGCCGCGAGGCCTTTATTTCCCAGCCCAGAAATAGGCACTGAATCTCAAGCGCATGCTGGCGGAGGAACGGCCTTAGAGGGAGGTTTGCATTCCTTATGGACCAATCCCGCCGGACTTAATATCGTTGATGGATCAGAATGGGAAATAGGATCAATGGGTGTGAACGAAGGATTTTCTCCCTATGCTTGGTATGGCAGTCATGCTTTAGAAAGATCAAGTTATGCATTGGGATATTTTAGGGATACGCGTTTAGGGCCTAATTATCAAGGTTTAATAGGAGCATTTACTTTAACTCCCATATCTTGGTGGACGGGTGGTGTTACCGTTTTAAATACCGTGGTGGGAGAGGATTTTGGAATTGATATGAACGCGGGATTAATTTTACGTGCAGGGGAGCATTGGCGTTTGGGTGGAGACATAAAAAATATTTTTCAGCAAGGCTATGGTCGTGAACCTGAGGGTTATGCCTCCGAAAGAAAAGTAAGTTTCGGTTTAGCGTATTTGAAGGATGATTTAGCTTGGGGCAATATCAATGGTTTGACCATGAGTTATGATTTTAAAATTTATGGATGGAATCAAACGGGGGATATTTTACCTAAAGATTTTTCCCATGTGTTTTCGCTAGACTTAGAATTAAATCCGCAAAAAAATATGGCATTGCATGTAGCTTCAGTGTTACCTCAGCAAGATTTTTCCAAGGACCTGAAAATCATGGGTGGGTTTAATGTAATGTTTGGAATTAAACAGCATCAACTTGGGTTGGATTATGCAATAGCAGATAAGGCAAAAAATAATACTGGATTTGGTCCTAATCATTATAGTCATTCCTTGTCCATTCATAGACAACCCAAGCAAGCGCCTAGAGTTGAGCCTCCTAAAATTTTTGCCAAAACGGATCAAAGTACTTTTACGCTTTCCAAGTTAACCGAAGCTCCTTTGCACTTTTTTCTTTGGGCAGAAAATTCTGCACATCCCATTACCCATTGGTCTTTATTAATTTGCCATTCCGATTCCAATGGGGTTTTGGGGGATACGGTACGTTATTTTGAAGGTAAAGAGTTGCCGCCACGCTTTGTGGCATGGGATGGATTAGATGAAAGAGGCCAACTATTAAATGCCGGCTATTATGCCTTTAGTTTTATTGCTAAAAATAGCGGAGGCAGGGAAAGCAAAACGCTATGGCAGTTTATTGAATTAATTTTGCCTAGTAAAGATTAGATTTTTGATTCTAAAACTTGTGCTACCATTTGGGATAGCCCTTTAGGATTGAATGGCTTCGCTAAAAATTGCGCATTCAATAAAAACATACCATCGCGTATATCTTCAGCTTGGCGATTTCCCGACATGAATAAAACTAAAGTATCGGGACGATAAATCACCAATTGCTCCGCTAGTTCTGGTCCACTCATTGGCGACATTTCCACATCCGTAACTAATAAGTGAATGGGTCCTTTATGTTGGGTGCTAATAAATAAGGCATCCACTGCATTGTCTGCGTCTAAAACTTCATAGCCATTATGTTCTAAAAACATTTTTACTACTGTGCGTAAAGATGTCTCGTCTTCTACTAATAATATTGTTTCGCCGTGCATAAATCCCCTCTCTCAATTGCGCGCTCACATTGAGAGGCATTAAATGATCTGTTTTGATTATAGGGCGGTTGTATGCCACAGTCAAATATAATGGTATAAATGATCGGGATTTTTTTTAGATAATAAAAGGAATTAGCGGGTTTTGAGGTCGATTTGCGCGCTACGCGGCATAGGACAAAGCCTTAAGCATTCCTTGATGTAATTCTTGATTACTGAATAAAACACTTTTGCTATGAATATCCCAAGCACTACCATCGAGTTGGCATACCTTGCCGCCGGCTTCTTCTACTAATAAACTTCCTACTGCCACATCCCAAGGATAAAAGCATACCATGCAATAAGCATCGAGTTTTCCTGAGGCTACATAAGAGGCTTCCACACAGGAAGAGCCCAAACATTTTACTCTTTGCATAGCCTCAGCAGAGAGCATTCGGCGCTTAAGATTTTCTTCATTCAATTGATGGCGCAAGGTAATATCGCCCACATTTAAATCACCATGGGAAATGATGGCTTGATTGAGCGTGCTTAAATGACTAACACTAATTTTTTTTCCATTGCAAAAAGCGCCTTGGCCTTTGATAGCCGTGTACATTTCATCCATGGCGGGCATATAAATGGCGCCTACGGAACGTACACCTTTGATAATTAAGCCAATAGAAATGGCCCAAAGGGGAATACAGCGCGAATAATTAATAGTTCCATCAATAGGATCCACATACCAAGTAAAATCACTGCCCGCTTCCTTATCGGCACCTTCTTCGGTGACAATATTATGATCGGGAAAGGCATCGCTAAGATGTTTACGAATGGCGGCATCACAAGCTAAATCAGCCTCGGTGACAATGTCTTTTTCGCCTTTGAATTGAATATGTCGCAAAGAATTTTGTTTGTCTAAAGCGATTTGTCCGGCTTCGCGGCAGGCCGCAATGGCGGTGTCTAGGTAGGTTTGGTGGTTCATAGGTGGTAAGGTAAAATCAAAGTTAATCTTCGGCAATAAGTGCTAGTTAAGGGCAAAGGCATAAATTAAAGGTGTACTTACCGGCTTTAATTAATAAAGGTGTTTAGTTCAAAGGTCTTGGCGGCCCCATAAATTGGGTCTTTTTCGCAAAATAAAGGGGTTAGCATTAATAAAGGTGTTTAGTTTGGAGACCAATAATTTTAACATTAAAATTTGATTTTCCTTATTATCTTATGGGTAATCGAGCTATGGAATTTTATTGACTTAACACAAATTCAATCGGTAAACTTTTGAAAACCTAGGAATTTTTATGTCAGATTTATCAAGAAACCAATTAGATCAAAATTATGAAGCATTTACCAAACTTTTACCAGAGTTAGTTAAATCACATCCAGGAAAATTTGCCTTAATGCATGACGGTAATATTATGGAGTATTTTGACACGGTACGAGATGCTTATAAAACAGGAAATGCTTTATTCAAAAAAGACACTGAATTTTCCATTCAAGAAATTATTGAAACCCCAATCGATCTCGGTTTTTTTTCGCATGCCGTGTCTTAATGGGCAAAGTCAACCTGGCATAGGTCCATTAATAAGTATTGGGGTTTCTGGTCCAGGAAAAATTATTCCATCGACGAATCTTTCCGCAACGTTTTTTAATGCATTAGTAGATACCGGCGCTTCGGTAACTTGTATATGTCCTGCAATTGCAAAGTCGCTTAATTTGCATCCTATTGGTAAAAGACCGATGGTTTCTGCATTAACCGCAGCACCTTCAAATGTTTATTTAGTAGACTTGCTATTAAATTTTGGGAATTCGGCATTTATTATTTCGACCATACAAGTAATGGAATTCAATGTTCAACAAGGAGCACCTTTTCAAATGCTTATGGGTAGAGATATTATCGGGCGAGGAATTTTAACTTTGAGCTCCGATAATCATTTTTCATTTTGTATTTAGGCCGTGCTTCAAAAACTTCATTTATTGCGCCCCATGACCAGTAATGACCACCCAAACCGTGCGGAATAAAATCAGCATGTCGAGCGATAGCGACATATTTTCAAAATACCATAAATCGAACATGATTTTGTTTTTCACATCTTCAATATTGGTGTCATATTTATGTTTCACTTGCGCCCAGCCGGTTAAGCCAGGTTTCATTTTAAGTCTTTGCAAATAAAGCGGCACTTCATGGCGTAATTGCTCTATAAAATGTTCGCGTTCGGGTCTCGGACCAACCAAGCTCATATCGCCTTTGAGCACACACCAGAGTTGAGGAATTTCGTCGATGCGCGCGCGACGCATGATACGTCCTATGGAGGTTGCCCTTGGATCCTTTTGGCTGGCCCATTGTGGGCCAAGTTTTTCGGCGTCGGTGCGCATGGTGCGAAATTTATGTACCCAAATACGTTTTCCATATTGTCCAATACGTTCTTGACTATAAAATATAGGGCCTGGAGCCGTAAGCTTTATCCCTAAGGCTGCGAGGATCATTAAGGGTGCAGACATTGTCAATAATAAGGCCGACAAGCTAATGTCCATAAGTCTTTTAATATTGGCTTGCCATTCGGGCATATGTTCGGGGAATAATATTTTCAAAGTCATGCCGTGCACGGCGCTGGTTTTAAAGTGTCCGCTTGCGGCATCATATAAATCTGGAACAATAAAAATGACAATTGGGAATTCTACCACATGAGAGAGTATGCGTAAAATTTCATTATGCGAAGTAGAATCATGACTAATAATAATACTAGCGATGCGATAGTGTTTGATTAATGCAGGTAAATCAGAATATTTTCCAAGTATGGGCAAGCCATTTTGCTCCTTGCCTTTGAGATTTACATTTTCATCGACATAGCCAAAAACTTTCCAGCCTAATTCCGGTGCCGAGGAAATTTGTTTTTGAATAGTCGCACCACTTTCATTGGCCCCGAGAATAAGCATGCGCTCTAAACCTTTACCCTGGCGTAGTAAATAGCGTATAAATGCTTGCGCGCTTAAGCGAAAGCCATTAATTAGTCCTAAAAAAACCAGCCAATAAGCGGTTATGGATAATATGCGAGAGGGTGTAAAAATATGCAATGGTATGCCATCATGCCAGGCTTCGACTACATCTGATCCGATAGTAATAGCAATGATAAAGAAAAAGCCAACCGAGATTTTTTTGCTCACAATAATGAGTTGCACCGCGCGGCTTTGCAAATACCAATCGCGATATAAACCGGTTAAAAAGAAATACAATATCCATAGCAAACTAAACACGAATACGATTTGCGAATAATGTTCAAATTCTTTTTCGGGATCTAAGGAGTAAAGAAAAAACCCGCTTTTAAAGCGCAACCAAAAAATAAAAGCAAAAGAAAAATTAATGGAAACAATGTCGCAAACAAAAAGCAAATATTTTTCGAATTTACGAACTAACATTCGGAAAACTAAACTACCAAGTTTTTTTAGAGCGAACGGATTTAACCGTTCTTCTTTTGAAATAGATAGTCAACAAATTAAGCTATTTATAAAATCGCAAAACTTGCGCTGGCGCTTTGACAATGTCCAAAACATTGATTTGCGCTAAAGCGGCTGCAATTTGGGAGTTTTTTGCCGTATGCGTGAGAAAAATCACGGGTACATTTTCCGGATCATGCTCGGGTTTTTGCATAATGGCCCGAATGGAAATCCCTGCTTCACCAAGTATGGAGGTTACCTTGGCAAGTACGCCAGGTTTATCAATGGTGGTTAAGCGTATATAAAATTCAGTTTCCAATTCATTGATAGAGGCTAAGCTCGCTGGATTTTTACTGTTGAAATAACTCATAGGTAAAGGTTTTGGTTTTCCCGTTGCCAATTGACGCGCGATAGTGATGATGTCGCTTACTACCGCACTTCCCGTAGCTAATTTCCCGGCTCCTGCTCCGGTTAATAGCAAAGGCCCCACTGCCGAGGTTTTTAGGTAAATCGCATTTAATACGCCGCTCACCGTGGCGAGCTGATGATTTTTTTCCAACAAGGATGGATAAACCGAAGCTTGTATGCGCCCATCGGCATTTTGGGAAATAATGCCGAGAAGTTTAATGACAAAGCCCATTTCCTGTGCCATTTGCATATCCATGGCGGAAATATTCCGAATCCCTTCCACCCACATTTGCTTATAGTCCACGGCTTTGCCATAACATAGCGAAGCAAGTAAGGCCACCTTGTGCGCAGAGTCGATGCCATCGATGTCGAATGAAGGATCGGCTTCAGCATAGCCTAATTTTTGCGCATGCTGTAAAACCGTATCAAAGGAGATTTTTTGCTGCGACATTTCGGTAAGTATATAATTGCAAGTGCCATTGATAATGCAAGCAAGACCTTGAATATCATTCGCCAAAAGACTTTCTTGCAAGGACTTAATAATGGGAATGCCGCCGCCTACCGCGGCTTCGAATAAAAGAAAACAATTTTTTGCGGCCGCCAAAGGAAATAGCTCGGTGCCATGATTAGCGAGTAAGGCCTTATTGGCTGTCACGATATGTTTACCACTTTGCAAAGCCGCAATATGCCATTCGCGTGGTTTTTCGGTACCGCCTGCAACTTCCACTAAGATGTCGATGTCGGTATGTTGCGCTAGCGCCATTGGATCGGTGGTTTTAAAAGCATTGGGCAGGTTAAAGTTGGAAAATTCATTTTCGGTTCGCGAGCAAGCTCCAGCAATTTCAAGTTCAAAGCCAAGTTCTTGGGAAAAGAAGGCTGCATTTTTTTGTAAGAGTTCTATAACGCCTGAACCAACGGTGCCAAGGCCAATAATACCGATTTTGATTTTCATAATGAGGGAAAGTTAGCAAAAATGAAGGTAGGAATGCCTACTGATGAATATTATAAGGCTTGATTTGCGCAAAAATTTTGTTTGATAATCAAATCTGATGTGAATTCCTAAAAGGACGATGTTTAACCTTTTGGGAAAGTGTTGGGAAAGAAAAATGGAAAAGTTTAAGACATTTTCTGGAAAAAATATTTTAATAACCGGAGGGCTGGGTTTTATTGGTTCCTCTTTAGCAAGAGAATTATTAAAGTATGCAGCCAACATAACTCTGGTAGATAGTTTAATTCCTCAATATGGGGGAAACCTATATAATATCGACGATATTAAGGCAAATGTTACGGTAAATATTACTGATGTACGTGATCCCCACGCTATGTCTTTTCTAATACAGGGCAAGGACTACTTATTTAATTTGGCTGGGCAAACCAGTCATTTGGATTCCATGACGGATCCACAAACCGATCTGGACATTAATGCCGCATCGCAACTTTCAATTCTTGAGGCTTGTCGGAAACATAATACTGAACTTAAAATCATTTTTGCAAGTACCCGGCAATTGTATGGTAAACCCGAATATTTACCTGTGGATGAAAAGCATTCTATTCGTCCAGTCGATGTAAATGGGATCAATAAATTGGCGGGAGAATGGTATCATTTACTTTATAATAATATTTACGGAATTAGAGCTTGCGCTTTAAGATTAACCAATACCTATGGCCCTGGAATGCGTGTCAAAGATGCGAGGCAAACTTTTTTGGGAGTTTGGATACGCAACTTATTAGATAATAAACCTATTCAAGTATTTGGTGACGGATTGCAGCTTCGTGATTTTAATTATGTCGAGGATGTGGTAACGGCTATGTTACTGTGTGCCGTTGATCCCAAAGCGGACGGTGAAGTTTTCAATTTGGGTTCAAAAGAGTATATCAACCTCAAAGACTTGGCCTCCATGATGGTTGAGCTTTATAAATCAGGAAATTATGAGGTGGTACCCTTTCCTCCCGAGCGCAAGTCTATTGATATTGGTGATTATTATAGTGATTATGCGAAGATAAAGAATGCTTTGGGTTGGGAGCCGAAAATATCTCTACGTAATGGCATAGTCTCCAGTTTGGAATATTATGGCCGAAACTTGGCCAATTATCTGTAATACAAATAGGGGCAAATGAGACAAGCAAAGCAAATATGATTTTATTAAATGATTTTAAAGCGGAACCAGAGGAATTAATTCAATCAGAGTTAATCGCGGCCGAGCGCGTGTTCCGTTCAGGTTGGTATATACTGGGTAATGAATTAAAGACTTTTGAAAGTAAATGGGCTAAATATTGTGGCACAGCTTATTCGGTGGGAGTCGGCAATGGAATGGACGCTATTGAATTAGGATTAAGAGCTTTAGGCATCGGTCTAGGTGATGAAGTTATAACCACTTCCATGACAGCATTTGCTACGGTGCTTGCCATATTGCGAGCCGGAGCTATTCCAGTACTTGCAGATATTGATTTAGATACAGCATTATTATCACCCGACAGTGTTTCGCGTTGTATCAACAAACGCACTAAAGCCATATTGCTAGTTCATCTTTACGGACAAATTCGTTCCATGGAAACTTGGATATCCCTTTGCCAAAGCCATAATATTCATTTGTTGGAAGATTGCGCCCAATCGCATTTAGCAACTTGGCAAGGTAAGATGGCTGGTAATTTTGGAGCATGGGGAGCTTATAGTTTTTACCCTACCAAAAATTTGGGGGCAAAAGGAGATGGTGGAGCTCTCAATACCAATGATGCTGGCCTTGCAGAAAAAATTAGAGTCTTGCGTAATTATGGTCAAAGCAAACGTTATTATCATCCAGAAATCGGTATGAATAGCCGTTTAGATGAACTCCAAGCCGCTATTCTCTCTTGTCGCTTGGAATGGTTGAATCGTTTTACCGATTCTCGTCGCAAAGTCGCAGAAGCCTATTTTAGTGGTATCAGTAACCCTAAGGTTAACCTATTATCTGCCCCCATTGAAAAGTCAAACCATGTTTATCACCTTTTTGTGGTGAGTTCTTCTTATCGCGATGGTTTAGCTGAACATTTGAAAGTTCAAGGAGTGGATAGCCTTATTCATTATCCGGTGCCTATTCATCATCAAGAATCTTGTCCAAATATATTGCGCGATCCGCTCGGTCTCCCTAATGCTGAAATCCATGCGGCTACCTGTCTTTCTATTCCTTGCTATCCTCAAATGAGTGATATGCAAATGGATAAAGTCATCGCCGCAATTAATTCTTTTTAAGCCAAGAGTGGGTTTATGGCGATGTACTTTTTTTGGGGTTCTAATTATTTTCTTCGAAGTTTTGCCTATTAAATCTCAGCATTGTGGGTTGGGGCTGAAATCTATTGGATAAATGGATTAAAATGATAAACAAATATGGGTTTTTACCATGTTTAACTAGTTTTGTATCCATTGGCAAAAAACAGGATTCATAATGGAAAAATCGGCGAAAATTTATGTGGCGGGTATGTACGGTATGGTTGGAGCAGCCATCGCCCGAGCTTTGGATGTACAAGGTTTTAAAAATGTGATAGGCCATTCCTCCCAAGAATTGGATTTGACCAATCAAAAAGCGGTTTTTGATTTTTTTAAAACCGAAAAACCCGATTATGTTTTTTTAGCAGCTGCCAAAGTAGGGGGTATTTATGCGAATAATACCTATCCTGCTGATTTTATTTACAGCAATATTTGCATTCAAACCAATATCATTAACTCCGCTCACATTTTTCGTGCCAAAAAATTGTTGTTCTTAGGCAGCTCTTGTATTTACCCAAAATTCGCTGAACAACCGATGAAAGAAAGTTGTTTATTAACGGGTGAATTGGAGCCTACAAATGAGCCTTATGCCTTGGCCAAAATTGCTGGGATCAAAATGTGCGAAGCTTATAATAAGCAATACCACACTTCTTTTATTTCTTGCATGCCCACAAATTTATATGGCCCTAACGACAATTACAATTTAATGAATGCCCATGTTTTGCCTGCTTTATTGCGAAAAGTGCATGAAGCGAAAATTAATAAACAGGATTCTTTTGTGGTTTGGGGAACAGGTTCACCTAAACGAGAATTTTTATACGTAGATGATTTAGCCGACGCTTGTATTTTCCTTATGAATGAATATTTGGGAAATGAAACCGTGAATGTAGGTAGCGGCCAAGAAGTGACTATTAAAGAACTTGCAGAAACGGTGCAAGATGTGGTGGGTTTTAAAGGGGATTTGGTTTTTGATACATCTAAGCCAGATGGAACACCTCGTAAATTGCTGGATGTTACTAAGCTGAATGGATTAGGTTGGAAAGCAAGAGTTTCTTTGCGCGAAGGAATTAAGCGTTCCTATGAAGATTTGCTTTCTGGTAAGGTTAGAATGTGAAGAAAAAGTTCTTTTTTATAAATAGCTTAGTATAGATTTCAAAATCTTTTTGCCTAAAATTTTTCGTTTTAATTTTTGAATTGTTTATTAAAAAGTAATGAGGTATTGTTGATAGTTAAGAGTAGAGCGAAAATGTATTCAAGCACATTTAATTTTTTATTCGGCATGAAGTATATTTTGGAATAGCGTAATTTTGTGCTAAATAAAATAAAGCGATTATCTGAAAATACTGGTTTTGTTAAGTATTTCAAGAATACTTCTTGGATGATGATGGAACAGGGCCTTAGACTTGTTTCAAGCCTCTTTGTAGGGGTATGGGTTGCGAGGTACCTTGGACCAGAACAATTTGGAATATTTAATTATGCGATAGCTTTTACGGCGCTTTTTGCTGGAATTGCCAAACTTGGTCTTGATGGAATTGTAGTCAGAGAGCTAGTCAAACAGCAAGAAAAATGCGACGAATTGCTAGGTACAGTTTTTTGGCTGAAGGCAATTGGAGCGATCATTACCGTTGCGATTCTATTTTTTGCATCAATACTAAGTTCAAATAATTCTACTACTCATATCTACATTCTAATTATTGCAGGAGGAATATTATTTCAAAGTTTTGAAATAATTGACTTCTATTTCCAATCAAAAGTTTTAGTAAAATACGTTTCAATTTGTAAGCTCATTCAACTTTCACTATCCTCTCTTGTGAAAATTTATTTTGTACTCGCTGGGAAAAAACTTATATGGTTTGTAGGTATTTCGCTTCTCGATTCCATGACTATTGCAGGAAGTTTGTGGTTTGCATATGTTCATCTAAAAAATGAGTCATTTATTAGAAAGTTTAGCAGTCGAATAGCGAAGAAACTTTTAGCAGACAGCTGGCCAGTTATTTTGAGTGGTATAGCTATTACTGTATATGTAAAAATTGATCAGATTATGATTAATTCAATGCTAGGACCTAAAGAAGTTGGCCAATATTCTGCTGGCATAAGATTGAGTGAAGTTTGGAATTTTATCCCGATGATTATTTGTTCCTCACTTTTTCCAGCTATTATAAACTCGAAAAAACAAAGTGAGGAACTCTACTATCAAAGATTACAAAAGCTCTATAATATGGTGGTATTGATGGCTTTAACTATTGCTTTGACTATGACCTTTATGTCCGATTGGATTATCAATTTTCTTTATGGGGAACAATATATTCAAGCTGCTGGTGTATTAAAAATACATGTTTGGGCTGGAATTTCAGTTTTTATGGGAGTTGCAAGTTGGAATTGGTTGGTGGCAGAGAATTTACAGTTTTACTCAACGTTAAATACAGCTATTGGGGCTGCAGTAAATATCATAATGAATTACTTATTACTAAAAAAATATGGAGTAGAAGGTGCAGCATGGGCAACCGTTGCTTCTTACACTATTTCGGGTTATTTAATGCTTCTAGTGTTTAAAAAAACAAGGAAAAACTTTTTTAAATTAACAAGAAGTTTATTGCTAATAGATTATTTAAAAAGAGGACTAAATGGAATATAAATCTAGTTTAAAGGGGCTATTCATATTTGAATTAAAAAGTTGGCTCGGTAGGAAAATTAAAAAAACAACGCCAGAAATAAAATCAAAAGAAAATTATCTTCATTTAGGTTGCGGTAATAATATTGTTAATGGATATGTTAATGCAGATTTTTTTTATGGGTTCAATATATTGAAAAAAAAATTGAAAAAACTTGAATGGCAATTAGACTTAAGATACCCACTAGATTGTGAAAAAGAAACATTTGATGGAATATTCTCCGAACACACTTTAGAACATTTATATCCTGACGAAGCCAAAAATCTTTTATCAGAAATGTTTAGAGTATCAAAAAAAGGTGCGACAATTAGGATAACAGTACCAGACATTCAAAAATATGTTTGCTTTTATAACAAAGATATAAACGGATGTAATTATGACAAATTTTCAGAAATGTATAGTACTGGATGCGATGCAATTCGAAATATAACGCAAAACTTTTTTCACTTTTCTGCATGGGACTTTGAAGAACTAAAAAATTACTTAGAAAATGTTGGTTTTACAAATGTGCAAAAAAAAGAGTATGGAGATTCTTCAAACAGAAAGTTGCTTCTTGATGCTGAAGGTAGAGCTTGGGAAACTTTATATGTAGAAGCAATAAAATAAAAAAATCAATGACCGAAAATAATTCAGCATACCCTAGCTCAATATACCCCTTAAAAACAGCAGTATTATTTTTAGTATTTAATCGACTAGATACAACTAAAAAAGTTTTTGAAATCATAAGACAGGCAAGACCCCCACGTTTATATATTGCTGCCGATGGTGCGCGCGATTTTATAATTAACGAAGCAAAAAAAACATCTGATGTTAGAGATTACATCATGTCAAATATTGATTGGAAATGTGAAATTAAAACACTTTTCCAAGACAAAAATTTAGGCTGTAAAAAAGCAGTAAGCCAAGCAATAACATGGTTTTTCGAACAGGAAGAAATGGGGATAATACTTGAAGATGATTGTTTACCCAACATAAGTTTTTTCAGGTATTGTGAAGAATTATTAGAAAAATATCAGGATAATGAACGTGTGGGTATCATTTCGGGCAGTTATTATTTCCATGAGTTTATGGATAGAGAAGAATCCTATTATTTTTCGACTTTCCCTTTTATTTGGGGTTGGGCTAGTTGGCGCCGCGTATGGAAGAAATATGATATTGAGATGAAAGATTATCTTTCTTTTAAAACCACACTAAATAAAAAATTTATAACAAAAAATGCAATTAAATATTGGAAAAATTCTTTCGACTTAACTTATAAAGGCAAAATAAATACTTGGGATTATCAATTTAGTTTTATGACTATGTACAATAATTTACTCAATATTGTACCAACTAAAAACTTAATTTCAAATATTGGATTTGGAATTGATGCAACACATACAAGCGGGAAAAACGATCCGCATTTTAATATGAAAAGAAAAAATATAATATTTCCTTTAATACACCCCAAAATAATCGAAAAAGACGAAGGCCTAGATTTAAAATTCGAAAAGCAAGCTTTTAAAAGGATGAATATTATAAATCGTGTTCTAAATAAGGTTTTTAAATGAGCAAGATTTTTGCAGATGAGAAAAGGATATTTCTTGATAATTGGAACTCTGCATACGGAAACAAAATACTTCATGTTCTGTTTTTAATTCATTTAGCAGATAGGTCCGGAAAATCTCCAATTATGTATAAAGGAAGTAATCTTGATAATATATTCAATTTTAAATTTGAAACTATCGAAATTCAAAAGCTGAATTTAAAATCTTATTACTACGTTGAGAAGGACTCGTTTTATGTTCAAAACAAACTTCTTAAAGCCCTAAACTTATACTATAGGTTTTATGTTAAAAATCTTGACTCGGTTGTATTAAAAAATTACGAGCACTTTCTAGAAAGAAAAAGGTTATTAAATTCACACATACCTGATAAAGATATAAAAATTCGAGGCCATTTTTTTGATTCTGAACTAATGCCTTCGATTGAGATATTTAATAAATACATAGAAGTAAAAAGAGAATTAAAAGAGTCCATTCAAAAAAAATATCCAGACCTTATCTCTGAAAATTGTGTCGCTGTTCATTATAGAGGTACAGATTTTAATAATCATATGAAGCATTTATTTCCTATTGGTATACAGCTTGATGAAGAATATTATTATAACGCGATAGAAAGAGTGGAGAAAATAGTTGGAAGTAATCTTGTATATCATTTGTTTTCAGATGACATTGGGTTTTTAAAAAAAATCTTTAGAGAAAAAAAAATAGTCATTCATGAAGATAAGCCATATGAAGATTGGGTTTCAATGTTTATAGTAAAAAACATTATTCAATCCAATTCATCGTTTTGTTGGACCGCTGCTCTATATAATAAACTTGTCTCAATTCAACCTGAGGATGGATATAATTATCACCAAAAAACGGGAAGTATACCATTTGGGTTTCATCATAAAGACGCGATATTAATAAACAAACAATAATATTTGGATAAGTTATTCTTTATAATTTAGGAGCCCGACCTTGAAAATTAATTTGGAAGATCAAAATCTTACAAGTACTGAACGAACCGAAATAGAAAAATTAATTCTAAAATCGGTAGATAATAATAAGCAAGATTTAGAACAAATGTGGAATTTGATGGATTTACTTTGGGATGAATACGGGTGTGATAATAAACAATTAAACTGGGATAATATTGGGAAATTTTATTCACATCCTGTTTGGCTTTTAAATGGTTTATTCATAGAACAACATGATGAATCTATGGGGCATCGGCATGCAATTAGCGATTGGATTATTAAAAATAAATTTCAAAAAAATGTTGATTATGGAGGAGGATTTGGAACTTTGGTTCGTTTGCTCGCCAAAAAAAATGGAAATATTGATATTGATATTTATGAACCACATCCAAGTAACTTTGGAATAAAAAGAGCTAGTGAGTTTAAAAATATTAAAATTATTAAAGAGCTAAATCACGATTATGATTGTTTAGTATGCACAGATGTTCTGGAACATGTTAGTGATCCACTTCTTTCATTTGCAGAGATGATTGATAGTGTAAAAATTTCAGGATACTTGGTGATTGCAAATTGTTTTTATCCTGTTATTAAATGCCACTTGCCACAAACATTTCATTTGCGATATACATTTAATATTTTCGCAAGAGTTATGGGATTAAAGGTAATTGGAAAACTGGAAGGAAGTCATGCAACTATTTATCTGAAAAGCAAAGAAAAATCTCAAAATTGGGGACTAATAAGATTTTTAGAAAAAATCTCAAAAATGTGTTTTTATGTAATTGTAAGGATAATCAGACCAATTAGACAAAAACTAAAATCATAATAAATATTTAGAGTAGAGGAAATTGTAATGTCTTTCTCAAAAAGACTGTGTAGATAATTTAAAATTTGAACAGGAAAATTACAAAATTGAAAATAGTTATTTTAAGTACTTATGATATAAACGGTGGTGCTGGAATAGCAGCATACAGATTGCATAAAGCTTTTTTGACAAATGGTGTGGAAAGTCTAATGGTGGTGCAATCTAAAAAAACTGATGATATCACTGTAATTACTCCTAAATCAATTTTGCAAAAAATTTTAAATAAAATTAGGCCAACCTTGGATCGTATTCCGTTATTTTTCTATAAAAAAAAAACAAAAAATATTTTCAGTTTATCTTGGGTAGGAAACAGTGGTATTTCTGATTTGGTGAACTCCTTAAAGCCTGATATTGTTCACATACATTGGATTTGTCATGGAATTTTAAGTTTGCGAGAAATTGGAAAAATTGAAGCTCCCATTGTATGTAGTTTACATGATATGTGGTTTTTTACCGGAGGATGTCATTATTCTGGGAGTTGTAAGTCATATCAAATAAATTGTGGTAAATGCTGGGTTTTAGGTAGCTCAAATGCACTAGATCTAAGTAAATTGGGTTTGGCTCGGAAAAACAAACTATTACAAAAGAAAAAAATAGCATTTATAGGACTTAGCCAATGGATATCAAAGGAAGCAAAGAATAGTAAGCTCTTACAGAAATCTCAAATTGAAAATCTACCAAATCCTATTAACACTGATATTTTTAAAGAAATTAATAAAACTTATTCTCGTCAAATCTGGAATTTACCACCAAACAAAAAATTAATTTTATTTGGTGCTATGAACGCAATAAGCGATTTGCGCAAGGGTTATAAAGAACTAATTACAGCTTTAGAACAGCTTAATTATATGGAAGCTGAATTTATAGTCTATGGAAGCAGCGAACCAATTGACATACCAAAACTAAATAATCCAATTCGATACATAGGTCAAATACATGATGAGACGAGCTTAGTAATGCTTTACAATGCAGTTGATGTCATGGTAGTTCCAAGTTTACAAGAAAACCTTTCAAATACAATTATGGAAAGTTTGTCATGTGCAGTTCCAGTGGTAGCTTTTAATATAGGTGGAAATAGCGATATGATAGATCATAAAGTAAATGGGTATCTTGCAGTCCCATTTAAAGCGAATGATTTAAAAGACGGTATTGAGTGGGTTCTTAAACATTCAGATCCTGGGATGTTAAGGCAAAATGCTAGGCAGAAAGTTCTTAACGAATTTGATGATAAAAAAGTAATTAAAAAATACTTAAATCTTTATAGTAACATTTTGAATTTGAACAAGCTGGATTTGCCTAAATTAGACAAATAACAGATCAGTAATCCACTACAGGATCATATTCTTCGAAGGTTATTACGGTGTTCGGATAATCGACAACTCCTCCGATTACATAAATTTTTCCCAATTAACTCTGCGACTTTTGAGGTGTCTACGAAAATCGGGTTCCGATTAATTGTCCACCGCGGGATCATACAGGTAGCCGTCATCGAAGAAGATCTTTCCTGCATACTCCACGCACCTCGCGTAATTGTTGTTTGGGCGAGCGGATTTCAATGACCACTTGGCTGAGGGAATATCGAATTGATATAAATAAGTGGAGTCAGTTTTTTCACTTATATCACTGGCCAGGAATAACTTTTCCGAAGCGCCGCAGCCCGTGTTACCTCTAACCAAGTCGCTCGGGAGTGGGAGCGTGGACCAAGTATTCGATGGCGGGTGGTAGACCTGAATAGTTTTCGGAATATTCCAGTTGAGCAGATAAATATCGTTTCCGTAAGTAGCAGCGGAGCCTCCCCCAATAATAGGAAACGGCGCCTGCTTTCGATTCGACCAAGTATTCGTTTCGGGGTCATAGGCGTGCACGGAGGCTTGGATTTCCGCGGTTCGAAAGCTGGATGATCCAAAGGCATAAATGGTATTTTTCCATCCCCCGACTGTGATGCCGAAGTCCAAGTTCAGAGAATCCATATCATGGGGTTGGTTGAACTGAGTCCAAGCGCCCGTGGCCGGATCGAACAGGTTAGCGTCCTTGACTGAATAATCATCCTTCAGATAAAATGTCAGGATTTTATCTTTATATGGATAAGGGTAAAACGTCGCATTTACGGGCGATGGGGGAAGGGGTATGTTTCCAACAACGGGCCAAGTATCACTCACGGAATCGTAAATGAGCACCTGCATATGCTCGCCTTTGGCAAAAACATAAAGTTTCCCATTCAGATTCGTGGAGGCTAGAATCGCTGTATTCTTAGGGAAAGACCGCAGCAATTTCCACGGATTTTTTTCCACCGTCAGATTGAAGGGCTTTCCCGCAATGATTCGACGGCCATCAGTCACCCTGATGTCAATATCCTTGGCGATACCTGTATCTGCATTCGAAGGTATTCCGCTTAGAGTTCCGGTCAAAGAGTCGAATATGGCCCAAGCCGGTTTGTTGCTTATGGAATACCGTAAAGTATCTCCATCCGGATCGGATCCCGATGGAAAAAGGAAGATTTCTTCATTCGCCTTCACCTTCGCGGATGGCGTTCCGACCATGGTTGGCGCGCGGTTTCCCTTCCAAGTCAGACTGTCGACCCATAACTTTCCTGCATCATCCGTGACCTTCACATAAATCGTCACCGGACCTTCCTGCTTCCAACCCAGCCTGACGGAATCCGATTCTTGCTTCTTTCCGGAAAGAATATGTTTTATCGGGGCCGCATCGAGGGACTCTACCATCCATGCGATTTCGCGCAGTCCACGTGTTGGATTGTCCAGGTTCGCTAGCAAGGATAAAGTATCGGCTGCCTGAACCGGGTCCCAGGTTACCTCTCGCAAGCCAATAGCGAACTTGGTTCTGACCATACCTGGTCCAGCTGCTCTGACCCGCAATTTGCCGTAGGCCACACCCAGGGAGTCGGATTTATTCTGTACCCTCACGCGATATTCCAAATCCACGACGTTGGTATCCGTCAGCTGAAAAATACTTTTGCCCGCGGTGCCGACCAGGGTATCTGCATAAGCGGCGCCGTCCGAAAAATCCACAGGTTGGTCAGAAAGCTTGGTAGTGCGTGCAAAGTCCCTGAACACCGCGTATTGGGAAAAGTCACGGAAAACCACAGGGTCCCAAGACAAACGGACAACGGCCAGCAAGGTGTCGTAGGTGGCCCTCAAGCCCTGGACCACAGGTATCCCCGTGTAAGGGATCTTCAAGGTATCCGCTAGGCTGTCTCTTTTCGCAGATTTTACCTCAAGAGAAGTGTATAGAGGGGTATAATCGGGCAGAGTTGTGATAACCCGCAAGGAATATATTCCACCGGCAAGATTTTCGAAATGAAATTTTCCTATCGCATCAACATTTGAGAATTTGTAAGTACCTAATATTTGTACCGTAACAGTTCTTGGATCATGGTTCGGTTGTAGGCCTACGATTCCCACAACAGAGCCCGGAGCTTTTAACGTGTCCGAAGGAATCGAGTTCTTGTTTGAAACTTCAATGGAGTCGAGATAAGAATACGCTCCATCTTTCTCTCCTAAAATATTGTACTTTCCTTCGGGCAAACTATCCAGATTATATCGTCCCAATGAATCGGTAAAGGTTGAAAAGCCTTTAGTAGTCGAATCAGGAATTTGATTGATGGGAAACACGCGAACACGCGCACTAATTGCGGGTTTACCATCAGCAAGAAAGAGATTGCCATTTGCTATTTCATTATCGACTACGGAACCACGATTGGCTTCTTGTGGTTGTGTTTGGAAAAGGCAGGCGGTTAGTAGCAGTCCTATAAATGAGAGCAGCTTTAATTTATGTGGAATGTTCATAATGGACCTAATGGGTAACAGGAAAAAATTGCAAATTAAATTGAAATACTTTTTCTGGATGCGGATCTTCTTCCATTAGTGCCAGTAATTTTTTTCTTAAGGCTTCTATTTCGGGAAGAGCTTTCTGAAAGGCTGATTGGGAGTAGGAAAGGGTAAGTGAAGAAATATGGCGTTCATCTTTTTGGAATTTTTCTAAGGCACTCATAGCTAATTCCATATTGGTTTTTAAAAAATTGGCAGAAAAGAGTGATGCAAAGTTTGGATCTTTTTTCAAAGTTCCCGCTTGTGGGCGATAATTTCCTTGGGCATCCTTTCGAATAAATCCAAGCTTGTTCAATAGTAGTATGGCTTCCTGAGCTTGAGATGATTTAATTGCAGGATCCAATTTTTCAGCTAATGCTGTGAAATTCCCTTTAAAATTAAAGAAAAACAAAAGCTCTCGAATCGCTGAGTAATACCATTTACTATAAAATTCAAATTTTTCTGGATCTACGAGATTAACCTTAACTTCTTTAAAGGCCATAAGGCGACGGAAATAATAATTTTTTTCTTCAATAGATGCTGCTTGATTGTATTGAATAAGTACTTCGAGATAGGTGGCCTGGTTATTTTTAAGCTTAAGTAGCTCAACGAGCTTAACGACATGATTGCCAGCTAGATTCGTCCGGCCTTTAAGAAGGTCAGCAAACCAACCACTTGAAGCCATTCCCAATTTTTTGGCAATATAGCGTTGAGAAAAACTGCAATCAACTTTTCGTGCGGCTTCATAGTAATCTCTTAAGAACTGGCGATAGTTCATATATTCAAAAATGGAAATCAAAGGTTTTTCAAGAACGAGCATATGTTAAATATATCTTTGATAGGGCCAATTGAAGACGATTTAAAATCGAATATTCGCTCGATATTTTCGAACACCTAAAGGAATAGATGTTTAAATGGATCTATTGCCAAAAGGACACATTATATATTTAATGGAATCAAACTGAGGGTTGATCTGCGCCCTTGTTCACGGACATTTAGTTAAACAACACAAGCCCTCTTCTCAAACTCGGCTGGGCTAACATGGCCGATAGTTGAATGTTGTCGC
>JAYTSD010000045.1:0-198080 GCA_043745805.1 Fibrobacteria bacterium
CTATGCGCCACATTCGGGATTAGGAATGATGTCGCCAAATGATTTTTTTAAACTTAAATTAGCAGCATAGCTGGTTCGAATTTAAGCCGATAAGAGCACGTTTTTGAAGCTTTGCAGCCATACTTTTTGTAATTTTACTTTCAAAAAATGAGCCTTATGACAAAAAAAGATTTATTAATTGAGCTATTAAAAATTGCCCGTGATGTAATTGGCGAAGACGATTTGGTATTTGCGGCAGATACACCCTTCGCACAAATAGAAGAATGGGACTCTCTCAATCATTTGCATATAATTGTAGGCATAGAATCGACTTTTGGAATTCGTTTTGATGATGCCGTACAATTACAAGGAGTCGTTAAGGTACAAGATTTACTGGATATCATCGCGAGGTTAAAGGGGCTTTAGTTAGCGCCTATAACTCTTTTATTAAGAGATATTTTGCAATTCCTGTCCCTAGAATTTTTATTGGTTTTTGTTGGGATCTGTTTATTAAATTGGATTATCCCTCGTAAATCCTGGCAAAACTTTTTGCTATTAGTCGCTTCGCTGGCATTGGTCTTTTACATTAACCCCATCGCATTACTCATTCTTGTAATCTCTACTTTTTTGGAATGGCTCATCGCTTTAAAAATGGGGGTAACCGAAAATAAACGTGACCGAGCCACTTTGCTTTGGACTTCAGTGGGGATGAATTTAGCGCAGCTCGCCTTTTTTAAATACTCTCAATTTTTTATACCGGAAATGACTCAAATATTATTCAAATTAGGGTTTCATCCAGGCGTTTTGAAAATACTCATGCCGGTGGGGCTTTCGTTTTGGACTTTGCAAAAAATGACTTTAACTCTGGATGTCTTTTATCGCCGCATCCAGCCAGAAAAAAACTTTTTCCTCTGTTTACTTTTCACCAGTTTTTTTCCAACCTTGCTTTCAGGCCCTATTGAAAGGTCGCGGAATTTCCTTCCTCTATTGCAAAAGCCGCGCATTTGGAATTCGCATACTTTCTCCGAAGGCATTTGGTTATTCGCGATAGGAGCATTTCTTAAAGCAGTAATAGCAGACAATGTGGCCGTCTGCGCCGATGTATTATTAAGCCGTGGGCATTCTGGGCTGTCGATTTTACTCGGTATATGGGCTTATACATTGCAAATTTATGGGGACTTTGCAGGTTACTCTTATATGGCATGCGGCTGGGCTAAACTTCTTGGATTAGACATCACGCAAAATTTTATGACACCCTATTTGACACGTAACATTTCCGATTTTTGGAAGCATTGGCATATCTCTTTATCGGGATGGCTGAATGAATATGTTTTCGTCCCCACTTCCATGAAATTACGCGATTGGAAAACGGGAAGTATTCTATTTGCTATTTGGTTGACTTTTGTGGCAAGCGGTTTATGGCATGGAACGGGAATGACTTTTTTTGTTTATGGATGCATTCATGCATTCGGGTTAACTATTTTCACTTTAAGCAAAAATGCGCGCAAGCGATTTAAGAAAAAATTTGACGGTCCATTGCTTAATTTTTTAGCAATACTCATTACTTTTCATTGGGTTTGTTTTGGGTTTATTTTTTTTCGCGCTCCCAATTTGACTCAAGCTTGGGAAATCGTATGCAATTTATTCCATCATTCCGTTATACCTCTCGGCCCTGTATTTGATTGGAAGGTTTTATGTTTGACTGGTTTCGCTGTTTTTTGGCTGCAATGGCAAATAGCGAAGGACCGGAACATTTTTTGGATTTTTGAGCGTACGATTTGGTATAGAGTAGCTTTATATTTGTTGCTCGGTTTTGTACTTTTACGATTTTACGAGACCTCAGACAGGTTCATTTATTTTCAATTTTAAAAAGGAAGCAGTTTTTGCGCCTCTTAAAGACCTTTTTCCAAAACTTTCCTGCTGCCTCTAGGGCCCTGCTATTAGCAATGTCGGTAAGTTTATTGGTTTGGATCGGACTGTATTGGCATTTTCATGAAAATAAGCCCACGATTTTTGTTTTGGGTGACTCTGGTATTGGCAATTATAGATTGGATCCCGGTGATCGTTTTCAAGATATTCTAGAAAAAATGAATCCTGGAATTTCAGTCAACAATTGGGCACAGCCTGGCGCAACTCCAATGGACTTTCTTTTGCAATACACCCGCGGCAAACTTTTGGCGGGAAAGCCTCAGAGAGTAGTTATTGCCTTTTCTCCAGATAAATTTTTGGAAGACGCCATACCTCATCGTTTTGATGATGATGGTGCAAACTTGCGGTATATACCTTGGAATCAAACGGGATGGGAGCTTTTTACCAGACTCTCCCTCAAGGAGAAAAATGCAGCTATCGTAGGGCAGTCCAGCCTCTTTTTTTATGCGGCTACGGATTTAGGCAAAGCCTTATGGATTCGGTATGTGCAGTGGCCGTGGGAACGCTCGCAAATGCGTACTGCTACGTGTGAGCGAAGAAAAAGAATAGAACGTAAATCCTTGGAATGTGGTAGAGAACTCGACACCTTGAAAATGGTGGATGATAAAGCTTATGAAGAGCTTCCTTTGGCAGAGGATGCCGAATTTTTATTAACCGTATTAAAAAGTGAAGGCGTAGAAACACATGTGATACTGTTACCTATCAGTAACCCACATTTAATCCACAAAACTTATTCTCTTCGCGCTCAAGCGAATCAAGATACGCTCACCGTAAGAATGCGTCATTGGTTGGAAAATTTAGGCCAGCCATATGTTGATTTTAATGCCCCACAAGAAATCACTCATTTTCCAGACTCTACGTGGGATGATATGACCCATTTAAAATCCCCTTTGGTATTCGCCCATATGTCTCAGAGGCTTGAAAGAGCTTGGCATGCATCTCCCAATCATGTTATACAACAACGTTTCTCGGCACTTGGCAAAGATGAAAGTCATGAATTTTTAGATGCCAGATATTAAAGTGGCAACCACATTTCCCGTTTCAAATTTAGCCAGTCTATTTTATAAATCTGCAGCCCAGGCTCCTAACCATCAAGCACTGAGTTGGGATGAAGGTGCTTTGACCTATAGCGAGCTTCGCGATTTAATGGAGTCGTTACGCCCTACCCTTGTTTCTGATAATGCGGATTGCATCGGTATTCTAGCCTATAGAAGCCCTTTAGCTTATGCATCCGTGCTGGCTATACTGGCTGAGGGTAAAGCTTATGTTCCGCTCAATCCCATATTTCCTCCGGCCCGTAATGGATATATTTTGCAAAAGGCTCGCATCAATACTTTAATTGTTGGCGAAGAATGTGCTGATGCCTTGGTCGCCTTATTGGAAGAATGGGAAAAACTTAAAAAACCTTTGCGTATTATTCTGTTAAGCAATGCGGACAAAATCAAAACCATTTTACTGAAGCCATCGATCGTTATTAGTAACCAGACGGTTACTGTTAAATCGAATCTAATACCGGCTCCTCTTGCTTCTATTACTCAAGAAAATAGTGCTTATGTTTTATTTACTTCGGGAAGTACTGGACAACCTAAAGGTGTTAGAATTCGGCATGACAATGTATTGTCCTATGTTCAATCCTTTCTCTCGGTTTATCCAATTTATGCTGAAGACCGCGTGTCCCAAACTTTCGATTTAACTTTTGATGTCAGTGTACATGATCAATTTGTAACCTGGGCAGTAGGAGCCACACTAATAGTTTTCCCAGATAAATCGCTTTTCTCACCATTGGTATATGCAGCAGAACAAAAACTCACAGTTTGGTTTTCGGTTCCGGCAAGAGCGGCTTTTTTAGACAGCGCAAGATTAGTGATTCCGAATGCTTTGCCTAATGTTCGCTTGAGTTTATTCGCTGGAGAAAAACTTACTTGGAAAACTTGTGAGACATGGAAGCGTATTGCTCCGAATAGTCGCTTATTTAATTTATATGGTCCTACTGAAGCTACTGTTGCTTTTACGCATTTTGAAATTCCTAAAGACTTTCCGGAGGAAAGAGCCTATCAAGGAGGCATTCCAATTGGTAGGGCTTGGCTTGGCCAAAGTATTGAAGTGCGCCGCCCGGATAATTCTTTATGTACGCCAGGAGAAGTCGGTAGCTTATGGCTTGCGGGCGATCAAGTGGCTCCCAGCTATTGGGATGAAGCAGAAAAAACCGCGGAACGATTTATTGCCCGCGAAGAGGTGATTTGGTATCGTACGGGTGATTTAGTACTCGAGGAAACCGACGGGTTACTGCAGTATTTAGGCCGAGAAGATTTTCAGGTTAAAGTGATGGGATATCGTATTGAATTGGGTGAAATAGAACATGCCCTGATGAACTGTTCTGATGCAGCTTTTGCTTTGGCAGATGTCGCTCCGATACGAGGGGATATAGAAGAAATCTACTGTGTATTGCCGAAGCATTTAGCGCCTCGTAAAAAGGAAATCAATGTGGCATTAAAACAACGTTTACCTTCTTATATGGTACCGCGTCATGTTTATTTTACCGATGATATCCCCTTGAATGCAAATGGAAAAATGGATAGGGGCGCTTTGAAAATTCAAATTTTAAAAGCCCTCGCGCCACAGCAGCTGTTTAATCAAAAAAATTAGGCAAACAAATTAAAATCTTTATAACCGATGATTTTTTTTGAGTAACTTTAATGTTACTCTCCTTATTACGTTCACTTATGTAAATAAACGATTAATCTTCAGAATGTTTCGGCTCTGGAAGCAATTGCATAGCTAGCCAAGGGGTCAAACACATGGAGGTGCCTAATAAAACCAATAATCCCAGTACGGCAAATTTTCCTATACTTGCTATGCCCATATGCGAAGTGAAAAGCATGCCTGCATAACCTGCTGTAGTTGTTAAAGTGGAAACAGCGACCAAGCTCCCAATACCATGATACAGTTCTCCAATGCGATAGCGTCCCAAACGTAAATAACCCAGTAACATATAACTTGCTACATCCACGGCATAGCCTTGCAAAGTGGTGATCACAATTAAGTTGAAGGGTCCGATCTTTAATCCGAATAAACCCATTAAACCCAGTATCCAAACTAAGCCCACTACCATTTGAATAATACAGGCCGTGAGTAAACGCCAATCTCGGAATATAAAAGCTAAGAGTAAAATCAAGACCAATATCATCCAAAATGAAACTCGAATGATGTCGGATTTAACGATATGAATAATATCGCTGAATACAAAACTAGAGCTAAAGCTAGATAGCTTTTCTCCTCCTACTGTGAGATGTCCATAGTGCTCTTGGAAAACCGCTGCATCCAAGGCATTGGAAGAATTATATCTTCCATATATAAACCCTAAGCGTCCATAACTGCCATCGCGCTCGCGTAACAAATTAAGCGCCCAAGATGGAATATCTTGAGGGCCAAATGTATTTGTTTGTGTAAGCTCTCGCAAATTAGCAATCATCGCTGAATCATCGCCTTTGGCGCGATCAAATACGCGTGCTGAAATTAATTCGCTGATATGATGGATATCGACTAATCTGTCTTGCTGCGCCTGCGCTGGAGGAACGAAAGTCGACAAGGTGAGAAAGCTACGCAAATAAGGATCGCGTTTAACGGTGAGGCAACGTAACAAAGTGTCTTGCAAAGCAGCCATAGAGGCTGAGTCATGGGCCATCACCACTACGGGTTGACTACTCGTGCGATTACTGCCTAAAGCCACACTAACAGGTAAGCCGCTATCTTTTTCTCCTCGGGTATCGCGCAGTTTAGAAAAGTCATATTCGAAGGCTAAACGTGGTATAAAAAAAGCTAATAACACAGCGCCAACAAGCACGGAGTATGCACTACGTTTCGTTATCTTTTTCCAATTGGGTTTCCAAGTAAAGGGCAAATACTTCGGCCAGTGAATAGGCTTTGCAGGTTTAAGTTTTAGCCAAGCGAATCCAGGAATATTACCCAAGCTTTCCGTTGCGAATACATAAGCCGGCATGAGTAAATAAACACCAACTAAACTTACCACTATGCCTGCGGAAGCCTGTACACCGAATTCATAAAAGCCCACAAACTTTGAGGCTAATAAAGTGAGAAGGCCTGCGACTGTTGTAGATGCGGCCACTAGCAATGAATAAAATAGTTCATTCAATGTTTGAGAAAGTGCAAAAGTCCAATCCTTGCCTTCTCGCACTAAACGTAAAGCATAACCTAATACATAAATGGAAAAATCTATTCCCATTCCAAATAAAATAGAGACCACAAAAGCGGTATAAAGATTTAAATGTCCATAAATGGACATAGTTAACGCCAAGGTTACCAAGCAAGAAATCACCGCTTGCAGAAAAATGACAATAATGGAACCTAGTCCTCGAAAGAAAAAAGCGATAATTAAAATGTTTAAACCTACAGAAATAATGGTGGCTAAAAGTCCATTGCTTGCAAGTGAGCTCACCTCGGCTAATTCTTTATAAGGACCTTCTACACCTGTTTTTAAGCGCGATCCGTATTCTGCGCGCACCGGGTTTAATAAAGCTTCGCTGCGAGCTACTACTGTCTTTACATAGTCGAAGTCTGAACTAGGTTTTGACAAGGAGGCTTGTACAATTCCAACCAAACGGCCATCGCGGGTTCGTCCCATCAATCGAGAACGTAGGGAGTCGGGAATACCCTCCTTCGCATCGTATTTGTCGGTAGTGGTTTTGTCTTTTTTTAGAAAGCGAGAAAAAGATTCTGCGGCTTCATCGGGCAAGCCCAATTGTTGTGGAAGATCGGCATCAAACCATTCTCTTTTTGATTTTGTTTCGGTGGGTTGCGGTTCATCATCAAATAAATCGACAGTCAATGGTCCTTGTTTACCAAGGTCAAGACGTAAGTCTTCAATCTTTTCCGATATTTTTTTCAATTGCACTTGAGGCAAATACAATAAAGCATGCTTGCGAAAAAAAGAATTGTCTCTCGCCACTTGCGCATAAACCACATCCGGCCATTTTCGTAAAGAGTCAGCGAGCCTATCTTGCAGATGCGCCAATTCGACTGGATCATTCATTACAATGGCTATAGTATAGAGATCCGAGCTACCCAATCGCGCCTTTGCTTCATGCATCGCACGTATGGTTTCTGTATCGCGGGGGAGAAGGGCATCGAGATTAGCATCAATGCGCAAGTGGGTCGCATAATATCCGCAAAGCACGGAAGCGATTATACTCAAGCCTACGATGAGAAAACGATGGCGTTTGGAAAAGAGAATATAGGACTTTAGAAAACCCTTCCAAAGTCCGGGCTTTTGATGAGAAGTTTTAGGATTCATGTCTTAGTAAAATAAATCTGAATTGAGTATTTGTAACCCCGATTGGGTTAAATCTTTGTTTGTGGATAAATTTTTGGAGTTTTCCAAGTTACGCCTATTTAAATACTCTACGATTGTAGGGCCGATTTTCTGGTTAGTCAATCCAGAAGCTTTAGCGTTTTCTTATTTGGGTATCTATTAAAACAGGTTTTAGAGAATCTTTCGGTTATTTAATTAAGAAAAATCGCTACTTCCAAAATGCTATTGCCACCGTTAGGATTATAAAAGTGTAAACCAAAAATCTTGAGATAAAAGTGACGCGAAACTTTTGGCTATTCGGTTTGTTTTTCGGGTGGGGAATTGGGCTAATTCAAGCGCAATTACAGGCGCTTTATATTTATCATCCCGAACAAAATTATGGATCACAATTACTGTTTTCGCCCTTTTCGGTATTTATTAATGGTTCCTATGATATTTTACGCAATGGAGGTTTTGGCCATGACATTACTCAATTGTCTTATTCACAAGGGATGCAAAATGTTCCGCGTAATTTAGGAAATCCTTTCAAAAATATTTCACTTTATAATAAACAAGAAGGGCATGATTTTTTCTCAGAACAAATTCTACCCCAAAATTTAAATGTGGAAAAAGCATCGTGGGTTCCTAATTATCAAAGCCATTTAATTGGCGAAGGATTGATTACTAGAGAGTTGGCAGAATGGTATAAAGCCAGAGGTGTAAAGTATCCGTATGCTATGGCTATTGTTAATGAATTTTCATCGCAATTTATGAATGAGGTGGTGGAGAATGGAAGTTATGTGGGTAACAATATTGATCCAATCGCTGACATATATATATTTGATCCCTTAGGTTGGTTATTATTTGCTTGGGATCCAGCGGCAAAAATTTTTGGTGAAACTTTGCATTTTGCTCTGTGGAGTCCGCAACCCGTTTATAATCCTATTAATCATAATTTAAGCAATGCGGGCGAAGAATATGTGATTAAGGTTGACGTCCCCTTCACGCAGTCCTATCAAATCTTTTATAGCTGGGGCATTGATGGAAATGTTGGCTTAACTAAAAAATGGGACACCGGATGGAGTACGTCTCTAGGTGTTGGTCGCGTCGCCGATCATTTAGCTTATCAAAAATTATCGCAAAGTCGATTTGTTTCGGCGCAATTAAAACCGCAAATTATTTTTTGTATTGATCGTAATAATTCACTATTGCTTAGTTTTGCGCAAGTGGGATTTCAGGAAGCTAATTTTCGATTGAATATGTATCCAGGTTTAATTCAAAGTTCTGGATTCGGTGGATTCTTGGGCTGGAGCCCTTATACCGGAATGCAATTAGGGGTAACTTATGCCTTTTTACCTTTGGGATTATTTGCAGGGAATTGAGGGAAACTTCGTTTCCTATTTAATTCCAGAAGACTTTCCCTTTTTTCCCAGTAGGTTAACTCTTTCGGTAGAGTTATGTAACTGATAGGTTACCGAATAAATACCTTGTGCATTAATTGAAAAATAGGATTTTTGTTTGACCTTATTCTGTTGCACTGGCTTCCTATTGTTGTTCTGAATAGATACAGGTTCATTATCCGTTGCGGTGAAACGGCTAAGTCCAAAATCACTGTTTACGCCGCTTGCCCCTTGTTGATAACATCCGATGCCAGGACTACCCGTTTTGGGATGATTAGGATTATTATCGGTTATGGACATGAGTTGTTTGCCATTTTGATAAACAGAAATGACATCGCCAATGGCGGTTACTTTAATGGTGTCGCCATTATAAACTCCCGGCCCACTAATTTGTTTGAATAGGGTTCCTTCATTCTTTAATATATCCCCATGCGTCCCATTCCAGTAGCCGATTTCCACATAGGAAAATCCTTCATGAGCACATTTGAAGTCCACATCGTAGCCAGCAATAGTTGTAGCGGTAATTATCATCCGTACATTAAGTTCTACCTCTTCATACACATTGCCACCCTGTTGATTGATGGAATGAATTATTGCTGTTACACTCTGATCGGGTCCCCATTGACCAGCCAAAACCGCTGCTGCATCATTATAGGGGGGATGTGTTTCTAGTCCAGTTTGCGTCCCATAGGCGACGCCTCCACTTGTTCGCATAGGAAATGCATTGATCCAATTGCCGTTTTCGGAAAGAGGATTTTCGGTTAATGGAAAAGTAGTTGTGTAGTTTCGCGCCCAAGTAGCTGATGCATTCATAATAAATAATGAGGCGAGAATGATTTTCACCATACGAGTGCTTTTTGCGTATAGATATGGCCTTCAGCTTTCAGTGATACAATGTATATCCCTGGCATTAGATTCAGTTTTGTATTCGTTTCACCTGCGATCAGTTTGCTCGCGATCGGTCGCCCTTGCAGGCTACAAATGTAAAGTGATCCTTTGCCGAAGGTTGAAATGCTAAGTCCATTTTGCATAGTAGTAGAGATGGAAAATATTTGGGTTTTGGAAAATGCATTGTTGATAGGGTAGATGATACTTTGAGTTTGGGATTCTGGGACAAGGCGCATGTCATCGAAATACATATGTCCGGTTGATCCATTTGTCCCTGTCACTTGAAAATTAATGCAGTTAATAGCATTCATATTTCCAAAGGAGGATATGGGAATTTCAAGTATAGTCCATGCTGAGGCCGCGCTAATAGGAACGCTGGTGGAGTTTCCTCCGCCCACAAATTGCATAGTCATATTTGCTGCTGGCCCCTTATAGGCGAAACGTATGGATTTATAACCTGCTGCATCCAAACCCACACCCCAAGTATAGAGAAGAATGCCTCCACCGGAATATCCACCCGCAATGGTATAAGAAAAACCCCAAGCTTTTGTGGCTTCAAAGGCGCCTGTAGAAATTTCGGTTAAGGTTCCATTTGCATTCCAACCAAAACTTGCAATGGAAGATACATCGGTATAAATGATAAAAGGGGATTTTGGTGCATTCACGGAAATACTAATTATCGAAGTTTTTTTATTCCCCGCATTATCCGTAATAGTAAGGGTAACTGATTTGGATCCAATGGCAGCGCCATTAGGCAAAGTATAGGAAAAGGTGTAGTTTCCGGTATTTATTTCTGCTTGCATAACTGTGTTTGTATTTCCACCCAAAGCTGAAAGATCAAGAATGGCGCTAGTAATATTGCCATTCAGTTTTTTTGCTTCGACGGAAAATGTAACGTTTTGGTCAGCAGTATTCCACACCTCGGTAGGCGTGGCACTAAAATTGATAATAGATAGCCCAGTTGGGTCGGTTACCGTAAGAAAATCCAATTCGGTTACAGAATAGGCTGCAAGAGTTACGGTCATAGATGTTCCTGGGCAAGCCTGTTCATTAGGCGCAGGAAGATCCTCTATGGCAGGACTTGGATTGAGTTTGCCATTATACATTATGCTTTGATCGGAGTTTGTACCATTAGAGGGTTTAAGTTCGTATATCAAAACTTTTTTTCCAGTTGGATCAAATCCATTAAATTTCACTTCCACTGTCCTCTGCGTACTTTTATTAATCAGCATTACTTGTACACTGCCCTCTGCTTTTTTATGAGCATAAGTAGTAAGGGTATTAATAGTATCGGCTGTATTCGTAACATTTAATACTTCGGGTCCCATATGCGTCCATAAAGGAAGAATGAAATATCCTGGAGTAGGTGTATCGAGTGGTTTTGGTTCACCGTCGCCATAAAGAATTCCCCATGCGCCGTAACCTCCATTAGACCCGCCATGAATACATCCAAACCAAGTATGCCCTGCAACGCCTGTGCGAGTGAAAACCCCAACTATATCGGCATTAATAATAGCGCTACCAATGGTGGTATTGATATTGCCTTTGTCGCCATGATTATTCCATTCGGTGATATAAAGCGGTTTTTGGGTAATCGTACGAATAAAATTCATATTGGCATACCAAGTTTGCGCAAGACCCACAATACCCGAATAAGCAGTGCCGTCGCCATACCAATGGAGTGAAATGGCATTTAAATTTTTATCACAATAACGTAAAAATACGGCTAATTCACCTTGAGCCCACCAATACCAAGTGTTTGCCGAGGCCGGGCCCATTACTGTAATTTCGGAATTGGCCGTTTTCATGGCAGTGGACTGATCGTTGAAGGTATTAAAATAGGGCTTTAATAAAATTGAATCTTGGGTGGGATAATTCCAATTTGTTGGTGGCATACCTTCCGGTTCATTGCCTATTTCCCATAGCGGCGCATCGAAGCCCTTACTTTTACAGTAAGCAACCCAATCGGCCATATGCTTTCCCGTAGAATCGGCAAGTGTTCCCGCATCATTGATTTTACTGTGATAGGGGTTTGTTTGCATCAATAACTTTGCACCGATAGCTTTGCCATAAGCCCAAAGGGAATCCGTAGTGGTACCGGCATGCGATCCGGCAATTTTGTCCCAATCCAAATAATTCCCGGGTACGCCACCAGGGTAACGTATAAGTTGTACACCCGCACGTCTCAAAGCCTGTCTACTACCTACGCTCCCCTGTTTGCTATCCCAAAATGCGGTGTAGTTAATGCCATGATAATTAGGCGATAGGGTATGAACAATAGTAGTGGTATTTACCGTGATACTATGCTCGGCACCAAAAGCAGAAACCCCCAGGCCGATGACCATTAAAAAAGCATTGCTTAATTTCATTAGTACTCCACTTCCACATTATCTATCCAAACGGTTCCATTACCAACTTTATTAGTTGAATCGCTTACTCCAAATATTATTTCTCGGATTTGTGTGAGATTCACTCCCTTGAAAGCCGATATTAACGCTTCACTTTGAACAAATGAATTGGAGGTATTACCAATGAATACATTATTCGATACCGCATTATTATCACGGAGTTGAATATACAACCCATGACTGGTAGCTAGCCCTTTATAAGCCGCAATGATTTTGTTACAGTGACTAAAGTCATAAGTTGCCCCTTTCCACCAATTATCAAGATTTAATCCAACCCCAGCATAACCATAAGTTGTATCCAGGATATAATCGAAGCGATAGGATTTTAAACCTTCATAGGCAGGCGTTACAGAATCTTGTATTAATGAACCCAAGGATGGATTGAACCAGGTTCCTGTTACTAAAGATTGATCGTCTTTATAAATCATCAAATTTCCGCGCACATTCAGGTTTTTGGAAATCACGGTTAAAGTGTCGGAGAGTGTGGTGGTGTTTGCGGGTGTGGATAAAGGTGAATATTCGATTGCGGCAATTGAACCTGCAGGAATGGAATCTAATAATACCGTTCCACGTTTTTTTGCTTCGCTATCAATAAGTACCGTTCGCGTGGTACCGCGCATGAAAACATAACCTTCGCCTGTTTCTGCGGGAATACGCAGAACTACTGCGCCAGGCATACGCACTGTATCTTTAGAGAAAATGGCTTGACCATTATTAAATACAATATTGGCATGCATAAGGCTCATACTGGTTTTGACATAGTGAATTTCAAGATTATAATGTGCATCTTTTTGGATTTTTGGTGAGAAGACAAATGCGCCAGATATATCAACAATAGCTTGATTTTCTGTGCTGACATCCCCTTGGACAATCGGATTGAAATCTTTAGGAATAAGGCGCACCAAGGCGCCTGAGGCAGACAGCCCTTCAGGTGTTACTATATGCCCGCGAACTAAGGCAACCGTTTCGGATCCATTGCCCTGAGCCGTTTGTGTGGGACCATTACAAGAAACTAATATGATTGTGGTAAGTATGATACTGAGTAAATTACTTAGAATGAAGCGTTGATTTTTGCTCATAATTCGTTCCCTGGAAGGCGAGTGAGTGGGAAGGCTTGCATATTGATTTGCATGACGCGATCGATTTCTGTATCGGCATCGGCGAGTGCAAAAAGTTCTTTGCGAAGTGCGACCAATTTTTCCATGACTAGGGCATGGCTTTTAGCCGAAAGCCCCAGTGTGAGTGTTGCGGAGGTTCTTTGTTCACGAGGAATTTCCAACAAGGCGCGTTTTGCTAATTCCATAGTTTCGAGTTGAAAATTAACCACCGCAACAGATTGGTGATCATTACCGGTAGTAATAAAATCATTTTTGAGTTTAGTTTTTCCATTCGGCAATTGCTCTATCATATTCAAGCGAGTAAGAATTGTCATTGCTTTTTTGGCTTGCGCTACGGTAATTGAAGGTGATAAGGCTTTGCTGAGTTTTTCAAAGTTACCATCAAATTCGTAGTAACCAAGTAGGGAACGAATAGCAGAATAGTACCATTTTTTATAAAACTCAAATTGCTCTTTATCTACGGTTTTTACTCGGGTGTTTTTTACTTTGAGCAACTTCTCAGTGGAATGGCTGCGAATGCTATGGGATTGGGCTTGATTAGTTTCTACTAAGCTTAGAAAAAACTGTGATTCCAACTTCCCGAGATAAAGTGCCGTTGCAAACCGCTGTGCCATATCCGGAGTGAGATTAGATTTTTTTTGTAAAACTTGAGTAATAAATCCGGCAGATTTAAGGCCTACTTTTTCGGAAAATGTTTTATAATTAAAGCCGCGTTCTTTATGCTTCAGCTCATCAAGCCGAGAGCGAAGGAAGAGGCGATAATCAACAAATGTAAAAATAGTACTCATAAAATATTTTAATGTTTCAGAAAAATTGACTTCGTAACTTCTTCGTTACTGTTGGTATATTTAAGAAAATATTGCCCTGAACTTGCGGACTTCATTTGATCTTTTAATATTATGCCAATATTAGAGTCGCCATTGACCTTTAATGCTTTGACACGCACTCCTTGAACATCATATAGAGCGAAGGGGATTGATTCCGAAGTAGCAGTAGCTAATCTGTTTTTTATTGATTTATGTCCATAATTAGGTTTGTATAGGCTATTAACCTTTAAGGTTACCCCTCCCGCCGCAAAGAAGGCCGCGCCGCGAGTTTGCATAAAGGATTTTCCATCGGTATAAATATCATTGCCATAAGAGCTCACTCCGCCAGCACCAGCGCCGAATAGTAAAGCAATCACGCCGGCACTAGCAAATTGTTGGCAATGTTGAATGCCATTATCCCCTAAAAAATATTCAGGTCTATTGTCTTTGTAACCTTCGCGTGCATTGCCATTATTATTCACATTGAGATGATTGGAATTACCCAGGGGTATTTGCCAGAGTACCCAAGGCTTTCCCGATTTGATATTCCATAAGTGCAACCATTCTCGATAGCGATTGAAACTGCGCGAATTAACAGACGCTGTGGCGCTGGTATCCCACCAATGATTACCTCCATCATTCTTCACCACTTTATAATAATCAGCATCTCGATCCAAAGGATCGCCCACCAGCAAATCATAGGTAAGGCCCGTAACATTGGAGTTAAGTCCAAGCGGCGCGAGAAAATTATAAACCTTGTCGATTTCGGGTTGTAAGGGAATGGTTACGCTATAAGCAAAAAGGTCCTGGCCGCTTGCCCAACCGGAAATATGTAAACCCAATAAAGCATTGGAAGCGCCCACTGCATTTTTAATCGCTAAAAAAGCGAGTCCAAAACCAGCAACCGTATTGGGAAGCCCCGCTAATTCGGGCATGCCACTGGCCGCAATGGCCGCATAGGTTTCTGATTTGCTACCCGTTTGATTTTGTAAGAAGCCCACTCCATCCGGTTCTAAAAGTATATAAACCGGTTTGCCAAATTCTTTAGCGCGTTGCATAAGGATTTTAAAATCGCCAAAATAAGATTTCATAGTCGCGGGAGTTTGCACTTTAATTAAAAACTGCCCTTCTCCACCGCCAGGTTCATCATTCATTTGATAATAGGAAATCGCCGGAACGGTTTTGAGTCCATCGCATTCCTTCATATAGGACAAGGCAAAGCCACCATCATAGGCTCCAAAGCCCCAATTGTTCACCCAATTTTTAGTGAGATAGCGGTAACGCGCATTCCAAGCCACTTCACTATTCTTCATCCAAGTTCCTCCGGTATTTTCAAAAAGACCCACTAGCAGGGAAGTAGGAGAGGCTGCAGAGTATGCTTTTTGGTTTGTTAATCCAATGGCCAAAGCGCAAAAACTGAATGAGAGATAACAAGTGCTAAGTAAAATATTTTTTATCATAACTTTACTTTCATTTAAAAGTGTTTATAAATAACCAGCATTTATTTTTCAATAGCCTCAGGTAAAAGAGATTTCCCTTTAGCATCAAATGAATTTCCCGAAGTATTTTTGAAAATCATTTGCGGTAAGGCAATTTCTACCGTATTTTTCAGCGAAATTGTTTTTGCATTGCCTGAATATTTTTGATCATGATTAATACCTTCGGACCCGGTAACCTTTAATGCCCAAATACCCGCGGTATTATTGGCTGAATAAATAATGCGATTAATCGGATCAAAAATAATTTCCGACGCTCCATAGCTGGGCGTTATGGCGCTTTTAGTCCAATGCGTACCATCGGTTTCTGGAGTAGAAAACCATGCAAAATTTCCGGCTTGACCGCTGATATAAAGATTATTGCCATCACAGGCCACATCTGTGAAATAGGCATAAGGTGATCCTGGAACCTGCTCCCATGTTGCGCCAGCATCGAAGCTGCGCATGGGTGCTTGATATCCACCCGTATAAAATACGCCGGCTTTGGTCCAACAATGTCCAATGACTCCACCATGAGGACTTCCTTTATCCCATACATTTTTCCAAGTGGCACCAGCGTCGCGGGTGATATACATGGAAGTCATATCTTCTACTACTACCCAAGTATCTTTGCTACCTATTTTAAGATCGGGTTCATACAGAAACGCAACACTCTTGGAAGGGGTCACCATACCTGCTGCGGGAGGATGCACAATAAAAGTATTGCCACCATCTTTTGTTTCTAAGATCCCCGACGGACCATCGCTCCAATAATAATGCGAAGAGATGATGACATGATTAAAGTCGGTAGGGTCCACATCATAATGTCCAACATCGGTAGTGGCCTTGGCTGACTTAACGGCATCCATGAATCCTTTGGTGCGAACCCATTTGGCACCGCCATTCTGTGTAACCCAGAATCCCTGAGTTACGCTTCCTCCTGGAGACATTTCGGTGGCATACATATGCAGCGAATTTGCGGGATCGATTCTAACCTTAAACGGAGCATCAAGATAATCTACGGTATCACCATAGTTTTGAGTAGCTGGTGGGTTACCTACGCGCGCCCAAGTCGATCCACCATCGGTAGATTTAATCAGTCCTAATTTGTCGCCATGTGATCCGGTAAGATATATCGTATTGGGATTACTGGGATCAACGGTCACGAGATTGACCATTTTGCCTGCAATCGATGAGGGTGTGATATTGGTCCATACACCAGGGATGAGGTTTGGGTTTGTATGCGCTGTGAATGCAAGAAGAACCGTAACATACAAGAAATTTTGATTTAGTTCAAATTTGATCATAAATTGCTCTTTTGTTTTATTGTTTATTGGGCGTTTGGAAGTAAATCGTACGTCCCCTAATGTCCAAATCGGATTTTTGCATGTTCGAAAAATAGACTCCTGAGTTTTCATGGTATTTTCCAAGCGATACAAACATATAGATATTTGGTTTGTCGGCCGTTTTTAAAATTGTTTTTCGTTTATAATTATTAATAGAAGTATTTCTCTTACTTTTAATCCAAGTGAGATATTTTGCGTACTTTGTACTCATGACCTTCCAAGCCATATTCTGAGCCCATAAGCCTTGTTCTACAGTGACCGATGCATTGTAAATTCCTTGGCCATAGAATGTGCTTCCGACCGGTGTTTCACCAGTTAGCACGCAGTAAAACGTGCAGGCAGCCAAATAGATTCCTAGGCTGTTGTTATGAACGCCATCAGACCAAAGTTCAAGACTAGGATTTTCCATAAGCGCTTGTCGAGCAACTGCTGCCACAGGAGTAAGAATAGCATTATTATTTTCTGCTACTCGTGTTTCCACAGCGATAAGAGAATCATTGGCGATTGTGGTATCGCCTCTAAATCCCATTGTACAGTAAACTATGGCCTCGGAGCCTGAGTTATGAATTGCATCGATATAAGTTTTTCCCCATGCTGCAATATTATCGCGAGTCGGCTTATCGTATTGGAGAAAATATGCAGGTTGCTTGGATTCTTGAATGACCACATAATCGTAATGGCCAGTCTTAATTAGTTGCTCGGCATTTCGGTTTTGCCAATGATCTGCAAGCGTTGAGCCGCCCCAAAGTAAGGTGCTTTTTTTGATATTTACCCAAGTGTTTGCTTTTTGAATCATGATTGAAAGGGGTTCAGGAATATCATTCGTTAAACTGTTACCTATGAAGTAAACCGATAGCGTGTCGGCAAAAATTCCGCTTGATAATAAAAACATCAGCGAAATGATGCGAGAAGGTTTTTTAAGGTTCATAAAGTCCCCAATATCGACATTGTATTCCTAATTAAAGATACCTTAAAATTTAGTTAAAAACTAATATATTAAAATATTAAAACTATAAAACCAATAAATACAACATGTTATATAATTAGATATTTAGTAGATAAATAAATAAATTGATATTTATGATTCTGAGAAGTATCTTAACTGAAATAATGGGGGTTAAATGGTTTTTCCAATAAAACAGAATTTGTGGGTTATGCTTTTATTAACTCTCACCATGGTTTTAGAGGCCCAAGCCAATCCAGTATTTGCGCAGGGGGTATGGAAAAATATTACCCCAACGGCTCTTAATCTCAACGGGACTTTTGGTACTCCAGGTATAGCAATTGACCCGACTAACACATCCACTTTGTACTTATGCAGTGACACTAAAGGCTTGTGGAAAACAACCGACGGTGGCTCGAATTGGATTCGACTAGGTAACCCACCCGCTACACCTGATTATGGAACATCAGTCGAGTATTTAGATAGCCCAGTGCAAATTGGTGTGGATCCAAATAATGCAAATCATTTGTGGGCGACTCAGGGTGTTCGCGGAATCACTCAAGGCTTCTGGGAATCCCAAGACGGTGGTGTTACCTGGAAACAACCTATCGGCTTCATAGCTATTTCCGCTGTGATTGGAACTCGTGATATAACTATGCTCGAAATCGATCCCGGTAACTTCAATCATGTGCTGCTTGGATCGCATGGAAATTGGGTTGGAACTTCCTCGAGCGGCATTCTTGAATCAAGGGATGGAGGCATTACTTTTGTGGCTCATCCTCCTGCACTAGGATTTACTTCTGGATCGATGGGTGTGCATATTTTGCGTTATCTGGCTCTTGGCATTGGCAATGATAGTACTTGGCTTGTGCAAACCGATGGTAACGGTTTTTTCCGCACTACCAATCGAGGAAATGTTTGGACCAAGGTTTCCGATTTTAGCAGCCCTCATGCTCCACCGCAGATTTATTATTCAAAGGACGGTACCATTTATTCTGGTGGTTACCAGTATCCATGCCGTAGCAATGACAATGGTATCACCTGGCAGCAAGTGTCCGCGGGAATTCCCTACGCCTATTATTCCGGTATCGTCGGTGATGGTAATTTTATCTACACCATGAAATCGTATGCTGCAAATAGTCCTATTGCTAATGACCCCTATTCCGTTTTGTCCGAAATCAATGGAAATACTTGGAAGGATTATAATCCTCTCGGTACAGGCGTTCAGAAATTTGAAAATGGCCCTGGTACCATGGTGTTTGATAAGGTGAATCGGATTGTGTACGGTGCACATTGGACAGCGGGACTGTGGGCGCTTAAGGTAATCGATTCAGAAACAGGTATTTCTAAGAATGAAATAAATAAACAAATATCAACGGCATACCACTTACGAAAAGTTTACCAAGTTATTTCTGGATTGAATAAACAATCAATTTCCCAATTCGACATATTACATGATACTAATGGTAAACGCATAAATAATAAAAATGTTGGTGATCAAGTTCTGATGATAAAACCGAAATAGCATAGCTATTAAAATATTTCTATTAAATAAAACAGTTATGATGATTTTCGAAAAAGGACTTTTGTGAAAAGTAATATTCTCGCATTAATAATTACCAGTTTTCTATATGCGACCCCAGTGCTTGTACCAGGCGTCTGGACGGATATTTCGCCATCAGGCGCATCAATCAGTAAACAAGGATTTCTTGCATTCGCAATTGATCCCACTAATCCCAGCACCCTTTATACTGGAGGATGTGGGGTTGGTATATGGAAAACCATTAATGGCGGTGAGAGTTGGACCGCGCTTGGGAACCTGAGCCAGATGGGAACCAATTGGGCAACTACTACGAAATACATCGACAATCCAGTTTTTATTGAAGTCGATCCGAATAATCCGAAACACTTATATTCTTGTCACACCGGATGGTGCGGTTCTGGTCAGACCCAGGGTTTTTGGGTTTCCACCGATGGTGGAATAAATTGGGAAATGCCAGAAGGATTTAAGCGCGTTGCGGGTTTGCCTGGAAGTAGCACGGATGTAGGTGGATTCGTAGTCGATCCGGGAAATTTCAATCATGTATTACTTTCTTTGCACTATACTCCGAATGATCAATTTGGTTTTTTGGAAACTACCGATGGCGGAGCAAACATGGTGGTGCATCCTTATCCAACAACTGTTCCAGCAGGGACAAAGGGTGTTACTTTTTTACACAACACAAAATTTGGGATTGGTAATGAGAGTACCTGGCTTGTTACTACCGAACAAAATGGTTATTGGCGTACTTCTAATGCAGGCTTAACCTGGACCAATGTAGCACCGACCCTTGCCGGTGTGCATGGTGGTCTTCGCGATGTGTACTATACCAGCACGGGTATGCTTTATATGGGCGGCGTTCCATATCCAACCCGAAGCACAGATAATGGCCTTACTTGGCAAACCGTAAAGAATGGCCTTTATGGTTACTATGCAATTGTTATAGGGGATGGCAAACACCTTTATACCTCAGCCAGCCAATTGCTCAGTTGGTCGCAAGAATCGGATGGTGAAAATTGGACTGAAAACAAAAAGTTTCCGGGAACAGTGGGTACTATGCGATACGATACTCTCAACCACATTTTGTATTCCACCGTGTTCAGTGCGAATGGTGGCGTATGGGCTCTTAAAGTAATTGATTCGGGTACCGGTAATTCTAAGGATGCACCATATAAACCAATATCAACTGCAAACCGTTCGCAAAAACCTTACAAAATAATTCCAGGATTGAATAATCGATCCATTATAAAATCCGATATTTTGCGTGATACCAGAGGCAAGCATATAGACAACAAAGATGTTGGCAAACAAGTATTGATTGTGAAACCTCAATAGTATGGTGAAAGGAATTTTTATGAATATGCAAAAATGTAGAAATCCAATAATAGTAGTTTTTTTGATACTCATGTCTGGTGCCTTCATACAAGGCAATTCACAAACAACAAACACTTGGACTGATGTTACCCCTTCTGGAGTTGATAAGCTAACGGATTATGGTACCGAATCTATCGCAGTAGATCCTATGAAGCCTTCGGATTTATATACCATGTTCATGTTGCAAGGTGTTTATAAATCCACCGATTATGGAAAGACTTGGTTTGGGCCGATTAATACCGGAGTCAAAGGAAGTGAAATGAACGGCGGCGGCGGATTATCCATTGCTTCGGGCGGTAATGGAAACCCGCCTATATTATATGCAGCTAGCATTCGCGGTTCTGGTTTAGGCTTTTGGAGGTCAATGGATGGTGGGGTAAATTGGATGCATTATAATATTGATCCAGCCCCTTCAGGTAGACAAGATGTTTATCCTCCTGCGGTTGATCCTTATGATTCTAAACATCTTTTAATTGAGGGTCATGAATATAACGGATTATTTGAGAGTTTTAATGGAGGTGAAACTTGGAGTAAAGTCACTTTGAATGCAAGTATGAGTTCGAATGGAGGAACTTCTTGGATATTTTTTATTAATACCGGAAATGCGACTACAACACGGAAAACCTTTTTGTTTATCGCGCAGCAAAATGCAGGAACTTGGCGAACTACCGATGGCGGAGTAACCTGGGCAAAAGTGGATAATAATTGTCACTTACATGGTACCTCGCAAATTTATCAAGTGGGTAATGGGGTCATTTACATGGCGGGAGTTTATTCTGCTTTAGGTTGGGGCGTTCTGCGAAGCGCAGATTATGGACAAACATGGGCAAGTCATGTGGGCATGACAGGTCAACAAAATTGCACATTTGGGACACCCAACAGAGTGTATTCCTTAAATGGTTGGGCTTGCAAGAACTGTGATATTGATCCCTCTTTTCAAAGTGCTTTACAGCCCGGCACTTCGGGATGGGTCTCTTATCCAACACCGGTAGGGATGAGAAATGGAGGTACCGCAGCCGTGGCGGTAACTTATGATGGATCGCAATATATTTTTGTGGCAGCCCAATGGTTAAGCGGACTTTGGCGTTATGTAGAAGATCCCTCTGCTAATGCAAGCATTATTATCAGCAAAAAAAATGCAGCATTCGCACCCATGCGTAAAGCCTATGGTTTGATTGCTGAATCCCAAGGGACAAATGTTGAGAACAATAGTGCCATTTATGACATTAGTGCGAAACGAATTAATGTCGATAAGACGGCGAAACAAGTAGTGATTGTGAAAGAACGATAAAAGATTATAGGAAAATTGAATGAAAGTATTCTCTAAAATATTGGTATTTCAATTGGCATTTTTTTGTTTGCTGCCTTTTGTGATTTCAGCTCAAACTGTAAGCATATCGGGAAGCATTGTGGATACGGCAACTTTGGTTGGTGTTCCTAATGCTGTGGTTTCATTGCTGGAAGATGCTTCCATTAATGACACTACTGATGCCCATGGCCATTTTTCATTGGGTGGAACTGCAAGTATTCGATCAGAAAATACACCACCAAAAAAATCAATAATTATTCGAGGTAATATACTCCAGCTTGATAATGCAAATCAAAGTGATGCAACAACAGTAAAGGTTTATAATTCTTCGGGAATGCAAATTTATAGTGCGCTAAATTCAAGTTCAAATGGGGAATTTACTTTTTTAGATTTGTGGCATTCCTCCGGTTTATACTTCATCCAAGTTGAATCCGAACATACAAAAAAATTCATAACTTGCTTGGCATCCGAAACAACGATGAGGCCTACTATACTAGCTTCCGGCAAATCAATAAATTGGCTTAACAAGAGATCCGCAACATATACTTTGAACATTGCAAAAACAGGTTATGGCACAAAACAAACTTCTCGAGTCAATGGTGTGTCAACTTCAAGTATTATAAAGGTACAAGCGCTTCCCGTAACACATCCGATAACACCTATGCCCATTATCAGTCAAAATGTTCCAGCCTATTCATCGGCCAATGAAAATGGATCCAATGCAATGGCAGCCAATGATACCAATCAAAGTTCGGCATGGTCGGCAAATGACGCAATCGGTTGGTTGGCCTATGATTTATCCTCTAAGCCATTAGCAGCACGGCATATGGTTTTACTCGCTTGGTATGATAGATGGGCTGGCGATTACTTTTTTTATAATGGACAAAATCTTATTAAAGATTATAAAATTGAAATCAATATGGCTGCCGGTGGCGGATCCGTACCTACAAGCGGCTGGATTACGGTACTTGCCGTGAACAATAATCAGCATAATTCCCGTCAACATGAAATCAATATGCAGGGTGCGAATTGGATTCGCATCAATGTATCCGCAAGCCATCTTGGTTCGGCAACTCTGGATATGGACATATATGATGTGTCTAATGGCATTACCGATTTTTGGTTACTCATGGGAGACTCCATTACTTTTATGGCTATGCAACGCAATGGCAATAATTTGCAGAATCGGGTACATGCATTTAAATCCACGGCTTGGCCGGGAATCGCTTGTGCAGCTGAAGGCGGAACGAGTAGTACTACCGGTTTGCAAATAATCAATGACGTATTGGCTAGTTTCCCAGGAAAATTTATCACGCTTAATTATGGCACCAATGATCATCCGCAAGATGGCGACGTATCCTTTTTTAATCGCATGGATACATTGTGTATGAAAATTATTGCCGCAGGCAAAACACCCATTATTCCCACTATGCCTTGGCCGCGCAATAGCGATAGTGCTTCAGTAGCCATGCAAAAAATAAATATGATTAATCAGTTATATGCCAAATATCCTACACAACTCATTCGTGGTCCGGATCTATGGAAATTATTTAAGACCAATCCCGCCTTAATCGCCCCAGGTGATGTGCATCCAGGTGGAGCGGGACAAGATAGTCTGCGTGCGCATTGGGTGGCGGCTATGGATGGTTTGTATGCACATTAAGGATTCCATAATCTTCAGATTGCTTTTTCAAGGCCTTTGAGTTTATCAAATTAAGGTGGGTAACATGTATTTTCAGTTTGCTTTTGGAGTACTATTTTTTGTTGCTGGGATACTTGTGCGATTTGGTTTCGCAAATCCCGCACTTACAGCGGGAACCTGGGTTAAAATTTCCCCTGCTAAACTTTCGCCTTGCACGGATTTACAGTTTGATCCTACTAATCGCTCAACGCTTTGGGCTGTTTATGGAGACAGTGGTGTATATAAAAGTGAAGATGGTGGAGCAACGTGGATAAAGCGAGGTAACCTACCCTCATTAGGTCGTGTACGTATTGATCCAAAAAATCCTAATCATCTGTATTATATTGGTTCCGTTTCTTCAGTGGCTACGCAGAGTTTTTATGTGACTACCGATGGTGGTGCTAGTTGGGCTATTCCGGCAGCCTTCAAGGCCGGTGCTTCAAAGTGGACTTATGATATGTATAATATGGCCGTTGATCCATCCGACTTCAATCACGTCATTATTACGACGCATGGTAATTGGCCTGGCTTTGGGGATGACGCAGGCGTGCTCGAAACTAAAGATGGCGGTGTTTCTTTTATAGCACATAATCCTCCTACGGGTATCAATCATGGACAAGGAATTGCTTTTTTAAGTAATCCTGCAAAAGGAATAGGGAATGGTAATATTTGGTTAGTAGGATGCGGTTATGCTGCGGGTCTCTTTCGAACAGCTGATGGTGGAAGCACTTGGTCAAAAATAAGTTCCACTATTCAGGATAATCATGGGGGATTCGATCTTCACTACTCTATTACTACTGGAAACGCTTACTTTGGCGCGATGGCGGGGATTTATCGCAGTACGGATAATGGACTCAACTGGACTTTGCAAACCACTGGAGTGCCATATGCTTGGTATTCCAGTGTCATCAGCGATGGCTATCGCCTTTATAGCGGCCAGTCATTTGTGGGGGTCACTTATAATAAAGCCTATCTAACCAGTCTTGAAGGCGGCACAACCGAAGGCATAACATGGACTGATTATAGTTCGCAAACTTTACCCGAGGGGCCATGGCGTATGGAATATGATGAAGTGAATCACATTATTTATAGTGCGACATGGAGTGGTGGGGCTTGGGCTTTAAAAACCAATAATCCTGAAACGTCTATGGTTAATCGTGGTGATGCTGAGGGCATACAAAAAGATCTGTCAGTTAATTCCATTTGTTTGGTAAAAAATAAATTGGTGGTAAAACACATGGATGCAAAGGGTAAAACCCAATTATATAATTTCAATAGTTCACAAATAAAATAATTATGCATAAATCAAAGATATTTTATTTATTTGTTCTATTTGCTATTTGTTTTATTTTGGCAAATCCAATTCTCATGCCTGGTGTTTGGAAAGACATTACCCCTTCGGGCTTAACGCTGGCGACTGGCAATGGAAATTGTTTAACGTATATGATTGTGATTGATCCCAGTAATTCGTCTACACTTTATTTAACCACGACTACAAATTTTAATATGCCTAATATTTGGAAAAGTACGGATGCGGGATCAACTTGGAAAAATCTTGGTGTGCGTAATGGCATAACCAAAGGGCTTGCCTTTGGCGATGTGCGCGTCGATCCTAAAAATCCACTTCATCTTTATACGATTGCGGAGCAAGGTGAACAAGAAGGGTTTTGGATATCCAATGATGGGGGAGTAAGTTGGACACAACCGGCTGGCTTTATGCAATTGGTTTTAAGTTTAACGCAGGGCCATTTTATTTCGCTTTATGATATTGCCGTGGATCCAAAAGATTTTAGCCATGTATTGATTACTTCTAAACAACCTGTTCCTGTAGTTGCAGAAAGTAAGGATGCAGGACTTACTTGGGTTGTACACAATGTGCCGCTAAAAACTGTGACGGCTGATTTCAATATTTTCTTTTTATACAATCCAGCTTTGGGTATTGGTGATAAAAACACATGGCTTTTCACCTCCTTTTATGATGGATGTCAGCGCACTACAGATGGAGGCATTACCTGGACCGAAGTTATTCCTGCAAAGGGAGTAGCCTGGGGGATACCTCATCAACAAATCTATTATGCAAAAAAAACCAAGATACTTTATATGGGCAATCAGCCTTATCCGCTACGCAGCAATGATAATGGGGTAACTTGGCAGCAAATACTAGCTGCTGGCTTGGCGCCGGGCTATGGTTATTTTTTTACGGTTATGGGGGATGGCGAAAATTTGTATACGGCCCATTCGAATCTTTGGGGATATATGCAAGGCCCTACAGTTACCTCTAAAGAGACGGATGGTCTGATTTGGACGCCTTATAATAATGGAATGCAAGTATTAACCAATGGACCCATGAATATGGTCTTTGATGCTGCGAATGGAATTATGTATTCCACCAATTTATATGGTCTTTTAGCTCTTAAGGTTGTTGCAACAGCCGCCAATACTCATAAATTAACAGTTTCGAAAAGAGCTTTGGGTTTAAAACCAAATATTGTCATGGGAAAAGCCGGAGCCAAAAGTACAAGTAGAAAAGCAGAGACTAAAAATAAAAATGAATTCTACGATGCCTTGGGCGCAGAAATGTAAACTATGCAGCGAAAAACATTCTCACAAAAAAGCTTTTATGAGAATGTTTTATGAGTTCTAAAGTTTAGGTTTTAAAATAACCTTGTGCTTTAGTTTTGAAAAACGTATTTAATAATAGGGACTTTAGGTAATACTTCAAATGGATTACCCGATAAATCCTTGATGCCCGTCAAGTCAATTTGTAAAGTATCGCCCATACTTGATTTACCGGCAGTAATTTCAAGGGTGATTTTTGCAGTTCCATTATCAATCCACATGAAGCGTTTTAAAGCTGCGAAATAGTTTGCATCATCAGGAGGAAAGCTAAAACTATTGCCACCTTCAATGATGCGAATAACTGGAGTTTTAGTAATATCTAAAGGTTCCTGAATATCATTTTCTGCATTACGTGGAATATCAAATAAAATTGTTACCGTTCGCGTATTAATATTATTGGTATTATCCACACTTGAATCTTGTGAAAAAAGTCCAAAACCAAGGAAGTTATTGCTAATGCTTGGCTTTACTTGGTCGGATAGAGTAATAATAGCGGCTCCCACATAATTTGGATTGGGTTTAGTATTATGAGGCACCACCATATGTTGTCGTGCTAGAGGTTTTAAGGTATTCGAGACCATATTTAAGGTTATTACCGTATCCATAGTGGAATTGATAAAGGTCCATAAAGAATCAACACTCTCTCGAAAATAAACATCATAGGCTTCATCATTATTGGCTTTATTCCATAATAATCGATAGCTACTGGTATTATAATCCAATATATTCGTGTCAATGATTTGTCCGCGCGAAGGGATAAAGACATTGGCCCTTGTATGCAAATTTGTTACAGGAATTAGTGAATCGGATCCCAGTAATGTAGCGGTTACGGAGATAATATTGTTAAATCCTCCTAATGCACGTCCCTGAATATCAAAAATGGAATTGAAAGTAACTGAATAAGTTGAGTTTGATTTCCAATCGGATTGATAGGGCCTTATAACCAAAATAGTTTGATTGGCTTCCCATGAAATTTGCGGGGCTAAGAAACTATTGGAAAAGGATTGACCTATGGATAATTCAATGGCTTTATTGTTTAAAAGAGATGTATCTACGGGACTAGTGAACTCAATTTTTAGCGGTGATCCCTTGACTAATTTAATGGGAGAGGGTGTGATGATTTGGAAGGCACCCATTTGTGAAGGGTTAAGAATAATTACGGGAATAGAAAATACTATGCCCACATTTTGCGTATTAAATTGTTGCGAAGATTGGGTATCAAGTCCTAGTTGATAACTTTTTCCTGCAACTATGAATTCTTTACTGCGAAGTGCAAATGAGGAAAGTTCTGGCAAGCTATCAAAGCGGAATTCTCCATTGGCTAAGGTTGTGGTTTTACGAATAGGATTTGCAAAATTACCTATGAGTACCAATTCAATTTCAATATTTGCTGCGGTTTCAAGCTTCGGTTGTGAGCCTAAGGATTTAATAAAGAGTCTACTTTTGATACTTGCACCCGATTTATTAAGGGCAATCGTTGTGCTAAGTGTTATAGGTAAAGGGGATTGCTCGCCCATAACCGCCGGTGACAAATTAATTTCAAATCCTTCATAGCCATTTTTATTTGCATGCAAAAGATAGGAGCCAGTTTTTACATTCTCAAAATTAATTTCGCCGGTAGCCGAAGTTTTTCCACTAGGTCCACCAACAATACTAATATTGGCATCAGCAAGCGGCATTTGCGTATAGCTATCAACCACTTCAAGAATAATATTTCCTTTGGCCTCTTCATTACCCGTGTTATTAGTAGTGGCATCGCAGCCTAAGAGAAAAAGGGACATGCTAATAGCAAGAGCAAATGAAACAAAAGTTTTTTTTCGATAGGAAATTCGCATTTAATCCTCAAGAAAGTAAAAAACGAAAAGGCGTTGTTTAAATATCAAAATCGGTTCTTAATGCCGAAAGTACGTGCTTGTCAAAACTAATTATTCAATAGGTAAAAGCAAGGGCGAGAAGATTCAAAATCAATCTAGTGTAGCTCTAGAGAGGATTTTATGATTTCAGGTTAAATAAATAAGCTTTTCCTAAAAAATAGCCACCAAAAGTAAAGGCTAAAGAAATAATATTACTAAGTAGAATATTGCTTAAAGCATAGCGAAACATTCCCGTGCGTAATAAATTCATGTTTTCTAAACTGAAACTGGAAAAAGTTGTGAAACCACCCAATATTCCTATCATTAAAAAAAGTCGTAAATTTATTAATGTGGTTTTACTTTCAAAATAGGCGGCTAGTAAACCAATTATTCCGGATCCCAAAATGTTTACTCCGAAGGTACCCCAAGGAAAAGCAGAAACAAAAAAATTATTTATTTGTTTCTGTGCCAGATAACGCAATACCGATCCTAATGCTCCACCGAGAGCAACCCATAAATAATTCATTTACCCCTCGTATTATTTATCGACAGAATCATTATCTGCTTTATCTTTTAGAGTATCGACGACTATTGATTTTTTCCAACTTAAGGCATCATTAATATGCCATTTATAATACTTCCGCCGATTACTGGGCATAGGAGATTGTTTTAATAATGTTAAACAAGAATCGCGTAAGTCTTCGATCTGCTGGAGCCTTATTTTTAAGGAATCATTTTTAAGTGTTGTCTTTTTTTCTAAGGTTCGCTTTTGTTTAATCGCTTCAATAAAAACCGGATAATACGAAAAATCTCTTAAATCAAAACTTGTATCCACTGAAAAACGCGTGGAATGCGGTTGCAATAAACTGTATTGATAACGCACTAAATTTGTATAACGCTCGGCTGCATAGTCAGTAGTTACCAGCTTGGGTAAATGATGTTTTAAATCCACCGTGTTTTTATGGGTGAAAAAACTATCCGGATAAAAACATAAGGCTTCATCATTTTGCAAAAAAACAAATTCGGGATTATTCGGAAAAGTATTTTGCAGGGAATGAAAAATTCTTTGTTTCTCATGTTTTAATTCTTCAATATAGGGTGATAAAAATTGAATTAAATAAATGGCTGAAGGGATGGTGGTATATTGGCCGCGATAAGCGCTTTTGCGCAAGCTGGCTAAGCCGGTATTCATATTTGCTGTGCGTCCAAAAAGTTTCAAAGTTGCTCTCACCATTAAAGGGGCATTGGCACTACTGCAATGAAAAATTCCTTGACCAAAATAACCATCAACAAGCGTAGAATCATTGTCCATAGCCCTTTCCAATAGTTTTAAAGCACCTATGCCATCGGACAATGCTGAAGTGGGGTTGGAATTTATTTTTAAGGTGGCGAGAAATCCTAACATCCCTCCTTGCAAAAACATGTATAAAGGATCTTCCTTTTTTTTGCGCGCGAGTTTACAAATGCTTAAACCCTTTTCTGTAAAGCTTTCCACTTTGTTGCGCAAATAATTTTTTTCCGCTTCGTCCTCAAAATCGCCATCCTGAATATTGAGCGCATAAGAAGCAATGCCCAATAAATAACTTAAAGGCGGTAAATTCTGTTTTTCCTCCAAGCTTTGCATGGCTCGCAAGGTTTTTTCGGCGTTTAAAATATCCCCAGAATATTTTTGTCGCAAAAATTGATGGCCCAAATCACTTTGTTCTTGCACAATGCCGGCATAAAGCGGATAGCGTTCACTCGTTTCGAGTGGGCTTGCAAATGTGTAACCCAACTCCAAGTTTAAAACGATTAGTAGATATAAAATAATGGGCATTAAAAAAACGCGTCTCAGTTTAAAAATCTCCCTCTTTGATTTCTCTTAGTATTATTTAATGAGTATGGAAACTTATAAAATCCCCTTCTGGGAAGCCAAAAAACTTTTAAGAATACTGCAAAAACTTATGGATAGGGCTGCCGGAAAAGGGCAAAGCCGACCTTTGCGTTTATTAGCGCGCTGGGTACATTCTGCATTATTGGCTGGGATGACTTTTGGAACAAATTTAATTCCTGTTCGCGCAAGTGCTTTAACCTATACCACCATTTTAGCCTTCATTCCTTTTGTGGCCATATTATCAGCAGTTGCAGGACATTTCGGCTATTTAGATGTCCTCACACGTTTTTTTCCTTATTTGAATGATACTCTAGATTTTGATTTACCCTTAGACAAAATTTTAGAAGTTATTGAAAATGCACAGCAGGTTAACTTTGAAAAACTGGGCCTGATTGGAAGTGGTGGTTTGCTTTTAACCTTCTTTTTATCCATGGGCAATATTGAATTAGCGGTAAATAATATTTGGAATATTCGTAAGAAAAAGAATTTATGGAAGCGCATTAAAACTTATACTCCTTTCATGCTCTTCCTTATTCTATTGGTTGTCATTGCTGCCAATGGATTAATTAAATACAAAGTACTGTTGAACAGTGAAATAGAAGGAACAGGGTTCGTACAGCACACTTTATTTTTGGTTAATATTTTGGCCGTGGGTATTTTAGTTTGGTTAGGCCTAGCATTTCTGTTTATTCTTATCCCCAATACTCAAGTTCGCTTTATACCGGCAATGATGGGTTCAACTACTTCATTAGCAGCCATTTATTTGTTCAGTAGAGTATTTGTTTTATTTGCCAAAATTATGCTCAATAGTAATCATCTCATTTATGGATCTTTAGCCATTGTGCCTGTGCTTCTGCTCTTTTTGTATATCTCTTGGATTTTGGTTTTATTTGGCGCAGCCGTATCCTTTGTGTATCAGCGCCTATATCATATTCCACAAAAACTAGAAGGCTGGGACAGTAAACCTCCGAATATGCATCTTTGGGATGATTTATCATGGACGGCGCGGCAACTTTATGTGCGCTCTCCTCGTGAACCCTTAGCATCATCCGCTTTGCGTACTCCTTCCGAAGCTAAACCTTAGGATTAATTTTTAATGTGGTTACACGGTGTATTTTTACCCTATTGGAGTTTTCCTGCGCTCATTTTAGTTGGGGTAGCGGTCTCCTTCATCAATGCCATTGCGGGTGGCGGAGGTATACTTAGTTTTTCAATTATGCTTTTTTTAGGCATGCCGGCAAGTTTAGCGAATGGTTCAAATCGTCTCGGTATTTTATTAGGGTCTGCAGGATCTACTTATACATTTCATCGGCAAGGAAATATGCAATGGCGTTTAGGCCTACGTGCTGCTATTCCAGCCGCATTAGGTTCTATGCTCGGTGCCTGGTTAGCCGTGAAGTTACCTGAGAGATTATTCAATCCTATTTTAGCGATGATAATTATTTCCGTGGTGATAGCTACGGTGAAGCGTCAAACCAAAATGAAGGTGAAAAGTGAAATTGAAAAACCTTATTTATCAAATAGTTTTCTGGCTTTAATGGCTTATGCCGCCGTGGGATTTTATGGCGGCTTTTTGCAAATTGGAATTGGTTTTATCATGATGTATGTTTTTGGGCAATTTGGTCGCTTAAATATTTTTCAAATTAATGCGATTAAAGCCTTTACCGCTTTTCTTTATTCCTTAGCCGCGATTCTTTTTTTTGCAGCAGCCTCGAAAATTAATTGGCCAGTTGCTGTATTACTTGCAGTGGGAAATCTTTTCGGTGGCATTTTAGGAAGTCATTGGCAGGTTAAAAAAGGTGAAAAATGGGTGAACCGATTTTTGATTATTATGGGACTGGTTTCCGCGAGTAAACTGATTTGGGACATTTTGCAATGAATAATCTCGCAAACAAGTATTGCAGTTGAGTTTTCAATAGGAGATACTTTAGAAGGTTTATACTGAAAATTTTGGAACCAAATCCAATTTGCGAAAGTGATTGCATGGAAGATTTAAAAAAGTGGTATCGCGGAGGCCTTGCTACCCGATTAAACGCTCTGCGTGCTGCTCAACGTGAACTCGATCACGATTCCTCTGCAATAGATTCTATTCGTCGCATAGCTCACACATTACGTGGTTCCGGCACTACCTATGGATTTCCACAAGTCAGTGAAACAGCAGGAGCGGTAGAAGACGCAAATCCCGAAGAATTTAATTCGCATTTAAAAATTTTATTACAAACCCTCGAAGAAGTCAGTTCCTTTGGGGCTTTGGATGAAAAAGTCGGCATTTTAATTATCGACGATGATCCTTATATTAGTGATTTGCTCCGATCCTTATTAGAGAATTCACAAAGAGAAATTTTTATCGCACCAACGGCTGCCGAAGCGGAAGCGCTCTTAGAAGAAAAAAAAGTTTCTTTGATTTTACTGGATTTAGTGTTGCCCGATACCGATGGACGAAATTTTTTGATGCATCTTAAGGAAAGTTCCGGTACATCATCCATTCCGGTGATTGTATTATCCGCAAAATTAGGCGCTCAACCTAAAACCGAATGCTTTGCCTTAGGCGCAGATGCGTATTTTGAAAAGCCCTTTGAAATAGATACCATTTCCGCCGCCGTATCGGCACAATTGCAACGCACAGAAATTAATATGCGTGAATCGCGCTCCGATAATCTTACCGGGTTACCCAATAGAGCCGCCTTTAAGGAGGCTTTTGGAAGACAATCCTCTTTGGCTTTGCGTAAAGGGGAATCCTTATCGGTAGGGATTTTGGATTTGGATCGATTCAAATTTATTAATGATACTTATGGCCATGGTATGGGTGACGATGTACTGCGTCGCACTGCAAAAATTGTCGGCGCTACTTTGCGTAAATCCGATTTGTTGGCGCGTTGGGGCGGTGAAGAATTTGTGATGCTTTTGCCAAATACCGATGCCGAAGGGGCTAGCAATGCGGTGCGTAAAGCCCTAGAAGCCTTGCGTGAAGAACGTTTTACAGGTCCTGGCGATAAATTTTTTCAAGTCACATTCTCTGCGGGTATTGCAGAGTTAAAAGAAGGGGAATCTGTTGACGATATTATTGCTGAAGCGGATCGTTTTCTTTATTTAGCGAAATCGCAAGGGCGCAATCGTGTGTTCACCGCTAAAGATAAAGCGCCCATAGTTTCCAAAACTATTATGTTAGCAGCAGATGATGAAACCGTTGTGGCGATTGTTAAAAACCGTTTAGGTCGAGAAGGTTTTCAAATTTCGCATTTTGCGGAAGCGGGCTTGGCTTTAGCGGCTTGTATGCAAGAACAGTTTTCTGTCTGTATAGTCGATGTAAAAGTGCCTAAAATGGGCGGCATAGAATTATTAACTCAATTACGTGCCTCAGCAGCCATGTCCAAAACGCCGATCATTTTATTGACTTCAGCGGGTAAAGAAAAAGAAGTGGCCAAAGGCTTTGAATTGGGTGCGGACGATTATTTGGTTAAACCATTTTCCCCTTTTGAATTATTAGCTCGTATTCGCAATGTCTTGCGTAGGGCATGAAAATATTAATCATCGATGATGATCCTGATTTACGATTAATCTTAAGCGTACTTTTGCAACAGGGTGGTTATACAACCTTGGAGGCAGAGAGTGGCGCACAAGGATTGCTTATAGCGGAACAAGATATTCCCGATGTGATATTGCTGGATTTTGTAATGCCCGAAATGGATGGCCCACAGGTTTTACAGCAATTACAAGCGCATATTCTGCTCCAAAAAATTCCAATTATTTTTTGCACAGGCAAAAATGCGGCGACGCGAGAAGCCTGTATGCGTTTAGGTGCACGCGGAACCTTAGCCAAGCCATTTAATCCCCATACATTTTTAGTTGAATTCAATGCTTTGCTTTCGCTTTAACTATTTAATTTCCTCCTTTTATTTCCTTCCATTTTTCCTCCATTTCATTGCAAATACTGCGTTGAGCGAGTTACAATAAAGAAGCTTATGAATACTTCCATATTAATTTTATTGGCTTTGGGTTTAGCATTATTCGCTACCTTGCAACTTTGGATTTTTTTGCTCGCACAAAAGAAAAGGCAACGACAACTTTTTCTTCATGAGAGTGGAAATATTGAAATAGGATTTTCTGCTTTAGGGCCTTGGGTGGCTTTAAGAGGTGTTTTGCGGGTTACGGGTAAATCGGCTTTTGTCAGTGGTTTTGAATTAACCTTAGTGGATGAAAAGGATAAAAAGCAAAGAGATTTTTCATGGATAGCTTCGCGTTCGGGATTTTTACAAAGCGATGCTTCGGAATGGGAAACACCAGCTGGTTTTTTAGTTAGCGAAGATTCACCTAAACGTTACCATATCGTATTCGGAGATTTAAACCGCGCGCGCGCCAGCAAAGATTTATTATTGCGCTATAATGGGGTTTGGTCTGAGGCGGAAATTCAAATTTCGTCATTGCGGAAAAGCCAAAAAAATCCTGCGGAAATTAAGAATTTAACGGAGGAAATCTTACAAGAATTCAAGCGCCGAGAAATTTGTTTTCAATCCTATACAGAATTGGATAAAGCTTGTTTTTGGGAGCATGGTTCTTACACATTAAATTTAAAAGTCAAAATGGAAGATCCTGAAAGTAGCATTGATAAAACCTTTGCTTTTTCTTTAAGTAAGGTGGATGTGAAGTTTTTAAAATCAAATAGCGTGTATTTATTAGATGAACCTATTGCTAAGGTTTTAAACTTACCCATTCCTAGCTTGCAAACCGTACAATTAGAATATGGCCATCCCGATGGTATATCGATTAAACGCTAAATAGCCAACCTTTGGTTAATTTGAGTTTTTAAGTGTAAAATCCACCCCTCCATTTTAGTTAAAGCATAGTATATTGAGGCGTATTTGATTTTACCGCATCCTATATAATACAGGATAGCGGTTTTTCCATTTTTAGCCTCCGAGGATTCATGAAAACACTCTCCTCAAAAGAGTCCTTAAGAAATTATTGTTTAGCTGCGTTTAGCGTAACGCTAATGTTACTAATGAGTTGTCAAACCGAAAAGACCCAACGCATAGCCGCTGCTTTGCCGGTACCTCCAAGTATGGATACCGTGCAGGAATACATTCATACGGGACAAACCTATGGTAATTTGGTGACCAATTGGGATATCAATGAAGCCGATAAAACCTTATGGTTACAAGCTATTTCACAAAACTTTCCCACTAAAATTTATGCGGGCCAAGGCTATCGCTTAATAAGCCGTTATAGTGATTCGGTAAAAACCTTACAATCTTTTTTATTAGAAGATCGCGACGGTGGACAATTTCATGTGTTATCCCTTAAGGTCGACAGCTTAAACGGCATTAGTTTAGCCTATCAAACCGAAAAAATTATTTTCCATACGGATACAGTTACCGTAGAAGGAAGCTTACATAGTAGCCTCTATGAGGCCTTTATGGACTTAAAAGAAACGCCCGCTTTGGCTGTTGAAATGACAGAAATATTTGCTTGGGACATCGATTTTTTCAAAGATCCACGCAAAGGCGATTCTTTTTCTTTATTGGTGGAAAAACGTTTTACTCCCGAAGGCAAACTCAAAGGCTATGGACCGATTCTATCGGCACGTTATACCAATCAAGGACATCCTTATGCGGCGGTTCGTTTTGATGGCGCTTATTATTCTCTCGAAGGAAAGAGCTTGGAAAAAGTTCTCCTGAAAGCTCCTTTACATTATACGCGTGTTTCCTCTTGTTTTACTAATTCTCGATTACATCCGATTTTAGGAATTCGCCGTCCTCATTGGGGCATTGATTATGCCGCTCCCATGGGCACTAAAATTTTAGCCGCAGGCGATGGTATGGTAGAGGTGGCACAGTTTCAAGGTGGCTTTGGAAATACCGTGCGTATTCGGCACAATAGCCTGTACACCACATATTATGGGCATTTGCAAGGTTTTGGCCCGGGAATCCATGCTGGCACGCGCGTACATCAAGGACAGGTCATCGGCTTTTTGGGCATGACAGGTTTAGCCACAGGGCCACATTTGGATTATCGGGTACAAAAATCAGGACAATTTATTAATCCCGCAGGAATCAAAACCGAAGCCAAAGAAGGCGTTTCCACCCTCCAGTGGACCGCTTTTTGCACGCAACGTGACGGTTACCTGACTCGTATGGATAAAAAGGATTCTTCTCGCGTGGCTTATTTGCCAAAAACAGAGGCAGAGAAGCAACAGAATTAATTGCTGTAAGCGTTTTCTGCTTTACCCAGCCTTGCCAGAATCAGGGGCAATGCTTACTGTTATTTCGCCTTTAAAAAGCAAAATAACTATGAATAAACAGTATCTATTAATTTCTCTCATGCTGCTATTTTTTGCCACGACCTTATCGTTTGGTGCTTCTGAAAAAATAGCGCAACTTAATCAGGCTAAAATTCACTGGGAATACAGTGAAGGTAATTTTGAAACAGTAATTGAATTACTGGAAGGTTTCCGCAAATCAAAAAGCTCGTGTAATCAAGCTGACAGTATTTTTTTGAATAAACATTTAGGTGTAGTCTATGCTTCAAATCCAAATACTCGTGAAAAAGGAAAGTATTATTTTTTTAAAATGCTTGAAGTTTCTTCTACTGCTGACCTTTCCGATATGTTCGTCAGTGACGATATCGACAAATTATTTACCAAAGTAAAACTGGAAAATGTGTCGCGTTCAAAAACTCCTAAAATGGACAGCTCTGCATTAGTGGCGGCTCCTTGGAAAAAAGTAGAATTAACAAAAAAAGAAAATCTTGATTCCACTCAATCACATCCTAATAATCTAATGGTTAAAACTTCTACTCCTCCTCCTCCTCATAAATCCAATAAATCTCAGCCTATACAAAAATTTGAAGAATCTTCATCGCATATTTGGTTGTGGACAGCCTTAGGGGGTAGCGCTTTAATAGCAACAGGAAGTTATTTTTATTTAGTAAATCAAACAGATCCTAAAACAACAACTTACACCGTTCCTCAATCGGTGAATGGCCATTAAATTTATGCAAAATCAAATTTTAGTTAAAAGCCATAAAAATTTTTACACATTTTTAATCAGTCTTTTTTGTGCAGCGGTTTTGCTTTGTTGTAATTTGGCGGATAATGGAAAAGACAAAGTTGTAATTAATGTGGATGCCGATTCGAGTTTAACGAAATTTTCTAAAACACAAGTATTAATGATTGACGATGTCACTAAGGACACCACGGTTTTATTCGATGGAAAATTAAATTCATTATCCCAATTAAAAAATATTGCTGCTCCAAATTATCGCGGCCAAAAAGTAAAAATTATTATCCGAGGATTTTACGATGATATTTTATCCTATGAAGAAGATCGTGATTTTGATGGACAAAACAATAAAATTACCGATAAAAAAATTGTTATAGATACTATCAAAATTACACCCCCTATCGATAAACCCCTCAATAAAAAACCTTATTTTTTGAATAATTCAGGGAAGCAAGAATTAGATATTTCTATTAAGGATACCGTTACTTTTATCGATTCGGCTTTAGATGAAGATGGAAACATTAAAGACTTTGCATTTGATTTTAATGGAGATGGGAAATTCGACAGTAGTATAAGTATGACTGCTAATAAAGTAAAAGTTAATGCGCTACATGTTTATAATGATTCTGGAAAATATAAAGCTATCATGCGAGTTACTGATGATTCTGGTGCTTTGGCTTATGACACCATAGAAATTTTGGTAGAAAAAGATGTTCCTAAGGTTGACCCTGGCCCGAAAATAGTGAAGCGTCCAGGAATAGTCGATTTGAGCGGGTCTTATACGCAAAAATTTGGAAAAATTGTGATGTTCAAATGGGATTTTGATGGGGATGGTAAATACGACGATTCTTCAGCCACTACTGCCTTGATGAGTCACAACTATGTAAATGAAAATACCTACCTGGCTCGGTTTTATGTACGTGATGACGATGGCAATGAAGCCACCGGTACACGAGAAGTTGTTATTTCTGCAACCCAAAAAATAGTGAATACCTTACCAAGTATTTCTGGTTTTACCCATGTTTTTTTAAAAAGCATTAAAGATACGGTTAACTTGAATGTTACTGCTTCTGATGAAGATGGAAAGGTCATGCAATATAGCTGGGATTATAACCATGATGGTAAAGCGGATACTACTATTACTACAAACGCTAAAGTAGTGAGCATTTCATTTTCTAAAGTATACCCTGATTCTGGTTCGTTTAAATTGATTTTGAATGTTAAAGATGATTCTGGAGCAGTTGTTTCGGACACATCCATTGTTAATGTGTTATTGGATGCTCCAAAAGCCAATGCCGGCAATGATACCACGGTGATAACAGGGACAGCGATTTGGTTACATGCTGAAGGTTCCGATCAAATGGGTAAAGTTGTTAAACGAGAATGGAAAATTGGCGATGGTGCTTTTATTCCCGTGTCCAAAGATGATACGACCCTCATGGCAGGAGTGGTAGGCAAATTGACTTGCACTTTGCGTATTACAGACGATGATGGCAATCAAACTCTTGACGATAAAGTAATAACCATCAATGTCCCTGCAGCCAATGTGTTGCCGCAAATTACCAATATCAGTATCAATAAAGATACTTGTACCATAGGTGACACCTTGACCATTACTGCTCATGGCAAAGATACGGATGGTAAAGTTCTTCAGTATTTATTGGATTATGAAGGTGACGGAAAATACGATGATTCCGCATATGTGAATTTAGCAGATATTGATATTTTGATGAAACATCGCTATGTAAAAACTGGATTTTTTACCACATCCGTGAAAATAAAAGATGATCAAGGTGGATTAGCGGAAAAATCTTATAGTGTAAATGTGAAGTCTGCATTGCCTACACCAAATCCTGGCCAAGATACCACGGTTTATGCGGGAACGTCTATTAAATTGCATGCCAAAGGTTTTGATCGATATAACAATACAGTAAAATTAGAATGGAAAGGACCCGATGGAATTTATCGCTTAGTAGGTGCTTCAGATACTACTGTAGCTGCACCGCAAATGGCTACTGTTTCCGTTTATTATTTACGTGCTACCGATATTTTTGGACAAACCAGTGAAAAATCTATCAATGTAACCGTAATTATGGCTTCAGTATCGGTTCATGTCATTTTGGATGGCAAAGATTCTGTTTTTGATGCGATTCCATTGGCTGTGGGTGGTAAGGTAACTTATATGATAGATACAACAAAATTAAAATCATATAGTTTTCAAAAATGGGTAGTAATAAGTGGTTCGGTAGATATTTCTGATACGAATAGCCGAAAAACTGATATTACACTGAATGCAAATGCGGCTGTAATAAAGGCTAATATGATTTCCAAAAAGATTTTGGTTATAAGTGCTACGGGCGGGTTTTCACATGGTGCGGCAATAGCAGCAGCTAGAACCATGATTTCTCAATTGGGATTAGATCATAATTTTGCGATAGATTTTTCAGATTCAACGAGAAACCTTCCTCCGGGGTATTTTGCCAAATATCAAACCGTGGTTTTTAATCAGGTAACGCATGCAGGTTCTATTTTCGATGATTTTTCTAAATTAGTTTTTGAAGCATACTATCAAGCAGGTGGTGGATATGTGGGGATGCATGGATCAAGCGATTTGGGCGCCACTTGGGATAATTATGCGGATATATTAGGAGCCGTTTTTGCTAGTCATAAAGGTAGTTTAGGAAATTTATTATTGGATACTGAGGCTTCAGGGCAAGCTGTAGCTCAGGGATTACCATCGAGTTACAATAACCTTGATGAAGAATGGTATAACTTGGACAAAAATCCTCGTGGTTCATCAGGAACCAAAATGTTATTTACAGTCCGTAACGATTCTCTATTGGGCGGTAGCACGGTTGAACATCCCGTATCGTGGATTCGTAATTACAAGGGAGGCAGAATGTTTTATACCTCTATGGGACATAGTGCCGCACCCTTTAAATTGCCTTTTATAATCAACCATTTTTACCAAGGTATAGTTTGGTCCGCTAATTGGAAATAATTCGCTGGCTTAATGGCTAATGCTGAATTAGTTTCTCAGTATTCTTTATCTCTTTATATTCAACATTTACTTGATTGAGGAATTAAAATGGTTGCAGCCAAATCTAAACCCATAACTAAATCTGTTACTAAAAAAAAGCCTGAAGCAAAAGCCACAACGAATGCTAAGCCTATCAAAGCACCCAAGCCCTCTGCTATGTCCATCCTAAAAGTAGGCGACAAAGCGCCAGCCTTTAAATTGCAAGATGACATGGGAAAAACGGTTACCCTCGAAGACTTTAAAGGGAAAAAATTAGTATTGTACTTTTATCCCAAAGACAATACCCCAGGTTGCACGCAAGAAGCCTGCGACTTCAACGAGGGTTTAGCGAAAATAAAAAAAGCGGGTGCTGAAGTGGTAGGCGTAAGCGCAGACTCCATAGCCGCCCATCAAAAATTTAAAACCAAATACAATTTAGGGTTTCGTTTGCTCAGTGATGAAAGCAAAGTTATGCTCGAAAGTTATGGCGTATGGCAAGAGAAGTCCTTGTATGGCCGCAAATTCATGGGCATTGTGCGTAGCACATTTATCATTGATGAAAAAGGCAAAATCCAAATGATATTTCCCAAAGTAAAAGTAGCGGAACATTTTGAAGAAGTATTACAAGCGCTATAATGCTTCCCATTGTCAAAAAGAAAATAGTTCTCCTGGGTGCTGGCTTCGCCGCTTTTCGCTTTTTAAAAGAAATTGATAATGAATTATTTGATGTTACCTTGGTGAGTCCACGGAATCATTTTGTGTTTACGCCCTTGTTACCAAGTACTACCGTAGGTACGGTGGAATTTCGTAGCATTATGGAACCTGTACGTTACGCCTTTCCGGGACTGGAATTTTGCTTAGCTTCGGCCACACACTTAGACGTGGACCAGAAAATTTTACATTGCCAAAGTGGTATTGATGCTTATCAATTTTCCTTAATATATGACATTCTCATTCTTGCCGTAGGCGCTATTAGCAGCACTTTCGGGGTGGAAGGGGTAAAGGAAAACGCTCTTTTTTTAAAAGAAATTTCAGATGCCAGGGCTTTACGACAAAAAATTATCGCTTGTCTAGAACAAGCTTCCGAACCCGGAATTTCTACTGAAGAAAGAAAACGCCTATTGCATTTTGTGGTGGTTGGTGGTGGCCCAACAGGTGTGGAATTTGCGGCTGAGTTACACGATTTTTTATCAGAAGATTTAGAAAAAGCCTATGCAGCTTTAAAAGGCGATGTACGTATTTCTTTAGTGGATGCGGGTAAATATTTGCTCAGTAGTTTTGATCAGACTTTAGGAGAATATGCTGCGGCTCATTTTCAACGCAAACGCATTGAAGTGAAAAATCAATGCCATGTGGTGAAAGTGGAAAAAGAAAAATTGCATCTGCAAAATGGCGAACAAATTCCCTATGGTTTTTTGGCATGGACTGCCGGCATCGCTCCTACCGATTTTGTGCAGACTTTGCCTTTTTCGAAGGACAAAGCAGGTCGCTTAAGCGTTAATGAATTTTTTCAGATTAATAATTATCCTGCACATTATGCTTTGGGTGATTGCATGGCTCTGGCATTAAATCCATTACCCGCTACGGCTCAAGTGGCCGAACAAGAAGGCATGTATCTTGGACGTTACCTTAATGCACAAGCCAAGCAAAAAACCATAAAACCTTTTCGTTATAAGCATGCTGGTATGTTGGCCTATATCGGTGGACAACGCGGTTTAGCGGATTTAAATGGATTTAAGGGCAAAGGTTTTTCCACCTTTATTTTTTGGCGTTCAGCCTATTTCACTAAATTGGTGAGTTTTCGGAATAAAACCTTGGTTTTATTTGATTGGTGCAAAACTTTTTTATTCGGTCGCGATATTAGCCGGATGTAATGCCGCGAAGAAAATCCGCGAGCCCTTGCACCTATAACAATTTCCTTGTGGAGTATTTATGTCTTCTTTAGTCCATTCGTCTCAGTATCCAGCCAATGCTTTAATCCATGAAACCAGCCCTTATCTATTACAGCATGCGCATAACCCCGTGCAATGGCAGCCTTGGGGCGATAAAGCTCTAGCGCAAGCGAAGCAAGAAAATAAATTATTACTGATTAGCATAGGCTATTCGGCTTGCCATTGGTGTCATGTGATGGAAAGAGAATCTTTCGAAGATCAAGCCACTGCCGATATTATGAATGCGCATTATATCTGCATTAAGGTGGATAGGGAAGAGCGACCCGATGTGGATCAAGTTTATATGCATGCCGTGCAATTGTTGACGGGGCAGGGCGGATGGCCATTGAATTGCTTTGCTTTGCCCGATGGTCGACCAGTTTATGGCGGTACTTATTTTCAAAATCGCAATTGGAAAGAGATTTTGCAAAACTTAGCGAGTGCTTGGGTTGAGGAGCCTGCAAAGGTTATAACTGCGGCAGAACAATTGACCAAAGGGCTGCAAAGGCCGGAAACGCCGCTCATCGAAAGAGAACCTGCACCCTTTAATTCACAGGGTTTGCGTGCCATGTATGGAAATTGGCGAGAGTACTTTGATAGACGTGAGGGTGGTCCCAATCGTGCGCCAAAATTTCCTTTGCCGAATAATTATCAATTTCTACTACGTTTCGCAATTTTACTTTCCGAAGAAAGCGCTTTGCGTCAAGTTAAATTGACTTTAGAAAAAATGGCCTATGGTGGAATTTATGATCAAATTGGCGGTGGATTTGCACGTTACTCTACGGATGCCTTATGGAAGGCGCCGCATTTTGAAAAGATGTTATACGATAATGGACAATTGCTAGAGCTATATGCTGAGGCCTATCAGGCCATAGGTGAGCCACTTTATCGCGATATTGTTTATGGTATAAAGGATTTTATAGTCAGAGAGCTCACCTCGCCGGAAGGCGGCTTTTATTCAGCATTAGATGCGGACAGTGAAGGGGAAGAGGGCAAGTATTATGTGTGGAGTGAGGCGGAATTAAAAGCGTTGCTGGGAGATGATTTTGCTTTGGCACAAAATTATTTTAATGTGAATGAAAAAGGCTTATGGGAACATGGGCAATATATTTTATTAAGATATGATAGTGATAATACTGTTGCCCAAAGCCATGGTCTTACCTTAGAGGAAATGGCAATACGCATCGAAAATATTAATACCAAACTTTTAATGGAACGCGAAAAAAGAATTAAGCCAGGCTTAGACGATAAAATGCTTATCTCTTGGAATGCCTTGGCGGTGCTCGGATTGACAAAGGCTTATAAAGCTTTTGGCGATGAAATCTTTTTGCAATTGGCTTTAAAAAATGCGCATACTATTTTGTTTAAAGCAAAAACCATCGACGGTGGCTTATGGCATAGTGCGAAGAATCAGGAATTTACTATTCAAGGGTTTTTGGAAGACTATGCTTTCACTATGGAAGCCTTTATTGCTTTGTATGAAGTCACCTTTGATTTAGCATGGGTGGAACAGGCAGCCAAGCTTATGGATTATGTATGGGCGCATTTTGAAGATGAAAATTCTGCCTTATTTTATTTTACTTCGAATACCGCAACGCCTTTGGTGGCACGCAAAAAAGAAACACAAGACAATGTGATACCTGCGTCAAATTCTAGTTTAGCGAAAAGTTTATTTTGGTTAGGACATTTTTTAGATCGCCGCGAATATTGTGATCGGGCATCGCGTATGTTAGCCGTAGTGCAGCGCGAATTACCGATTTATGGATCGAGTTATTCGAATTGGGCACAATTATTTTTGCAAGTGGCCTGCCCTTTTTATCAAGTGGTGATTGTGGGAAATCAAGCCGAGGCTATGCGCAAAGAGCTATCCAGCTATTTCTTACCCCAGATTTTATTAGCGGGATGTGAACAAACGAACAGTTACCCGCTTTTTAAAGATAGAGGAGTAGAGGGTAAAACTTTGTTTTATGTGTGCAAGGACGGTACTTGCAGCTTACCTGTTGAAAATATTTTTCAGGTACTAGAACAGCTTAAATTTCCTGCAGCAAATTGACGTGAAGCATTTTTTTTTACTAAAGCCATTGAAATCAATGGTTTAGGGGCCTAGGGTGGAATCGTTTTGGAGTGCGACCACTAGGGCCTTGGCGAGGCTTGCTGCTGTAGCCCTTGCCTTAGTAAGCTTAGAAAAGATCAGAAAGTTAAATTTCGCTTTGCTTTTGCAAAAAATTGTAGTATTATCTCCCCAAGGCTTAATTGTTAGGCCCTTACACCTAAGAAAAGGATAATCAATGAACAAGCAAGAACTCGTTCACGCCGTGTTGGAAGACTCTTCGGCTGGTATTGAAACCAAAGCTGCAGCCGAAAGAGCTGTTAATGCAGTATTAGCTGGAATCGAAACTGGCATCAAGAAAGACGGAAATGTCCAATTGATTGGCTTCGGAACTTTCTCGATCAAAAGCCGTGCAGCTCGCAAGGGTCGCAATCCTTCCACTGGCGAAGAAATTAAAATCAAAGCTTCTAAGACTGTTGGCTTCAAAGCCGGTCTTGCTTTGAAAGAAACTGCTAAAAAAGCCAAGCCAAAAGCTTAAGCTTTTTTTGCAATTTATCACAATTAAAATTGTGAGTGTGAAAGGGAGGTTAAAGCCTCCCTTTTCATTTCCCCACTATTTTTTCGACATTTTTATTTTCCTATTCAGGTAAACCTTTACATAAGCACTATTTATTTTTTATGGTTGCCCCCATGGTATTAGCTTCTCCGGAATTAATTGTTGGGCGCATCCCTTTTTTAGTCTGCGCTCCATTTTTTCATAGCACATTAGAGGGTTCTCCATTCATGCGTTTTGTAGATGGGGTACCGCGTAAGCTCAATCAGGAGTTACATGCAAGCTGTATTGATTGTGCGCCTTCTTCGAGTATTGAATATGCACGTCATAGCTCCGATTATTTTCTTTTCCCAGGGATTTCCACTTCCAGTAAAATGGAAATGCGATCCGTATTATTGCTTTCCCAAAAGCCTTGGGAGGAATTGCAGGATGAACCTGTACAATTATCCTCTGATTCCGACACCTCCAACGTTTTATTTCAAATATTAAGTCAACGGTTTTATAAGGTAAAGCCACTGTATATCGATGCAGAAAAAAATATCTCTTTAAAGCCTGAAAAAATTATAGCTCAAGTTTTTATTGGAGATGAAGCATTACGACAATCACAAAGTGGAAATTGGCCCTATCGATATGACTTAGGTGGGGAATGGCGGCATTGGCAAGGATTACCTTTTGCTTTTGGTTTATGGATGGTACGGAAAGCCATTTGGCCAGAGAAAAAAATTATTTTATCAACTTGGCGAAACACCTTACAAGAATCCTTACAATTTTTTAAAAGAGATCCCGCCCTTGCATTACAAAAGTGGATGGCAAAATACCCTTCCACCTTAACAATGGAATTTGCCTTAGATTTTTACAATAGTGCTGATTATACTTTTGGTCTTGAACAAGAAGAAAGCTTGCAAACCTATTTTCGTTTGGCCTTTGAAGAAAAATTGTTAGCTAAGATTCCAAAGTTACGGTATCTTCCCAGTTAATATCCAGTTTCGGTTTTCAAAAAGGCTCGAATTGCTTGCGGATGGGAAAGCGTGAGTAAATGATTTTTCGTTTGCAATAACTGTGCTCCTGGTTCAGGTTTAATTAACCAATCTCCTTTTCCGTGAATCTGGGCCATAGGGATTTGTGGCCGACAACCTTGCCAAGTGCGAATAAGTCTTGGCATGCAACGCATAAGCTTAGGTGAAAAATTTTCGAGCATGGAATAAAAAACGGCTTCTGAATTACCCGACAACAATTTTTTTCGCTTTAAAATGGGAATGATTAGAGCATACCCTCGACGGATGGCGAAAGAGGGCAATAGAGGGGCTAAATATGAAAGCCGCAAGTATATTTTGCGAATATAGCGAGGATGACTACAGGAAGAAATCAGCAAAATCTTTTTTGCACCAAAATGGGCAGCTATTTCCAAGGCTAGCATTCCTCCTAAAGAAACTCCACCTATCATGTCCTCTGGACTAAACCCAACTTTCTCAGCAAGGCGCAAAGCGTAGCTTTTTAGGGTATCTTGCGCTTCAAAAGGAATAAAATCAACCAAGATGAAATTTTCTAAAGGCAATTCCAGCGTCGAAAAAGCTCTTTTATCAAGGGCAAAACCAGTAATTAAAAAAATGCGTGATGACATCTTTTAAAAGTAGCACAAAGCTTGGGAAGAAGGATTACAAATTTGAGGAGGATCGCGAAAGGGCGGGAAATTTTTTTTACATTGGGTACAAATAAGCTGTCATAATATAAGCAGGGAGTGGCGTGTATGCTTTGCCAACAATGCGGAAAATCAATTTTAGAGAAGACGGTATTCTGTCCGCAGTGTGGTTTACGCTTGGAAGATGAATTTGCCCCTAATGCTAATCCCGTTCCAATAATCAAAGCGGCCAGTGCCAATCAACATGGCTCGCGTACAGCCATTCCTCAGCGAGGCGATATTTATGCGGGTCGATATCAAATTGAACGCTATTTAGGGATGGGCAGTTTATGTAATTCTTTTTTATGTCGCGATACTTTTGCAAACAATCAGGAAGTTGTTTTAAAAATAATGCATGCGCGTAAAGCTGCTGAGCCCCATTTTATTGAAGCCTTTTTATTTTTAGCCAATTCCGTAGCGGAATATCAATCGTCAGGCATAGCAAAAATTTATCAAAGTGGTCAATATGAAGGTTCAGCCTATTATACCATGGAATTTGTTACGGGCATACCTTTACGTATGTGGTTATTAGAAAGATTAACTTTTGAAAATCGGGTATTACAAGGTTTAGCTTTAGTTCGTAAATTGCTAAAAATTTTGGAAGTGGTGCATGAACGTAGCTGTTATGGATGTTTAAAACCTGAAAATATATTTGTTACCCCTGCTGGCCCAGTGATCATGGATTTTGGTGTATGCGGATTTTTAAATCCCCAAGAATTTGAATTCAATGCTTATGCTCGTCGTTATCTACCCTATATGGCACCGGAACTAAAGCAGGATTGGGCAAATCTAGTTCCGCAAAGTGATTCGTATTCGGTAGGAGCTATTCTTTATGAAATTCTTGCAGGCCGCGTACCTTCGGGACAAATTCGTTTACCGAGTCAATTAAGTTCACTATTTGGTATTGAAGCCGATGAATTAATTTTGCAGGCCTTGTCGAATAAACCTAATGATCGATTTGTTTCCATAAATGCTTTTTCTAATGCTTTAGACACTTTACAATCGAATTTATTTCAAGCGCGTCAAAAAGCGACATTGGAAAACCCAACACATCCGATTAACAGAAATTTAAACGCATTAAAACCGATATTGGAAGAGGCGGATAACGGTTTAGAGTTGACTTCTGATCAACAAACTTTAATGGATCCCAGAAATACTTTTACAAATACTGGTTTTATTGCCAAACCCGCCTTAAGCTCAGGCTCTTTACCTGTATTAGGGGAAGCCACACAACATGCATCCATTCCCGACTACTTAAAAGAAGCCCCTAAAAATCGACCTGAGACTTCTATACTAGGGACCCAAGTTGCGCGGCGCACAAGAGTTCCAAGTCCTGCCCTAAATGAACTGCAGCATTCCGAAAGTGCTTTGCAAACAATGCATTTTGTGGCTCCAATAAAGGTTTTCTCCAATACCTTTGACGATATTTACCTGGAGGAAAAAGTTCCCATATGGCTATGGCCATTGGTCGGGGGTATGGGCTTAGGAATTATCGGTGGAGCTGTCTATTTAGCTAAGGTGTTTTCCTTTTAAAATCAATGCTACAATTGGTAAATGCAAGTTAGATTAGAAAGAGCTAAATCCATGCTTTCGGGCGAAACACGCGTGTTTCCAGTTATGTATTTTGGATACGAAGCGCAAGGTTTTTTACTGCACTATAAAGAAAATTTTTTCGCGTATTTAAATCGTTGTTGTCATTGGCCCATTCCCTTAGATTACGGCGATGCCGATTTTTTTTATCCTGCAATTGATAGAATTATCTGCAAATCTCATGGTGCAGAATATCATCCAGAAACCGGCATTTGTGAAGCCGGCCCTTGTCAACGAGCGAAACTATTACAATACCCTATTAGTTGGGATGGGGACGATGTACTAATAAACATAGTAGAAACTGAAAAGCCCTATTGATTCCATGCAACGCATTATAAATAGAGAACCCAAGGGATTGGAAGCTCTTTATGATCGGTATTCACGATTACTATACAGTTTGATTTTTTCGATTGTAAAAAAAAAGCAAGAAGCAGAAATTATTTTAGAAGAAATTTTTTTGCAGGTTTGGGAAAAAGCACCGACCCATGATTTTTCTAAAAGCAGTGTTTACAGTTGGATTGTTACCATGGCGCGCTATAAAGCTTTGGATAAAATACATTCCGAAAAATATCGTAATCAAAAACAGGAATTTGGCGAAATAGAAGATTTGGATATTTTTTCCACGCCTCAACAATTGGAGCAATTGGATAAAATCCGTTTTATGGAAAGAGAACCATTTGTAAAAGCAGCATTTGCAAAAATTTCGATTGAACAGCAACAATTGATAAAAGCGGTGTATCTTCAAGGTTACTCGCAAAGTCAAATGGCAGAGCAATATAATCTTCCGTTGGGTACGGTAAAAAATCGCTTTAATGAAGGCATACGAAAAATGCAAGAAATACTAAAGGATTATTTGCATTGAACGAAATCAGTAAGGAACAATTTCAAGATTTATGTTCCGCTTATGTTTTGGGCGTATTGGAGGGTGACGAAGTAGAATTTTTTTTGACGATTTTAAAAGCTCCCACTTTGGAACAGCGTACTATTTATACTGAACTAAACCGTTTAGCGCAGCACTTACCTTTAATAACGGCACTAGAAACCCCTTCCCTAAGGGTTAAGCAAAAGCTTATGAGTAAAGTGGATCCCACTTATTCTAGCCGGAAAAAAAGTACCGAATTTCAAAGAAATGAACCCCGTTTAGTCGAGAAAATCTTCCATGTACTAGGAGTTAACACTTATTTTTTTTGGAAAACCACTGTCGCCACGATATTAATAATTAGCCTAGGATTGGGACTTTATATTTTTCACTTGAAAAATTCCTTGGCTACGCAAAGACTCTTTTCCAACATACAAGCCAAGCAAGTATTGATTTTGCAGGATTCACTACAACAGAGCATAAGTATGCTTAAAGTATTACAGACTTCGCAATTGGAAATTGTGGTACTGAACGGTTTAGCGGCGAATTCTAAGGGATATGGAAAAATTTTGTGGGATGCTATGGATAAAAAGGCTTTACTTTATCTTTCAAATTTACCCATCACGACGCAAGAAAAAACTTATCAATTGTGGGTGATTATTGATAACAAACCTTTTGCAGTGGGAGTGTTTCCAATTACAGATGGCGCATTAAATCATATTTATAAAATTAACCATTTGCTGGAAACGGATAGACGGCATATAAGTGGCTTTGCAGTTACGCTCGAACCTAAAGAGGGGAGCACTATGCCTACGGGAAAAATGATTTTAATGGGAAACGCTTTTTTATAAAATTTCTCTATCGATAATCGAATAGATAAAACGCTCCAAACTAATAGGATAAAATTTGGGTTGCGGACACCAAATTACGCCCATATTAATTATTTCCCCGCGATTCAAATCATTTAAAGTGGCTTCTAAAAGATCTTCATCGCTATCAGGAAATTCTTCAATGGCAAAATTTTCATTGCGAATTTTTAATTGATTTTTATGTGGGCTTTGAAAAGAAAAAATCCTTCCGACTATACTTTTATCCATGAAGGGTTCATTTTCTTGGAATATATCTTCAAAATGATCGCTATCGGAATTGAATGAAAATATCAATTTAGGACTCACACTAATTTTGCCCGTAAGCTTTAGCGAACGCGCCGATTGCGAAGCGCCTTGGGCTAAATAATTCGGATTGGGACCAATTAAGGTAAAGGGAAGCGAATGATAACCTTCGACAATACCGGTAATAGGGACACGTTTAATATCCGTCTGCTGATAAATTTTTTTAATCCATTCAGGATCAGAACTTTCATTTTGCATGTAACTTATAAAGTAGCATTAATTTCCCTTTACTTCAGGCAAAAAAGTCTCCCAAGTTTCTCTAGAGCGATTCATACTATAACTTATAGCGCCTTGTTCCGCAGTGGAGAAGGTTTTTATTTTTTTTGCATTTAAACCTTGTACAATATTCATTCCGGGATGTCCAAATCTATTTTTACGACCAACCGATAGAATCGCGTATTGTGGGTGAATGGCTTCGATAAATTCTAATCGATTAGTTCGTCCACTGCCATGATGCGGGATTTTTAAAATATCATTTTCGCGCCAATTCATAGCTAAATGTTCAAAATGACTTTCGGATATTTTTTCAATATCACCGGTTAATAAAATTTTCTTATGCCGCCAGTTTAATTGCACGACTAAGGAATTGTCATTGCGATCTTTAAATTGATTTTCTGCGCAGGGACTAAGAATATGCATGGCATAATTATCACTATGGTAAATACTTTGGCCGCAATGTAAGGCTTTTAGCGGAATATGATATTCGCTTAATTTCGCGCGCAAATTTTTCCAACCAGCTGATTCGGCTTCTAATCCTGAAGTATAAACGGTATCTATTGAAATATAGGGCAGCAAATAAACCAAGCCTCCATAATGATCTTCATCGGGATGGGTGATTAAAACCATATTTAAATGATTAATTCCTTTGGATTTTAAAAAAGGCAATATGACTTTTTTTCCTGCACCATTTCCTGGATGCCCTGGTCCTGCATCAATAAGAATATGGCTTTGTGGCATTTGGCAATAAAAAGCATCACCTTGACCCACATCTAAAAAAGTAATAGAGGCCGGTTCCTGATAAGCATTCCACAGAGCATGCAAAGCATAATCCCAAGAAAATAAAGTTGCAAAAAATAAAATCCATGTTTTTCCAATGCCTTTTTTAAAACTAAAGGGAAGTAATAAACAAAATAAACTAAGCACGATTAATTCAAAAAGCGGAAGCGTGGGGATAAAAATTCGACCTTGTGGTAAATTTGCTAAATAATGTACGCTATAATTTAAGGCTTTGGCGCACAATGCCGAGGTAACACCAAGACTGTCGCATAGAATTTGTCCCAGAGGGCCTGGCATGGGTGAAAAAAGCAAAGAAAAAAATAATGTTAACACGCCAGTTACAATTAAAATAGAGCTGATAATTAGAGTGGCAATGTTTCCCAAAATACCATAGGGAGCTACTTGATGTATGGTGGCGGCTAAAAGCGGTAGCGTAATTAAAAAAACAGCTAAACTTATTAGCGGTGTAGAAAGAAGATAAATGCTAATGGGATGTGTGATATTTTTAGAATGTACCCATTGCAAAATAGGTTGTCCAAATAGCAGTAAAGCAAAAGTAGCGATAAAGGAAAGTTGAAAACCTAAGGACATGATTTGATAAGGCATAAGCAACAAACAGCTGCTGGTGGCTAATCCTAAGGCATTTAGCGTAGAGCTCGGTCTTTCCCACCAAAAGCAGGGTAGAAAGCAGGCGAACATGATAACACTTCGAATAACACTGATGGAAGATCCCGAAATGGGAATATAGGCACATAAAATAAGCGTTACTATAAAGGCCGCCAGCTTGAGGGGTAAGCGCAGAAAATTGAATAGCAATAATAAAATTAAAGCCAATAATCCAATATGTTGTCCACTAATGGCGAGTATGTGTAACATGCCGCTATTTTGAAAGTCTTGCATCAATTCGGGACTTATCGCGTCCATATCCCCCAATACTGCGGCTTGCAGGAGAGGTTGTTCTTGGAGAGGAATATGCTTTGCCAATGCCTTTTGCATGCTGACACGACAAATACTTATATAATGCCAATAAAATGGAGGGTCCGAAATTTTCAAAATAGAATCGGCACGCCAAATGCCATTGAGATTTTGGGAACGATAATATTGTAAAGCATTCCATTCTCCTGGATTGGTCGGTGGAAAATAGGGTAAGGCTTTGCCCACTAAGCTTATTTTTGTGCCTGGCCAAATAGGAAAATACGCATGGGCTACATGAATTCGGAAGCTTCCAGTATTTGTTTGCAACGTGAAGGCCAAGTCTTTGCCTTCAGTGGAATAGCCACTTATTTCTCCGCTTAAAATTTGTGAAGGGAGATTTTTATTTTCTTCGCCAAAAAGTTTAGGCATGGGGAAGGTATAGTGTAAAATCGCAAACCAAATCGCATAGCATCCTATCCAAGGCAAAATCTTCACATGCCATCCGTGGATAATCAACAAGTGAAGGAGTAAACCAATTAAGCTTAGCCAAGGATTGTAAAATGCACCGATACAGCCCCATAAAATGGGTAAGGCTAGGTGTATGCCCCACAGCCAACGGTATTTGTTTTGCACGGCCTTATGCCAGTCCATAAAAAAAACCAGCCACCCTATTAAAGCTGTGAGTTTGTATGCTTGGGCGAGCTTTATAAGCGATGACATTTTTCCTCCGGTGAATAATGGAGGAAAAAAAAGTGTATTTGGACGTGATTTCTATCACATCACCACTTATTTAAATGAAGACGAAATTAAAAAATGGGACAAAAAAAAGACCTCCTTGCGGAAGCCTTTTTAAAAACAATTTTTAGAAAATTATTTTTTCTTTTTGGCTGGTGTCTTGGCAGGTGTTTTTGCTGATGCCTTGGCTGGAGCCGGTGAAATGGCTTCTTTGGCGGCTTTAGCGACGCGAAACTTCACTACTTTTTTAGCAGGGATTTTAATGGTTTCGCCGGTTGCAGGGTTGCGGCCCATGCGTGCTTTACGTTGTACCAAAACAAGCTTTCCTAATCCAGGAAGAGTAAATCCATTTTTAGCATTTTTATAAGCCAATGAAGCCAAACTTTCTAAGAAGCTTTTAACTTGCACCTTAGTGAAGCTATTGCTCTTTGCAAGCGAGTCTATAATTTGGCCTTGGGTTAAACTTTTCTCTGCCATTGAATGTCCTTTCTAATGAGGTTGGGTAAATTGATACGAATATATTACATAATAAAAAATCAATTGTCCTCAAAAAAATTTACCTGCTAGTGAGAATTTTTCAATTATGAATTTGCACAATATGATTCCGGCTTTATGAATAGGGGTTAAAAACTCGGTGGTCTTTTGCATGACGCGCAAGAATAAAGCATTTTATAGGCTATGCAAGAATTGAATGAACCGATTGGAGTAAAAGCGATAGCTGCAATATTAAGCCCGCATCCGATTCCCGAAAATTCTTTTTATGTCGATTTAGCGGAATGTTTTGGATCCATAATTTATAAAGGTGCTTTTTTACCCTTTGACACCACGGATTATTATGCCTCTGAATTTGGGCCTAAGCTGTATCGAGGGTTTTGTGCCTTTACTGGATTAATGGAACCGTCATTATTGGTTGAATACAAGCTTAAAGCCGCGCAGTTAGAAGAAAAATGGAGTGATGCAGGACGACGAATTTACAATGTGGATATCGGTTATCTCGATTTTGATAAATTGGTTTTAGCTTCTTTTAAAAAAGGGCCTTGTAAATTATATCTGAATCATGGCGTCTATGCCGATATGTTGGTAAAATATTCCAAAGGGAATTTTGAACCTTTTCCTTGGGCCTTTTCTGATTTTAAAGACGCTCGCTATATCCCAAGCTTGCTGGCTATCAGGGAAAAATTGAAAGCGGAAGCTAGGAAAAACCGATGAAAATTATTTTATTAGGGTTACTAATTGCCAATTTGTTGAGCTGCCGCGCTATTACAGGAACAGATACACCGAGTGCTATTAATGGTTATTCCGATCGTCGATTGTATGTCAATGATGCTGCAAAAAATGATTCATTAAAGCATTCTATCATTGATTATGGTATTCGCTTAGTTTTGCAACCCAATATCACCTATAATTTATCTTTAATAGGCTCCAAGCAAAATTCGGATCAACTTACTTTGTACACCCTAGATAATGGAGGGACAGAAGAATACGTTAAGCCGTCTCCCGTAACAGATGGGACGAAGCAGTTTTTTGAGTTCACCTCGCATCAAAGTGCAGCACAATTTTTTGTGGCCAAGGTTACTCCCCAAAACAGATCCTTATTACTGAATGATTTAACCAAGGTAACCCTAACAGCATTGCCGGCTGTAAATAAAGATACGCTTTTTATCGATCTGCTTTTTATTAATCAACTCACAGGGTTAACTAGTAATGCTCAAAAGCAAATTTATGCCGAGCAATTTTTTAAAACCTTAAATGGAATATATAGTCAATTTGTCACTCCCACACTTCCAAGCTTGTATATACAGGGCGATATCGATATAGTACAGCCCACAAGCAAACCCTTTGTTTATGCCTTTTCCACCAATGAATATATTCCCTTGCCTGGAACTCGGCGCGCTAAGCATGTGCATATTTATATAGTGGATAATATTTCTTATGCCGGAAATACCGGAGGTGCCATTTTGGGATTTACGGGACGGGAAGCTTTTGATATAGATACACATCGGGAAAGCCGCATCATACTTTCTAATCAAGGTGGGGATGTTTATCGACTAGCGGCAACTGCTGCGCATGAAATGGGACATTTTTTTGGCTTAAGACATACCGTGGCAACAAATTTAGATTTAGGTCAAGAAGATGATGATTCCAATTTGGATGATGGCTTTACGGATACCAAACTTTGTGCCTTAGATATTGCAATTGCTTCAGCAAAGATTTCGGCACAATCGAAGGCCTCAATCACTACTAAAAATTCACCTCCAAAAATAGGTAACTATTGTTTACGAAGGGCTGGAAATGACTGTAATGCTTTATGCGATCTCGGTAATTTAATGCATGCCTATGAATGTCAGAGTTTGGTACAGAAAGAATTATCCAAACAACAAATTTTATTCTTGCGCACCAATATCAGCCTGTATAGCCATTAATTAATTACTACTCGTTTAATTAATCCATGGCCAATGGTTGCAAGGATTGCACAATATCGTAGAACACCTGAATTTTTTTTTGCATGGCTTCTCTTTGATGGCCATGATAGCGAATGAAGGCGCAGTAATTATTCCAAAATGCATGGCATACAATCCAAAAACGCTCGTCAGGGCCCGTGCCGCGAGTGACTATGGTGACAATGTTTGCGGCATTTTCCGTCATCACGGTTTTAAGGGGGATTACCTGTTCATCGCGTAAATAGGTTTCATGATAATCGGATATTTCTACATCAATGGCTTTTTGAATTTTACGCGCGGCGACGAGTTCAATAGTACAAGTTCCATCTAAGTTACTAATAATAGTTTTGTCTTTTAAATCGCGAATATCCCATTCTCCTTTATCTTCAAAGAAGAAACAATACCAAGCACAAGGGGAAACATGCATCATACGGTTTCACCCTTGCGATTTAAATAATCTTGTAAAATGTAACAGGCTGCTACGCGATCAATCGCTGCTTTATCGGGACGCTTTTTTTTATGGCTGCGGGTTTTTAAGCTAGCCTGTGCAAGTTGACTGGTATAAGCTTCATCTTCGCGATAAACCGGTAAGTTTAATTTTTTTTCCAGTTCAGCAATAAAAACATCTACGGCTTCGGTTTTGCCTCCCGGTTTTTCTATTCCATCGGTACGCAATGGGTAACCTACCACAATTCCACCGACTAACTCATCGTCGATAATGGTTTTAAGCAAGGGGAAAATATCGGGATTTTTTTTGCAATCAATGGTGGTGAGCCCAATAGCTATGGTATGATCGGGGTCGCTTAAGGCCACGCCAATGCGGCGTTCTCCAAAATCAAGTCCCAGTAGGGTGGTCTTTTTCATCTTTACTCTTGGCCCAATTTAGCAGGATTTCTTCGGCATTAAAGGTTTTTTTGGAAACTTTTTTGGTTTTCTCTTCCAAAAATTCAAAGTGACCACTTTCAATTTGAATGATTTTTTCCACTGCTTCACGTTCCGTAGAATCCGAGCATACCGCTTCGAGAATTAATCCTTTATACAAAATAATTTCACCGGCATCTTGGGAGCCTACCACTAATAAGCGGCCGCTCTTTTTTAATTGCGCTAAAAACAAAATCAAATCCAATAAAGTTCCAGCTTGAATATTGCCTTTTAAGGCGGCAGATTGAATAGAATAAAGCAATTGTTGAGAATTGGGCTCTAGGCACTGCGTAATTGCGTGTCTTAAAGGTTTATCATGCAAAGGAGTAGGCAAAAATTGACGTACCTTATATGTTACTGGAGTCTCGGCAGGGGCAGTGTTTACATAGATTATGGGTGTATTGATCAAACGCACATTTTCACCCATTAATTTTTCGAGTATTTCATAATGGATAAAATCGGCAACCAATAAGTTAGGGGAAAATGTTTTGTAACTTGCAAAAAAATTGTCGAGCTGGTTTTCTAAACCGCATTCATAGCCGCAGGCTTCCAAGAATTTAAAAAGCGAAACGGACTCATTTACAAGTTCAGATTCAACTAAGGGTTCAAAGGGGAAAAGCAAAAGGATTTTATTCTGCAAACGTTTTTCGCCAGAAATTTTATGGACTTTGTCCTCAGATATTTTTTTTCTACTCCGATGCAACATGAACCCTAATAAGAATAATGTGGAACTAATTAAGCCTAATACAATTGTAATTATAAAATTGAGCTGTCCGGCTTTTTGGGGATTAGGTTTATTCACAAAGTTCACTGAATGCCCTAAGGACCAGCCTATAAGGGTATCATGAGCCTTCAATTTTATCCAAGAACCATTGCGAGCTAATATTTGACAATAATCTCCACGTTGCGCCATGCCGATAATATTGGCTTGCAAGGAAGTGGCCGTCCGAATGGGCAAAAAGGCATCCTCTACTTGAGCCCAAGCGGTGTCATGGGACGTGGCGGAGGTTGATTTTATTTGCGGAATCGTTTTTTCCGCTGCAAAAATATTGCTGAACAGGAGGAATATTAAACCAATGAGAGCATGCCTCATTCTGTAAATAACCTTTTTTTCAAAACAAAAAGCAAATGCAAGGTGTTTGAGACCTTATGTTTGCTGGATTTCTATTAGAGTAATTATGGGGGGAGGGAAAGGGTTTTGGGTAGGGGTATTTTCTCTCAAAATCGGTTTAAATATTACGTTTATGGCTGCAAACCATTATGGACAAAAGGAAGAATGATTTTAATGTTATCCCAAAATTTTATTTTATTATCTCTGCTAGTTTTTTCTGTCTTCACTTTTGAAGGGTGTCAGGAAATCGATGGAACAAAAAGTGATCTGCGCCCTTGTTCACGGACATTTAGTTAGACAACACAAACCCTGAGGGTGTACTGAAGTTTGTGTAAATGGTCCGATGCTATAAAGCTAATTTATTCCACGAAAGGGAAATAATGACCATTAAAAATGAAATCCTCGACGAACTTTTAAAAGACTATACCAAGCCTGAAGACATGTTCGGAGCAAACGGTATACTTAAGCAATTAGGTATTCCACCAAGGAAGGTATCTTCTTAGAGTGAAGCGCATCCCGCATAAAACAAGCTATTATTCCCAACATATGATCACCATTTACATCGACGCGGACGCCTGCCCAGTCAAAGAAGAAATTTACAAAGTCGCCAAAAGACATAACCTTCCCGTCATTCTAGTAGCCAATGCCACCATGCGCATACCCTTCGATAATAATATTCGCTTACAAGTAGTGAATGACGCCTTTGATGCTGCCGATGATTGGATAGTTGAACAAGTACAACGTTCCGATATAGTCATTACCTCGGATATTCTCCTCGCCAGCCGCTGCTTACCCAAGGGTGCTTATGTACTAGGTAATACCGGAAAACCTTTTCTGGAAGATAATATCGGTGAAACCGTGGCTTCGCGAGAGATATCGGCCGAACTGCGACAAATGGGATTATTACCCGGTGGGCCAAGGCCTTTTCAACCCAAAGATCGCTCCACTTTTTTGCAGCAATTGGATTCGGCTATTCATGCCATGTTACGTCAAAAAAAGTCGCGTAGGGCACCTGAGTAATACCGAAATAGGTTCCGAATAATCCCCAAATTAGGTTCGAATTGTGCATCGCTACTCCCGAATAAATTTCTCATCCGCTTGCCGTTTAACCTATCTTTTAAAACAGTCTTAATTTTAGTGTAATAGAAGAAGGAAGCTTCATGCAAGTTGAAATTTGGTCCGATGTGATGTGCCCTTTTTGCTATATCGGCAAACGCAAATTTGAAAAGGCCTTAGAACAATTTTCGGGTAAGGATGAGGTGGAAGTTACTTGGAAAAGTTTTCAATTAAACCCTTCCCAAACCACCCATCTCGAAAAAAATATTCATCAATATCTTGCGGAGATTAAAGGCATACCTTTGGCTCAGGCGCAGGAGATGAATGCGCGCGTTACTGAAATGGCGAAGGAAGTGGGACTGACTTATAATTTTGATAAGGCCATCGTAGCCAATTCTTTTGATGCTCATCGCTTGGTGCAATTGGCCAAATCCCAAGGCCTTGGTGGATCGATGGAAGAGCGGCTTTTTAAAGCCTATTTTACCGAAGGTCAAAATACTGCCGATAAGGACACTTTAACGCAATTGGGAATGGAAATTGGATTGGCTGAAGAATCGATAAAGGATGTTCTGCACAGCGATGCTTTTTCCGCGGAAGTGAAACAGGATATTCGTGAAGCGCAACAATTAGGGGTAACCGGCGTGCCTTTTTTTGTGATTGATAGGAAATTTGGAATTTCGGGAGCCCAAGAGAGCCGCATATTTTTGCAGGCTTTGGAAAAAGCCTCCGTTGATGAAAGTGATGCTTAATTAATATGAAAAAAGAATTTGTGCTTTTCTATGAACGAAAATTTGAAATTATTTTACCGCCGCCCACGTATAGCGAAAGCTTTTGCTATAACACTTATATTGGGGATAAATACCGATCCAAATATGTGTTAGCGCATGAAATGGATGCTTATGGTAAATCGTATGATGGCCCGCCTTATATGGAGCATCGCGTTTTTCTTAAAGATACGATAACCGAAGAGTTACTCATTTTTAATAATCCAACTATTGGACTTAATCCAGATGAGGATTTAGAAGCGTGGAAGGAAATCTCCGCTTGGTTTTTGAATATGGAAATGCATGTGCAAGTTTTACCCAAAGATGTAAAAATTCGATGTTCAAATTCATCAGCCAATATTTTTCAAAAGGCGGGACGTAAAATGTTAATTCGCGCTTATGATACGAATGCGCAAAAGAGTTTAATTTATCCCAATAAAGTTTTTAAAGTAAAGTTCACTACTTTTTAATTAAGGTTTTACCAAGTAATGTCTTGTTCGACTTGGCTAAAAATAAGTTTGTGCGGGATATTATTTTTTGCAAATGCCCAAGCGGAACAACATCGCATTTGGCTCGATCCTAATTTATCCATGTATGTGGGCGCTGAGGATTTGCTCACCATGCATTGGGCGGTGATGACCAGTGAAGATTATTTTGCTCCCGCAAAACTTTGGTCAGAAAATCAGTTCTTAGGAAAAGCCGGAGGAATCGCTTATCGGTTGGCTAAGCTTTCTCTGCTTGATTTTACCATCGATTATTTTCCCACTCTGATTCAGCATGAATATTTTGGCCATGGCTATCGCTTTCGGGAATATGGGGTAACCGATATGAATTTTTTGTTGCGCTTACCTCCGCCTTATGATAATGGAGGAGGCTCTACTCAGCCTAAGCGAGGTATTGATAGACAATGGTCAAGGGATGAATGGTCGGCAATAGCAACTGCCGGTGTGGAAGCGGATGCCATTTTAGCGAATCATGTTAAAAGGCATTGGATGGCGCAAGGTAAAATCGATTATCATGAAGTGCTGTTGTATTATTTTAGTGAATTTGATTTGCATAATTATATTGAGGCCGATACGGCCTTTGGGCGTGATCAAGGTAATGATATGCTGCATTATTTGGACACTTTAAATGTGAAAGCGGGTTACTCTGCTGAAAATCCTAAGCTAAGTTTGCAACGTTTACGCAATCGTGATTTTGTGAATTATGTTAATCCCTTTTTCTTTTTTAGTCTCTACAGCTTAATCCACCAATATTTATGGTATGGTGAAAAGAGTACTACATTACCCACTATTCCCTTAGGTCCAGTAAATTATTTACCCATGTTACGTTTAGGCTTAAGCCCTTATGGTAGCGAGGTGTATGTGGAAAATTGGTTGCAATATCACGATAAAACCATAAATGCTTATTGGCGCCAAGGCGATGGTATTCTTTATGATTCCTGGGGATTTGGGTTACAAAGTCAACAACTCTTGAATTATGGGAACATGACCTTTGATTTTGATTATCATTTTTGGCAACAACCTAATTTAATTTTAGGTGGAGATGTCTTAAAAGAAAGAGGAACCTCACCCGGCCAAGCTTTTATTTTGGGTGGATTCATACCCGTAACGCGCGATATACCCTTTCTTAATTTTTCTTTTGCTTGGGGTTATAAAACGGCGGGATTTTTAGCAGGAGAAAGTTTAGATGACGGCGCTTTTATTCGGGCGGGTATAGCTTGGAATAATTTTTAATCGGTGCATAGATTTTAAGCTTGAGAATCAATTTATTTCGATTAAAAAAAGGCAACCTAAATAGGCTGCCTTTTTTCATTTTTGTAATATGGAAAGCTTAGAGTTTAAAACTCCGCGCGTTTCACAGTTATTTTTACACCCTTGATGCGTACATTACGCATTTTCTCAAGAATCATATCCATCAAATCGGCTGGAACTTCTGCAATGGTATGCGTTCCTGAAACTAGGATATTTCCAATTTGCGAACCTTTGATTCCGGTTTCACCTGCAATAGCGCCGACAATATCTTTGGGACGCACATTTTGCATTTTACCGACATTCAAAAATAATTTTGCCGGAACATCGCCACCAATAGAATGATCGCCTTTACCATCCATCATACCAAAATCCATACGTCCATCGGATGTTTTACCGGATGGGGCAATGGTTTCGGGTAATGTCATTTTAAGCAAGGCTGCGGCTACTTCTGCGGCCGTGGCATCATCTTCCGTAAGTTTCTCTACATACTTCAAATATTTTCCTAGGCTGCCAGCAGCAATCACACCTTTAATTTTCGTAAGCATGGCTTCGTATTTTACTTCTTCTACATCATCGAGGGTAGGAACGGAAATACGTTTGATTTTCACTTTCGCATATTTTTGAATTTGACGGAGCTTATTCGCTTCTTTAACCGTCGCAAAACTGATGGCGCGGCCTTCGCGTCCTGCGCGGCCGGTGCGTCCAATGCGATGCACATAATCTTCTTCATCTTTAGGTAAATCAAAATTGAATACCATTTCAATATTGTTTACATCAATACCGCGGGCAGCTACATCGGTGGCGACTAAAATTTCCGTTTTACCGGTGCGGAATTTGGTCATGACGCGATCGCGCATCATTTGCTTCATATCGCCATGCAAGCCATCGGCGAAATAACCACGGGATTGCAGGCTACTCACTAATTCGTCCACGCCAATTTTGGTATTGCAAAATACAATGCCGAGCTTCACATGATACATGTCGATAAAGCGACAAAGGGCTTCCGACTTCATATTATTTTTGAGTTCCACATAAAGTTGTTCGGTATTCGGAACGGTTAATTCTTCATGAGTAACTTGTATGGTTTGCGGGTCGGTTAAATATTTACGAATAATATTTTTGAGTCCACTCGGCATGGTGGCAGAGAACAAAACCGATTGACGATTTTTAGGTGTTCCGGCTAAAATAAATTCAATATCTTCTTGAAAGCCCATATCGAGCATTTCATCGGCTTCATCAAGCACTACCATTTGTAAAGCATCTAATTTGAGATAACCCTTTTTCATATGATCAATCATACGACCAGGTGTTCCAATTACAATTTGTACGCCTTTACGCAACCCATGTAATTGATGTTCATAGGATTGGCCACCAAAAATAGGTAACACGAAAATCCCTTTTTTATGTTTACTTAATTTGGTGACTTGTTCGGCCACCTGCATACATAATTCGCGAGTAGGGCAAAGTACCAAGGCCTGAATTTTATGGCTTTGGGCATTTACTTTTTCAACTATAGGTACTGAAAAGGCTACTGTTTTTCCTGTACCGGTTTGGCTTTGTCCGATTAAATCACCGCCAGCGATGATTTGTGGAATAGCTTGACTTTGAATGGGAGTGGCTTCTTCGAAGCCCATATCTACGATGGCTTTCTGCACTTCGGCAGACAAGTCCATTTCACTGAACAGTGTTTTTTGCATGAAATTTCTTTCTAGGAAATTAGGGCTTGAACTTCGCACCACAGCCCCGGAATAAAGGTCGGCGGCCTCTGATCCTTCATGGAAACAACATTGACGCTAGACCTTAGATGCTTTTGCATCGGCGAAGAGGCAACAATATGCACTAAAATTAGGCTTTAGTAAATGGTGCGGTCGCAATTAGTTTAGGACTAATAGCTCCAAAAGCTATTAAAATGGGGGTGAAATAACTTTAATACACTGCTTGGTATTGGGGATTTAGATAATTCCACTCTTTGGCATAGACATGTACCCGTTTAGTGGGAATCCATTTTCCGGTGGTATCGTGGGTAACAAATAGGCCACCCGTATTCGCTAAAAAACTCCAAGCTAAAACACCGCCTTCTAAATTGTAGGCTATGATTTGTTGTTTTCTGAGTTCTTCCGCATATTTTCCAGACCTATAACCAATAGTACAATAGGTAACAATTTTAGATCCGGCCGGAATTCCATGTTTAAATTTTTGCGCGAACTCTAATGTACTTAAGGCATGGGGTAACATAGACACCTGTTGCTCTTTATTTTCGCGAACATCGATTAGAATTAAATTTGTGTCGTTAATAATTTTTTGTAATTCAAAGGCTTTAATCAGCGGTGCGGTTTGTTTGCGAGTAAGCGATTCAAATTCACTGCGGATTTTCGCTTCGAGTTTTTCGGATCGGCTTTGTGAAAATGAATTTGTGGTTATTAATAGTGCAGACAAGCAAAAAAGAGATAAATATTTCATGCTTTAAAAATACAAAGTGCTTTCCCCTAAGTTGCCCATTAGTTAACTTTAGGCTATGAAAATGAACCGAGTGGCCGCAAAAACTTCGATTTCCCAAATCAATGCCTTAAACCATACCGAGGTTCATCCGCAAAATATTCCTTTGGCGGCGCGCATGCGTCCAAGAACCTTGGATGAATTTATAGGACAAAGCCATATTGTTGGCCCCGGACGGCTATTGCGTCGCGCCATTCAAGCGGATCAACTTTCTTCCGTGATTTTTTCGGGTCCACCGGGAACGGGTAAAACCACTTTAGCACAAATTATTGCCAATACTACCAAAAGTAAATTTATTGCCATCAATGCGGTGTTAGCGGGGATTGCGGATATACGTCTTGCCATTACCGAGGCGAAACGTGTTCGAGAAGAAGAAGGCTTAAGCACGATTCTTTTTATCGACGAAGTGCATCGTTTTAATAAAGCCCAACAGGATGCTCTATTGCCGCATGTGGAAAGCGGTGCTTTGCTGCTGATTGGGGCTACGACGGAAAACCCATATTTCGAAGTGAATAAAGCCTTGGTCTCGCGCTCTCGTATTTTTCAGTTACGTCCCTTGGAAGTTACGGATATTTTGCAAGCTTTAACTGCGGCATTACAGGACAAAGAGCGCGGCTATGGGAATTTGCAAGTTGAGGCTGATGCCGAGGCTTTAGCGCATATTGTGGCGGTTGCGGGTGGTGATGCACGGAGCGCCTTAAATGCTTTGCAATTAGCGGTGGAAACTACCGCACCCAATGTTCAAGGGATAATTCACTTAAATTTGTCAGTAGCCGAAGAAAGCATTCAAAAGCGTGCAGTGCTTTATGACAAAGATGGTGATGCCCATTATGATACCATCAGTGCTTTCATCAAAGCCGTGCGTGGATCGGATCCCGATGCGGCTTTATATTGGATGGCAAAAATGCTTTATGCAGGGGAAGAGCCACGCTATATTTTTCGGCGCATGTTAATATTGGCTAGTGAAGATGTGGGTTTAGCGGATCCCCAGGCTTTAAGTGTTGTACATAGTGCGGCGCAAGCTTTTGAATATGTAGGTTTGCCGGAAGGGCAATATCATTTATCGCAAGCTTGTTTATATTTATCAACCGCTCCCAAGAGTAATTCCACCATGGCCTTTTTTGATGCTTTGAATAAAGTACAAACCGAACTTAAAGATGAAATTCCGGATCCTTTAAGAGATAAAAGCCGTGATGGCGATGATTTCGGCCATGGTCAAGGGTATCAATATCCCCATGCTTATCGCGATCATTGGGTGGCACAACAATATTTGCCGGCGAGTTTGCAAGGCAAAGTTTTTTATGAACCTTCGGATAGTGGTTATGAAGCCACCATACAAGAATTAGTCATTACTCGCCGTGAAGCGCAATTAGCCGCACTGCAGGATACCAATGATGATGAAAGCAGTAGGGATATTGTGAGCGGATTAAAAAACAATTGGCTTAATCGCGCGATTGGGCAAAGTAGTGATGTATTACGCAAGTTACGTCGAGATATTTTTGTGCAAGCTAAAGTGGGTCGTGAATCTTTGGTATTAGATATTTCCGGTGGAACGGGCTTTTTAACGTGGGAAGCCTGTCGAGTTTGTCATGCCGGTGGCATTTGGACACGTTGCACTGAGGTTAAAGAAAAACAGGCCATGGAAGAATGGGCTATGCATTTAGGCGTACTCAATCGTCCGCAAGTATTTTTAAGTGCTTTAGCGGACTTACCTTCTAATTTGCAAAAGCAAGCGGAGGTTTTATTATTCGATGGAATTATGGGTTGGGATAGTTTAGCAAAGGTGGACCAGCCTGCGGGTTGGCTTCAGGAAATGCTTAAACTTCTTAATCCACAAGGTGTTTTAGTATTAGCGGAAAAATCGATTATTCGACAACCTTTATTATCCGAATTGTTTGCAGCACAAAAATTACAGCAAAGTGCTTTTGCTTCCTTACTAGAATGGGAAAATAAATTTCGAGAAAATATTGCTGCCAAAGAATTAACTTGGACTCATTATTTACCGACTTTAAGCATAAGTAACATACAGGTTAATAAACTAGAACGTAATTATACTGCTATGCGAAAAGTATCTGCCCAAGATTTGCAAAATTGGTTTGCTTTAGGTCAGCAAAAACCCGACTCGCTCTTTGCTTATTTGCAAAAAAAATATTCAGAGAGTGAATATTTACAGTTACAAGCTTGGCTCTTGCAGAACCTATCGCAAAACGAAATTCCTTGGAAAAATAGTTATGATATTTGGGTGTTTGGGTCTAAAACTTAAATATTATGTAACATTCCCTAGCTTATTAGGACATAGCTCAAAACCAGAGGGATCATTATGTTCAAAAATATATTCGGAAAAACAAACTCCTTTAAAATCTTTGCAATAATGATTTTCTGCATTATGCTCATTTATAAAAATAATTTTGCAGATAATCTAAAAATCACGGCCTTTTCCTTCGGCATTGGCGATTGGATTACCTTAAATGATGGGGAAACTAAAAATCGAGATGAGTTCGGCACTTTGCCTAGCCTAGGGGTGTATGCGAAAGCGTATACTTGGAATTTAGATTTCGGTTTGCCACTAAAAAGCACTTTTAAAAAAGTAAATCATGATATACGCTATTCATTGGGCGAAGCGTCTTTGGGTCTCAGCAAAAACTGGGGAGATTTTACACCCCGTTTGGGATTGCAATTTCCTCTTTATAAGTGGTCTGTCGAAGACCCTGCTATCAATGAACTCTTTATAGGTAGTGGTAATGTGAATGTTACCTTGGGATCTTGTGCAAAACTATTTACTCAATCGCTTCCTCCAAAATGGACGTCTTCTGCGAGTGCTGAGTTCTCAACTGCAATAACCCAAGCCTTGGCAGATTATGGTTCTAGTCATGCATTGGGAATAGTGCAAATTGAGCGTACTTTAGGTAATCGCTGGAAAGCTGGAGTCAATACTTTAGTATTATGGGATTACTACAAATGGATTCCTAGTTATTGGGATGAAAAGGAAGAAGTGAAATTCTCAATTGTACCAGGATTTGTAATGGGAGTACGCTTAGGTTTTGCGACTTATGTGGATGCGAAAATAGGGATGAGTGTTTATTCTCAGAGAGTATTAGTGGAAACAAAATATCCGGATGTTCCACAAAGTTCATTTTACGGTAATTTATCAGTATTTCAAGGTTTTTGAACGGCGGTATTTCAGGGTTTTTGTACAATACAAAAACCCTGAAATTTATTTTAAGCTGGAGGCGTAGCTGCAGGTTCTACGCAACTTGCGCCTTTACATTCCGAATGCCCTTTGCATTCATGGCTGGCAACACCTTTACCATCTTGAAAACTAAAACCTTTACAAGAATTTAATGTCTTGCAATCGTGAATTGCAGATGCTCCTCCTAATTTAGTGCATTCGGCCTGAAATTCTGTAACCGTCTTAGCAGCAGTTATACCGGTGGCAGCTGGTTTGTCGGCGCTAGCAGTACTACTTTCGCAACCGATTAAAGTTGAGCCGCCGGCGATAATACCAGCAAGAGCTAATTGGCAGAGTAGATTTTTTTTCATGTTTATTCCTTTAAAAATATTCGAAATAAGGTTTACGATAAGAAAACCATCTCTTATCCTAGGGTAAGTCCTAGCAATAAATAAAATGTTACATGCCAATATATGTTAAATTCCTCGGCAGTTTATCTCGGTTTTCCAATTAGTAAAATCTGCATTTTTGAGGGATTTAGTTATCTTTACTCGAAAATCACCCATGAACAGGGAGGGGTATGGACTGGCTAAAATGGAATTGTTGTTGGAATAAAAATCTTGTTTGGTGTTTCCTGTTAATTACTGTTTTTATGTCAAATATTGAGGCACGTGCTCTCATGAATGAATGTCCTGAAGTGACCACTCAATCGGGAACCTATCTCATAGTGAATTCTCCAGTTTTGCAATATACCGTGACAAGTTTTGATCCCGCATGGTTCAGTACGGAGGATGCCCAAAAGGCTCCAACACTTTTTACAGTTGCATTTACTTCTTCGCTTAGTGCTTTGCCCATAGCACCAAAGTTACGCTTGCGCCTACTCATTCAAGCCGATACTTCGCGTGGAAAATCGGCTCCTAGCGAATGGTTAAGCGCCTTCGACAGGCAATCTGCTTATTTAACCGCCGCACAATTACAAATGGTTATGCGATCCAATGATGTATTCGGTTTGGATTTTGAGGGATCAGGAATCGCCTTCGATCAAAGTGAACTCTATAATGCTGTGGTGAAGCTAGGGCGTACGCCAGAAATGAATTTGCATTTTAAATTTGCATTAACTTGCGAGGATAGTAACAATCCAGTAAACACGAAAGATTTTTATTTACAGGTTATTGATCCGGAAAAACCACTGATTGGAAAGCTTCGCTTTGTAAAAACCGTACAAGCAATTTATCCAGGCAGTCAAATACAAAATGCTAAGCCTGCATCCATTTACACTTTAAATCCAATTTTCAAAATCGCCTCCGAGCTTTTTAATAATTTGGAATTTCAATATCCTGATGGCGAGCCCAAAATGGAAATTTTCCTTTATGAATTAGGCGAAGGGCAAGTTGCCCAGGATGCTATGGATGGAATTGAGTACGCAAAGTTCCCTTTGTTTGGAGAATCTGCTCCAGTCCCTTATCCACCTAACTTACCCATGTTAATGCCCGGTAAAACCTATGTGTGGCGTGCACGCGCCAGATTACGCGGTCCTGCGACGGAATATCTTTATTCCAATGCGCTATATTTTAAAGTAGATGAAAGATTATCCGGTAACTCTTCATACCCTTATCCGGAAATATCGGATACCAAAAGTTTGGAGTTTCAAATTAAATATGCGGATGATTATGCCAAACGGGTAATGGCCGCTTTGAAAATTATTTTGGGCGAAAATTTTGAAGCTTTTGATTTAACGCGCGCCAATAAAATTCCCGTGAAAGGACAAATTCGTTTGAATGGACATCCTTATTCCATTGAAGAATTAGAACGCTTGGCCAAAGAATTTCAACTTTCCAAACACAGCGTAAGCCGCTTGAGGTTGCAATGAAAAAAACATGCTTTAGGTTAGGATGGGTTTTAGCATTAGGGCTAATAGTTTCGCTGCATGCCGCGCCTATTTTGGCCGTGACGAAATCGGTAAAGGGTACCGTGCGTGTTTCGCAAGCCGGTGCCGCTACACAAACCGATTTGAAAGTTGCCGATTTATTACTCAGCGGATCGCATCTCGAAACGGGTGAAAATGGTAAAGTAATGGTACGTTTTCTCAAAGATGAAAGTTTTTTAGATATTCGTCCCAAAACTCAAATCGATTTAAAAGGCGCTAAAGCAGGCGGGACTAAAGGCGGAAAGCTGATGCTCAAAATAGGTGAAGTGGTTTTTGGCATGAAAAAGAAAAGCTTAGAATGGCAATGCGAAAGTGATAATTCCGTAGCGACAGCGAGCAAAGCGAAATATTCTTTTGTTTATGACGAGAAGGCAGTGAGTACAATTATTATCCAAGAAGGTGAAGTGAAAGTATATAATCGCCCCAAAGATGCGAATGCAGTTGTGAGAGCGGGTCAAAAAGCTGTTTCGGATTTAAACGGAATACATATTACAGATGCATCGGATGCCGAACTGGAACAAGTAGGCTTTCGTCAAAGCGCTTTAGAAGTTGATTTTATGAATCCTCAAACCGAAGAATTGAGCACATTGGAAATCGAATATGAAACGGATTTTTGAAATGTTTACCTCAACTTTAAACTCCTGGTTACCCTCAAAATTAAGTTTAGCATTAGGGGTATTATTTTGCACTGTTGCGTTGGTTTTTTCACAAACAAGTACTCCTGAGAGAACGCCTAAGACTACAACATCGACTACTTCAGCACCGGTTGATTCTAGTGAAGAAGAAGATATTATGCAAAGCGCAAGCTTAACACGCGCGAATCTCATTCTCCCGATTGATGGAGATATCTTCTATGATAAAGACATTAAGGTTTTAGCCTCTTTGGAGGGGACGGCTCCCCAAAGCGCCTTGATTCAATTAGATGGTTGGTCATATGACAAACCAGTTACTATCGAAGAAGGTTATGTCTCTATTGAAATCAATGATTTAAAAATGGGATTGCATGAGCTCTCCCTTATACTTTTTAATGAAAAAACCGAAATTGTATTTCAAAAAAATATTCGCTTTTTTATTCGCTTACCCGAGCCGCTGAAATCATTGCATAAAAGTCCTTTGCGACAATTTGGAAGAGTTATCGCCAAGCTAGATTATAAAGGTGGAGAAGCTTCCAATCGATTAATATCGCAAAGTAAACTCAGCCTGGAAAATGGCACCTTGAAAATGGGTAAGCAAGATAAACCCTTGTCGAAAGATCTGGATGGCGGAATCGAAACCGCCTATAATTTAAAGGTTCAACGTTTAGAAGCCTCCGGGAAAATTTTGGCTAAAACGGATGAAAGCCCCTATCGACAGCCTTCGGATCGAATGAGCGGTCAAATTAAATACGGCCCATGGGTAACCGCGCGTGCGGGTGATATTTACCCTAGTTATAATGAACTCAGCTTAACCGGCACGCGCGTGCGCGGCGCGGAAGCTAGTTTAAACATTTTTAAAGACGATAGTCGATGGGGATCCTTGCAAATTGTGCGCGGAGAAAGTCGCCGTGAAATCACCCCTTATGTTGCACAGTATGATACCGGTAACGGTAGCCGCAATGATACAATATCGGGAACTTATCGACAGGTATTAACCGCTGCGCGTTTGGGGTTTGGCGGAGGGGAGCATTTTAACTTAGGCTTTTCGTTTATGAAAGCTTCGGATAGGGTCACAAGTTTAGATCGCGCTTTGAATGACAGTTTATTTGGTTTGCGACCAGTAGACAATTTAGTGCCAGGAATTGATTTTCGTTCTGGATTTTGGGAAGGCAAAATTCAAGTCTATAGCAATTGGGCCTTGAGTTTCTATACCAAGGATGCCTCGTTAGGTGCTTTTGGTAAGGACTCATTTGATGTGAGCTTTAGCCCGAAAAAATTTGAAAATATTATCCAAATCAATCCGAGCACACGTGGCTGGCAATATTTTCTTAGCTCTAAGGACTCCTTAGGAAACAGTTTAAATAAAAGTCCAGATATTGCTGGCTTTGTTCGAGCGAATTCTACCTATGAAATGGGAACGGTAGTTTCTATTCCACTATCTAATATGGTTACAGAAACGCAAATTCTCTATAATCATTTGGGCTTGGATTATCATAGTGAAGGCAATCCCTTTTTGGGAAGCAATCCAGGTAATGGGTTAACCCTTATTCAAAAACTGGTGCTTTTACAAAACCAATTATCTTTGGGCTTAGAAATTAATGCAGCAAATCAAGATTTGGGTTTCATGCAACAAAATCAAAGAAGTTATAAATTGGAAGTACGCTATTCACCTACGCCGGATCAACCTGGTTTTTGGATAAACGGTGGAAGAACAAAAAGTGATCCTAATGGTAATTTTCCACATCAATTTTCTTCGGACTTTATCAACTTAAATTTGGGTGGCTATTATCAATTCCTGCTTCCCAGTGGTAAATTACATACTTCGATGCTTTATGGATTTACTCAAAGTGATTTAGAATTGAAAGATTTTCCTCCTGATTCTACCAATAAACTTTTACAATTTCCTTTAACGCGCACCCATATTATCACCAGTTCCTTGCAGTATAAAATGCGTTACTCTGAGTTTATACCACGGATATCTCATTCCTTTTCCTCGAATGGTATTCAAAAGCCTACGAATACTGTGAATATGGGTTTTATGAATTCTCTCATGAATAACCAATTAAAAATGGATGCATCAGTGAGTATAGGTCAATATCCTGCGAGTAATACGCAAAGTGATTTAACGGTGGGTGAATCTTTAGGAGCAGGCTACTACTTTACCCCTAATCAAAATTTACGCTTTAAAGAACGTTGGATTAAATATGGTAGGAATACCAATTTGATTTTAGGTTCTAATTATGAGTTGTATTTTTAAATTTTCTGCAAACCTTTTTTGCGCAAGGGATCGAAAGGTTCCAAGCTATATTTAGGTTTTTCGCCATTGAGCAAATTCGACATACATATTCCCGCTAATGGGGCCATGCTAATCCCACATTTATAATGTCCCGTACAAAGTGCAATAGTATGTTTACTATTAACAAACCCCATTAAAGGCAATCTATCCTTGCTGCGTGGACGCAATCCCGTCCAAGTCTCTAAAGGCTGATGAGGAATATTCGGTAAAAAATCCTGCATTTTTTGATCAAGATAACTTTTTCCAAAATCGTTATAACCTTCATCCCAAATACCCGCTTCGGTGGTTGCGCCAATCACCAAACTATTACCACGTGGCACAAAATAAAGGTCCTCTTGATAATGTACCATGCTGGTTTCACTATAAAATTTCGGAATGCGATAAAGCTGGCCTTTTACTGGGAGTAATGGGGCCGAGTAACCTAAATATGACAGTAACTTTCCCGACCAGGCGCCGGCAGAAATAAGCAATTGTTTACCCTGTAAATTTCCAGTCTCCGTTTTAAGCTGTACACCAAAAGCATTTTCCTCAATACCTTGTATATCTACTGAAGCAAGGATTTTTACACCTGACCTTATACAAGCTTGTAATAAGGCTTGCATCAAGTCGCGATTTTGCACATAGGCTTCTTCAGGGAAATACAAAACCTTTACTCTTTTTAAAGGACATTTTTTTTGTAAAAATTCAGGTAACTTGTCGGATACATTAAAACGCTTGGCACGTTCGCGTTCGAGTTGCTCGGTTTTAGCAAGGAATTGTTTTTCGCCTTCAGCATTTTCCAAATTGAAAATTTGATAATCGCCTACGCGTTGAAATGGAATCGACTGCCCCGAAATTCTTGTAAGTTCCTCGAGCCATTCCGGATACATTTGAATGGAACGCACATAAAATTCTCGAAAGGCCGAAGCAAAAGTATGTGCATCGCGGGTTACTAAAATACCAGCTGCGGCATGAGAGGCTTTTTGACCGATGGGATTGGAATCTATGAGCACCACGTATTTGCCACGCTTAGCTTCTTCCAAGGCGCAGCTTAAACCCATGATACCTGCTCCGGCAATAACTAAATCAAAAGTTTGGGAAGATGTAATCGATGAGTTACCAAGTTTATCCTGAGCATCTTTTTTTTCCTGAAAGATTTTTGTGTTCATGGAAAAATATCGTTACGTCCGGCTAATTGTGCAAAAAGCCGAATTTGACTTTGTACGGCTTTATGAAAATCTCCTAAGTCCAAGGATTCATTTTCGGAATGTGCATTGGTATAAGGATCTTCTACACCTACTAATAAACAAGGTACTTGGCCCAAAGCTTGGGTAAAACTTTCAACAAAAGGGATCGTGCCTCCGCAACCAATATACACGGCTTCTTTTGCATATCCTTCGCTTAAAGATTGTTTGGCAATTGCAAATACCGGATGTTCGGGTGAGGTCATCCAAGGATTAGCACCTTGCTCGGGAATAACTTCGATTTGCAAACCCCAAGGACAAAGTTTTTTTAAGGCTTCTACAAAAATTTTCGTAACCTTGGCATGTTCCATATTTGGCACTAAACGTAGGCCTATGCGTGCCCATGCCGAATCCATAATTACATTTCCGGCGATTTTTTTTCCACCGCTTTGAATGGAGTTCACAACTATGGATGGCTCACGCCACATTTTTTGTAATAGCTCCTCATCTTTGCCAAAGAGCTGCACACCTTCAGCTATGGCGGCTTGATGACGAAAAAGTTCATTGCGCATGCCTAATTTGCGCATATCAGCTACTTCTTCCTCGGTAGGGACAATTACATCTTCCCACAGTTCAGGGATAGCTACTTTACCATCAGGCCCACTTAAAGCCGCAATGATTTTGCTCAAGCCTTGAATAGGGTCGGGAATTGGACCGCCCCACATGCCAGAATGCAAAGGATGATCAAGCGCAGTTACCGTAACATCTACGCTAATAAGACCACGTAAAGTGGTGGTTAAGCTGGGAATACCCGTATCATAATTGGTGCAGTCGGTAAGAATGACGCAATCAGCCTGCAATTGACTTTTGTATTGAGTCAGAAATTGTCGCAAATGCACGGAACCGATTTCTTCTTCGCCTTCAATAATTACTTTTACATTTACCGGTAAAGTTTTGGCCGTTTGCAACCATGCTTCAATACTAGCTACATGAATGAGTATCCCGGCTTTATCATCGGCTATGCCGCGCGCGTACAAACGACCATTTTTTTCGGTAGGTTCAAATACGGGCGTTTTCCATAATTCTTCCCGCATAGGCGGTTGCACATCATGATGCGCATAGAGCAGTAGAGTAGGGGAGTTGGGGCTATGTAACCATTCGCCATAAACATAAGGATGTGTGCCCGGCACTTCCATCAATTGTACATGTTCTAAGCCACAACGTTCCAAAAGGGATTTTACTTTTTCCGCTGAGCGGCGTACTTCTTCAGGAGGAAAGCCATCAAAGCTAATACTCGGAATTTTGGTGAGTTCTTTTAAATGTTCTAAAAAAGTTTGGCTATGCTCTGCATAGTATTTAAGTACTTCGGTTAAGGTCTGTGCCTTCTGTGAATTTTGATCGTTCTCGGCATGCAAAGATGAATTAGACATTTGTATGCTCCCATGCTTCCCAAACTTTTTCCATTAACGGTTTAATGGTCGCTTCGCCCATTTCAAAACTGAGTCCGGTACTTTCAAAAAGTTTACGTAACCCCTGGGTTCCGCCCAATTTCAAACCACGCTTATAATTTTCCAAAGCCTTTTTTTCGTCTTTTAAGGATTGATGCCAAACTTGCAAGGCGCCTAATTGAGCTATGCCATATTCGATATAATAAAAGGGCAATTCAAAAATATGCAATTGTTTATGCCAACCATAGCCACGAAATTCTTCTAAGCCGCTCCAATCAATTTGTGGTTCAAAGCGCCTACTTAATTCCAACCAATAGGCTTGTCTTTCGGCTGGCGTGTGTGATGTCGTATAAATCCAATGTTGAAAGGCATCCACAATAGATACCCAAGGTAAGAGACGAATTACTTCTTCTAATTCTTTTTGATGCGCGCGGCGCATATCGGCTTCCGAATAAAATTCTTGTAAATATTTGGCGCCTAAACGTTCCATGCTCATAGAAGCGACTTCACTAAATTCCATGGGTGCATGACGATTAAAACCTAATTCCATTTGCCGTGTATAAAAAAGATGAAAGGCATGACCGCTTTCATGCAGCAAGGTGAAAATATCTTCATTCAAACCCACGGTATTCATAAAAATAAAAGGCAAACGCATTTCATTCAGTGAACATTGATAACCGCCTGGCGCTTTACCCACGCGATTATCCAAATCCATCAATTTATACTTTAACATGGTTTCATAAAATTCGGAAAGTTCCGGATCCATTTTGGCGAAAATACGTCCTACACCTTCCACCATTTGCGCGGTATTTTCAAAAGGCTTAAGTGGCGCGCGTCCATAAATATCCACGGATAAATCCCAAGGCTGCAAAGTTTCGAGGCCCATTTTTTCGCGACGATGATCCATTAATTTCTGATACAACGGCACCACAAATTTTTCTGTAGCGGCATGAAAACTTTTACAGTCGTCTGGTGTATAATCTTCTCGCATATTGGATTTAAAAGCATAGGCACGATAATCTGTCAAACCTAAATTTGCGGAAATTTGATTTCGTAAAACCAAGAGTTCATCGAAAAGCGTATCGAGTTTTTCCTTATCTTGGGCACGTCGCGTCGTAATTTTTCGCCAAACTTTTTCGCGCATGCTGCGATCAGGGCTTTGTAAAAGCGGCGCCATTTGGCTTAAGGTTTTAATTTCGCCTTCCCACTCCACCGTCATTTCGCTGCAAATTTTTTGATAGCTTTGCGTAAGCTTGGTTACTTCGGTGTGAATGGGAATATTCTTTTCCAAAAACAATTCCAAGCTTACTTGAATGGAACGTCTCCAATGGCCAAATTCTTCTTCGGGTAAATTTTGGGTTTCCGGATGATCGGCAATGCGGCGATTGAGTTTATCACTGGCTTCCGAAAGTTTGGGTTCAATATTTTCTACAAAATGCAAATAGGCTTTTTCTTTTTCTGCATCTTGAGTAAAGCAAGTCATGTCAATATACAGACGCGAACTTTCTTCTTGTAAGGCATTATTCAATTCATTATCGTCATAAATCCATTGGCGATAAGTTATGGCATCGGGCAAGGGACGTGCGATTAATTCCTCCAACACTTTTTCAATACTGTTCCAACTCGTCAAATCAAATTCGGCGGGTAAATAGTGGCGCGGAAATTCGGCACTCGGGCGAGGCAATAATTCTTGCCAATTCAAATTCTTGGCGGCATTCGTATCTTGAGGCATTTTGGCTATCATAGGGTTAGTCCTAAATCAAAAATCAAAAATTCATTCAAAAATTTTATGAAAAATCTAAAATACCTTCTGCATTGGCTTAAGCCAATCCCTAGCCCACAAGCAACTGATTTCTTTTTATCTTACGCCCTTTATGGAAACAAGTAATCTTTACGCCACAGAAATTAATAAGCGACGAACTTTCGCTATTGTAAGTCATCCCGATGCCGGCAAAACCACGATGACCGAAAAGTTGTTGTGGTATGGAAAAGTGATTCGCGAAGCGGGTCACGTGCGTGCTAAGGCCAATAAAAAATTTACCACCTCCGACTGGATGAAAATCGAACAGCAGCGCGGCATTTCGGTTTCCTCCTCGGTAATGAGTTTTCCATATGAAGGCTGCCAAATTAATTTAGTGGATACGCCTGGGCATCAGGATTTTTGCGAAGATACCTATCGCGCTTTAACCGCGGTCGATTCGGTTTTAGTATTACTCGATGCGGCCAAAGGGGTGGAACCACAAACCATTAAGCTTATGGAAGTGTGTCGCTTACGACGATCACCTGTGACAGTTTTTATCAATAAAATGGATCGCGATAGCTTGGATCCTATCGCTTTAATGGATGAGGTTGAAGAAATTTTAGGACTACATTGCACACCCATGACCTTGCCCATTGGAAATGGAAAAGCCTTTCAAGGTGTATATTCCTTTATCGATAATACCGTGCATTTTTTTAATCCCGAAGCCGAGATGGACAAGATTGAAAAAGTAGATGGCATTCGTGATCCGCGCATGGATGAATGGTTCAATGCAAAATATTTAAAAGAATTTCGTGATCAAGCCGATTTGGCAGTAGGTGCTATGGAGCCTTTTGATCGAGTTAAGTATTTGAAAGGCGATCAATCTCCAGTTTATTTTGGATCGGGCATTAATAATTTTGGAGTGAAGCAATTACTCGATAGCTTTGTGGCTTTTGCGCCGGCGCCTATGCCAAGGCAAGCACAAACTCGTTTAGTCGAGGCTACCGAAGATGCCTTTACGGGTGTGATATTTAAAATCCAAGCCAATACCGATCCTAAGCATCGGGACCGCATTGCTTTTGTGCGAGTATGTTCAGGTAAATTTATTCGCGGCGCCAAGGTTTTGCATTGCCGCACCGGAAAATCGGTGCGCTTGGCGGCTCCTTCGTCATTTGTAGCCAATGAAAAAGTGGTGATTGACGAGAGTTTTGCCGGTGACATTATCGGCATACATGATCCAGGTATCTACAGTATTGGTGACACCTTATCTGAATTAGAGAACCTAAAATATCAAGGTATTCCCGACTTCGAGCCGGAGCATTTTGCCAAGGTTTATCTGGAAGATCCGCTCAAGAGCAAACAATTGTCGCAAGGCTTAAAACAGCTTTCCGAAGAAGGGGCTACCCAACTTTTTTCACCTATTAATAGCCCTATTCCTATTTTGGGTGTGGTGGGTGTTTTGCAATTCGAAGTGATTAAATTCCGTATAGAAGAGGAATATGGCGCTAAATGTAGGCTTGAGCCTTCCAATATCTTTTCTGTGCGTTGGTTATCAGGAGAGGCTCCCGAATTACAAAGCTTTAAATCTCAGAACTCTCACGATATGGCTACGGATAAAAAAGGCAATTTGGTTTATCTTTGCCCCAATGAATACCGTCTAAACTTGATGAAAAAGAACTTTGAAAAAATAGAATTCCATAAATTTTTCCAAGATTAGCGATATTTTACTTTATTAAAATACTGTAAACTGTTTTAAATTAGTGCTTTACAAAATTGTTTCAAAATGCTTACAAGTTTTTACATGAAATTACACGCCAAACAAATCCATTTTGCTTAAAATATTCATAAATCAAAAGGAATGGAAATGTATCAGACTCACCATTATCTGCACATCCCAGTTATGGGAACCGGATTTACCATTGATACGCCCTTGCGAGTGGCAAAATATGGTATTTCATCGGTGGTTTCTTTAGTTGACGATTTATTGATCGAACGGATTCGCAAGTATTATGCTGGCCAGTATCAGCTTCCCTTCGAACCAATCACGGCTTCCATACCCGATGCTCGCGCCAAAAGAATTACCGCCTATTTGAATATGTTAAATGACATTATCAGCATGCAAATCGAAGCTATCAAAAAACTTCCTTTTGAAGCAGGTAATGACAAAGTCAAATATTTTGAATTATTGCCTGACACGTCCAAGGTCAAGCGTATGTACATCACCTATTTGGGAATGCTCGATGGCAAAGAGAAACGTCAATTAGCTGAAGACTTAAATAACAGTATTGTCCCAGGATTCATTGATTGCAATATCATGACCAAGCTTGATCGTATCAATTATGACCGTGAAGGCAGTCCAATGAGCATGGAACATAGTGATGCCAAAGCGGCTTTACGTGGATTTGCCCAATCTAAAATTCGTGCTAACATAGTTTTTTCCGCAGGTATCAATCAAACTTTGTATGGCTACTTGGAAAACTTCCCCGATTTTTATCGCACGGAAGAAAATGGCGCCCCCAAAAAAGGTGTGATTCTTAAAGTATCCGATTATCGGTCCTGTGTCATTCAAGGTCGCTTTCTCGCTAAAAAAGGCATTGAAATTCGTGAGTTCCGCATTGAATCGGGTTTAAATTGTGGTGGTCATGCTTTCGCCTCCGACGGTTATTTAATGGGACCTATTCTGCAAGAATTTAAAGATAATCGCGCGAGCTTTCCGGAAATGTTTGAGCCAGTGATTCGTAGCTATTATGGCAAAAAGGGTTGGAATTTTCCGGAGTCTTGGCATAATCGTTACATCTATGTTACCGCACAAGGTGGCATTGGTAACCATGCTGAAGTGAGGCGATTAATGGATTATTACACCATGGATGCTACCGGCTGGGCAAGCCCCTTTTTGTTAGTACCTGAGGCTACCGCATTGGATGCCGGAACGCGTCAGCAATTAGTCGATGCGAAAGAAGAAGATTTATACCTCAGTGATGTTTCACCTTTAGGTGTGGTATTTAATAATTTGCGCAACTCTACTTCGGAGCAATGGACCAAACAGCAAATTGATTCGGGTAAGCCAGGTTCCGGTTGCCCTAAAAAATATTTAGTCTCCAATACTGAGTTTACCGATAAACCGATTTGTACTGCCTCCAAGGAGTTTCAGAAAATCAAATTGGAAACAATGGGTTTGGAAGCTGTTCCTGCTTCTAATACTACGGATGCGGCTGTACAGCAAGTCTATGTGAAAACTTGTATTTGTGATCACTTGGGCAATGGCGCTTTAATTCAATTGGGTATAGTCACAAATAGTCAACCTGTTTCTGTTTGTCCTGGCCCTAATATTGCCTATTTCGATCGTCTATATACTTTACGGGAAATGGTGAATCATATTTATGGACGCGGAAAACCCTTGGTACCCGAATCACGCCCCCATATGTTTACTAAAGATTTATTAATGTCTTTGGATTATTTTTCCAAACTTGCCGATAAGTGGACGATTGGAGACAAAAGAGGATTGGATTATTTGGCGGTATTTAAAGAAAATTTGGAAGAAGGCTTAGAATATTATCGCACTTTTTTACAAATTGAACTGTATTCCGGTGAAAACTTTAATTCTTTGAAAGAGGCCGTGGAAAAACAGGGCATACGATTGCAAAATATCTGGAAATCTATGCAAGCCAAAAATGGTTCTGTTGAAAATTTGGCAGGAGCAAGTTCCGAAGCTGCAAAATCAGCTGCTTAATCACATGCCTAAAGCAAGGTTTTTAACTAAGCTTAGTATAGGCATTGTGTAGGTACAGCTCTTTTAAAATCAATGACTTAGCCCTTGTGAAAAAATCATAAGGGCTTTTTTTTGGTTATTTTTGAAGAAAAATGCGCAAGTTATATAGGGGAACAGGAATTTGTCCCCCTGATTTTTTAAGGTAAATATTTACGGGATAAGCCGGCGGAAGTTTCTAATTGAATATAGGAAGGTACTGTGCCAGCAGGGAAGGAAAAGGCTAAAACTCCCACTGGACCTTCGGCAGAGGCCGCGATTTCTTTATCTTTACCAAAGCCACCTGACTTGGTAGTAGGTTTATAAACTTGGCCATTATCGTCTACTAAAGTGATTTTATTCCCTTCAAAGCGAATACTTCCCGAAGAACCATTAAATGCTCTTATCTGTGTTTTAATTCCGGTGGCTGTCGCTGAATATTTTGGTAATGCAAGTAATACAGCATATTTATTGATTCGTGAATCCACCTTTACGAGCAATCCCTGAACGTCGTACATTAAATAATTCGACAAATTTGTTTTACGTACAAGTGACCACAAGGTTTTGATTTCTGGTGTTTCGCCTGTAGCCATTACTAATTCATTCAGATGATATTCTGCAGCCACGCCCTGTGTGGGTTCGGTTGTCGCTTCATTTTGTTCATCGGTAATTTCTTTCAGTTTTTTATCGATATAGATTTTTTTCATGGCTGCAATTTTTTCGCTCACGCCAGGGGCTTTATTGCTTAAGGATTCTATGGAGTTGAAAAATTTAAAACCCGATTCAATGGCTTCGGGATCTCCTGTTTCTATTCTTTGGCTACCCAAATCAAACAAAATATTGGAGTAGGATGCTTCATTTTCTGCATTAGGGTGCTGACTTAGTAGACTCACAATTGTGTCATTTAAGGCATCTAAAAACTCGGCAGTAGGATCGGATTTTGCTCTATCTTGCAAAGTAAGGATATTGGCCTTGGTATAATTCACAAAAAAGTCACGGCTGGTTTTACCTTTTTGCAAAGCTAAATCATAACGCATTAAAGCATTTACCGGATCATTGGCCTTTAAGTATTTGTCGCCTGCGGATTCATTGCCGCCTTTACATCCTAAGATGAGCATGGCACAGAATAAGCCATTACCAATTAGGGTTAAGCTTTTTTTCATGGTAAATCCTTTTTGACTGGTTAAAAAAATCAGGTGGTAGAAAGCAATTAAAGTTTCCACAATTAAGAGGCCAGTGACTTTACTGGTTCATTGCCAAATAAAAATAATGCCAAAACCAAAGTTTGGGGAACAATTTTTCAACTTTAAAGTCAATAGCTTGCCAAGCATCACCTCCAATGTGTACTTTTGCTCGCTCTTAGGGCCCATAGCTCAGTTGGTTAGAGCAAGCGACTCATAATCGCTTGGTCCTCCGTTCAAGCCGGAGTGGGCCCACCAATTTCTTACTAATTTCCTAGAAGGAGATCCGTGAAGAAAATCATTTTTTGGGGCGATGAAGTTTTTACGGGAAGCCATGGCTTTGCCGAAATTTTGATTGATTATATTTTTTTATCGCATCCACTAAATCAAATTCAAACCTACAGCTATGGCGGAGAAGGTGCAACTTGGCAACAGGTACTTGCGCAAACTCCTCTTCATGTGATTAGTAAGTCACCCGATCAAATTTTATTGTGCTTGGGATATAACGAGATTCAATCTGGAAAAAATGTGGAATACATTTCTATCGAGGTGCATAATCTTTTGCATTTGATATTGGAAAAAACCAAAGCTGAAATTTTTGTGGGCAATTTATGCGTGGATTTATTTGCTGAGGATAAGCAAGAGCAGGCTAAACAATTCAACCAAATTTTAGCGAATATAAATTTACCGCGTTTACGACTTGTAGATTTAGATATCCCATTCAAAAATTATTTGCAAAAACATCGTGAAAGTACCGGCGAAAAACGTTCTCTGCATACGCAATGGAATAAGTTAACCACCCTTGGCAAATTATTATTGGCGCAACATTTTTTTCAACATTTGCTAGAACATTCCAGTTATAAGGCTTAGAAAACCCCATTTTTATTTTGCTTTAGGGTATATTTTAAACTCGATTGATTAACCGAAGGACAATACATGGCAGATGATAATCACGACCGGTTTTTACGAAAAAATCAGGCTTTAAGTAAAGCCTATGAAATTCAAAAAAAAGACACTTATAAAGACAAAATGGTTAAAGGTGAAGTGAAGCCAATTGTTGGGGCTTGCTATCGCTGTAAAAAAGAGCGCCCTTGTTTAAAATACAGTGTAATGGAAACTGGACGTGCAGAAGGCGCTGTATCAGTGTCGAATGAATATGTTCCCTTATGCGAAGAATGTGCTCCCAAGAAAAGAAAAATTGAGAACGAACTCAGTAAAAAGCAAATAACCTCTTTGTTACGTGGGGCAAGGAACGGGCGCATTTAAGCCCATCTACTATTAATCTTTGATTATTTTTAGCTAATCCTAGTAAAAAGATTGGCTAATCTTTATTTATGAATGTAAGGCTTCTTCGGGGCCATTAATACTTTGCTTCATTTCGCTGATCTCCGAAAGAAATTCTTTAATTTCCTTGAACTTACGATAAACAGAAGCAAAACGAATATAAGCGACTTCATCCACTAAAAACAACGCACGCATGGCAAGCTCACCCACTAGTTTGCTATCCACTTCATTATCGGGCATGCTATGCAACTGGTTTTCAATTTGATCCACCATTTGATCGATGGCTTGCGAGGAAATCGGCCTTTTTTTGCAAGCGGTATAAAAGCCAGACAGTATTTTTTGTCTGTCGAAGGGTTCGCGTCTACCATCATTTTTGACCACAGTAAGCGGCGTGGTTTCCACATATTCATAAGTAGTAAAGCGTTGGGCACAACTTAAACATTCACGTCTACGTCGAATAGCCTTCCCTTCGCGACTGCTTCGGGAATCTACAACTTTATCTTCTTCAAATGAACAGTAAGGACATTTCATAGCCGGTATAAATATACCGGCTTTTCAACAACTAATCAACAGATTTAGTCAAAAACCCCAAATAATATGTTGAAAAGTTTTGGCTATGTGTTTTCTAATAACAAAGTTTGATTGGTTACATCGCAAACTTCACTAGGTCCAAAATATTGAATAGGGCCAGGATATAAAAAGGAATCCTCCACAGCCCAAACTTCACGATACTTAGCGAAATATAAGAAAGCCGGTCCAGTAAGCTCTACAAGGGCTTTTTGAATTACGGGTTTCATTTTGCCATGTCTTTGTTCCATATTGAATAACATGCTAATGGGAATACCACCTGCGGTCCAAGCATCAACCCCTTTAGAGAGGTCTCGAATGGAAGCCATATAACCTGTTAATCCATTGGCTAATAAAACGGCCGCGGTACAGCCTAGGCTATAGCAATAATCGGCATCAAAATTAGAAGGAGCTGCTGCGCGGCCTTCATAGCCAAAGAAATGATGTTGTGCTGAAAATTTGCCTTTATAATCATTGCTCGCTTTTAATTTTTGGCCAACCAATTCGCTAAGTAATTTTTCCGTATCGATTTGTGAAACCTGTACGTTACCATGGGGATCGCGGTCGAGCAGCAATTGGATTTGTATGCCCGGAGGTAAACTCAAAAAAGTCTTTAACGTTTCGCCACCTAACCATTGCAATACCTTAGTGACTTTTTCGGTCGATGTGGTAAGAGCTGTAAACTCAATTTCATGATGGGCTAATAAATCATTGAGTTGCGAAATTAAGGTATTAAAGGAGGGAATAAATTCAATCAAACCTTCGGGTACCAAAACTACGCCATAATTTTTGCCTTTATCTGCACGTACTTTAACCGCATCAGCAATTTGCGTGACCACATCGTCTAAGCTTTGTTTTTTAGCTAAGACTTCTTCGGAAATGAGGGTAACATTCGCATGGGTTTGCAAAGCGGCCTCTAAAGCAATGTGTGAAGCAGAGCGACCCATAAGTTTAATAAAATGCCAATATTTTTTTGCAGAACTGGCATCGCGCGCAATATTGCCAATTAATTCTGCATAGGTTTTTACTGCCGTATCAAAGCCAAAAGAAACAGGGATATAAGCATTTTTTAAATCCCCATCGATGGTTTTGGGTACACCGGTTACCGTAGCGGCTACGTTCTTTTCTTGAAAATACTCGGCTAAAACGGCTGCATTGGTATTTGAGTCATCGCCGCCAATAATCACAATTGCATGAATGTTTAATTTTTTAATGACGTCTATACAACAATCGAATTGTTCCGTGGTTTCGAGTTTGGTGCGTCCCGATCCAATAATATCAAAGCCACCGGTATTGCGGAAGGCATTCATTTTTGCTTGATCGATGATTTCGTATTTACCTTTTTCTAATCCGCTTGGTCCGCCTAAAAAACCAAATAATTGACTATCGGGATGTAAAACTTTAATGCTATCAAAAATACCGGCAATCACATTATGACCACCAGGCGCTTGTCCACCGGATAAAACCACACCTACATTTAAAGGTTTAATTTCGGCTGATGAAGGCTTGGCTTCAAATTGTATTAAAGGCAATCCAAAACTATGGGGAAAATTACTTTTGATGGCGACTTTATCTTTGGGAGGTTCAGCACTTATTCCTTTTACCGCTGAAACTTGGCGAATACCCTGGCGTAAACTTTGTGGTAATTTAGGATGATATTGTTGACGATGTTTTTCTAGTACAGAAATAAGACTCACAAGCACTCCAAAGCAAAATTGTTTATGAGTTAAAAATAATTTGCAGTACGATTAATTCCGAGATTAATTTGTTATTGCCGAACACCTTCGCAATTAAAACAGCTTTCTTATTGGCTTTAGGTAAAGAGATTGACGAAATCTGGGACTATTACGTAAATTAACCCACCTCATCGGGATGTGGCTCAGTCTGGTAGAGTACTTGAATGGGGTTCAAGTGGTCGTGGGTTCGAATCCCGCCATCCCGACCAGAATTAAAAAAACGGCAGTTTTTAACAACTGCCGTTTTTTCCGCAGCAAATTAATTTAAGAGAGACCTAATGGAAAATAACCTTTGTTCTTGTGATACCAAAAAACCTTATTCACAATGTTGCGAACCCGTACTAAAGGGCGTGAAAATTGCGGAATCCCCCATGGAATTAATGCGTGCGCGTTATTCAGCTTTTGTCCATCAAGAAATTGATTTTATTGTGAACTCGATTGCGCCTAGTAAAAAGAAAGAATTTGATCGCAAGGATATTGAAGATTGGTCGAAAAATACCGAGTGGATGGGACTTGAAATCGTATCTACGGAAAACGGTGGTCCTAATGATGACAAGGGGCAGGTAGAATTTATTGCCACCTCACGCGATAAAGAGGAAATCAATAAGCATCATGAATTAGCTTCCTTCGTGAAAATAAAGGGTTCATGGTTTTTTGAAACTGGACGCACACCTCCTGCTAAGCCCATAAAATTAGAGGGTCCCAAAATTGGTCGTAATGATCCTTGTCATTGTGGTAGCGGACAGAAGTTTAAGAAATGCCATGGGAAATAGCTAATTGCTAACTCCTAGGTTTACGTGTAGGTTTATTTCAAGGCATGTAAACTATTTGCTGCTCGTATTTTTTGCGCTTTAGCCCAAAGGGCCTTGTCCTTCTTTAAAAACCGAATTAAAGCCGAAGAGGTGCATGCTAAGGCTTGACCAGCAGGGGAAACCTGGCCCAGAAACTTTCCTAAATAGTAAATCGAACGCATGGCAAAAATGGGGAAGTCATCATGGGATGCGCTGCACTCTATCCGAAAAATAGGCGCGCTAAAGATGGTTAATTTTTCAGTATCATTGTCGTCCTCGTTAAAATTTATAGGCCATAAAAGCGCAAGTTGCATTCGTAATTTATGCAAGGAATCTTGCAGGTTACGTTGAGATTCTCGAAAGGCCTCAGCTTCAGCTGAAATTTGTGAAGGGTTATGAATTAAGCGTATACCACTATACACACGATTCCGTTTTTGACCGCCAGGTCCCGAACCTTGATAACGTTCCTGTTTACAAGTCCGGAGAAATTCTTCAGGGGAAAGGGCCAAATACTGGCAGATTAAATTTGCGGCAAGCATATTGATTTTTTCGTTTAACCTCAATAAAAGGTTAGTTTATTATGGGAGGTTTTATGGCTACAGATAAAAAATTTGCTGAATTTATAATGGATCAAGCACGAGCAGCAGGACATGTTTTGGCTAAGCCTATGTTTGGGGATTACGGCCTATACTGCGATGGGAAAATTGTGGGTCTAATCTGTGACGATCAATTATTTATCAAACCCACGGAAGCCGGTAAAAAATTTATCGATGATATTGTCGAAGCTCCGCCATATCTAGGGGCTAAGAATTATTTTCTCATTGAAGATAAATTCGAAGAACGAGATTGGATTTCAGAATTAATTAAAATCACCGCAGAGGCTTTGCCACAAAAAGTTTTTAAAGGAAAACATGCTGTCAAAAAAATAGTCAAAAAGAAGTCGTTAAAAAAAGCTTCTGTAAAACAGAAATCTAAACCCTCATGACCCTTAAAGAATTTTATTATCGAGGTTTGCCCGTTGGTGTTTTCGAAACGGAAAATTATCCAACCGAAAAGGGTATGTACAAATACTCACCCTATCTTGGCGTAGCCCATCAGGAAATGTTAGACGCATTAAGTAAAATAAAAATTGCTCGATGCTACTATGACACTAGTCATGGCCGCCTATTTTTTGATGTTCATGAATGTAAAGAAAATACATGGTTTGAAATAGACAATTTCGAATGGGTTAAGCTTACGGATAAAAATTTACTGAAATGGCTTGCGCCTTGGATTCCCGCTGTTGCAGGGCTTGAAAAGGAATTAACCAAAGAAGTAGGCTCTGGGCATGTGCTTTATCAATTACAATGTTTGTCCATTGGAAGGCGAATTGATAATGATGAAGTCCTTTTTCAAATTTATAATTCTTCGATTAATTATGCCGTGGTGCATTTAACATGGTTGGGAAAAATGGAAATGGATGATTCATTACCCAAGGTGGAATTGTTCACAACTATCGAAGAATGGGCTGAATTAAAAATGAAGACGGACCATTTGGCTTATATGGATTTTTAATTTCTCTTTCTATAAATCTTTGCTTTATTAAAGCAAAGAGGACATTTTTAAAAAGTTATTAGAGATCAGGGCTTAAGCAAATATTGATATAAGGCATCATTTTAAATGAAAGCGTTTCAGTTTTAACGCTTCCATTTCAGCATCGCCGATGAGCAAATCCGTTTTTTCGAAATCATAAGCCAAATCATTATTCGCTTTTTTATTGGGCTTGGATCCCAAATTAGTTCGGTTTACGTGCTTTCCATTGGCCGCATATGCAATATTGGCAGAATCTATGACATTATTGCAGATTTTATTGCCCTCATTTATCGAAAAATGCAATGCCTAGTGCTACAATAAGTCCAAACTAGGCGGACTTATTGATTGACAAAATATCGTATCAACCTATTGATACTTTAAAGCTCTCCGAACTCATCGCTTCGCTTAGCCATGCTTTGGATATGACTGAGGGGCAACCTGCTGGGCATTGTATTCGTAGTTGTTGGATAGGCATACACATTGGGAGAACGATCCAACTCGAAGAAAAAATATTACGTGATTTATATTACACTTTACTCTTGAAGGATTTAGGCTGTAGTAGTAATGCGGCGCGCATTTGTGAATTGTACTTGTCTGATGATTTACAATTCAAACGCAATTTTAAATTGATCAATAGTGGAAGTATTGCGCAAGTTTTGGATTTCGTTTTCAAAAATACCGCTTCTGGTTCGCGTCTTCCTCAGCGTTTAACTTCGCTGATTAATGTTATGCGCAATGGGTCGGAAATTACGCAGGAAATGACGCAAACTCGCTGCACGCGCGGTGCGGATATTGCTCGGCAATTACGTTTTAGCGAAGCTGTTGCGGAGGGAATTTATAATCTCGATGAACATTGGGATGGGGGAGGTCATCCGGGCCATTTGAAAAAGGAACAGATCCCATTATTCTCACGCATTGCCTTATTGTCACAAGTGATAGACGTGTTTCATTTTTCAGGCGGAAAAGAAACAGCCTTAAAAGAAATTGCCGAACGCAGTGGTAAATGGTTTGATCCGCAATTAGTGAAAGCTTTTCAACAAGTCGCAGATAAGAAAGAATTTTGGGAAGGGTTGATTGCAACTGATTTGCAAAAAACTTTGCTTTCCTTAGAACCTGGTTTACAAACGGTTTCTTTGGACGATGATTTTTTGGATGAAATTGCGGCTGCATTTGGACAGGTCGTGGATTCAAAAAGTCCTTATACAGCAGGCCATAGTGAACGTGTGGCGGTATATGCCGAATTGATTGGGCAAGAACTGGGTTTAGATAATAATTATCGGCGATGGCTAAAACGCGGCGCCTTATTGCATGACTTGGGAAAGCTAGGCGTAAGCAATACCATACTGGATAAACCTGGTAAATTAGATGAGGAAGAATGGAAACAAATTCGTTTACATCCAGGGTTAACCGAACAAATTTTAGTGCAAATGCCAGCTTTTCGAGAATTGGCTTTAGTGGCAGGGGCACATCATGAAAAATTGGATGGTACAGGTTACCCTAAAAAAATGTGTGGTGAAGAAATCACTTTGGGTACACGCGTAATTACCACGGCGGATATATTCGATGCCATTACCGCAAATCGGCCCTATCGAGGCCCAATTCCCGTGGCTAAGGCTTTGGATATGATGGAGGCGGAAATAGGAGTTGCCATTGATGCGCAATGCTTTGCCGCCTTAAAAACATCTTTGAATCGGCTGCCTGAAAACGCACCCAAATAATTCTTAACCTAAGAAGCTAAATAAATTTAATCCGTCAATTTTGCAAAACAAAGTTTTAATTTAGTTGTATAAAATTTGACCTGCAATTCTTGACCAGCGACTTCATCTGTAATATGGATTGATAAGGTCAAAAAAATCAAACATTTAGAAATAAAATTTTCTATTACGCACTAGAATTGGTAGTTTAAAATAAGTATGCCAATGACGATTAAGCCCAAGCAGATAAAAAACATTTTTTTACTGCTAACAAGTTTTTTGTCGACAGGCTGTTTGTATTCCGTACACCATTTTAATACGGGTACTATTTTACCGGCAGGTAAAAGCCAGGTTACTCTCGGCGCAGGACAGGAGACTTTATGGAAATGCCAACATAGTCAGCCAGACAGCATTTCGCATGTATGCAGAGAAAACGAAAGTAAATATGGAAATGAAACTATTTCGAATTCAGAAATTTTTACTGGAAGTTTAAATTATCGCTTAGGGATTCGTGATTCATGGGGCCCTTTTCCGGGAGCTGAATTGGAGTGGCATTTGGAATTACCGACCAATCCTGCTACCATGGAATTTGCATTGAATTTAGCCTTGCCAGGCGGGCATACCTTTCATCATAAAATCGGAGCAGGTTGGGGTATCGGAGCTTGGGCGGACAATTCCTTTTTTATGGAATATGCTTTGTCACAAAGTTGGGGGAGTACTTTGGGTTTTGGTAACTTACGTGCTACCTATTTAGCCACGCAAATAGGCGAGGTAACTTCGGGAAATTTTTCGGATCCACTGCCTAGTAATCAGCATTTGCTTTTACAAGCAGGAATGGGAGTATTTTATCGATTACCTGATTGGATAATTATTCCTGATTTTATTATCCCGCAAGTAAATTTAACCCTTCCGCAAATCCCCTCAGGTAATCAGCAATTTAGTGCAAAGGATATTCCACTTGCACAATGGAACATTAATTTGGGTCTAGGATGGAATTTTTAATGCCTAAGGTTTCGGGATTCCTGAAGCAAAATCAATGTAGGTATCGATACCTGTCCCTAATTTTTTTGCTGGGAATATTATTAGGGAATGATCTTTATGCAGAAGAAGTTAATAGTAACCTCAATATTACCTTCAAAGCTAATTCAGATTCTTTAACGTTGGAGTTACCGGACGCGCGCGTAATAGCTAAAAAGAAAAACCAAACAGCGGAAAGTATTAAAAGCGATTTCGTGCGTAAAATCCCCAGCACCTTAAATGATCCTTTGCGAGTAATTGCTTTCACTCCTGGCGTTACGGTGCAAAATGATTTGAATGTGCGGCCATTTATTCGTGGCGGTGACGCGGAACAAACGGAAGTGGTGATGAATGGAATCGCTTTATTACAACCTTATCATGTAGGAGGCGTATTCTCAATTTTTAATTTAAGCACATTGGAGTCTGTTGAGTTATATCGTGACGATTTTCCTGTAGAATATCCCGGGGTATTATCCGGAGTTGTGAATTTGAAAAACAAAAATCCTTTCGAAAGTGAATCGCATGTTAATGCGAATATCTCCTTAGTTCGTGGCGATGCTTTTGCTGAATTACCCATTATTAAAAATCAATTGAGTGTGTATGGTGCGGCCCAAGCTTTTTTATTCAACCGTTCTTTGCGCGGCTTACTAAATGCAAGCTCAGCTGCTTCTAGCGATAGTACTTTTCAAGAAGATATACAGGGTTATCGCGAACATATTAATTTACCAGAATTTCAAGATTATCATTGGGGTGCCGCTTATGCAGTAAATGATAACTTGCATTTCCATTATAATGGAAACTTTTCTTTAGATGATTATGCTGTACTAATTCCTCGGCAGGCGAATATTTTACATGGCTTATCACCCGGGCCTTCCAGCCCACCGTTGGTGCCAGAAAAGGAAATTAAACGTACACAAAAGCTTTCGGTAGACAGTGTGTCGGCGGTTAATATCAATAATCAAATGCATTTATGGAATATGAGTTGGGATATTAATTCCCAGCATTTTTTAGAAAATAATTTTGGCTTTCAATCGCAAAACTGGGATGTGGGTTTTAAAAAAGGTGCTGGTGTAACTGCCTACTCCAATAAGCCTTTGGCACTTTCTGAAGCTACGCGCATTTTTAATTATCAGCTCGTGGATCATTATACACTATCGGAAAGTAATCAATTAAAATGGGGACTAAGTTATGATTATAAACAACAAAAGTATAATGCTGAATTGCCTTATGTTCTTTATGATGTTGTAGTTAATAGTAATATCGATATGTTAGCGGATTTGGGAAGTTTTTCGCCTTCTGGTTTTACTATTGAAAAGGACGATAGCAGTAAATCTAATTTAGACTATTTGGGAGATTATCCGGCACGTATACGTTTTTCCCATTCCGGTGAATTAACCGATCATTTCGCTAGTTTGTTTTTTTCTCAAACCTTAAAAACCTCTTCGGGCTCTTTGTCTTATGGACTGCGAGGAGAATATCAAAATAGAACACAAGAGTTTTTCCCTGCGCCGCGCTTGTCTTATCGATGGAATGTAGATCCCAAAAATGAATTGGTTTTTAATTCGGGACTTTATTCCCAAAATAATTTGCCTTATTATCAAAGAGATGAAAATAATAATTTGCAATCTGAAAAATCAGCCCAAGTGGGTTTACAATGGTCGCATGAATTTTCCAAAGGGTATCGCTTAGTAGTTGATAATTATTATAAATACTACTATGACTTGGTTTCCTCTAATTTAGTTCCCAATAATACTATTGATTTGCAAAGCTTATTATTGCCGATGCCACGATCAAAGCTGTCCGCTAGCGAATTGCAGAATTTAAAAAGTGTCTTAGATACCACGAAAAACTTTTCGGGACTTTCCGATTCAATTCAACAATTAGCGTATGCAAATTTTGGTGGGTTAAATTTTGCTTATAATAACAGTGGCAAAGGTAATAGTGTAGGGACGGAGCTGGCTTTTTATTATGATCCCACAAATGTATGGAGTGGATGGGCTTCCGTTGATTTAAGTTTTTCTAATCGCCAAGATGTATCAGATCAACCTTATTATGCGTTTGCCAATCATCGCCCTTTGATTTTGAATTGGGTCAATACTTTTACTATGCCTAGTAATTATAGTCTCAGCTTTACTTATCGGTGGGCTATGGGTCAATCATATACGCCTTATTCAGGCACTTCGGAAGATAAAAACTTACAGCCGATTATTGTGGGTGCGCGTAATGCCGGACGCTTGTCGCCGTATAGTCGCTTGGATATGCGCTTGGCGCATAATACGCATTGGCGCAATAGTAATTTTAAAGCTTATATTGAAATTTGGAATGCGATGAATAATCCAAATTATTTTGCACGCGATAAGGAAACCGGCCAATTAAAATCTGCTCAACTTAATTGGCCTTTCCCTTTATTGTTTTTGGGCTTGAACTGGGAAATATGACTCAAGATATTGTCCCGCTAGGGAATAGTGAATGCTCGGGGAATTAGCAGAGACATTAGATTTTTTTTCTACCGTCAATATATTTCCATGGCGTGCAATTTTATTTTGCGACACGGCAGCTTTGGTTGCGGCTTCGGGATGCGGATTCACGGAAGTAGTAAAATTATAATCCGTAGAGTAATACATATAATCCACATACATAAACATATCCTGTGTCGGCGCGACGCCACCCCAACCGGAAATATTACCACTCCAATGATTTAACATGATTTGACTATTCAAATTGGGAACATCTTTTTTTAAGGTGGCATAGGGCTTAGAGTCTACAAAATATTCTACTCTATCGGCATACCAATCAAAACGATATTCATGAAAGGCCAAGCTGGGATCGAAGTCCAAAGTTTTCTTTTGATAATCCACATTTTCCACAATATGATGCAATGTAAAATGAATGTCTTTATTGTCCTTGGTTAAAAATTCAATATCAATTTCATTCAGTGGATTATCATTATAAATAAACCATCCTACGACTGCGCCAACGGTGTGGGACGTTTTAATGGAGGCCCGATAAGAACCGTATTTAAAGTTATTACGCTTGGAAGCGATTTCTGCACAAATAGGTTTTTGTCCGGGTTGTGAACCACTGAGTTTCAGTATTAAAATGCCATTTTCTACCGTAACATTTTGTGTTGCATGGGTACGATTAGTTCCTGTCCATGCGGATTTATCCCAAAAGGCATCGAGGTCTGCCATAGAATTAAAATCTTGTTTAATGGTTTCGCTTTGTCCCATGCCATAGAGTAGTAAAAAAACTAATAGTATAGATAAATTTGAACCCTTATATGTTTTCATGATAACCCCTTATTTTGTTTGAATGATTAATTGATTTTTACTTGATAAAGTTTTTTAGAGAAAGTCCTTCGAAATAAATATTGTCCAACCACAAAACTACAGTATCGCCAGCCTTGGATTCAGGTTTTTCTGCGGTAAAGTCAAGTGTTTGCATTTCAGAAGCAACTTGCTTCCATGTATAATTTTTCAATTCTGGCAGGGCATTTTTAGGAAGGCGTAGAGAGTCCACGGGGATGGTGAAATGAGTCCATTGTGTAGGCAAGGAGAGAGGATAATAAAATTGTGTGGAATCTTGAAAGAGACGACTAATAGTTTTACTCAAAAACTTCACATTAATGATACCTTTGCCTTTGGCCCAAAAGGAGAGGGCTCGCACATCAGTAAAATCATAAACATCGCCTTGTAACGCATTACCAATATTGAAACCCATGATAGACCAAGGGCTAGCAATTTTGTTACCTAAAATATATTCCGCACGCAAGCTAGATCCACTATACGCTTCACTATCCGAAATGTTTTCGATGCGAATAGAAGAATTACCATTTTCTTTAATATCGGTGACGCTATACCATAATCCATTACCGATAATACGCCCGAAAGTGGTTTGTTTCCAACCTTGTTCAAAATCATCAATAGGGATATTGCTTATGGAAGCATGTAGGTTTACGCTATCATTTTTATTTCCCGCAGCAATGTTCAAGGATTGAGTGAGCGAAGGAATTACGATATTATGTAAGTTAACTTGAGCGATTAGTGAAAATGTGCCAGCAGCTATATGAGAAAAGGCATAGGCTCCGTTTGAATTTACTTTGGTTTTGTAAGTAGTCCCCGCGATTTGTAATTCTTGTGCTACGCCTGAGTCCAAGGTGATAGATCCTGCGAGAGAGGCGAATGCAGCAAGTTTAAATTTTCGATTGGACATGATTTGATGGATATCTATTAAAGTATTTGCTTCGCGAAGCAACAAGCCCTCGGCCTGGCCGTCAATTTGCAGATTGCACCGTTTTGCGAATGGAATATTTATTGAAAAATGTCCGCTATCATCCGTGACTGCACTATCTAGAGTTACAGGTTTGCCGTCGGCGATATTAACAAGCCATTTAGTATCATCTATGAGTAATACTTTTACGCGTGCAGCTGGAGTACCATTGGAATGTGTGAGGCTAGCTTGTAAATCGCCGTTAGTGGTTTCGGAAGTCCCTCCCGCGATTGGTGAAATTTTGGAACAATCTATAAAATTTAATGTTACGGTAACCAAAAAAATGAAAACTAATCGTCTGGACTTTAAGTAAAATATTTTCATTTTCCTTTTCCTCCAATTTTGGAAAGAGGAAAAAACTGAACATTGAGCTGATACGTTCTATCGGGATGGGTTGCGGCATTTACATAATTAATTAAAGTACCGCGAAACTCCTTTACCCTTTCGCGAATCTCAGTAAAATCATGCGCATTAATATTTAATGTTACGGTAGAAACATCTCTTTGATTTTTAGGATGCCTTTGTATGGCTTCTTGGGAGAGGCGAATAGTTTCTTCTTGAAAGGCCTCGATAGCTAAGGATTGCCATTGGGATCCCGAAGTAATAGCGGTATCGGTCATTTTATAAATACCAGCTTCATTTACCCTAACCAATCCCAGCTTACTGAGTAAAGCGATACCTGCTTTCGCTTCCTTTGGTGTAATGGGTGGATTAAGCACGGCAGCAAGCAATTTATAATCTCCTGTAAATTCATAATATTCTAAAACCGAACGTAGGGCAGAGTAATACCACTTTTGATAATAGGCGTATTGTTGAGCTACTAATTTTTGGGTATTGATATTTTTAATTGAAAGTAATTTTTCGAAATAGAGTTTGCTTTTTTTATGAGATTTTGATTTGCTAAAATGCACTAAGGTTTCAAAGTATTCCGCTTCTTTTTCTTTGAGCCCACAAAATACAGCAAATGCGGTAATGGATTCATCGGCAATATGACGACTATGTAAAAATACCTTCGCTAAATAACTGGAATCTATTCCCACCTTATTCCCAAATAAACGATACGAAAAAAAGCTCTGGGCATTTTTTTTCTCTTCGTAGAAATCTTTGAGATAAACTCGATAATCGAGGTATTCGAAAATGGATTTCATAAACCTATCCGTTTTAGTTATAGGCTAATATACTTGCAGGACCCTAATGTGGCTGTGAATGTGAAATAAAAGTGGAAAAAAATTAGGATATAAATGTCCACAAAAATGTCAAAAAAACTTTAAAAAAAAGGTTTTAGTCCATTTTTTGGGAATATCTTATTGTTTAATATCCTGAGACACCGTGACTTTAGTCCAATAATATTTGCTTACGGCTAAAAAAATAAGGTAACCTATTGGCTACCTTATTTTATATTTTTTAAAATAGAAAAGGCTTATGGTAACTTATATGTTACGATACTAAAATTAGGTATTTGTACTTACCAAATTTTCCCAGGCATAACTCCGGTGTTTCCGGCAGGTGCTGGATTTGACCCTTGACCTTCGGCAAAATATTCGCCATTGCCTGAAGAGTAACGTACACCATTATTTTTTAAAACCATGGATGTAAACGCGCATCCAGCCATACTACGTACAGGAGGATATTGAGTGAAAAGTGGGAAGTCCGATCCAAACGAATCGCCAGTGGGTATGTCTCCGCCACCGGATCCCCAACCCAAAATTACTCCTCCAGGTGTTGAAACCAAGTTGGAAAAACTGGTTGTTGTCACTAGATTGGCTTGACTTAAAAAGTAGGTCAAAAAATTTCCATACTGATAAAGATCACCATTGGCTTTTACCACAATACTGGTAGTTGCGCTACCTTCGATAGTCACCCAATCAGATTCTGTTCCAACCTGCGTTGGAGTGGTTAGATCAACACCGCCACCACGACCCCAAGCCCAAAGTTTTCCATCTGAAGTAATGCCTAAACTTTGTTGTTGTCCTGTGGCAATCGCGACCCATTTTTTGCCAAAGCCAATTAATATAGGAGTGGTGTGAGTATTAGTGGTTCCGTCTCCTAATTGATAGTTTCCATTTTCACCCCAGCCCCACAATTCACCATTCGCTTTTAGGGCTAAAGTATGTCCGTAATTTGCATAAACCTTGCGCCAATTTAGATCATTATTCACTTTTACCGGAGTATAACTGAATGGAGCGGCAATACCCATTTCTCCAGCTGAATTAGTGCCCCAGGCCCATAAAGAGCCATCACTTTGAATTGCTAAACTCTGGCGTTCTCCGCCAGTTCCTTGCATCCAAGTATTTCCAGCCACATGTACAGCAGGCACATTATGGGTTTTCAAGGCATCGGTTGAACCCGTTCCTAATTGACCCGAAGTATTTGCGCCCCACGATTCCAATTGTCCATTGCTACGGATGTCCATTGCTTGATAATCGGCACCGATAAGTACGCCGGGTTTCAAATTAGTAGCCCAAAGATCATTAGTAGATGTTTTCCAAGGGGTAACCTTGGTGTATTGTGGCGATGTAGTATTACCAATGCCTAATTGCCCAGAAGAATTGTTACCCCATGCCGATAAATTGCCATTGGATTTAATGGCCAAGGTAAATCCTTTACCGGCTGAAATATATTGCCAATCATTATCCGTACCCAATTTATTAGGGGTTTTTTTCAAGATGGAACTATTTCCAAAACCTAAGGCACCGGAAAGATTACTGCCCCAAGCATACAAAGTTCCATTGGCTTTGATGCCCAAACTATGTTTGTCACCTGCACTAATAGCGCGCCAAATTTCAGTGGAGATTTTAAAAGGTTTAGTTTGATTAACGGGTTGTTTATTGTCACCGACTTGTCCCGAATCATTAAGTCCCCAGCCCCACAAAGTGCCATCGTCTTTGATGGCAAGTACATGACTTCCACCGGCGGCAATGTCTATCCAATGATCTGTGCTGGGCCCGATAAGTGTTGGAATATTATAGGTACTATTGGTGTTACCTTGTCCAAGTTGAGAAAAATTGTTTTTACCCCAACTCCAAAGCGAACCATCCGCTTTCAAGGCAATAGTAAAGCCTTTACCCGCCGCAGCTTTTATCCAGTTATTTTCAATTCCAACACGCGCAGGGAAGGATTTTGTTGCACCTGCATTGGCACCAAGTCCTAATTCTCCGTCGGCATTATTTCCCCACGCATAAAGGGCTCCATCGTATTGTATGGCTAAGGCATGATCAAATCCCGCAGTAACAAATCGCCACCAGTCACCATCCCCAATAGTTCCAGGAAAATTATGATCAAGATAACTTTGCCCTAATTGTCCTTTATTATTTTTCCCCCAACTCATTAAACCACCATAATCGGCTATGCCCACAGAAAAGGAGTCGCCCGCAGCCACTTGCACGAAAAAATTATAACCGGTATTTACAGGATTTAATCGTCGTGAATACGTGCCGTCACTGAGTTCTCCCGAAGCATTGCTGCCCCAAGAGTATAGGGACCCATCGGGTTTAATAAGTAAAGTATGTGAAGAGCCTGCCGCCATAATGGGAAAGGGGCCGGGAAGCCTTGTATCGGCGGAAAGATTATGAATTAAAATAAGGGATAAAAATATATACCCAATTTTTCCAGCTTTTTTTTGCATGAAGGCTTTTCCTTTGTGAAGTGTTAAATCTTGTTTTGAAATGGATTTAGAACAAATTCACAAGTTAGATGCATGCTTAATTCCTTTTGTCTCATTAAAAAAATAAGACTTATTTAATTTCGGTCGAATCAATTGTTCCCATGATTTTGTTTAGCTGAGGAAAAACGATAAGTATTTAGTAAGGGGGCTATTTTTTGGGGTTTTAACTCTACTTTGCAGTAGAATTTGCACTTAAATGTTGCAAAATTTGGGCGAGGTTAAATTGCCAGGAAATCCCTAGGAAGCTATCGCGAGTCCATTCATGGACTGGATAATCGTATAGTTGTAAATAATTAATTTCATAACGCGCATACAAAGCAAAAGCTTGCCATTGATAAAATATTTGGGGTCGCAGCGAGAAGGAAATTCCATTTTCATAAAAACGCGTCCATAGTGAAATATTACCACTATATTTTTTATATTCTGTAGTATAGGCCAAACTCCATAAGGGCTCGGCACTATTATCAATATGACCACGCACATCCCTGAGTAGGCGTATACGAATATCTAATCCAAGCCCTGAAGAAAAATAACCTTGAGCAATTTTTTCCGGATAGAAATATTCTGCAATAGGGGTAATATCATAGGCTGTTTTATTGATAAGAAAAAAAGTCCCATAGGCGCGAAGTTGAGCATTTAACCTGATTGGGAGGTGCTTAAGACTAGGTGAATGGTAGATTAAATTACTCATTGCATAAGCGTATCGAGTTCTATAACTTCCAATATCATAAAGGATTTCATGATGGGAAAGGTCTAATGCTTTGCTTTGTTGGGGACAGAAAAAAAACAAATTCACTAACACTATTTTCCACCAGGAACTCATGGTGCAACTTCCAGATAGGATGACCCAATGCGTAATTCATCTAAATAAATAATATTAGTTTTTAGGGGATTGTTTTTCCCACGGTATTGACCGAATTTGAAATAGTTGCCGCTACGATTATAAAGATTTCTTTGAAAATACTTATAATCTGTTCCGTTAAAAGTGGTAAAAAAACTCCCATTCAACCATGCTTCAATGTAGCCCGTTGCGTCGTCCACCCAGTAAATATGGCAAATAATATCCTGCCATTTTCCTTTTTCAATACGAACTTTATTACTAACGGTAAAAGTTGAATTTGGAATTGGATTTGGAGTATCATTCATATTAATAACAATTTGACTATCCTCGTAGATTAATGCAATAGGAGGAGGCGAGCCATGTAAAGCTATTATAGGATCCCAGTTTTCACCTTGGCTATAATTGGGTAAGTCTTGCCACTGCGCGATAACATTATAGCCTCCCTCAGTATAACCGGTATCGATCATAAAGCTCCAAGCATAGTACACTTCGGTTTTGAAAAAGGCGCAATCGTAAACGGCTAATTCGGCACGATACCCATTGTTTATATAATCGTCGGGACGCAAAGTATTTTTTAAGGCAAATTTGCCATGGCGCACAGGCATATTCACTAAAATGGTATTTACCGATTGGTTGGGTATAAGGTAATGCCACCCGAGTAAATTTCCCGATTCGAAATCACCTCTGAAATGATTAAACGATTGGTTGGGTTCAGCGGTTGGTAATTTTCCACAGCCGTTTAAAAAGGCGCTAAAAATTAATATGAGAGTTATTTTTTTGAATACTAATATAGTCGATAGACGCAATAAATTAATTTTTGAAGTCATATTTTTTTAATTGAAAACTGCTTGATTCCCACAATAAATTACATTCCGCCTAAGTCTGGCTATTTGCCACTTAAACCTCTAAGTCAGCTTTTCGAAATATAACTGTTTTGAAGGTAAAATCGACTGTGTTTTTTTGCTTCATATTGGAAGCTTATTGAAGGTATAATCGATCGGATATTGTATTTGGGAGTAATAATGGAAAAAGCTTTTTGGCCAATTTAAATACGCCTAAAAATTTTGTTTACATCTTACTAGGTATTTTACTTTTAAGTGGGCTAATCAGAATCAATTATGCCTATAAAGAAGCTGTACCAACTGGAGATGAAGGGCCTTGGATGCGTTTGGCGGTTTCCTTTCCTGAAAAAAACTTTATGGTCAGCAAGGTTATTGAACATGATTTGTATTTCCAAAGAAGCCTTCCGCATCCAGAAGATAATCGTTCGCCGCTTTTCCCAATTTTACTTTCGCCAGCAAGATTTTTTTCGAATCCTTATTTCGCTGCAAAGTTACTCAATCTTGCTTTAATTTTAACCTTAACCTTTGCCCTTTGTTTTTTATTAAAAAAGTATGTGGGTGTTGCCACAACATTAAGTTTCGCATGCCTATTAGGCATAAGTCCAGTCGTGATAACGTACTCTTCCTTGGTATATCCGGATATTTTATTTGCTTTAGGAGTGCTCTTATTTGTTTTAACCATACCTAAATTTCCAAGCTCAATCAAATCTTCTTTTGGGAGTGGTTTACTAATTGGATTATTTTTTTTATTAAAAAGTACCGCTATATTTTTACTTCCTGGGATATTGATCGCTTTTTATTTGGAGAAAGAGGAAAAGCAAATCCTGATAAAGTTTATGGCTTTTAGCGTAACGTTTATGTTATGTGCCTTACCTTTAATGATTTACAATATTCATCATTTTAACTCGCCTCTTTATCAATTTTCGGGTTACAATTTATGGGTCGATAATGGCAATCAAATGTTCCATGTTCATGAACCACGTCCTTCCTTTAGTATGTATCATCAAACCCATAGTTTTTTCTTTATTTTTTGTGAACGTCCTGTTTTGGGGTTGATGCAATTGATTAAAAACTTTTTCAAATTCGATTTGTATTTATCGCTTTGGTTATTGCCTTTGACACTAGTGGGCTTGTATAAGTTATTTAAACTTTTGCCAGTCAAAAATTTACGTAACTATTTTTTACTTTTTTCCTTAGCATATTTTCCCATGATGGCTTATTTGTCTTATTCCATTTGGGTCACACGGTATATTTTAGTTTACTATTTTATCTTTTATTTATTGGCGGCATTGGGAATGGTATGCTTGACTGAAAAAATTGCTAAACCTAATTTTCGGTTAGCATTAAATTCGGTTTTACTTTGCATTGCATTTTACAGTGTCGCTTACCCCCTAGAATATTACACTTCAAGGCGTGGTAGTAAGGTACTGCAAGATCATGACATTCGTGCGCTTATACATAGAATTGATAAAGTGGTTCCTACTAATGCGGCTGTGTTAAGTACCGAAGTAGGAATGTATAGCTTTATGCATTCTATGCAATCCGTAAATATATTCGATGAGATTGAAAATATGCAACTGTTAATGGATAATTACCCTATTCAATATGTGTTGGTTCCTGATGTAGATAAGGAAAAATTGAGCAAAACTTTCATTCAAAAAAAAGGTTGGAAATTAATTTCCCTAGATCATGAAGGTTCGTTCACCTTTTATCAGCTTGGACATTAACGTGGGTGTTACCGTATTAAAACCCCCCATATCAGTAATCATTTGTACTAAAAATGAAGCCGGTGGAATCGCTAATTTAATTCACGAAGCCAGCAAGTTTTCTCAAGAAGTAATTGTCATTGATGGTCATTCAAGCGATGGGACCGCAGACCTGGCCAAACAAGCTGGAGCTAAGGTATGGCAGGACAATGGCAAGGGTAAAGGCGCAGCCTATAAATTAGCTATACAAAAGGCGAGCGGAGATATCCTGGTTTTCATCGATGGAGATGGTTCGCATGAAACGAAAGATATTCCCGTATTAGCCGAACCCATATTAAATAATAAAGCGGATTTGGTTATAGCTTCACGGCATAAGGGCGGGAGCGATGAATGGCGTGGAGATCTAAATACTTATGTGCGTCATTTAGGTAATGGCATTTTATCCATTAGTATGAATTATCGATGGAAGGCTAATTTAACCGATGTGTTGAATGGTTACCGTGCCTTGCGAAAAGACATTGCCCTCAAAATCCCTTTACGGCCCGATGGATTTGATATTGAGCAACATATGATAGCCCAATTTTTAAAATATGGTTTTCGCGTAGTAGAGGTGCCTAGTCATGAGTATTGTCGCGCTTGGGGCGAATCTAAATTACCTACTTATCAAAAAGCCTATTTATTTTTTTGGAGATTGTTCTTGGATTTGATCACCCATAAGTAATTCGCGCTGTGATTTAGAATGACGCTTAAAATATTTTTTGGGAATGGTATGTCCCTTACGTAATTCTTTTTGATCTTCTATGGGTAAAGTGGCAATCCCTTTACATTCTTCTGAACAACAACCTTGCATTTTTTCATGACAGGTTGGGCACTGAATGAACAATAAATTGCAAGCCTTATTTTTACAATTATGATGTGTGTCGCAAGGTAATTCACATTGATGGCAATTGGCAACAATGTCGTTGGAAATACGTTCAGACATGCGAAAATCGAAAACAAAATTTTTACCTTTAAATTTATTTTCTAATCCTTCGGCTTTGACTTGCCGTAAATATTCAATAATACCACCCTCCAGCTGATACACATGGGGGTAACCTTTATGTTTAAAATAGGCGCTGGCTTTTTCGCAACGAATACCGCCGGTGCAATACATCACCAAATTTTTATCATCGGTTTTGCCTTTTAAATCGGCATCAATGATATCTAAGGATTCTCGGAACGTATCCACATCGGGTTTTAAGGCACTTTGAAAATGTCCGATTTCACTTTCATAATGATTACGCATATCAACTAATATGGTATCCGGTTTATCGATTATGGCATTAAAGTCACGTGCCTTTAAATGCATGCCAATTTGAGTGGCATCGAAAGTGGGATCGTCAATACCATCCGCTACAATTTTAGGACGAACTTTTATTTTAAGTTTCAAAAAAGATTTATTGTCATGCTCAATAGCCACATTCAAACGATTTCCTTTTAAAAAGGGAATACTATCTAAATGTTCTTTAAAGGCTTTGAAATTATCGGCAGGTAATGAGAGTTGCGCATTAATGCCTTCGGTAGCCACATAGATGCGACCTAATACATCTAGCTTTTCCCAAACTTGATATAAATCATCGCGGAAAACTAGAGGGTCAGAGAGATTATGATACTTATAAAAAGAAATGGTAATGCGATCTTTGCCCGCAGCATCAATTAACTTTTCGCGTTCGCTGGCGCTAAGATTATTATACTGCATCATAATGGGGAGCAAAGTTAAAAATTAATAAGCAAAATAAAACCCTAGATCATGCCCTGAAAACGCTAACCTACTACGGTAATTTGGGTTTTTGCTTGACTATTAAATCTATCAATCACTTGTACCAAAATTCTAAAATTTTCTTTTAGTTGAGAAGGCATTTTCTCTTTATTAATCAGCAAAATTATTTGATCCTTATCGCAAAATTCGTTTAAAGCCTTTTCAAGTTCGGGCCATTCAAATTCAGCATAGGTGGGGAAATTTATTTGATCGGATAAAGAGCGGAATAGGCCATCTTTATTTAGGATACGACGAAAATCTAATTTTACTAAATTAGCATCCGACTTACTATTTAAAGACTCGTCAATTTTACTTTGATAATCTTTTTCATAACGTAAATCGGAAGCATTTTCTAGCACGGCCTCTAATTCTACTATGGCTTTTAATTCTCCCGCATGACTAATTAAGTTTAGGCCGCGGCTTTGAATTTTACCCAATAGATCCAACAATATGCAGATATTTTCATCCGATAAGGTTATTTCTTTTTGCAAAATATTTTCTGACAAATTAATTCCTCAAAGAAATAATTGTGGGGGAGTGTGAATTTAATTTAAGCCGATTTATCGTTTTCAAAAAAACGATAAACGATACCCGCCACCGCTGCACCCATTATAGGAGCAACCCAGAATAACCAAAGTTGTTGCAAAGCCCAACCGCCTACAAAAACAGCTGGACCAGTGCTGCGAGCAGGGTTAACGGAAGTATTGGTTACGGGTATACTGATTAAATGAATCAAGGTAAGCCCTAGGCCAATAGCAATAGGGGCTAGGCCTTTTGGGGCACGGACATCAGTTGCGCCTAAAATGATAATGAGAAACATAAAGGTCATAACTAATTCTGTGACTAGTCCCGAAGCAAGGTTGTAGCCTCCAGGTGAATGTTCGCCATAACCATTGGACGCAAGGCCTGCGCTCAAATCAAAACCGGCTTTGCCCGAGGCAATGAAGTATAAAGTTCCTGCTGCTGCAATGGCACCCAATACTTGGGCAATAATATAAGGCAATAAGTCAGCAGCTTTAAAGCGACCCGCAACTGTTAATCCTACAGAAACAGCGGGATTTAAATGACATCCAGAAATATGCCCAATGGCAAATGCCATGGTTAAAACTGTGAGACCAAATGCCAGCGAAACTCCTAGCAGACCTATTCCCACACCAGGAAATGCGGCGGAGAGTACAGCGCTTCCGCAGCCGCCTAAAACTAGCCAATAGGTTCCAATAAATTCTGCTAAGCTGCGTTTAAATAAGGACATTGAGGCTCCTAAGTTTTAGTGTGATAAAATGTTGAGTGGAAGTAAACTTAATTTAAAGACTCACAAAACTAAAAAAGCGTGGCGAATAACCAAGTAGAAGACAAGAATTAGCTCCATTAAACTCCCGATAATTTATGCAGAGTGCAAATAAATGAATTAATTTTCCCCGATGAATTTTAGTGAGTATCGACAATGATTCCCCAAGTAAAGTCTACAACCCAATTGGATGCTAATAAACACATTGGCGATATTTTAAATTTGGCCATAGAGTATACGCCTTCCCATCTGGCTTTAATTATTTACGACACACAATGTGAACTCACAAAAATGATTGCCGAAGCTTATCGCTATTGCCTGCCGAATGCAAAATTTATCCATTTCGATTCCATTGAACAGTCCATGATCATGGCCGAATTTAAAATGCTGAAGCCCTTGGATTTAGTTGTGCTTATTCAATCCACAAGTTTTCGTTTAGATGCTTTTCGTATTCGGGTAGAATTATTTCGACTCAAAATTAAAGTGATAGAACATCCGCATCTCGCGCGAATGTTGGGTATAGAGGCCGATTGGTATATTGATTCACTTGCTTATGACGCCCAATATTATCGTGGCATTGGCCATGCACTTAAAAAAAGAATTGACGGCGCAAATAGGGCGGTCATTGATAGTGGAGGAGAGCATTTAGTTTATGCCTCTGCATTTGAGTCGGCAAAGCTCAATATAGGTGATTTTACGGGAATGGCTAATATCGGTAGTCAATTTCCCATTGGCGAAGTATTCACCGAAACCAAAAACTTTAATGCGGTAAATGGACGGGTGCGAATTTTTGCTTTTGCGGATAGTAACTTTCGCGTTAACAAACCTGAAAAACCTATTACGCTTGTAATAGAACAGAGTAAAGTGGTCGAGGTTATTGATTCAATTGAAGAACTGGATATAGTAATAGATAAAATTCGTGCGGATGAGGATGAGGTGTGGGTGCGTGAGTTAGGTTTTGGAATGAATCGAACCTTTACTCCCGAAAAAATTGTGAGCGACATTGGAACTTATGAACGCATGTGTGGCATTCATCTTTCCCTTGGGGCCAAGCATGCTATTTATGCTAAACCTCTTTTCAATCGGAAAACGAGTAAGCATCATGTCGATGTATTTGCGGTTACCAAATCGGTTTACCTTGATGAAGAAAATGTTTTTCGCAATGGGGCTTGGGTTTTAGAAAAGGATTAAGTCCCTAAGGTTTTAGGTTACTTTATGCGGGCGAGCACGTAAGGCACTCCAGGTTACGTCAATTTCGATTTGGGTAACCGGTCTAATACCGATTTTTAATAGCGCTTCACCGACTCTATCTCTTTTTAAATCACTTTTAATTTGACCCGTCATTTTAGGATAGCAAGCCCAAAATAAACAATCGAATTTTCCGGCAGTTTTCACATCGGCCAATAGACTATCTAATTCCACTAATTGGCTGGCAAAAATTTGTATAAAATCATAGCGCCCATTTTTTTCACTATTAATTTTGGTGTCAAAATCAAAATCTGTGAGAATATCTAAAAACTCTTTTGGAGCATTGACGATCAACACATTCTCTTTGCCGATAACTTTTAATTTTTTAAGTACATACTCGGAATCAATATTGACTTTGTGTTCCATGCTTTATTTTGTTCCCATTTTCATTATTTCTCCAAATACTTCTTTAAGTATACCAGAGATATCTGAAGCAATGTTTTTGATATAACCGAAAGGGTCGCGACGAATATCTTTTTCTTCTTCGCCCACTAAATAAAAGAGCCCGCCTAATGCTTTATCCGTAGTCCAAGTTCCTAGACTTTCGGTGACTATGGGATTATAATTTATTTGTTTCAAGGCGGTTAATTTTAGTACCGGAGCATTGATGACCAAAGTATTTGTATTCCAAGAATTTTGAAAGCCAAGCAATTCATTGTATTTGCTTAAGGCGGAATTGTAGGTTGTTCTAAAGTTACTCCAATATTTAGTCAATGGCACCAAGCGTAAAGTGGAATCAACAAGAGGTGTATAGGCATTTATTAATGGATTAAAAGTTTTACCATTCAAATAAGCTGTAGCTGCCGTGCTGTCTGAGCTATTTAATAATGTGAGGCCATCGGTAATGGACATACCAGTAATGGCACTTTTAAAAATGGGCACTGACCGAGGTGCAGCATATTCCGCTGCGCGATTCATATACTTAATCAACGAGTCACTAATAGAGCTGAGTCCTGCGAGGTCAGTTAATAAAGTGTTGGAGCTATTCAGATTACTTTGCAAAGAGTTTTTATCCGAGGTCCCCAAAGTAAGATTCGCAACGGTCTGCACGGTAGTTAATTGTGAGGCAAAGGGCTTGAGCATATTTCCGACTTCTTCTGCCGCAGCTAAAGCCTGCTTCGCCTCTTCGGGAAGTAATATTTTTATTACTTTACTTGCTAAATAGCCATTGGCTTTTCCTGCAATATTTGCGCTAGAATCGATACCCACCTTTAAGGCCGTTCTTAAACCTAAAACTACTTTTTGATCCAAGGTTAAACTAGAATCCGTTCTCATACCTTTTGAGGCGGTGACGAAATCTTCCAAGGTGCATGATTCCAAAAATAAAAGGCTGCTCAAGAGGCCACCGATGATAATAAAACTGGAAAGAAATTTTTTGAACATAAAACTCCAAATCTAAATACTCGATAAGAATCACTTAAAAATACCTTATTTATGCACTAAAAGCCGGAGTTTTTAGTGCGGATTCAATTTGTATAGTGCTAAATTGATGGCTTCCATAACTCTTTTTAATTTACCAAAAGGTTAATTAGCCAAATAGTTTATTAGAAAACTTTATATAGATGTTTTAAGCAAAGGTTTTGTAAAGCATGTCTCTTCCCATCAATGAAAATAGTTCTCCACAAAATATTCCATTTACTTCTTTGCAATGGATGATCTTGACTTTATTATGCAGCGCGGTTTGCATGGTGGTATTGGATTTTTCCATTGTGAATGTCGCGGTCCCCTCTATTCAAACCGCTTTGGGATTTGCTCCCGAAAAAGTACAATGGCTGTTTACTGGATATGGTTTGGTGTATGGAGGTTTTCTTTTATTAGGGGGAAAACTTTCGGATTTATGGGGCCGCAAACGGATTTTTCTTTTAGGCATAGCCCTTTTTACTTCCGCTTCTTTTTTAGGTGGCTTTGCTTTTAGCCCAACTTCCTTAATCGCCATGCGTTGTATGCAAGGCTTGGGTGCGGCACTTTTATCTCCAGCTGCTTTGGCCTTATTAATGGGAGCTTTTCCTGAAGGCTCATTACGCAATCGTGCCTTAGGGATTTGGGGAACCGTCGCTGCAGCAGGATATTCTATTGGAGTGTTATTGGGCGGCATATTAACTGCGTATTTAGGTTGGCGTTGGATATTTTTTGTGAATGTTCCCTTAGGCATTATGCTTTCGATATTTGCTTTTCGTTTGGTGAAAGACAATTTTAAACCGCAGGAAAAAGTAAAACTAGATTTAGCCGGTAGCTTTCTCGTTACCTCCGGTTTAATGCTTTTAGTTTATGCTTTGGTGCAAGCGCCTATGGCAGGATGGGGTTCTTGGGCCACTTGGCGGCTTTTTGCTCTTGTATTCTTGCTTTTAGGGGGATTCCTTATTGTAGAAATGCGTGCGGAACAACCCCTTATGCCATTACGCATTTTTTTGTTACCTAGTATTGCCATAGCTAATTTGATTATAACCTTCATGAGCGCGGCAATGGTGGCCATGAATTTAGTGCTTACTTTATATTTTCAGCAAATATTACACTACTCGCCTTTATATACTGGATTAGCTTTTTTACCGCATGGCATTATGGCTAGCTATGCAGGGCCTTGGGGTGGGAGATTGGCCAATCGTATCGGCGCGAAGGCCGTATTATTGCTCGGGTCTTTATTAGGTTTAATTAGTCTGAGTTTATTAGCCTTTATTACCACCCATAATACATATTGGTTTCATGTGCTTCCCGCCACTTTATTATTATCCTGTGGCATGATGCCAGCCTTCGTAACCTTGATGATACTGGCTACTTCAGGTATAAAAGAGGAAGATCATGGCTTAGTTTCTGGTATTCTAAATACCACCGGCCAATTGGGTGGGGCTTTGGGTCTAGCTGTTTTAGTGGCGGTTGCCGCTGGACGAACGGCACAAATGCGAGTAACGGGAATAGTCACCGAGGCGGAAGCATTAATCTCTGGTTATCGCATGGCATTAGGAACGGGTGCGACTTTGATAGCCATTGCTTTTATTATTGGATGGTTGGGCTTGGGTGGAAGAGCACCTAAAGAAAAAAAAACTGTCCAAAAGAGCAACAAATAACAGTAATACCGATGTTTCTACAGTGGATCGTGAAATGGGAGATCTCGAAGAACTTGTGGCTACGCGCAGTTAATAATTAATATTTAAAGTAAACCTCAAAAGGGAAATCACCATGATACTAAAAATCCTTATCGTTCTTGTAGGTTTAATTAGCGTATTTTTTATTATCGCGTCATTTCAATCCGAAGAATTTAAAATCTCTAGATCGATTACTATTTCTACTACTCCAGACAAAGTTTTTGCCCAAGTAAATAATTTGCATTTAATGCAAAATTGGAATCCTTGGAACAAATTAGATCCCAATTTAAAATTGACATATGAAGGACCGGACTCTGGAGTCGGTGCAGCATGCAGTTGGGTAGGGAATAGTAAGGCAGGCGCAGGCAAAATGACCATTGTTAAAAGTCAGTCTTCGGAAGTTTTGGAAATGCAATTGGATTTCTTAAAACCCATGAAGGCCACAAATGCGGCGAATTATACATTTAAAGTGGAAGGCCAAGGAACGGCCGTGACTTGGAGCATGAGTGGCAAGAAAAATCTCATGATGAAAGCTTTTCATATGGTTGTAAATATGGAAAAAATGCTAGGCCCTGATTTTGAAAAAGGCTTGGCGCAATTAAAAGCCAATACTGAAAGTGCGAAATAATTTTGCAACATAAAAGAAACATTTAAATCATAAACAAAAACCGAGGATAATATGAATACAGAAAAAAAATCATTCACCCGTTTCTTGCCAGCGATAGGTCGCATTTTATTGGGTTTGCCCATGACTGTTTTTGGAGCAAATCTCTTTTTAAATTTCATACCACAACCTAAAGAGGGAATGCCGGAAGCCGTTGTGGCATTTACTAAAGCGCTAATGGATTCTGGGTATATAATGCCTATGATTGGGGTAACTTTAGCGGTAACTGGTCTTTTATTATTAATCAACCGTTTCGTGCCTTTAGCCTTAGCTTTGCTCGCGCCCTTTTTAGTGAATAGCTTTCTCTTTCATGCTATTTTGGCGCGTGCTGGATTGCCAATGATTATTGTGTTTTGCGTTTTAGAAGTTTTATTGGCTTGGGCATATCGCGGTGCTTTTTGTCCCATGTTAGCCGCCAAAGTTCAAACGGGAAAATAAAATGACAATCATAAAAAAAGCCTTCCTTACCGGAAGGCTTTTTTTATGTCTCATATCTAAAATTTTATTGCGGGTTCGGTTTTCTCCAAGTAGGAACAAGCGCTTTTTTAATAGCATTATTTTGCACTTGCCCATTGGGAAGATAATGGTTTTCCATTTTGCCAGTAAAGGATGGATTAGAGAGTTTATCGGCCATCAATGTTGTCGCCACTTCGTTAGTTGCATAAACTTCAAATTGGAATATAGAGTAACCATAAGTCGTTATTCTATGTATTCCTCGCATGCGCACAAATTGTGCCGGTGCGGCGGTAAATTTCAATTCATTTATGGAGGCTTGTGCAGTGTCCATAATATGCGCGACATTGACCCATCCAGAATCATTATCACGGGCGGTATCCGAAACTTGAATATAAAATTCAGAAGCGGTAGCATTTTCCCATGTAATTTTAACCGAATCTACAGCATGTTTTTGACCTAGGTCTACGTAGATCCAAGCCGAGTCTCTACTCAGAGAATCCGCTACCCAATCACTACCCCAACGTGTTCCTATATCACTATCAAAAGCCATACTGGCAGGTAAATTTCCTTCAGAACTATTGGCTTTGGCGGTTTTGTCTAAGGCTAAATTAGTACTGGTATCCGCAAAAGTGGACAAGACTAAATGCAGAAGGATTAAAATGATAATTGGGCTTTTATTTCGTAAAGATTTTTGCATCGATGCCTTTCAATTTTTTTTTGGTTAGGAAATAAATCTCATGAAAAGATTTATTATCGCCAAAATTTTACACATGAATTAAAGTATCGTCAAGGAAATAAAACATACTTTTTCGTAACTCGTAACTCGTGACGGAGCCGAAACGATTGTGGCAGTTAAAGGATTTTCGGAGGGCAGAATTACAAAAGCTACTTTGGCGCATTATCATGCTTATTGAAAGCGTACCGGTTTGGTAGCTAGGATTTCCGAAGCGCAAAAAAATCCCTGGTGCTTAGAGCTATTAAATCAATATGATTTTCAATTGAAATTAATGTGAATGCCGAGAGAAATAAGCCAATGATTTACCGTGGTACTAATACCGCCAAAACTGGTTCCTGTTTCATCTTCTGGCGTGTCCGTGCTATTCGCATAATAAGTTTGGGTTTGTTTACCCCAGGTTTTACTGAATTCGCCACGTATAAAAGGAATAAAGCAGGCTACTGGGCTATTGGTTTTTGGTCCTAATTTTAAAGGCAAACTTGCTTCCAAAGAATTGCCTAAGCCCCAAGTATTCATTTCAATATGTTTACTGCGTAAAATATGATCATCTAAGGAGCTAGCAAAAATTAAAGGATGGAATTGATTTTCCCAAAACAATCCGAAAATGCGTTCTTGCGATCGAAAGTTAATCGAAGTTTGAATATCATAAGTGCGATAAGTTCCCACCTTAATATTATCTGGAATGGTAAAATGTCTCCATTCAGTAACATCTGTAATACTGTCGGTGTACAATTGTTTGCCGCTGAGTCCAAATATATCGCAAGAAAAAAAACTTCCTTCGATTCCAAAACCAAGAATAAATGGTTTGCGCAAGAAATGAATTTGTTTGAATTCGCGATTTAATTCCCCGCCAAATAGGAACGATTCGATTTCAGAATAAGTGTCGCTGAATTTAAGTAAAGCGGTGGATTTGGAAGTGCCACTAGAAGTATTAATTCCCACCCAATCTTCATCGCGCATTTTTGTCCAAGCAGGACCAATACCGCTCCACAATTTTAGCTTTGTGTACAAATAAACCAAACTATCCTGTTCCATCTGTCGCCAAGAAATAAGCCCTAAATTGATACGGACATGATCCTGAGGAAAGGTTAAAGCGCTGCGAATCATGGGTTTGACGGTACCATCGATTGTTGTGGTATCTTTTCCTGTGTATTCTAAATCATACCAAGTGCTGCCAAAAGGCTTTTCCATGGTAAAAGAGAACAATGTAGATTTAGTGGCTCCATAAATAGAGTTAACCATTAAGAGAAGTAATAGAATTTTAAACATGGTATTACCGGATTTAGTCTTGAATTTATGGTTTCAAAAATTAGCTTTATCAAGCCGCATAGATATTAATTAACAGGCGCTTTGTAAATAGGTAAAGGAGTTGGAATGGTATTTTTATTTCGTGTTTATGCTTTAGTTTTGATGATTATGGCTGGAATTACAGCCCAGGAAAAATTATCAGCAAATCCTCCTCTTGGAGGAAAAAAAGATTCCAGTTTAAGCGATACTTCCGTAAATAAATCGGTTTCTACTTTTCCTTTGGCAACCGAAAAAAAAGACGCAATATTTTTTCATCCGATTATTTCAGGTCTTTCCGTAGCAATTGATGCAATTCCTTTTGTTTTCGTGCTAACTTATGAGCATCAATTGCCCGATAGTAAATCATTTATTTTACAAAACCAATTGTTGTTAGGCAGTTTCAAACCAGATTCAGGATATTCCGCATCGACCTATGGACTATATACCTATTTCGGATTGCGTAATTATTTTAATCCTCACTATCACCGTGGATTTTATTTGCAAGGCACCGCGGCTGTGGGCTTGCAGCATATTGATATTGAACGTGAAGGTTATACAGGCGAAGCCAGTGCTTTTGCAACAACCTTAGCCGGATTAGCTTATTTAGGGTATCGATGGAGCCATGTGTTTTGGGATATAGGTGGTGGCTATCAATATTCAAATGGTAGTGTAGACGCTCCTGGTGGTGCAACTGTTGATATCAGTGCTTCCGGGCCTGCTCTCGATCTTAATCTAGGATTCTGTTTTTAATTATAATAAGCTTAGGTTTAATGAAAGTAAATTCATTAAACCTAAGCCATTCTTTTTAAACCTTGCCCGGCCCCTTATTCTCCTTCACAGGCATTGGTGTTTTGGGGTCAATCATTTCCATCAATTTTAATCCCAATAATCCATCCATTGCATTGCCGCCATTATTTCCACCGATCAGTACATCCGGAATCAATTTAATATGACCTTTTGAAAGCTCTTCGGTAATTTTATAACGAGTAAAGTTTTCGCCACCTAAAGCTTTAACAGCAAGTTCATAAGCTTCCGCAGTGGATTTACCAATGGCTAAAATTTTACCGGCTTCGGCACTACCGGTTAAGGAAATGAGTTCAGCCTGAGCGGAGGCTTTTAATTTAATTGCCTCGGATTCCGCTTGGGCACGGGCTTTGGTGGCTTCGGCTTCGGCATAGGCCCGTAATTTTGTAGCTTCGGATTCGGCACTTACCGAAAGTTTTACGCTAGCGGCATCGCCTTCGGATTTTTTCACCGTAGCACTGGCGGTACGTTCGGCAATTTCCACACTTTGTTGGGCTTTCACTATATCTTTTTGCATATCCGCAATGGCGGTTTCTTTTTCCATACCTTGACGCGTTTCTTGCGCCTTCTTTTGAGTGTCGTAAGTTACCTTTTGTTCTTCAGCAATTTTTCGATCGGTTAGAGTTTTCATCAAGGATTCTGGGGGCACAATATCCCCAATTAAAGTGTCCACCGCATTTACATTATACTCGTCTAATACTTTTTTGATATGCTCTTTTGCGGATTCTTGTCTTTCTTTACGTGTGCTTAAAAAGGCAATGACATCGCTATCCTGTGCGGAATTACGAAAGTAATTACCAATAGTTGGTTCTAATACTTGCGACACTAAATTAACCATATTACCAAAACGCGCTATCACTTTTGGGGCTTCCGTAGTGGGGACATGAATGATTTGTGCCACATCAAGATTAAAAGGGAAACCATCTTTAGAGCGCACGGTAATGGTCGATAAATTCTTATCTAAATTATGCGCTTCGCTACGTGCAGAAGCCCAATTCAAAACTAAATTGGTGGTCGGAACAAGTTCCACTTTCATAATATATTTATTAATAGGATATTTACCTGGACCCAATGGCTCTAGCCATACGCCTTTATATCCCTTCTCAACAATATTCCCATGTTTAAATTCCACGCCAGTTAAATCACTACCTTCTTGACCGATATACGAGATTACTACTCCTACAAAACCAATGGAAATTTCCATCATAGGAATTTCTTCAATTTGTACGGCCCAAGGATTTAAATTATAAGAACCAGCCAAGATCACCTGCGGCTGTAAGCCTCGATTGCCACCCTTTTTTAAAAAGACATCAAAGTTTTGAAAATTATTATGTCCGTCCACCAGTTTACCTGCGATTTGGCCCGCTTCAATAGGCATGCCATCGAGAGTAGTAACAATGCCTACCATACTTTCTTGTATGCGTATCATATTGCTAATCGACACTTGAAAAATCAAAGTATTAATACGATAAGAACCCGACGTGATATAAACCGTTTGGCGACCACGTTGTCCGCCATTATTCAAAAACTTTTCCGCATCCTGATAGCTATCGCATTCCGCACGCGAAGCTAAAATGTTACCGGTGGGAATAGCTGCACCATCTCTTGCGAGGATTAATCCAATTTTACCTTCGGGTATAACCGTGAATTGTTCAAAATTCACCGTGTATTGCCAAAACCATTTGCCAAAGTACAAACCTGGTGCTAAGGCCTTTGCTTGAAAGCCCGCTTCGCCTTTGGTGGCGATAATACGGCCATCGGGTAATTCTTTATTCTCACCGAAGAGCACAAATTTTTTAGTAACCAAACCAATTCTGTCTTCTGGCACTATGACCATGCCGAATAAAAAACGCAGTATATATTTGTAAAGAATAATGCAAAGTATGATAGGCAATATCCACCACAGTTGAAAATAAGTGCTGTCAATGTTCATAGTTTTTTGCTTGGGTTAGGGTGTAAAGGATAGGTAAAAATTAGAATAAAAATTTATATAAAACCACTTATTAGGTGATGAGTCCTGCATGTCCCGCGACAATCTGCCAATTGCCATTTGTTGTTTGAGTCCAAACTCGAGTAAAACGAAAATTTCCATTTGCTGGATTATTATTATAAGTTCCTGATATACTCATACGTACGGATACCACCGCGACATCACCATTTAATTGTATTTGTAATTCTGAAGCTATTAATTCTGTTATTTTAACTAAGCCTGATTGATGCGCCGCCAGATCATCTTCTTTTTTTAAAACTTGCCCTAAATGATTTGTAAATAGAAGCAAAGGAGAGAGAAGTTCATCCAAAATTTTTACATCCGAGGCAATCATAGCTTGTCTAAGTTTTTCTTCGACACTAAAGATTTCAGATTCAATATTTTGATTTTGAGACATATTAATTTTCACGTTTTAATAAAATGGAAAATGATTTTAACTAGTAAAGTCCTTAGAGTCTGTATTTAATGGCGGCTAAGTAATTTGATTCAGTCGTGCAAAAATAGGTTGAAATACTTCTTGTCCCGCTTTGCTCAAGCCTTCGCTAAATCCAAAAGTCAATTCAGTTTTACCTTCTTTAAGTTGTGCAAATATAGCTGCTATAAACTCGCTCACTGGCGGCGCAAAATCATGCAAGCCTTTGCCGCCTAAATCAGTATTTAAAGCTGGAGGTATGATTTCTATTACTTCAATATTTTTAGCTTTTACTAAAGCACGCAGTGACAAGGTGAAAGAATGAAAGAACGCTTTGGTAGCTGAATACACCGGCGTTTTAATCATGGGAACAAAGGATAAACCTGAAGTCACATTCATAATTGCATTGAGTGAAGGTAATTTTAAAAAGAGAGAAGTCAGATGCAGTGGTGCTTCTACATTGATGGCTAATTCTTCTTTAGCACGGGTAAAAAAATCAGCATCTGAAACTGACATCCATTGTTGTATGCCGGCATTATTGATCAAAACATTTAAGTCACAGTGTTCTTTCGCTATCCATTGAAATAATTCTTCTCTTCCGGCACTAGTAGATATATCACATTGTTTAATAATTAAAGAAGGAGTTTTTGCTAGCACTTCTTTTAAAGTGGAGTCACGTCTTCCGCAAATAATCACGGTATTATTTTCTTTGACAAATTTCTCGGCTAAGCCAAGGCCAATGCCGCTGGCTCCGCCGGTAATTAGAATTTTGTTATTTGTAAGTTTCATTTTAGTTTCCCTAATTTGTAGAATAAATTTTTAACTCACAATTTTAATATTGAAAGCCCCAACCTTGGTTGCCCCCCAAATTCGCAACCACAAGGGTAAATACATTTCCGTTCCTCGTGCGGTGCTGATATCACCTAAGTCCATTATGTTTTTTTCGGCCCAACCAAAGGATTGTAAAATAATTTTGACTTGCGCTTTAGCATCCGCATCATTGCCGCTAATGAAAGTTTCATGATCGCCACCATTAATTATAACCGGATTAACCATCAGCCCGCACCACATGGTATTTAAAGCTTTCACCACTTTTAATTGTGGAAAAGTTTTTTGAATTTCTTCCCCTAAGGAAGTAGTGTTGACCATAGATAGGGTAGGAGGCATGCCTTTGCTGAAATCTAAAGGATTAGCAATATCTATTAATATCTTTCCATGCAAATTATTTTCGCCGGCTAACTTTAATACTTCGAGCGAGGCGGCGCCTGCAGTGCAATTAAAAATCATTTCCCCAAAGGTGGCGGCATCAGCAAAAGTGCCAGCGCTGGCTTTGCCATTATGTTTCGTCACAAAAGTTTGCACCTTTTCATTGCTCGTCGTGCGCGAACCCATCATGACCGTGTGACCTAATTCTACGAGCTTTGATCCTACGGTATCACCGACTGTACCTGTTCCTAAAACGGCTATTTTCATAAAGACCCCTTTTACACTGATTAAATTTCAGCATAAAATATAGATAGGATGGGCCTTTAAGGCTCTCTTGCGAATTGCGAGACTACATTTTTTTTCTATCGCAAATAAAATTCAAAATTTTACTTTTTAGTCGTGCCAGATAATAAATTTGTATTATTGAACACCAATTGTTTACAAAAAGATTTAATGTATTACCGACAAACCAAGCAAAAATGAACCTATTTTATCCAACGAAACGTATACAGCATCCAAACACACTTCAACAGCTTAGTCTCGGCCATATTATACTATTGATTGTGCAATAGATTCCTTTTTCCAATCCATACCATTCCAATTATTAGCGGTTCCAATTTCCGCACCATTCATTTTAGCGTATAAGAATCGTTGCATGCGATAAGCCGATTAATATTTTAGCGTATCATTAATCAAGGCCTGTCCCAAATTCCCTTTGCGTCCTAAGATCAAACCTGTTTCACGATCTAAATCGTCTTCACTTAAAGCATTGATGAGTTTGGATATTTTTTGTTTTTGTGCTTGGATTTTTTCTATAAAATTTTCGGGATTTACCGTGAGAGATTCTTTCGCATCGGCTCGATATTTTTCTGAATTTTCTTTAATGGCCCAGCCGCCGTTGATTAGTAATTCAGTAATAGATGCGCCGATATAGGATAAAATTCATTCGTGGAGTATGGAGTCTAGGATGGTTTTTTTTTGTGTTTTGCATGGGGCCTCGAGTTTGTTTTCTGTTGAAATTTAGTAATGGATTTGATATTAATGGAAGTATGTACATGTCCAATTATTCGCATCAAATTTTATATTTTTACCGCGATATGGATGCTACTTTAGATATCTTCAATTAAATTGAATCATTTTTTTCATCATATTTATAAATAGGAAAACCATGAAAGTGCAGTTACCTTTTTCATGGTTTTTATAACCCGCGGAAAAAGGTCTGGATGGATACCTTAATGCAAAAAATCACCTTTGGAATCATGCATAATCGTCAGTTTCAATTCATAGACAAAGCCGGTAAAATGGTAGATGATGTGCTTTCATTGAACAAAACTGTACATTTTCAGGGAAATGAACTCTTCGCTGAAGTTGGATGGGCTAATGACAGATTGTAATAAGACAGTTACTAGAATTGGAATTGTTAATGAATTTTTATTTAATACAATAGGAGATGCTTCCGAGTTTATTGGCGACAATTTTTTAAATATCAAATCGATTGGTGATCCTACAGAAGTTGTACGCAGATTCACTGTGAAAAACCCACTCCCAATTTGAAAAGATGAAGTAAAATACTTTGATTATACTGCTGCTATTTTCCAGATTTCAAATATACCGTATAAAGAAGATGAGGAGAAGCCAGCATTTAAGTTGAGTATTGATTTTCAAATTTACTTTTCGCCAGAAAGAGAATACGAAATTCAACTTTTAGAAGATCATTTTAAACGCCTGAATAATTATGTTGAAAATTTAAAAACAGGGGGGGTATCCAAAACATTCCTGACGGGAAAAATAATGGCTAATCCAAGAAAGAAAAAGTCTGGAGAAATACTTATTCCAAGGAATTGTGTCGCCGATGAAAGGCTGGCTTTTAAAAAAGCTGTCAAAAAGACTAGAACCTCCAGTACAGCAACTGATTCTCGGGACGACATGTTGTTTGATGATTCATCAACTACTGCATCTACTTCTAAGAAGCCAAATAAAATGGCATTAGGTGCTTCACCTGCAGCACCTGAGCGTCTGGAACAAGTTAATCCTCTTGAAGATTCCATTAAAAATGATAGAGCCTTTCCTTTTGCTTTTAAAGTTATGATGGCTATACTCGGGCTAATTGTACCTGTAATGGCTACCGTTTATTTTTTTAACGAATTCAGTTCAAAAACTACCGCGAATACAACAAACATATCGAATCTTGAAAAAAATGTTGAATCGTTAAAGAACGACTTAAATTCAAGCATAAATAAGATCGAAAATAGGCTCGACCCCAAAATTAATCGACTTGACTCAAGGTTGGATCAAAAAAAATAAATTCTATAGCATTGTGACTACATTTTAAAGTTCAGCCCTACATTTGAAACTATGGAAAAAGCCGCAACTGTTTTGGGGAAAAAACTGAAAATCAGTTTAGTTTAAAAATCAATCATTTCGGAAATTCGTACTAACGGTGCAGCCAAACAAAATGGCTGCCTGAGCAGGACTCGAACCTGCGACCGAGCGATTAACAGTCGCTTGCTCTACCAACTGAGCTATCAGGCAATAAAAACTATACCACTGAACCCAAAAGGGTCAGTCGGGGCGTAAATGTAAGCTGCTTGCTTTATTTCTTCAAGGGAGTAAATGCATTTTTGTTGATTTTTTAGATTTATTCTAAGGCCTTCAATAGCCGCATTAACATGGGATGATGCTCGCCCTCATGAAATACCAATAAATAAAGGTCATCGGCCACGGTGGCGAAATGTCCATTGAGATAATCAAAGGGTATAGTCATGGGGAGTTCAAGAATAGATCCATAATGTTCAACCAAGGCAAAGCTATACGATTTATATACCTCTAGCAATTGAGCAAAAGACGGGGTTTGTTGATCATAATCGAGGGGGGATTTCCCGTCGGCAAAATATTTTTTAAAACCTAAATCAATGGGTAAGGGTTTTCCCCGTCGCACATACCAATGGGCTAACTGAACATGTAAAATATGACCTACATGCCAATGAATATTATTTTTGGATCCGGAGGGAATAAAAAAGGCTTGTTCTTCGGAAAGATTTTCCACTTTAGTTAAGGTGGCGCTGCGAATATTTTGCAGTACAGAAATGATTTTTTCGGTAGCGAGAGAAACAGTATTATCAAGCATAATTTTCCTTGGTTTATTTGAATGTAACTATTCTCAAGCCCCAGTTTACTGTAAAGAATTATTTCACTTTGTCCAAGAAGTGGACGATTTGTTTTTTTTAAACGCGGTAATTTGATATTTCAAAATAAAAACCAAGTAAAAACCCGTCTAAACCGATGTATGGCTTATTACATTGCAATTACGCATAAAAAAATATTCGGCATTCGAATTGCTTAAACTCACGTTAAGGTCTCATGGCCACAACAACAAGGAGTACACCATGAAAAAATCATTAATTACCAAAACCTTTCTCGTTGCCGCTTTAGCATTTAGCATTGGCGCCGCAAATGATTCTACTAAAACCACTTCAGCCGCTCCTGCTATGAAATCAGCTCCAGCAGCGGTGAAAAGCAAAATTAAAACCCATAGCTTTTCTGGAACAGTAACAGCTGTTGATTCCGTAGCTAGCTCGATTTCGGGAACCAATAAAAATGGTGCTCAAACTTTTGCGGTTGCGGCCGATGCTAAAATTCAAGAAGGCAAAACTGTGCTTACCTTGGGTTCCATTGCTGTGAATAGCAAAATCGTAGTGACCTTTACCGAAGACGCTGGAATAAAAAACGCTTCCATGATTAAGGTTCAAGCCGAAAGCAAAAAGCCTGCAAAGGCAGTTAAAGACACCAAAGCCGTTAAATAGTATTTCGATTTAATTTCATTGATTAAAAGCATGGAGATAATTTCTCTATGCTTTTTTGTTTCCCCCAAACAAGTCATAAAATAACTTTCATTGTTTCTTATGATAAAAAATGAGGGTGGGGCTTTTTTGGCCTTAGGTAAATCGATGCTCAAAAACTGCGTTTTTAACTTTGGAGGTATTGTTAACCTAGAATTTTAAATAATCAGTTCTAGCCTGTGGGGACAGTGCTTTTTCTTCAAATATTTCGAGAGGGAAATAATGAAAAAAAATAGATCCTATTGGCTAAATAAATGGTTTTTCGCATTATCAATAGTTTTCACAAGCCAAGGTTTAAATTTTGCCGATTTACCACCGGATTTTAAAGTGGAAACCATTGCCACTGGCATTAAACAACCCACATGCTTGGTGCATTTACCCGATGGTCGAATTTTCGTCAATGAACGCGGCGGTAACATATTCGCAGTCGATCCGCTAACGAAAAAGCCCCCGTCCTTAGTTTATGGTTTTCCAGTTTCAGGGGGTGCGGAACAAGGTTTATTGAAAATGGTAATTGATCCACATTTTGCGGAAAATGGTTGGCTTTACGTTTACTATGCCACTCCCGATAATGACCATCATAACATTGATCGCTTAACCATAGGCAAAGATAATTCTGTTTCAGGTGTGATTAATATCACAAAACTACCGCAAATCACGGGCGGTCGTTTGCATAATGGATCGGCTATGGCTTTTGGTAAGGACGGAAATTTATATGTAGGTCGCGGCGAAGATCAAACCAACACTTGGGCTCCACTTTGGACTAGTCAACGTGGAAAGATTTTACGATTTACACCCGATGGCAAGCCCGCTCCAGGGAATCCGCATTATAATGTGGTGGGTGCAAGTGATGAAGAGAAAAGTATTTGGGCGCGTGGCTTTCGCAATCCTTGGACTTTAACTTATGATCCGGCCAGTGGGCGTTTATTTGAAGGCGATGTCGGTAATTTGCATGAAGAAATTAATGATTTAACCGCTCCCGATTCCAGCAAAGATTTTTGGTATGGCTACGGTCCTAATTATCCACCAGGCGATGGATCCGACCCAACTAAATTAGGGAATACTATTGATCCACTATACTATTACAATACGGGTTCAATTGGTTGCGCCGTTTTGGGCGAATTGCCCTTAACCTCGGCGGCTACGAAATGGCCTGAAGAGTATAAAAATCGCATTTATTTTGCCGATTTTTGCAGTGGTTGGATTCGGTCTCTGCCCATGAAGCCCGCAGGTAAAGGGGTGGATGTCAACGATACCGTGACTAGTAAAATGAAAATTTTTGGTGACAAAGCTTTTTTTAACCCACTGGGATTATCGCAAGGGGTGGATGGAAATATGTACCTTGTAGGTTACGGTAGTGGGCAAGTTCTTAAAATATCGTATACCGGTGTGGTGGGCATTGAAAAACCTTTTGCCTCCTTAAAAGCCAATGGCCAAAGTACTTTTCTTAAAATCGCTATTGCTGCTGATTTAACATTTAATGTGACTGGGTTAACTAACAATGACAATTTGCTAGCGAGTTTTGTGATTCATGATATGCAAGGGAAAGAAATATTTCAACAAAGCGCGACTTTGCAACATGGAGAATTAGCTCTGAAAAATGTGCAAATCAATCATGGCGGTTTGGTTTTCTATCAAATCAGCTGGAATGAAGCGGGACAAATTCACCATACCCAAGGCCATTTAATGGTTTTGCCGTAAATTATTACTCAGAATCCTCTCCTGTCAAAAAAAGGTAAAGTTTTTTTCGACCTTTCCATGTGGGAATCTTGTCATCTTGGCTATATTAGCTCAGTCTTTTTTAGGACTTAACTCAAACCTGGAGGAAAGCCGTTAGGCTAAATATGGAAAAGAAAATCCGTACTCAATTATCAGTTATGATGTTTTTACAATTTTTTATATGGGGTGCTTGGTTCGTTACTCTGGGACAATGTCTTGGCACAAATGGTTTGGCTGGAATTATCGGTGGTGCCTATGGAACCGCTCCTATCGCAGCAATCTTTGCTCCGCTTTTCTTAGGAATCGTTGCGGACCGCCTTTTCGCCTCCGAGAAAATAATGGGCGTTTTGCTATTGATTGGCGGTGCCTTAATGTGCATCGCTCCAAGTTTTGCAGCAGCTGGAAATGGTAATGCATTGGTTTGGATTTTTACTGGCCATATGCTTTGTTTCATGCCTACGCTTGCTCTTGGTAATAACATTGTTTTTGCCAATGTAGCCGATCAAAATTCTTTCCCAAAAATAAGAGTATGGGGTACCATTGGTTGGATTGTAGCCGGCCTTGTGATTGGCTTTTTAGGATGGGGTTCGAGTTTTAACATTTTCTGGATGGCGGGAATTTGCTCTATAGTTCTTGGCGCATATTGCTTTATGCTTCCTAATACACCAGCACCTGCCAAAGGCAAGCCAGTAAATCTTCGCGCACTTTTCATGGTAGATGCCTTTTCCTTAATGAAAAAGCCAGCTTTCTTGGTTTTCATTGTTTGCTCTACGCTTATCTGTATTCCTCTTGCTTACTATTATGCACTTACCTCTAATTATCTCAGTAATGCTGGCTTTCTTGCTCCTGCTTCCAGTATGTCCATTGGACAAATGTCGGAAATTGGTTTCATGCTTTTGGTACCTTTCTTCATGAGAAGAATGGGCGTTAAATACATGATTCTTTTTGGTATGCTCGCTTGGGTTGCCCGCTATGCATTGTTTGCTATGGGTGCACCTCATCAAATTGCTTGGATGTTATTCGCTGGTATCGCGATGCATGGTATCTGCTATGACTTTTTCTTTGTAACAGGGTTTATGTACACCGATCGTATTTCCTCGAAGGATATTAAAGGCCAGTCCCAAAGTATGTTGGTTTTCTTCACTCAAGGAATCGGAATGTATTTTGGCTATATGGTCGCATTTGGTAAATTTGGATCCATTGCAGATAAATACACTGCTTTAGATACTGCTATCAAAGCGGTACGTCCTGCTGAAACACTTTCATTTGTTCAGTCCTTTGCAAATATGTTTTCAGTAGAAAAACTCACAGTGGATGCAGAACTTGTGACTACCACTATGAATAGCTGGAAGGGCTTTTGGATTACTCCTGCCATAATGGCTGCAGTGATTGCAGTTATATTCTTCCTTGGCTTTTGGGATAAAGAAAAAGTAGAAGTAGTGGAAAAAGCTAAGGCCGCAAAACCTGAAGCAGTAAGTTCCCGCGCTTAATTCATTTTAAGCATGAATAAAAAAAGGCCGCTGAAATCAGCGGCCTTTTTTTAGGATGATGATTTTTTTATTTAATGCCGAAGCGTTTCATCTCTTCAATAGAGGATACGCAAACATTTAAATCCTGTAATAAACCATTGGAAACACCGTATATCCAGCCATGCACGGCAATCTCCTGACCGCGTCGCCAAGCTTCTTGCACAACAGTAGTGTGACAAACATTATAAACTTGTTGGGTCACATTGAGTTCGCATAAACGATCAATGCGTTTATCTTCATTTTCAATATTACGCAATTCAGTTTCATTTTGTAAAAATACTTCACGAATATTGCGTAACCAATTATCAATGAGTCCATGCGGTTCATCGGTTATTGAAGCTTTCACGCCCCCACAACCATAATGTCCACAAACAATTATATGCTTTACTTTTAAAATATCAATAGCGTATTGCATCACCGATAAACAGTTCATGTCCGTATGTATCACGAGATTAGAAACATTGCGATGCACAAATAATTCACCAGGCAATAAACCCACAATTTCATTGGCGGGCACGCGGCTGTCGGAACAGCCTATCCACAGGTATTCTGGGGATTGCTGGGTTTTAAGTTTTTCAAAAAAGGTTTTATCCAATTCCAATATGGATTTGGCCCAATCTTTATTTTTATCGAAAAGATGTGAAAGTGTGTCCAATTTTACCTATGCTGAATTTGAATTATATAAGTTTATTTTCAAGCTTAAAAATTAAGCCTGAAAATCATTAAGCGAAATATTTTGATAAGGCTTTTAACAAAATTTGTCGAAAGCTTGAATGACTTCCGCACCAATTTCTTCCGCGCTGCGACCGGTAATTTGATGACGTTCCAACATGAAAACCACATCGCCATCTTTGATCAAGGCAATTTGTGGGGAAGAGGGTTGATAGCCCACAAAGTAGGAGCGGGCTTTGGCGGTGGCTTGCGCATCATTTCCAGCAAAAACTGTGATGGATTTCTCAGGTAATTTGGAATGGCCCATGGCCACCGAAATTCCTGGGCGGGCATTAGCAGCGGCACAACCACAAACTGAATTAACTACCACTAAAACTGGTCCTGTACTTTCGTTTAAAACTTTTTCCACTTCATCAGGCGTACGAGTTTCTAAAATGCCCAAATCTGTTAGCTCGCGACGCATAGGCCCAATCATCATTTCATCGTACATCATAAATTTTTCCTCAGTTTTATTTCGATTTCTTTGATTTTATTTATACCGCAATTTAAAAAAAACTAACGGTCTCAAACACCCAAGCTATTTGCGGAAAGGAAAAACTTGGGTTAATTTCAGCTCGTATGGCATCCCATTGGAACTCGTTTAATTTTGATTTATCGTGGAAAGGGCGAAAAGGAGGCTGTAGCTGCAAGGCAAGCCTCAACTTGTCGTTCTTTGCGTTCATTTTTGCGCGCGACGACTGGGGGCAAAAGCCCAAAATTAAAATTCATAGGTTGAAAGTCGGGATTAGGGAAGGTTAAATGTCTAGCTAAAGAGGCTAAACAACTGCCTTCTGGCCAAATAAATGGGGAATCATCCCGTAAGGTTGCCGCCATTTGCGAGGCGGCATAAAGGCCGGTTCCCAAAGCTTCGGTATAGCCTTCCGCTCCGGTGATTTGTCCGGCACAAAAAACCTTGGTATTAGGTATTTGCAATTTCTCATTCAAAGCTTGTGGTGAATTAATAAAGGTATTGCGGTGCATTGCACCAAAGCGCACAAAGGATGCTTCGCGTAAAGCCGGTACTTTAGAAAAGATTTCTTTTTGGGTGCCCCAACGCAAACGCGTTTGAAAACCTACCAAATTGTATAAAGTTTTTTCACGATTTTCAGCGCGCAATTGAATGACCGCATAGGGTAACTCGTTGGTTATAGGATGCATTAACCCAATAGGACGCATGGGTCCAAAGCGCAAAGTTTCCACGCCGCGACGAGCCATTTCTTCCACCGGTAAACAGCCTTCAAAGAGTTCCCCTTTTTCAAAAGGCTTGGGCTCTACAGTGTCGGCAGCGCGTAAGGCTTCCACAAAATCGAAGTATTCGGCTTTATTCAAGGGACAATTAATAAAATCGAGGCTATCGCCTTTTTCCCACCGATTTTTAGCATAGGCTAATTCCATGTTCACGCTATCGATTTCGACCACGGGTGCAATGGAATCAAAAAAATACATGCGTTCGGCACCAATTAATTTAAACAGCGATTGCGCTAAGGCATCGGAGCATAAAGGGCCTGGAGCCACTAGGGTATATTGATCGGGATCAATATCCATGGCTTCTTGACGAATAACCTGTATGTTACTTCGTTCGCTTAAGGCTTTTTCCACCAAGTTGGAAAAAATATTTCGGTCGATCGCTAAGCTTTCACCCGCGGGCACACGCGCTGCAAAAGCAAGAGGTAACATTTTCGATCCTAAACGTGAAAGCTCTTCTTTCCATAAACCATGCGCCGAAGTCAATGCCAATCCTTTGAAAGAATTGGAGCAAACTAATTCTGCCAGTTGGGATGTTTTATGCGCTGGCGTTTGCACTTCAGGACGCATTTCCCAAATCTCAATGGGATAGCCACAATCGGCCAATTGCAAAGCTGCTTCGCAGCCAGCAAGGCCGCCTCCAATGATACGAATGGGTTTCATGTTAGCCTAAAAAAAGAGGAATGAATAGCAAGAATGTTTAGGAATGTATAACGATAATGTTTTTAATGAGACGATTGTAATCCTTGAGATTGCAAATGTTCGGAGAATAAACGCAAAATAATTTTTTTCAAATCTATTAACGTTACCGGTAAAGCAGGATGAAAAGCGCAATGCTCAATCACCTGTTCCATTTGCATCATGGAGAGAAGACCCATGGCATAAAGTTCTAATAAATAATTATAAGCTGGTAAGGAAATAAATTCCCGCTCCATGGGATGCAATACCCGCATGCGTAAGGGAAGTTTTTGATTTTGAACAGACTGTATATTCGCCCAAGAAATTAAAGCATCGGCACTTTTTTTTCCTAAACCTTGCTGCGTTAAAGCTTGGGATAAATCTGCCCAACCCTTATTGCCTTTAGTGGAATAAGTATGACCATATTGTTCGGGTTGCATCGCTTTCATATGAAAGACTAAAGCATCCAAAGCTTGCGAATTTAAGGAAGTTAATTCCATTCTATTAATGCCTGAAATGTCTTGTACCTGTGAATATCATGGACATACCAAATTTGTCCGCAGTGGCTATAACCTCGGCATCACGCAAAGAACCACCTGGTTGTACAATATAACGAATTCCGGCCTCATGCGCAGCTATTACATTATCATCGAAAGGAAAAAAGGCATCGGAGGCCATCACACATTTGCTGAAAACTTCGGCGATGTATTTTTCCACGTCCAATCCATGCGTTTCGGCATAGCGTTTGGCATTTTCGCGTACTCGAGGTTGGCAAAGGCGTAAATTGGAGTCAATGCGATTAGGCTGTCCGGGACCCATACCAATCAATTGAAATTGTCCTGGAGCATATTCAAATCCCATGGCAATAGCATTGGATTTAATGTGCTTACACGCTTTCCAAGTAAACAAGGCCAGCTTTTCCAAGGCTTCAGGCATTTTGGTTTGCGTGGCGGTTTCCCATTTTTCATTGAGCAATATATCGCGGTCTTGCACGAGCATGCCGCCCAAAATATGCTTATATACTTTACGGGGTAACGCGGCGGTTAAAGTGCCAATATCCAAGATGCGCAAGTCTTTACTTTTTTTCTGCAAATAATCAAGCGCATCGGCATCAAAGCCTGGCGCTAAAAGTAATTCCACAAAGCGACCTTTAAGTTTTTCAGCAGTAGCCAAATCGACCTTACGTGTTACGGCTATAACAGAACCAAAAGCAGAAACCGGATCGCCTTCCCAAGCGGCTTCAAAAGCTTCGGCTAAAGTTTTACCGGTGGCATAACCACAAGGATTACAATGTTTAATAATCGCTACCGCAGGGACCTCATAAAGTTCGCGAACCACTTCCAAAGCGGCATCCGCGTCCACCAAATTATTAAAGCTTAATTCTTTACCATGCAATTGTTTGGCGTTGCCTACATTGCTTTCTATGGAGTTATTGCCCAGATTTTTTTCTAAATAAAACACCGCTTTTTGATGATTATTTTCGCCATAGCGAAGTGTTTTTCCTTGATCAAAACTTAAACGTAAAGTGGGCTCACCAGAAAATTTAGGCGCGAGATATTCATCAATAGCGGAATCATAATCTGCCGTATGTTGAAAAACTTTCAAAGCCAATTTTTGGCGAAACTCCAAGCCAGAAAAGTTATCTGAATCATTATCCGAGGATTCATCCAAGGTGTTTAAAGACGCAATGATTTGAGGATAGTCGAGAGGATCACAAACCACGGCGACAAAGCGATAATTTTTTGCAGCGGCACGTAACATGGTAGGGCCGCCAATATCAATGTTTTCAATCGCTTCGGCCAAAGGCACATTCGGCTTGGCCACAGTGGCCGAAAAAGGATATAGGTTTACTACTACTATATCAATAGTGTCAATTTGTTGTTCACGCAATGCGTCTTGATGGGATTTTTCATCACGAATGGCGAGAATTCCACCATGGATTTTTGGATGCAAAGTTTTTACTCGTCCATCCATAATTTCAGGAGCGCCTGTATACTCGGAAACGGCAATCGCGGGAATATTATTATCGCGTAAAAACTTAAGTGTCCCACCGGTACTTAGGATGCGAATGTTTTTTTGTGCCAAAGCTTGGGCAAAGGGAAGTAATCCGGTTTTATCGGATACGCTGAGTAAGGCGGTTTTAAGGCTCACTGAAATCCTTTCCAGTTAAAAGTTTATAGGCTTCTAAATATTTAAGTCTTGTATTGTGAATCACCATTTCGGGTAATTTGGGACCGGGATAAGTTTTATCCCAAGTTAAAGTTTGCAAATAATCGCGTACATATTGTTTATCAAAACTTTTAGGCTCTTCGCCTTCACGATAATCCGTAGCCGGCCAAAAGCGTGAAGAGTCGGGCGTTAACACTTCATCGATTAAAATAATTTCGCCATCGACTTCTCCAAACTCAAATTTGGTGTCGGCTATTATTACACCTTTTGCGGCTGCGATATCGCGAGCCTTAGCATAGATTTCCAAAGTATATCGTTTTAGTTTTTCCGCATTAGTTTCGCCAATCATTTTTACCATGGTTGCGAAATCAATATTTTCATCATGGCCAATATCATTCTTAGCTGCCGGCGTAAAAATGGGCGTTTCCAATTTTGCACTTTGCTTAAGATGAGCTGGTAATTTAATGCCACATACAGAACCCGTTTGTAAATAATCTTTCCAACCAGAACCTGCGAGATACCCTCGTACTACGCATTCCACATCAAAGCGCCTAGCTTTTTTGACCAGCATGGAACGACCTCGTAAATAGGCTTTATGTTTATGTAGGTCCGCAGGAAATTTGGAAACCTCGCTGGCGATGAAATGATTGGGGAAGCCTAATTGTTGAAACCAATAAAGCGAAAGTTGCGTTAGTATGGCGCCTTTGTCGGGAATACGAGTCGGTAAAACCACATCAAAAGCGGAAAGTCTATCAGAGGCAACCATTAGGAGCTGATTTCCTAAGTCATACATATCACGGACTTTACCGCGAGAGAATAAAGGAAATTCAGTAATGGGAGTGGGGTCGGGTTCAAAACGCTTAATCATGCGACAAAGATAGTGTGAGACTAACCCACCGTCAATTTCACAAATGTGTAAAATAATGGCGACTAGATTCGGATTTCTTTACAGATTAGAGAAAATAGCGGCCAAATTTTGATAATTTTTAGGCATTTAATTTGCTCAATGTGGATTTAGGATAAAACATCTTAATAGGGAGAATTAATGAAAACAAGTATTCTTGCTGGTATTGTGCTGGCTGCAGGTATTTCTTTGGCATCAGCAACCGTGGTTACAAGTGGCGCAACTGCCGTCGACTTGGCAAATACCATTGTCGGAACAGGTATTTCCATCTCGGGAGCAGCTTATTCTGGTTCAGCTGCACAAAACGGAACATATACTGGTTCCACGGTTGAATCTCAAGGTCAATCTCTTTTAAGCACTGGAATTGTTCTTTCCTCTGGAAGTGCAGCTACTTTAAATGGTACGTCAAATACGGTAACCAATAGCACTTTAGCAGTTAACGGAGCAGGCGATGCAAATTTAAATAGCCTTATCCCAGGTTTTAGCACTTTTGATGCCGCTACCTTAGAATTTGATTTCATCGCTGCAGGTACCGGTACGGTTACCGCTTCTTTTTGGTATGTATTTGGTTCAGAAGAATATAATGAATATGTAAACACAAGTTTTAATGATGTATTCGGCTTCTTCTTGGACGGATCGAATGTCGCTTTAATTCCGTCCACAACGACTCCAGTATCCATTAATAATGTGAACGCAGGTTCGAATGCTACTTATTACAATAACAATAGCCCTGGTCCATTCGCAACTGAAATGGATGGTTTCACAAAGCCATTATTTGTTACCTTTACTGTTGCCGGTGGCTCAACTCATCATATGAAATTGGCTATTGCTGATGCAGGTGATACAGTTTTGGATTCATGGGTTATGATTGGTGGCAATAGCTTTACCAATCAACCTCCAGTTGAAGCTGTACCAGAACCTACAACTCTAGCACTTTTTGCTGTAGGCTTAATCGGCTTTGCAGGAATCGCTCGTCGTCGCGGCTTAGTTTAGTTCATTAATTAAAATTTGCTCTTAAAAAAGGGTCGCGCAAGCGGCCCTTTTTTAATGGTCTTTTTTAAACTTTATTTTTTTAGGTAATGATACACGAGGATAAATAAATATAAGCAAATGAAACCATTGCAATTCCAGGCGCTTTAATTATATTGTCTTGCACGATGCGGGGTGGAGCAACCCGGTAGCTCGTTGGGCTCATAACCCAAAGGTTTCAGGTTCAAATCCTGACCCCGCTACCAACATTAAAGCTTGAGTTCGTAAGAACAAAAGCTTTAAAAAAAATAAAGCAAAACCATTGTCACCATTCCAAGACAATGGACTAGCCTTGAAAAAGCCTGCGGTAACGCAGGCTTTTTTTATTTAATCAATTGAAAGCCAGTAGCAATACAGGCATTTTTTTATGGTTCCGTAGCAATACTAATCTTATTTATGTAGCAATAAAATTATTGCTTTATTTTATGCTTTTCAAGCTAACCTTTTTATTTTTAATCTATGCAAATTGAAAACACCAAAATCAATGACTTAAAAATTATTCATCCCAAAGTTATTCGCGATGATCGCGGATGGTTTTGCGAAAGCTATAATCAAGAAAAATATTCTCAACTCGGTATTGATACGGTTTTTGTGCAAGATAATCATAGCCAGTCGGCACGCTTAACTTTGCGTGGTTTGCATTTTCAAACGACGCCTGGACAAGCCAAATTAATCCGTTGTACGCAAGGTGAGATTTGGGATGTGGCTGTGGATATAAGAGCTGAATCGCCTACGCTAGGTCAATGGCATGGCCTTGTGCTTAGTGCCGAAAATCAGCAACAATTATTTATTCCCGTGGGATTTGCGCATGGATTCTTGGTACTCAGTGAATATGCGGAAGTACAGTATAAATGTTCAAATGTGTATGTGGCGGCTACGGAATCCGGAATAGCTTGGGATGATGCTGAAATAGGGGTAGCTTGGCCAATACCGAAAGGCGAAGTGCCTTTACTCTCTAAACGCGATCAAGGTAATCAAAGCTTTAAGGAGCTAATACAAGGTCGACGCGGAAATTAACTATTAAGCCCGTTTAATTTATTGGGTGAAAGCTTTCACCAGTAAATTAATAGTATTCGCTTAAAATCACTCGCTGGAAAATTTCGAAATATTCTTCTCCGCGCTTTTCCATATCGAGCGGTTTATTTAAAAATTCATAAAAGCGTCCTTGGCGTAAAGTTTTATGCATAAGATTATCATCACCCGCAGGATTACCCGTGATCAGCACAAATTTTAAAAAGGGTTTACTTTTGTGGATTAAATCGCAAAGTTCATTGCCGCTCATTTGTGGCATTACTTCATCAGTAATCACTAATACTACTTCGCTATTTTGCAAAATAAATTGTGCCGCTTCTTGTGGGTTTTGAAAGGTTTTTAAATTCAGGCGCTTGCCATATTTGCGTTTGAAAAGAAATAGATTATCCTCTTCATCATCTACATAAACGACCAAGGGATTATTTAAACCATGATGTATACAAGAAAAAATATGATCGGCCATTTGCCCTAAGGTTTTATAATGCCCCATATCCATGGGTGTACCGCGGTACATCTCCTGCATGGCAAACATCATGGCAATATTAATAGTGATGCCCCCAAAGCGATGTTTTAATTCCTGGTCTAAAAGGGCTATGGTTTCTTTTTGTATATGGCAATCAAGCAATGCGCATTCGCTATTGCGTAGGACTGGCTGTGGAACAAAGGCGGGATTTTCTCCAGCTAATTTGTCGAGTACGCTTAGTAAAATCTCAAAAATTCGCGGTGAACGCATGTTTTATTATAAAGCTTGGATGACAAATACTCTAGATATTTTTGCTGCGATTTATATCGAAAGGTTTAAATTCGTTGCAGTTTTCCATTTTTTCGGGATTAAACTTGATTGCGAGGATGAAAAGACTTATGCGTTTCTCGCAAATAATCCTGATCCAAATGGGTATAAATTTGTGTGGTGCTAATATCGGTATGGCCCAGCATTTCTTGCACGGAACGTAAATCGGCACCGGCTTCAATTAAATGAGTGGCAAAAGTATGCCGAAAAGTATGGGGTGAAACGGCAGTTTTAATATCGCTAGCCAGGCAAATTTGTTGTACGATTTTCCAAGCTCCCATACGGCTTAAAGGTTTGCCGCGCCAATTAAGCAGTAAAGTATTATCGCGAGCATTAAGGCTTTGTCTTTCGCTGGCTAAATATTGTTTTAAGCTTGCCGATACTTTTTGGCCTAAAGGCACAAGTCTTTGCTTATTTCCTTTGCCTTGCACCATTACCACATCTTCATCGAAATGTAATTGATCAATTTGCAAAGTAATTGCTTCGGAAATGCGTAATCCTAATCCATACAATAATTCAATTAAGCAAAGATTACGTGCCGGTCCAATTTTGTTTTCGCCATTATTTTGCAAGGCTTCCGGAAGTTCTGAAAGATGTGTATAAATACTTTGCATTTCCACATGGCTCAAAGAGGAGGGCTTATAACGCTGTTGCCGTGGCGCGCGCAGGCCCATAGTGGGATCTTCAGTCAATAAATTTTCTTCGATTAAATACTGGCAATAGCTTTTAATGCTGGAAACATAACGTGCTAGGCTTGCCGCAGCAATGCCTAAATCGGTAAGACCTTGGATGAATCCTCGTAAGGTTAAAGCGGTTAAATCTTTCACTGTGGGTTTATTATTGTTTTGCGCGAGATGGCGAAATAGTAAGAGTAAGTCGCGAGTATAGGAATCCACCGTTTCGGGGCTAAGCCTTTTTTCTAATTGCAATAAGGCTTGGTAACCGCTAAGTGACGGTATTTCGGGATCCGCAGGGGAATCTTTTTCCGTTAATCCTAATCCTTGTTTCTCCACGCTTTAAGGAATCCCTTTATCAATCACCGCTTTGGCCAAACGATGAAAAAGTGTTGGATTTGCGATGGCCTTACTTAAATTTTCGCGGGTTAAGCTCGCGGCTAAATCTTTATGATTGCTTGAGCACCAATGTAAGGTATAAGTATTTTCTGGCAAGATTTTTCCTGGGCCATAAAAAAAACGGAAAGTTTGGCTGGGGGGTATGGTGTAAAAATAATCGCTGCCAAGCCTTGTCATTTCAGAGTCCATGTGATCTCCGGCAATGCCCGTAGGGTCAGTAGGCTTGGACCCAAATAAAGCAAAAGCACGATTCATTAATATAGGACCGAGATTAAAACGAATAGTAGGATCGGTTTCGGGAATAAGTTTTAATACTTGCATAAAAAAAGCACTACCGGCTTCGCAAGCCAATACCGCATTGTTTAATTTTTTTGCACTCCATAAGCGCATAAGTATTTTATTAATCACATTAATAGCGCGACTGTCTTTTAAAAATTTTGCATTCCATAAAGAGAGATAATAACTAAGTCCAAAAGCCGCGCCGAAAGGAATGATTTCGGGAGTGAACTTGCCTGCTACTCTATCATCATCGCATCGAAATACAGCTTCTTCACCAATGAAGGCGCGATGTTTTAATAAAGGTGTATAATCTTTAACCGTAAGGGTATCGAAATCTAAATAAATACCGCCTTCGCGCACTAAAATCAGATAACGCAAAATATTGCTTTTGCCAGCTAAATAAGTATTAGAAATGGAGGCAATGATTTGTTTCATGCTTTGCCATTCTTCGGGCAAGCCTTGCAATAAAGCCGCTAAATCAATAGGTCGAAATTCCACGCGGCCTTGCAGATTTTTCCAAAATTCATTGTGAGGTGGATTTTCAAAATGAATAGTCACTTTAGCATTTGGATTAGTTTGTAAAATAGATTCAATGGCAAGTTGATTAACAAATGGGAAATGTTGACCTATCCAAATGAGATGAAAATGATGAGGAATCATAATTTGCTTTTGGGGATAAACGGTGAGAATGGGTTGCGTGGCGAAAGTGTTTTTGTGGTATTGTCGGTGATCAATCGCATATAATAAGACGAATATAATGAAAACCACGCCGAATGCAAAGTATTGCCGAACCTTGAGTAAACAATATTGTTCCTTAAGTCTGTGGATTTTTTGCTTCAGCTTATTTTTGCATACGGTTGCCGCGAATTCTTTCGCTCAAGATTCACTGAATAAAGCGGATTATTATCAGCCCACCATTCTAAAAGTTTGGGAGAAAACCATTGCAACCAATAGGGGCGTGCATGCTTGGAATAGCGATAATGATGGCCTATTAGTTTTTCAGGAATGGATAGCCTCAATGATTTTAGCACGTCATAGTTCCGAAGTCGCACAAATTAAACTGGGACGTAAATTGGAAAATTATGTGGTGGGTGGAAATATTAAACCCTTAGGATATGTGGGTACCACCTTGCCAGTTCCAGGTTTTGGCGAGGGAGATTTTGATATGACTTTATTGAGTTGTATGACCTTGCTCGGCACCTTTGAACGCGACACTTTAATGTTAACGCATAAAACCTATGTGCATTTATTACGTCAGGTAATTTGTCTTTGGGGACAAACTCCCAAAGAAAATTTCGATATTTTTTTTCTGAGTTTCCCAGAAACAGAAAATCATTTATTCATGTCGGAAAGTATTCGCTATCTTACCAATCAAATATTGTATGAAAATCCTCGGCATTTAATTGCCATTAAACATTTGCGTGACTCCTTAACTCATGCCGGCATTGAGTTAAATAATAATAATGGGGTAGTGCGGCGGTTACTATTAAAAAATATGCAATTGGTGCTTTCACGCGGGCTTTTTGAATTTAATGCAAAGGTTTATCAACGCTTTACTTTACATGCTTTGGATAATCTCTATAGCTTTGCTTCGGATTCAACCCTAGTGGCGGCTTCGCAAAGTGTTTTGCATTATTTAGCCACCAAATTTGCTTTCCAAAGTTTTAATGGTATTCGCTTTGGGCCTTATCGACGTAACTCGGAAAAATTTGCGGATTCCTCCTTAATTGACAGTGATGCGGCATGCAGTTTTTTTGCTATTCAAAGTGGCAAGTTTAATTGGGATAATAATTATTGGTTTGCGCATCGTTCCCATGCCGCTATGGCACTTTATTCCACGGTATTAAAATATAGAGTACCCGATATATTATTGGATTTTATGCAAAATCGTGAAAACCCTTATTGGGCTTTATTTAGCAATGGTATTAATGTGGAGGCTAATGGTGGGCAAGCTTTGGAAAGTTACTATGGTGCGCCACATTTTTTGATGAGCGCTGGAGGTCAGTACACGGCATATGCGGGACGGAATTTTCCTACGCAGGGTTTTTGGTTAAAAAAAGCGCCTTGGGTTTATGATGTGGTAAGTCGTTCGAGTTCGGTCATTTTAGATCCGGCTATTAAGCAACCTTATGCTTTAACGGATATTCTGCATTTTAAAGGCGCACAATGGAAAGCCAATAATTTAGCTCTGCATCAAAATTTTCTGTATGGTTATGCCGAGGCTAGCCATCGTAAGGATTGGCCACAAGCTATTCCGAGTGATTGGCAACAAGATGGGGAAATTATGGATGGCGGAGGATTTGAATTTCGCTTTTATGATCAAAGCCGGCAAGGCGTATTTATAGTGCTAACGCGCTTGAAAAACCTGCCTTCATGGCGGTTTTGGGAGCGAACTTCTACGGTAAGAGGCACTATCGAAGTGGTGGATACGGCGGAAGCTCATTCCCTAGTTCTTTTTAAGGCAAAAATGCGCCAACAAAACATGCAAACATTAGGTAATCTATTTACTGCAAAACGGTTATATACCACCTACAAGGGTGTTAAATTAACGCTTAATCCAAGCTATGATAATACCCATACGGGCATTGTAAAAATACAAAGCCCACAAGATAAGGCGATTTGGAAACAAGGGTTATCTCCAGTATTCAAAAAAAGTAATAGCTTATTGCAGGTGAATTGGATACAAGCCGATGGCTTATTAGGGCAGGAAATTGCCTCTGGAGATGGTCAAGGTAACTTACAGGTGATTAATCCGCATTTGCAGCAAGAATTAAATATTTGCTTTAAAGAATGGTGGAATCCATGGATAGTTATGCAGGCTTGGCCGGTCCTTGAAAACAATATCAATAATGTGAAATGAATAAATTTTAATACTTAAAAGTAAAATACCAGTTAAAATGGTGAATTCAGAGGAAAATCCAAAGGTTTTGTGTTTCCGATTGGCGTCGGCTTCAAATGGCTACCTTAAAAAATCGTATTTGTAATCAAAATGTATGAAGACAGATTTTTTTATTTAGGTGATCTTTATAATAGGGTCATCGCAGAAAATGTGGGGACCCGAAAAAATCAATGAATGCTGCTGGGGTACATTTGGAAGGACCCTGGTCACTCGAGGAAAAAGCCCGCGCAACGCTTTTAAACCCGGCAGCATTCGGATTTACTTTTAACTCTCTTCGTGAAAATCAATTTTTGCATCCGCATGCACACTGAAACTTCCCTGTCCATTGATTACGATATGTAAACCAATTTTTTGTGTTTCTAATTTTGCTTTTAAACGATATAAGCGAATTTCAAAATTTGGTTTCTTTTGTCCGGCTAAAAGATTTTGATCTTTTTTGAAACTGCGATATTCAAATTCCTTTTTGCCTTTGTGAATCAATTCAATTAAAATATTGCGTAGTATTTTTGCAGAAACCGTTTTTAAAAAAATTTTTCCATTTAAAATGAGTTGTACTTCTTGAGGTCGATAAATAAAAACAATATTCGCTTCAAGCTGACTAATTAAATTTTGATGCTTGCGCATTAATGCTCCAGCAAAAATCTTTTCATGTTGTGCCGCATCTTCGACTAAGTGCTTGAGAAATAGGCCATTTTTTAACTGGACTTTTTGATGCTTAACACAAGTCATGTATATAGGAGCGCTGTATACACACTGGGCGTGGAGCAATATGCGCTGGCGTAAGGGGCAGAAAAAATCCTTTTCCATAAGGATTACTTGCGCTGCGGGAATTTTATATTTCGCTAAGCTTAACTCATGGCTTTTTAAAAAATCAGTGAAGGCTATTTTGTGACCGTAACATTCACCGTTTATCCATAATTGTTGACCTTTAACGCGTACGGAATGATCGGGTAAAATATTATTTATAGAACGAATATCAGATAAATATTGCAACTGTGCAAAAGGCGCCAAGCCTAAAATTTTGGGAGCTTTTAAAATTTGGGGGCCGACTACAAAATCAAAATTAAAATTAAAGGCATGGGTAAAGGTTTTGTCGGGAATATAAACTAAATAGGATTGTACTGATTTTTTTCCCTCCACCTTTTTTACGCGGCGATGAATATGCCCTGGCAAATATTTTTCCGTACACACCGAAATCAAATCAAAAACCATATCATGTGTATCCGTGGCATTGAAGGCCTTTTGCATCAAGGGATAAAACCAAGCTAAAATTTCTTTACCAGGAAAATAGGTAGCGGCATTATTTCGATAAAGCAGTTTTTCTATGAATTTATTTGGAGAAACCCCCTTGCTGATTAAAAAAGGTTCCAAATCATTGACCACATAATAATTCCATCGCAATGGAATTTTTCCTTCACAGTGCCAAAGAAAATGCAGCAGCTCGGCGCCAATCAATATTTTATCGGGATAAACAATAGGGTGTGCTTCCCAAAACTCTAAAATCCATTCCCGTGGAAATAATTGCAACATAGTCACATACGAGGCGCGGTGAAAATCGTGAATGGTTAAGGGATCCTGCATGAGATAGCGGGTTTGTTCAAGGGGCGCTTCGTTATCTATCAGCAGTGCTTCTTTGATCATAGGAGTTGCTTTCCTTAACCTATTTCGCGGAAATCGATTTTCCGATCACAGATTAAAGTAAAAGTTCCGCGTCCATTTTTCACTATACTTAGGCCTAATTTTTCTTGGTCGAGTTTTTCCATTAGGCGATAAAAACGGATTTCAAAATTGGAATTTTTTTGGTGGTTGGATATTTCAAAATCGGCTTTGAACTCTTTATACTCAAATTCAGTTTTACCCTCGCGAGTATAGGCGAGAAGAATATCCTTTAAAATTTTGGCGGGGGTATTTTTTACAAAATGTTTTCCATTGAGGGATAAACTTTGATCTTGAGCATGATAGAACGCACGTATTTTATTTTCTAATTGCTTTACTAATTCCCCATGTTTTTTTTCCAATTCACTTTTGGAAAAGGATTTTTCTAAATCGGCATCTTCAACCAAATGTTGTAAGAAACTGATTTTTTTCTTTTGCAACTTATGATGTTGCATGCAAATCATGTATAGCGGCGCACCATAAGCGCAATTGGCATAGAGGACAATGCGTTTGCGGAGTGGACAATAATAATCTTTGTGCAAATGAAATACTTCGGCATCGGGCGCATCAATTTTGCCTAAATCAATATCCAATTTTTTCAATAAAGCATAAAAAGTGGTTTTTTTGCCAATCCAATCCCCTTCGACATAGCAATCCGAGCCTTTATATTCGGCCTTTCCGGTCCATAGTACATCGTCTACGGTGCGTGTATCGCAAATATATTCAACGTTATTAAAAGCAGGCAAAGAAAGAATCTTGGAACTGGATTTGAATTGTTCTCCGGCCACAAAATCGAAATTAAATTTTACCATATTGCTAAAATTTTTATCGCTACAATAAACCAAATAAGAATGTACCACATTTTCTTTTTCAACTTTTTTGACACGGCGACTTATATGTTGCGGTAATAATTTCGAGGTAAAAATATCAATCAGTTTATAAGCCATATCCCAAATATCATAGGCATTAAATACTTTGCCCATAAGCGGATAAAACCAAGACAGTATAGTTATACCTGGGATATACGTAGCTTGATTGTTACGGAAGAGAATTTTTTTAATGAAGCTATTTCCGTAAATACCTTTGGAAATTAAAAAGGGTTCAATAGCGTCACCCGTGGTATAATCCCAAGTGACAGGGACTTTATTATTCGCTTGCCATAAATGCTTAACTAATTCATCATCCGCAATGAGGTGTGTGCCCTCTTGAATAGGATATGCAGACCAAAACTCTTCCAGCCAATCCAATGGAAACTCAGCCAGCATGGTAAGATAAACGGAGCGTTGAAAATCATTAGTGGTTTTTAGCTTTTTATAAGCATTAGTCCATTTATTAATGAGCTGTTGTCCCAATGTAGCCTCTTTAAACGATTCAAATGCCTTGTCAAATCTGCATTTTTTTAAAGCGGCTTAAACCCTAAATTCGGAGAAAAATAGGGTAAGAGAAAGTAAAATTAAGGTTTTTTAAGTTTTGTAAATTTAAAACTTGGCGAAGTAAATTAAGCCTAAAACCAAATTCAAATACTCTTCACTTTTGTTTTCTAAGTCCAATGGCTTATTAATGAATTCATAAAAACGGTTGTGACGCAAGCTTTTATACAATAAATTGCTATCGTCATCGGGATTGCCGGTGATTAAAATGAATTTCAAATAAGGTTTGGTTTTATGCACTTCATCGCAAAGTTCATTACCTCCCATAAGAGGCATAACTTCATCGGTTATGACTAAAGCGACATCGGAATTAGTTCTTATAAATTCCAAGGCTTCCAATGGTTTAGTAAAAGTTTTGAGAGTTATTTTTTTGCCTAATTTGCGATTGAAAACAAAAAGATTGTCTTCTTCATCGTCGACATAAACTACGAGAGGGTTTTTATTAGTGGTAACAAAAAGTTTTTCCAAGTGCTCCAATAGTTTTGCAACGGTAAGATAGGGAAACTCGGTTGGGTTTAAATAATTTTCCAGGTTTAAACGTTTTCCCTCATATCGTTTTTCCAATTCATCTTTAATTTCAGAAAAGGCAACTTGATCCACACCAATATCTTCTAGAAAAACTTTATTCGTTTCGCATTCCAACAATGCGGGTAGTGTTGCGCCATTGTTTTTAAAAACATCATTTAATATTTCATATACTTCTTGTTTTGCCATGAGAACCCTCAATTATTGTATGCCATCAAAATTAAACCACAATTTAAATCATTAAACTTTCAATTTTTAATTCCTTAATAGCTTCTGCGGTAACGATAGCCGTTTTTATAATAGCTTCACGAGTAATTTCGGCGTGAACTGAAAAACGAGCAAAACTTTTATCACGCGCTGAAGCTGGAGGAGCAAATACTGAAAATAAAATTCCTTTTTCTTTCATTTTTCCATAAAGGGCGCTAGCTGTATAGGGGCCTTTAAAAAATACGGATACGATTTGACAATTACTTGGACCAGTGGGAATACCACGTTGATTCAACTCATCCCTTAAAAGTTGAGCCATATCCATGCAATGCTGCGCTCTTTGCGGTTCCCGTAAAATAACATTCAAAGCGGCTCTGTGACCCGCAGAGTTTGGTTCAGAAGGTGAAGAACTAAAAATAATAGAGTGACAACGAAATCTTAAAAAACGAATGGCTTGTAGGCTTGCTGCGATAAAGCCTCCATTGCCGCCAATAGCTTTGGACAAGCTAACCGTTCGAAAAGGTACTCTATCTTGTAACCCTAATGAAACGGCTAAACCACCGCCATTTTCTCCAATCATTCCAAAGCTATGGGCTTCATCTAGTACCAAGGCGCAGTTATACTTTTCACATAAAGCAATGTAGGTGGGAAGATCAGCAACTGATCCATCAGTGCTATAATAAGCATCGATGCAAACAATTCCCGTTCCATCTTTTTTGATTCTTTTTTCCAAATATTCCGGATCATTATGTTTGATTAAAACAGGTCTTCCTGAAGAAAGTTTCGCACCGGACCATAATGACGCATGCGCTTGATGATCAATGTAAATAGGCAAATCAGGTGTAGCTATTGCTTCTAATAAACCGACATTAGCGCACCAACCAGCAGTAGTTACGATTACGTCTTCGCTTTTGAGGCTTTTTTTTAATACTTCCCCAAATTTTCCATGTTCACCGGTGTCGGCTCCAAAAACCAATGAGGCTACGCTACCTGTGCCAATATTGTTATTCGCTTCATCCTTGGCTGCTATTACCTCGGGATGGCGAGACAAGCGCAAATAATCATTTTGATGTAATTCAATATAGGCTTTTGAATCTCCAGGTTGATCGAATGGATTCGGTTGATGGCCATCCATAAAATTCAACCAGTCCTCATAATGTTTGGTTAACCATGGCGTTGTATCTAAATCATCGGAAAGCATGGAACGGTCCTTTTATTATCTGTATAAATGGTTTGGATTTTGTGGTTTTTTGTGTATGTGAATGAATGTCTTGCTCAAATATGCTTCCGGGCCTTAATATTGCATTTGAAGCTAGAATTTTTGGCTTTTGAGGAAAAGGTTGATGCTGAGAAAATTCTTTTCGAAGGATTTTTGGAATGGCCGTTCGGAATACCACCGAATGCTTTTTAATACTGACTATTCCTTTCAAAAACGTTTTATGATGGTACTGGTATATATAGGCGCACCAGCCAATATATTTTTTCATTACTATGAACAAGATCAAGGTTATCAAGATTCTACCATTGGACGTTATGCTATTTCTCTGCTATTAGTTACACTAGTTTTCCTACCGAAGATTATCAAGCAAAATAAATGGCAAATATCGTACTGGGAACTCACACTTTTCATTTTTTTCCCATGTATGAACACCGCCTTCATGCTGATGAATCATGTTAATCAGTATTGGTTTTCCACCTTTATTCTGGATATGGTATTTTTGGGCATTTTTACCAAATGGTATATGATCCCTTTCCATTACATTTTTGGTAGTGCGGCAATAACATGGTGGTACTTTCACAATACAGGATATGATGCGAAATTATTTCAGGCCAATTTAAATGCGCATGTGGCAGCCTTTCTAGGAACATGCGTTGCATCGGGAGTCGTTTTAACTATTGAATATGTTAATAAAAAATCTACTGAAGCTAAATTAGCGCTATCTAAAGCGGAACATGATAGGCTCAGAACCTTAGAGCTACAAAAATCAAATGAAGAATTAAAAAAACGTGAGGAAATCATTAAGGTGTATGTGCGCCCATCCTTGTATGAAGAGTTAGCGGCGGGACATGACCCTCTCAAATTTCAACCTATTATGCTGCCTAAGGCGATTATGTTTTGCGACATTCGCGACTTCACTTATTTGACGGAAATTCTTACCCCTTACGAAAAACAAACTTTTCTCAATCAATATTTCACTTTGATGAATCATGCCATTGTCAATAATGAAGGCGAAGTAGATAAAATTGTGGGCGATTGTATTATGGGTCTTTTTCCTAATGGCCGCGCAGCCGTACATGCCGCATTGGCCATGCGTAAGGCCTTGCACACATTTAATAATATGATGTACAACAGTGGTCGTCGAAAAATCCCTAATGGTATTGGCATAGCCAAGGGCGAAGTGATGTTAGGCAATTTCGGATCTAATGAAAAACTAGATCGCACGGTGATTGGTGAAGCGGTGAATATAGCTTCACGCTTGGAATCTAAAACCAAAATGTATGGTGTGGAAATTGTGGTGACTCAGGATGTGGTCGATGAAATGCAGGGCTATCCCTATATGCGTTGGATTGACAATGCTAAGGTAAAAGGTTCGAGCCGACCTTTGCAGCTTTATGAAATTTATGGACATCAACCAGATGAAGTGATTGCCTATAAAGAAAAGACTAAAGTCATATTCGAAAAGGCTTTGACTATTTATTTCAATAAAGGTTTTAAAGATGCTTTACGCATGTTTCAATCTATGTTATCCGAGGTTCCACCGCATAAATACAAAGCGAATGCACCCATGGATAATATTCTCAGCTATTATATTGAGCATTGCCGAACTTGGGTGAATGACTCCGCAGGGGCTTGGGACTTGCGGAATAAATGGGATGGCATTCATGAGTTTAAAGAAAAGTGAAAGACAATTGAAAGCCAAGCGTAATAAATTGTCAAAACCCATAAAATAAATTCCGCGCTTAACTTCCTTGCGGCAAATTTTTAAACATGCTACAATGAATTATTCTGGTTTTGTATTCAGGGGATTTGAATGAGTTATAAAGCAGCTCCAAAGCATTATGATTTTGTAATAATCGGTAGCGGCCCTGCAGGCCATGCGGCAGCTATTTGCGCAGCGAAGGCGGGAGTGAAAACGGCCATTATTGATAGACGCGAGCAGCGTGGTGGCGTGTGTTTACATGCAGGTACCATACCGAGTAAAACTTTACGTGAAGCGGTGATGCATTTGCGTGGCGTGCGTTTGCGATCTTTTTATAAAGAAAAAATGAGTGGGCAAGGTCAAATTACTTTGGAAGATTTGCATGTGCGTATTGATAAGGTTTTAGCGCAACAAATGGATGTGCTGGATCATCAATTGCGTCGCAATGGCGTAGATATTTATTATGGTCAGGCTGAGTTTGAAGATGGCCATACATTGCGTTTAACCACCTTGGAAGACGGCGAAGTAGGACGCTTACAAGCCGGTAAAATTTTGGTTTGTACTGGCACGGTGCCGCGTCGCCCACCGGAAATCCCTTTTGATCAAGAAGTTATTTTCGATAGTAATTTTCTTTTTTCTTCCAAAAATAAACGCCTCAATTTGCCTGAGTCCTTAATTATTGTGGGTGCCGGAGTAATAGGGACCGAGTATGCCAGCATTTTTGGATCGCTCGGTTGCAAAGTTTGGTTGGTGGATCAACGCGATGAATTATTTCGTTTTGTGGATGATGAAATCGCTTTGCATCTCAGTAAGGATTTGCAAAATGAAGGCGTAGAATTACGCATGGGACATAAAATTGGAAAAATTTCTCGCAGTCCCTCCGGCCAAGCGCGCTTGGAATTAGACGGTGGGGAAGTGATTGAAGCCGATGTGCTCGCTTATACCATGGGCCGCACGGCTTGTGTGGAACCCTTACATTTGGAACGCGTAGGCGTTGTGCTTACTAAACATGGCACGGTGGAAGTGAATGAAACTTTGCAAACAGGACATCCCGATATTTATGCCGCAGGCGATGTGATTGGCTTCCCCGCTTTGGCTTCCACGAGTTCTAGTCAAGGGATTATTGCCGCGCAAGATGCTTTAGGCTTGCCTGCGCCTACCAAAGCCACGATTTTTCCTTTTGCGATTTATTCCATACCGGAAATTGCCATGGTTGGTAAAATGGAACGTGAATTGGTCGCAGATAAAATTCCTTTTGCTAAAGGCGTTACGCTTTATCGAGAAAACCCCAAAGCAGCAATTATTGGCGATGAAACCGGCGCGGTGAAAATTCTTTTTTGTCCAGACACACATAAAATTTTTGGTATTCATATTATTGGAGACTTGGCTTCGGAATTAATTCATATCGGTTTAATGGTAATGAGTTTGGATGGCACGGTGGATACTTTTGTGAATAATGTATTCAATTATCCCACTTTAGCTTCCGCATATAAAATGGCTGCACGCAATGGCTTAAATAGTTTGGAAGGAAAGAATACCACAAGGGATATTAGCTAAGGATAATGATTTCGCTTTTAAATAGTTGTTCCTAATTTGGCCTAAAGTATTTATATTAAGCAAGCTCATCCTGTGAGGTTTAGGCCTCACGCAATGAATGCGAGCAGAATTCCGCCAGGACGAAAGTAGCAACGGTACGCATCAATTTCATGTGCCGTGTCAAAGCTTAAAAGTAGCAGGGTGAGTTTTTATTTACTGAGCGAGATGCCAGTTAAAGCCGCGAATTCTTCCAAAGACAATAAAGTATCTTCTGCATCCATTCTTTCGGAATATAAAATGCCTTCTAAATGATCGTATTCATGTTGGAATATGCGGGCAATAAAATCATGATAAGTGGTATGAATTTCTTCGCCATGGCGTGTGGTAAAAGTCACTTCAATTTCCGTATGCCGAGGCACTAAGCCGCGATAACCCGGAATGCTTAAGCAACCTTCCCAGTCTTTATGAATTTCCCCTGCTTGGCGAATAATATGCGGATTAATAATAGCCATAGGTTCCATAGTGGGACTATCGGGATAACGTGAACTGGGTTTGGGCGCAAGAATAAAAACTCTTAATGAATTTCCTACTTGCGGTGCGGCAATGCCGACACCCATATTTTCATCACCACTACGAATAAGTTCGTCAATAAAATTTTGGAATTCGGGATCGGTATAAACTTCTACAGCCTTAGCCTTTTGTTTTAAAACTTCGGCGCCACGGGTGTATATGGGGAGTGATGGTTTTGCTGATTCCATGAAATAATGATAATTGATTTTTTTTGCGTGGGCTAGTAGGAATATGCATTGAACAAGGTAACAATTCCCCGGTTACCACCCGAACTCTGGGGAACGTCCAAATATTATTATGCTCATTAAAGCCCCTAAATACTATACTCTAGGGGGCTTTAAAAACCGAGTGATGTGGAGAACTTAAAGCATGTTTAAACTTTTAATTCAAAAACGATTCGGACCTTTTTTTGGTGTGCAATTCTTAGGCGCATTAAATGACAACCTGTTTAAAAACACCATGGTTATTCTGATAGCCTTCCGAGCGGCCACCGAGGCGGAATCGGGCATGTTGATTAATTTAGCGGCGGGATTATTTATTCTCCCATTTTTTCTTTTTTCAGCGGTTGCAGGTCAAATTTCCGATAAGTTTGAGAAGTCTGCTATTATGCGCATGATTAAGGCAGCGGAAATTGGAATTATGTTCATTGGTGCCGTGGGTTTTTATACCGGCCATACGGCGCTTTTATTTGTGACGCTTTTTTTAATGGGCGTGCATTCTGCATTTTTCGGTCCGGCCAAATACAGTATTCTTCCTCAGCATCTTGAAGAGCGTGAATTGACCAATGGCAATGCCTTGGTGGAGCTGGGAACATTTTTAGCCATACTCATAGGTACTTTAGCCGGTGGACTTTTGGCAGGTAAGCAAAATGTAATGGCCATATCAGCTTCCATTATGGGCGTGGCTATTGTGGGTTATTTAGTATCCCGAAAAATCCCTCTTGCGCCGGCTATGGATCCCAAACTAAAACTGAATTGGAATTTATTCAGTGAAATGGCTTCGCTCACGCGCATCATCAAAAAAAAGGATTCCATTTTTAATTCCATTTTGGGTATTTCTTGGTTCTGGTTTTTTGGAGCCACCTTATTAGCGCAATTGCCAAATTTTACGCGACATATGCTGCAAGGTAATGAATCCGTAGTAACCGTTTTGTTGGCCGTATTTTCTGTTTCAGTGGGAATCGGCTCCGTAGTTTGCGCCAAACTTTCACGTGGAGAAATTGAACTGGGACTCGTTCCCTTGGGCGCATTAGGCATGACATTTTTCCTCGCTGATCTTTCCTTTATTAATTATCCACCCAGCGCCGAAATCTTAATGGGTGTGAAAGCCTTATTCTCTGGGCCTTATGCAGGCGCGGGCATTCGCGCGATGGTGGATTTGGGCATGGTGGGGATATTCGGCAGTTTATTTATTGTTCCATTGTATGCTTTGATTCAACATCGGTCGGATGAAGAAACTCGCTCACGCGTGATTGCCGCCAATAATATTTTTAATGCAGTGTTCATGGTTGTTTCCGCATTAATCACCATGTTACTTTTTAAAATTGGTTTCAATACTGTGCAAATCCTTTTATTTACCGCCATTTTGAATTTGGTTGTGAGCGCTTATATTTTTCTTTTGATTCCTGAATTTGCTATGCGCTTTGTGGTGTGGATTTTAGCGAGTACTATTTATCGAATAAGTTATAGCCAGCGATCGAATATACCACGCCATGGGCCTGCGGTAATTGTCTGTAATCATGTTAGCTTTATTGATTGGTTTGTCATCACAGCGGCATGCCGTCGTCCCGTGCATTTCGTGATGGATAATAGCATGTTTAAAAATCCCGTGTTGGGTATTTTTTTCCGTCTCTCTAAAGCCATTCCTATTGCTTCCGCCAAAGAAGATCCGGCGGTTAAAGAAAAAGCTTTCGAATTGATTTCGAGAGAGTTAAAAAATGAAAATCTCGTTTGCATTTTCCCCGAAGGAAAAATCACGCATGATGGAAACATGAATATTTTTCGTCCTGGCGTAGAACGTATTTTGACTCAAGATGCTGTTCCTGTCTTGCCTATGGCTATTCAGGGATTATGGGGAAGTTTCTTCAGTCGCAAGCGGGGACATGCGATGTCGGGCCTCCCTAAACCCACAAGACGCAATTTAACCATTGCCATTGGCACTCCATTAACACCACTTACAAAAGCCTCGGAGATGGAAGTAACCGTTAAACAATTATTGCAGTCCATAGCATGAAACAAATTAAACCTATGAAACCTATACAACACATTAAATTTTTCCTTCGCAGCATTTTAATTTTAGGTGCAATTCATGGCGTGCAAGCAAAAGCGCCAGCCACTCCTCAAAGCTGGGCTTTTGTACCGATTTTAATTTCTAATGCAGAAACCGGTGTGCAAGCAGGCGCGCTGGTTATGCACTTTTTAAATCCCTCCGATAGCTTAAATAAACCCTCTACTATTGGTTTTGCGGCAAGGATTTCCCAAAAGGCACAGATAGAAATAAATTTTTTTCCGGAATTGTATTTACAACAAAACCTTTATCATATCACGTCCAATCTTAAGTATATCCGTTGGCCCGCCGATTTTTATGGCATAGGAAATGGCACGGATATTCTCAAGGATAGTGCGGACGCTTATTTGGCACAAGGAGTAGATGGGGATTTAACCCTAGAGCGCACATGGTTTAAAAATTTTTCGGCAGGACCGCAATTACTAGCAAAGTATGAATTTATTAATCCCAAAGGCAAGCATGGTTTATTAACACCCAATGTGCAAGGGCAAGAAGGCGGCACAACGGCTGGGCTCGGAATGGTGATGACTTATGATGCCCGTGATGCGATTTATTGGGCGCGACAAGGAACTTTTTTGCGATTTAAAAATGCCTATTATCGCAATGCTATGGGCAGTGATTTTGATTATGAAAGTTATACTTTAGAAGCGCGGCAATTCATTCCTATGTTCTCAACCGGCGCATTGGGTGTGTCCGCATTATTGAATTTAAAGTCAGGTGATATTCCCTTTCGTGAATTGGCGACCGCAGATGGCGATCATAATTTGCGAGGTATTGTGCGCGGAAAATATCGCGATAGAGATTTATTAGTGTTACAGGCAGAGTATAAAAGTTATTTATCGGATTATAGTTGGATCAGTCATCCTTGGTTTAAGAATCGTTTGGGTTACGCGGTATTTGCGGAAGTCGGTCAAGTGGCGCATCGAGTAGAGGATATGGATTGGAAAGAGTTTCGTCCCGATTTTGGATTAGGATTACGCTATGCACTGAACCCTTCGCAACGCATGAATATCCGCATCGATTTAGGTTTTGTCGACGGCAGTGTGGCTCCCGCTATTAATATCAAAGAAGCGTTTTAAAATATTAAAGCAAAGCATACTCTGGCAAAGGTCGCACACCCAAGCCGGGGTCATCATTGGGAATTAATAAACCTTGTTTAAAGTTTAACCCCGTAAAAGGATCGTCCTTCAATAGCCAAGCGCCATCCAAATCCGCATATTCCGCTTTCTGAGCCAATACCGAACCCGCAGCAATTAATACACTGGACTCCAACATACAGCCCACCATCACTTTTAAATGAAGGCGTTGTGCGGCATTGAGCAAGCGTAAAGCGGGCGTGATGCCCCCGCACTTAACCAGTTTCAAAACCAGTCCATCAAAATGACCGACCAACTTTTCCACATCCTCTTCCACGATGCAACTTTCATCGGCAAAAATGGGGAAGGGCGCATACTTTTTTAAAGTCGGCATTTCGGCATCAAATTGTGGGAGCAAAGGTTGTTCGAGCAATTCAATTTTAAAAGGGGCGAGGGCTTGTATTTTTTGTGTCCAATCTTCTGTGGATCCCGATAACCAAGAGCCATTCGCATCGAGTCGAATATGTGCCGAACCCATAGCTGCAATGGCTTGTAGTGCGTTTATATCATGCGCGGCATCCATTTTCACTTTAATGGCAGGGAAATCTTTCAGCTCCGCAAATTTTTCCGCGAGTTCTGATTTTTCACTTAAGCCTAAAGTGCAGGAGGTGGTAAACGGTTTGGCGGCTTCCCCCCAAATTAAACGTGCCACACTTTTGTCGCGCAGTTTACCCCATAAATCCCACAGAGCAATATCAATAGCACATTGCGTAGCGCGGGAAGGCGCCACCATGGGCCAAACTTCATTCCAAATACGAGAAATATCTTCGCGATGATTAATGGTTTGCTGTTTAAAATAATCTTGCAAGCCGCATAGCCGCATATAAATTTCATTTGCCTCTTCGCCATAAAAAGCGCTGGGCGAGGCCTCGCCGTAACCACGCAAGCCATTTTGTTCTACAATCAAAAACACATTACGCACTAGCGGACGTGTAGCATGCGCTAAACGAAAGACATGACGCGGGTGTAAATCATGTACAATCGGAAATATTTGTATCATAAGAGATTCCGAATCATTTTATGCAAAACTAGTTTCAACCTTTTGATTTTACTATGATATGATTTTTAATATGCTAGAACGAGTTTTGGGTCAATCCGTATTGGGAGCGCCGCTCCGAGTTTGTTTTAATTTCGATCCCCAAGATTTTTCTGCAGTAAATTTAAGCTCTCCTTTAACTTTATTAATTGGCGGCACGCATGGAGATGAAAAAGCCACCGTACAGCTATTGGAAAATTATATCGTTAAGCTCACCGACGCGCATTCAGCTCATACCCAAACTCTGCCACCTATTCCACCACTCGCCATCATTCCCTTACTAAATCCCGATGGCTATGCGCAAAATACGCGTTATAATGCACGTGGCGTGGATCTTAATCGCAATTTTACCCATAGCTGGTCTGCCGATAGTGAAGAACCCTCGGGTTCGCATCCACTTTCTGAGCCGGAATCCAAATTTTTACATGATTTTATTTTGCAATATCGCCCGAGTAAAATTGTGAGCTTGCATTGGGCCTTAGCGGAAATCGAAGCCGACGGGGCGCATAGCCATGCATTAGCCAAGGCTTTATGGAATAGTCTTTCTGCAGAAGAACAAAAACCTTATCGTTTACGTTTGCCAATGCCTAAGCCGAATGAATCGGTTGCTTTAACGCCAGGATCCTTGGGGAGTTGGATAGGTTATCATTTAAATTATGCAGAGGCGCTTGGTCAGGATAGGGATCGGAATACGGTGCAAAATACAGATCACACTATGGCTAACAAGGCTCATACTAGGCCGGCTATGGTAACTTTGGAATTACCTTATAACCCTCACATCACAAGGCCAAAAATTTTACCAGAATCCCATTGGGAAGAAGTGCAAATGCTTTGGAAAAATGCTCCCGATACTTATTTACAAGGCGTAGAAAGTGGTGTGCATAAAATGTTACAGGCGGCGGTAATGCATAATAGTCAGGCGCAACTGTGAAAATATTAATTTGCCCATTGGATTGGGGTTTGGGTCATGCCACGCGTTGTATTCCTATTATTCGAGCCTTGCAAGCGTGTGGACATGAAGTGCAAATTGGTGCGGCGGGTTTAAGTTTAAAGCTGTTGCAAAAAGAATTTCCCCATTTAGCGATCAAAGAATTTTCGGGTTATAATATTCGCTATGCAAATTCGCCGCATTTATTATTGCCCTATTTAGCTTGGCAATTTCCAACTTTACTGTGGCGTATTTATCAAGAACGAAAAACTTTGCGCGCTTGGGTTAAACAAGAAAAAATTGAATGTGTAATTTCCGATAATCGTTATGGTTTATATCACAATAAAATTCCCAGCATTTATATCACGCATCAGCTTTATGTAAAGGCTCCGCAAATAGGTTTGGGTTTACAAAAAATCGTGGAACAAATGGTATTCGCCGCACAATGGTTTTTTCTGCGACGCTATCATGAAATTTGGGTGCCCGATTATACTGGATCGAAAAATTTATCCGGTGCTTTAAGCCATGGCAAAAAGGTTTTACCGCAGGTGTATTATATTGGTCCTTTATCACGATTTACAACGGATAGAAATGCTGAAATAAAAACCGAAAATTTATCCGAGGATTCATCCAAGGTAATAGCTTTTCTCGCGGTAATTAGCGGCGTGGAGCCGCAACGCAGCCGCTTAGAAAAAATCCTCCGAGAACAAATGTCAAGATTATCGGGAACGCGTGTTTTAGTGCAAGGCTTACCCGGAATTAAAACGCAATTTTCTCCGCAAGAAAATACCTTAACCATTTATCCTCATCTCGAAGGCGCTTTATTAGAAAAAGCTTTACGCTCTGCGGAAGTGGTAATTACACGCTCCGGTTATTCCACTTTAATGGAGTTGGCGGCACTGCAAAAAAAACAAGTGATATTAATTCCCACACCGCAGCAAACCGAACAAGAATATTTGGCGCGTATTTTAGAGGAACAGGGCATAGCGAAAGCCGAAGTGCAAGAAGCTTTAGATTTAGAAAATGCCTTAGCAAGCTTACCGCATTATAAAGGCTTTGGGGAATTGCAAAAATCCATGGGTGAATCGGAGGGATTGCTAAAGTTTATCCAAGAACATAAACTTTTAAACACTATAAAATCAGCTAAAGAATAAAGAGGATTACAGTGAAATTTTTGTCAAAGATAGGGCCAGCTCTTTTTGTTCTCGCGCTGGTTTTGCAAAATGGAATTCATGCGAGCGAGCCATTAAAAACGAATACGCAAAATCAAAACATTAGCGATAGCTTATTAATATTTTTGCGCCAACATGCGGAACAATATTTTGCCACCTTGCAACAAGTGGATTCGATTAAGCCATATCTTATCAGTTACCGTGTAAATGATTCGAGTTATTTTGCTTTTTCAGTCAATAAAGGAGGCGTAATTGCAAATAGGCAAGGGCAGGGACGGGCGTTGCAGGTGGATGTGCGTCAAGGCAGTCATGAGTTTGATAATACCCATCCTATTCGGGATAATTTGGATTTTACCGTGTGGGGAGGCTTTCAAAATATTCCTTTACCCATGCGCTTCGATTCATTACTGTATGCGACTACCCTTAAAACCGCTACCGATTTTGCTTATCGCTCAGCACAAGATCATTATGCAAAATTGAAAGCAAATAAAGAAGTTCGTCCGCTTGAAAATGGAGAAGGTTGGGATGATGCGCCTTCGCCGAGCATTCAAAATCAAATCAAAACCACCTTGCCTTGGGGCGAAAGAAAATCTCTCGATAGTCTGTATAAGCGTCTATTGCGGGTTTCGCAGCTCTTTGCTAATCGCGATAAACTATATGCTAGTGCCCTTGATTTTAGTTTTCAAAAAGTACAAAAGCGTTTTGTGAACACCGAAGGGACAGCAATATGGCATGAGGAAGTATTAGGCAATATTGGTATTTATGTGGAAACCAAAGCGGAGGATGGTATGGTGCTTTGGCTGAACCATAATTTCTTTTTCAAAACTTTACCGCTGGATTTTTCCGAAGACACTTTACGCGTTTACACTTTACGCATGCTTAATCAATTGGATACTTTGCGCGCGGCGCCGGTAATGGAAACCTATGTAGGTCCAGTAATTTTAGAGAATGTCGCTGCGGGAGTTTTTACCCATGAAGTATTTGGACATCGAGTAGAAGGGCATCGTCAAAAGGCGGTGGATGAAGGACAAACCTTTGTCAAAAAAGTTGGACAAACTATAAGTGCCCCTTTTATTTCCGTAGTAGATGATCCAAGCTTAGAATTTTTTAAAAATATTCCTTTGAATGGTTATTATCGCTATGATGATGAAGGCGTTGCAGGACAAAAAGCCGAATTGATTCGCGACGGAAAGTTTAAAGGTTTTTTATTAGGGCGTTCGGTATTAGCGGAACAGGGCCCTAATAGCCAAAGCAATGGCCATGGCCGAGGATTATTAGGTTTAGCGCCAGTAGCGCGTATGGGCAATACCATTTTAACCAGTAATCAAACAGTAACCTTTGCAGAATTAAGAAAGCGCTTAATGAAAATTCTTAAACAAAGCGGCAAACCTTTTGGTTTAATCCTGCACGATATTTCGGGCGGTTTTACGTATACGGCACGTGACTTGCCGCAATCCTTTCGTGTGGAACCTTTGTATATGTCCCAAGTGTTTGTCGATGGACGTCCTGATAGAATTGTGCGGGGTGTGGATGCGGTGGGTACGCCACTGGTGAGTTTAAAACAAATTGTAGCGGCTGGCGATGATCCCGCAGTGTTTAATGGCTACTGTGGCGCAGAGTCAGGTTGGGTGCCGGTTTCGGCGGTAGCGCCGTCACTCTTGATAGAATCTATGGAATTTGAAAGTCGTGCTAAAGATCAAAATCTTCCTCCTTTATTAAATCCTCCGGCGGTGCAGCCATGAAAACTCTGAAAAAAATAATTTGGATTTATTTGGCTTGTTGCCTAGAACTTGCATTTGCCAGGCCGCATAAAGAAGAAATAAAAAAAGTCAACAAGTTCGACATGCATAAAGAATTAAATAACTCTGCGGTATTAAAAGCCATGGGTAATGAATTAAAACGCTCGGTGGATAGTTTACGCATTGGTGGCATTGCACCATACTTTACCAGTTACCTGCTTTGGGATTTGCATTCTTATCAATTACAAAGCTCATTGGGCGTGACGGAAAATGCGGGTTATGACAATCAAAAAATTTTGGATGTCGATTTACGCATTGGTAATTATCAACTCGACAATAGTAACTTTCAAGGCGGTTATGTTTTTGGCCCTCGCCTACGCGCCCCTTTGCCGGAAGGCAATGATACCAATTTAATTCGACAAGCCTTATGGGCTATGACCGATGCCCGTTATAAAGTGGCTTTGGAACAGTATGCACAAAAAAAAGCTTATATTAGTGGACATAATGGTTATGATACCCTGCTCGATTTCTCACCGCAAAAGCCACAGCAAAATTATTATAGTGAAGAACCTACGGTATTGGATACCGCATCGATTCGTAAATTAAGTGATGCCTTAAGCGGTCATTTACGCAAAACTCCTTGGCTCGCCGAATCTCGCGTAGCTTATCAATATTATTATACCACTTTTTATTATGTCGATTCCGAAGGCAGCCGTTATATATTCCGCACGCGTGAGCATACTTTTTTGGTTTCGCTTTTAGTACAAGCCAGCGATGGCGCACCGATTTGGGATTATTTACGCATTTCTTCGCGTAACCCACATGATACGGAAACGGATATTGATTTAAGCAAGCCATTTAGTGAAAAGGTTTTGTCTCAATTAAAGGTAAGGGTCGATAGCTTGGTGAAGCGTTTAGATAAACTTCGGCAAAGTCCACCCATGATTAATTATCGGGGGCCAGTTCTATTTGCCGGAGCCGCAGCGGGAGAGCTTTTGCAAAATGTTTTATTAACGCCACAAACCACATTACGTGAACCCGTATCCAATTATGCGGAGCAAAATTTTTTACTGAATTTGTGGGGACGCAAATATTTACCTAATGACATTGATGTTACGGATAATCCTTTACGCGAAAGTTATGCAGGAAAAATGCTTTATGGTTATTATCCCTTTGATCATCAAGCGCAAGCGCCTCAGGCCATAACCTTGGTCAAAAATGGAAAAATTGTAGACTTTTTTCGCGGACGCATCCCTTTTGAAAAATCCAAACCGGCTAGCGAAGGCTTTAGCAATGGGCATTGGCGTTATAATGGCGGTTTTCCTGGGGTAACCGAATTAAGCTCTAAGCAAAAAAAATCCGAGCAAGGGTTGATCGCTAAGCTTAAGACTTTAAGCACGGAAGAAGGAATTGAATACGCTTTGATTTTATCAAAGCCAATCGATGAAGATGCTTTGCGTTTATTAAGACATCCTTTGGCAAATTCTTTTCGCAATTCGGGAAATGGGGATGGGCATTCCTCATTTAATATGTCTATTCCTTGTGAAATAGACAGCTTAAATTTTAAAACAGGAATGCGTATTCCGGTGCGCGGCTTAAGTTTTTCCGCAGTGGATTCTAAATCCTTAAGGCAAATTGTAGGAGTAGGGGATAAGCCACATGTGTATGAACCGCAAGCGGCGAGCACCATATTGTGCCCTTCGCTTTTATTCAGTCTTTTGGATTTAAAAGGCAATCAAAAAACTCAGGCGCATTTACCGTATTTGCCTTAGCTATAAGATATACTGGATCAAATTAAGGAATCTGTGAAGCCATGGCTTCTGGGCTAAATGCCCATAGTTGTGGCTTTTGGAAACTACTCCAACCTTTGATTAAATCTTCCAACCAACTTATTTGGGAAACGGGTTTAAAGGACACAGAGGCAAGACTACTGAGATTTAAATCCTCAAGCCCTGAAGTACTCGGAATATTTATAATATCCGCACCCTCATGGGCAGGGTAACCTGCGCGTCTTAAAGTTTCACTTATGGCTTCTTGCATTCCACCAAAGGCATCGGCTAATCCATTGGCAACAGCTTGTGTGCCCGTGAATACGCGGCCTTCACCTAAGCTGTCAATAGCGTCCCAAGTTTTATGTCTTCCCTTACTCACTTTTTCTACAAAGTCATGATAAAATTCATCCATATGATTATTTAAGGTTTGTAATTCTTGGGGAGACCAGGGCCTGGCTTCGCTTTCTGCATCTGCATGCGCTGCGGTTTTGACACCGTCGGTGCTGATGCCGAGTTTTTCGTATAAACCCTTGAGTACAAATTTACCGGATAAAACACCGATGCTACCCACGATGGAATTAGGTTCGGTGAAAACTTTGTCTGCACCGCATAAGGCATAATAGCCACCCGAAGCGGCCACGTTACCTATGGTAGCGATTAAGGGCTTGCCGGTTTTTTTGAAAACTTCCAATTCATTCCAAATCAAATCCGAAGCTTGCGCCGATCCTCCCGGAGAATTGATGCGTAAAATTAAACCTTTAATATTTTCATCTTCACGCGCAGCGCGAATTTGACGTGCTAAAGTTTCATGTCCAGCGGCATGTAAAAAAGGATTGTCGGTGCTTTGGCCCATAATAATATCGCCTTCGAGTACAATTAAAGCCAAACGCGGTTTGGGTTTCCATGAAGTAGGGTAAACGCCTTCGAAAGGAAAGGGATAAGCGTGTGCTTCGGGACCGCCGGCATATTCTAGCATTTGATCGGGTTGTAAAAGCGTATCCACCAAATGCGCGGCTACGGCTTTATGCAAACTAATTTGCCCTGCATCAAAGAATTTTTGTAAGGAGTCGCGCGGTACCTTGCGTGCTACGGCAATCACTTCAATATAATGTTGCCATAATGATCCCATCAGCGAAGATAAATTTGCTCGCGCCTCCTCGGACAAGTTCTTGCGCGTAAAAGGTTCTTCAAAAGATTTATAACGCCCATGTCGTATAAATTGTGGCTCAATACCCGCTTTATCAAAAAGTCCGCGATAAAAACGCATTTCCGAGGAAAAACCTAAAATGTTAAAGTAACCTGCAGGTTGCAGGGCAATACGCTCTGCCGCGGTGGCGAGATAATAATTGAGGGGTGAAACTTCTTCTAAATAAGCTACCACATGTTTGCCTTCTGATCGTAAGCGTATAATTCTTTGATAGATTTCTTCACCGCTACCAAAACCACATTTGGCTTTGCCCAGTTTCAGTAAAACGGTATGGACACGCGGATTTTTATCTAAAGCATCAAAACGTCTTAATAAATCGAGGAAGGTGATTTCATTAGGTTTAGCAAATAAAGACGGCGCGGCAGCTTCTTCGGTAATGGTTTTGTTCAAATCTAAAATGGCGACTTCGCCGCCTTTCACCAGAGCGGGTTGTTTTTGTAAACTGCTAGTTTGCATAGCTAATTCACGACTGTGCGCATGATGGATACGTGTTTTTTGATAAGCAATACCATATTCAGGGGTAACCTGTAAGCTAATCCCCAATTGAAAGTCGCGTCTTTTGCGATTCCAATCGCCATGCAAAGCAAAACCTAAAGGCAATTGAATATCTTGGAATAAGCTCCATTGTGCCTTATCCTGCAAGTCATTCAATCCATTTTGTTGCGAGCGCAAACCAATAGTCCATTTCGGTCCTAAACTTTTAGTAAAGCTTAATGGTCTAAATCCAATGGCGAAATGTGCAAAGCCGGAACTGTCGGTATCGCTTTGCCAAAGGTTTTCGGTAAAATAGCCTACTTTACACCAAGCACCCAATTCTAGCTGTACGCCTAAATCCCCACTGGCCGAATTGCCGCCATGATAGGGTATAGCATAACGGAAATGCCCTCCAATTTGCAAACTTGGGACAATAGAAAAGCCTAGCCCTAAATTTAAACGCGTGAGTGGGTTGTTTGGGCTTTGAAAATATTCCAAGCCCAAACCAGTCTCAGAAGATTGATAGCCATATATCCATCCTGGAGCGGTTGTGAATGAAGCGGGAGATGTGAGGGCATCGAGATAAGCAAGGTTTTGTACCACACCACGTTCTAGTCCTAAAGCCGCAGGATTTCCATAAACACCTTGATCAACAGCGATGGCATTATGAGCATTACTGTAGAAGGAAGTCTCGAAAGCGGTTGAATGTTGTGGAGAAAAAAGCAAAAATATACCGGCTAAAGTCGAGAGACCTTGGATATATTTATTGATAATTGCAGAAAATGACTTGTTTTTTAGCATAATTTTTCTTTTTTTAAATAAAACAAGGAAATACATTGAACATAGAAGTAGCAAAAAAAGTCAAAGAGATAATCGCAGAAGTGGTTGGTTTTGACACCAAAGATATCGGTGACGGTGATAAATTCATTCCCGATTATAAAATCACTTATGCGGAACGCAAAGCCCTTCTGGCTCAATTAAATGATGCCTTTCAAAGGGAAACCAGTTTTGAAGATTTCTGCAAATTGGATAATGTGATGGCCGTAATAGAGGCTTATTCCACAGCGGCTACAAGCGCTGATTCCGAAGACTAAGCTTAATTTTTTAAGCTTAAATTTTTTAATCCTCTTCATACTAATTGCTTTGAGTTAACCCTAAGATTAGGGTTTTTCTTTTAGTTTCTGAAAATCAACGCATTCCATCGGCTCCAAACGGCTTGCAAATCCGGTTTTTCTTTGCGCGGTAGTAATTTTGGGTTCTAGCGTATAGCAAATACTCAAAGTATCCCCTGCATCGGTGGGAATAGTAAGGCGAATAATTTTTACATGTACATTCGAATTTTCTGGAAAAAATTCGCAATAGTCCATTTTGGATTTAATAAATACGCGCCGAATATTTTCATCGAAATTAATTTTCCCTTTAAAATTTTCTGGTAAATTAATCGGTAGGGTGCTTTCTAAACGTAATTCTAAATCATTATCCTTTTTAACAATTTTACCACCTTTAGGTAATAATAAGCTGCGATGCTCAGGATAGTTTCGATAAGCCATATAGCTGCGGGTTTTGACTCCACATACTTCGCGTAAATGGGCATCACGATTAAAATCTAAATCATGGCATATTTCTGGCATATCTTCGGGCGCTATGGCGTCGCTATGTCCCTTATTTGATGCACAATTCCAAAACGCAAAACTCCAAATAAGCGTTGCCAAAAGACAAAGCTTGCGGAGAATTTTGTGGGTGGAAAAAATCTTCACTTGAATTCCTAATGTGACCTTATTTTTTATTTCTATTATAACTCTTTACTAGGATGTTGAGAGAAGATAATTATGCTCAGATTAAACGGTGGGAAAAATCGCAACAACTTAAAACGTTGCAGAACGAGAACTTCTCTGGGCCTTTGGCGCTTTGCCCCTATCGTGACCACAGCGGAGAAATCGTTTCCCTTCCAGTGTTCATCGTCCGTATGTATCAAAAAGAACTATGCTGTGTCAAGCCCTGCTTGGTCCATAGCCCCTTGCTCCAAATTCCGCCGTATTGGATAACTCGTCAAGGCATCGATTGGGAAAATTATTTACCTGCTATTTTAAAAGCCTATAGATACGACGCAGAAGTTCCTAGCGACTTTGTTCCGCTCCGAAAAATTTCAGAAACATTATTAGCCAACTTTGAAAAATTATTGCCACGACAATTGCCCGAGGTTTTTCAAAAAATGCGGGACAATGGATTATTACGCAAACTCGATCCACTTTTGCAAAACACTTACCCGTCCGTTTTAAATTGGGCTAATCGGAAAATGTATTTTCAGGATTTCAGAAAAAAAACCTAGGCCAAAAGATTATCGAGCTTAGGTATATCGAATGCTTACAATGGTGTACCGCTGTGGACCTTTAGGCGTTAATACCGTGATTTTAGCATTCGCTTTTTGGCCTAATAAAGCTTTGCCCAAAGGAGAATCCAGCGAGATTTTTCCCGCCAAAGGATCGATTTCTTCCGCACCTACCAATTGAATGGCCCACTCTTTACCATCGGCTTTTTGCAGACTAATTTGCGCTCCAAAGAAAACGGTGTTTAAGTCTTTAGGTTTTGCGTCAACAACTGTACTATTAAGGATTTTGCTATCTAATTCGCGCAGTCGTTTATCAATTTCACGTAATTTTTTACGGCCATAAATATATTCTGCATTTTCGGATCTATCGCCTTGTGCCGCAGCAGCAGCAATTTCGATTAATAGTTTGGGGCGTTGCAATTTGAAGAGGTCATCCCACTCTAATTGCAGTTTTTCCAAACCTTGTTTGCTAATGGGAAGCATTAGGAGCGCATAAAATTGTAAAAATGCCTGTTGCCTTGTTGTCCCATAAGGGAAATTAAAGGTGCCGCCTCGCAGAATTGAACTGCGGACACGAGGATTTTCAGTCCTCTGCTCTACCGACTGAGCTAAAGCGGCAACAGCGGTGTAAATTTAAGCGTATGGGCATTTTCTGTCAACCAATTCGTCACTTTTTCTTGACTGAAAACACAATAAGAATTCGATCCAAAGTGTCTCGAAATTTAAGATCGAGAGTTTCCTCGGTGAAGAGGGTTAATCTTAACATGCGGCGCGTATGAAAAAATTCTGCATGCTGTGAATCTTTTTCGCGATAATAAAACTCTTCAATTTGACTGGCCTCAATAATTCCACCACGAATTTTGGTGAGTCGCATGGCAGGCTTGCCGGTATTGTAAAAATCAATAATGACTTTACCTTTTTCATTTTTCCAAAAATGGGATCGCGTGGGTTGTCCTCTTAATAGAACTTGAATTAAATAACTTTCATTTCCCCCTTTGTCCTGCCTGTCTAAAAGCAGTTGTACAACCTGACATTCTGGTGTATCCACTTTCTCTTTTGGCTTTGGCAAATAGGTGTTAAACCCTCTAAAAGGGGGCTGTGAGGAGGCCATGGTCGTTGAGGAGTTTGGAGAAATGGCACGGGAGGGTGCGGCCTCACCTTGATGTGGTGTTTGCGCCTGTAACCGACCAAAACTAAACCAGAGGTCGAAGACAAATATCCATTTTATTAAGTTCAGAAGAAAACCTTATCTACATTTAATGAAATAATCAATTGTCCAGTTAGGGAGATGATATAAAAACATTTAAGCTTTTACGCAATTTGGAAATATCAGTATGAGCTTACAGATTAAGGCCATGTTTGATAATATTGCAAGAAAATATGATTTATTAAATCATGTTTTAAGTGCCGGTCGTGATTTAGCTTGGAGACGCAAAGCGGTGCGTTTATTGGCGAAACAAAATAATTCTCGAGTATTGGATTTATGTGGCGGAACGGGTGATTTTTTATTGGCTTGGAATAAAAATAATTCTTCCTTAGCCCTAGGTTTGATCGGTGATTTTTCCTTACCGATGTTACGCTTAGCGCAAATCAAAACGCATACTTTTTATGCGGCACAAATCGATGCCTTAGCACCGGCGATCAAAGCAGGATCTTTTGACGTGGTTCTTTGTGGCTTTGGCATGCGTAATTTGGATTCTTTACCAGAAGGTATTCGCCAAGTCAAGCACCTATTGGCTCCAGGCGGAGTTTTTGTGACTTTGGAATTTTTTCGTCCGACCACCTTATTTACCCGATTTTTTTATGCGGTGTTTGCGCCGATGGCGATTCCAGCTATGGCAGTTTTATTAGCTTCACAAAAACAAGCCTATAAATACTTAGTGAGTTCCATTTTGGGTTTTCGTTCCGCCCAGGAATATCAAAAATTATGCGAAGCAAATGGTTTTAAAAATTGTAAAATTGTGAGTTGTGATTTTGGTATCGCCCATATTATTTTGGCTTACGCTTAGTATAGGCCTAGAAAGAGTGTATGAGTAAGTTTTTAATTGGGATAACGGGTGCCTCCGGATCGATTTATGCGCAGCGTTTAATTGCGCATTTAAAAGATTTGCAACATGAAGTGCATGTGGTGTGTACGGAAATGGGTAAAAAAGTTTGCGCTTTTGAAAAGATGGAATATGGCTTTGCTTTAGCAGATAAGGAGTATGACTCCAAAGATTTATTTGCGCCCGTATCGAGTGGCTCCTATCGGCATGATGGTATGGCCGTCATCCCTTGCTCTATGGGTAGTTTAGCAAAAATCGCTTGTGGCCTTGGTGACAATTTATTGACGCGCTCGGCGGATGTTTGTCTTAAAGAAAAACGCAAGCTCATTATTGTGCCACGTGAAACGCCTATGAGCAGTTTACATTTGCAGAATCAAAAAACTTTGTCGGATTTAGGTGCAGTTATTATTCCAGCGAGTCCGGCTTTTTATCATTTTCCTAAAACTATTGAAGATTTAGTGGATACCGTGCTGGCGCGTGTTATGGATCATTTGGGTGTAGAGCATGAAGTGGGAAAACGTTGGCGGAATATGTAAAGCGCATTTTGTAGGGGCACAAAATTTTGTGCCCCTACAAAATGCTTTAAAAATTCTTTTGCGCTCTAATGATCTTAGCCATTTCAATGGCATAATAACTCAGAATAATATCAGCTCCAGCGCGTTTAATGCTGAGTAAAGCTTCTTCCATTGCTTTTTTCTCATCGAGCCAGCCCATTTTAGCTGCAGCCATAAGCATGGCGTATTCGCCACTGACTTGATAAGCCGCTACCGGCACATCTACCGCGGCTTTAACCTTGGCAATGATATCCAGATAAATCAAGGCGGGTTTTACCATGACAATATCTGCCCCTTCGGCAATATCCAATTTCACTTCGCGCAAAGCTTCGCGCGTATTTGCTGGATCCATTTGATAAGTTTTTTTATCGCCATGTTTAGGGGCTGAGTCTAAGGCTTCGCGGAAAGGTCCATAAAACGCAGAAGCGTATTTAACTGCGTATGAAAGTATTCCCGTTTCGGTATAGCCATTTTCATCTAGTACCTTACGAATATAACCAATACGACCATCCATCATGTCCGATGGGGCCACCATGTCCGCGCCCGCTTTGGCTTGGGCTAAAGCCATTTCGCCAAGTATGCGCAAGGTGATATCATTTAAGATGCGACCATTTTCCACATAGCCATCATGGCCATCGGAAGAATACGGATCCATAGCCACATCGGTGATCACGGTGATTTCCGGCACGGCATTTTTAATATCGGCAATGGTGGCTTGTAAAAGGCCATCGGGATTTAAAGATTCTGTAGCGGTTTTATCTTTTAACTTTTCCGGAAGGGCTGGGAAGAGGGCTATGGCGGGAATACCTAATTTAAAGGCTTCGCGCGCTTGTTTCACAATTAAATCGCGGCTATAACGAAATACGCCGGGCATGGAAGCAATGGCACTTTTAACATTTTTGCCCTCTACCACAAATTGCGGCAAAATAAAATTAGAGGGTAACAAGGAGGTTTCGCGTAGCATGGAACGCAAGGCGGCGCTTTTACGATTACGTCTTGGTCTTTGGGTTAAAATAATGCGAGTCGAGGAAAGATCATTTTGCAAATGCGACATTTTTTTCCTTTTATTCTTTTACAAATGAGCCCGAATTTGAGCGGCCGTAATTTTTAAGTCTTCTGGTGGGGCCGGTTTTGCGCGACTAAAAGTTAACTCGCTTTCGGCTTGCAGTGGCACTAAATGAATATGGGCATGCGGTACTTCAAAGCCTGCGATCAGGACACCAATGCGACGGCAGGAGAGGGCTAGCTTTTGTGCCTTAGCAATACGTTTGGCAAAAACCAAAATGCCTTCCAGCAAGAAATCTTCCACTTCAAATAATTCATCGGTTTCGATTTTGGGTATAACGAGAACATGCCCAAGGTTAATGGGGCGAATATCCAAGAAGGAAAAGTAATTTTCATTCTCAAGAATTTTTTCACATGGAATTTCGCCTCGAATGAGGCGAGTAAAGAGAGTAGAAGCAGGAGCAGTCATGAAATCCCCGTGGGTTGAGGAAAATTACCATTGCACGAAGTATTATTTTACTTCGCGATGAACCGTATGCTTGCGCATAAATGGATTGTATTTCTTTTTCTCTAAACGACCGGATTGTTTGCTTTTATTTTTGGTAGTCATATAACGGGATGGTGGAAAACCAGCTGCACGTGCTTCGGTGCATTCCAAGGTGATGACAACGCGTTTACCTTTAATCTGTGGCATAATATTCCCTAAGATTTTTAAATGAGGGCATAAATTAGGAAATTAATGGAAATCCTTCAATGTTTACTCATATGGTTATTTGATGCTTGACATCTGATGTTTGATGCGGTATATTATGAGTATGAGAACAACATTAGACATAGACGAAGACATCCTTTTTGCAGCCAAAGATATTTCTTCTCACCGTGGATTATCCGTTGGAAAAGTCATATCGGATTTGGTTAGAGAGTCCTTAAAGCCGAAATCAACGCCCAAATTTCGCAATGGTTTTCCTTTACTTCCTGATAACCCTAATGCAGGAATTGCCACCTTGGAACTGGTCAATCGTTTACGAGATGAAAGTCCTTGACGCCTTTTTTATTAGACGTTAATGTTTTATTAGCGATGTGTGACAATCGACATGTACATCATGAAAAAGTGCATGCTTGGTTTGCAAGTAAAGCACATAAAGCATGGGCGACAAGTCCGATGACGGAAAATGGTTTTATACGAATTTTAAGCAATCAACAATATTCCAATCCTGTTAGTGACATTATGGTCGCAGCAAATATGCTAAAGAAAATTTGTCTTTTACCAGGGTATCAATTTTGGGTTGAAGATTTTCATATTTGGGACTTTTTGGATTCGGATAAAATTCTTCGTCATACGCAAGTTACGGATACCTATCTGTTAAGTTTGGCGGTAAAGAATAGTGGTGTTTTGGCAACTTTAGACAAGCGCATAGACACTTCCCTTGTTAAAGGTGGGACGCATGCATTGGAGTTGATTGAATAATCACCCTTTAAATCGTGATTTATCCAAGGCTTTGGTATAGGCCGCTTCCATTGTGACTTTTCCAGCTTTCACTAATTCCATCAAACAATCATCCATAGTCACCATCCCAATGCCGCGATTGGTTTGCATCAAAGAATTGAGTTTCAGAGATTCACCCGAACGAATTATACCGGATAGGGCCGTACAATAGAGCAAAATTTCATGCGCGGCATAACGTCGTTTTTCATCAGCACTGCGCAACAGTTGCTGGGCCACTACACCTTTTAAACAATTTGCTAATAAGGAACGAATTTGATTTTTCTTTTTCGCAGGAAAGACATCAATAATGCGGTCAATGGTTTTGGCGGCTGAATTGGTATGCAAAGTCCCAAAAACCAAAATCCCCATTTCGGCAGCGGTCAGTGCTAATTCAATGGTTTCGCGATCACGCATTTCTCCAACAAGAATAATATTCGCATCACTTTTTAAAGCGCCCCGTAATCCGGCCATAAAGGATTTGGTATCTGGTCCTACTTCACGATGCACCACCATGGATTGTTTACAAGTATGCACAAATTCTACTGGCTCTTCGATGGTGATAATTTTTTTGCGATGATTGGTATTGATATAATCGATAATGGCCGCTAGGGTTGTGCTTTTGCCACTACCGGTAGGCCCTGTCACTAATACTAAACCACTTTGAATATCGCCAAATTGTTTGAATGTATCTGGAGCGCCAACCTCTTCCAGCGATAAAACTTTAGAAGGAATAATGCGAAATACCGCGCCATAACCAAAAAAATGTTTGAGATAATTTGCACGAAAGCGCGCTTTTTGTCCCATGGCATAAGCAAAATCAGCATCACCGATGGTTTCATATTTTTCCCAAATATTTTCTTCACAAATTTCACTCAGTATTCTTTTTAGATATAAATCCGTTAAAGGGGGCGCTTCGCCCATTTCTTCTAATTCACCATTAATGCGAAACTTTGGTTTTTGACCTTGTTCTAAATGCAAATCCGAAGCACCGCGTTTCATTAATTCTTTGAAAAGATTGTCGATCTCAGCCATGTTTTCCAGCTTTGAGATATTTTTCAAATTCTTTAGGGTTAATGGCTCGGCTATTCGCTTCTTCGGCACTGATAATTTTTTTTTCTACCAAATAGCGCAAGGAGTCATCTAGCAATACCATCCCCGAGGATTTACCCGTTACCATCGCGGTACCTAGTTGATGCGCTTCATCCTTACGTATCATATTGGCTACCGCTGAATTGACCATTAACACTTCATAAGCGGGAACTAAACCTTCTCCATCAAGTCGAGGAATGAGTTGTTGGGAAATAACTCCTCGTAAGGATTCGGAAATCATATTGCGAATAATGCCTTGCTCTTCAGGAGGAAAGGAATCTATTAAGCGATAAATAGTACGGGAAGCATTTGTTGTATTCATAGTCCCAAAAACCAAATGACCCGTCTCTGCCGCAGAAACAGCTAACTGTATACTTTCCAAGTCACGTAACTCGCTGATGACCATGATATCGGGATCTTCGCGTAAAGCGGCGCGCAAGGCACTTTCTTGCGTTAGGCTATGGATTTTTAATTCCCGTTGAGTAATTTGACAACGTGCTGGCGTGTATACGAATTCTAAGGGATCTTCGAGCGTGATAATATGATCGGGCCGCGATTGATTGACTAATTCCACCAAAGTATTAAGGGTAGTACTTTTTCCGCAACCTACCGGACCCGTTACCAATACCAAGCCCTGCGCCCAATGCGTAAGGTCTTTGCATGGTTCTGGTAAACCACTTTCTTCAAAGCTACGCACCCTCACTGGAATAAGTCTAGCGGTAATTTCCCAACCCGACCTTTGTTTCATGAGGGTAACACGAAAGCGACCGTGACCTTCGAGTGCGTAAATCGTTTCTAAATCGCCATCGGCTTCAAATTTTTTCAATTGTTCGGGAGTTAAAAAGGAATGCGTCCAAGCTTTTAAGTTTTCGGAAATTAGTTTTTCGGAAGAGTAGGGTGTGAGTATTCCATAGCGTTTGAAAATAATAGGATTGTTAACTGACAAATGTATATCGGAGGCGTCATTGCTACGGGCAAAATGCAAAATGTCATGCCAAGAATTTTGGGGGGATAATAATCCATTAGCTGGAGGAGAATAGTTTTCAAAATGACTAATTGATATTGAAGATTGGTCTGGAACATTAGGATATGTTTGCTGTTGAGCAATAGATTCTGAAACCGATTGAATAATTATATTTCCGACAGGCGAAGTTATTAGGGGAATGGTTTCTTCGATTTTTGCAATAGAAGGTTCCACCGTGGCCACTTGGGATGGGGTTTGTTCATATTCAGGAGCTACTTCGAGTTTAGTTACATAATCAAGAAGTTGATAATAGGTTTCCTCAAGTAATAAACCTTGATCTACTAAGATCGCTGCAATATTTTTTTCCGGAGTAATATTAGGCCATATTTTAATCAAATATTCTTGACTGGCCATATTATTGGCCACTATAACTTGGGCCATCAATTCATTATTTATCATTGCGCTATAAAAAGTAAAAAGTTAATTTCCACCAGTATTATTGGTTAATAAAGTTGGCGGGTTAATTTCTGGGCAGTTTAAAATCCATGTAAAAGTGTTTTCATCATAAACTTTGATGCAGCCTTTGGGAACAATCATAGAATCGGATTGACTATATGTAACTTCATGGCGTTGGGAATTTGTCGTTAAGGCAGGTGAAGTGTTTTCTTTGGCATCTATCACACAGCCGGTAAAAATAAAAATTATGAGATTTGCGAGCAGAAAATAAATTGTTGAAAAGATCCAAGGAAAAGAACCGCGTATATTTTTGCGACTTATCATATTTCCAGTATAACATGCGGCAAGTTGAAATCACTAAGGAAAACATAAAATTAACGTATTCTAGGAGTTACCTATGGAAGAAGAACATTGGGATGTTTTAGAGTTTAGGGCAATTGTTTAACGAGTTTTTGTTTTTTTTAAATCTTTGCCATTTTTTTAGGTAAGGAGGCGGTATATTCCTTTTTTTCACTAACTATTGAACTTTCACCAAACCCTGCGCCGCTGATCTACCGGCGATAAAGCCGCTCGCCCAAGCCCATTGAAAATTAAATCCTCCAATTCGTCCATCTACATCACAAATTTCTCCACAAATAAATAATCCTGGGCAAACTCTTGATTCCATAGAATTAAGATGAATTTCAGAAAGTGGTACTCCTCCGGCAGTAACTTCGGCAATACCGAAACCTTTATCTCCAATTATGGGTAATGGCATATCCATCACGGCTTTTACCAAGCTTTGTCGATCTTTTCGACTAAAACGATTTCCTGGAGTACGTGGATCAATTTCCGCTGCTAAGCACAAAGCTTCGGCCAAACGTTCGGGAAACAATTCACGCATTAAAGTGAGTGGCATTGCTGCGCCGAGGTCGCGTAATTGTTCGTCTAGCTGTTCTGGAGAGATATTTGGTAACCAGTTGATCCATAAATTTGCACTCGGATCTTCAAATCGTGCTGCGGTGAGATAACGGCTGATATTTAAAGCGCAGGGGCCAGATAATCCGAAATGGGTGCATAAAGTGGAGTCTGTAAATGCTTGTATTTTTTTACCCGTTCCACTACGTGCTTCGAGTTTGGTTTTTAAAGTGAGTCCACTTAAGGAACGAATAAAATGATTTTCCGCGAGCACTAAAGGAACTAGTGAAGGAAAAATATGCGGAGTAATATTATGACCTAAAGCGCGAGCCATGGCATAGCCATGACCGTCAGAACCTGTATTGGGTAGGCTACGGCCACCTGTGGCAATAATTACACATTGTGCTTTCAATAACCCCCAATCGCCTTCAAGACAAAAACCATCCTCTTGCTTTTTGATTTTTTCAACACGTCGGGGAAAATTTATTATTACTCCGGCTTCTTTGCTGGCATGCAATAAGGCATCTAATATGGAGCGTGCCTTGTCGGTTACGGGAAATAATTTTCCCGTCTCTTCGCGTTTTAATTCGACACCTAGTTTATTGAAAAAATCAATAGTGTCTTTAACTTCAAAGTGACCTAATACTTTGCGAATAGAATTACGCGAAGAGCCTGCATAATCTTCAGGAGTTACTTCAAAATGCGTAACATTGCAGCGACCTCCTCCAGCCGCTAATATTTTTGCACCTAATCGTGTGGCACCATCGAGAAGTACTACTTTAAGATTGGGGGCTGTACGTGCTGCAAATATTGTCGCCATAAGCCCTGCGGCTCCTGCGCCTACAACTACTATATCGGCATTTTGTATTAATTTCGGATTTTCCATTTTCCCCTAATTGCCGATTATTGTATGGCATTATATCAATAACCGAAATTAGCTCCCAAAGAATCTATTTTCAATTCTTTCACCCAGATATTACGAAAACGTACGTCACGACCCTCGCTTTGTAATTTAATACCATAAGTTAAAGTATCTAAAAATTCTTCTCCACTATGATTACTTAAGCCGGAACCTCCTGTATGTAAGCTCCTATAAGAATGAACAAGTACTCCATTCCACCAAACTGAAATCAGAGGGTTGCAAGTCATAGCTTTATTTTTAAAACGAGCATCTTGGAAAATTATATCCAAAGCTTGCCATTGCCCATTCTTTTTATTTTGGTTTGAAAGCGGTTTATAGTCATCAACGAGGGATCCCATATCATGGTTGCTAGGATTATTTTTAAAATTAATAAACCACGATTTAATTTGTATTTCGTATCGACTTGCAACATAGAGGCCACTATTAAAATAACCTTTACTATTGGGATCAAAAGCCTCGTTGACATTGGCATTTGGTTTTATGGTATCAAACGGTTTGTCATATTCACCCATGCCAACAAATTCACAATGAATACGCATATCTTTAAATATTCCTTGAGTCGCTTGTATATCGTCAAAACCCCATTTGGAATTGCAGCAAGATTGCAGACTAACTCTATTCGTATCCTTGAGAAACTCCGGATCTCGAACAATGCGAAAAGCGGTTTGCGAGGACGAATTAAAGCGTGGCCAGTTTTTCCAATTTGATTTCAAGTCTTGCAAAGCGGCTGTACGGCCATGTGAGCCATCAAAAAGTATAATGCTTCCAATTGGAGGCTTGGCCCCAACTCCTTTTGTGGATAAAGTTTCGGCTAATGTGGAGATGGGGATGGATGCGTTTAGGAGGCAAAAAATCAAGGCATAGCCTTCAACATGTTTAGCCATTGGCCCGATTCCTTGCGTACGAAAATATTTTCATTATCGGCTTTTTTGATTTTGGGTTATTATGCTATAGTTTCTTAAATCCTTTACAAGTAATAAGTGTACCTTAAAACAAAAAAAGACGTACCGGTATTTCTCCGGCACGTCTTGAGGTCTATCAGAATTTACTTCCAGCTTGAAGCAAAGTCTTGCGCATAGGCTTTGAATCCACGTGGTGCCTGGCCTAGAATCTCCAGTACAGTATTATTTTGCACAGCCACATATCCTGCCTTCACAAAGGTGAAAAGCAATAAAAGCAATTCCGCATAATCCGCAGGAACTCCGCCACCTAATAATCCTTGTTTCAATTCTTCCGGCGCAACATCTACATAAGAAACAGGCTTACCCGCAGCCTCAGAGATCAAGGATGCTACCTGAACATGGTCGAGTAATTCAGAACCAGTCAAGGTGAAGGCCAAATTGTTCAGCTTATCATCAACCAGTAACTTTGCAGCTACGGCTGAAATATCGCGCGCATCAATGAATGCAGCTTTGCCATCGCCCGCTGGCAAGCGAATTTGTCCTTGGGCTTTAATTCCATGCACCCAAAAAGTGTTAAAGTTTTGCATAAACCAACTGGGGCGCACGATATTATAGGGTATACCAGACTTCTCAAGATCCAGCTCGGCGCGACGCATAGGGGCTTCTGGATTTTGTTCCACACCGATAGCTGTCATCAAGACCACTTTTTTGAGTCCAACCGCTTTGGATTTGGCGATAAGGGGCGCGAGTATTTGATATTGATCTGCGTAACCTCCAGGTGAAAGAAAAAAAGCACGATCAATGCCCGCGAATGCGGCATCAAGACCTTCGCCGGTTGTTAAATTGAGTGTTACCGTATCAGAAGCAGATGTTGGTTTACTGCTGGTGGTTCGCACGGAATGCCCTTGAGCTTTGAGTAATCGAACAATTTCTGAGCCGACTGTACCCGAAGCGCCTACTACGAGAATTTTAGAGGAATTAGCTTGTGACATGATGTTTCTCCTTTGAGTGTTAAGTTATGAAAGTAAATATCCATCTTGTTTTGAATATTTAAAATGCATAAAAGTCCTTAATACATGTTTATTCGTATAACTATTGATATTTTATGACATAAGTGGTATCATTCGAGAAATGGACGTTTTAACCGATATATTAAACTCTGCTGGGCTGCGTAAATCACTATTAGTCCGCCGCGCAATTTACAAACCTTGGGCCATTCGTTTCCCTTGTGAAAAAAGCATAGGATTTCATATAGTCACACATGGCAAAGCCTATATACGCGCATCTCGTTTCGCCGAACCTTTATTATTGGATCGCGGCGATATTGTACTTATGAAACGCGGCTTCGATCATGAAGTTGCCACGGATCCAGCTGTTCATTTCGCTAAAGAAATTGTCGATGATTCGAGTTCAGCGCTTATCCATGCAGAAGATCCTAATGCTAAGCCTTTGGCCATTATAGTCTGCGGAGCTTATCAATTCCAAACTCCACCTATACATCCTCTCTTTACCGAATTGCCCGATACACTTGTGATTCGCGCGAGCGAAATTGCTTCGCATAGTCCATTGTATGCAGCCCAGCAGCTTTTGGCTGCGGAGATGCCGCAAGCTGCGCAAGGTGCAGATTCAGTTGTAAAATCATTAGTGGATTTGATGTTTCATTATATTCTGCGAGATTGGTTGAATCGTAAAACAGATAGCGAAGGTTCATCTTGGTGGAGCCAAGTTTTCCGCGATGGGCATTTGAGTAAAGCCATTCATGCCATTCATGCCAAGCCTGAATCTGATTGGACCTTAGATATTCTCGCTAAGACTGCTGGCATATCCCGCGCAGCCTTTGCGCAGCGCTTTAAACGCTTGGCTGGTGATACACCTGCTCATTATGTGGCTAAAGTGAGAGTACAGCATGCCATGGATTTACTTCGCGCCACCGACGATTCGATGGAACGCATCGCGCAACGCGTAGGTTACGGGGATGCTTTTGTATTTTCCAAGGTTTTCAAACGTATTCATGGTATATCACCGCGACAATTTCGCACCGGCATAGCTCAAGCGGCTTAGATAGGAGAGTACTTTATATGCGAAATTTGTTTCTCATAGCTCTGGCCAGTTGCGGTTTTTATTTTGGTTATTCAGCAAGTCTCGACATTTTCGGAATTACCCAAATGTATCCCACTAAAGCGGGAATGCGAGAATGGAATTCAGCGCATTGGGCAAATGCCAAGGCCCGACGAGTGCAATATGATGGCGATGCTTTTGATCCAACTAATTGGACCGACAATCACAGTGTAGGAGATAATGATAGTCTTTACATTGATGGTAAAGGAACAATGCGGCTTTCAGGAACCGGTCCTCGTTTCCATATCAATTCTATTGAGCGATATGCAAATTCCGGCCCAACACAAAAAGTTTCTCCGCAATCCTTTGTTAACGTTGAAGTGACCGGTTATTATCGCCGACTTACTACAGGCGGCAGCGCTTATGATGGTGCGGAAATTCAAGTTCGCACTGATCCATTGGCCCATGGAAGCACGGGCGGGAGTCTTTGTGAAGCAACCGGCTATGCGGCACGTTTTCGTGATGATGGAAATTGGGATTTTGAAAAGGAACTTAAACATCCAGGCAGCGGTGTTTATTCCACTCAAGCGGGAAGCGGAGCACCTTTGTTTGGAGGAAAAACTATTCCACTTAATCATTGGATAGGCATGAAATTCTTGGTTTATAATTTGGATACGGAGCGCGTTCGCTTGGAACTTTATATCGATTCTGTTTCCGATGTCAATATATCTGGACCGGCTGGCGGTGGGCATTGGACCTTGGTAGGAGCGATGACAGATGATGGGACGAATTTCCCAAGTGGGGATATTTCAGGTTGTTCGGATTTAACTCCTAAAAAGGTCATTACTTCAGGCCATGGAACTTTATTGTTACGTACCGATAATGAAGCTTGCGAATGGAAAATGCTTTCAGTAAGGGAAATTACGATTAATGCGACAACGCATCTTAATTCACGACCTTCATTAAAGTTGATGCAGTGGAGTTTTTTGCTTCGAGGATATGATTTATTGGGTAGGGAAGAGGTTCAGGGCTTTTGATCCGATAGTGTTTGCTAATAAGGCTGCACTTTGACATGCACCAGCTTTAATAATTCATCAGATCGTATTACGCAGGTTACTGTCCCGCTGGAGGTTCCCAAAGTTCAATTTTGTTACCATCGGGATCTATAACCCAACCGAACTTACCTTGTTCTGAAGAGTCTGTTTTGTCGAGCACATTGCAACCTTCTGTGCGTAATGTGGCGAGAAGAGCATCGAGATCAGCCACTCGGAAATTGATCATGAAAGACGACGTACTTGGCTCAAAGTGTTTTGTGTTCTGCGCAAATGGGCTCCAAATAGTCATCCCTGGTTGGCTTTCAGGGCCGCCCCATGGAAATATGGCTCCACCCCAATCGGTTACGTCCAAACCAAGATGATCGCGATACCATGTGCCTAAGCTTTTAGGGTCCGCTGATTTGAAGAATATGCCGCCGATACCTGTTACTCGTTTCATGGTTTTTCTCCTATGGTGATTCTCTGCAAGTATTACGGGGGGGCTTAATCATGTACTTTGTGAAATGAGTATTAAGTTTACCCAACCGCTTTTTTTTCACTAAAAGTTCCTGTGATATACTTATGTATCAAACTCGATATCAATGTTTGATAAGGAAGGCCTTCTTGTATGGCCTTTCTTTGTATGGATTCAAAATCATGTACCGTCATTCGAATATTAATTCGTTTATCTTTTTTTGAAGTTTCCCGTGCTATGGATTGCCACTTTCGATTTTCTCGTTTATCCATTTTAGGTAACACTTTTAAATTTTCTACATGATCTAAAATCTCTTTTTCATATGTATCAAGTTTCATTATTTTCTCCTATATAATCGCGAGTTGCTTTTCGATTAGGAATAATTGTTTTAAGAAATATCTTATTTCCATCCCGTATAAACGGTACTAAGAAGACATAATATCTGATACTAATAACAAAAATATTCTGACCTGCGTATTTTTTCTGATTTGGATGTGGTATTACAGAAGTTACTTTCTCATTTTCTATAAAATGAATTACTTCTTCGAACGAAACCCCTACTTTACATATTCCCATATGGGAATATGTATTCTATCCATGTCTAGAGCAGCTACTACATCGGATATATTCAATGCCGTCGCGGAATCCCATAGGCGTGACATTTTAAATTTTTTGGCTAGCCAAGAGCGATCGGTGGGGGAAATTGTAGCGAAGCTGGGTTTGGAACAACCTTCCGTTTCAAAACATCTTCGGGTTTTGCGCGATGTTGATTTGGTGCATGTTCGGCGAGACGGCCGGCAAATGCTTTATCAGACTAATGCCGAAGCCATTCGACCCTTGCATGATTGGACCAGCTTTTTCAAACAGTATTGGAGACATTATATTGAGACGAGCCTACCCAGTCTAATCATGACGGGTAAAGGGGTTGGTCCGAAGTGGTAAGTGCTATTTTTGAATAGCCAATTCAATATGCCTAAGATGATGATTTCCATGCCAAGAATAAATAGCTGCGTTTTCAAATAAAGCGGTTGTCTTTTGGGTGCCGGGGTGATAAAAAGTTCGTTGCCAATCTTTTGATTCTTTATATGTTTCGTATAATAATAAACGAAATGTTTTTCCCGCATTCAAAACATACATCTCATTTCATAAGTCAGACTTAGAAATGTATACTCATCCCTGCCCGATATTCCAGCTGATAATTTTCGAACCAATCGACTTTCAGCGTCTGATCGAAACCGAAATTCTGGGTCAATAGAAATCTATGTCTCAGGCTCATATTTAACCAAGCCAGTGTTTCTTTGAAATGGCGAAAATCGAAATCCAGAGAAAATTTTTGGCTTGGAATGGGTGATAAAATCACTCCCGCTAATATGCCCGCAAAAGGATCGAAATGGATTCTTTCTATTGATGCTAAGCTTCCTCCAGTGGCCAAAGCAAAAATTACGAAGTGATTTCTAAGGGTAACCGGACCCGATTTTCCGAGCCCGATCAACAGGTTGCCGCGCGTTCTGTCGAAACCTAGAGATCGAGGTCCGCTTTCGAGATCGAGCGAGGCTTTCCAGACAAGGTTATGGATGAAATAAGATGAGGGTTCATAGTTGAACATATCCAATAAGGAAATTCGATTGAACCAAAGTGCATTGAAAGACACTGGAGTTTCTATTTCTATGCGGCCTAGTACCAGTTCGAAGGCATTGCCAGGGCTTTCACCGAAATCCATTCTATCATGGAGGGCCGGTCTAGCTTCGAACACTAATGAGGGGATATGGTTTTTCCCCATCGCGAAGGACATTGCGAACTTACCGGGCTTATGACTATGAGACAAAGCACGAGGTGGAGGAACCGGCTCTTGGATATATTGTGGGGCCTTGGTCCTAGCATTTAAAATCAGCGCTTTTTTAGCCATTAGATTAGTATCGGCAATTAGAGAACTGCCGTAGAGATAGTCCATATGCAGGTTAGCTGCGTCCAAAATTTTAGCAGCGGATATATCCAACGCGGTTAATATGCTCGGATTATAATCGTTCGCAACCAAATGGCGAAGCTCTCGCTTCTCAGGGTAGGTAAGGCTTTCAATGCGGTGGATTAATTCCGTCTTGATGGAAGGTACAAATACAGTGTCCTTGATTAAGGTACTGCGTGATTCCATTTCCCGCAATAATCCTGGTGGTGTCGTTAAAATTCCAGAGCGTATATCGAGATTGGGAATGCTGGCTTCCAATAGAGACCGGATATGATAAGCACAATTTTCCGAAAGAAAATAGTAGTAGAAAAATGTTGGTCTAAGTTCCCAGATATGATCGACAACCCGATTCTTTTCCTCCTCAGAAAGTGCCAATGGAAATAACCATTGCTCCCGCTTATCCAGATAGGCGTATTTCCGCATATTATCATTAAATTGGACGATGGAATAAACGCCTTTAAAATTGCCGGTTAAGCCATAGAAAATGACATGGAAGATATTCAGGCCATCCACCTTCGCCCCGAAGTTGACTGTATAATCCGTAAGGCCTGCAGTACCAGAAGTCTGCTTCCTATGCAATTTCAGATAAACATGACCAAAGGCCGAGGGAGGCGAATTGACATAGCTTGATGCAAATACCAAGGAGATCGAATCAACCGCCAAGGTTTTTTTGAAAGCTTGATAGTCCGGGCAAGTCGGAGTGGGAAGCGGTTTGTTTAAGGTATAGTGGGCCAGTATATAGTGGGCTCTGGCTGGAAACCGACATAAGAAATGCTGGTCAGTCGTATCTTCTTGGTTTTGCAGGGCCTGGATATCTGCGACCCATTCGGAATCCGGCTGGAGTTTTCCTTGTTTATGGAGAAAAAAAGATTCTCCATCTACTTCGCTTTCGATTTTGCCGAAGATGTTTTGGCGATAATGGAGAAGCCTCATCCATTCAGATGAGGTTTCTCCATATCCAAGACCGAAACCTAAACATAGGAGGAGAGCAGCGAATAAGGATTGGATTAGGCTTTTATCTTGCTGAAGTAATAATCTGAAACTTTACTCCCGAAGTTAACCACGTTTTTGCCTTCGGTACGCAAGATACCTTGTAAATCAGCAATAACAGCAGGGGCTTTATCCGATCCTGTTTGGAAGATCTCGTAAACGAGAGCATTCAAATACTTGCCATTGGAACGTGCCAAGTCATCGGCAACCTGCTGATAGTTCATCATTACAAAACGCTTAATCTCGGTATCTTTCTTGAAATCGATAGTTCCCGTGGAAGCTTCAAGATTAATGAAATAATTGCTAGGTGCATATTCCCACATCGTCTCATTGGAGATGTCGGTGGTTGAAGAGAAGGTGCCAGAAGGAATCAGGAAATTGAGCAAGAAAACTATGCTCATCTTGCTTTCTACGATTTGTTGCTTTTCGGCATAACCAGTTTTTTTGATCACGAGCCTTGCTCCACCTTTGGCTCTTGGTATAGCGCCAATAAAAGGGGTTTGACCCAACTCTACACTAGTGCCATCGCCCTTAACAAAGGTTATGCTGGCGCCTTTTACGTTGGAATCCACATTGATTAATTGGGTTTTACCATTGATCATTCCTGCGCAGCCGATGAAGAGGGCGGTGAGAGGAATGGCGCAAAAAGCAAGCAAGGTATTTTTCATGATATCTCCGAGTTTAGGGTGTGCAATGTGCCCCAAATGTAGTCACGGCTCATTTTTTTTTTCAACGGTTTGGTAGGATCATTCAAGTTCGATTAATTGAATTGATTATTTCCGAATATCTCTTCTAATCATTGATCGATGTGAGCATTAAATTATGGCACTAGAAGCCCAAGATTTTAAAAGTATTTTTTGGGGATGGGGGAAAGTGAAAAATGAAAATCGACGATAAAATCGCGGAACATTATAAATGGGGAAAAAATTGCGATGGATGGCATTTTCTAAAATCAGAAAATCTTTCTGTTATTAAAGAGAGAGTTCCGCCTGGCGAATCGGAAAAGTTGCATTATCATACATTTTCAAGACAGTTTTTTTTCGTTTTGCAAGGAGAAGCGCATTTAGAAATTGAGGGGGTAGTCCATTCTCTTTTAGCTCATCAAGGGATTGAGGTTGCGCCTGGTCAAAAGCACAAATTCAAAAATCAATCGCAAGAAGATGTTGAGTTTCTGGTTATCTCCTCGCCCAAAAGTCATGGAGATAGGGTAGATCAAGAATAAAGCTTAAATTTATAGGGTAACACCGGATTTCCGGCATTACAAACGAAACGAAGAAAATCATGACCATACGCAATCATTTCGACATAGAAGCACTCCGCAAAATCGGCCACATTGTTGCCGAGACCTTGGAGCTGATGAAGGAGAGTATCGAGAAAGGTATCACTACGCTAGACCAGGCCGCAAGCTCAATCGAGCGGGCAAAGCTATTGAGGACGAGGCGCATCGCAATGGATTTGAAACCATTCGCAATTTAACTGGCCATGGAACGGGCGGAGCGCTGCATGAGTATCCAGATCACATTTATAACTATTTCGAACCGAAGCAAAAAGAGATATTTACCAAAGGCATGGTAGTGGCTATCGAGACTTTTGTTTCTACGGGAGCGGATTATGCGGAAGAGGCAGGCGATGGCTGGACGCTTACTACGGATGACCATAGCTTTGTAGCGCAATACGAGCATTCGCTTATTGTGACTGAGGGAGAGCCGATTATTTTAACTCAGGTGCTAAGGTAACCGAAACTAATCTATGTATCCGAAGCCGGTTATTGCTAATGAAAATAACAGCGCAAAAAGAATTATGGTGATTAGCGCGAATTACATGCAACCCGACTTCGTGTAGGCTATTATGCTTGACTCCAGCCCAAGGGCTGGCATGGTATGCAGAAGTTACCCCACACAAAGAAAAGATCGTAGATATTTTTATTTTTTCGTAAGGCGTGCCACCAATTCTTCCAGTTGATCCAGGCAAGCGACATAGCCTTCCTTGAACCCCATCTTGATTTGGGCTTCGAGATGCTCAATCGAATCGCAGCTGATGTTGTTGGTGACAAGGGTGATGCCATTCTTTTCGGTGAAGGAGTTATTCCAGGTCGAACCTGTTGTCTCGGGTTTCACATTTCCATTTTCATCGCAGAAGTAGCTTCGGTACACGAAGTTTTTCTGTGGAGTTATCTTCGAAAAGTTCTTCAATCCCCAAAACTTTTGGCCTTCGGGACTGACCATGGCATACAGCCATTGTCCGCCTTCGGAAAAATCCATGGACTTGGTTTCCGCCCACCAAGGTTTGGGCGCCCACCATTGTTCCAGTAATTCGGCTTCAGTCCAAGCCGACCAAACTAGAGCGAGTGGCGCATCGAAGGAACGCTTCACCGTAACCGTTAGGTTATCCTTGTCTATCGTGAAGTTGAAAATTTTCTCTTGATTCATTTTTTCCTCGCTTTTAATTGGGTTAATACATTGTCTAGTTGTGTGAATCGCTTGGCCATCAAGGCTTTGAATTGTTCTATCCATTTTTCGATTTCATGCATTTTATTCGCCTTCAAATGGTATTGAATTTCCCGCCCTTGCTGTTCCTGTTCCAATAGATCGCATTCCACCAGAATTTGAATATGTTTCGAAACGGCCTGTCGACTGGTGTCAAAATGCTCGGCCATGGCATTAGGTGTCATGGCTTGCACGGCCAGGAGCATCACAATGGCGCGCCTAGTCGGGTCAGCAATGGCCTGAAAAATGTCTCTTCTCATTAAACTCCTTACGGCTAATATGCAGCCGTTCAGTAGCAAATATACATGCAATCAATCGGTTGCGCAATGGGTTTTTCAAGTTTAACGGTAATGCAAGCAGTACGCTTCACCGTAAATCTTTATTAGAAATTCGTCGATGACTCCTAATCCATGAACAATTTCACTTTCCACATATGTTGCAGAAATGACTTCATCTTTTGGTCCGCAAAGGTGGTCGAAATACAGGTCCTGATCAGAGTCTCCAATTTTTACGGGATTTGTTTTCAAATAACCGTATGTTGAATCCGAGGATACCTTGTGAATTTTAAAATCCGATGATTTACAAAAATTATTTCTGTTGGAATTTGTAGGATTTATTTCATCATATTTCCACGCTAACTCTTTTGTTTTTTTCTTTATCTCTTTAATATCTGAACAACCTTTTACAGATTGGCATATCCCTTTAACGATTGCCTTCGCTCTATCGCTTTCGGGACCACATGTTGGATCTTGGCTAATTTCCGTTTTGACGTAGATATCCGACTCCTTATCATTCACGCTATAATACACCGCAACCAATGTTTCCCATTCATGCGCTCGAAGCCCTCTTTTTCCAATAACAGCTTTTTCATTTATATCGAGATATACAAATCCTTCTTTAGAAAGAGCCATTATTTGAAGGCTGTAGCGAATCATTTTTTTTGAAATCAACTTCTTCTGTTCCAAGAAAATGCGAAAAATTGGCTCTGTTGTATGAGCAACCTGAGACCAAAGTGAATACCAAGAAGCAGAGTAATATTTTCATTGCTCTCTTTGGCGAATTCAAGACCAATTCCATTTGCGATACCATTCCATTCTTTTAAACTGGGCTTATTGAGAAATAATTGCTGCTGAGTGAGTAAAGATAGTAGGTTATGAAGAAAATAGAATCAGTATAAAAAATTTTGCTTTCCCACTCACTGACGCACATTGCGCAAATGTGTAGCGGCTTTACCATCAACAACTTTGTCAATTCGAAATTGCGTTCCAGGTTCACTTATATTCTCGAAGAGTCTTGTCCCGCCGCCAAATAGAACAGGCGCTAAGGCAATTTCCAATTCTTCAACGATACCCATGCTCAAGTATTGTTGTATCAAGTTTGCTCCGCCTGCGATACGAATATCACGACTACCAGCAGACTCCCGAGCCAATTCAAGGGCGCGCTCTGCTCCTTCGTTGACGAAGTAAAACGTCGTTCCACCTGGGCGTACCCAAGGTTCGCGCTTCTCATGCGTAAGTACATAAACTGGAGTATGAAATGGTGCTTCCTCTGGCCACATGAGTTCACCCATTTCGAACATTCGCTTGCCCATAATATTGGCACCAATACGTTATGTGGTGTTTTTCACCATGTCATTAACCGGACCGGTTTCTCCGCCTGGACCGAACTTAAGGTTCTTGCGGAAGTACTGCAAATTAATAAGCCAGCACATTAATGCTCCCCACTTAGGTCCCCAGATTTGAGGTTTCTCGTTTCATTATTTTTTATATCTATTCGCTCACAAGATTTACGAGTTACGGGATATCCTTTTTTCCGATAATAAAGAGTATCTTTTGATGTTCCTAAAAGTTTTAGGATATGGTTACGACTCACTTTAAACTCTCCGGAATAACCTTCTAATTCTGCCCTTGTCGTTTTGCATCAGTGTCCAACTTTTTTTAAAATCTTAATATCTAGCGTCGCTTCCCCTAAAGCCTTTTTCAGTTCTTCATCCACCTGATCCGCGACAACAATGTTTTAAAATTTCCTCTATCATCAGTTCTCCTTTTTTAAGTTTGAACTGGTTCGAAAATTCACTCAAATAAGATCAAATCCTCAATAGCGCTGCACGACCATGTGAACCGCCAAATAGCCTAATGCTTCCCTTTGGGGCCATAGCACTTATACCGATATTGTTAATTTTTTTTTTCAATAGTCTGAAATGAATCGGCATGAGTTTGGTTCGCCGAAAAAATGACGCTTAACAAAAGAAACAGATCATATCGGTTAAGAAATGATTTTTGGTGTTTTTGCATTATTTATTAAAACTTTATTGCCGAATTCATACATAATTTACTTTTTGAATCTTAAGATTACCCACTCGATTTAGAATATGCAATGCAGGTCAAAATATTTTTAAAATTATACCTCTATTCTCACCGTGTTATTTAAAACCAGTAAACTGGATTGGAGGTATATTAGACCAAAGTATTGAAGTTCAATATTCGATTGAAGAGGGTCGTGAATCTTGTTAATAATTAACTCATCGCCAAAATTTTCCCAAAGTAATTTTATTCTAGCGATAATTCTATTCGCATCGCTTTATGCAAAGTCAGTATTTGCCAAAACCATAATCTATTCGGCCCCAGTTGGCATACAAGGTGCATCCGATGTAAAAGTATTAGTCGATGGAAAGCCACTTTTCGTTTATAATACACCAGTCAATTTTAATCGTAACTATAGTGAAAATCCGAATTTGGAAATGACTCCTATGGCTTACTTCGATTTTTCAGGCCAGGTTAATCTACAAGTTATTTTTTCGGGTAAGAAAATTGATAAGGTGGACATACGACCTAAATCTTATGGTATAGCCTCGCAGATAAAATTAGATACGGTGCAATTTTTACTTTCTCATCCTGGGCAAATAACGTTGGAGATCAATGGCGATTTGCATCGGGCGATACATATTTTTGCCAATCCCGAAGAAATTAATCCGCCCAAACAGGGGGATGCAAATGTGCAATACTTTGGACCAGGAATTCATCGGCCTGGGAAAATTCAAGTTCCCACCGGAGGTACGGTTTATATTGCTGGTGGCGCTGTAGTTTATGGATATATACGCGCACAAAATGTGAAGCAAGTCAAAATTTTAGGCCGCGGCATTATAGATGGGGGAGAATACGATCGTTGGAGGGATGTAATCTATCCCATTGGATTAGAGTATTGCCAAGATTGTTCTATGGAAGGCTTGATAATTTTAAATCCGGCAGCTTGGACTTTGCAAGTTTATCAGTCGCAAAATATAAATTTACAAAACATAAAAATTATTTCGGCACGCGCAAATTCCGATGGCATAACTATTCAATCCTGTCAGCATGTTAAAGTCAGTAATTGTTTTATGCGAACTTGGGATGATAGTTTTGTGATTAAAGATTATGAGGGTAACTCCAAAGATATTACCGCTACGGATTGTGTGATCTGGACGGATTTGGCGCAGTCTCTGGAAATTGGTTATGAAACTCGTGGCGATTCGTTAACCGATATTAATTTTAAAAATATAGATGTGATACATAATTTACATAAGCCAGTATTAAGTATACATGCAGGGGATCAAGGTATTATCCGTAATGTGCATTATGAAAATATTCGAGTGGAAGATGCCACCAATAAATTAGTGGAACTCTGGATTGGGCAAGCAGTATGGAATCACGGCGCGTTGCGTGGAAAAATTTTGGATATTTATTATAAAAACATTCAAGTTACCGGTGGCCCTTTTGCGGATTCGTATATGTCAGGCTTTGATGGCGCACATAATATTGACAATATTAATTTTGAAGGATTAAATATTTTAGGGCAAGATATTTTAAATGCAAATGCAGGAAAATTCAATTTAGCCTCATTTGTTACTAATGTGCATTTTACTAAGGCTACCGTTGGGCTATCTCCGCTTTTTCATAAAAACCAAAAAAATGATTTAAGATTAAAAATGCATGGTCATCAATGGGTGGTAAGCTCTCCCGATCTGAATAATGAGTGGACGGATTTAAAAGGACTATGGAAGAAACAGTAACAAAAAAACGCCATGGCTTGGAATTCAAAAAAGCGACTATCTCCAAAGCCAAAGATTTGGGTAAAGTGCCTGTATTTCTCGCTGCTCACGTTGTGTGACCCATAATTTATTCTGATACTTTTTTTGTCTGTATATAACACTAAAGTATGCGAAATGCCTTCAATAATCCGAATAAGACAATGCCAGGCCCCATCTATCTCAATCTGCTTATATACTTCGATATGAATTCTTCTTTTGTTAGCGGAGGTTTTGGTGTAACCTTTATTTTCTGAAAGCCTATCAAAGTGGCGAGAAAAACAAATCGATGGAACTCAATATGTTCCCTAAAACCCAAAAAACTCCTCACTACTAAGAAGTTTTTTGGATCGGGTTAAGCGACTCGAACGCTCGACCTTCTTCTTGGCAAGAAACTCATAAGATTTTGCCACCTTTTCTAAAGGTCACTGTAACACAATAAAACCAAGTATTTAAACTTGATTTTATTGTGTTGTATTTTTTGGTTTATACTCCGCAATCAATCCGGGCACTCTAAGCAGGTGCAAAGGGTAATGTTCAAACTCAGGTCTTTCCTAAGACTTTTCTTATTGCTTTATTTTTTATGAATGATAATACTTGTAAGATTGTGTCTAGCTGAGAGATCAAAGATTATCAAGTCAATTCTCCGATAAGCTGACTCTTAATCAACGGGTCGAAGGTTAAATCTATTTAATTACCGGCCAGGTAAGCCCAGCCGAGTTTGAGAAGAGGGCTTGTTTTGTTTAACTGACTGTCTGTGAACAGGGGCACAGATCATTTCCATCGACGTGGAATTTATGTGCAACCATGTATTGAGACGGAGTAGACGCAGCGTGCGTTAGTGCTGCGCATTCAAGTATCGCCATGTACATAAATATTGATTTTGATTCGTTCATGTTACCACCAGGTTGTTAAAGAAAGTTTTGATTCCCGATAACCTACAATTAAATCAGACCCAACTCTAAATTCTTTTTGAAAGTTTGAGGAGGAGGGTTTTCTGATCTATTGGCTCTGCTTATTGGCATTTCCATGGGTAATCCATAATATGATGCACGGTATATCTTGGTTTTGGGAATTTCATAAGGTCCACCATCCTATTATAGATTTGGATTGGCTTGGAAGTATGCGTTTTCATTGGGTTGAAGCAGTCATTTACAAAATCTCTTTGATGATGCGCTACAATATTAAACCTTTTTATCGACTAGACTGCGGCGCATCGTCCGCCCCATAGTGAGTACCTGAAATTCAATGAAAAGAATGGTAATGGTCAAATCATCCTCTACTTAAAACTTCAGCCTTTTTCGGGGGATTACAACTTGGCAATGATTCATATCCAAGCAATAAATTGGTTTTTTTCTTTTTGAAAAAAAGACTATGGCAACTAGACTTTGTCCCCACTTTGTCCTTTGAAAATTCGGTAAACCATAGGAAGCCCGAATAAAAGAAAAATGCTGGAGGTGGAAAATCCACCGATGACGGCGATGGCGAGTGGTTGTTGCATTTGCGCTCCAGCTCCTAGACCCAAAGATAGCGGCAAGAGGGCGCAGACGGCTGCGAGCATGGTCATTAGGATGGGCCTTGAGCGATGGAGGATGGCATGAGTAATCGCATTGTCCCAGCTTTCTCCCGATTCACGGTTGAGATGAATGGCATGCAAAATAAAGACCGCATTTTCTGCGACGATGCCGATGATTAAAATTAATCCTACAAAGCTGGATACATTGAAGCTTACGCCCGTTAGGCGCAAAGCACCGAGAACGCCGATAAGGGAAAGCGCATTGATAATCAAAATAGCAGTTGGCGCAGCGAATTCGCGAAACTGAATTAATAGAATGGCGAAGACGAGTAATAAAGCAGCGATGGAGACGATGAGAAGGCCGCGAAAACTTTCTTGTTGATTTTGATAGAGTCCGCCATATTCCAGACTAATACCTTGGGGCAAGGCGATTTCTCTTTTTAAAAGATTTTGAATTTCATGTATGGTGCTACCGAGATCACGTCCTTCAATCCTCGCCGTGACAGCCACAACTGGTCTGAGACTTTCCCGATTCCATTCCGATTGCCCTTCGGTGACCTCGAAGTTAGCAATATTTTTAAGCGGAATACTTTGACCTTGAGAATTGATGAGGATGGCACTTTTAATTTTTTCTATATCGCTTCGATAAGCATCGGGATAGCGTATGCGAATGGGAATCATTTTCCCCCCATTTTGAATCCATGAATCGGCCTTTCCATTTTGCATGGTGGTTAAAATATCTTCCGCTTCTCCTGAGGCAAATCCCGCCAATGCTGCTTTTTGATTATCAATATGGACTAGAAAGGATGGGCCTGAAATCACTATTCCATTAAATACATCGACGACGCCCGTTACTTTTTCAATCCGCGTTTTAATTTCTTTGGCAAGAGTTTGTAGTTGATCTCGATTTTCTCCGAAGAGTTTTATTTCGATGGGAGAAGGATTATTGGATAAATCACCGATGACATCGGCCATTAACTGTCCAAAGTCCACGCGCAAAGCTGGCAATGAAGATTCAATTTGATTACGCATATCACCGATTACCGCTTCAATATCTCGCTTGCGATTTTTTTTCAATTTCACGGTATAGTCGCCGCGATTTGGCTCGGTTAGAAAAAATCCAAGTTGAGTTCCCGTCCTTCGGGAATAGGCATCCACTTCGGGAAGGGCGACTAGCATTTTTTCAAGTTGTATGAGCATGCGATTGGTTTCCGCAAGGGAAGTACCTGGGGGGCTTTCATAGTCTATGACAAACGATCCCTCATCCATATCCGGTAAAAATCCCGTTGCCACATTTGTATAAAAATACCCAGTAACTGCTAAGATACCTAGGGAAATGGGAATGATTGCCCAGCGATAGATCAAAAGTTTTCGCACAGTTTTTTCGAGTGCCTGGTTTGCCCAGGAAGGTTCTTCTTCGCGTCTGCGTTCTTTATTAATGTCCTTGCCTCGTACAAGGATCAAGGCTAAAAGTGGTGTAAGTGTAATGGAGAAGAAAAAAGAAATGATCAAAGCAAAAACCATGGTGATGGAAAGCGGTGCAAAAAAACTTCCTGTCAATCCACCTAAAAATGCCATGGGAATATAAATCACCAAGGTGGTCGCGGTCGATCCTAAAATCGCAGGCAACATTTCGCGAATGGATTTATCCGCCGCTTCAGAAAAGTTATTTAATCCATAGTTTGATTTTTTGGAAAATTGTGCAAAGGTATATTCAATCACTACAATGGAATCGTCGATAATAAGTCCCACGGCGGCGGCAATACCACCCAAGGTCATGATATTGATTGTTTGACCCATTATTTTGAGGCAAGCGAAGGTGGCGGCTAAGGTAAAGGGAACGACCAAGGCAATGATTAAAGAAACGCGAAAACTTTTTAAGAAAAGGAATAGGATTAACATCGCTAAACCGATGCCAATTAAAATGCAATCGCGAGTCGAGTCGATGGAACCGCGAATAAAATCGCCTTGGTCATAATAATTTTCGAGATGCACATCTCCGGGGAGTTTTAGATTTTGAATGCAGGTTTGTATTTGTTGACCAATTTCAACCGTACTGGCCTGCGGTTGTTTGAGCACGCTAATTAATACAGCATCCGTTCCATGGGCCGCGGTGCGAATTAAAAGATCCTTCACTGAAAGTTTTACAACCGCCACCGCTGAAATAGGAATGGCTCGCCCCCCTTTTACTGTGACAATAGTTTTTCCGATTTCGGTCCAATCTTTTAATAATTCCGATGCAAGAGATAAATAAATTTGATAATGATCTTCGAGTAAACCAAAGGCGGAGATTTGATTTGACTTGGAAATGGCTTCGGCTACTTGCGGAGCCGTGATTCCATAGCTTTGTAATTTTTCTGGATTGCATTCGACTAAGTATTCTCGGGTATGCCCACCGGTGACTTCGATTTTCGCGATGCCGGGAATGCGCATCAAAGCTGGCCTCACTTGATAATAAGCGAGGTCATGGAGCTCGACGGCATTTCTTTTTTCGGAGGTGAGGCTATACCCTTGAATGGGAAAAACGGAAACGGTCATTTGCTCCGCTTGCACGCTCGCATTTGCTGGCAAGGTATTGCGGATATCGGAAATCTTTCCTTGTAACGTTTGTAATGATTGTGTGATATTAGTTCCCCATTCCATGGAAATGGAAATCTCCGTGGAGCCGCGGCCCGTTACCGATCGAATTTTTTTCACACCTAGCAAAGAGCTGGATACTTCTTCAAGGGGTTGGGTCACTTCGGCCATCATGCGTTCAACGGGCTGTTCGCCATTATCGGCTAGAATAGTAATGCGGGGAAAGGTGATATCGGGGAAAAGTGAAACCGGCATGCCCGATAAGGCGGCGATTCCAGATAAGGCCAAAAGGAAGGTAACGAATAAAAAGGCTTTAGCATGCCTCTTCAAAAAATCCATATAGGAAAATTTTTTCATGGGATTATGCGAACCTGGGTAGAATCGGCTAAACCATATTGCCCCTCGGTAATTATTTTCAATCCGGCAACTAATCCTTCACCGGATATTTCTTGCATTTCTTTCGATTCAGGCATGTCCTTCTCTTCAAGATTTGCTTGTGTAGGTAACCTAGACATTACTCCCAATTTTATGGAATGCCTATGCGCTAAAGAATCTGTCCCTATAGATAAAATGGTATAGGTCGCATCTTCATCGCTGCGAAGGATAGCCTTTTTGTTTACAAGGAAAACATTTTTCCGTTCGGCTAAAATTATTTTCGCTTCGCCTGGCAAATCCGCTTTCCAAATATTTTGACTTGAAATTGTGATCTGTTTCACAAACTGCAATCGAATAGAAAAAGTTTGACTCGTAAGATTGGCTTGAGGATTTAAGGAGGAAACTCTAGCAGCGAATTCTTGATTTGGAAGTGAAGGGAAGAAGAGCAAAGCGGGCATTTGTTTTTTCACCTTGGAATTTTCCGTCAGCGGAATATCCGCTTGAAATTCTAAGGATGTGAGGTCAATGATTGTGAATAGGCTTTCATTTTCAAGGACGCGATCTCCAAGTTGAACATTACGAGAAGAAACGATGCCCGCAAATTTTGCCTTAATGGCGAGTGGGTTCAAAGTGGATTGAGCCAATTGGCGAGCACGCTCCGCGGCAATTTTATTCTCTTCTCCTTGAGCCTGATGCTCCAAGGTTTCGGCACCTAGGAGGATGGATTCACTTTCATGAGTTATCACCGTTGCCACGGTTTCACCCGCTCGCACCGTAGACCCTTCTTGCACATTTAAAGATTGGATGCGGCCAGCCAAAGGCGAGGTGATGATTTCTTTTTTAAGCGCCTCGGTATGTCCTAATACTTGTATCATGTCTTGCGCAGGCCCAAGAATTAAAGGCTCCACTTTAACTAAAACAATGGGTGAAGCACCTTTTGCTTCTTCTTCCCTCTCTTTATTTTCCTTCGGCTGGCAATCCATGAAAATTAGGGCGAGACTACTGATCAAAAATAAATTTCTGATGAAAGAAAAAAAGCTTATCAAAAAGGCCTCCATCTAAATTTTGATTCTTAAAAATATTTTCGATTTATTTGGAAAGATTCAGCCGATGAATTTTTGCCAAAGTGATTTTTAATTCCGTTTGACTTTTAATTAAGTCCAATTCATTATCCAGCCAAAGTCGATGGGCTTCAAGCACCTCGGAGGCGAGGCCCATGCCCCCGGCATATTTCGCCTTGGTAAGCAAAAAATTATCCCAAGCAAGTGAAAGGTTTTGGTGAAGATTTTCGCACCGTGCTCGCGAACTCTGCCATTGCAATAAAAGTTTTTTCCATTCGCTAAAATGGGAGCGGCTATAGGTTTCCTTTCTTAGACTCGACATTTCCAATTCCATTTTTTTTTGTTTTGTATGTATTCCAGTGAGACCCCAAGCATAAAGAGGTAGGTCAAGATGTAAACCTAAGGAAGCGCCCCACATATTCGCTCGATTAGCAGATGAGGCTTGCAGATTTTCCCAAGAGGTGAGAAGACCCATATCGCCAGCCAGCGAAAGCGTTGGTTTCAATTCCGCTTTTTCTAAGTCGGCAGCTAGTTGAATGCTTTGGAGATCTAATTCAGCCAATTCAAGCTCGGGATTTTTTTGAACTGCATCGACAAGAAATTCATCCGGTGCCGTCTCCTTTAAATCGCCTTTAATCGATAGGGTATCTTCTAGGTTACTACCCATTAATTCGGCAAGGGTATATTGGGCTGCGCGTCTTTCAGATAAAGTGGCCTTGGATTCCGATTCTGCAGCCGAGTATTGCAAGCGCGTTTTTAAGACATCGGTATAATTCGATTGGCCAGCTGCATGCATTTGCGTAACTAGATTTAAATATTCTCCCAATTGATTTTCTCCATGAGTTTTAATCTTCGCTTCTGCTGTTAATCTCAATAGATCAATAAAGGCAATCTCAACCTCAAAAAGCAAATCTCCGCGCGAAAGTTTTCCTTCGAGTTGACTTCGTTTAAACTCCAATTCCATTTGCTCGATTTTTATTTTCCTCTTTCCACCATCATAAATTGGCTGCTCGACAACTATTTGGCTTCCCACTAAGCCGCCATTAGTTAAGGCAGGATCATATCCAAAATGTTTAGTGATGGGCGCATATTCGACGCTGCCTTTGAAATTAATTTGCGGATAACTTTGTCTATTGGCTTCTTGTAGCGCAAGATCCGCGGCCTCTAATGATTTGCTAGAAAGAATTCGGCGCGGATGATTGGCTTCGGCGCGTTTTAAGCAATCGGATAAAGCAAGCGAATCTTGGGCATTAATGGTCGGCATTAAAATGAAAAAAAGTAAACCAAAAAGGAAATTCATATTTCTCAAAGTTAGAAACCCCAAATCAATCCAGATGAACTTCCCCGGTTTAGTAGTCAGAAAGTTTGCAAATGGACATTGGGGATACCCGGAATCCGGAAATGTTTCCATGGATCGTCCGAGGTATACTCATGAGATTCTGTTTTTGGGCGATGGCCGGGCAATGGCAACTCGTACCGAAAAGAAAACCAAGACTACTGTAATCATTATGATTGACTGGAACTTTCATCCAACGGTGTGAACCAAAGGTTAAAACTCATGTCATTCACGGGTTTTAGCAATTAGGCAGGCCGAGTTCTCCATTTCAATCTTTTAGTAAACCCTTTTCCGCAAAAGACAAAGCCCTACAATGATGTACGAAGGAGACATACGATGGAATATGTCTCCTAACAGGGTGTTGAAAAAGTCTTTTCGATCCCCTGAAAATAGGGTTGAAATGGTGAATGTCTTGGAAAACTTGGATTTCTCGTCCCGGGCATCTTGGAAGATGATTTATTCCCGGGTAAGCTCTATAAATTCCGGTATATTCCAGAGTAATGAAAGCTCACGGTCAGGCCCCCACTTTTTAATTTCGGCGATCGCACCGTCATTCTGTTCCTCCATATATCGAGCCGGATCCTGGATCATATGTGCCTTCGCCTAGCTAGGTCTCAAAACATTTATTGAGTTTTCATAGAGGGTGGTGCCTAGCCCGTTATGGACCACCGGATTTCTTGGGTTGACCGCCAGAGAGGCCCGATAGAATTTTATCGCTGAGTCAGTAAATCCGGAATAGCGATACAAGTCCCCCATTCCCGCAAGTGCTTTTTCGTTTTGAGGGTTTTGTGCCAGCACACGTCGATAGGAGGAGAAGGCACCTGAATAATCACTTCGTTTTAATCACTTCGTTTTTTCAACTGATCGCCCTGCTGCACTATTAAATTATCGGTCTCCAAATCTTGGACAGGTTTGGTAACTGTTGGGTTTGAGTTCTCTGTTTTGACTGCTTTCGATAATTGGCACGCTGGCATTATATTATTTCTGGCACCACCCACCTTTGACTCGAAGAAGCAGTTTTTTCCCTCAATTTATAATATATCTCTTCGAGTATTCCAGACTCTTAATAGCTCGGTATTCAAACTGTTACGCAGATAGCTGGATGGTGTTCTAATATGCTTAGAAATTATTTTCATCGTGATGGCAAAGTTGCCCAATCCCTTGTTAAGTTTTCTCTGGGGTGGGTACACTTTTGACGATCAAGGGGAAAAAGCGACTCGAATGCTCGACCTTCTCCTTAACAAGGGCTGCTCTCCGAGGAGTAAACACGATGTTGTTCTACGTGCGAATTTTATTCTTAAAACCAAAAAACTCCTCATGACTGAGAAGTTTTTTGGAGCGGGTTAAGCGACTCGAACGCTCGACCTTCTCCTTGGCAAGAAGCTCATAAGGTTTTGCCACCTTTTCTAAAAATCACTGTAACTCATTTAAAATCAAGTATTTAAGCTTGATTTTATTGTGTTGTATTTTTTGGTTTATACTCCGAAATACTACCACTTCCTACGTAAATGGGTACACATGTGGGTACACTCCGCAATCAACCCGGGCGCTCTAAGCAGGCGCTAAAGGTACTGTTTGAAAAGAGGTCTTTTCCTAAGGCTAGTCCTTACCCTTTAATCTTTGTTAAGGCTTTTAAACCGCCAAATTAAGGGGGTATAATAGGAGGAAATTTATTTTCGTTTTAACGACTACGAATATTTATTTTAGTTCTGTAGTATTCACAAAAAAATTAGCAGAACGAAGTATAGAGTCAACTTTTTTCGACCCTCTAAAAAGTTGACTATTATGGAGGACGATGAAACGAATGAATTTTGTGGCTGTAAGATTATTTTCATTAGTATCACTTTTAACTATGTCATCCTATTTTATTTCATGGGGGCAAGGACCTGCGCGTGGTTATGTCGATACGATTTCATTATGGACTTCAAAAACTATTTCTGTTTGCTGGGAAAATTTTGAACCAGAGTTTTTTGTAGAACGAGGATGGGTGCAGGCACAAATATCTAGCACATGGGAGATAAATTCCGAACTTATTTTTAAAGGATGGGGTAAGTGCAATAGTCTTGATAAAGGAATAAGAATTCGGATTCAAGATAGCGAAACTGAAGCTCCAAATGTAGCGGTCCTTGGAAAAGGGTTAGACGGTAGGGTAGGAGGGATGGCTCTTAATTTTAAATTTGCTAATTGGACTGGTGTAGTTGATAGCACGGGGAAATTTGTATCTCCCGGTTGTGCAGCTACAAAAGAATACTGTATTCGTTCAATTGCTACCCATGAATTTGGGCATGCATTGGGTTTCGCACATGAACAAAATCGACCAGATAAGCCTTCAAGCTGTAAAGAGCCTGCTCAAGGGGCTAATGGAACTGTGCTGGTGGGTGCTTGGGATAGTGCTTCAGTTATGAATTATTGCAATACGAATTGGAATGGTGGAGGCAAACTTAGCCCTATTGATATTCAAACGGTACAACAATTTTATGGAACTCCTGGCCTAACGAAAATCGAGGAAGGAATTGTTTATCGACATCCGAGTGGAGCGATTATAATTTATTTGCAAGATGTTTCTGGTGCTCACTCTCAATCCCGTCCAATTATTCCTACTGGCGGTTTTTATTATGAGATTCGAGGTTTGATTGGATCAACACTAAAAATTAAATATCAGCTTAGGGGTCCGGCTTCATCGTCTTCAGCGAATATTTTCGGTTATCATTACATGTTTGGCTCAGGTCTTGTCGGTACAGTTTTAACTTCAGGATCGTGTATACGTAGCTTGGGGTCTTCTAGAGTTGATTGCTTAGAAGAAAGTGTTACGCCGAAAGAAATTATAACTGGTGTTCGCTCCGCAATGGGTGGAAATGTTATGATAGGAGGGTATGTTGATCACACATCTGCAGATCAAACAGGACAGGTAGTTTATTGGAGAGCAAATGGCTGGCTTCCGGCTTATGGAGCTTATTGATTAAATAAGAGCTTAGAAAATTTAATAATTCCCTTTGAGTGCATTTATCTCTTAATCAGCGGGTCGAAGGTTCAATCCCTTCAGTACCCATCAGCTTTCCTCAGTAAAATTGCTGAATTTTGTAAGAATAAGTGATTTTTCTGAGAAAGTAATTTTGGTGGATTCGTTTCAAATACTCCGAAATACCCCCTCTTCCTATCATAAAGTGGATACCTTCTCAACTAAACTCTAACCGGGTATCCTGGGCGGATAGTTTCGGTTTCCGAGTTTCTAAAATTGTTGTGGGTTTAAGTTCCTAGATCTGGATGTGACTTTATTTCCTGCCTCTTCTATCAAGCTATTTTTACTTCGTTCAATATTAGAGCTCTTTGCTCTCTACTCCGTCCAAGCTTTCCACAAGTTTTTGCGCATAAGTAAAAGAAAATTTTTTTAAGGTTTTTTCATCAAAATAAAACAACCACACAATCATTAATAAATTTGAAATGACTAGACTAGCAATTGCAGTTCCGGGAAAATGAGATATTTTAGTCAAGTCAAAAAAGGTTCGTTGGAAAATCAACACATTTTCATGAATGAGTATCCAAAAAATGGATAAAAGACATGAAATACAGCCAAGGTATTTGATACCTAGCATATTTCTGTGAAATCCGTATGCCACATTCTCTTTAAATAAGAGAGAAAACTTTACTTTATCGCGAGTTTTTCCTATAAGCCATGCTATTGCGGCCCTATAGCTTTCGTCAGCTAATATTGGATTTTCTCGTTCTTGAGCTTCTGAAGGCATTTTGATTCTCGAAGAGGTTTTAATAATTGCATGAAATCGTTTTTTTGTTACTGTGTCAATCCTCGAGTCATTGTGCCTTAGAATTATTGTTGACGGTTTCGCCCCCAATTTCAAATAAAATTTTTCTTCTACTGACTTACCTAATCCACGAATAATGTTTCCTAAAAAATACGCTCCACCGCAGCTGACAAATAGAGTTAATGGAACTGACTGTGTCGAGTTTTTTGAACCGTAACTGCTTATAAACGCTAGGATAGGTGGCATTAGCAAGATAAGCCCTGGTATTACTCTCGCTTTCCATTCATATGGATCTCTAATACGTTCGAATAAGTCGGTCATTTTGTTTTCCTGATTGAACACTTAAATCTCAACTCTGTTTGATATATAGGGTTCAATTTCTTTACGGTTTTTTAGTACAATATGTTGCGATGTAGATATTTTGTTTTCTACATCTCTAAGTCCAAGCCTTTGAAGCGCATACCACAATAAAGACTGTCGGCATTGCATTTCTGCTGTCCCATTTTCCATTCCATAATCGTAAGCTATGATTTTTTGTTGGGCCTCTGATAGTTTTGGATTGGGTACAATAACAAGATTAATAATATTTTTCCATTCGGTATCATTGTGAGGAAGTCTCATAACCTGATTTGAAAATGAACATTTTTGAATGCGGGCAATAACAAAATCTCGATAGTCTTTTCTTGTGTGGCAATAAGCACGTATGTGAAATCTAAAACCATCATATGCTAATGTATGCGGACTTATTGTTCTAGACCCAGGTTCTTGTTTGCTAATAGATTGATACTCAATTTCAAGCGATTTTTTTTCACGAATTGCTTGAAGCAACATGAAGAGAACATCGGAAGATAATTGACGATATGGATTCGGAACAGTATCAAATGGTGGATACCAACCTATGAAACTACTATTTTCCGGGATTACTTTATCAGCAATCGCAAGAAGATCATTTAAAAACTGGGAAGGCTGAGACGATGAATATTTTGCATGAAATAAATCTGTCTTTTGATAAACTTTTAAGGCAGGATCATATTTTACATTATCTGGAAAAAGCTCTTTGTACCTCGTGATATCTAATGATGCTTGAGGAACAGAGATATTAAAAAACTCACAGAGATCAGAGCGATTAATTTTTCCTTCCCAACAAAGACGAAAATCGATGAATTCTAGCCGCTGATCTTGGCTCCATTTTCCATTTTTTGAGGGGTTACTGATTGAAGAAAAATCTCTTTGATGCGTTAATTCGTTCAAATTCGGCATTTTAATTCCTGGTCTTGTCATGTAACCAATTTATAATTAATATAAAAATTATACGAATAAAAACTATACGTATAAACCGGTATTCCGGAGAAAGGAAAGTACAATGTCAGCCACTATCAGTTTTTTCCCCGTTGGTAACGGAGATATGACCCTAATAAAACTTGCTGATACCGATGCAACAACACTTCTAATTGATGTCAATATTAGGCAAGCAGCAGATAATCCTAAAGAGAATGTTCGTGATGTTGCTAAGGACTTACGAGAACGGCTTAAGAAGGACCGACATGGACGACCTTACGTTGATGCATTGCTGCTGAGTCATCCAGATCAAGATCATTGCTCAGGTCTCTTAAGACATTTTCATCTTGGCCCTATAACTGAATATGCCGATGATAATAAAAAAGAGTTCGAAAAAAAAATCGTTGTGCGGGAACTATGGTCTTCACCGATAGTTTTTCGCCGTGCAAGTAAAGAGCATCCATTATGTGAAGATGCAAAAGCTTTCAATGCAGAAGCAAAGCGTCGAGTGAAGGTAAATAAAGATCAAAATTTTCAAAATGTTGAAGCAGGTAATCGCATTCTCATACTTGGTGAAGATGAGAATGGCAAAACAGATGATCTGAGTTCCATTCTAGTAAAAGTCGATGAAGTTTTTTCAAAGATCAATGGTAAGACCACTTTGTTTTTGGAAGCTAGGTTATTAGCCCCTCTTCCTAAAACCGATGACGCGGATGAAGATACCCTTTCTAAAAATCATTCAAGCACAATTCTAAATTTGAAAATTGCTGCGAGCTTAACAGAGTCCGATGGATGTCGGTTCCTTACTGGAGGAGATGCTGAAGTAGCAATTTGGGAAAGAATTTGGATCCGACATAAGAATGAACCCAACGTTTTGACTTATGATCTACTTCAAACGCCGCATCATTGTTCATGGCATAGCTTGTCTTATGATAGTTGGTCAGAAAAACATAAAGAAGCGAACCTTTCTAAGGATGCGCATTCAGCGCTTTCACAAGCTAGGTCTGGAGCAAGGATTGTATCAAGTAGTAAGCCAATTCTCGATGATGATAATGATCCACCATGTATTGGTGCCAAAAATGTATACGTAGAAATAATTAATCAAGTTAACGGAATATTCTTATGTACTGGAGAAAATCCACATAAAGATAATCCGGAACCTATTGAATTTGAGGTTAGCCAATTAGGTGTTTCATTCATTAGAAAAAATATTTCGGCTGTATCTATTATTACTTCTTCACCAGCGCATAAGGCGGGGTAATTGGATAAAAAGTATTTCGAACTGGGTGAGTTATGGCCTGACTTGGATCCCAAGCATCTACAGTATGAAGCATCAAGGCAACTTTTGGAAGCATGCCTGCGAAACCAGTACTATGAAGTATTAGAACTTCGTAATGCTAAGGGCTGCGATGTGATTGTTGTTTGCTGCGGAGACGGTTCGGTACCTTCTCGTAATACTATCGGTATACAAGCGAAGGAACGATTAGCAATAGTATATCACCCTGACACAAAACCAATACCATACGGCGTTTACGCGACCCGAATCGAATTTCCGGCAACTCTTCACCAAAATCAAGTTCGTCAGGGTATGCCACGTTCACTTTGCCTTTACTTTGAATCTTGGACACATGTAGAGAGAAGTTGGACTCCTCAACGATATCTCGAAAGAATACTTTGGTGGATAAAAGAAACGGCCAAAGGCACTCTTCATCGGAACGACCAACCACTGGAACAGTTTTATTTTGACTCAAAATTCCAAGTATTGTTACCGCCTGATTATATTCGTTTGGTTTTAGAGCCCAGTAAAACATTAATTCTATATGAAGTTCCTCATGGACCAGAAGGCCCGAAGATAGTTCGTGGTTCTTTTATTGATAAAGAAAAAGAGCTTCTTAATACCGATCCTTTTATGGATTGTATAATATTGAGTATTCCCCCAGTTATTCATGGTTCGGTTCAACCTTATCCATGTAGCCTTGGAGAATTGGAATCTCATTTGAAAGATAGAGGATCTAATGTTTTTTCTCTTTTGATGGAAAAAATCAAAACAATGGTTCCTTCCAATGGGCTTCCAATTAAACGTCAAAAATTGAAGTATACATTGCTGATTATAAATTTGGCCATCATAAGAGAATATGGTTCAGCTCCAGAAAAAAATGATTTAAAAGGATTTATTATTGCTGACGATCTAGTTGGGATCGGACTTGCATCTGGAACTCTATTTGATGGTCGTGATCAAAAGGCGTACGTAGAGCAATTTCAAAAAAATATAAATCATTGGGAGAGTATTGAACTTGAGCCAGTTGATGTTAGGGTGTCGCTTAACAGAAAAGATGCACGTAAGGCATCGGGAGTTTCAGAAGATGGTGCTGAGTTTAATGGTGTTTTAGCAGGGGTTGGTGCACTTGGCGGGCTCTTGGCTGATTTATGGTCGCGCGAAGGTTGGGGATTATGGACAATAGTGGATGATGATACCTTAAGAGCTCATAATATTGTTAGGCATATTGGAAAAGATGAATTAATTGGTCTCCCAAAAGTTGAAGCAGTTCAAAGAATAATCGAAGCTAATTATCCACCAGGACATGTACATTTTCCTGCTATTGTTTCAAAAATTACAGATTTTAAAAATGAAGATGTTGTAAATGCTATTAAAGCATCTTCATTACTAATTGATATTACTACAACATTGGAAGTGCCAAGAGAATTATCAATCAAAGATGATATTCCTCGTTCGGTGTCTACTTTTATAACGCCATCTGGAATGGCCTCTGTACTTCTTGTAGAGGATAAAAACCGCAAAATTCGTTTATCGTCCCTTGAAGCACAATATTATAGAGCGATATTAAATAATTCATTTGGACAAAATCATCTTCATGGTCATTTAGGAGATATGTGGGTTGGTGCAGGATGCAGGGATATTTCAGTGGTACTCTCTAACGAACTGATTAATTTTCATGGTGCATTATTGGCAAGACAGATTAGGAAACTTGTAATAATGCCCGATCCTCGAATTATAATTTGGAGCTTGCAAGATGAATCAGGTGCTCTTGAGGCAAAGGAAATTGAAATTCACTCCCCAATAATTTTAAATTTTGGAAAATGGCAAGTTACTTTAGACGAAGGATTGCAGAGAAAAATCAGATCGATGAGGAACGCAAATTTACCAAATGAAACAGGAGGGGTTATTCTAGGTTACTTTGATCAAAAACTTAATACTATTAGTCTCGTTGATGTCTTACCTGCACCGCCAGATAGTGAAGCTGATGAATCTGGTTTTACCCGTGGAATCGAGAATCTCAAAGAATCCATTGAAAACTGTGCGCAAAAGACAGGAAGAATTGTTGATTATATTGGCGAGTGGCATTCGCATCCAAGAAACTGTTCTTCTCAGCCGAGCCTATTGGACATAAAGCTTTTTGCCCAACAAGCAAAAATAATGGCTAGTGAAGGGCTTCCTGTCTTAATGGCAATTGTTGGTGAGAATGACGAGCAATTCTTTCTCTGTGAAGACAAATCGGATATACATTAATAAAAAAGGAACTTTGCATGTACCAAAATTTAATAGCAGTTACTTGCAATTTTTGTAAACGTCGCATTTTTTTGGAAAATCTATCTTCAAATCTTGTTATACAATGTCAGAAGTGTGGGCATCGCTCAATCATTAAAAAAACATCTTCCGATGTACCTGTATCTCAGTGGGAAGCCTTTTTTAAAGGTATGGCATACGTAGCTGTAGGTGCAACCGCGGTAACAGTTGGGTATAAGTTTTTTCAAGCTTTAACTGATGAAGATTTTGGTGATGGAGAATTCCCACGTTGGGTTCGTCATGAAATTAAGCAAAAGCATAAAAAATCATACGGTTGCTATTGTCTTGGTTGCAACATGCGAGTTCGAGACAAAGATTTGGAAGTAGATCATATTGTTGCTTTCCGAAATGGAGGGCGAACATCGAGAGCCAATGCGCAGATTTTATGTCGATCATGCAATGCGCAAAAGGGCGCACGTAACAGTGTATTCGATTACATTAGAGGACGTTGCTAAAAGAAAATAAAGAGTTAAATCAACTACCATGTGGTTTTTTAAACCACCTCGAAGAACTTGGATTCAGGGAGTAAGAGGCTTATTTCGCTTTTTCTCTTATCAATTCTTAGCTTTGAGTTTCAACTCCGATATTTTTTCACCGAATTTGCGAGGAGAGGGATACCAGAACTTTCGCCCTGGCTCCCCCTAGTAGGAATGCCGTTATAACCCGCGCAACGGACATTTCCCGAGGATTATTTGTACCCTTTTGATGGGTTGCAATGTATTCAGGATCACAAGGTTAAAATAGAATGTTATTTGGTTCATTGCCATTAACATCGCCTTAAACCGACTTTTTATATCGATAAAAAATTGGGTAATTATTGATTATTTATTTTGAGTTTTTATTTCTTAAAAGCCCGGCACACAAAAATAAAAACGAAAATTGAATTTATTGATTCTCTTATCTCCTTTAAAATCAATAGCTTAACTTTTTAATAAATTTAAAAGCGTTACGTTTATTACGCATTACTACATAAAAAAAGGACAAGGTAGACTTCATTTATCAAGTTGACCAAACCCCGTTATTGCGCCCAAATAGCCTTTTATAAGCTATTTTGACTAAATATCCAGATTAATTCTGCGTATCGACCGAGTTTACGTGATTGGATTTAAAAAATGAAATTTTTTAAATGAAGTTAACCTGTAATCCCCCCATAAAAGGGTCGAAAAATTAAGTAGAATTTCCATTTATAGAATGAAGGAAGTTCTTATGAAAAAATCACGATTCACCGATGGCCAA
>JAYTSD010000046.1:0-127559 GCA_043745805.1 Fibrobacteria bacterium
AATCCCGCAGATTAAAATCACTCATCCTGCACAAGATACTTTAGTGAATAATGCCTCTTTCATTGTGGAATACGATTCCAATGGAGTAAAGAAAACTAAGCCGTATACCTTAGCCGAAGGAAAAACCAAGATTGTGATTAAGGCTAATAACGCAGGAAAAATTGGTGGCGACTCGTTGTATATCACCTTAGACTCGCAATTACCTGCGACTGCTAGTTTAGCAGCTGCAACTCCCACCCAAAACCCAGCTTGGACTTGGAATGCAATTGAGACAAAGGCAAAGTATACGGTAAGGTTATTGCAAGGTGCAACGTTGAAAGACCAGCAAACTTTAAATTCCGTTGGGTATACTCCACCTGGCACAATTACTTTAACCGATGGGGTATGGACATTGTACGTGAAGACTATAGACTCGGCAGGTAATACCAGCAATGAAGTTTCTTCTCCGGTTACTGTCGATAGAACCAAACCAGTCCTAGCGATAACTGGGCCTGATGCCGAAGGTAGCGTAACTTCTATTGACCCAACGGTAACGGGGACGGTATCGGATAATAATTTAACCAAGTTGATTTATTCCTTGTCGCCAAGCGGATTAACGGGAAGCATCACAAAAGCTACAAACTGGAGTTTGTCGGGAGTAGTATTTTCGGAAGGAACTAATACTTTGACTGTAACTGCTGAAGATGCTGTAGGATTACAAACCCAACAACAAATTGTGATTACTAAACGTGCTAATGTGATTTTTGTTCGCCAAGGGAAAAATGGGAATGGGACTTCTTGGAAGGATGCTTATGGAGGTTTTAAGCCTGCAATAACTAGCCCAAGAGCAAAAATTGCTACAACTCAAATTTGGATTTCAGCTGGTGTTTATGGGAGTAATGATCCCCATGCATCAGATACCGTCACGATACATTTGAATATTAACTGCACTGTGTTGGGTGGTTTTTCAGCTACGATATCTCCTGCTGATTCTTCCAAGCGAGATCCAGTTTTAAATTTGACAACAATCCAAAATGAACGATTGCATTTAGATTCGTTAGGGACTCGAGCTGAATTTTCGGGGGTTGATTTCAAGAACACTTATCTTGAAGTTTTTGGAGGCATAGTAACAAATGGTACGCTTGCATTTATTGCCTGTAATTTTCATGAATCAAGCGGAAGAATTATTCCAGTGGAAGCAGGAGGGTCTTTTAGGCTGGAATTAAATTATTGCTCATTTTTTAGCAATGTTGGAGAAGCTTTTGCATTTATTTGTACTAGTGGGGACCTTATATGTTTCAATACCACATTTTCATCCAACAAGGGATATTCACGGATTACAACTTATTTGAATGCAAATCGAATTTTATTTGATGGGGTAACATTTAATTATAGCTCTTCAGATTTTCAAATTGATATCGGCTTTACAAATTTGCCTACTGTAATTCGAAATAGTAAGGTTCGGGGAGGGCGAAATTCAATAAATGATAATGGCAGCTCGGTTGTTTATGAATCATCGAATACCGACCTGTAGTTGCAGGTATTGCTTTTAAAGTAGTGAGTTTATTTATCTTCGGTTACTTCGACAAGCTCAGTGACCGAAGATAAATACGTTACGGTAATATTTTTGTTACGGTCACTGAGCTTGTCGTTACGGTCACTGAGCTTGTCGTCACGGTCACTGAGCTTGTCGAAGTGACCATCTAAGGAATTTATGATTGGCTATATGTATATTCTCGAATGTGCTGATGGAAGTTACTATACGGGAAGCACTAAGAATATCGAAAAGCGTCTATGGGAGCATAATAATTTTTTAGGGGCAAATTACACAAAGAAAAAGCACCCATCCATTTTAGTTTATCTTGAAAAATTTCCAAGAATTGATGAAGCATTTTTTCGAGAAAAACAAATTCAGGGTTGGAGCCATGCAAAAAAAGCAGCGCTTATTGAATCCAGAAAAAATGATTTGCCATTACTTTCAAAGAACTATACTCAATACGGTCGCTTCGACAAGCTCAGCGATTGAAGATAAATGCGTCACGGTCACTTCGACAAGCTCAGTGACCGGAGCTAAACACGTTACGGTAATAATTTGGTTACGGTCACTGATCTAGTCGTTTCGGTCATTGAGCCTGTCGAAGTGACCGTAACTGGGACGTTTCGACAAGCTCAATGTCCGTATAAATCGGCTCACTGAGTGAGTTGTTATGGTCACTGAGGTCACAGAGCTTGTCGAAGTGGTTGAAGTGACCCAATCGGTAAAGTCCGAGACTCAATTTTACCATCAATGTTAATCTTGAACAAATAATTTCCAGGCTTTACACGCTGACCCATTTGATCTCGATAATTCCAAATCATTAAATTGGAGACGCCAACAGTAGTGTTTAAAGTTTGAATAAGTTTCCCCATAGAGGTGAAAATTTGTGCCTTAACCATTTTATTCACTTCATTTAGCTGAATCGAAACATAGTCTTGTGTTTTCGAAATGACAAAATTACGGCTCTCTTTAGGGGGCTTATTTATAGTGGTCACTCCCGATGTATTATAAATCTCAAATTCGAAAATAGAATAACCGAAATCAAACAGACGTTTATAACCACGTATACGCACATAACGAGCATCTATCGGATCCAGTTTTTTAAAACGCAAACAAGCCTTAAGAGTGTCATTATATTTTAACGCTGTATCACTATAAACGGTTTTCCAGCGTGCATCATCATTGTAAGAGGGTGTATCTATTTCCGAAGTCCAGATTTGCACATCATATTTTTTTGCTCCCGAATGTTCCCAAAAAATCGCTATGGAATCAAAATGAGTTTTAGTTTCAAGATCGACAAAAATCCACCCGGAATCCCGATTAAGATCTTTTTGCCAATTGCTAGCCCATCGATTTCTTTGTCCATTATAGGCACCGTTATAATTAACACTGTCGAATGCTTTATCCGCAGATAAAGCATTGGTGTTTTGTACTTCGACACTGGAAGCCTTGGCATGTTTATGTAAGGCTAGATTTATTGGATCAGCATGAAGTGAGATCATATTAAACATTAATATGATCCAAGCTACCGACAATTTCATTACGGAACGTTCACTATAACGGATTGATTTTCCGCACTGAGTTTTACCCGTAACACATATTGCCCAGCTTGAACTCGAACATCTTTTGCGTTTTGATAATTCCAGCTTAACTCTCCAGTATTCGCAGAGTATAGATTTTGTATCCATTCACCATTTATGGAGTAAATCACACCACTTGTCGGGGTTTCGCTACCGTTAATGGACTGCAAAGTAAAATGTTCGGAAGTTTGAATGAATCGAGGAAGAAATTTATGGTCGATTTTTGGCAGCAAGGCAACCGGACTTCCTGTATTGTAAATTTCGAATTCGAAAATGGAAAATCCAAAATTGAAAATTCTTTTATAGCATCGTATGCGTACATAACGTGCTTGTGTTGCAGCGACACGAGTAAAACGCAAACAAGCATCTACCGGTACAGCTTCATAAAAAAGTGAAGTATCGGTGTAAATAGTTTTCCAGCGAACATCGTCATTTACAGCGGGAGTATCCGTTTCTGAATTCCAAACTTGTACATCGTACTTTTTAGCTCCAGAATGTTCCCACTTAATGGCTAAAGAATCAAAACCAGTTTTGGCCCCAAGATCCACATAAAGCCAAGCTGAATCGACATTGGGATTAATTTTTTTATCATAAGCGCTAGCCCAACGATTTCCTTGACCTCGCGCCGGGCCTGTATTGTCCACACCATCGAATGCTTTTGAGGGAATATTGGCTCCCTCAACACTGGATGCTTTACAAGGTTTATTTAAAGCCATGTTTACAGGTGCAGCTCCGACTGAAATCCCTTGCCAAAGTAACATTGCCGTTACCGTAAGGCCAAACAACTTTCCCCCGATTTTCAAAAAATTCATCCCCCGCATTTAAAACCTTTCATTGTGATAGCTCTTAAATTTAAAGAGCCTTGATTAATAGTGATATGTCGAACTTACCGGACTTTAGATCGATAATATGCTTCATTTGATTTTTTAATTATTCCAATAATATAGGCATTAATTATGACAAGCATAAGTTTAGTTTTATTGAGTCTGAAGGACTTGTCCTTATGGTGCAAATACAGTTTATAGGATAGTGGGAAAACGTTTCCACCTAATTCATTAAAATAGTTTCGATTCTAGTTTTATGAATGGCAAGTGAAATTCTTTAAGTAAGAGTATAATTGGCTAGGAACTAAAGGGACAATATTCATTTTTAGTTGATCAAAAAATACAAAGGACAGCCATGTTAAAAAACATAAATCCTTATGAAATAACCAAAAACCTTAAGTTTAAATTTTCCTTAGTATGCCTTTTGATCTTAGGAATGGGACTAAAATCCACATTTGCGGCTGTGTTTGTAAACACTAAATTTACCGAGACCACAATTGTCCCTAAGGATTTGGATCCTACTCAATTTGATATCGCTCCTGATGGACGTATTTTTATTTGCTCCAAAACAGGTGCTTTACGTATTGTAAAAAATGGCCAATTGCTAACGAAGCCTTTTGTTAGTCTTCTAGTGAATTCTTCTGGAGAACAAGGATTATTAGGAGTTGCTTTTCATCCTAAATTTCCAGATTCTCCATTTGTATACGTTTATTATACCATGGCTGTGGAACGGTTTAATAGAGTGAGTCGCTTTACTGCAAACGGCGACACGGCCTTAGGAAATAAAGAAACTGTGATTTTTGATTTAGATCCTTTAGGAGCGGCGACGAATCATATGTCCGGCGGCATCCACTTCGGAAATGATGGTAAGCTTTATATTTCATCGGGGAATAATGCTTCCCCCACAAATTCCCAAAACATCAATATCACTTTAGGAAAAATGTTGCGTGTAAATGCTGACGGTACCATACCTTCGGATAATCCTTTTTTAGATAAGACTACTGGTAATGCACGTGCCAATTGGACTACAGGCATGCGTAACACTTTTACTTTCGCCGTAGATAAGGTAACGGGAAAAATTTTTGGCGGGGATGTTGGAGATGGTTGGGAAGAGGTAAATGATTTAATCGGAGGATCGAATTATGGCTATGGGAAGAGTAAAGATGGATATGATGTACCGACTGATTTAACTGGCATGATTGGCACATTTCGTCCAGCAATCTATGCATGGTCCCCTCCGAATGGAGCTGCTCGTGGCGTTGTGCTTGGCTCAGCATTTTATCCTTCTACCGGCAATCGCATGTTTCCATCCACATATCACCGCAAATTCTTTTTTTCGGATTATAATTATGGTCAAATCAATGTTACCGATATAGACAATCCGAAAAATGTTACCAGCTTTGCTACTGGGGCAGGCAATGTTACCGATATTAAATTCAGCCCTCTTGATGGGAGTATGTATTATGTCACTCGAACGGGAAGCAAATTAATGAAAGTTGTTTATGATACGGCTATTGTAGTTTCCGCAAAAACTCCTTTGGAAAAATTTCATCAATCCAATTTCTGGAGAATGGTATTGGCGGATAAGGGTCGTATTCCTTGGAGACTGGGTTCAAAATCCATCGATATTGTCGATATCCGTGGACAAATTTTATACACCGCTCATGAGCAACAAAACCAAGGTCTTTGGATTAATTTACCGGCTTCCATACACAATGGATTGTACATGGCGCATTATCACTAATTGAAGACAACTCACTTATGCCTAAAATTTGATTTTTAGGCATATTTTAAGCTTTTTTATGGTCAAATAAAGAGTTTAAATAAAACTGTTTCGCATATTTGAATTTGCTTTTTAACCGCCACTTTCAAAATTCATAGTATTTTTATCCTCAAGGTGTGGGCATTTTATTTGGATAATTTTGCGCTATTCTATTCGAGTAGGATAACAGGAGAATATAAAATCAGATCGTTGCGCTGTAATTGCTTTAACTTTGAATACCAATAGGACGGTTTATACTGGCCGGAGTAAGTAACATTTATGTTACAGCTGCTATCGGAAGATTTCGGATGATAAGGCAATTCTCGGGCAAAAAGAAAAGGAAGTGGCCGGTGATATCCCCCGAATAATTCGAACCCCATCGAGCTATTCGTCATCATCGGCCGCTTCCCCCCATAAAACTTTTTAATACCCTCTAACTCTTCAAGGTTTAGGAAACCTATTTTTGGGTGCGGCTTGACCCCGCAACGGTGTTATTTTCCACAGTGAGATCCCAATATTACCTCTAAGTTATGTTTTCTTTAGCTTGGAATGTAAATGGCATCGACACGGACAAACTTTCTGTATTTTTTAAGTTTTATTTTCGCATTTGGTTTGACTTATGAATCGATTCTGGCCCAAGTCGTCACGGTGGGTAAAGGGAGTTATACCACTGGATTACCGGCAGGTCGTAAAACACCACAGGATTCCTTAGGTGTGACCGTCGATCCGCAAATCACTAGTGATTTTAATCAACCTGTGCAAAGCAATGAATGGTGGTCGTCCTTTTTATACAAGAGGGTGCCCGAAGCCCATCATAACTCAGGAAAAAGTTATCCTCACCCATTGTCTATACGCGGGGCTCCTACTGGTCTGGAAATAGGCTATACGGCTACGGCTACGAGAGGGATGGATTGGGAATGGGATTTTGCTGGCGGCACTTATGAATTTGGGCATTTGCCGGATTTGGTGGTGGGTGTGGAAGGACTTAATGTAAACCTGTCAAAAACCGCTAGTTATTCCGATTGGGCGGTGACTGCGGATTGGACGGATGGAGCCAAAAATTTACGCGCGACTATGGCTCATGGTTGCCCTTATGTGTTTTTTAAATTAACCGGAGGTAATGCCAAAGTTACCTTTACTGCGGCCCCCACTGTTTGGTTAAATGAAGGGGGTGTTTTAGGTGTTACCGTCAATGGACATGATTATGGCGTATTTGCTCCCACGGGATCAACTTGGACGGGAACCGGTAATGATCGCCTGACGAGTTTATCCGGCAAAAATTATTTGTCCGTGGGCTTATTGCCCGATGGATTATCTTCCGATGATTTGCGCAAACAAGCTTTAACTTTATTTAAAAGTCATGCGTATGCTTTTGTCACGAATACCAAAGTAGCTTGGAGTTATGATGAAAAAAATGCATTAGTGAATAGTGTTTTTACTTCTACTACCGAGGTTAAAGAAGGAACCGAAACACAAACGTTACAGGCACTTTATCGACATCAATGGTTATACTGTGTGAATCCACTTACGAATTACACTTACACCTCTCCACGTGGCGTTATGAAGCTTTTTAATGGCAATGCTTTCACCACGAGTATGCCTTTTACGGGGATACTTCCCGTTTTTCCGGATAAGGGTTATGACAAGGCTGTCTTGGGCCAGTATATCAATGCGGAAACGGGATATAATATTTCTAATGGCGATACCTACAATGCGGGGAAAAGTTTAGGTCGTGTGGCTCAATTGGTTAACATTGCTGATCAATTAGGTAACACCGCAGCGCGTACAACCTTTATCAATAAATTAAAAGATCAATTACAAAATTGGTTTACCGCCCAAGATGGAAAAAAAAGCCAAGTTTTTTATTATAGCCAAAAATGGAATACGCTTTTCGGTTACCCTGCTTCTTTTCATAGTGATGATGAGATTAATGATCATCATTTTCATGCGGGTTATTTTATTATGGCCGCGGCCACCATTGCTAAATACGATCCCGATTGGGCAAGCCAAGCGAATTGGGGTGGTATGGTGGACATGGTGATTCGTGACGTGGCGAATTACGATGATGCGGATAAGCGTTTCCCTCATTTACGCAATTTCGATCCTTATGCGGGGCATTCTTGGGCTCATGGCAGTGAATATTATGGACGAGGTAATAATCAAGAGTCCTCTTCCGAAGCAATGAATTTTCATACGGCACTTTATATGTGGGGCATGAATACCAATAATAAAGCAGTTCGTGATTTGGCGATTTATATGTACACCACCGAAGCCTTAGCGGTGCAGCAATATTGGTTCGATGCGGATAAAACCGTGTTTCCTTCTTTATACCCTAATCCTTGCATAGGCCAACTTATGAGTAATGGCGGAACCTATCATACATTTTTTGGAGACTTGGCAAATTATATTCATCTCATCAATTTCTTGCCTTTAAACACGGGCTCGGTTTATTTGAGTCGCTATCCGGAAAACATTAAGAATAATATTGATTATATGTATAATCATCCTTTTCGCTTTCAAGGACATACGGGTACTTGGGATGATATTGCTTGGGGGACATTAGCTTTTGCGGATCCTCAAGCCGCGATGTCCCGTTTTGGCAATTTCAATGGGTATAGCGCCATGGATGGCGAAACTAAAGCGCATATTTACCACATGGTACAAAACCTCAATGCGATAGGTCGCTCGAATGCGAGTGTGCGTGCAGATGTACCCTCTTTTGGTGTCTTTGATAAAAACACTACCCGAACTTATGTGGCCTATAATCCCGATGATGTGGCACGTACGGTGAAGTTTACAGATGGTTTTTCTATGGTCGTTCCGGCAAAAACCATGCTTACAGGCTCGGGTATTGTGGGTTTGCAGAAGCATGATGCTAATAAATCGAAAAAATTATCCCTGCAATATGCTTTCGATTATGATCAACTCAAAAGAGATTTGCAAAATAGGCAAAGCTTTACGATCTACACTGTACAAGGCGAAAGGCTATGGACCACTAAAAATGGTGATTTTCCTGCGCGGGAAATAATGGGTAATCGGTTGCTACTCATTAAACTCAACGAAGGTAATTAAGCAATACCCAAAGACCATTACTGATAAAATGTAAAAGTAATAAGGGATAAAGTGAATGCGTACATTGATATAGGCTTCCTAAAATCAAAGCACTTCCTCCGGCACTAAGGGCAAAAGCACCGGCACTAGGCCAAGGAATAATTTTTCCTCGATTCAATAAATTCAAAAAATGTCGCAACCCAAAAAATAAAACCATTACACAAATGGAAACGGCAAATCCAAATGTTTGTGTCCAAATATTTTGCACATAAGCAAAATAAAACCATGATTCCCCTAAAGGTGCCCAAAGCAAAACATATAATCCAAATATGACTTCCGTTTGCGAAGGCTTCCATCGCCATCTTTGTTGTGCCTCATGCAGGGAATAATCAATGGCGGCACTGGGAGAATAAAAGGGTAGTTGTGATTTACCGATTTTTTTTAAAATGACTTTCTCATACAGAAAAAACCAAAACCCATGTTCCCAAATTAATAATAGAATCAAGGACGCAGTAATTTCTTTGCCGAAGGGAGCAAAAATATTTTTTAAATTCCCCCAAGGATGGATTTGTGCAAGAGCCGGAATAATAAAGATTAAAGTTCCATAGAGTAGAAAAAATGGAGCCCATGGCGCGCGCGTGCTTTCCCAACAAGCCAATAATGTTAAGGCTATAAGTATTAATCCAATACCCCAAGGGTTTTGTAAGAAAGAAAGAAGAATGCCTGAATCCATTTTACCTAATCTAGTAAAGGACATAACATTTCCGCATCTTCGCGAAAAAGCGATAAATGTTATGGCGGAGTTAGTTTCCGTTTATCAAAAGCAAAATACTTTTGGAAACCATTGTGAAATATTAGGAGGGCATGATCCGTTATTTACTCTGGGGGATTGGGTTCGGTTATTTCGCTATATCCCTCGCTTACGCAAAGATTTAGTATTGGGATTTATTTGGAATACTATAACCTCGCGTAAACCTTCCATTGGATTTTGCGCTTCTTTTACTCCCGGCAAGCGCTATAATTTTTTTCATCGTTCCTTTTGTGATCTTATGATTTGGGAAGCCATGGCCCGATCGAAAGAACAATTCAATATCGAGTGGTCAGAGGATTTATTCACTAGTATAAATAGTAATCTTTCATTATTAGCAAATAATGGTCGCCCGATGAAGTTTCAAGGCGAACCTTTAAATTTGTTTTCGTATTATCCCAGCCGAGATCATTTGATCGAGCCTTCCAACCCTGCTTATGCGCATTTTAATTCTTGGGATGCCAATGTTCCGGATAATGATTCTACTTGCATTATACTTTCGGCTCTGAATGTGATTATCGAAAATTATCCTTCTGCAAAAAAGTTTTATCCGCATTCCGCCAAGGACAAAAAACGTCATCTCGAATTAATGAAAGCGCATATTTATCGGGAAGGGGTTTTTGCAAAAGAATCTTTGAGTTATGAAAATGGGGCGCAGGATCAAGATAGCGGCGTATTAACTTGGATTTTCGATAAGCATAATGAATTGGATCCAACTAGTAATATCAATATGCTCAATTATTTATTGCAAATTTGGCTGCAAGATGAATTTCAGGAAGATTCTGAGTTTTTGATGCAGAAAATTTTTGCTTTTTTATTACTACATATTCGTACGCAAATATTTTGGAATACGCGCTTCCAACAATATTATCCCTTGGGAGCCACTTATTATTTTTGGTATCGATTGATTAAAACTTATGCGCAATCAAATCGGTGGCCCAAGTTTATACAGCAGGCGATTGAGGAAATAGAAAAGGCTTTTGAGGAAAAAGCGAAGACTGTATTTGTGAACGGGCAAGAAAGCTATAATGTGAATGATTGGCTAAGCGCCGCACCGTGGATGCTACATAAATCTTTATTGCCGCAATCCTTGTGTGCCCAATTGTTAGCGGAAGACTTTTTAGTCGTAAATTTTAAGAAAAACGCTTTCGAAATATTCCATTTATTATACCCTTCCAAAATAATTTGCGTGGCCGAAAAAATGCCTTATGCCTGCTATCTTGATGCTTTAGGGGAAATTATTAAGCATTCATAACTAGGAATAAGTGGTTGATAAGTCTGTGGAAAGATGTTTATTTATTGTTAAAGTGTTGAAATCAATCAAATTAAGGTGGTATTCTTTGGAAAAATAGTTGATAGATTCGCTGAACCTCGGCTGAGACCTAGAGATGATTATTATACTCCAAATTCTTTGTTCTTTTCTTTTTGCCACGGGCTTGCTATTTACCCTAATTGATTTGCGCGCTAAGTACGACCCTTCTTTCCGTTATTTTGGGCTATCCTTAATTTTACTTTCGTCCATGGCTGCCATTGATTTACGAGGCACACCCAGTGCTACCAATATCGAGGAAAAATTATATTGGGCGCGCGTACTTCATGTTTTGGTTTGTTTCTTTTTCCCATTTTCTTTAAACTCGTTAATTCACATTACCAAATGGAAAAAAACTTGGTTATTGAATGGACTTATTTTTCTTTCAGCTGTTTCCCTTCCTCTTATTTTTACGCGACAAATGCTTACTGTGAATCATGATAAAGTGATGGGTGGCACATTGTACTATTTGATTTTTTTTCCTTTTGCTTTTTATTATATCGCCGCCGCAAATTATTTAATTATACGAAGCTTGATTTATTCTCAAGGACAAGAACGAAAAATTATGGCTATGCATTTAGTGGGATTTTTAGTTTTATGTTTTTTTGGTGTGCTCGATATGACCGTGGTTTTAAATCCTGCCGCCTTACTCATTCCTAATTATAAAATTATTGGGATATTAGTATTTGGAATTGTGGCCGCGCAAATTTTCACGGAACGATTTTTGATGTTACTTAAAGATAGAACGAATACCTTTAGCAAATTGGAAGAAGCTTATAAAGATTTGGAACAAGCTAATGCCTTAAGGCAGCTGGGACAATCCACTGCCATGATTAATCATGAGATTAAAAATTATATGTTCATGATATCGGGCAATGCACAGCTCCTGCAAGCCATGGAAAATTTATCCCATAAGGGTGAAGAATTAGTGAGTAATATTGTGAGTTCGGTAGAACGCTTAAGTCATTTTAGCGAAGACATTTTAGAAATGTCAAAAACCCAAATCATAAAAGAAAAGCATCCTGTTAATATTTATAGCCTTATTACCAATACTATAAGTAAGCATTTGTACAAATACGAAAAATATTTTCAGATGGAAAAAAGTTCAGAAGATATTTTTTTCCACGGCGACTGGGAAAAGTTAGAACATGTATTTTTAAACCTCTTTAAGAATAGTATTGAAGCTTCACTTCCGAGTAACATTTCCATTCGCATCAAAATTGAAGCCGCGGAAAGTATTTTGTTGGTGAGTATTGAAGATGATGGTGTCGGTTGTGATGAAAAACAAATGGAAAATATTTTCGAAGCTTTTTATACCACTAAAAAAGACACCGGAGGTTCGGGTTTAGGCTTATCCATAACGCGTAGCATAATTGAAAATCATGGTGGAAAAATTAGCGCCTATTCCAAAAATCTAGGAAAACAAGGCGAAAGAGGATTGCGTATGATGATTACCATTCCTATTTTCGAAAAAGAATTGCAAAGCTGGAATGAGAAATATCCAATTGTAGTGATTAAAGATGGCATGGAAAATTTACCGAGTTTAATTCGCGTTTTCCAAAATGTGCGTGTTACCCCATACTTATTTCAACATTCCGAGGAAATGGATAAGCATAAATTTCCTCCCGAAAAGATCACAGTATTTTTGAGTACTTCCGCAGCGGCGAAGCAATTTGCTGCGATATCGGACTATAAAAAAGTAATTTTAGTTTCCAATCACAAGAAAAATCTTTATGTGCTGGATAATAAACCGGACGCGATTCCAGAAATATTTTCGGAACAATTTATTCTAGAATATCTAGCCAAGGAACATAATGCTCCTAAAGCTGCGATGCCGAAACAAGTGACTCGTAAAAAAATATTACGAGCTTCAGCGGCCACCCAAAAAAGATAACGCAAAAAGACCACCTGCATAAATTAATAAATCAGCTTCTGCCAAAAAATCAAGCGTAGCTTGCGTGAGCTTTTCTTTTTGATGCGCGATAAGATATATAAAGGGATAGCCACCCATGCCACATAAAAAAATTGCATGTTTAATATCAATAATTTTTAAAAACAATAATACGGGTATGCATCCTAGCCACAATAAATTAATGCTATACAGAAAACGATAACTGTTCTTTAAACCGAATACAGTGGGTACCGTTTTAATTTCTGCCATGCGATCTCCAATTTCATCACGAATATCATCAAACAGGGTATTGTTTAACGTGGATAAAAAAAAGCTAAGGGCGAGTATATAAAGTACTGTCGTTCCAGACTCGTATCGACTAGCATGAATCATGGGAATCGCAAAAATTGCGGAACCCCAAAGAAAGGCTACGGTAAAGTTTTTAAGAAAAAGAATATTCTTAATCCTTAAAAATACTAAGCCTTTGCCCCTTTGATACCAAGGGATAAGATAAAAGGAATAGAGTGTGCCTACGCTCGCAAGCAGGAGATAAAAAAAGTTTAACTTTCCAGCTAAAAGCAAAAGTACAAGGCTTAATCCCATGGCCCCAACACTAATTTTAAAAATATAACGGGTCTTAGAAAAGAACAAAGCTCTTTTAATATCGGTGGTAAAATCTTCCCGCATATCGGTATAGCGATTCATGGCATAGACAGAAAAAACAATTAACATGAAGGTTCCGCCCGCCATCCAGCTAAAAGGCTCATTCATATAGCGCTCTACGGCGAATACGCAGAATAATCCCATGGCGGATAAATAAAGTAAAAAAAATAGGGGCTTGATTTGGTTGAGCATATGCTTGAGTGGAAACATCTTTTACTCCTAGGATACGTTACTTTTAAGTTACCTATGTCATTTCAAGAAGGTAAAATAATACTTATCCTATAAATTAATCGATCAAGAAAAAAAACCAACATCAAATCTTGGAAAAAATTTCGACAAACTGGGACATTATTTGCATCCGCCTATGATCGTAAACGCGAGGCCGACATAAAAAAAGGCATGAGTAAATGTAAAGTAGTGTGATCGGACTTTAATTGTAATTTGTGGTAGAGTATTGTGAAGTTAAGGCCAGAAAAAAATAGGTCACTTTCAATTTAGAAAGCGACCAAATTAAATTCTAAAGAATAGCTATAAGATGATTGCTATTCTTTTTCGTTTAATTGCATTTCAACACTATGGCGTGCTAAGCCTGCTTTGCGTTTGTTATACCTTTGCAATAAGCGATACACATAGGCTACCGAAACATTTTGACCGACAGTTTGTAAAACCAAAGGCATTAATTCTTTGGCCTTAGAAACTTGGCCTTGCGCTATTTGGGTTTGCAATTCTTTAACTAAATTCTTTTCTTGTTCAACGCTGAGATAGGCTTTGCGGCGACCACCGCGCCCAATTCTTTCCAGGCCTGCAGGACCTCCTTCATTGAATTGCTTAATCCAAAGCCAAACCGCTTGTTTACTGATCTGTAACATTTCGGCGACTTTATGAGCATGAAAGGGTCCAACTTTAGTTAACCATATTGCGAGTCGTTTTTGATAGGAATCCAAATCGGCCGCCTTGCGCACCCATTCGCCCATATCTTCCATCGACATCCATTCCTGAATTTGTGAAGGTTTTTTCATATGCTTTTAATTCTAGCATAGCTATAATTTTGAAATCCAGTTTTTATTTAAAAAAGATTAATACGAAAATCATGGTAATTTTTTACAGGGAAAATTAAAATCCATGTAAAATCCAAGGAACCATTTTGAATTATTCTTCACATTTACCGTATTCCGAAATCTTCATACGCATAGGAGTTGCTCTCTTTGCAAGTTTATTACTCGGGTTTGAACGCGAAGGACATGGGCGCTCAGCGGGATTGAAAACCACCATTTTAGTGTGCGTGTCTTCAACGATGGCCATGATTCTTTCCGAACATTTTTACCTCGAAAGCTTAAATATGCCTGGAGTATTTCGCCCCGATAGAGCGCGTTTAGCCGCTGGTATCTTAACGGGCATAGGGTTTTTGGGAGGCGGTGCCATTTTACGTCAAGGGAATGCGGTTCGAGGGGTTACTACGGCCGCGGTACTATGGTTTGTAACCATACTGGGATTAACCATTGGCAGCGGACATATTATTTTGGGCGCTATGGGAACCGGCATAGCCTTAATTACCCTATATGCCTTACCTTTGGTAGAGAAAAACATTAAACGCGACAATTATGCCATGCTTACGGTAACGGTAAAATTAGACGGCATTGCTGAAAATGAAATTAAATCACGAATTGAAACGGCAGGTGTAAAATTAATTGGGATGAATTTTGAATACGATTTACAAAACAGTCAAAAAATTTTGCATTTCCAATTAAAGTTTCGTGAAGGGAATGTTTTTTCGTTATCCCAACAAGTGGCGAATATATTAGTGAAATGCTCGGGAATTAGTATGGTGAAATGGCATTAATCGCAGTGAAATAGACCCTCGAACTTACTGCAATCCAATATAGACGGACCTCTTAGGACTGAGTAAATTTGCTCGCATTGAAGGGCTAATGCTAAAATACGCAGACGCTTCTTCTTCATGAGGATAGTTTTACCATGAGTGAAAAAGAAAAAGTGATTATTTACGCCGATGGCGCTTGCCTTGGCAATCCTGGGCCCGGTGGATATGGGGTAGTTTTGCTTTGTCAAGAACATCGCAAAGAGCTTTATGTGGGGTTTAAACGGACTACTAACAATCGCATGGAATTATGGGGCGCTATTGCCGGTTTAGAAAGCTTGAAGCGTAGCAGTAATGTTACCGTGCATACCGATTCGCAATATGTAGTAAATGGGATTATGAAGGGCTGGGCGCAAAAATGGAAACAAAATCGTTGGATTAAAAGCGATAAACAAAAGGCCTTAAATTCTGATTTATGGGAAAAACTGCTATCTTTGTGTTTAGAGCATAAGGTGGAATTCGTATGGGTAAAAGGCCATGCGGGAGATATTGAAAATGAACGCTGCGATGTACTGGCTAAGCAGGCTGCCGAAGGTCAAGGCTTGCAGGTCGATACGATATATGAAAGAGGCATTTAATGCAAAATCGTAAACACTATAAATATTATGATTTAATTATGGCGTCTTTTGTGACGGTATTGCTTTGTTCCAATGTGATTGGCGCGGCGAAGGTTTGTACTGTGGGTGGCTTTACTTTTGGGGCCGGTGTTTTATTTTTTCCCATTAGTTATATATTCGGCGATGTCATGACCGAAGTTTATGGCTATGCGCGCGCGCGTAAAGTAGTTTGGGCTGGATTTGCAGCGGTGATTTTTGCTTCGCTAATGAGTTGGATGGTGGTGACTTTACCTGCCGCTAATGGCTGGCCCAATCAAGCGGCTTATGAATCGGTTTTTGGACAAACACCGCGTATTGTATTGGCTTCTTTAATTGCTTTTTTCTGTGGGGAATTTGCTAATTCTTTCGTATTAGCCAAAATGAAAATTTTAACCGAAGGTAAACATTTGTGGATGCGTACCATTGGATCCACTATTGTTGGGGAAGGTGTTGACTCTTTGATTTTTTATCCCTTGGCCTTTTGGGGCGCTTGGGGAAATAATGATTTAGTGATAAAGGTGATGATTACTAATTACTTAATTAAAACGAGTTGGGAAGCCATTATCACGCCGGTTACCTATTTAGTCGTGGGCTTTTTGAAGCGCGCCGAAAATGAAAATTATTTTGATAAAGACACGAAGTTTACGCCTTTCTCTCTGCAAGATTAATCTTTCAAGGCAATAGTCGCTTAGCTGTAAATTAAAATGAATACAGAACCCTTACATTTTTATGCTTATGATTATGCCGGCTTAATTGCAGAGTTTGCTCTGCGCTATGGTAAAGGCGAATATCATGCGGGAGCTATGTTTCGACAGATTTATCGCCATGGCAAAGTCGATCTGGATAGTTTACCTGAGTTCGATGCAAATCCAAGTTTAAAAGCAAAAATTAATGCGGATTTAAATATTGCCTTGCCGGAATTGGTTGGCCGCAGTGGCGATGGAGTAACTTATAAGTTTCTGCTGAAAATCGCAGAAAAATATGAAAGTGAATCGGTTATTATTCCCATGCGACATTATAAATCGATTTGTGTGTCCTCGCAAATTGGTTGTAAAATGGGATGTAACTTCTGCGAGACGGCACAAATGGGTTTTCTACGCCATCTTTCGGCTGAGGAAATTGTCGCACAAGTGGCTACGGCTCGATTTATTTTAAATGAACCCGTAGAAAACATCGTGTTTATGGGTATGGGTGAGCCCATGGATAATTTGGATGAAGTACTTCAGGCTATCCGTATTGTTAGTGATCAGCGCGGATTAAATATTGCTAAATCGAATATTACTATTTCTACCGTGGGGCATTTACAAGGTATACAACGTTTGGCAGAATTAGCTGCCGATTTATCGCCGAAAGGATTTTCTCGAGTGCGTTTAGCGATTAGCTTGAATGCGCCTAATGATGAAATTCGGTCGCAAATTATGCCTGTGAATCGTGTAACACCTATGGCTGAATTAAAAAAAACTTTGCAGGCTTATCCGCTTAAACATAAAGATGATTTTTTCTTTATGGAATATGTTTTGATACCTGGAGTAAATGATGCGCCAGAACATGCTTTGCAAGTGGCGGAGTACTTGCGCGATTTGCGTGCTTGTGTGAACTTAATTCCTTATAATCCACGGCTTGATTCTCCCTATGAGCCTGCCACGCGTGAACAGGTAGAAGTATTTTTTCATACCCTCATGAAGGCTGGGCAATATTGCCGTGTGCGTGGAACTAAGGGCCAAGAGGCCATGGCTGCCTGTGGCCAATTGGGGAATAGAGCTTTAAAGCGGCATAAAGCTGCATAAACGCCCTTGGCTTATTACATTTGTCTCGGAAGCGAGCTGGATGATTGCTGGAGTTAGCTCTCTGGAGGAAAGTCCGGGCACCATAGAACAGGATGCTGGCTAACGGCCAGACTCGGTAACGGGCTGGAAAGTGCCACAGAAAATATACCGCTTGCTTTATTTTAAATAGGGCGAGTAAGGGTGAAATGGTGAGGTAAGAGCTCACCGCGTTTTCGGTGACGAAAATGGCAGGGAAAACCCCATCCGGTGCAAGACCAAATAGGGCGGTGTGGAGCGTTGCAAGGTAACTTGCGTGATACTCCCTGAAATGGTTCGTTTCGGTAAGCCGCCGGGTAGGTTGCTTGAGGTGCACTGTAAAGTGTTACCCAGATGGATAATCATCCCGAGTTCGCAAGAATTCGCGACAGAACCCGGCTTATAGGCTCGCTTCCAACTTTAAAAATAATTTATGAGTGACTTAATGAAACCGTTGTGTACTAGGGGTGTAAATGGGTTTCGGATGCCATTTGCCTTCACTAAGTGGTGCCGCAGCTTTTTTGACATTCAAGGGTTCGAGTAAACTTTTTAAGCGTTCGGAAGCATTTGCAGTAATACGTACAATACATTCACAAGCTTGCGCCGACAGTTCTCTTCCCATTTCTATTTGGATAAAATAAAGTCCACGTGCTAAATTAGCATGCACAATGGGAATTATTAATAAAGCTTGTTCACCCAATATTTGTCTTTCGCCTTCTGAGAGCGCTGGATATGCAAACGTAGCCTCTATATAGGAGGGGGGATTGGGGCGAGCTTTGGGCATCACTGGAGAGTCGAACATATCCTCTTGGCTTTCGCATTCATCCAATAAATGTGCTCTTAAATACAAAGGCTTTTTTTCTAATGTGCAATTCACTAAAACACCATTGTCTTTCAGTAAATTTAATTCGAGTCCCGGTAAAGGGTAACCTGCAAATTTCCCGATACTTTTTAAACGATGATTATCCCAATTCACTTCATAATAAACCAAACTGGCAATTGGAAAATGGGCGAGGAAAAAGTGACCTGTTTTTTGAATAGTTTCTTCACGTGTTCGGCAATGTAATAGTACGCTGCTGGAATCTTGCTGTAACTCTAAATATTTTAATTTGTCGCGCAATTCAAAAAAACGTTTTTCTTGATCTTCGAGTTGATATTCTAAGTGCGCAATAGTTTTTTCTAATAATTGCGCATACAGTTCAAGATCTTCATCGCGTAAGGAGAGTCCTAAACGGATTTTTTCCCATGGATCTAAAATTTCTGTTTGCACACTCGCAATATCTAATTCAGAAATTTCTAACCAAAGCTCGGTATTGCGAATAAGTTCTCGCGAAGCGGTTTTTCCACTGAGGAATAAAGGCGTGAGTTGGGTGGCTACATAAACAATATCACTCAATATTTGTCCTGATTTTTGTTGCGGACTTTTGCTTTGGCGATGATGTCCGGCAATAACTTTGCTAATAGATCCTGGTAAGCCCCAAGCTTCCGCTACGATTTCGCCTGCTTCTTCATGGGTGAATCCAAAAACTAGTCGTTCACAATTATGTGGATCTCCCCCGCTACGAATTAATTCAAGCACACGCTCATAATCTTCGGGCCAAGTTTCATGCATAGCTAACACACCTAAGTGATGCGTAAGGCCGGCCACATACGCCTGTTCTCCCGAAGGATAGTGACATTTGTCGGCCAATAATTTGGCAAATAATGCGGTCGCTAAAGATTCTTCCCAAAATTGATTGAGATTAAAATATCCACGGCTATGAATTTTATTCAGCATATCGTAAGTATTGACGGAACAAAAAAGTTTCGACAAATTTTTACTGCCTAAATGAATGATGGCTTGTGAAACCAAGGAACCTTTGGCGTTACCTGTTTTTTTTAAGCCACTAATCGCTTTGGTCACCAAAGCAGTTAAAACTGGATCTTTAAGTACAGCGGCGGTTAATGCTTTTATGGGTGGAGATTCTTGTTTCAGTAATTCCAATACTTGCACAAGATTTTGCGGAGAAATTGGCAATTCACGAATAAGGCCTAAGCGCTCTAGGGAAAATTTACTGGTATCATAATGATCTGCATTTTTTATTTGCACTACTTTGCCCTTTACCCAAAATATCGAGAACTTTAATTTTAGGGGGAGGAGTAAGTCTAATGCAACCTTTGCGGTTATTTAAATGCAGAGAGAATGGAGCTATTTGCGAGCACTAAGCTTTGCCACACATTCTATATGCGAGGTTTGGGGATAAAAATCGAAAAGACGTAAATCTTCTAAAATATATCCCCCTCGTAGTAAATCCTTTAAATCACGCGCCCAAGTTACAGGGTCGCAAGAAACATAAATCAAATGCGGGGTTTGCACGCGATTTAAAAAATCACGGACCGGCGCGCCTAGGCCACCACGTGGAGGATCGACAATGATGGTGTCAGGTTTATTTTTTAAGTAAGCGGCCAATTGTCCTTGACCGCGCAAAGCTTTTTCAACGGTTTCTGCTAAAAACACATGCTGTTTTCCAACGATATTTTTTTTTGCATAATTTAATGCGGTCGCATTTTCTTCAATGGCTAAAATCTTTTTAAAGTGGGGATTTAAAAAAGCTCCGAATAATCCTACGCCGCAATAAAGATCCACGGCCGTATCGCCTTGTAAATCCTGCAAGGCATAAGGGATAAGCTTTTCGAGCATAGCTACATTGCTTTGAAAAAAACAATGCAAATTAAAATGAACGGCTTGTCCGAGTATCTTTACGGTTACCTCTGGATTTTCTTTTTCGGTATTTAGGGTTACACCATTTTCATCTACCCAAACCGGAAAGCGATCGGCTATTGATTTAGGATCATGATTTTTTGTTTGTAATAATTCATCGAGGGCTCTTGGGGCCACTGCACAATGTTCAACAGCTAAGGGTGTATTACTGCCACGTCCCATAAACCCTAAGGATTGATTGGGTAAACGATGTAATTGTAATCGATTGCGATATTCCCAAGGGGCTCCCGCTTCAATGGAAATATTTTCCCAGATAATTCCCGCAGTGCGGCGAAGCGTTTCGCTTACTATTTCCACTTTAAAGGCTAATTGTGAAGCGTATTTTATATGCATGAAATTGCAGCCTCCACAAAGGCCATAATGGGGGCAAAGCGGCTTCTCTCTTTGCGGGGAAGGTTTTAGAATAGCCAAAGCTTCACCACGCGCAAAGTCTTTTTTATCCTCAATTATTTGGACACTTACGCTTTCTCCAGGTAACACACCCGGCACAAAAACGACTTTCCCTTCAAAGCGGCCTAAGCCCTCTCCTCCGGGAATCAATTTTTCAATTTCGAGAATGATTTCTTTCACAGCAGAAGTATAAACAAATCAGAGTGCTTTTTGTGGGCCAATTTTAACATGAGAAAGTGTTTAACGCAAATGCAAATATTTACGAATAAGTTGTTTTTCATTAATGGTGATCAAGTTCAATAACCAAGGTAAAGTGTAAAACAGTATAAATATACCTAAACGCATGATCCAAGAAAAATTTTGCGGAGTCATTTGAATCCAAAATCCTATCGACCATCCAAAGGTTAACCATACAAAAACTAAAAGCATTTTATTCCAAGGGATTTCAATAGGGAATAATTTCTGGCTGCGACGTGTCATCATAACAGCCATGAGGAAGTAACAAATAATGGCTGCTAATGCGGGGCCTTGTAAACCAAAGCGAGGTACTAATAAATAATTTCCTAATAGCGTAATACCAGCACCTATGCCATTAACCCACATAAAATATTTTGTTTGTTTGCGAATGTAAATTCCTAAGGTGAAATGTATAAGCCAAGCCTGCAACGCATAGGCCAGTAACACCAAAGGTACTATGGTTAAACCGGACCAATAGGAGGGATGAATAATCGGTTTGCCAAAAACTGGAACAGCGACCAGTTTGTCGAGAAATAACATTAAGGTTACGGAGGCTAGACCCACAAATAAACATAGCAGCCTTAAAATCTGTCCAAATAATTGTGGCGCATCGGCGTCTTTTTGACGCTGAATAAAAAAGGGCTGCCAAGCCAAGCGATACATTTGTACTAGCAATAAGCCGAATATGCCTAATTTCCACGCTGCCGAAAAAATACCTGTAAGAGATAAAACATCATGTGCGCCATTGGGATAAAGTCGTGCAAGCTTGTCCGCAGGGAGTCGAGCGATAAAAATTCGTCCTGCCATTTCATTCACCATACCATAGAGTCCTGCTGGCACTAAGGGTAAACCAAAAACTAAAAGTTGGCGTATGTATTGAATATTCCAAACAAATTCTAATCGCTTGCTTAATTCAGGAGTAAAGCACAATAAGGTAAAAGCGCTAGCTAAAAGATTAGCGAGAAAAACACCTTCAATACCATAATGCATTTTGGCCACGAGTATAATATTACCGACGACATTTAATATCACATTAAAAATTCGAATCAGAGCAAAATGCCAAGCTTTGTGATTTTGACGTAAATGAGCAAAGGGAACAACGCTTAAAGTATCAAATATCAAAATGGCGATGGCATAGTGTAATAAATGCGGATGGCTATCAGGTATAAGCAACCATTGATTTAAATAAGGGTAACCTATAAAAACCAATAAAGAAAAAACTATACATCCAAAAGCCTGGCTCCAAAAGGCAGAGGAATACATTTTCCTTCTTCCGACTTCATCGAGATCTTGCGAGCAACGTAAATAGGCTGAATCAAATCCAAATTGATAGAGGATATTTAAAAAAGCGATTAAGGCAAATAGAATATTGATAATTCCAAAATCGGCTGGACTTAGAACATGGGTGTAAAATGGAACGAGTAAAAAATTTAAGAAGCGACTGGCTAACGAAGACACTCCATAAACTACGGACTCCTTCGCTAGGGCACGAATACGGCTCAAAAGAAGGCTATCTTCCTTCGGTAAGACGATTAATCAGGAATTCGGCGAAACCAAGTTTCCGCATGGCCTCTTGCGTTTTATTAATGTCATAGGCGACCCGAATAATTTCTACGGTCATTTTTTCAGTATCGCATAGGCACCAAGCAGCCAATGGATTTCTATCTCGGGGTTGCCCCACGCTACCATCATTCACCAAAATGCGTTGTTCGGGCAAAAGTGTATGGAATAAAGTTTCGGAAACACGGAAATTTTGTTCGCCTTCGGTAATCACAATAATGGGCCAATGGGTATGCCCAATAAAACAAATGCGTTCGGTAAAAAAAGAAAATGCATCAACCGCATCATCCAAGCTGGTAACATAACGCCAATCGGCAGGCGACCATGGACTGGCATGGACAAAAAGTAATGGACTTTCGGAGGCCATATACGGAAGTCCTTTGAAAAATTCAACGGATTCCGTTGTTAAAACTTTTGCAGTCCACTCAATGGCTTTTTGCGCATTATAATTATTCCAATTATCGGCTGATTCACGACCAATGGCTACACTATCATGATTACCCAATATTACAAAATCACTATTATTTTTTACCAGTTCAACGCATTCATTGGGAAATGGGCCATAGCCAACAATGTCACCCAAGCAAACTTTTTTTTCAACGCCTAAGCGTTTCATGGATTCTAAAACTCTTTGTAAGGCTTCGAGGTTACCATGTATATCTGAATAAATACCGTATTTCATAATACCTTATAATACAACAATTAACCGTTTCATCCAATATTTGAAATAAAGCTATTTTGCAGCGGTCGCATTGACGGGTTTGGCCGTAACAACATTTTCAAGTTCATTAGATTTTGCATATTCGGGCAAAGCTTTTTTGATGTCCATAGCGCAGCGAAATCCCACTTTATAATTCCGCATACTGGGTCGATTATTAAAGCGCGCAGCGGATCCTAAGCTACTAGCTTCACTATACCAACTGGCCCCACGAATCACTTTAGAATTAGCGAAAGGATTGCCTTTGGGATTATCTAAATCCGTAGGTGAATAAGGGCCAAAGCCATCTTCTACCCATTCAAAAACATTGCCGGCCATGTCATGCAAGCCCCATGCATTAGGTTTTTTAAGTCCCACACGTTGGGTGTGATTTTCGGCATTATCGTGAAACCAAGCATATTCTTTAGCATCTTGATGATTCCAATAAAAACTCGCCGCGCTGCCCGCTCTAGATGCATATTCCCATTCCCCTTCTGTAGGTAATCGCCCGCCAATTTCTTGACAATAATTTTTTGCTTCATCCCAAGTTACCCGTTCGACAGGAAGTTTTTCTCCTTTACGATAGGCCGGATTATTTCCTGTGACACTGGTAAATTCCTCTTGCGTTGCTTCATATTTTTGTAGTAAAAAGGCGCTCACCGTAACTTGTTTACCATCTTCACGCAAAAAACTGCCGGCTGGAACATATACCATGCTATGATTTCCTTTGGCATTGCTGATAGACTTAAGTTCTCCAGCAAATAAGGGGAGGCGCTGAGTAGTGAACTTCCAAATAGGTCCTTCTACCGAGGTCAAGCTGTCTTTGGCAATAACTTTCCAATAATACGTGGTATTCGGTTTCAAATCTTTAAGCTTATAAGTGCTTTCTTCAAAACCACCGATTAATAATTGGGTAGGTGGATTTTGTGATTCTAAATAAAGATCAAATTTTAATTTATCGCCTAAATCGGGATCCGTACTTTTCCAGCTTAATTGAAAAACAGGAAAGGGTTTTTCATCTGTGCTAAGGTATGTGGGAATTGCGGGAATAGTGGGAGGATGATTTATTTTGTCGGTGCTAAAGGCTAAACCATTCAGTGGAAAAGGCTCGCTGCTACCCATGACATTGGTGGCGATAATACGAAAGCTGTACTGTGAGTTTGGTTTTAAATTGGCAATGTGAATTTGAGCACCAATAGTTTTATCGAGGATAACTTCCCAGTTTCCCCCTTCACGTTTTTGTTGCACCATATAATAATCGGCAGGAGGAGTGAATTGGCATTTTAACACAACTCCCGCACTATCTTCTTTTTTAATCGTAACATTTCCCTCACGCGGCGGTGTTAGCAAAAGATTTTCTTGACCAAAAAAATTAAACATTTGACTTTTGCCATCTGTACTGAAAGAGGCTTCACCGGACAATCGTGATCCAAAGCTCAAAGCCTTATTGCCACTACTGAGAATACTAATGGCGCGAGTGGTAGTGCTAAAGCTTCGACTATACGAATATTTATCGGAAGTAGCTTTTAAAAAAGGACTGATGCTAAAGTTTTGCGTGAGTCCCGAGAGCGTGACTTCGACCTTAGATGTTAAGGCTATTTTCATTTCTCCAGAGCCACGTAATTCTTGCAAATCATTTTTAGCAGAGGACATGGTATTTTCACCGGTGGGCTTCCACAATCCTTGATTACTTTGCAGGGAGTTGCGAAAATTATTCTGCACTTTAAAATCTGTCTCTAAAGCAAAGTCGTCTCCTTTAGAGAGGCATTCCATGTGAAGGGTCGGTTGATGGTTTATTCTTAAAATTAATCCTGGCGCGAGCGGTAAAATTTTTTCGGATCGTATCGGAAAATCTTCATCATAGCGAAAGTTACCCTGGCCAGATAATTGACCATGAATATGGGCCGAAATTTCATTTTGCCCCTGTAGTTGGAGATTGAGTATTTCCAACTTGCCGTCTTTAATTTTAATTCTGCCCGCTAAGGTGGGTTGAAATAGAATGCGAAAATTTTTCAGAGAATAATTCCAAAATCCATCATGACCTAAGGAATCGCTGCTGTGAATATCTTCTCCATAATTACGAGAAGGAGTAAAGACATTAAGATCTAAGCGCGTAAAAAAAGCAATATCACAATTTAAAATCGCTTCTGTAATTTCGGCAGGTGATACTTTTAATAACCATCGACGAAAACCAAACCCTTGATCTAATTCTACCACCTGAGAAATTTTTTGCAAAAAACCACCATTTGTGGTATCCGATAAAATCTGCCCTATGTGCGGAATGAAATTTGTTGGCGCTTCCAAAACTAAGCTAGAGTTATCCGCATTTTGCGTAATGCGAAGGCTTTTATGTTGGCTAAAATCAATTAAATCGGGTGAGAGTTTATAGGGAACACTATCATTTTCATCAATAAAAATAGCATTGTCTATATCATAGCCCTTTAAATTTATTTTACTTAAGTCGGGACTAAGAATGGAATCTTCAAGACTAACTGTTAAAATTTTTTGCCCCACAAAAGTGGTATCCAATTTGAATGGATCGAATGCCAAGCCTAGACTAGAAAACCCAGCAAGGAAAACTAAAGCTTGTTTTATTTTTTTTTCGTTTAGTTTCATTAATGAACTTTAGTCAACACTTTGCGTAACACAATTTTTCCATCGAGTTTTAGGGCTATAAATTGAATACCATTGGGATCCCCCATTTTGTCTTGGTCGAGCATTACCGAATGACTTCCGCGTTCAAAATTACCTTCCAGAATTGTTGCGAGATTTTTTCCATAAAAATCCATTAATTGCAGCACTACATTTCCCGACTTGGGTAAGGTTAAATCAATTACATAGCCTTTGTTTAAAGGCTTAACATTAAGGGCTAAATCAAACTTTGATTCGATAGCTTCAATCTCTTTGGGTAATTCTTCAGAACTTAAAATGATTACTTTTTCTAAGTCATGGGTTGCGCCTGTACGGGCGGTGATTTCACCCAAACGGAGCACCGTGTTTTCTGCCCGCAAGGGTTGTTTTAAATGCAGAATTATTTTTTGCTTCGCAGAAGAGAAAGTAAAAAAAGAAAAAACCAACAAAACTTCGAAACTGATTCTGGAAATTTTCAGAGTCAAGGATGAATATTTATTTGTTCGGAGATTCATCAGATTGGTTTCCAGATTAATCAAGAAGTAAAAGTGTCAGTAAGCTTTACAAGAGAAATTGTAATTTAAGCTCTTAAGTCTTCTAAGAATAATACAAATTGTGGTTTTTCGCTTTAAATATCGGGTAAAATTCCATGAAAGTGCCCCAAAATGGCAAAATTCAGCTGGGGCCGATTTTGCCACAAGCAAAAGCATTTGTGGGGAGATTAAGGTTGTCTTTTTTAGCTAAGGGCGATAAAATTTGCAACATAATGACTTTTTCCTTTTTCGCATGGGAAAAAACAATTATATTCTGATGACCTGAGGTTTTTTAATTCATGGAAGTCTTATGAAAGATACACAAGAGTTTACTCGATCCGAAATTAAGGCTCAATACACTTCAAAAAAAGTCGCTGATTCTTCAATTAGCAGTGTTTTGCATACTTCTCTAACAAACAGCCCTAAAAATCACCCTACAAAAATCAAAAGCCTAAAAAATTATCGGCAGATTTTAACCGGAATACAATTAGCCGCCGATGCAGTGACCGTGGTGGTTAGTTTTTTTGCGGCTTATGCCTTGTGGAATTGGCTAGGACCCGTGATTGCGGTTGATTTATACGAAAAAGAAGCTTTCAGTAGATATATTCCATTGCTGATTTGCTCAGTTATAACCATCATCATTGGTTTTGAAGTGCATGGTCTTTATCAGCCGCAGCGCAGCTTGATGAATGTTCGTGAATTTGAATTGATTTTAAAAACTTGGCTTAAAGCCTGTGCCGTAACCTTAGGGATACTTTTCTTAAGTCAGCAGGTTTATGTGAGTCGTGGTATTTTTGTTTTAACTTGGACCTCGTTATTATTTTTTTTGGTACTTGAACGCTATGCTTTTTTCAAATTCAATAATTTACTGCATCGCCACGGCTTTGTAGAGCACACTGCCCTCGTGTATGGCGCGGGTGTAGTGGGCCGCAAGCTCATTGAAAAATTTAAACAAAGTCCTAAGCTGGGCGTGCATGTAGCAGGTTATATCGACGACAATACTTCTTTACGAGGTAAACAACTCGATGGTGTGGATGTACTAGGTGATTTTACCCATTTGCGGGAAATGATTCGGCTCACAGGTGCCAAAAAACTTTTTATCGCTTTGCCTCAAGTGCCGTCCAAAGTGGTGATCGACATTATGAATGTTTGTCGGGAAACTGATTGTGATTTTCAAATTGTGCCTTCTCTATATGATATTGTGATTCAACGCGTGAAGGTCACGGAATTAGAAGGCATTCCATTAATTGGTGTGGCCGAACCTAAATACTCGCTTAAAACCATGTTTGCTAAACGCATATTTGATATTGCTGGCGCTTCATTTTTACTCTTAATCTTTAGTCCTGTGATGATATCCTTAAGCCTAGCGGTAAAGCTTTCCAGTAAGGGCCCTATGTTTTTTATGCAAAAACGCGTAGGAAAAAATGGCAAGAAATTTTTGTTTTTCAAATTCCGATCCATGTTTGTTGATGCACCTGTCTACGGTATCACGCCTAAGAATGGGAAAGATCCTCGCATTACCCCTATCGGAAGATTTTTGCGTCGCAGCTCTTTAGATGAATTGCCTCAATTATGGAATGTATTAAAAGGGGATATGAGCCTAGTGGGACCGCGTCCTGAAATGCCATTCATTGTAGAAAAGTATAATGACTTGCATCGCCAACGTCTTAATGTAAAGCCTGGTATCACGGGTTTGTGGCAGATTAGTGCCGATCGCAAAAATGCCATCCATGAAAATATGGACTATGATATTTATTATATCAATAATCAAAGCTTCTTGCTGGATTTGGTGATTTTATTGCGCACTCTTTTGAGCTGCGTTAAAGGAGTAGGTGCTTACTAATATTTAAAGCACCTTATTTTGCTCCTTCTTATTAAATCTCGTTAAGCTTTTGCTTAGTCCTTTATAACGCCTCTATAATTTATAACTCATAGCGCCATTCACCCAAATCACTTTTCACAAACAAAGTATTTTTGCTTTGAGCTTTTTCGGTATGGCCAATAATTTGCGCAGGAATATTAAAACTTTGGGAAATGGCAACAATAGTAGCGGCGATTTCCGGTTCACAAATGATTTCCATGCGATGCCCCATATTTAAAGAGCGATACATTTCTTGAGGCGCGATATTTCCCGTTTCTACTAATAACTGGAATATGGGCGGACGTGTAAAAAGATTATCCTTAATATAATGAATGCCTTGACCAAAACGCAAGCATTTGGTTTGCCCGCCTCCGGTATTGTGGAATATGGCAGCCAATGCATCGCGACATTCCGCAAGTATTTTTTTTAGAATCGGTGCATACGTGCGCGTTGGCGAAAGTAAAGCTTGCCCAATATTCAAAGTAGAATGGGGTACGCTATCCGCAAATTTAAATTTTCCTGTATAGGCTAAGGCCGCAATTTCCGGTGCATAAATTTCTGGATACTTTTCTTTATAGTAGGAAGATAAAATTTCATGACGCAGAGTAGTATATCCATTACTTCCTAGGCCAGAGTTTTCTTGGCTTTCATAAGTGGCTTGACCGCCGGAATAAAGGCCAACAATAGATAAACCTGGTCGGATTTTTTCACCAGTTAAAATATTTGCACGTTTTTCTCGCACGGTTAAAGTAGAGTCAACTATGAGTGTGCGTACTATATCGCCCACATCGGCGGTTTCGCCACCTGCGCTTACAATGTCAATATCATGCTTTGCTAAATCAGCAATACAGTCACGGTAACCGGCAATGATTTCGGCAATCACTTCGCCCGGAATTAATTTAGCATTGCGCCCAATGGTATTCGAAAGTAAAAAGGGACCTTGCGCACCGACACAAAAGATATCGTCGATATTCATGATTAAAGAGTCTTGCGCTAAACCTCTAAACACCGAGGCATCACCAGTTTCACGATAATGCACATAAGCCAAAAGGCTTTTGGTACCTGCTCCATCGGCATGTACGATTAAGCAATGTTCAGGCGATTGTGTTAAAGTATCAGGAAGGACTTTACAAAAGGCACCAGGATAAAGTCCTTGATTTTCATGGCTAATGGCTTTATGCACATCAGCTTTGTCGGCGGAAGCACCGCGATCTTCATAGCGTATAGATTTTGTTGTCATTGATCGGAAAAGGTAAAAAGAATATTCTTTTTGTATTCCCTCGCCAGCAAGAAAACCTTTAGACTTTTACCGACGATTTTTTCTTTCGACCGTTCAAGAAACCGATTAGGGCTGGCAATAGCGAAACCCCTATAATACCTAAAATTACCACGGAAAAATTAGCCTTCACAAAAGGGATATTTCCAAACGAATAGCCTGCAGCAATACATAAACCCACCCATAAAAAAGAACCCGGTATACTGAAAGCTAAAAAGCGTGTATAGGGCATTTTCCCTAATCCGGCTACAAAAGGTGAAAAGGTACGGACTATCGGAATAAAGCGCGCAAGGATAATAGTTTTGCCGCCATATTCGGTATAAAAGGCTTGTGTTTTATCAATATGCTCGGGCTTAAGAAAGCGCGATCCGCGAGTGAATAATTTTTGGCCAGTGGTACGTCCTACCCAGTAATTTACCGTGTCTCCAAGAATGGAGGCTACACTGATAAGAAAAAACAATCCCCAAAAGTTTAGGGCTCCTAAGGCTGCCAATGCACCCGCAGCAAAAAGTAGGGAATCACCAGGTAATACCGGTGTTACTATTAATCCAGTTTCACAAAATACAATTAAGAAAAGTAAAGCATAAGTCCATACGCCATATTGTTGCACGGCTTCGGATAAATGTTTGTCTAAATGTAAAAAGAGGTCGATGAGAAAATGCAGTACGCTCACAAGGCTCCAAGGCTGAGTAGTTCTTTTTTGATTTCTTCCATAACATTAACAATTCCATGACTGACTTTGCTATCCCTCATTTTAGCGCGAAATTTTTCTTGATCGCTTTGCAAAAGGGATAATTTTTGCGAGAGTAATTCCGGATGTGCTTGCAACTCTTCTTCAGATAATACAAGGCTAAAACCTTCTTTTTCAAAAGCTTCGGCATTGAGGATTTGATCGCCACGCGAAACTGCGCGCGACAGAGGAATTAATAAATGGGGAATCCTTAAGGCTAATAATTCAAATAAAGCATTGGCTCCGGCCCGTGACAAAACAAAATCGGTAATCGCTAATAAATGGGGAAGTTCCTCTTGCACAAAAGCAAATTGTTGATATTGATTCGGTTTTTGGAGAGTATCATCTACGTTACCTTTGCCGCAGAGATGAATGATACGAAAAGATTTTGCTAAAGTTGCGAGCTGGCCCCGAAGCGCTGCATTAACTGCCTTGGAGCCAGAGCTTCCGCCCATTACTAAAAGCACCGGTAAATCAGGCTTAGCCAAAAATCCAGTTAATAAAAAACCTTGGGCACGATCGCCCTCCATTAATTGCGCGCGCACTGGTGATCCGGTAAGCACGGCTTTTTTAACGGGTAAATATTTTAAGGTTTGTGAAAAGCAGACGCAAATTTTTTGCGCAAAGGGAGCGCAAATGCGATTCGCCAGTCCAGGCGTGAGATCGCTTTCATGCAGTATCACTGGAATGCCACGTAAATGGCCGCCAATAACTACGGGCACTGAAACAAAACCGCCTTTTGAAAAAATCAAATCGGGGCGAATTTTTCCGAGTAATCGCCAAGCTTGCCATAAACCTAAAGGGATGCGAAAAAGATCCAGAAAATTTTGCAAATCCACATAGCGACGTAGTTTACCTGTAGCGATGGCATGATATGGTAATACTGCTTGTTCCGCTAAATCCTTTTCCATACCGCGCACTGAACCGATATACTCGACCTTTACACCGAGTTGTTGCAAGGCTGGGAGTAAAGCCAAATTGGGCATGACATGACCAGCGGTTCCGCCTCCAGTAAAAACAAGTTTTGGCAAAGCTTCCTCCAGCTTTCTTTGAGTTTTCCTTAGATCTATTTAAAGGTAAAAAATGGCCTTGATTTGCGGGGTGGAAAACGTCTCCATGGCATTGGTACAATGCAAGTACTATGACTTTGCCTGCTCCTTGGAATGTGGTTGAAAAAACCATTGCTGCGACTCAAGATTATTCGGTTGGGGCCCAAAGGCTTGCAGATTTTTTTAAAGGCACGGAAGAGCGAGTCGATCCTGATCAATTGATATTCATTTTGCAGCAAAGTAAACCTAGTTCCAAATGGATGGAGCGTTTTTTCTTTTCGCTTTTAGATGTAGGGGTTTCGGATCGACAAGTGGGCATGCGTGCTTTGGGTTTGCGTCGTTTGAAACGATTAGTAATGCGTATCGAAACCGGTGTTTCGGTACAAAAAAATGAACTTGAATTAGCCGATAAGCTACGCGAAGGCATACAATTAGGGGACTGGAATGATTTTTATACAGTGGCCATAGAGGCGCGAGAACATTTTTCCACTTTAATGGCTGGACAAACCTTGGAGCATACTTTGCGACAAAAGTTGGCGCTCTTAGTGCGTTGCGAAGCTTTAGCTTTGCAAGAGCGAGTGAATTGGCTTTCCGAAAATGTGGATCCGTATAATATGAAGACAATGGCGAGAGTATTACCGAGGTTACGTATCTATGATGAGGAAGTTCATGAAGGTCGGGTCTTAGCGGATCGCTTGGACAATGGAGAACAAATAGGCGTATGCATGTTGAGTTTTGAATATCAAATGAAAACTTCGGCCTATGAAAAATGGTTTAAAAAAATTGGTAAAACCGGCGAATTGCAAAGACTACAAAATGTACTCACTCTGCAAAGAGAGAAAAAACTTCCTACCCTTGATTTGGTGGCCTTAGCCAGTGTTTGTCGTTGGGTACGAGAAGCGAAAGACGATAAATCCATTCCTTTGGATTGGCTGGAAATGGCTTTGCAAAGTTATCATGAGGGCGATTTTTCCGTGGAAGCGGGCGAGTCTGCTAAAGCATTAGGCCCTGCTATGGCTTCGGCAGGGGCAAAAGTTTTTGGTTCGCGTATTACCGGTAACTTCCATGTTAAGTCTTATCCGGATTGGGTGGGGCGTGATTTACTTACTCGCTCCTTTCAAAAGGTGATGGATGATGGATTACTCGATCCTAAGGCCTTAGTCACTCAAAACATGTTACGGGATTCGGTTTTGGAAGCTTTGCTTAATAACCCTAAAATCAATCAAGCCCCCGGATTAGTAGGGTTTGTAGCCACTATGTGTCGTTCCCTTAGTGTACTTTCAAAAATAGCGAAGGATCGGCAATTGCATTCAGGCTTTGCTAACCGTGATGTCCCTTTAGCTTTAATTTCTAATCCCTGTAATATACCCATGTCCTTGTTACATGGGTTTATTAATACACGATATGTCAGTATGCTAGATTTACGGCGTATAGAAAAAACTAAAACGGGTATTCGCCGCGAAGTAAGAGAGGAAATCACCCATTTTTTAAAAACGCTTTAATTTTTTTTTAGACTTTAGGTAAAGCAAAATTGCCTCCTGTAACATAAATGGTACGGGTAGGGTAAGCGAACTTTATTCCGCGCGTGTTACATTCTTCAATTAAAATCAAATTAATTTCTTGTTGAATATCCATAAAACGATTGTAGGCAGGTACGGTTACAAAATAAACAACTTCAAAATTTAAGCTAGAGTCGCCAAATCCGGTAAAATGTGCACGATCAAAATTTGTATCAGCAATATTTTCAATTACGGCCTGAATAAGTTTGGGCATTTCTTTAAGGGCCGATAAAGGTGTATCGTAGGTTAAGCCAAAGGTGAATAAGGCTCGGCGTTTTTGCAAGCGTTTAAAATTTTGTACTCGTGAATCGGTTAAATTCTTATTGGAAAAAATAATCTCCTCTCCGCTCATGCTTCGCACTCGCGTGGTTTTGAGGCCGATATGTTCTACTTCACCAATAAAAGCATCTACTTTAATGGTATCCCCTACCACGAAAGGTCTATCGAAAAATATCACAAAATGACTAAAGAGATCACCTAATAATGTTTGTGCCGCTAGAGCCACCGCAATGCCGGTAATGCCCATACCGGCTACAAAGGCAGAGACCTTTACCCCTAAATTATCTAGTAAAAGTATGCCGCCAATAATCCACACAATAATTTTAATGGTGGTGATAATCCCATTCAGATTTTTAGCATGACTTAAATCATTTTCTTTATCCTGCGATAGCCAAAATTGTTGTAAAGCATAATGCACTCCGGCCATGACACTGCGAATACCCAAAAAAGTGATAGTGATAGTCACTAGTATGCTTGCTGCATGATGAATCATAGGCTTCACATTTAATCCGCGTAAACTGAACTGCAATACTAGTACATAAAAAACGGGCAAAGCATTTTTTTCAATGAGAGACACGAGAAAATCATCAAAAGTGGTATCGGTTTTACGCGACCATTTTTTTAATGTGCGCACAACGATGCGCTCAAAAATTTTAACAGCCACTAAGCCTAAAGATACAGAGATCAAAAACACAGTATAATCACGCAAGGAATTCCCTAACCATTGGGCGGCCATAATATTTTTGCTTTCAAGCATTAAACTATCAACCATAACTTTCCTAACTTTCTTTCATCAAAGAGCCTGTGATGAGGCTTACTGAAGTTTCCCACAAAATATACTTTTGCAAAGGATAACAATATGTAATGAAGGGGTGTTTTTTGGATAGTTTAGCGCTCGGATCCATGGGAAGTGATGCTTCGGTTTGGATTGCCTTTTTAAAAATACTTTTTATCGATATTGTTTTATCCGGCGACAATGCGGTAGTTATTGCCATGGCTGTGCGTTCCTTAGCTCCTAAGCAAAGGCGCAAAGGGATTTTATTTGGCGCTGGAGCAGCGGTATTGCTCCGCTTGGTTTTAACAGGATTTGCCACTTGGTTATTACACGTTCCCTTAATAAAATTTTTCGGTGGTTTTTTAATATTGTGGATCGCAGTAAAATTGTTGCGGGAAGAAAGTTTTGAAGAAGGCCATGGCAAGCATGCGGAAACTATTTGGCATGCGGTATGGATGATTTTGATTGCAGACATTACTATGTCGGTAGATAATATTTTAGCCATTGCCGGTGCGGCGAATGGCAATTTCTTTTTGCTTTTACTGGGTTTAGGCTTAAGTATTCCACTAGTATTGTTTACCTCCAATCTATTAGCAAATTTAATGGCCAAGTTTCCCGCTATTGTTTTTGTAGGCGCAGGCATATTGGCGCATGTGGGCAGTGAAATGATCTTTTCAGATCCTTGGGTGGAAAAATATTTGCAACCATCGAAAACTTTATTGCATTCTTGGATGGCTCTGTGTATTGGTGGGGTTTTAATTTCGGGTTGGCAATTTAAGCAAAAGCAAAAAAAGCGAATTCGCGAGACGTAAAGATTTTGCTATTAGTATAATGGAATTATGTAAATCGATGGTTTGATTCGGATTTGCCCAGAATTTTCGTGGTAAATATTCCCATTTTCTTTTATTTTAAACACCAAACGACTTTTCATTACTAAATATTTGTATTTCAAAAGCATTTTTTAGTTTCCTCGGCAATATTAATTAGATTTTTCCGCTGCAAAAGGATGTGAGCCTGCTCATAGTGCCTTTCAAATAAAATCGATCATTAATCATGGAGATATATATGGGGTTTAATAAAATATTAAGCAGCTTGATTGTTGCTGGAAGTGTTTGCTTTGCGAGTGCGCAAACGGCAGTTAATGTAACGGGTACAGTACTCGATACAAGAAATAATGCGAAAATTGCTGGTGCGGTTGTTCGTTTGGCATTTAATCCTGCGATAACAGCGACTACCGATGCGAATGGCGCCTTCACTTTGACTGGCACTACTGCAATTAACCGTAAAAATACTAATTCAAAATCGGGCTTTGACATTTCATTAGTTGGAACAGAAATTAATTTGTCGGTAAACGGTAATGAAAAATTAGTTAACGTCGATCTATATACTTTAAACAATAAATTTGTTAAAAATGTTTTTAACAAAAATCTTGTTTCGGGCGAATATAAACTGAATACAAATATTTCGAATTTGAGTGCAGGATTATATTTCGTTCATGCTAAAATTGGTAACGAAATGCGTGTTTTAAAGATGTCGACATTGAATAATTCTGCAAACGCATCCGGTTTTGTTAAAATTAATTCAAAAAAATCAGTGGCTGCAAAAATCAATGTAGATGCGGTAGATTCGGTAGTTATAATGAAAACGGGGTATAAAAGAAAATCTTTACAATTGTTAGCCTATACAGGAACAAAGACAGCATTCATTGATACCATTTTCCCGATATTTAAATTATGGGCTTCGGATAGAAAAGCACCCAGTATGCAAAATTGGGGTAAAGGTGATGGACAAGTAGATGTCGCTATTTTTGATTATATCGATGCAACACATTTAACCTTGCCAGTATCCTCTACGGATAAAGTGGAAGGCAAAGATGCATCTAAAATAAATTTCAATACTGGATCGGCTTATTCAGCATGGGGCGCAATCGTAAATGGAACAACGGTGGGCGTGGATCTTTCTGAATATACAAACGGCTCAATACAATTTTATATTAAAGGCGATGTCCCCAATGTCAGCGTAGCAGTAGGCTCAGTTGGCGGTCTTGGTGGAAATGCTGATGTAACAGCCTATGGTTATCTCCCAGATGGCGCTTGGCATAATATTGTTATTCCGATGTCAGTGTTTGCAGCAGATATGAGTCAAGTGAATAAATTTTTCGGTTTCGGAACTCCAGGTCCAACCGACACTTTTGCCTATGATTTCACACAATATTATATTTTGGATGATGTGCTTTTCAGCACTGGATTGACTAAAGTAACTCCAGCACCATAGTTTTTTCAAAGCTAATTTTATGGCAGGGTGTTAGCCCTGCCTTTTTTATTTAATCGAGTATTTTAACACAAACAGATACCCATTCACAAATGATTAGTTAAATTTTTCGTGGTATATTTTCCCGATTAATATCGCATTAATGAAATTGTTACTATGGGGATAATGCAAAAGTGATTTTGGTATGCAAACTTTTCGCATTTCGTACAAATAAATTGTTAACTTTTCCACCCTGAAAGAAACTTTTTTGAGTTTAAGTACTTAAAAGAGTTTTTCGTTATAAATTCATTTTGGGATTCATTTTAAGGGAGTAACATATGGGATTGAAGAAAAGTATTCTTTGCGGCATGCTCGTAGTAAGCGGCGCTTTAACTATTAACACATTAGCTGCAACCGTCACAGGTACCGTTAAAAATGCAGATACTCAAGCAGCTATTGCAGGAGCTAAAATCACTACCTTGCTTTACCCTGGCGATTCAACAATTTCCGATGCAAATGGTGCATTCAGCATGACCGTTAATGTAGTAGGAATTAATAACAAGTTTGTACAAGCCAAGAACAATGTTCAAAATTTTGGTTCCGATTTAAAATTTTCACTTATTCAAAAAACAACGGTTTCGGTGGATGTTTTCAACTTAAAAGGCAGCCATTTGTCGACTTTGATTCATAGAGAAATGCCAGCGGGTCAATTCAATCTAAATGCTTCTGTGGCTGGGTTGTCGTCGGGTAATTATTTGTTTGTGGTGAATATGGGTGGTCAAGTAAAAGGCTTTAATTTTTCGACCTTGGGAAATCAATTTTTTGCCAATAACTTGCAAGAATTAAATTCCAAACCCAATATCCTTGCCAAAAAATCTATTGTTGACTCCACGGTTACCGTTGATTATTTAGTCGTAATTAAAGACGGTTATCTTTTGAAAAATGCCAATATTTTTGATTATGCTGAACCCGTTCAGGTTATGTTAAAACCAAGTGGTATGGCGACAGCAAATTTGAATATTTATTCCGAAGGCCCTGGCCCAATGATTGATTTCGCAAATGGCAATGGAACTATTTATGTTTGGGAATCCACTTGTACTTTGCTTTCCGATTCAACTAATAATATTGGACATGAAGGAACCCGAGGCATGTTAGTTACCAAGGCTGGCTTAACTTGGAGTGGTTGGGCATTTCACGTGACCAATCGTTTCCCTGGCATGGGTCAATCTTCAGTAGATATGTCAGGGTATACAGGAGGTTCAGTTCATTTTTGGGTTAAATCTGCCGATAGCAGCCTTGCCTTAGGTGTGAGCTCTACTGATCAAGGTCAATCGCCTTCTGTGATTTTAAAAGATAGTGTATCATTTGGTTATCAACCTGATAATGCATGGCATGAAGTAAATGTTCCTTTCACAGCATTCCCAACGATTGACTTGAAACATATATTCGTTTATGCAGCTTTTATCACGACTACTGGTGATACTTCCTCTTATATTGTGGATGATATTTATTACAAAAAACCTTAATTGGGATTTTACATTTTGATTTTAAGGCAGGGCTAATCCCCTGCCTTTTTTGTTTCCCGATGTTTTAAGATAAAGAACAATACAATTCCTGCAGTCATCATTCCTACACAAAGAATTTGACCCATAGAAAAGGGTCCAATGATAAAGCCTAAATGCGCATCAGGTTGACGAAAAAATTCCAAGAAAAAACGGATAAAGCCATAACCAAATAGGTAAAGCGAAGCCATTGTTCCTTCAGGCTTTTTTATTTTGCGTAGGTTCCAAAGAATAAAAAATAATAATATGCCTTCAAATGCCGCTTCATAAAGTTGGGAGGGATGCCTTAATTCTAAAGTTGGTGCGGCGGGAAAGTACATGCCAATAGGTGCGGAGGTTACTCTGCCCCAAAGTTCTCCATTAATAAAATTCCCTAAACGTCCAAAAGTATAACCTAAAGGTGCAGCGGGAAAAAACAAATCGGACAAATTCCAATAATTTGCTTTATGCTTTTTGCAGAAGATAGCGCAAGCAACCATCACACCAATAATTCCGCCATGATAGGACATTCCAGATATGCCGGTAAAATGAATACTGCCGCCGCTGGATTGAAATGGCAAAATTATTTCTAAGGGATGCTTTGCATAATAAGCCAAATTATAAAAGACTACATAACCGAGGCGGCCTCCAATGAGCACACCTAAAAAAGCATAGGTGAGCAAGTTTTTAATAAATTCATCTTCATAAGGAAAATCTTTTTCCTTTTTGATGCGGTGGCTGGCTAGCAAGTATGTTGTGGTAAAGGCGATGATATACATTAGGCCATACCATTGTAGTCGAAAGGAGCCGAGGGAAAATATAACCGGATCCATGTGTTCGGGTAAATGCTGCCACCATTGTATAAAATCCATATAAGCCCTCTTGGTTTTTGTTAGAAGGTAGAAATTGCGAGAAAATCAAAGTATGTAAATTGTAAATTGCCTCCACCCATTTGTTGCTAAATTCAATAATGGATTGTGGATATAAGGAGTGCACTTTGAGCATTAACCCAGATGAAATCAAACAAACTTTTCGCGAGGTGCAGGATCATATTTGCCAATTTGTGCAAGAGATGGATGGCAAGGCTTATCGTGAGGACAATTGGGGTTTTGCGCATGGTGAAGGCGGAGGGCGTTCGCGCTTATGGGAGAATGCAAATCTCTTAGAAAAAGGCGGCGTTAATTTTTCGGCGATTATCGGCGATTCCTTGCCCCCATCTGCGGCGACACAATTTAAAATTCCACCTGGAACACCTTATTTAGCGACTGGTGTTAGCCTTGTTTTGCATCCGCGCAGTCCTTTGATTCCCACTATTCACATGAATATTCGTTATTTCCAAGCAGGCGATATTTGGTGGTTTGGAGGTGGCGTAGATGTTACCCCTTATTATCCCGAAGAAAAAGAAGTGATTTACTATCATAAACAATTGCAGGCTTTGTGTGGCGAGCATGGCAAAGATTATGCGCAATTAAAAGAAGAATGTGACAAATATTTTTATCTCAAGCATCGCGATGAAGCGCGTGGCGTGGGTGGATTATTTTTTGATCATGTGCATACCGACAAAGCTAAAGATTTAGCTTTTGTAAAAGGCTTGGGAATGGCTTTCCCTGCCTTGTATAAATCATTTATCGAAAATCATCGTGAGCAAACATTCACTGAAGCGCAGCGGAATTTTCAACTTTATCGGCGTGGGCGTTATGTGGAATTTAATTTGATTTATGATCGCGGCACTTTGTTTGGTTTGCAATCCAATGGGAGAACGGAATCGATTCTTATGTCCTTACCGGCGGTGGCGCATTGGGTTTATGATTATAAACCGGAGGCTGGTTCGGCGGAAGCTAGGCTTACGGAGTTCTTTTTAAAGCCGCAGGATTGGATTAATAGAAATATTATTAGCTAGGGTTAGTTTATGTTATTTGCAAAAAAAATAAAAGTTCGGTCGGATATTAAGGAATTAAACGATTTAGGTTTTAGTAGTAGTGATAATGGCGCGCGTCGACAGGTGAATCCTGATGGCAGCTTTAATGTGGAGCGTCGTGGCTTGCCTTGGCGTGCCGATGGGTTTTATCATACCTTGCTGACTATATCCTGGTTCAAATTTAATGGCTTGGTCATTGGCGCATATACCGTAGCTAATATTTTCTTTGCCACTATTTATTATGCTATTGGCTTGGATAATATGGCCGGAAGTACGGCGCAAACCTGTGCTCAAAAATTTGCTGATGCTTTATTTTTTAGTGCGCAAACTTTAACGACGGTTGGTTATGGCCGCATTAGTCCGGTGGGCGTCGCTTCTAGCTCGGTCGCGGCTTTCGAATCATTAACAGGATTATTGGGTTTTGCTTTAGCCACAGGTTTATTATATGGACGATTTTCCCGGCCACAAGCACATTTATTATTTAGTGAGCAAGCGCTCATTGCGCCTTATAAAGATAAATCGGGTTTTATGTTTCGCATTGCCAATGGACGTAGTAATCAATTAATTAATGTGGAAGTACAAGTAGCCTTGTCCTTTTCGGAAATTGTAAATGGGGTAACTTCGCGAAGATTTTATCAACTCGCTTTGGAAAGGGAGAAAATTGATTTTTTTCCTTTGAGTTGGACTATTGTGCATCCGATTGATGAGCAAAGTCCTTTATATGGTTTCGACAAAAATGCTTTGGAAGAAAGTGATTGTGAAATGATGATACTCATTAAAGCTTTTGATGATGTGTTTTCGCAGTCGGTGCATGCGCGTCGTTCGTATAAGTTTCATGAAATAGTTTGGGGGGCGAAATTTACCAAGATATTTACCCCTTCGGCCAATGGAAAAACCATTATTCAATTGGATAAAATTTCGGAATATGAAATTGTCGACTTGCCAATTAGACTCGGCATTGGCGATACTAATATCGAAGCTGCTGTTTAAGCAAATTGAAGCGGATTTGTAAAGCAAAACCCTAAAAAATTAACCTACTATAACAGTATGTTTTTGGTTCATTAACTTCGAATCTTAAAAAAAAATGGCTTTCAAGGCTTATTTTAAAGGGATTTTGGGTTTGATAGAATTTTCCATTTAACTTACTAAACTAATATGTTAATATTCTTCCCTTCTTAACTGAGGCGAACATGGAATTAAGCCACTTAGACATTCTTGAAAATCAAAGCGTATTTATTTTACGCGAGGCATATGCCAATTTTAAAAACCTAGCCATGCTATGGTCGATTGGAAAAGACAGCACGGTTTTGCTGTGGTTGGCCCGCAAAGCTTTTTTTGGTCATGTGCCAATTAGCTTAGTGCATATTGATACGGCCTATAAAATTCCTGAAATGATTACCTATCGCGATAAGCTCGCTTTGGAATGGCATCTCACCATGATTTATGGTCAAAATGCGGAAGCGCTTAAAAATAAAGAAACTTATCCAGACGGAAAAGTAAGTCGTTTGCAATGTTGCAAAAATTTAAAGTCCGATGCTTTGAAAAATACTTTGTCAGGTGAATGGCCGCGTTATCGTTTGAATTTACAAACCGGTAAATATGATTTGGATACCAACCGTGAACCCTATACTGGTGTGATTGTAGGCGCACGCGCCGACGAAGAGGGCTCGCGTTCCAAAGAACGTTATTTTTCGCCTCGCGATAAAAACAATGAATGGGATGTGGGCGATCAACCTCCTGAATTGTGGAATCAATTTAAAACCGATTTCGCACCTGGTACTCATATACGCGTACATCCACTTTTAGATTGGACCGAATTAAATATTTGGGAATATATTCAACGCGAAAACATCCCAATTACCGACTTGTATTTTGACCAAGGAAAAGGTAAACGTTACCGTTCACTGGGATGTTACCCTTGTACAACGCCCGTGGAATCTACGGCAACCAGTGTAGAGGAAATTGTAGCCGAATTAAAAACCGGCAAGTTCGCTAATATTGCCGAACGTGCAGGACGTGAACAAGATAAAGAAGATGGCGGAGGTTTAGAAACCTTACGTCGCGATGGGTACATGTAATGGAATCAAAGACTATGAGTACAATGCGCGAACAAATGAATATTGTGATTGTGGGCCATGTGGATCACGGTAAAAGTACGGTGATTGGACGCTTATTAGCGGATTCGGGATCCTTGCCCGATGGCAAATTGGAATCAGTGCGCGCTTTTTGCGCGAAGAATTCCCGTCCTTTTGAATATGCTTTTTTATTAGATGCTTTAAAGGATGAACAGGCACAGGGTATCACCATTGATACCGCCAGAACTTTTTTTAAATCCGCTAAACGCGACTATATTATTATTGATGCCCCTGGCCATATTGAATTTTTAAAAAACATGGTTACCGGTGCAGCACGCGCGGAGTCAGCTCTTTTGGTAATTGACGCCAAAGAAGGGATTCGCGAAAATAGCAAGCGTCATGGTTATTTATTGTCCATGTTGGGGATTAAACAAATTACCGTTGTAGTGAACAAAATGGATTTGGTGAATTATTCCCAAGCAGTGTTTGAAACCATTCAAAGGGATTATACCGATTTTCTAAAACGCATAGAAGTTATCCCTAAATCTTTTATTCCCATTGCGGCTTTTCATGGCGAAAATATGGTGAAGGCTTCGGATAAAATGCCTTGGTATCATGGCGAAAATGTTTTGTCTTCGCTTGATCAGTTTACCAAAACGCCTCCCAAATCGAATTTACCATTTCGCATGCCGATTCAAGATGTGTATAAATTCACCGCCAAAGGCGATGATAGACGTATTGTAGCTGGTCGCGTGGAATCAGGATCGCTCAATGTAGGCGATGAAGTTTTGTTTTTGCCTTCCAATAAACGCAGTCGCGTAACTTCCATTGAAGGCTTTCATGCGGCAGACCGCCAAAGCATTGATGCGGGCTGGTCTACAGGTTTTACCTTAGCCGAACAGATTTATATTCTGCGTGGCGAACTTATGGTGAAAGCCAATGAATTACATGCGGAAGTATCAAAACATATTCGTGTGAATCTTTTTTGGATGGGCAAAAAGCCTATGGAAAAAGGCAAATCCTACTCCTTAAAATTAGGCACGGCCAAAGTGTCGGTGCGCTTAAAAGAAATTCGTTATGTGATAGATGCGGCGGAAAGTTTAGACGCGCAGAATAAAGAAAGCATTGATAGGCATGCCGTAGCCGATTGTATTTTAGAGTTAAATAAAGCTTTGGCCTTCGATTTAATTGCTAATCATGAAGCCACCGGTCGTTTTGTGATTGTGGATCAATATGAAATTGCGGGCGGTGGAATTATTCGCGAATCCTTAGCGGATGAGCAAACAGAAATCCGTCATGAAGTGGCGCAGCGCGAAGATAAATTTGAGCGATCAAATATTATTCCGCAAAAACGTGCCGAGCGTTTGAATCAAAGAGCCACCTTAGTTTTGGTTACGGGTGAAGAAAATACCGATCGAAAAGGCGTGGGCAAGGCTTTGGAAGAACGCTTATTCGAAATGGGCCGTTATGTGTATTATGTCGGCATGGCCAACTTGCTGTATTCGGTGGATGCCGATTTAAAAGATAAAGTTGCTAATCGCCAAGAGCATATTCGGCGTTTAGGCGAACTGGCCTATTTAATGCTCGATGCAGGAATGATTTTAATTGTGAGTGCCCGTGACATGGAAGTTACGGATTTGCAAATGCTAGAAACCATTATTGCACCGCATGCTTTGGTAACCGTTTGTTTGGGTGGTTGTCGCTTGGATATGGCGCAAGATTCCATTTTGTATTGCCCTAAAGGCACAGCAACAAATGGAGTAGTGGCGCAAGTGGTCGGTAAATTACAGGAACGCAAAGATATTTTAAGTTTTTAAGATGAATAAATCTGAGCATATTGTTTGGCACACCACTAATGTGAAGCGCAGCGATCGTGAAAAATCTATGCAGCAAAATGGGGCTGTACTGTGGTTTACAGGTTTGTCTGGCAGCGGGAAATCTACCGTAGCAAATGCTTTAGAACAGCGCTTGCATTCCTTAGGCAAAGTCACCTATTTGTTAGACGGTGATAATGTACGTCATGGTTTAAATTCGGATTTAGGATTTTCGGTGGCAGACCGGCAAGAAAATATGCGCCGTATCGCACAGGTTTCCAAACTTTTTTGGGATGCGAATCTTATTACTTTAGTTTCATTCATTTCACCCTTTCGTCATGAGCGTCGCTTAGCACGCGATTTAATGGGAAAAGATTTCATCGAAATTTTTGTGAATACACCTTTGGAAATCTGCGAGCAACGCGATCCTAAAGGTTTATATGTCAAAGCACGCAAAGGGGAAATTGCGGATTTCACAGGTTTAACCTCTCCCTACGAAGCGCCAGAAAATCCAGAAATCACCCTGTATACCGAAAGGGAAAGCTTGGATGAATCCTCGGATAAAATTTTACTTTATTTAAAAAATCAGGGTCATATTTAAACTTTTTCATCCCAAGCAGGCTTCATGAGCTTGCTTAAATATTTTTTGCAGTCCTAAATCCTTTGTAAATTTTTAAATAATCCTTGCTATGTGACGGGGATCACTGATAATTGATCTCCATGCCTTTATTTTTAATTCATGTTTAAATCATGGACTAAAAATTCAAACCCAACTCTCATTTTAATTCGAACTCCTCCTACAATTTCAAATAAAATGCCAAGAAATTTATTATTGAGCTGCATTTGTTTTTTAACCCTATTTCCCACTATCACAGGCGCGCAATTAATTCTCAGTGAAGCTATGGGCGATCCTTCACAGGTTACTGACACTAAGGGAGAGTATTTTGAATTAAGCAATATTGGATTTACTACGATAATTGAGAATAATTTAAAAATCGTTGTGAATGACGACACTTTAAGATTGGGCGCGGTTAAACTAGAACGCCAAGCCTATTTTTTGATTTGCGTGGACTCTAATTATTTGGAAAATGGAGGACTACTTTGCAATAGGGAATGGAAAAATTTTAGTTTCCCTAATTCACGCAATACCGAATTGCATTTGTGGGGAAAGGATTCAACCAACTATGTCTTACCCAGTCCGCAAGGGGGAAAAAGCTGGGAAAATAAAAACGAACGCGAAAATAATTATTCCACTTTTAAATTAAGTACCATGCATTTTGGATTGGATTATGGAACTCCTGGAGGTATTAATAGCCAAGCGCTTATTTCACCCCTGGTTGATTCTCTGCCCAATTCCTCACCATCCCATTTTTCGGTATCGTCGCCGAGTTGGGAAATCTCTTCACGGATTTTGGATATTGAGGCCACCGATAAACCTTTAACGATAAGTATTAATGCAGACGTTACCCAAGTTTTTTCTTTACAGGTTTTTGATTTGTCGGGAAACAACTTATTTAACCTTTGTGTAACTTGTCAGGGATCACAAGTTTTCTCATGGATGGGCGAGGATGCGTCGAATAATATTTTACCCGTTGGACCCTATATTTTGGGATTTAAAATTAAAGGTCATGCACTGCACAAAAAAACTATAGTGCTTGCGAAGTCACGATCATGAAAGGAATAAGTTTCCTTCATTTGCTGTGGATTTGTTTTAGTTCAAGCTGGGCTTTGTTTTCCAATTCCATTTTCGAGGGTAACTATGCGGCTACGGGAGGTGCTGGTGCAGCGACGGGACAGCAAAGATTTGCTAATGTACAAAATCCTGCTGCCTTTGAGGTGGAGCATATGGGGCTGCAATTCGATTATGCACATCCTTATGGTTTGCTAGATGTTACGGAGTTAGGTGCGGGTTTTTTTCGTGACGGTGTAAGATTAGGTTTCGGTTTCCATTATCAGCAATTAAATGCGACGGATATTTATTTTGAACATAAAGCTGCTATGCAAATGTCTTGGCATTTCCTCTCTAACGTAAATATTGGATTTAGTGGTGGCATTTTAAAAATGGAAACTGTTGGATTTGCAGGGCAAACTTCATGGAGTAGTGGACAAGGATTACTATGGAGTCCCTTACCTGCTTTGACGGCGGGCGTTTATCTGCACAGTATTTTTACGGAGCAGGGAACATTAATCCCAGCCTATAATTTGGGATTGGCTTTACATGGTCTTGGTTTAAAAAATCATCAAGCCGTACAACATCATTTGTTTTTGGATTGGAAATATTCCCAAGATAAGCGTGGATCTTTTTTATTAGGTCAATCCTTAAATTTATTTTCTTGCTTAGAAATCAATGCCGGCTTGGCTGAAAACCCTTTTCAATTTTCCATGGGCCTAGCATTACATTTCGATCATTATCGTGTACAGCAAGCATGGCGCACGCATAGTGATTTGGGAACCACCCATTATTCTGGTTTGGGATTGGATTTTAAATCACACTAAGCTTAACTTGACTTTGCTTTCTAATAGGGGGAGAATTAGAGAAATTAGAGTTAATATGATTCAGCTTAGCTTAAATGAAGTCAAGGCCGGTATGGTATTGGCACGATCTTTAGTCAATGAAAATGGCGATTTGCTATTAGCATCGGGATTTGTGATCAATGATCGTATTATCACGAAAATGCATGAGATTCAATTATCAGGATGTTGGATTTATGAAGAAGGAACAGAATCCATTGTTCCTGAAGAAATGGTTAATGAACAATTAGTTTTGCAAACTAGCGGAATACTTCGAGAAAATGGCGACTTACTACAAAAAGTTTTAGAAATAAAAGACTTTACCTTAGATAATATCAATAAAAAAATGAGCGAAACATCTAGGTTTCGTAACATTGTGGCTACGGAGAAAATTCGCAAGCAAGTTCAAGATATAATGGAAAGTTTATTACATCGCGAAGAAGCCATTATTAATGTGAATTCATTACGTACCAAAAGTGGATATTTGTATCAGCACGCTTTAGATGTAACCATCACTGCTATTTTACTGGCTTGCAAGCTGAGTTTTACTTTGAAAGAAATTGAAGAATTAGCCATGGGCTGTCTACTCATGGATTTGGGACAAGTGATTATTGCAGATAAAATTTTCACAAAAGGGGTTGCCTTAACGGAAGACGATTTATTGCTGATGAAGGAACATCCTTCTTATGGGTATGCGATTTTACGTGAGAATGAAAAAATTAGTTTAAGTATTGCGCATGTCGCTTATCAGCATCATGAAAGGCAAGATGGCAATGGTTTTCCAAGACATTTAAAGGGAGATAATTCTTTACCGATTAAAACCTTAAATGCAGATAAAGGACGAATTCATCGCTATGCTGAAGTGGCCAGTGTAGCCGACATGTATATTTCACTAATTATGCCACGTCCCAATACTATTCAACCGCGAACTCCCGATGAAGCGATGCGTATTTTAATCATGGCAGCGGGAACTCATCTCAATCGTAGTATAGTCGATAAATTAGTGACCATGATCCCCATTTTTCCCATTGGTTCCCGAGTGGTTATTGTAGAAGATAAAAATAAGGGCTTATTAACTGGTTTTTCGGGAGTGGTCGCTAAAACCTATAAGGATTTTCCGGAAAGACCTATGGTGGTGCTAATTTTCGATCGTGAAAAGAAAAAAATAAAGCCTATGACAGTAAATTTGGCGGAAGAAAAAGGTTTACGTGTTCAATTCGCAAGGTTGCAGTAAATACTTAAAGTGAGAGTTATATTTTTGTTATGCCTGAGCAAGGAATAGTCCCCATTTCATGGAAACAGGGTATTGACTTTTTTCTCAATACGCTTCGAGATCGTCGTGGATATTCGCCGCATACATTGGAAGCCTATGCTCATGATTTAAATACTCTGCAAACATGGTTGGAAAATAAAACCCCTTCACTCACTTTGCAGGATATGGATAAAAAAACTTTGCAGCAATTTTTGTTAAACACACAAAAAAAATTATCTCCCGCGACGCAAGCGCGACATATTGCTTGTCTTAAAAGTTTTGGTAAAGTTATGGCGAGTGAACATTTTATCGAACGTAATCCCAGTATCGGTTTGCGCTTTCCCAGACGAGAGAATAAATTATTTCATGTTGCGGGCGAGCAATTTTTAGAAGAGGCATTATTGCCCATCACCGCTTCCGAAGAGGCTTTTATTCAGTTGCGCACACGCTTTTGTTTAGAAATTTTTTATGGATCGGGTTTACGCTTAAGTGAATTAATGCGTATGCAATGGAGTGATATTCCTTCCACCGCACAGGAAATTAAAGTTTTAGGTAAAGGCAATAAATATCGCACCGTACCGCTTACAGAAACGGCACAAAATTGTTTAACAGAATATCGTCAAAGTTGTCAGGCCTTAGGTTTTGGGATAAGCGGCGCTTTGATTGTATCGGGTCGCGGTAAGCCTTTAAATGCACGTAGCGTACAAAAAAATATTACTGATTTTTTACAAAAGTTGGGACGTAGAGGAAAATCTTCCCCGCATATTTTGCGGCATTCCTTTGCTACGCATTTATTGGATCATGGTGCCGATTTATTAGCCGTAAAAGAATTGTTGGGACATGCCTCTTTGTCTACCACACAAAAATACACGCATGTTTCTGTAAAGAAACTTAAGGAAGCATATACCTTAGCCCATCCACGGGCATAAGGAGCAGGAGTTACCATGAATTCGGAAATGTTTCAAACGCTTTTATTAAGTACGCCAGACTTAGTTTATTTTAAAGATAAAGAAAGTCGTTACACTTGGATTAATTTCGCCCAAGCAAAAATCTTAGGCTTGCAAGACCCTCAAGAGGCTTTGGGTAAAACCGACTTTGATTTTTTTTCGCATGAGTTAGCGGAAGTTTTTTTTGCGGATGAACAAGAAATTATGCATACAGGCCAATCCCATCGCGAAAGATTGGAAACGCATAAGGTACCTTCAGGTGGATTCCGTTGGATTCGATCGACCAAAATCCCGCTTTATGACAATAGTGGAAATGTAATGGGTACCGCCGGTATATCGCGCAATGTCACGGAGTATAAGTTAGCCGAGCAAGCCTTGCTACAAGAAAGCCGTAAGCTTTTAATACTGATGGATAACATTCCCGACCCTATTTATTTTAAAGATACGCAAGGCCGTTTCACATGGGTGAATAAAGCGATGGGAACCCTATTGAATAAAGGACAAAAAGAAGAGCTATTAGGCTTAACTGATTTTGATGTGTGGCCAGCTGACAGGGCACAAAATTCCTTTGAAGATGAACAAGTGATTTTAAGTACGGGTAAATATTTAATTAATAAAGAAGAAAAAATTGAAGTCAGTGGAAAAGTTTTTTGGCTAAGTGCGACGAAAATTCCCCTTCGCGATCAAGATGGAAATATTATTGGTACTTGTGGTATTAGTAGAGATATGACTACGCGAATTCACGCCCAAGAGGCATATGCGCGCGAAAGTATGTTGCTCGATGCCTTAATGCGTAACATTCCCGACGCGATTTATTTTAAAGATGAGCAAAGCCGCTTTTTAAAGGTTAGCAAAGCGGTCCATTTGGAAGGAATAAAAACTCCCGAAGAAGCGGTAGGTAAAACGGATTTTGATTTTTTTACTAAAGAGCATGCACAGCAAGCCTTTGATGACGAACAAGAAATTATTCATCAAGGTAAATCCATCATCGACAAAGTGGAAAAAGAAACCTATAAGGATAAAAGTGATTGCTGGGTGTCTACGACTAAGGTTCCGGTGTATAATCTTGAAGGGAACATTACCGGTATCGTGGGAATTTCGCGAGATGTAACCGAAAGAATGTTGGCACAGCATGCCTTACAAAAAGCCAAAGATGAATTGGAAGTGCGCGTGCAGGAGCGTACGGCGGCTTTGGTACAGGAAATTAAAGAGCATTTAAAAACCGAAAAAGCGCTGCGTGAAAATGAGAAAAAACTACAAACCGCTAATACTAATTTGCAAAGCCGTATTCAGCAGTTAAACTATTTAAATACTTCGGCTCAAAGTTTGGCGCACCATTCCCATAGAAAAGATTTGTTACCCGCAATACTTGGAGTATTTACTCAATGTTTTCCCGGCTTGGAAGTATCCATTTGCGAAGAAGAAGCAGGTGCTTATATTTGTTCTGCGGCAACACAAAAATTAAATGGCATTGGAAATCGAGAATCCAATGCGACGGCATTACGGTTACTTAAAAAAGGTCCTATTCTATCGGTTTTACTTATTCCTGATCGCCAAGAAGATTTGCAGTTACGTTCCTTACATTGGCCCAATATGGAAGAGCATACGGTATTTTTGGCCTTACCACTTTTATTAGAAGATCGATGTTTAGCTATTGTGGAAATATTTGCCAAGCCCGATTTTTTAAATTGGTACCAACAAGAGCAAGTGATGATACATACCCTTGCTGCACAGGCTGCTATTAGCCTGAGCAATGCCAATAATTATTCGGAATTAGAAAAACGCGCACGTTTAGAAGGCGAATTGGAAGTGGCGCAAAAAATTCAAAGACGTTTCACTCCTCAATCGAAGCCATTAATTCCGCGAGTAAATGTAAAAGGCGTTTATTTTCCTGCTTATGAAGTCGGCGGAGATTATTTGGATTATTTTCAAACCGATGCAGGGCATTGGGTGATTGTCATTGCTGATGTAAGTGGTAAAGGCATTCCTGCTGCATTAGTGATGACTATGTTACGTAGCACTTTTCGCGCCGAAGCACGCTATGAAAATTCAGCAATGAAATTATTATGTGCGGTCAATGATTCTATGATTCAAGATTTAGATGACAAATCTTTTGTGACAGCACTTTGTTTGATTATAGATAAAGAAGGTCAGTCCATGACCTATGCGCGCGCGGGGCATCCGCCACTTTTATTTCGCTTAGCCAATGAAGGCGAACAGCCTAGCAGTATGAATCCTAAAGGCATTGCTTTGGGTATGGTGGAAGGAACGCAGTTTAGGACTTTATTGGAAGAAGTAACTATTCCCCTCAAGGCTGGGGATCGCTATTTAATTTACACGGATGGCTTATTAGAGGCCATGGATCCCGAACGTAAAACCTATGGATTATCTCGGTTAAAATCCATGTTGGCTTTGGATGACGATAACGATCCAGAGATAATGCTGAAATTAATTTTGGACGATGTAAAAATGTTTACCCGCAATGCACCCGTGCATGACGATTTAACCATTTTGGCTATGGATGTGGTGGGGTAACTTAAATTACTTTTTTCAAAGCTTCTACAAAACGGGTATTTTGTTCCGGTGTGCCTACTGTAACTCGACTCCAATATTCTAAACCAAAACTTTTTAAGGCGCGAATAATAATCCCTTGACGTGCAAGGTCCTCGCAGAGTTCTAGCGCAGGACGTTTGGTTTTAAAGCAAATGAAATTAGCTTGGGTGGGAATAAATTCTAAACTCAGGGCATGGAAATTGGTTTCCAGAAACAAAATACCTTGTCGATTTGTTTCCAAAGATTTCTGCACAAAATTCCTATCTTGAATGGCCGTTTCTCCTGCAACTTGTGCAAGTAAATTGGCATTAAAAGGTGTTTTGGTCCGAGACATCTCCTGAATAATTTCTGGTCTTGCTATAACATAACCTAAACGTAAGGCTGCTAATGCATAAATCTTACTGAAGGTACGACTAATCACTAATTGTGGGTATTTCTGTAATAATTCAAGGCTGCGTGGGAAATCGGTGGCGGTAGCGTATTCACCATAAGCTTCATCTACAATAACCAAGGTTTCGGCAGGCGTAACTTGTAAAAGACCTTCTAATTCCGCATGCGTAAAGTAGGAGCCAGTAGGATTATTGGGATTACATAAAAACACTAATTTGGGCTTTAAGGACAATTTCTCTTTAAAGGTGGCAATATCGTAGCGAAAATCAAGTAATGGAATTTTGATAATTTCACCATCAAAAACCCGTCCAGAAAATTCATATTCAGAAAAAGTATTTTCACTGACTAAAACTTTTTCTCCGGGATTTAAAAAACCCGCAGCAATGAGCATTAATACTTCATCCGAACCATTTCCAATGAGAATTTGGTTAACGGGTACTTGGTAAAATGTAGCTAGCGTATTGCGCAGGTTACGGCTGGATCCATCGGGATATAAATACATTTTTGGCAAAATCGCTGTGATGGCCTCAATCACATTGGGATTGGATCCCAATGGATTTTCATTTGATCCAAGTTTAGTGATTTGTGCAGGATTATAGGCTGCTTGAATTTCTTCAATAGATCGTCCAGGAACATAAGGCTTGAGAACTTGAATGCATTGACGTGCCGACTTCATGAGAACATCTTTTCTCTAGAATAACAGATTAAACTAGGTGAGGAGGAAAGTAATTTTTGCATGATTCTTTAATCAAAATAAGTAATTTAAATGACCTTACTCCTTTTGGGGAGGGGAAATGGTGAATGAGAGAAGGGAATATTATGTTTCAGAAATTTGGGAAGCGATTTAAGTTGTTAATCATGGGACATAGTTTTTTGGCCCTTGCTGCTTTTGCCTTAAATCCCATTCATGAAAGTTCTTATGCCGTATTGCCGCGAGGTAAAATGAATAGTGATATTACCCTCGGATCGGGTTTTTATTTTAATAGCCCCGACCACACACCCATCGGGGTTCCATTGTCTTTGGCCTTTGCCTTATCCAATCATTTAGAAATAGGGTTCGGTTTAAAAACCGCTTGGGTGGACGCCGGTGATAATGTTCCTTATATGTTGGTGGGTGCAAAGTATTTGACGGGGAATCAATTGAGCTTGGGCGCGGATTTGATTTTAGGAACACATACGCATTCACAAAAAGGCCTGACTTTGAATTTCCACAAGCGCATTGGTTATACCTCTCGATTTAATGCGCGCTTTACGGGTAAGCTGGGATTTATGGATTATAATGTGAATAGCGATGCTTTAACTGCTTTTGAATTAGCTTATTATCCCACCCTGCGTTTAATGAATCCTATTTCCTTTCAATTCGGATTTATTGGATCGAGTCAAAGTAATCATTTCGAGAAAAATTTAGCTATAGATTTACAGCCAGGATTAATTGTGGAATTAGGCCATGAATCTGCCGTAGAAAGTTTATTTGCTTTTGGATTAGCCGGTGATCATAAAGAAGATTTGCGAATTAAAGTAGCTTTTGTGAAGGGCTTTTAAGCGCTGGGGGAATGTTTAGGAATAACCTTCGCTTCTTCTTCTAAGCGGTTTAAAATACCGCGTAGAATTTTTTCCACCGCCTGTTCATCTTTGCCCCATAGCGATTTTAATAAATCTTTTCCGGCGGCGAGTGTCACGGGAAAAACATGGGGAAGCAAAGGTAAGGCAAGCGCTAAGCCCTCGGCATAAACCGAAGGGGAGCGTAAAATCCAAGTCCAAGGAAAAAATCGACTAATAGGTTTACTTAATAAAATTATTCCGCCAAGTCTCAGGCTATACATTAAAAAATGTTGTAGTCCCTCTGAAGTTACCCATTCCCGCCAAATATAATGTCCTTCGCCTTTCCAAAGATGTAACCATGCGAGATAAGCAAAAAATGGCCAAGCGGCTTGAAGTGTTTTGCGGCTGCGCCCTTTATCATAAATCGCTATTAAGACTATAACTAGAGCTTCTATCCAAAGCGTGGACAAGAAAAACAAAAGCAAGAGCAGCACCAATAATCCCAAAAAAATACGAGGATTTCCAGGACTTAAAGATTTGCGTTCCGGTTTAAGTTTATTGCCAACGACTAAAATTTTTTGCAAAGGTTTTTGAAAGCGAAAAATCAATAAACCTAAAAAGCCTCCCGACGCCAAGGACCAAAGCAATAAGGGTCCTAATTGAAAAAAGAATCCCGCATGACGAATGAGCACTACTTCCACAAATAAAAGTTGTAGTACATTAAAAGCCGTCGCAGATAAAATGCTAAATCCCAGCAAGCCGATCCAGTTTTTTTGCAAAGCTTTACGCGCTGGCCAACCCAGCAATAGCAAGGACATTAAGCCCGCAAAACTACTGATCAGCACGGACGAAAATGGGGTGCCTCCAAATAACATGCCCGCTAAATTACGTCCCGTTAATAACCATGCGGAGGCAAGCGCACCATAATTCAACCAAAAAGGAACGAGCACCAGATACGATAAACCCAATTTAAGCCAAGGGAATAAGGGGAATCTCGGTAAAAAATTTTCCAAAATTTGCAAACTAGATGCTAAACATAAGCTAATAGCAAAAGTCTCTGGGCTTAGGGGAGCGAGAGGATTTAAGGAGCTAAGTTTCTTAAATCCTTTAATCATAGCCTTCTCATTGGGAGTAACAGGAATATCATTCGGTGATACCATCTAAACCTTGATCCTCATTCGGGTCTTTTTCACCGGAATCAGGGATGATTACCAGTAACCGACAAGGTACGCAAACAATTTTTTGTCGCATACGGGAAATGCTTCCACGCCGAATACAAATTTTTTGCGGACAAGGAGCTTGTTGTACGCGAATGGATCCTTTGCCATATTCCAAGGTGACGTCTCCTAAACGTGTTGTGACTTTTGTGAAACGACTATTTCCGTTTAAGTTAAATTCGGCCACTTTTTTATTGTCGACAAAAACTTCGGCCTTTTGGCCAGCTGCACCGGACATATTTAGGGAAGCATAAATTCCCGCAACACAAAGCAATATGCCCAGCAGCACATCGACAGGACGCCATAAAGGGAAACGATTTAGAGTTGACAGGGAGGGATACTCATCTTTAAGGATTTATTCCATCCCTTGGTCGCTTCATAACATAGGCTTGGACTAGGTTCTGGTATTTCTCTAATCCAAACGACTTGGGCCTTTTCTTGTTCTGCCAAAATCTTTCCTTTTTCTGGCCCCATCACAAACATGGACGTAGAAAGTGCATCGCTCAAATGACTACTTGCAGTCATCACAGTTGCTTCACAAATTCCTTCAGCAGGGTAACCGGTAAAGGGATTGAAAATATGATGATAGCGTTTTCCATGTGCAAAAAAGAAACGTTCATAATCGCCTGAGGTAGAAACGGCTGCGCCTTCGGATAAAGTGATTTTGCCGCAAATAGAATCCGGCTGTCGCGGATGACGAATACCCACATTCCATGGACCACTTGATTTTTTTCCGCCTAAACGAATTTCCCCACCGGCTTGTAATAAGTGTGTGGTAAAGCCGAGGGAATCAAGTATCGTATTCATTCTATCAATCACATAACCTTTAGCTATGGCGCCTAAATCTAATTGCACGTTAGACAGTTGTATCACCGCTTTATCTTCTGCTAATAAATTTAATGGGACTAAGTTTTTTTTTGAGCTATCGGGTCGATGTAATTTGAGTAGGTTTTGAATAGCTAATGAATCGGGTAACTTTGGTGTTTCATTGCTTCCGAGTCCCCACAACTTTTTTAAATCATGCAAAGTGAAATCAAAAGAGCCGCCACTGCGTTTATGAATATCAGTTGCTAAAGTTAAGATCTCTAAAATTTCCTTAGGGATTTTTATAGTATCTCCTATGTTACCTTGGAGCAAAGATAAAGCCGAAGTCGAATCATAGTCGCTTAAAAGGAGATTGAGTCGGGTGGTTTCTTTTTCCAATATTGAAAAAGCGGCTTCCGCCTCTTTTTCTGGCACTCCATAAATGGAGGCTACGACTTGTGTATCCATGGCAAACCACTGATGGGTGACTATTTGTTTTTTGCCACAACCCAGTAAAATCAAAATACTTGAAGACAAGAAAAATAAGACTAATGATTTTAGGAGGACAAAACGAAAGCGTAATTTGGGGATTTTTAGCAAAGCAGCCTCTATGGAGATTTAAGTAGGGAAAAATATCTTATGCGACCATTCTAACCAAGTCATACTCAAGGAATCTATCCATTTTCAGGAAAATCTCAACCAAGAAAGGTTGAGAGAATTATTTTTAGCTGAAGTCTCGTTGGAATTGAATGGGATGGAATGGAAGTGATGGACAAGAAATGAGTCGAGTGGGAATTGCCGAAATATTTTATTCACTTCAAGGCGAAGGCTTTCATGCAGGTCGTGCTGCTATTTTTATTCGCACAGCAGGTTGTAATTTAGCCTGCGATTTTTGTGATACGGATTTTACTGTGCGAGAAAAATTAACTCCTGAAGAAATTTTTGTACGAATCAAAAATTATTCATCACGTTTTATTGTTTTAACAGGTGGCGAACCGACTATTCAAGCACAAGGCTGTACCGAGTTGATTAAGTTTTTGCAAGATCAGGGTTATTATGTTGCCATGGAAACTAATGGAAGTTCGCATGATACTTTGGGTGTGAATTGGGTAACCGTAAGTCCTAAGCTTTCACAAAAAGGGGAATGGTTGCTCAAGCAAGGCGATGAATTGAAATTAGTTTATGAAGCACAAGATTTAAGCTTTTATGAAAACTCAGATTTTCAACATTATTTGCTGCAACCCAAAGAAATTCGCACGGGCCATTTTGGAAAAGGGGAGCGTGACATACAGGCTACCCGAAATGAATGGAATACAACCATAGCCGCGGTGCAGCAAAACCCTAAATGGAAATTGTCCTTTCAAATCCACAAAGAATTAGGATTGCGATAAATGTCACAAAATTATGCGGATAATATTCCTGGCGAAGCGTGTTTGGTAGTTTTTTCCGGTGGACAAGATTCCACTACTTGTTTGCATTGGGCTTTGAATCGGTTTAAAAAAGTCGAAGCGGTGTTTTTTGACTATGGACAAAGACATCGCATTGAAATGGATTCTGCAAAAAAAATTGCAGAACTTAATCACGTGCCTCTGCGGATTTTTCGTCTTGATGTATTTCAAGAAATTGGTGGCAATGCTTTAATCGATCCGGCGATGGAAATTGAAGCGGCGGATACTCAAACGATGTCTTCTTTGCCAAACACCTTTGTACCTGGGCGAAATTTAATTTTTTTAACCTATGCAGCGAGCTTTGCTTATACGCGAGGAATAACCGATTTAGTCACTGGCGTTTGCCAAACCGATTATAGCGGTTATCCCGATTGCCGAGATGCCACTATCAAATCATTGGAAAAGGCCTTAGGGCTGGGTTTAGATTGGGATGGTAAATTGCGTATTCACACCCCGCTAATGTTTTTGACTAAAGCGGATACGGTAAAAATGGCTATCAAGGAAAAAGCGCTAGAATCCTTAGCTTTTAGCCATACTTGTTATGAAGGAAAATATCCCCCTTGTGGCTTTTGTCCGGCTTGTTTATTGCGTCAAAAGGGTTTTGCCGAAGCGGGTATCAGCGATCCTATATTCGATAGTCCCCATTAAAACCGACCTTAATTTCATCAGTTGACGCGAACCAAACGCAACTTAACTTGCATTTAGTGTCACTATATGCTATTCTATTTGCATATGGTAAAACGTGATTTTTGGGTTCAACAGCTGCAAACACTTTGGAAAAACCGAACTCTAGTTTGGTTATCGGGTGTGCGTCGTGCCGGTAAAACCAGTTTATGTCAAGCTTTGCCTAATGTGCAATATTTCGATTGCGAGTTACCTAGCATTCGTCGGGAAATGGAAGATCCTGAATCCTTTTGGGATAAACTCAAAGGCCAAACCGTTATTTTAGATGAAGTGCATCGCTTAAAAAATCCCTCCGAATTATTGAAGGTGGCAACGGATCATTATAAAACGACTCGTATTCTCGCAACAGGATCTTCCACCTTGGGAGCCTCAGCAAAATTCAAAGACACCTTAGCAGGCCGCAAAGCGGAGCTATGGTTGACACCCATGTTAGCTAGCGATCTCGAAGTTTTTGATAAAGGGAATTTAGAGCGCCGCTTTTTACGCGGAGGCTTGCCGCCATTTTTTCTCGAAAAGAATTTCCCCGAAAAAGAATATCAAGAATGGATGGATGCCTATTGGGCAAAAGATATTCAAGAATTATTTCGTTTAGAGCGCCGCCATTCCTTTCAGCGCTTTACGGAATTGCTCTTTGCACAAAGTGGCGGGGTTTTTGAAGCCAATGCTTTCGCGGGACCTTGTGAAGTAAGCCGCACAACCATTGCTAATTATCTAGCGGTGTTAGAGGTAACCTATGTGGTACAAGTTATTCGCCCCTTTAGCAGTCATCGGCCTAATGAAATTGTAGCTGCGCCTAAAGTTTATGCTTTCGACACCGGCTTTGCAGCTTATTACAAGGGGTGGACGGATTTGCGTCCCGAAGATATGGGGCATTGTTGGGAGCATTATGTGTTAAATGAATTACAGGGGCGTTTGCAAACGCGAAGCATTTTGTATTGGCGTGACAAAAGACAACATGAAGTCGATTTTATTTTACAGCGGCGTGGAGAAAATCCTATGGCTATTGAATGCAAATGGTCGGCAGATAGCTTTAATCCTTCCTCCTTACAGGCTTTTCGTAAACAATATCCCAAGGGGGAAAATATTGTGGTGGCAAATGATATTTCTCGTTCCTTGCTACGTAAATACGAGGGAATAGAGGTACGTTTTTACAGTCTCAATGGATTCATTGCCCATTTAGAAAAAGCGAAGACTGCGCGATAAAGGCCTGTTTTTAACCATTTATATCGAACCAAACGCAACTTAACTTGCATTTAGTGTCACCAAACGCAAGTAGATTCACATCTAGTGTCACTATATGCAAATCAAAAAACCTCACTTGTGCCTTAATGATTTTGAAGTGAGAATCAATTGCTATATTAAGCCCCGAACCAGGGGTGGCCATTTCAAAAAAGGCCTGAGATCCAATGCTTTGATAATCAAGGAAGCAAGGAAAACCCTAGACCTGATCCGGATTATGCCGGCGTAGGGAGTGTTGCAAGCCACGCTCTCGATTTTTTAAACAGAATTTTTACGGGAGTAAATATGATCAGTCCCATTAATAAACTAGGCGACAAACAGGCCAATAAAGCAAAAAAAAATATTGTGGATAATAAAAACATCACAAGAGAACCTTTTCCCAATTCGCAAAAAATTTATCAACATGGACAATTGCATCCTGAATTACGCGTAGCCATGCGTGAAATTAGTTTGTCAGCCACGAAGTCCTTAGGTGGGAAAAATCCGGATCGCCCCAATGAACCCGTTGTCGTATACGATACATCAGGTCCATTTACGGATCCCAATGTGGAAATTGACGTACGTTGCGGGTTACCCCCATTACGCCAAGAGTGGATTTTAAAACGCGGGGACGTAGAGGAATTAACTGAGCTTACTTCCGTTTATGGCCAACAGCGCTTAAAGGATCAAGGTCTCGATTATTTACGCTTTGAACATTTGCGTAAACCTTTGCGCGCAAAAGCTGGGCAAGCGGTGACTCAATTAGAATATGCACGTCGCGGCATAATTACCCCCGAAATGGAATACATTGCCATACGCGAAAATTTGCAAGCAGAAATGCGTGAAGAGTCCTTAACCAAACAACATCCTGGCGATAGCCGAGGTGCACGTATTCCCAAAGTGATTACTCCCGAATTTGTACGTGAGGAAGTGGCTCGCGGTCGCGCTATCATACCTTGCAATATCAATCATCCTGAATTGGAACCCATGATCATTGGCCGCAACTTTCTGGTTAAGATCAATGCCAATATTGGTAATTCTGCATTAGCGTCTTCTATCGAAGAAGAAGTGGAAAAAATGGTTTGGGCCACGCGTTGGGGTGGGGATACGGTAATGGATTTGTCTACGGGTAAAAATATTCATGAAACCCGTGAATGGATTTTACGTAACTCGCCGGTTCCTATCGGCACGGTACCCATTTATCAAGCTTTGGAAAAAGTAAACGGTAAAGCCGAAGATTTAACTTGGGAAATTTATCGCGACACTTTAATTGAGCAAGCAGAGCAAGGTGTAGATTATTTCACCGTGCATGCAGGGGTACTGCTACGTTATGTACCCATGACGGCCAAACGCATGACAGGTATTGTTTCTCGCGGTGGTAGCATTATGGCTAAATGGTGTTTAGCGCATCATAAGGAAAACTTTTTATACACGCATTGGCGCGATATCTGCGAAATTATGCGCGCTTATGATATTTCTTTTTCTATTGGTGATGGTTTGCGTCCAGGTTCGATTTATGATGCCAATGATGAAGCCCAATTTGCCGAACTTAAAACTCAAGGCGAACTCACGGAAATCGCTTGGAGCATGGGCGTGCAAGTGATGAATGAAGGTCCGGGCCATGTGCCAATGCATATGATCGAAGAAAATATGCAAAAGCAATTAGAATGGTGCCATGAAGCGCCATTTTACACCCTTGGACCTTTAACCACTGATATTGCTCCAGGTTACGATCATATCACCAGTGGCATTGGCGCTGCGATGATTGGTTGGTACGGTTGCGCCATGCTATGCTACGTAACTCCTAAGGAACATTTAGGTTTGCCTAATCGCGAAGATGTGAAGGTCGGTGTGATTACTTATAAGCTGGCCGCTCATGCGGCAGACTTGGCAAAGGGTCATCCTGCGGCGCAGTATCGCGACAATGCCTTAAGTCGTGCGCGTTTTGAATTTCGTTGGCATGATCAATTCAATCTCTCTCTCGATCCGGACACCGCAAAAAGCTTTCACGATGAAACCTTACCTGCCGAAGGTGCAAAGCTCGCGCATTTTTGCTCCATGTGTGGACCCAATTTTTGCTCCATGAAAATCACCGATGAAGTACGCGAATACGCTGCTCAAATCGGACTTGACGAAGCAAAAGCTTTGGAAGAAGGCATGCAAGAAAAATCGCGTGAATTTGTAGAAGCTGGTGCGGAAGTTTATCATCAAGAGTAAACGGCTATTGGTTTTTAATAGTCGATAAAAATACTGTAGAGTATCTTGAGTGTTACCCTACTTCCAACTCATATAAAACCGTAGAAGTTTTTTTGGAGAGGTATAATCCTCCACCTAAATTGCGGAAATATTTCCCCAAATGTTTTTGGTACCAAGCGGCACCCCTTAAAAAAATCCTTCCATCGGTAGATTTTTGATCGCAATGCAATTCCCAATCTTTTTGCGTAATAATTTCGAGATATAAAACACCTCGGCAAAGTCGATGCAAATTGGCCAAGGCTTTTTTAAAATCCTTGTCGTTTAAATACTGCAAAACACTTTGACAAATCACTAAATCAAATTCGCCTTGACCACCATAATCAATTACCGAACCCTGTTCCCAGCCATATTTTTGGCACAGGTATTCGCTATATTCCACGCCCGCATAATGCGCTTTCGGAAAATGTTTCGTCAATTCCTTTTTCCAATACCCCAAGCCACAACCCATATCTAAGGTACGTTTAAGCGGTAAACGTAAATATTCCACATAAGCGAAAACGAAATTAGCCAATAAGGCTGGCCCTTGCTTATCGAATACACGAGTTGTGGGATTCAAGTAAAACTTTTTATAATAGGCTTTGTCAAAATCGCCGCGCTCAATAAGCTTCTTAGATTTGGATTTTGATGTGGTCATACTCATTCCTAGGTTGAAGGCACAAGATAATAATCAAAGGGAAGACTGCAAAAAATGAAATTATTTCGAAGAAGTATTTTGCTGGCAATTAAAATTTGCGCATCACGGTGAAATGACGATCTTCAACATCGCAATAATAATCCACTAAATTGCTTTGCGCGGAGCCTGCCGAGACTTGTTCCCAAACTGATAATTCCGCACAGAGTTCGCGAAAACGTTTCGCTTCATCGTAAGTATGATTAAAACAAATTAAATAGCCACCTGATTTTAACATTTGTGCGGCATGGGCAATAAAATTTTGCGGTTTAAAAAAGCGATTAGGCAAACCCCACAGTAAAAGGCCAACCCGCAAAACAAAAGGGTAAAAAAAAGTAATAATATCCATTTCACGATCGGGTGACTTTAAAAAATCCTGTACGCGGTAGGTAACATTTGGGTTATTTCCTTTAGTGACTTGTTCCACATAAGCTTGGGCATAATCATAGCGGGAACGTAAATCGGAGTAAATGCCATAGCCGTCGATTTCAATTCCCGTTAAAGAAATGTTTCGTGCTACGGTTGTCCCCCAATAACTCATCCATTGATGTAAGGCAAAGACATAATGCCAATCTTGACTGCCCACATCTAAACATTGCAAAACTTTTTCTTTGGGCGCGGTAATACTTTCCGTGGCCTTGTCTAATACATCTAAGAGATAAAGGCTCTTTCTATAGAGTTGTTTAGTGGAATATTGCTGAAGAGATGTGAGATGATAGCGCTTAAGTAGTTCGACTTCTTGAAGCTGTGCTTTTTTTTCATCGGCGGAAATTAAATAAGCAAATAGCTTTTCTTTTTTTTCTTGAATTAATTTTGGTTTGCCACGTGACCAGCGTAAAGTGTTGCGGATAAAAAATGAGATCGCATTACCGGGTAAACGAAGATAAGCTAAAGGATGTAAAAAACTCGGCATAGAAATATTCGTTTAAGTATTCACTGTTATTTCTTTGCGAGTATATCAATTAATTGTAGTGAGAGTAAGGCAATTAAAATCGTGCAAACAATATAAAGGCTTTTCTAAGTGAGTGAGGATAAAAATCAATTTAAAAGAAGAGCAAAATATTAATCAGAATCAAATCTTTAAGCGCTGATTTAATACCAAAAACCTCAGATTAAATCGAATGTGCGAAAAAAGCAAAAAAACACCTTGACTTACTCGAACAGCGAATTAAATTACCCATGTCAGCATTTTCGGTCGCTATGACCTTGCTTATGAAGTAGCTAACTTGTTTCACAACAGATTGCCTTCATCGACTTAACACTAGGCTAAAATTTTGGCCTGTTTCATTTGAGGTATGCTTATGATGAATAAAAAAATGCCAGTTATCTCGGCAACACTAAATATATTGAAATTGGTTTCAATTGCCGGCTGTTTGGCCGCCTTGCCAATTTTTGCGCAACCGGATGCTCCTGCTACTGCAGATCACTTATGTGATCCTACACCGGCTGTACCGCTTAAAGCCATTGACACTTTAGCTGATAACTTTGATGTAGAAGGTTATTCCTCCTTGTTCGATGGAACAACCTTCACCGGATGGTGGCATGATTGCCAATCTGGACATACCGCCGATAAGGTAAATGGCGCTGTTTGGAGAGTTGATCCAGCTCAACACGCCTTATATTCTACCCAAAGAGGTACAAATGGTGGCCTTTTATTAAGCAAAAGAAAACACGGTAATTACGAAGTTATGTTCGACATGTGGCCAAGTTTTGGTAATGACGGTGGATGGTTTAACCGTGTGCCAGCTGGTGGAGCCTGTTATCAAACGGTTTTAGATTACATTACTACGGGTGCTTTTGGTGCTACTTGGGGTGAAGGTGGTTATACTGGCCGCGATCATCGCCCATTCAAATTCGGCGCGAATGATAGCACAATTACAATGGGTACACCCATGACTTGGACCGCATTTACCGCAACACAAAATCCAGCTTCATTTGGTTGCCCCACAACTGGCTGTACTCAAACTGAATGGAGAACACTTTGGAACTTGTATGGTTGGAACCAAGTTAAAATAAGATTTTATGGTGGATTGGTTGCTGGTGATAGTCTGCATATGAAATCTTGGATGCGCCGCGACGCAACTAAACCTTGGGTTCCACTATGGGCAGATGCGTTAGTACATACTGATCCAGTCAATTATATGGGTTTCCAAGTTCATGGTGGAGGTCGTTTTGGCGGAGCCAAAGGTAATTGGTACAGAAATATTAAATGGCGTCCTCTACTTAGCAATGGTGATTTAGCTCCTGTTGGAATTAATAAAGGTGCAGTTAAACTGAGCAACAAAGTTGAGATAAACACCATTGAAAATGGAATTTCTATCCATGCTTTAACTGACTTTAATGCAACCATTGTGGATTTAAATGGAAAAGTATTGGAAAATTTTTCAGGAAAAGCTGGAAATTCTGAGCGCACATTCGTTACAAAACAAACAGGTAGACTTTTTGTAGATATCAAAACTGCGAATGGCGTTGAAAGACAACAAATCGTTCGTTTGCCTAATTAATTAAATCTACTGCTTCTCATTATAAATATTCATAGTGAGAAGTTTTTTTAAAAATCCTCTTGCAATTCAAAAAACTCTTCCTAAATTTTCACGGCTTAATGATTAAGATTCTAATCAGCATTTTTTCCAAAGGTTTTTTTTCCATGAGAACAAGAATTATACTGATTGCTCTCGTTTGCATTGGAGCAAATAAACTCTGGGCTGACAGTGAGAAAATAAAAATTCAAGTTCATGGCCAAGGTTGGTTTGATCAGGGTCGTATAATGACAACTTCCGATAGCGTATTGCGTGATGGTAATACGGAAGGAAACAGCGTTAATATTTCAAATACTTGGCTTAGCTCATTTGGAGCACAGGTTGTTGCTACAGCAGATATAGCTGATAATTTAGAAGCAGTAATAGGCATCGGTGCATATAGAGTAACTCACTCTGTGGGTTCTTATATGACTAATACCAATATTACAAAACAGCCTTTTTATTATGCGATTTCCTTTTACAAAAACTACTTACCCCAATCTCGTTTGACATATTACTTGGGAGATAAAGCGACTCCTTGGTTTAGCATTACAGGCGGTAGCTTTTCCTATAATTACAATCCCGATGTTAAAAATCTAGGAGCTTATCTTTTAAGAGGTGCGGTTTATCCCGGCATTCTTGTTAGTGGATTTAAAGACTTTAGTATAGACTCTACAAAAAGTAATGTAATGGGTTTGAAAGTTCATAATCAAATCGGAAATTTTTCTCATGATTTAATCCTGAAAAACGAAACCGATCTTCCTCCTACTTTTGATTTAAGCCTTGCTTATATCGCAAAATATCGTGCATTTGAGGCTTTGGATTTTGGTTTCGGTGTAAACTCTTATCGTTTAATCCCTTATGTTTCCAAACTTGAAAAACCAGGTCATTTGGGAGTGGCATTAGACAATGGCAGAAGTATTGATACTGTTGGCGCGAATGGAGACTCTGCCAAATTTGTTTATCTGACTCATCAAGGTGTCAAGGTGATGGGCATGTTTAGCATTGATCTAAAACATTGGCTTAATGCAAGTCTTTTGGGATCACAAGACTTAAAGCTATATGGGGAAGCTGCTTTAATTGGTATTAGCAATCAAGGTTCTGTATATAAGAATCGAAAAGAAAGAATTCCTGTAATGTTAGGCTTTAATTTACCTGTCTTTGGTTGGTTGGATTTTCTGTCCGTCGAAGGAGAATGGTATGGTTCTAAATATCGCAATGATGTCGCTAATTTAGGAAGTTTAAATGGAGTTGCTGATTGGACTGAGTATAAACCAACTAGAGTTACGCCTTCGCCGGCTCCTGTTTCAGGTTTTTATGCTGACTCTACAAAAGACAATATTAAATGGTCGATTAACATTGAAAAAACTATCCAAAAACATCTGCGACTTTCCGGTCAAGTTGCTAGCGATCATTATAGACCTGCACCTATTGCAACGGGCTTAATTTCCTCCACCGGTGGCACAGCTGAAGCTTTTACTAGACCATCGAATATGTATTTTGAATTTCGTTTGGCCTATTTATTTTAAGGCAGGGTTCATCTAATATGATCAAGAAGAATGAAATCATGGGTCCTGTATCAGTTGGCCTTGCTTTGTTGCTAGCTTTGGGAACTAACTTAGTTCGCGCTGAAGAAAATGTAGAGTTTCACGGTGCGGGTTGGTTGCAAATGGGGCGTGTGGAGAAAAGTTTCACTAGCTCCAAACATACTGATAATGACTATAATAAAAACTGGATGCAAAATGCCGGTGGTGTGTTCAATGTCGCTGTAAAAGATGATGGTAATTGGGATGCAGCTTTTGGAATGGGTGTAGTTCAGGTCCATTTAGCCAGAGGAAATCGCTCCAATACCCAAATTTGGTATCCATTTTGGGTTCCATTTTTAACTGAAGCTAAGGTAACCTATAAGTCATCGCTATTCACCGCTGATGATAAATTAAGCATCACTCTTGGAGAGTTTCAATTCAAATACAATTCTGATATAAAAGATTTAGGGCTATATCTCTTAAAGGGATATGTTTATCCCGGAGCGATTCAGTCTGTTTCAGGAAACATGGAAGGAATGCTTTCAACGGACGGTATTTTGGTGGACTATCAAAAGGGTTCATTTAAGAATGATTTGATTCTAAAATTAGAAACGGATGATAAACCTTTATACGACTTATCCATTGCAGATATCGTTAAGTATCAAGTTTCCAGTGGGTTCGAATTAGGTTTCGGGGTTAATTTTTATCGCGCTTTTGCGCAAAATAAAAAGCTTACCTCGCCTAGCAAAACATGTAGTGAAAGCAATGATCTTGGACCTTATGCAAATCAAGGCCAGAAAAACGCTTGTTTCATTGTAGATACAACCGGAACGGTACCTGATACAATAACAGGTTCTTTAGCCGGAACAAAATTAATGGGTATGTTTCGTTTTGACCCCAAAACATTTTTAACCTCTAGCATTTTCGGTAAGAATGATTTGGTGCTTTATGGTGAAGCTGCATTGATTGGCGTAAAAGATTATAAAGTTGTTTATGCGAAAAAGAGCGAAAGAATTCCGGTAATGATTGGTTTTAACTTTCCAACTTTTGGCTTCCTCGAATATCTTTCTGGCGAATTCGAATACTATGGTTCTAAGAATTTTAATGATAACTTGGTCGCTCAAAATGGCTCATGGGTTCCTGGTTATGATCCAGAATTCAATCCTACTCGTGATAATATTAAATACTCCGTTTCTATGGCAAAAGTTTTAGGGGGCCATATATTCTTATGGGGTCAAGTCGCCAATGACCATCTTCGTTTGGGAGGCACGCATAATGTTGCGGCTGGTCATGAAGTGACATCCACTCTTGTGGATTGGTATTGGTCTACAAAAATCGCTTATTTCTTTTGATTCTTTGAGGAAAGCTACATGAACTCTTTCAATTGCCATAAAGCGTCGTTATCCGCTTCGGCTTTGCTTTCCCTGCTAGTATTAGCGGGTTTATCAATTTCAAATGCAGAGACTAAGGGGGTAACTCTTGGTGGTGCAGGTTGGATGCAATATGGCCTTATCGGCCATAGTCAAGATTCTACTCTCACGAAAAAGTCAATTTATCAATCAGGCGCTCAATTGTCTTTGGATGCCAATTTATCTGAAGAGCTAAAAGTACAGGCGGCGCTTGGAGTTGCAGCAGGGCACTCTTTAGCTGGATCAGTAAACAGCGCCGGTGGTTATGCTCCTTTTGGCGTTGGGCCTTATGTCGCAAATGCTTATTTTTCCTATGCATTTACTAAATCAGAGGAAAGTAATGTTTATATAAAGGGTGGTTTATTCCCTTATGATTATAATCCCGATGTACATAATTTGGGATTGTATTTACTAAGAGGCCCAGTTTATCCTGGTTTTTTAATATCAAGTTTTGAAAATAAAGCTGTGCTTCCGATCGCAAACACAATGGGACTTCAATTCCATGTTAATTTCGGTCAAATGTCCAATGATTTGATTATAAGTAGCGATGTTGAATTTTTACCTTACTTTGACATCTCACCAGCTTATATTACCAGCTATCAATTTGGAAAAACCTTTCGTTTAGGTGGCGGTGTTAATTTTTATCACTGGATTGAGGCTGATAAAAAGCTTGTAAAGTTTTTGAATGAAAATGCCGCGGATACTTTAGATTTACCCTTTAAAGGAATCAAATTGATGGCTAATGCGTCATTTGATGCAAAAGCCTTATTCGGATATAATGAAATTTTTGGTTCGGAAGATTTAAAAATCTATTCTGAAGTAGCCCTTTTGGGAATTAAAAATGACTCAATTTATAAAGAAGTATTCGGTGATAATTTACATAGAATGCCGATAATGTTTGGTTTTAATATTCCTGCATTCAAGTATTTGGATAAGCTTTCCATTGAAACAGAATGGTATGGAGCGAAATTTAAAGATGATTTAACTCAGTTTGATCATACAGCTGGAAATAAACCATCCGCCAAAACAGTTTTAAAACCAAATGAAAATAATAAGAGAGATAATTGGAAATGGTCGCTTTATGCATCCAAAGTTATTCAACAGCATTTTAAATTAAGCCTGCAAGTAGCAAATGATCATTATCGTCCAGGTGTTTATACGGGTGATGGTGATAATCACCCGCCATCATCAAGTACCGTTACCAATACGCCCGAAGACTGGTACGCAATGTTAAAGTTGGCCTACTTCTTCTAATAAAAATTGCACTTTTCCTTTATAAAAAAGACCGAGTTAAATCGGTCTTTTTTTGTAATCATAAAAAAAATAATAAACTTTTTTATCAGAGTGTTTCCCTAAAGATTGCATTAAATGATTTTAATTAACGCAAGATGCTTAACATCGCGCTGACAATAATGTTTTTTAAAAAGCAAAGCATTCATTGGAAGTAATATAAGTATCTAAGCATGCTTCTTATTGGGTCGCTCTCTATGAAAAAGGTTATCACCCTCTAATAGTTTTCACATTAGCTTTCGAGGCTGAGGAAAACCTTTCCCCAATTTGTTGTCTCCACATAGCATAATACAGCCCTTTTTGCTCCAGCAATTCATCATGCTTTCCGGTTTCAATAACCCGACCTTTTTCCAAAACAAAAATTTTATCCGCATGCATTACCGTGGAAAGCCTATGTGCAATTAGCACGGTTAAGATACTTCGATTGCTTGAAATATCGCGAACGGTTTCACTAATCTCATCTTCGGTTAAAGAATCTAGCGAAGAAGTCGCTTCGTCAAAGACTAATAAGTTTGGTTTTCGCAGCAAGGCTCTAGCGATCGAAAGTCTTTGTTTTTCGCCGCCGGACACTTTAACGCCACCTTCACCAATAACGGTATCTAAGCCTTTGTCGGCGCGTTCTAGGAGATTATGACAGGCTGCTTTATAAAGCACATCTAGGCATTCGGGATCGGTAGCTTTGGGGTTAACAAATAAAAGATTTTCACGAATGGTGCCTGCAAATAATTGCGTGTCTTGCGTTACAAAGCCAATATGTTCACGTAAGGAATCCATATCTAAAGTATTGCCTGCATGACCATTAAACAAAATGTGACCAGTTTGAGGTGAGTATAAACCGACTAATAATTTTACTAAAGTGGTTTTACCTGAACCTGAGGGACCGACAAAAGCAATGGTTTCCCCTAATTGCGTGCTAAAGGAAATATTGTTTAAAGCATTGGTTGTAGCACTTTGATGTTTAAAGCTTACATCATTAAATGCAAGCGTTTCAATTTGTACTAAGGCATTAGGAGCTATGGGCTTTACCTCCAGAGGTATATCTAAAATATCTTGAAAGTTTTTTAAGGAGACTTCGGCTTCGCGATAAATATTAATCACATTGCCTAATTCTTGTAATGGTCCAAAAATAAAGAAAGAATAAATCCATAAAGAGAAAAACTCACCTACGGTAATTTGACGAGCAAAAATCAAATACAACATGGTAAATAAAATAGAGGTTCTTAAAAAGTTAACGCAGGTTCCTTGAATAAAGCTGAGGCTACGAATATAGCGCACCTTTTTTAATTCCAGTTTTAAAATCTTTCCGGTAACAGTATTAAGGCGAGAAATCTCTTGCTGAGCTAAGCCCAAACTTTTTACTAATTCAATATTGCGTAAGGATTCCGTGGTAGAGCCTGCGAGGCTAGTGGTTTCGGCCACAATAATCTTTTGAATTTTTTTGATGCGCTTGCTTAATACTGAACTTAAAGTTCCCAGAATGGGAATGGTCGCAAAGAAAAGTGGTGCAATCACCCAATGAATATTGATGGCATAGATGGTGACAAAAATAATACCCACTAAGGTGGTGAACAAAATATTGATGAAGGCAGAAATAAGTTTTTCCACATCGGTGCGAACCTTTTGTAGTTTGCCTAAAGTTTCGCCGCTGCGTTGATCTTCAAAAACGGAATAAGGTAATTCTAGCGAATGTTTTAAGCCATCGGCATAAAGTTGTGCTCCAATTTTCTGGGTAATAACATTAATGAAGTAATCCTGAAAATTTTTTGCTACGCGCGAAACAAAAGCAACTCCCATTGCCCCAAGTAAAAGCTTTCCCACACCATGAAAAAATTGTGCATGCGAAAGTTGCTCGAAGCGAGAGACATAATTATCAATGACATGGCGAAAAATCCATGGATCCAATAAGGAAAAAACTTGGTTCACTGTGGCGAGGAAAAGGGCCAGTATAACCATAGGCCAATAGTTAAGTAAATAGCGATAAAGTAATTTCATAATTAAATACCAATCAGGAGGAAGTGGTAAAACTAAATATGAAAACCTTAAATGGGAAGGAGTGGATTAATTTTGACACTGTGAAGCGGAAGAAAAAAATGGTAAAATTTAAGCAGAAAGTTTCAGAAATGAAATTCAGAATTTTGGAAAGGAATCTATTCTATGAAAATCTCTAACGCCAATAAAGGAAAAAAACCTTTTGTGCTCAAATCCGCACTTTGTGTGCATGGCATAGCTATGCAACCGGAATATCCACAAAAGCTACAAGAGATTTCAAAAAAAGGATGGGGCACAACTTTCTGGGGCAAGGAAAATACCACCAATTGGTTTCATATCCCCTTGAATACGCCTATATATGCGGATGGCAAGCCACCTTTGCTGACCAAAGTCTTTATGTATTTTCACAATACCACTAAGTCTCCGATTCGCGCGATAACCATATACGATGGCGCTCGGGTTGTGCAAACTTTTGATAATTTAAATTTAGTAGGCGATCATGCTAAAGGCGCTGACGAAAAAAACACTTGGTGGATTGATCCTCCCAGTGAAATACATCATGGTTTGGGTTTATCAGTGAATGTTGAGTTTCCTGCTCAGCCGGAAGAAACTGTCCAACTTGGTTCCCTAACACCTCCGCGTTGGATTTTATTCACTACAGCGGGAGCAGAATTCGCTTAAATTATTTAAGCGAAAAAATACTATTAGGTTTGCGAAGCCCCACGCGCCATAATGATTTTGCCGGTACGTACGAGTTCAAGGATTCCGTATTTATCGAGCATCATCTCTAAGGCATCGAGTTTTTCGGTACTTCCAGTAACTTGGAGCATCAAAGTGCTTTCACTTAAATCAACGGTGATTCCCTTAAAATGTTCTGCAATTTGCAAAATCTCGGTGCGTTTTTCGGGTGGGCAATTGATTTTAAACAAAGCTAGTTCACGTTCCACTACGACATCGCCGGTATGATCTTTTGCATGAATCACATCGATTAAGCGGTTTAAATGTTTAATGATTTGTTCCAACGTTTTAGGCTCACCGGAAGCGACAATATTCATTGTGGCATATTTACCACCATGCGTAGGTGATACAACTAAGCTTTCGATATTGTATCCGCGACGAGCAAAAACCAAGGAAATGCGAATGAGCACGCCGGGTTTATTATTCACCAATAAACTAATGGAATGGTTTTGCGTGGCAGGATTCAGAGAACGGGCTACGCTAGGAGACATATTTTTAATATCGGTACTATTCACGATCATAATTTTCCTCGTTTTTCATCTTGAACCAAGGTAGCCTAGGTGCTACCGGTAGGTTTAGCCATTTTCTTCTTAGGAGCTTCCAAAACCATTTCGGAAATTGACGCGCCGGCAGGAATCATAGGGAAAACATTGTCTTCCTTTTCAACATCGGCATCGATAATACAGGGGCCATCATTATACGCGAGAGCAGCGGCCAAAATTTTGGAAACATCGGCGTTACGTTTGATTTTAAAGCCTTTGATTCCATAAGCTTCACCCAATTTTACAAAATTAGGATTACCTTCTAAATCCACACCCGACAAACGATTATCAAAAAACATACTTTGCCATTGACGCACCATGCCTAAATAATGGTTATTAATAATTAAAATCTTCACCGGCAATTTATTAACTGCTGCGGTCGCTAATTCGGATAAAGTCATTTGAAAGCCACCGTCACCTACAATAGCAATAACTAAAGCATCGGGACGTGCAAACTGTGCACCCAAAGCGGCGGGCATACCGTATCCCATAGTGCCTGCGCCACCCGAAGAAATCCAATGGAAGCGATGATCCACTTTCATAAATTGCGCAGCCCACATTTGATGTTGGCCTACATCGGTAGTTACAATCGCTTTACCCTTAGTCAAGCGATACATTTCATCCAATACATACTGTGCTTTTAAGCCACCTTGCTTTTTATAATTCAAAGCAAATTGTTTTTTCCATTTTTTAAGCTGCGCTAACCAAGGTTCAGTTTGACCTTTTTTGATCAAAGGAATGAGTTGTTCCAAAACCAATTTAGCATCGCCTACAACAGAGCAATCTACTTTAAACATTTTATTGATTTCAGCTGGATCAATATCGATATGAATTTTTATGGCATTTGGACAAAAGGCTGAATATTTTCCACAAATGCGATCATCCCAACGTGAACCAATAGAAAGAATGAGATCGCAATCAACTACTGCTTTATTTGCATAAGCTGTCCCATGCATACCCAGCATACCTAAACTAAGCTCATGGGTTTCAGGAAAGGCGCCTTTACCGAGTAACGTGTTTGTTACGGGGAATTGGCCTTTTTCTGCTAAAGTTTTTAAAGCCTTACTCGCATCGGAAATCACGCAACCATGACCTACTAATAATAAAGGCTTTTTAGATTGGGATAATAATTCGGCAATTTTTGCTACGGCTACAGCATTGCCTTGCGTAGGCAAAACATAACCAGGCAAATCAATTTCCACATCATAATCAGGAATAAATTCACCGCCGGAAATATCTTTAGGAATATCGATTAATACCGGACCCGGACGGCCAGATTCAGCGATATAGAAAGCTTCCTTAATGATACGAGGAATATCATTTACATTCTTCACTAAATAAGAATGCTTCACTACCGGAAAAGAAATTCCTGATACATCGGCTTCTTGAAAAGCATCGAGTCCAAGCATAGGTGAAATTGTTTGACCAGTAATAATAATCATCGGCACGGAATCCATTTGCGCAGTTAAAATACCTGTAATGGTATTTGTAGCTCCAGGTCCGGATGTTACTAAAACCACACCAGCTTTACCGGTTGCACGTGCAAGTCCGTCGGCCATGTGGGTGGCGCCTTGTTCATGGCGAGTCAATATAAATTTAATGGGAGAGTCCACTAAAGCGTCGAAAATGGGAATAGCTGCGCCACCGGGATGGCCAAACATGTATTCAACACCGTGTTGATGGATGCAATGTATGAGAGCTTCGGCTCCTGTACAGGTTTTACCTGGCATTTTGATTTCCTTTTTTAGCAATAAAAATCATTTTCTTAAAAATAACCTTATATATGTCATATTGTAAAGTGATCGCAGATGATTTTCCTATAAAAATTTGAATTATTTAATAATAATCCGATATTTTTACTTTTAAAAACAAAATTTATCAGGTTATTAAAGTCAAAGTTGTTATATTTCAGGAACTAAGTGTCTAAATATTGGTATTTAATCTTTAAAAAAACTCTAAACTTTAAATTATGTCCCTGAAATTAAGGATAAAAAGGGTGAATTCTAAATCATCCTATCAAAAGCAGGAAATAACAGAGTTAATAAGAGCATCCTTTTTGTGATGGGCATCATCATTTAATTTCTCTGCAAAATCCATTTTTGGACAAGGAGACGAATTATGATTTTCAAAAACCTTGCTAAAGAAGAACAGCCCAGAGAAAAATTGGAAATAAAAGGGGCAGGAGAATTAAGCACACAGGAGTTACTCGCTATTGTTTTGGGAAAAGGCGGAAAAGGAAAAGATGTTTTACAATTAGCGGAAGAGGTGGTGCGATATTTGGAAAGTACTGGGGAAATTAATTTAACGCATCTATGTAAGATATCCGGAATTGGTAAAGCCAAGGCTTGTCAAATTTTAGCGAGCTTAGAATTCTCCCGCCGCTTTCTTTTCGTTAAACGCCGTATTCAGATCAAAACACCATTAGATGCTTTGCCGGCATTATGCCATTTGAAATACAGCGCACAAGAAGAATTCGTGGTATTGACATTGGATGGTGCCCATCAATTGATCCGTATGCATATTGTGACCAAGGGTTTGGTGAATCAAAGTCAAATTCATCCGCGGGAAACTTTTTATCCGGCCATTCAAGATAATGCGGTAAGTATTATGGTGGCGCATAATCATCCTTCGGGTAACATGCAAGCTTCGGAGTCGGATCTGGAAGCGACGCGACGCTTAGTGGCTGCGGGAGAAACCATGGGCATAGGTTTATTGGATCATTTGATTATTACCCGCAATGGCTATTTGTCGATTCGCGAAAAACATCCGCGTTGTTTTGTTTTGTAACGCGGAATCACCCAAATAGGGTAATAATAATTTTCAAATAAATTATTGACGAGTAAATTGGATAAAGGCAACGCCTGGAAATTTTAAGCCTTGTGATGCGGCCTGATGCGCCATTTGGCCACGATGATGAAATCCATGAGTACATAAATGCAGTAATATATCTTCTACTGAAGTGCGGCCTGGATCACCAGCTAAGGTTTTGTAATGAATTTCACTAGTGGTTTCCGATTTTAATAGAGCGTTTAACTTTTGCGAGTTTTCTTGCCATAGACTTAATATTGTGGCTTTGTCTAGGATTTCAAAAACCTGGGCATCTAAGTTTTCGTTTTTAATTCGCTGTAACCAGATCTTTTCAGCCTTCAATATATGGCTTATTAATTTCCATTGATATTCGTCGTTTGGAGCAGAGGCAAAAACCCATTCGAGCGCTTGTTTATTGGCCCAGAGACTTTGAGCGATAATTTTTTCAAGCATATTTTCCCTAGAATTAAAAGTGAAATAGAGAAGGTCTTTGAGGTACGATTAAGCGCAACCAAAAAGACACTATTTAAGAGATTAAGAAAATATTAAGACAAGAACTTATTTCACAGCGGCGAGTGCTGCAACATAATTGGGTTCTTGTGTGATTTCAGGAACTTGTTCGGTATAAATTACCTTACCGCTTCCATCTACAATCACAATTGCACGAGATAAAAGCCCAGCCATACCACTTTCGGCTATGGTTACTCCATATTGCTTATCAAACGAGTTATCGCGTAAAGAAGATGTGGTGATAACTTTTTCAATGCCTTCGGCGCCACAAAAGCGTTTTAAGGCAAATGGCGTATCCTTGGAAACACCTATGACCACGGTATTGACTAATTCTGAAGCTTCTTGATTGAATTTGCGTACCGACATAGAACAAATTCCGGTATCAATACTAGGGAAAATATTTAAAATGACTTTTTTGCCGGCAAAGTCTTTAAGGGTGATATCCGATAAATCGGATTTGGTAAGTTTGAAATCGGGCGCTTGAGATCCTACGCTAGGAAGTTCGCCAATGGTATTAATGGAATTGCCTTTGAGTGTAATTTGTGCCATGTGTTTCTTTCATATTTCGTTTCGGAAAAATCCGAATTGGTGTTCAAGCCGTAAATATAGCTAATCCATGATTGTGAAGGTGAGAAAACTGAATTTGTCAGCCTATAAATGTCCGAAATTGTAAGAATGTTGGGCGTTGTAAAAAAATGGAAATCTCAATTGTAACATCGTCGCTACAACTGAAAAATTTGAGGTTACCTCAATGTCACAATTTGCTAAGGCTTGTAATACTGAAATCTGTATTAATAAATATATAATAAATAATATTACTATCATTTTCGATTTGACTTTCGTCTAAAAAACAGCGATACTATTATCAGCTAAATCAATTTCGAAAAGGAAATATTATGAGCGAAAATGCACAATCCACTTGGAGTCAAATGATACCCTCTCTAAAATCATCAATGAGCCATGCAAAAAATGAAAATCCTGAATATCAAAAAATCGCCATGCTTATGGTGATAACCGAAAATCTGCAAAAACGCTTGGATGCAAAAATCAAGTTAAAATACTAAATCCTTTTTAACTAATACTTAAATCCGTATTGGCCTAAATTAAGCAAAAGACTTTGAAACTTATCATCCTCTATAGAGTGATAAAAACCATAAAGCGCTTGATTGAAAGTAAATGCCAACGGGCTTGCTTTGGTGGCCGAACCTACCGTAATTTGTTTTAAGCCGGTAGTCGGAGAATACCACAATACAGAAATATTGTAGCCAGAATTGTTCATCGAGGAAGTCATCTCAGTTTTAAAATTATGCAGTAAGGATTTTAAGGAGTCAATGAATAAGGTATCTCCTAAATGAGTCAGGCGGAAAATGCTCACACTATCGACGCGTTCGTTTAAGTTGGTAATGGAATCATGATATTGGCCTTTGATTAAAAAAGTCAATAATCCGTTTTGAAAACGTAGAATATGCGTAAACCCAATAGTTCCAGTGGTATTACTCGCGTTAATGATTAAGCAAGAATCTGAATTGGAAATGATTTGCATTTCGATTTTGGGATATTCATGCAATTCACTAATAGGGAAGCTAATCACATCATGCATGGCATTGGGCTTATACTCGGCTTGAGTATGCAAATGCGTATAAATGAGCATCACCAAAAGCAATAGAATTGTTACTTGATAAAAGCGATGCGACATTGTGTTATAAGTTCGCTATCACTTTTTTAGTGGCGAAAGAAACCTTCTCTAAAACCGCATCATTATGCGCCGCAGAAATAAAAGCCGCTTCAAATTGTGAGGGCGCTAAATAAATCCCTTCGTCTAACATACCGCGAAAAAACTTTCCATACATTTCTGTGTCACAAGTTAAGGCACTAGCATAGTCCATAATAGCATTTGCGGAAAAAAATAAAGTCATCATCGATCCTACGCGATTAATAGTGGTTTTAAGCGGCGAGCCTTGCAAGGCTTCGTGCAAACCCTTTTCCCATTTCGCGGCTCTTTGTTCTAGGTTGGCATAAAATCCTGGTTTTTCGATTTCGTTTAAAGTGGCCAAGCCAGCAGCCGTAGCAAGTGGGTTACCGGATAAAGTTCCCGCTTGGTAAACAGGTCCTAAAGGACTGAGTTTATCCATAATGTCGGCATGACCGCCATAAGCGGCCAAGGGAAGGCCGCCACCAATAACTTTCCCCATGGTGGTGAGGTCGGGTTTAATGCCATATAAACCTTGCGCGCCTTGTAGGCTTACGCGAAAGCCAGTCATCACTTCATCTAAAATTAATAAGCTTTGATATTGATCGCAAAGCGTACGCAAGCCATTTAAAAACCCCGATGCAGGAATAATAACACCCATGTTACCTACAATGGGTTCTACAATAATGGCGGCTATTTGTGTGGGATTGGCAATAAATAAGGCGTCGACAGAATTTAAATCATTGAAGTCGGCCAATAAGGTATCTTGTGCGGCACCTGCGGTTACGCCGGGACTTGAGGGATGGCCAAAAGTTAAGGCGCCCGAACCCGCTGCAATTAAAAAGCTGTCGCCATGCCCATGATAACAGCCTTTGAATTTGATGATTTTATCTCTTTGTGTAAAGCCGCGTGCTAAGCGTACGGCGCTCATGGTGGCTTCCGTCCCGGAGTTTACCAAACGCACTTTTTCAACCGAAGGAAGTATAGCACAAATTTTTTCCGCGATTTCGGTTTCGGCTTCGGTGCAGGCTCCAAAGCTTGCGCCTTTTTGTGCCGCTTCAACAATCGCATTAACGACTGCGGGATGGGTATGTCCTAATATCATCGGACCCCAGGAACCTACAAAGTCAATGTATTCTTTGCCCTCGGCATCGTATAAATAAGGGCCTTTTGCAGATCGAATAAAAATAGGATTGCGGCCTACGGATTTAAATGCTCTGACCGGTGAATTGACCCCACCTGGAATAAAGCGTTGGGCTTTTTCAAATAGGGTATCTTGAAAGTTACGCATAATGTTTCCTTTAAAAATTTAAGGCGGCTACTAAACCTGCATTGTCGGCGGATTTAGCTTCGCGAAAATGGGTATAACCTAATTGGTTTAACGTTTTGGATGTGGAGGGTCCAATGGAAATAATGGTTTTATGGGACTGGTTTTTTAAAGAGGCTGCCAATTTGGGGACGGACATAGAAAAATGTTCCACCGCAGAACCGGAACAAAAAAGAATGGCCTCCAAGTCCTCCCAATTCGCTTGTAATTGCTCGGCGGCTTGAGGGGGACAAAGTGGGGCATAAACCGGCAGATTTTGTATGACAATGCCTTTTGGTGCAAAGGTAGCGGGGCTTAATTTCGTGATGAATGAGCAAGGATGCAGCCAATGCTCAGGTTTTTTAACTTGGATTTCCTGAAGGAAACCTTCTAAAGAAGCTATTTGTGGAATGAAACTTGGGGTAGCGCCCAAGGGATGTAATTTGGGAAGGCTTTGTTTTCCAATCAAGTAAATCGGCTTGGAGAACCATCCAGCTTTTTCTTGAATACTTAAAGCCTTTGCAAAATACTCTATGCCATTGGGGCTGGAAAAAAAGAGACCGTTAAATTGCTCGGGATTTAAGGTGGCGATATGATTTGCCGATTCAGGTATTGCTGCAATTTCCAATAAGGGAATTTCTACGGCTACAAAGCCAGCGGCCATTAATGCTTCACTTAGCGCCGCAGCTTGTCCCAGGGGACGGGAATTTAAAACCCGTTTCAAGCCTCACCTTTCAAAAGATGATGAGGAGGTAAATCTTTAGGAATAGGAATATTTTTCTCTTTACATTCTTCCAAAATTTTCCAGGTAACGTCTTCGAGCAAAAAGTCGAGATCATCCATACTTCCATTTTGTTCCACGCGAGCGATATTGCCTGTTTGCGGATCGCCGAGCATGGCCATAAACCTTAAGCCATCGCCATAAGGATAAGCATGGGCCGCCATAGGGATTTTACAGCCTCCTCCCACGGCTTTCATAAATTGACGCTCCAAGGTTACTGCCTCGGTGGTAATTTCATCCCGGAGCACGGAAAGAATTTCTTGCGTTTCCTCATCCTCTTCGCGGCATTCCAAGGCTAAGGCCGCTTGGCCGATCGCCGGAATCATATCCGAAAAAGAAATGGAATGAATGGTAACTTCTTTGTTACTGCCATTTATTCCCAAGCGATTTAACCCAGCGGCGGCTAAAATTACTCCATCGAGTTCGCCTTCAGTAACTTTGCGGATACGGGTTTCCACATTCCCACGTAAGTCTTGAAAAGTTAAATCGGGACGTAAAGCTTTAAGTTGCAAAACTCGACGAGGTGAGCCAGTGCCGATTTTGGCGCCTTTAGGTAAATCGCGAAATTTTAATCCTTTAGAAACAAAAACATCACGTGCATCTTCACGTTCAGGAAAACAACAGAGCATTAATCCCGCAGGTTCTTCTTCAGGAACATCTTTAAGCGAATGTATAGCGCAGTCAATTTCTTTAGACAATAAAGCCATTTGCAATTCTTTCACAAAAACGCCCATGCCCGCAAAGGCATGTAATTTGGTTTTTTGATCGAGGTCACCCGAAGTCTTAATGATTTTTAATTCAATCTCCAAATCGGGATGCGCTTCTTGTAGCAGCGCCAAGGTTTGTTTGCTTTGAGTTAAGGCGAGATCGCTACCGCGACTTCCCACAATTAATTTTGTTTTACTTTGGGTCATGACATTTTTCTTCATTGAGGGAGAATAACATTTCGGCATAGTAACTGGCGCGTTTACTTTCACCCAGTTCACCCATTTGCTTAAGGCCGGTAGTGGGTGGATGCAAAAATTTTTGCATTAAACTTTTACCAAAAGCTTCCATTTGCTTTTGCACTTCAGGGCTTTGCTGAGCGGCCCATTTTGTGATTTCTTGGGATGTGATTTTTTCGTATTTTTCGCGTAACTTGCGAATGAGAGGAATGATTTCTAAGGAGTGAAACCAATTTTCTACTTTCACCAATTCTTCTTCGATAATAGCTTGGGCTTTTTCGGAAGCAATTTTTCGATGATTTACATTTTCATGCACCACATTTTTTAAATCGTCGATACTAAAAAGAAATACATTGTATACCGACCCTGCTTGGGGATCAATGTCGCGTGGAGCTGCGATATCAATGAGAAAAAGCGGATTACCATTTTTTTGTTTGACAGCATCTTGTACTTGTTGTTTATGAATCACAATGTCGGGTGAACCCGTTGCGGAAATGAGAATATCGCATTCGTACAACCGTTTAGGTAAATCCTGAAGGAGCGAAACTTGCCCTCCAAATTGGGCCGCTAGCTTTTCCGCTGAACCTAAGGAACGATTGAAGAAAATAAATTTATGCACGCCGGCACGATGTAAATGCTGTGCCGCTAATTCTCCCATTTCGCCTGCGCCTACCAGTCCAACCGTTCGGCCAGGTAAATTACCTAAAACTTTTTTCGCCAATTCTACGGCCGCATAACTTATGGAAACAGCGCCTTCATGTATACTAGTTTCACTATGTACACGCTTGCCGGTATGTAAGCCGGTTTGGAAAATATGATTGAAATAAAAATCCACGGTTTGATTTTGCACGGCTTGTGCATAAGCCTCTTTGAGTTGACCAAAGATTTGCATTTCACCTAGCACTAAACTATCGAGCGAACTAATCACTCGAAATAAATGGGCGATGGCCGGTTTATGCACGTGAAAGTAGCAGTGATTGCGAATTTCATCTTCGCTAATGCCTTTTTTATCGGCCCAAACCTTTTCTAAGCCCTTACGACACTCTTCAGGATGGGACGTAATAGCATAGATTTCTGAGCGATTGCAGGTGGATAAAACGACCACTTCACGCATACCGGGTATGGCTAAAAGCTGTTTACTAAACTCGGGGATTTCGGGATCTTTAACTAATAATTTATCTCTTAAATCCACCGAACCGGTAAGATGATTCACACCAATTACTATGGTATGAAATGCATCTTTTCCCAAGGTGTTTGGGGAATTTTGTGCTCCAGCCATTAGGAATTGTATCCGTGAACATTAAATAAATGCATAGCCAAAAGAATGAAAAACCCCAGTAATACAATCAAGGCAAATCTCTGCCCACGTAGACCGATTAAACGACGGGCAATTAAAGCACCAGCAAAAACGATTAGCACTAAATAAATACTGAATTCATGTAAGGACATCCCACGCAAATCACCTTTATGCACCCACCACCAGCCGAGTAATGAACTAATAGTCATGGTTATGCTACCGAGCAAGCACCATATGGCCGAGAGTTTATCGAGCTTTTCTAAAGGCGGGAGTTGGCGAAAGGTATGATCAAAGTTTTTGTTTTTTAATTTGCGATATAGTAATAAATACATGCTCGCCAAAACGGTGGCGACACTAAAACAAGCATACGAAGATAAGCTAGCAACAATATGAAAAATGAAAAATGAGCTACGTAACTCGGGAGGGAAACTAAAATCCAAATTAAGAAAAACGGATCCCGCAGTTACCCCGAGCGTAATAGGAAGTAAGGTGAAAAACCCCAGTCGATTTGTGCCGGCCCACATTTCTGAGGCAATGTGAAAAAATACTACCATCCAAGCCCAAAATAAAGCGCCCTCACCCCAAGTTCCTAACGGACAACGTTTGAAATAAGCCGCAATCAAAAACAAAAATGCAGAGTGTAAAGCGATAACCACATAGAGGCGGCTTTTGGCCGCTTTAACAAAATGCTGATCTTGTTCGGAAAAAAATAAGCGTGCGTGAGTCCACGTTACCCAAGCATAAGCCAATGGTAAAAATAATCGAAAAATATTAAGCGTTGTTTCCATGACTACAAAATAGTAATTGCGACTGGTCTACAATTGCATTCGGTAATCATGGTCAGAGAGGTTTGTTAATTATAAACCTGGGATTTGTAAGCCCTTAGTGACGCCGCCCATTTTCTCTTGTGATGCTTCATCAACCTTGGCTTTAACCGCATTCACTGCGGCCACTATTAAATCTTCTAAGGCTTCGACATCATCGGGATCAACGGCTTCCTTAGAGATTTTAATTTCTTGCAATTCAAATTTGCCATTCATCACGGCTTTAACCGCTCCTCCACCCATTTCTGCGGTGAAATTGGAGCTTTCCATTTCTTCCTGAATGCGGGACATTTTACCCTGCATTTTTTGCAATTCTTTCATCATTTTTTGCATATTCATTGGAGTTCTCCTAATTGATGTTTAATCGACAAGACGTGCTTGAAATAAATTTTGTAGGGTTTGAATAATCGGTTCACGATTAATTAATTCTTGCAATGAAATTTCTGGAGTCATGGAGGGCGATCCCCAAGCTTCCGGAATACCCAAATTGGAAATAGATTTTGTGAGCGCTGTCGATACCACTGTCGATGGCATAGGCCTTACCTGAAGTTTTTCTTCAGGTAACTCAATTGTTACGGTATATTCCTCCGTGGGAGGAGGTGCCGTATTTTCTTGGAGTGTCATTTCGGATTCAGCTGCAGGATTTGCGGAGGAAGATTCTTCTGCTTGAGGGCGAATAGTTTTTAACTCCACCGTTTTAATGGGCACCATAATGTCGGATGCGGTAGTAACCGCGGGCGTCGTGAAATTCGAGACGGGAATAGTAGCCGGCTCAAGAGCTAAAGTATTAAGCGGCGTTAGATTTTTTTTTTTGCCGACTTCACTTGAGCTGTCGGAGGGGATTGAGGAGGGTTTTTCACCTGCTAATAAAGCCGATAAGGTCACCACTTTATCAAGATGCGCCATGCGCGCAAACCCCAATTCCACGGCTAAGCGCGGATGCACCGCATGACGTAATCCGCTGAGTATATCGGAGACTATTTTAGCATAACGTAAAATATCACCATCTTTTAATTCGTTAGCTAAGCTGCGTAGTTTTTGCCAACGATTTTCGCTTAAACCTAATTGAAGTGCCGTAGATCCTTCTTGACGTGCAAAAAGTAAATCCCGCAAAAACTCACCAAAGCCAATTAAAAATTCGGAGTTCTCGATACCTAATCCTTGATACTGTTCGATCACGGCGAAGCAAGCGGAAGGTTCATGAGTAAGCAAACCGGAGAGCATATTTTCAAATAATTCTTCGGGTGGAATTCCCAATACTTTTTGTACGGCGGCAAAATTTAAGTCGGATCCAGAAAAAGCGTATACTTGATCAAAAAGACTTAATGCATCACGCATACTGCCATCGGCTTTGCGGGCGATAGTTTCTAAGGCGATAAGCTCAGGCTGAATATTTTCTTCTTTGCAAATAAATTCTAAACGACCACGAATATGCGCTTCGGAAATTCTTTTAAAATCAAAACGTTGTACACGCGATAAAATAGTATGCGGCACTTTATTGGATTCGGTGGTGGCAAAAATAAACACCACATGCGGTGGTGGTTCTTCTAAAGTTTTTAATAAAGCATTGAAGGCCGGCTTAGAAAGCATATGTACTTCATCGATGATATATACTTTGTACTTGCCTTGCATGGGCGCATACTTCACTTGCTCGCGCAGTTCACGAATATTATCCACACTATTATTTGACGCGCCATCGATTTCCAAAACATCCATGGAATTGCCAGCCCCCACGGCTATACAATTTTGACAGACTTCGCAGGGCTTGGGAGTTGGCCCGTTTAAACAATTTAAAGCTTTAGCCAAAATACGTGCGGAAGTGGTTTTGCCCACGCCACGTGTACCTGTAAACAAATAAGCATGACCAATTCGTCCGCCTTCTATGGCATTGCGAATCGTTTGTGCAATATGATCTTGTCCAACCATTTCTTCAAAATTACGTGGCCGCCATTTGCGAGCCATTACCATATATGACATTAAACTTTCCGTCCACGATAAGGGATATCAAGATTGACTACCAAAACAACTTCGTTTCCAATTTCATTGTAAATGATTTCATCGAAAGCATAACGGGCCATCATAATGCCGCGACCGTTGCGATTTAATAAATTTTCTTTATTCGTAGGATCGGGTAAGGTATGCCAATTAAAACCTTGCCCTTGATCGGTGATAATATATTCTATGCGGCGCAAATGAGGAAAGATTTTAGAGCGAATGGTTACCACTCGAGATTGAAAGGGTTCTTGATGAGCTCTTTCAATCGCCAAAGAATAGAAGCGTGAGGCTTTTAAAGCGTTACTTTTTTCTTCGAAGGAAATCCCCAAGTTACCATGCTCAATGGCATTGTTAATGATTTCGGATAAACCCAAAATAACATGATAGCGATGTTTTTCATTAGGGGGTAGGGTATAGGAAACTAAACTCTTTGCCACTTGCATCACTAAGGAAAAATCATTGGGCATCACGATAATGCGTTCTTCATAAATTAGCGCAAAGGGATTATAGGTTTCGGTGTGATTCGCAATAACTTTACTGAGATTATATGCAAAATCATCGGGACGAAAAGGTAGTCCCAAACAAGCATAAGTTCCTGCTTGTAATAATTCCACTACCATATTTTTATAGGAATCATCGAGTATGGCAAATAAAGGTAGGTCAGGATATTCGATTTTTATTTTGCGCACATACTCTAAAGGATGTTCGGGAATTTTATTCGCATTAAATGCGAACGCAAAAAATTGGCCTTTGGCTAAAAGGCGTTGAGCATCTTGGGCGTTAAAAGCCGTTTCCATGGCAAAGTCATGATTGAGAACAATAGTTTGAATAACCTCAAGGACAGCATCGTCCGATTCCAAAAGCAAAAGAGTTTTAGAATTCATCCCCAAAAAAATCCCATCTATAAGTTTAATCGATCCCATGCCAGCTTATGGCCAAGCCTAAATTTAGTTAATCAAAAAGGAAATGAAACGGATAATTTGCAACCTTCGACGTGTAATCCTCAACTAGTTCGAACGATTTTTCTCAAGCGCAAATTAGCTTTTCAGATTATCAAGAATGCTTTGAATTTCTGTAATGGATGCGGTGTACCGTTTACGGCAATATTCACAAAATAGTTCGGTAATTTCCCCTTTATCAACAATATCGATTAAGGCTTCACGATCGAGTCCAGTCAAAGCGATTTTAACGCCGGATTCGGAACAAGGGCAAAAGGGACTAACAGGAATTTCACGATGGATTTCATAGGCAAAAGGACCAGCTAATTGATCGAGAAAAGTACTGAGATCAAAGGGTCCATCCGGCGTTTGAAATTGATCAAAGGCTAATAAATCACGCACATGTTGTTCCATAATAATGAGTGCTTTTTCGGTAGCATCTGGGAAAGCTTCGACTAAAAATCCCACGCAATACTCTAAACCTTTGGAGGTTACTTTGGCATGAATCCCTACAGCGGCGCGTGTTTGTTCGCTTTGGGCTAAATAAAAAGCGGTACTTGGTCCAATTTTGGCCGTAGGCATTTCTACAATACCTTCATAAATAGGCGAGGCCTTTTCATTGAGTTTTCGCACCGACACGGTTTGGGGCAATAATACCGGTTCAAATTCACCGAGATTTTGTAATTCATCATGTGAAATACGTGCGCGCACGAGACCTAACGGGGTGGCATCGGAGGTAACCTGTGAGAGATCCCCGGAAAAACGAAAGGTGACCCTTAAGGTTCCCGCATTTTTTAGTCCAGAGGCTAAAAGTAAAGACGCGACTATGGTTTCCCCTAAAACACTTTGCGCATATGCTTTGGCGCCATGATAATTACTAATGGTTCTTGCCGTTTCGGTGGCATCTACCACCACAAAACGCAGTGCAGCGATAGTTCCTGTAGCTCGTATAATGCGATCGTTTGACTTCATAGTTTTCGGGCTACAAAGTAGATAATAAGTGACGCTCGAGTTATTTTAATTCCGGTCTGGAAATGATTCATAGCAAATTAAAATTCAGGGAAGTTTGATCATGGAAAAAAAAGCCTTAATAATGCTTTTCGAGGGATTTGAGGAAATAGAAGTGGTGGTTCCGGTGAATATTTTACGACGCGCGGGAATTTCCATCACCTTAGCTTCGCTGCAGACCGCTTTGCAAGTAAAAGGGGGTCGCGGGTTAAATATTGTTGCGGAACGCTTTATGCAAGATTTACAACCCGAAGCATTTGACATTTTGATTTTGCCCGGAGGGCCTGGTGTATCTGCTTTAAAAGGGAATGCTCTATTACAAAAATGGATTTTATGTTTTGCCTTGCCGAATAAAATTTTGGCGGCTATCTGTGCGGCGCCGGTTTTGTTAGCCGAGGCCGGCGTTTTGAAAAATCACAAAAGCACCTCATTTCCTGGTGTTCAAAAGCAAATGCAAAATCAAGTGGGTGAATATGTGGAGGACAGAGTGGTCTGGGATGAACCCTTTTTAACCGCTCGAGGTGCGGGTGTGGCCGAAGAATTTGCATTTGCTTTAGTGGAGAAATTATGTGGATTGACTAAAGTGAAAGAAATAAAAGCAAAAATTTTAGCGAGAGAAGTATAAATTCGAATATGATTTTCATAAAATGCTAACGGCTTTTTATCCTTGGATTGGGGCTTTTCTTATTGGTTTATCTAAAGCTGGTTTTGCAACGGGCTTAGGTCTTTTAACCACTCCTTTGTTAGCGAGCGCCATTCCTGCTAAACAAGCTATTGGGGTCATTTTGCCCTTGCTTTGCATTTCCGATTTTTTAACGCTTACCTTGAATTGGAAAAAATGGCGTTGGTCTTTAATTCGTTCGCCATTATTAGGTGCTTTTGTAGGAATTGCCTGCGGTATGTTTTTTATTCATGCCATATCTGATATTTGGCTAAAACGATCAATAGGACTTTTAAGTTTGATATTAGTGTCCTTACTTTTTGTGCGTAATCGCTGGTATCCCACGCGTATTTATACACCAACCCTTTGGGAAGCCTTGGCTGTGGGGGTGTTTGCGGGATTTGCCTCTACGGTGGCTCATGCAGCCGGACCGATTATGGCGCTTTATTTATTGGCACAAAAGGTGGATAAAAAAGTATTTGTCGCTTCAAACGCGATATTTTTCACAATTAATAATTTGATGAAAGTCCCTCCCTATGTATTTACCCATTTGATCACGGGTTCCACCTTAAAAGCAGATTTGTGGTATCTTCCAGCTATTCCCTTGGGGGTTTTAGTTGGTTACTTCCTCAATAGGATGCTACCGCAAAAAGTTTTTTATGGAGTCGTGTATGTTCTTTTACTGCTATCGGCCTTCCAATTATTGAGGGCTTAAATTTCTAATTGGCATTGTTGTCATTTATAGATAAAATAGGAGGGAATGGAAAAAAATGGAATTTCACCGAATCTTCGCCTAAACTCAGCCTCTCCGGTTTCTGCGTCGAATCATCATCATTTGGTGGTGGAAAATAGTCCCATTCCGATTTGGAATATTTCCTTAAAAGGCGAAACACTTTATATAAATCCTGCGATGTGCAAAGTTCTTGAGATAAGTTCCGTGGAAGAAATTAAGGACTTTTCATTCCATGAATTTTTTACAGAAGCCACTGTTACTAAGATGATGACGGAGCTTGCTGCTCGACATGCCGGCAGAGACTCTTCCTATGAAGTGGAAGTCATTAGCAAAAATGGTAAACATTTACATATGATTTTGCATGGTAATCCCTTGCTCGATTTAAAGGGCGAGTTAAATAGCCTGCTTTTAACTTTCATTGATATTACCGAACGTAAAAGAGAAGACCTTGCTCTTCGTCAATCGGAAGAGCGCTTTAGATTAGCGGCTTTATGTACTAGCGATTTGATTTATGAATGGGATAGCTCCGACACTTTAATGTGGTTCGGGGATGTCGATGGTAGCTTGGGTTATGCACCGGGAGAAATTGCGCGAACCTTGCAAGGCTGGGAAATGCTAGTGCATCCGGATGATTTATTAGCGGTTTTAAAAGCGGTGGAAAAACATCAAATCACTCGCGAACCCTTTTTTGAAGAATATCGAGTTAAAGATAAAAAAGGAAATTATCGCATCTGGAAAGATAGAGGCACTGCGGTTTGGGATGATGCAGGAAAGCCCATTCGCTGGGTTGGGGCGGTGCGTGACATTACCGATTTAAAAAATGCGGAAACCGCATTATGGGAAAAAGAAGAGTTGCTAAGGCAGTCGCAAAAAATGGAAGCCGTAGGCCGTTTAGCTGGTGGTATTGCTCATGATTTTAATAATTTGCTGGCTGCAACGATGGGTTATTGTGATTTGATAAGCTATCAATTAGAAAGTAATCATCCCAGTCGTGATCATGTTAACAATATTATTTTAGGGTGTGATCGCGCGGCCGGATTGATTCGTCAGCTATTGGCGTTTAGTCGCCAAGAAATATTACAACCTAAAATCATTGAATTAAATCCTTTGCTATTAGAGATGGAAAAATTATTCCGTCCTTTATTGGGAGCATTAATTCATTTAACCTTTGATTTAAGAGAAGAAACCGGCTTGATAAAAATTGATCCGGTACAAATGGATCAAGTCATTATGAATTTAGTGGTGAATGCCCGTGATGCCATGCCTCAAGGAGGTAACATTAACATTACCTCGGGATGCATAAAAGTCAAACATGAATTGTTGGTGGGGAATAAACTGTTATTAAGCGGAGAATATGCGCTTTTATCCGTGCAAGATACAGGATCGGGAATTTCTCCCGATACCATTTCCAAAATTTTTGATCCTTTCTTTTCCACCAAGGACAAAAGTCGTGGGACTGGCCTAGGGCTTTCTACGGTTTATGGAATTGTGGAGCAAAATAATGGGGCTATTAGTGTGGAAAGTAAAATAGGGAAAGGGACTACCTTCCGTCTCTATTTTCCTAAAACCCAAGCCTTGCTTCATCATGTTGCTGTTGACAATGCTTCTAATACACCATTAGTGGAAAGGCTACCCGTATCTATTTTGGTAGTAGAAGACGATGATGTTTTGCGTGGATTGATAGTACAGATTTTAAGTTTCAAAGGTTTTTTAGTGCGCGATGTGGCCTTAGGAAAAGAGGCGCTGTCGCTATTAGAAACATATTCCCAAGAGACCGAGATATTGTTAACCGATATGATACTCCCGGGTATGGGTGGAAAAGAATTAGCGCAAAATGTGCATAAGCTTTACCCGCAAATTAAAATTCTTTTTATGTCGGGGTATACCGAGGATGCTGTATTTCGCGATGAAGTGAGTGATGGACGCCGCTCCTTTTTGCATAAGCCCTTTAGTATGAAGTCGCTGGTGGAAAAAATAAAAGAGCTTACCGCAAAGCCGGTTAAAGTCTAGTCGCTTAAGAATTTAAATTAGAGATTTAAATTAAAAGTTGTGATTTGCTTTATGTGGCGCAGGCAGGTTTATCGTAATCAATTAATTGCTTTATAGTGGGCGAATCGCCACAGACCGCACAAAGAGGATCACGTGAGCCTCTATTTTCCCGAAAACGCATGTCTAAAGCATCGTAGATTAAAAGCCTATCGGTTAATAATTCCCCAATGCCTAAGAGAAACTTCAAGGCTTCGGTAGCTTGTATGGATCCTATGGTTCCCGCAATTGCACCGAGTACACCAGCCTCAGCGCAATTCATGACTGCACCGGCAGGAGGAGGTTCACGAAATAAACAGCGATAGCAACGACTTTTTCTTGGCATCACTGTCATTACTTGCCCTTCAAAGCGTAATATGCCGGCATGGCAAAAAGGCTTATGTGCCATAATACAGGCATCATTCACTAAAAATTTAGTAGCAAAATTATCACTGCCATCTATAATGAAATCATAATCTTTAATCACTGATAAAATATTTTCAGCATTTAAAAAAAATGCATGCCTGTTCACTTGTATATGGGGATTGATTTGCCCAATTTTTTCTTGGGCCGAATCAATTTTGGATCGCCCTATATCCGGTGTAAAATGCAAAATCTGTCTTTGTAAATTACTGGCATCGACCACATCGCCTTCGGCAATTCCTAAAGTGCCTACGCCCGCCGCCGCCAAATACAAAAGGGCTGGAGAGCCTAGTCCACCGGCACCCACACATAGTACCTTGCCGGCTTTAAGTTTACGTTGACCGGCAAAGTCAACGCTTTTTAAACTGAAATGACGCGCATAGCGTTGCATTTCGGCTTCGGAAAATATGGCCATTAATGTCCCTGATATAAAGGCGTGCTGAGATAACGTTCGCCGGTGTCGCAAAGTATAGCGACCAAGGTTTTGCCATTAAATTCAGGACGTTTTCCAACTTCACACAATGCATGAATATTAGCACCCGAAGAAATACCGGCTAATATGCCTTCCTCATGCGCTAAGCGGCGAGCCATGAAGGCGGCTTCTTCATTGGTGACTTTGATCACTTCATCATAAATTTTGGTGTTTAAAACTTTCGGTACAAAGCCTGCGCCAATACCTTGTATTTCATGACGACCTGGTTTGCCGCCCGATAATACGGGCGAAGCGGCGGGTTCAATGGCAAAAATTTTCACACTAGGTTTTTTGGCTTTTAAAACTTCGCCCACGCCGGTTATGGTACCGCCTGTGCCTACACCCGCAATAAACGCATCTACCGTGCCATCGGTGTCTTCCCAAATTTCCTGTGCCGTAGTAAGCCGATGAATTTCGGGATTAGCGGGATTGTCAAATTGTTGCGGCATAAAGCAATCGGAACGAGAGCTGACTATTTCAATGGCCTTTTCGATGGCTCCTGTCATACCTAGGGTTGCAGGGGTTAACATCAATTCGGAGCCATAGGCTTTTAATAAATTTCGGCGCTCTTCACTCATGGATTCGGGCATTACTAAAATAGTTTTATACCCTTTTACCGAAGCAATCCAAGATAAAGCAATACCCGTATTACCACTAGTGGGTTCAATAATAGTCATACCCGGCTTGAGTTTGCCGCTTCGTTCCGCATCTTCCAACATATTCAAAGCAATACGATCTTTGATGGATCCGCCGGGATTCCAATGTTCCAGTTTAACTAAGAACAATGAATTTTGATGCGGCACTACCTTGGTTAAACGAAGCATAGGGGTTTTGCCGATTAATTCGGTTAAATGTCGATGGTATTTCATCCGCAATCCTCTTTCTTTTATAAACTAAAATCCGTGTGTAATCCACATTCTGTTTTATTTTGCCCTGCCCAGCGTCCGGAACGCGAATCTCCTTCTATGGGGAGACTCGTGCAGGTTACGGGGCTACAACCAATGCTGGTATAGCCATCCTTGGCTAAAGGATGCTCTGGGATTTCCCAGAGACGCATATAGAGATCCACATCTTGTGCCGGCATATCCGCAAAGGGGCATATTTTAACCTTACCTTTTTGGAGTTGAGCAAAAGGGGTTAACTTGCGTGTTTCGGCTTGATCGCGTCGTAATCCCGTGATAAACGCGGTCACATCACTGCGACCTAAAAAACTGGCTTGCACGGCGACTTTATTTATAGCGCAACAGGCATTAGTGTCACTGATTTTAATCACATTGGCTACTTGCAAAGCATACCGATGATTGTCCGGCGCTTCGGGAAGCATTTCTTTTAAGTCTAATTTATAGCCTGAGACTAGAGTATCACGGTATTCCAAGGTTTCAGGAAAATGAAAGGTGGTATTGATGAAAAAAACGCGCACTGGAATTTTGAGGCGATATAAATGATGTAATAATAAACCCGAGTCGCGGCCAAAAGATGTGGTGGCAATTAAACCCGATGCAAAAATGGAAAATATTTTTTGCAGGCGTTCATCGACGGAAAGTGTGGCTAACTCTTGATTGAGAGCATGTACAAACTCTTCATCATAAACTGGAGTGGAGTTTGACTTGTCGGTTACCTTTTCCATTTCGTTTTTTATCCCTTTAAAGCTATTGGGCTACAAAGCCTATAAATAATACATCAAAGCCGATTCTGTTTTGTTTTTTGCTTTTTCGGCGAGATCTGCTAAAGTTACCGAGGTCAATACATTTTCTACTAATTCTCGACATTCTTGCATCTTATGCGCAATTAAAGCATTAATCACATTTTGTCCGCCTTCAATATCCGAACAGGGAATAAATTGGCCTTCCGTGGATTTTAAAATACGCGCAAGATTTATGTTTTCGGGAATATCGGCTAATTGATACCCTCCACTTTTTCCACGCGCCCCATTCACTAATCCCACACTTTTCATGAGGATGGCAATTTGTTCGAGGAACTTAAAAGGAATGGCATATTCCTCAGCAATTTCTCGCAAATGCACCGCCTTATTAGGATTTTGTTTACCCTTAATGGCCAAGGCGCAAAGGAATTGCAAGGCATACATGGTTTTGGAGGAGACCTTCATGCCTCTAATTTAACATATAAAACATATATGAACAATATGGGCGATATAAATGGCGTTTTTATTAAAATTAGGCCTATTTGTTTGAAAAGGAGATTAGCCGCCGATTTGATTCATGGGTTGGTCAATATGATGAATGCGTCCGCTGGGTTTTAAGGCCATCACACGATGCAAGGTTTCGAGATAATCCAAGGGATCGAGGTTACGTAAATTCAACCCCTCTTCGGAAAATAAACAAGCGCGTAACTTGCCAGTTGCGGTTAAGCGCAAGCGCGAACAGCCGCCACAAAATGGTTGGCTTTCTGAGGCAATAAAACCTATTCGAGCACCATTTAAATTGGTGAAATTAAAAGAGGTGGAATCGCGAGGCATGGGAATCGCAATGAGTTCATGCAAATTTTCAATGCTATCGATCATTTCCTGCGCGGAGATAAAACGTTCGGGATGATTTTCATAGGCGGGGCCAATTTTCATAAGTTCCAAAAAGCGAACTTCAAGATCATTTTCTGCGGAAAATTTTACGAAGTCCAAAATCTCATCGTCATTGATTCCACGAAAAATCACGGCATTCACTTTGACCTCAAAGCCCATATTTTTGGCCGCGAATATACTCTCGATCACCTCGTTAAAATGTTGGCGGCGCGTGAACCTGTTAAACTTATTAGCTTGTAGGCTATCCATGCTAATATTGAGGTTTTGACAACCCAATTCTTTGAGTAATGGCAAATGTTTTTGCAGTAAAAATCCATTGGTGGTGAGGCCAAATTTTTTCCAAGGAATGCGAGATAGCTTTTGTATGATCTCGGGAAAGTCAGTTCGCAAAGTAGGCTCACCGCCAGTAACACGCAATTCATCAATACCCAATTGATTTAAAATACTGCAAATACTAAAAAATTCGGATGAACTTAATAAAGTATTGGCGGGTTGAAAATTCATATTTTCCGGCATACAATAAAAGCAACGGAAATTACACGCATCTGTAAGCTGTACGCGCACCTTATGAATATGCCGACCTTGATCATCATGTAATTGCAGCGCTTCCATTAATTTTTTACCCATGCAAAAAAGGGAGCTACATAACCTTTAGGAAAATAACCCTCATGAGCAAATTCTGAATTTAATTCTATAACACCTTGGCTATGTGTAAGTGCGGCAAAGTCTCCTGAGCCATGATGCTTAATGGGTTGCGCATAACAACTTCCGTCTCGACTATATTCTAAGGCCACTGGGCAAAATATAGTGAGTGGCGAGGCTTTGACATTTTCTTTTAATACGGTATAAATCTGGGGTTTCTTTTCCCCCAAAATACCCTGTAATAAGGGCTGTACATAACGGGTTAAACAAGTCAGAGCCGACATGGGATTACCTGGCAAGCCAAATACAAATTGGCCTTGTGGACCCTTTCCAAACCAAAGTGGTTTTCCAGGTTTTTGTTTTACCTTATGAAAAATCTCAGTAACTTCTAATTGACGTAATACGTGAGGTACATAATCAAAGCGACCCGCGGAGACTCCGCCGCTTAAAATCAGTAAATCATTTTCAGCGAGGAGTTTTTTTAAGCCATGCAAAAGGATTTGTTCATTGTCATTAAAATGATGCCGAGAAATGTGTTCGCAACCCCAAAGTTTAAGCGCTGCTTCAATGGCATACACATTGGACAAACGAATTTGATACGGTAAGGGTTGTTCGTGGATTTCCACTAATTCATCACCTGTGGCAATAATCGCAATGCGTGGCAAAGCAGAAACTTGTAAATGAGTTTTTCCCATGGAGGCCGCAATGGCTATTTCCGCAGGGCCTAAGTGAGTATTTTCCGCTAAAACGATTTGCCCTTGCTGAATATCCAAGCCTTGTAAATGAACGTTTTGATTCTTTGTGACAGGAATATTCTCTTCGCGCAAAATACAAAAGCCATTTTCGAAGGTAACCTCTTCGATACGTACCACCGTGTCACAACCTTGCGGCAAAGTGGTTCCTGTCATAACTTCAATACAGGAGTCTTTATGGTCTAAGGCCAATGGGGCTTGGCCGGCTTTTTGAATATCTTGATGATGGAATTTACGTTGCCCCTTTTTCCAAGCCGCAAAATCAATAGCAATGCCGTCCATGGCAACGCGGTGAAAAGGAGGTTGGTCACGATCGGCAAATACTGTTTCCCGCAAAATTTTTCCGGCGGCTTTAGGGAGCGAGCAAGAAATGCCTGCTGAAAGTCGCACTGATTCGGCAATTAATTTTTCGGCTTCTATTACTGTAACCATAAAACCATTGAGCATATTATTGACTCGCCTAGTCCTTTTTGCTTTTCTTAATCTTTTCAAGAAATTCGTCTTGAATCCATGAAAAAGCCGCCACTGCGGCAGGCATTCCAATGGTTCCGGTGGCGAGGGCAACCACTTGTTCCAAATCTTTTTTGGCAATCCCTAAATCGCGGGCTTTACGCACGCTGGCATGGGAAGCACCGCTTTGGCCGGCTCCAATGGCAATTCCAAATTTAATCAGGCGTTGAGTTTTGTCATCGAGCGATCCCTCTTGACCCTCTTCCGCAATGGCTTTCCAAGCTTGACCGAGTTTGGGGAAGCGGGAAATGAAATCCTGATGCACTTGGGGTGGTTTGGATTTCTTAAGGGAATTTTTAGGTGTTTTTTTACTCATAAGTTCTCCGAGGAAAAATCTCTTTAATCAAATTAGCCAAATGCGAAAGAAGTGAGGGAGAAGCGGGCAGGGTTTTTTACTTTTAAGCCTTGTTGAAGGAAAAAACTATGAGTTCATATCAAAATTACGAGAATCCCCTTTTAAAACGCTATGCTTCACGCAAAATGAGTTTTATTTTTTCTCCCCAATTCAAATTCCAAACTTGGCGCAAGTTGTGGATTTATTTGGCAGACACCGAAAAAGAATTAGGCTTAAATATTACGCAAGAGCAAATTGACGAATTACAAAAATTCGCGACCGATATAAATTTTGCCGAAGCCGAAGCTCGCGAAAAAGTGGTGCGCCACGATGTAATGTCTCATGTACATGCTTATGGTTTACAATGCCCTAAAGCAGCTGGTATTATTCACTTGGGAGCCACCTCGGCTTATGTGACGGATAATACCGATTTACTGCAAATGAAAGAAGCTTTGCAATATGCCTTAGCCCGTACCTTGCGAGTTATCGATGCCTTGTCCATTTTCGCATTAGAATATAAAGATTTACCGACTTTAGGTTTTACCCATTTTCAACCTGCGCAATTAACTACGGTGGGCAAACGTGCTTGCTTGTGGATTCAAGAGCTTTTGCTCGATGTGGAAGAAATGGAATTTCTTTTGCAGACCTTGCCATTCCTAGGTGTTAAAGGCACCACGGGTACGCAAGCGAGCTTTTTAGAATTATTCGATGGCGATCATGAAAAAGTAAAAGAATTAGACAAGCGAGTAACCCATAAAGCTGGTTTTACCCGTAGCTTAACGGTTGCTGGACAAACTTATACGCGTAAACTTGATGCCAAGGTTTTATCCTGTTTATCTAATTTGGCGCAGTCTCTCGCAAAATTTTCAACCGACTTACGTCTGCTGCAAAGTTTAAAAGAAGTAGAAGAGCCTTTTGAAAAAGATCAAATTGGATCTTCGGCAATGGCTTATAAACGCAATCCTATGCGTGCCGAGCGTATTGGCTCGCTAAGCCGTTTTGTCCAAGCCCTAGGAGCCAGTGTAGATTTTACGGCTTCGACGCAATGGTTTGAACGCACACTCGATGATTCGGCGAATAAGCGTTTAGCCGTGCCACAAGCATTTTTGGCTATTGATGCCATGCTGATTATTTCCGAGAATGTGTCTAAAGGTTTAGTGGTATATCCCAAAATGATTGAGCGGCATATTCTTGCAGAGTTACCTTTTATGGCTACCGAAAATATTATAATGGCAGGTGTGAAAAAAGGCGGTAACCGGCAGGATTTACATGAATCCATTCGCACTCATTCCATGGCCGCCGCGAAGAATGTTAAAGATTTAGGTTTAGATAATGATTTAATGCAACGTATCGCGCGAGATACGTCATTTGGCTTAACGCAAGCCGAGTTGGATAAATTACTGGACGCACGTTTATTTGTAGGCCGCTCACCCGAAATTACGCAAGAATTTTTGACCAACGAAGTAAAGCCTTTACTCGCTCGCCTGGGTGGATGGCAAAATATTGAAGAGGAAGAATTACGTGTTTAAGTGAAACTTGGCTATTTTTCTTACAGATCACCAATGGGATTGCAAATCTGTAAGAAAAAACTAAAGGTTTTTAATAACGCCGCCCTTGTACGCAGAACCATAGCCAATAGAATCATTAACATTAATAGTATCGCCATTATATACCGCTGTGATGGAAAGTAGTATGATTCCAAGTGATATTTTTTTAAGCAGGCGTTGCCTTCCTTTTGGGGCTTGTGATAATTATCAAATATTACAATTTGGCGTATTAGTTAATATGTTACTAACATTTAAACTCTGCTAATAGCTTGTTTAAGGACGTAGACATTTCTGCAAGAACGGAAGATGCTTTGCGGACATTCTCTGCACCGGTAGTCGTGCCTTCAACAGCCATAGCAACAATTGAAATATTTTGAGCAATTTCTGTACTACTATTGGCCACTTTAGTAATGTTTTTACCAATTTCTGCAGTAGTCATGCTTTGTTCTTCTACGGCTCCGGCAATGGTAAGTTGTATTTCCTTGATTTTAATAACCGTGGCATTAATCTCTTTCATGATTTTAACGGCACCTGAGGTTTCTTCTTGAATGGTATTTATCTGTTGAATAATTTGTATGGAGGCATGAGCGGTTTCTTTCGCTAATTCTTTAACTTCACCAGCGACTACGGCAAATCCTTTACCCGCTCCACCAGCGCGTGCGGCTTCGATGGTGGCATTAAGGGCCAGTAAATTAGTTTGTCCGGCAATTGAAGTAATGACTTTAATAATGTCGCCAATACGTTCACCCGTATCACCTAATTTATTTACTGAGATAGAAGCGTTATCTACAAGTTTCACCGCTTCTTCTGCTACTCTTGCTGCATTAGAAGTATTATTAGCAATTTCCCTAATACTAGCTCCCATTTCCTCCATGCCACTCGCTACCGTTTGGGCATTATTAGAGATTATATTCGCCCCATCGGAGGCCATTCCTGCTTGTGTGGAGGTTTCCTTGGTTGCAATACCCATAGCGTTACTGTCTCCATGAAGTTGTTGCGAAGCATTGCCTAAGGAACGTGCGTTTTCACGAATGGAACGTATGACATTGGAAATTTTTTCCAGACTTTGATTTAAGGCAATACCAATAATTCCAACTTCTGTATTCGGGGATATTTGTAGGCGACAAGTTAAATCGCCTTCCGACATGGTTCCAATCACTTTGGTGACTTCATTTAATTGAGCTAAAATTTGTTTACTAATTAAAATATTTCCAAAAATTAGCGCTATGAAAAGGATGCTTGCGATGGAACCTAAAATAATCCATTGTTTATGTAACACTTTAGCAGCATTTTTTTCATCATCACTCACTCGTTCCGACGCCATGCCGACTATTATATTTATTGCATTTTTATGTTCTGCAAACAAATCTTTCAGTCGAGTAGATATCATTTCCTTCGCTTCAGCCATTTTTCCAGCTTTGACTAAAGGGATGAATTCATCTTCTACAACTTTCAAAAAAACTTTACCCGTTTCCGAAGCTTTGCCTACCATAGCTTCTTTAACTTCTCCTGCTACAAGTGTACTGGCCCAAAAATTATGACGAGAAAGGAAATTTGTTTTTTGCTTTTTAAACTCATTCACTAAATCAGTAATTTTATCAGCATCGGTTTCCATGGACATTTCTTGTACGGTAATATACGTTTCGAGTAAATAAGCCGGAGGCGGTAAAATATCCCCAATCAAATCCTTGCCTTGAATAATATTTTGATAAATGGGGCCATTTACTTTAACCAAATTTAAAGTGCGGTAACCTAAAAAATAACTGATACTCAACCCCAGCAATGCCAATGCTAGAAGTATATAGAGCATATTTTGAATGCTCCAGTGTCTGCGAACTATGTTTGTTTTGTCTAAAATATTCGAGACATTAACAGACTGTGACGTTAATTTTTTGGAATTCATGTTTATTCACCTAATCAAAATTTTTAGAAAATCGCGGTTATGAAGATGTTACTAAGTGGTTACTTCTGGTATCAAGAGTTTAAGTGGAAATAACACAAATCAATTTTGTGGAATTTTGGGAAAATTGAAATCAGCTTGAAATGCTTAAAGTAAAACTTAAAATAATATTACTTGTATGCGTTCCAAAATATATTTTGCTCGAAATACGCCATCTATCCAAACAATATTCGCCTAATATTTGAAAATAGTTCATAAAAAATGAAGTAAGAAATCTGCGACTAAATCATTTGGATTAAACATTTTCATTTTGCAGCGAGGTATTTCTTTCTAGAATGAAATTAAGAGGTAAGGATTTATTATCAATTATGGGGTATCATCAATAAATGAAAATTTTGCCTAAAAAAAACACCTCATCCATCTGGAATGCCTTGCGCGACGGATTTGTGGCAGGAGTATTGATATTAATAATCTGCTCATCCTCCATTCTTTATACTGGTCATACCTCCAAAAAAGCCATGAAAAACCAACTTGGGCAATGGTTAACGTCTTCCGCTTTATCACTTGCAGGTATTGTTCCTTCCAAAGAATTTGCAGAACTCTCAAAGCCGGCGGATGAATATGGCGCCTCCTATCAATCTATTTATTTACGTATCAATCAATATTATCGCAGTAATCCTGTTTTTAAATTTGCTTATACATGCGTGTTACGTAAGAATTCAGTTTTTTTTGCGGTGGATGGCACTCCGCCTGGAGATGCGGATAAAGATGGTGTGGAAGATCATGCAAAATTATTGGATGCCTATCCGGAAGCTTCAAAAAATCTTGTATCAATATTGCAAAAGGGTGGATCGGGGTTTGATAGTGAGCCGTATACAGATGCATGGGGAACTTTTCAAAGTGGCTGTGCGGTGATAAACGACGCCACGGGTAAGAATTTGGGAGCGGCTTGTGTGGATATGGATATATCGAATTTTCAGCAAAGATTAGCCGGTGTTGAGCGGGCAGAAAATTTGGGATTAACTTTGGCAGCTATACTTTCGTTAGGACTTTTTGCTTTAGTATATGTCATTCGTAAGCGGCAAATTACTTATCAAACGAATTCAGTTTTGTTGCTGCAAGAATTGGAAAAGCATAATTTAGCTTTAGAGGAATCACAATCTCAAGCGAGTGTGGGGAATTGGATTTATTTGCCGCAAACCGGTAAGGTAAATGGTTCAGATGAGTATTTTCGTATTCATGGATATACAAATATTCAAGAGGGATTTTCATTGGTAGACTTACAAAAAAACACTCATCCCGACGATCAACAAAAACTACGCGATGTTTTTGGAAAAACCTTAATATTAGGGGAGGTATCGGAAGTTTCGTATCGGAAAATTATGCCGGACGGGAGTATTCGCTTTTTGTATACCAAATCAACACCGGTATTGGATGAGCAAGGTAAGGTATTACACGTTAACGGTATCACGCAAGATATGACACGTTGGCATGCTATTGAAGAGGATTTACGTCACGCTAAGAATCAAGCGGAAAAGGCCGCCAAAGCCAAGAGTGAGTTTTTAGCTACTATGAGCCATGAAATTCGAACGCCTATGAATGGTGTATTGGGAATGGCGCACTTGTTAAAGGACTCGAATCTAAATGAAGATCAAATTTCATTACTGGATACTCTGTTAGATAGTGGAGAACATTTATTAACCCTCATTAATGATATTTTAGATTTTTCTAAAATTGAAGCCGGTCGTATGGAAATGGAAAGTATTCCTTTTTCCCTGCAGCGATTAGCTAATTCAGTAGTAAATATTATGCATGAAAAAGTCGTGGGAAATGATATCCAATTAAATACCCATATTGACTTAAGTGATACAGAAAATTTTTTAGGTGATCCGGGCCGTATTCGCCAAATACTATTTAACCTAATCGGTAATGCGGTGAAATTTACCAAATCGGGTTATGTAAAATTAAACATTAAATCCGTGCTTGAAAAGGATAATTGGATTTCTATTTCAGTGGAAGATACCGGTATCGGGATGACTCGTGAACAATTGCAAAATATTTTTCAACCATTTAGTCAAGCCGATTCTTCCACCTCACGAAAATTCGGTGGTACGGGATTAGGTTTGGCTATTACTTTAAAACTAGTGGCATTGATGAATGGAATAATAGATGTAAAAAGTGAAATAGGCAAAGGATCGGCATTTACTGTAGAAATTCCATTAGCTAAGGCTGGAAATCAAGAAATGAATTCAAGTAAAAATAATAATAAAATACTAATCCCTAATTTGACTGAGATAAATGCTTTAGTGATTGACGATAGAAAAGACGGCCGTACTATACTTCCTGAGCAATTAGAGGGTTTGCATTTAAAAGCTTGCGAAGTACCTTCGACGAAAGAAGCCATAAATATTTTGGAAGACACGGTTAAACAAAAAATAGCTATGCAATTAGTGCTTTTGGATTGGAATGGTGCGCCTCCACATATACTTTTGGCAGAAGATAATGTTGTGAACCAAAAAGTAGGCCTGCGAATGTTGAGTATAGTGGGATGCACGATTACCTTAGCAGGGGATGGCGTCGAGGCTTTGCACAAAACAAATATTGAAATATTTGATCTCATTTTAATGGATTGCCACATGCCTGAAATGGATGGTTATGAAGCAACTAAAGCCATACGTGAAAATGAAAAAATTACCGGAAAACATATCCCCATTGTGGCTTGTACCGCTAATGTAAATGAGGAAGAAATGCTTAAATGCAAGTCAGTGGGCATGGACGATTTTTTAAGTAAACCTTATAAGCCCGAGCAACTTAAGGCAATCATAAAAAAATGGGTGGGCGTGAGTCGCGAACGATAAAGGGTAAACGGGTGATGGTAAAGATTTAAGCATACTCATTAAATATATATAATAGAATTTAAGAGTTACAAGGAGTACAATTAACAAATGGAAAATGCAATAAGTGCCGAAACACTCATCGCTTTAAAAGAACTTGATCCTGAAAGTGGTGATGATTTTTTAAAAGAATTAATTGTTGCCTACCTTGAAGATTCACCCCAAAAAGTCAAGGAAATTAAAAAATCTGTGCAAGAAAGATCAGCAGAAAATTTACACCGATCTGCACATGGCCTTAAAGGCAGTAGTGCCAATATGGGCGCGCTCACCGTAGCTAAACACTCCGCGGCTTTGGAAGTGAAGGGTAAACGTGGGAGTTTTGAGGGGTGTGAAGAACTAGTGGAATTATTAGTACAAGCTTATAATGCCGCGGAACAAGAGCTACGTGCTATTTAAATAATCGGTCATTCCTGTCGCTAAATTTCCCTATTGAGTGCATTTGTGCCATGCATTTCAAGGCCGAGCTTGAAAGTCATTTGAGAAGCAATGGAATCGTGAGCGGTTTATCTAGAGAACATCACATTGTTGTAAATCGCGAATAATACTTTCAGGTGCATAAGGTTTTACGATATAACCATCGGCCTGATTCCGGAAAGCATCTATCACATGATTTTTATCAATGAGCGAGCTGGCCATAACAATTTTTACCCGTCCAGCCCCCAAGCCATCACTGTTTGCTTCAAATTCACGTATCTTGCGTAATACCTCAGATCCATCCATTTCGGGCATCATAATGTCCAGCAAAATTAAATTATAAGGTTCATGCATTTCTATGCTATTCGTATAAGCTGCCAAAGCTTCTAAACCATTACATGCTAAATCACATTCTCCTTTATGCTTTAAAGCCTGATGGAGAACTTTTCGGGACATAAAATCATCTTCTGCAATTAATATTTTCATTAATTTATTTTACGAGATGCTACAAAGTTTTGTCAAGCATGGTATAAAAGAAATAATCAAAAAGATATACATTAATGAATACTTATAACTTATAAAAGGATTATTCTCACAAACCTCAGGCAATAGGTAATAAATACGCTTCGATAAACTAAAGGTTTGCATTAAAAACTAAGTTGGTCTCGGCCTTGGGAAACTTTTGAGCACGGTCAATGTTTCAAAAAAGAATTTTCGAATAGCGAAATTAAGAACTTATCTTGATTTCAAGATTTATACGACAGGTCCGTGCAGGCCTGTACTCAATGGAAGGATATTCCCACCAGACAATGGACGCACTGGTCTATTCGCCATAGCGAATATTTTGCGCCTCTACCTTTATTCCCCAAGCAAGTGTTTTTACCTAAATCAAAAACCGATTTCCAGCATTAATGGGTAGAAACTCCCTCCACTTTTCATTAAATTGACTGCACTTCGTCGTATATTATGCCGAAGAAAGAAAAATCCCAGTTTTTTGTAAATTAGGGTTTTAGGCTTCATCACCATCAGAACGGATTTGAATGTCATTGTCTGTGCAAAATGCAAACGCTTTTAATATCCCCTTTTTAACTGGGGCTCAAGTTCGTCAAGGATTTATCGATTTTTTCAAAAGCAAAGGCCATACCTTTGTGCCCTCGGCGCCTGTGGTGCCGCATGACGATCCTACTTTACTCTTTACCAATGCAGGCATGAATCAATTCAAGTCCTTGCTTTTAGGCGAAAACAAAGACGGTCTCAAACGCGCTGCCAATTCGCAAAAATGTATACGTGTTTCAGGTAAACATAATGATCTCGATGAAGTGGGTCGCGACACCTATCATCATACCTTTTTCGAAATGCTCGGCAATTGGTCTTTCGGCGATTATTATAAACTCGATGCCATCACATGGGCTTGGGAATTACTTACGGAGGTGTGGAAGCTCCCTAAGGATCGCTTATTTGTTACGGTTTTCCGCGATGATGAGGACGCCGAAGGCATTTGGCAAAAGCATACGGATATTGAACACCGCCGCATTATGCGTTTTGCGGAAAAATCCAATTTTTGGGAAATGGGCGATGTGGGTCCTTGCGGTCCTTGTTCCGAAATTCATTTTGACATTGGCGATTTAGCGACGCAAGAGGCGACTTATGCCGATGAAATTGAAGGCGTGAATGGCACCAATGGCCGCTATATTGAAATCTGGAACTTGGTTTTTATGCAATTCGAAAGATTGCAAAGTGGTGAATTAAAACCTTTGAAAGCCAAAAATGTGGATACGGGCATGGGCTTTGAGCGTATTGCCGCGATTATTCAAGGCAAGCTCTCCAATTATGAAAGTGATATTTTCCGTCCGGTAATTGACAATATTGCTGAATTATCCGGTATCGCCTATGTTACGGGTGTCGAAGGCACTCCACATCGTGTACTTGCGGATCATATTCGTGCCTTGTCCTTTGCAATTGCTGATGGTGCTACGCCCAGCAATGAAGGTCGTGGCTATGTATTACGTCGCATCTTGCGTCGCGCTAGTCGCTTTGCACGTCAGCAATTAAAGCAAAGAGAACCGTTTATGTGCAAATTGGTACCGGCTTTGGCAGCCGCTTTAGGCGAAGCTTATCCGGAATTAATTGCACGTCAAGATTACATCGTGCAAGTGATACGTGCGGAAGAAGAACGCTTTATTAAAACTTTGGATTTAGGGCTTGATCGTTTTGCGAAAGTTGCCCAAGAAGTGAAGTCGAAAAATGGTTCTCAAGTTCCCGGAACAGAAATTTTTACACTGTATGATACCTATGGTTTTCCTGTGGATTTGACCGGCGTTTTAGCCGAAGAAAATGGCTTAACCATGGATCAGGACGGCTATGTCAAGTGCATGGAAGAACAACGCGAACGCGCTCGTTCGGCGGCTAAATTTGATAATAGCTTAGCCAGCGATGAAGGCTGGACTTTGCTTTTGCCGGAAAGCGAAAGTGAATTTATAGGTTACAGTACCTTAACCGCTACGGTGCAAGTGGCGCGTTATCGCGAAATTGGCGATCATATTTGGGTCATGCTCAAGCGAACGCCTTTTTATGCCGAAGCGGGCGGACAAGTAGGGGATACGGGACTTTTGGCCGGACCGCAAATTCAATTGCGGGTTACCGATACCGTGAAGATCTTAGATCGCACCGTGCATAAATGCACTTTAATTCATGGCTTGCTTATTCCCGAAAATTTCAAGGGATTAGTGGCCACGGTTGATGCCGAAAAACGCGGAGCGACTTTCCGTAATCATAGTGCGACGCATTTATTACATGCGGCTTTACGCAAGGTTTTGGGCAATCATGTGCAACAACAAGGTTCACGCGTTTCACCCGAAAGTTTACGCTTTGATTTTACCCATCATCAAGGTATCACTGCGGCGGAACTTGAACAAGTGGAAACCTTGGTGAATAATCAAATCCGCGAAGATATGGCTATTGCTCAAACAGTTAAAGGCTTGCAGGAAGCCCGCGATATGGGTGCGATGGCTTTGTTTGGTGAAAAATATGGCGATCAAGTACGCGTGATTCAAATGGGAGATTTTAGCTTGGAACTTTGCGGCGGAACACATGCCCGTTCTACCGGCCAAATCGGTTTATTAAAAGTTTTAGGCGAAAGTTCTATAGCCTCTGGCGTACGCCGTATCGAAGCGGTTACTGGTAACGTGGCCGTATCTTTATTTCAAAAACAATTTCATGATTTAAATGAAATCGCTCGCTTGTATAAAGCCAAGTCGGGCACGGAATTGGAAAAGGCGCAAGAGTTTGCGGGTCGAGTAAAAGTTCTGGAAAAAGAAATTTTAGAACTCAAACAAAATCAAATGCAATTACAAGCGCAAACCTTATTGCGAACCTATGGCAAACAAGTAGGGGTAAGCACTGTCTTGATTCACAAGCTCGATGTAAAGCAATTTATTAAGGACGATTTATCTTTGCTTATGGATGCCGTAGCTGGTCAATTGCAAAATGGTATAGCCTTACTGACGCACGCCACAGATGATAATTTAGCCATCATTGCTTTAGTCGGTAAAGACGCTTTAGTTAAAATCAAAGCCGGTGATTTAGTCAAAACCTTAGGTCAACTCGCCGATGGCAAAGGCGGAGGGCGCCCAGACCGTGCGCAAGCCGGTTCAAAATCGCCGCAAAAAGAAGAGCTCGTTTTGCGTGAAGCAGAGAAACTCATTCAGCAAGCCTTGGGAGTATAAATGCGCCTTGGACCTATAGAAATAACCTTAAATGAAAAATTAAAAACGCAGCGCGCGCTTTTTATTGTCTTGCTCGACCCGGATTCAACTTCGGCAGAACAAATTATAAAAAGCGGTTTAGTCGCTGTGGAACAAGGGGCAGACGCACTTTTCCTAGGAGGGTCTTTTATCGGCAACCCTAATTTTCAACAAATCTCTAAAGGTCTTAAAGAAAAAACCTCAGTTCCCATTATACTTTTTCCGGGGGGTTGCTCGCATGTTACCCCAGGTCCGGATGCAATTTTATTCACCACTTTAATTAGCGGACGTAACCCCCAATATTTAATCGATGAACAAGTGAAGGGCGCGGTTTTAGTTAAAGGCCTGGGCATGGAAGCCATTCCAACGGCCTATTTATTAATAGAGTCAGGGAAAACTACCGCTGTAGAATATATCAGCAATACGCGTCCTATTCCTTCTGATAAGCCTGCAATAGCCGCTGCGCATGCCATGGCGGCGGAGTTAATGGGACAACGCTGGTTGTACTTAGAAGCTGGAAGCGGTGCGATGAATGCCGTGCCTTGTCCCATGATACAAATGACTCGTCATGCGACCTCGCTGAACGTGATTGTGGGGGGTGGAATTAAAACTCCAGACCAAGCACGAGAAAGAGTTGAAGCGGGGGCACATGCCATTGTTATCGGAAATTTATTCGAAACCAGCAAAGATCCGGCCTTATTTAAGGATTTTGCGAATGCAATTCATGGAAATTAACCTTTTCGCCAGATTTCTTTTAATAACAGGGTCTTAAGATTGACCATATGCCAACCTTTTATTATGTTTGCCCGTCTAGTTTTTTCAAGGTTTATAAATGACAACCATCACAGTAGATCCGAAGAGTGTTATCCCTAAGTGGTATATCATCGATGCCAAAGACGTTATTTTAGGACGCATGGCCACCACCGTAGCACATCTATTAATGGGCAAACACAAGCCCACTTTTAATACCATGCATGACAGCGGCGATTATATCGTTATCATCAATGCAGAGAAAGTTGCACTCACCGGCAAGAAGCGCGAACAAATGACGTATTTTACGCATTCGACTTTTCCAGGTGGCGAGCGCATTTTGTCTTTCGCTGAATCGATGGCTATTAATGCAGGCAATCCAATTCGTCATGCGGTTAAGCGCATGTTACCCAAAACATCTTTGGGTCGCAATATGGCGAAAAAACTTTATGTATACGGTGGCGATCAACATCCGCATACCGCACAAAAACCCGAAACCTTAGTTGTTAAATAGGAGGCTATCATAGCTACTCAATCGAATCAGCACCGGGCTACGGGCAGAAGAAAATCCGCCATAGCTCGCGTAATCCTGAAACCAGGAACTGGAAAACGCACAATCAATGGCCGCACCTTTCAAGACTATTTTGCTAATGCAATTCGCGAAATGTTAGTGGAACAACCGCTTACCGTTCTCAATGCCAATAAAGATTGGGACGTCATCGTACTTGCCAATGGCGGTGGTGTTTCCGGTCAAACCGGCGCAGTTCGTTTAGGCATTGCTCGCGCCTTAGTTGAAATTAATCCTGAACATCGCAAAATTATGCGTGAACATGGATTCATGACTCGCGATTCACGTATGGTTGAAAGAAAGAAATTCGGTCGCGCTGGAGCTCGTAGAAGCTTCCAATTCTCGAAACGCTAGGCCGCAGGAAAGAAACTATTATGGCAATACCACAAATTCAAGAAATGCTCGACGCTGGCGTACACTTTGGTCATTTAACCAAACGCTGGAATCCCAAGATGAAGAAATTCATCCTTACCGAACGCAATGGAATCTATGTTATCGATTTAGCGAAATCTCAAGAATGCTTAATCACAGCAATCGAAGCGATTCGCCGCATCCGTATGCAAGGCAAATCCATTCTTTTCGTGGGTACCAAAAAAACCATCAAAGATTGTATCAAAGAAGAAAGCCAACGTTGCGGACAATACTTTGTAACCGAACGTTGGTTGGGTGGAATGCTCACTAATTTTTCGACGGTGCGCAAATCTATCAAACGTCTTGAAGAAATTGAAAAAATGGAAGCCGACGGCTTATTTAAAGAAATCAGCAAAAAAGAAGTATTGGGTTTGAATAAAGACCGTGCTAAGTTGGAAGCTGTTTTCGGTGGTATTCGTAATATGAAAACCTTGCCAGGTGCCTTATTTGTTATCGATACGGAACATGAAGCGATTGCTATTCATGAAGCCCATCGCTTGAATATTCCAGTAATTGGTATTGTGGATACTAACAGTAATCCTGATACTATTGACTTTCCAATTCCAGGAAATGATGACGCGATTAAATCAGTAGCCTTGTTAACCCGTACTATTTCTGATTCTATCCTTGGTGCAGGCACCACGATGATAGATCATTTAAAAGATCAGAATGCAAAAAAGCTTACTGAAGTATTAGAAGGGGCTGAATAAGCATGGCGGAAATTAGCGCACAAGCGGTTTCACAGCTACGTGAAAAAACCGGATTAGGCTTAATGCAATGCAAAAAAGCCTTAACCGAAACAGCTGGTGATATCGATAAAGCTGTTGAATTATTGCGCAAGCAAGGAGCAGCAGTAGCGGCGAAGCGATCAGATAAAGATGCTAAAGAAGGCAAAGTATTATTAGGGGCTGATGCATCCTCCGTGATTGCGGTGGAAGTAAATTGCGAAACCGATTTTGTAGCAGCATCCGATGACTTTAAAGGGTTTACGGAAAAAGTAGTAAGTGTATTACTTTCGCAAAAACCTGCTGACCTCAATGCTTTGAGTGCTGCCAAGGTAGATGGCACTACTTTTCAAGAAGTGAATAATGCCCTTGTAGGCAAAATCGGTGAAAAAATTTCAGCTAAACGTTTCGTAATTGAACCTTTAGCCGCAGGGGAAATTGCTGAAACTTATTCCCACATGAACGGCAAAATTGGCGTGATTGTGAAATTAGGTTATGAAGGCGAATTGCAAGATAAGTCCGGATTATCGGCCTTAGCTAAAGATTTAGCAATGCAAGTTGCCGCAACCGCTCCAGTGTCCATCGATCCAAAAGATGTACCTGCTGATGTGATTGCTAAAGAAAAAGAAATTTACCGTGAGCTAGTGGCCAAAGAAGGCAAAACGGGTGAAATGGCAGAAAAAATTGTAGAAGGTCGTTTAGGAAAATTCTTTAAAGAGAATTGCCTTAATCAACAAGTTTATGTGCGTGATAATAAAGTGACTATCGATAAGTTACTAGCTAATACGGCAAAGACTTTAGGCTTAACTACGGTTAAAGTACTCGCCTTTCATCGCCTCCAATTGGGTCAATAGTTTTCATGGCTGCGCTGAAATACAAGCGTCTGCTCCTTAAACTTAGTGGTGAAGCTCTCGCTGGAACCCAGGAAGCAGGCGTCGATTACGCCACCATTCAAAAAATAGCCAAAGAAGTTTCCGAAGTTTATCATACCGGCGTACAAGTCGGTATTGTTATAGGCGGCGGAAATATTGTACGTGGCGCTACGCTAAGCACTTATGGATTTGATCGCGTTGCAGCAGATCATATGGGCATGCTTGCCACCGTAATTAATTGTTTAGCCATGCAAGATGCTTTAGAAAAATTAGGCATTTTCACCCGCGTGATGAGCGCGATAAAAATGTCATCGGTGGCGGAACTTTTTATTCGCCGTCGCGCCGTACGCCATATGGAAAAAGGGCGCATCGTTCTTTTTGCCGCAGGCACAGGCAATCCTTATTTTACCACCGATAGCGCAGCCACTTTACGCGCTATTGAAACCAATTGCGATATTATCATGAAGGCCACCAATGTAGATGGTATTTATGATCGCGATCCGCGCAAAGACAAACAAGCCATTATTTTCGAACATTTATCTTATACCGATGTGATTAATCGTCAGCTTAAAGTAATGGACACTTCGGCCATTGCATTATGCCGCGAAAATAATATGCCCATTATGGTATTCAATATGAATGTCGCAGGTAATTTGGTACGTGCTGCAGCCGGTGAAAAAATTGGAACTTTGGTTACTAGTGGAGAAGGCCATGTTTGATGAGAATAAAATCCAAGAACATATGCAAAAAACATTGGAATCCATTCGCAAGGATTTCTCAAAAATCCGGACCGGCATCGCGACGCCTTCCATACTCGACAATGTCTTTGTGGATTATTACGGCACAAAAACCCCGATACCCCAAGCCGCCAACATCACCATACCGGAACCCCGCTGCTTAGCGATTAAGCCTTGGGAAAAAAACATGATGCAAGCCATTGAGCGCGCAATCATGGCTAGTGATATTGGTATCACACCGGTTAATGATGGTAATTTTATTCGCTTGAATATGCCTATACTCACTACCGATAGACGCAAAGAATTGTGTAAAGCAGCCAAAAAGATTGGTGAAGAGGGTAAAGTAGCAGTACGTAATATTCGCCGCGACGAGAATGATCAAATCAAGAGAGAGAGTAAAGATCTCAATCAAAGTGAAGATGAATTAAAAGAAGAGTTGGATGAAATTCAAAAAATCACCGACCGTTTTATCGAAGCGATTGACAAACTCGTTGCCGAAAAAGAAAAAGATATAATGACCATTTAGGCTAGCCAGGCCAGCCGGAGTTACGGTGAATTTAGAGTCCCCCAAACATATAGCTGTCATCATGGATGGCAATGGCCGCTGGGCCAAGAAACGTTTTCAACCGCGTGTTTTTGGACATCATGCAGGTACACGTGCTACCAGGCGTATTGTCCAAGCTTGTGGTGAACTCGATGTAAAATTCCTCACTATTTATGTTTTTTCTTCGGAGAATTGGGATCGTCCCATTATAGAAGTAGAAGCATTAATGAATTTATTAGTGGAAATGTTGCATAAAGAAATCGAAGACTTAATGCAAAAAAATGTTAAGCTCAAAGCCCTTGGAAATTTAGCGCGCTTACCCGAAAAGACCCGCAAAGAATTGGAATGGGGCATAGAGAGAACGTCTAAGAATACCGGCTTACAATTGAATTTGGCCGTGTCTTATGGCGGACGTGAAGAAATTGTCGATGCGTGTAAAAGTATTGCGCTGCGCGTGCAAAAGGGTGAATTACAAATCGAAGATATTGACCAAGGTTTATTTCACCAAAATTTGTATCAACCCGAAGTTCCCGAGCCAGAATTATTGATTCGCACCGGCGGCGATCAAAGAGTATCCAATTTTTTGCTTTGGCAAATTGCCTATACCGAATTATACGTAACGCCGACGTTATGGCCGGATTTTGACAAAAAGGGTTTAGAGGAAGCCATTGAAGCTTATCATTCCCGCCAGCGTCGTTTTGGCAAAGTCCTCGAACCTTAATGCATATTAATGAATAACCTTACGTTAAGAATTATTTCGGCCTTGATTATGGCCGTTTTGCTTTTTGGAGGCTTAATTCTTAGCTACCCTTCGCGGGCAGCCGTGCTATTTTTGATTTTGATTTTGGGCGCATGGGAATATGCGCGTATGGTGAATGTAAAATTCCCGACAGCATCAGCTTATAAAGGAGCATTGTTTTGCGCAAGCTTAACTTTTCTATTCCTTCTTCCGCATTGGCCTAGTTTAGCTTTTCTGGACACGGCCACTTGGACTTGGGGCATTACCCTGATTGCTATTTCTAGCCTTATTCTATGGGGATTTCGTTCCCAACGAATTGAAAGTATGGCTCCGTGGATTATCATGCAATGCGCAGGTGTTATTTATTTTGGAGTGTGGGGCGCAAAAACTTTCGATTTATTTCTGCCTAAACTCGGTTGGGCAGGCATTTATCCGCTCTTGATGATTGAATTTTGCATGGCAATGGCAGATGTGGGCGCTTATTTTTCTGGTAAAACTTTTGGCAAACATAAATTAGCGCCAAGCATTAGCCCCAAAAAAACCATAGAAGGTGCCGTGGGTGGAACCTTGTTAACCTTGCTGTTAACTCTTTGGCTAGCGCCAATTTTTTTAAGCTTTAATATTTGGCAAAGTGTGGGTTTGGGATTATTAATGTCCTTTACAGATATTTTGGGCGATTTAATTATTTCCTCACTTAAACGCTATACTGGTACCAAGGATTCTTCCCAATTGATTCCGGGACATGGGGGAGTGCTCGATAGATTTGACTCCTTATTATTCTCTGCCCCTTTTGCCGTATACTATATTCAACTTATACATGGCCACTAAAAAACATATTTGCCTACTTGGCGCTACGGGTTCCATTGGTGATTCTTCGCTCGATGTGCTGCGTCGACATGCGGGTCAATTTCATTTACGCAGTGTAGCGGCTGGTAAACAATGGGAAAAAGTTTTACCGCTAATCGCTGAATTTGATTTGCAAAAAATTTGCATCTTCGAGGAAGCGGCCGCGCAGCAATTACGTTCTAGGGTTTCTATTCCTGTACTCTCAGGCATGGATGGGCTTTTAGAATTAGTTAGCGATAATCAAGTAGACTATATCATTAATGGATTAATGGGTGCTATTGGCTGTGAACCCACCTTGCAGGCCATTTCTAGCGGGAAACATATTGGCTTAGCGAATAAAGAAACTATGGTGATGGCGGGTACTCTCATTAAAGAGGCTTTGCAAAAAAATCCCCAAAGTTTAATTATCCCTATTGACTCCGAACACTCGGCCATTTTTCAATGCCTCGCAGGGCGACCCACAGCAGAAATTGAAAACCTCCAATTAACGGCTTCGGGCGGGCCTTTCCGCACGAAACCACTAGAAGAATTTGCCACCATTCGCAAAGCCGACGCTTTAAAACATCCCACTTGGGTGATGGGACAAAAAATCACCATTGATTCTGCAACCCTTATGAATAAAGGGCTAGAGGTTATTGAAGCACATTTTCTTTTCGATATTCCCATGACTAATATTAAAGTAATCGTTCATCCTACTTCTATTATTCATTCTATGGTGCAGTTTCGCGATGGGTCCTTGATGGCGCAACTGGGCTGCCCCGATATGCGTTTGCCCATTCAATATGCTATGACTTATCCTGAGCGCTGGCCTTTACCAGTGGATCGATTAGACTTAACGCAAATTGCCAAATTGGAATTTTTTCCACCTGACCTTATTAAATTTCCCTGCTTAGCTTTAGCTTATGAAGCAGGGCATTTAGGTGGCAATGCCCCAGCGATTATTAATGCAGCAAATGAAATCGCAGTGGCTTTGTTTTTAGCAGAAAAAATCACCTTCAATGCTATCCCGCAAATTAGCACTGAGGTTTTAAAACGTTCCAAGTATATTGCGCAGCCGAATTTACAGAATATTTTGGATTCTGATGCAGAAGCCCGTCAATTAGCGAAACAATTGGCCGAATAATTAGCTATGCACTTGTCATGAAATAGCGCAAAGCTCACGAATTTGGTATATAATAAACCGGAGAAAATTTTATGCCTAATTTAACTGGATACTGGTCTTTGCTTTATCAAATCCCCATTGGATTATTGGGGTTAAGCTTTTTAGTCTTCATTCATGAAGGCGGACATTTTTTAGTCGCGAAAAAACTAGGGGTAAAGGTGAATACCTTTTCTATTGGCTTCGGCAAAAAACTAATTAGCTGGAAGCGCGGTGAAACGGAATATTGCATTTCGGCCATACCTCTCGGCGGTTATGTGGCAATGGCCGGTGAACAACCGGATGACGAAGGTAGTGGTGACGGCGAAGCCGGCGAGAGAGATTTCCGCGCACAATCTATTCCAACCCGCATGGCTATTGCCTTTGCAGGTCCAGCGGTAAACCTGACGTTTTCTTTTTTGATCTTGGCCATACTTTATTTTGTAGGGGTACAAGAACCCGCGTTTAATATGATGGTTGGTGATGTGGAAAAAGGGTCTGCGGCTGAAAAGGCGGATATTCGTCGCGGTGATGAAATCCTCACTTTAAAAGGCAAGCCTGTAAAAGATTGGGAAGCTTTAATGCAAGACTTTGCTATTCAAGGCGAAAATCCAGCGAGTATACAAGTTCGTCGGGGACAAGATGTTTTGGATAAACAAATTACGCCGGTGATGTATGCTAAATTGGGAATTGCTATGGCTGGGTTATCCGGTGAAACCTTAGTGCATGTGGATAAAATTATTCCGGGCAAACCAGCGGAGCAAATGGGTTTACAAGTGAAGGATCAAATTCTTTCCATTGATGGTTTTAAAGTTTCTTCGCCCACTGCATTAGTGGAATTAATTAATGCCAGCAAAGGTCAAGAAATGGCTTTAAAAATTAAACGTGGCACCGAGGAAAAGAGTTTAATGATTAAACCCATTCAAGACCCAGGCTCACAGCGTTATATCATAGGTATTTATCCTGGCCTTAGTGTACCCATGTTATCGGTTAAAAGAGGTTTTGGTGCGAGCATAGAAAAAAGTTTTCAGAAGAATCTGGAATTTGGATCGGCCATGTTTCACACTTTAAAAGGAATCGTGACCGGCCAAATCAAAGCCAAAGCGCTTTCGGGTCCTATCGGTATTTTGCAAATTATCGCCAATAGTTTTCATTATGGTTTGCAACGCTTTGTGGAATTTATGGCTTTAATCAGTACTAATTTGGGAGTAATGAATTTATTACCCTTGGCCATTACGGATGGCGGTGTAATTTTCTTTTTGATTATCGAAGCCATACGCCGCAAACCTTTAAAGCTCACCACGCAAATGCGTATTAATCAAGTGGCGGTTAGTTTGTTTATCATGTTGGCGCTATTCGTCACCTTCCATGATATTAAACGCATCCCTTGGTTTTTGAATTAAGAGTTAAGTACATTCCAATTTGATTAATTAGCTCGCAAAATAAATTTCAGAAATTCAGGCCTTAACTTTTAAGCGATGTAACGTATATTTCCCAACATGAAAATTCTTATCATAGGTAATGGCGGGCGTGAACATGCCATTGGATTAAAGCTTTCGGAATCACCTCAAAAACCAACTTTGATTTTTGCTCCAGGTAATCCGGGCATGGAAACTTTAGGTCAATGCTTTCCTATTGCGGCGGATGATTTACCCCATCTATTAGCTTTAGCACAACAAGAAAAAGTGGATCTTACGGTAGTCGGTCCTGAAATCCCTTTGGTGGCTGGCATTGTAGATATGTTTCGCTGGTATGGCCTAAAAATATTTGGACCCACAAAGGCCGCAGCACAACTGGAAGGCAGTAAGGCTTTTTCCAAAAACTTCATGGCTAAGTATCGTATTCCCACGGCACTTTATCAAAACTTTACGGATTATACGGCAGCACACAATTATTTGCAAAGCAAAGGGGCGCCTATTGTTGTTAAGGCTAGTGGCCTTGCAGCAGGCAAAGGTGCAATAGTGTGTATGACCATGGATGAAGCTTATGCCGCTGTGGACTCCATGCTAGGTCCTAATGCCGAGTTTGGTGCGGCGGGTGCCGAAGTGGTGATTGAAGAATTTATGGAGGGGGAAGAGGCTTCGCTGTTTGTGTTAACCGATGGACAAGATTATGTTTTGTTACCTTCCGCTCAAGATCATAAACGCATTTTCGATGACGATAAAGGCCCGAATACTGGTGGTATGGGAGCCTATGCCCCTGCACCTGTGTTAACACCCGAGCTCTTGCGACAAGTGGAAGCCGAAATTGTAAAACCCTCCTTAGAGGGGATGTTGCATGAAGGTATTCCGTACACTGGAATTTTGTTTATTGGTTTAATGCTTACTCCGCAAGGCCCTAAAGTGGTGGAATATAATTGCCGTTTAGGTGATCCCGAAACTCAGGCGGTACTGCCTATTTTGGAAGCCGATTTAGTAGAATTGTTTTGGAAAGCTTCGCAACAAAAATTAGCGGGAACAAAAATCCCAGAACCTCTATATAGCGCGGCTGTGGTGGTTATGGTTTCGGGAGGTTATCCGGGGAAATATGCCACAGGATTTCCCATTTTGGGTTTAGCCACTTGGGCATCGCATGCTTGTCATATTATTCATGCCGGAACGCAAAAAAATAATGAGCAAATAGTGACTCAGGGCGGACGCGTACTCGGTCTTGTTGGTGTGGGCGAAGCCTTGCCGGAGGCTATACAAGCGGCTTATCAAGGCATTAGCAAAATAGAATTTGAAGGTATGCATTATCGCAAAGATATTGGGCACAAAGGCCTTACACGTTTGTTTTCCTAAATGCGATACTGGTTTTTCATTACTCTATTTATAGCGACTATGGCGCATAGTGTAGAGACGAAGGCAAAGCCGAAAGCGGCGGATTGTCCGGCATTATTATCTTCATCTACTTCTTCCACCACTACATCCACGACTACCAATATGATTAATGGGCAAGTAAATGATAGTGCCTTTGATATTCCTTTGCGTGACATCCAGCAAAAAGCCATTCATTTACCCGAGCGACTTACTTTTGACATTACTTGGGGAGGGTGGAGTTTTAGCTGGGTGCATGCGGGTACGGCCTCTTTGGAGATGCTAGCCACAGAAAAGCCAAGTCAATGGAAAATTTTGTCGCGCGCGAGTTGCAATGGATTTTTTCAATCCTTTTATCCCGTGCAAGACACTATCTACTCGATTATTCATAAGGATGGTTTTTACCCCCTGCGCTTCGAGAAAAGACTCAATGAAGGCAAATATCATCATAGCATTACCGCCTTGTATAATCAGGCTAATCATAGCTTGTGGACGCAGGATACCTGTTTGACCATAGAGCCATTTACCCATGATATTCTTTCGGCTTTTTACTTCATCCGCACGCAAAACCTGCAAGTGGGCCATAGTTTTGAATTGAATGCGGTGTCGGGTAAAAAAAAGTATCAACTTAAGGTATTATGTCATCGTAAAGAAAGCGTCAAAGTACCCTTAGGACGCTTTAAAACTATAGTGGTAGAGCCGGTTTTGGTGGGGGATGGATTGTTTAAAGCCAAGGGTAAATTGACAATATGGCTCACCGACGATGAGGCGCATATTCCAGTAAAGATGGAAAGCCAAATTCCTGTCGGCTCTATCAAAGCCGAGCTTACTTCGCGCAAGTAAAACTTTCCTCTCTATAAAAGTTATGGCAAGCTATGGCATGTGACCATGTGACCGAAAAAAAACTTTTTCATTTTTTACAAGCATTACTTGTGATTTAGGGTCAAATTAGGATAAAATCTGATTATATTCTGAAGACGATTTGGACCCAAACTCAAAGGAGACTGTATTATGATGATCGACTTTTTGATGAGAGACAAGAGTGAAGAGAAACCTTTTCCGTTCGACGGAGGTGACGAAAATGATAGCGTCAATTCTGCTTCGGGAGAAAATGGATCAGATGCTGATGGCGATGATCTGTGGGATCTCGATGATGAGGCTGAAGGAAAAGCCCCTGAAGCTGCGCCAGTAGCCGCTCCTGCCAAGAGTAACCCCAAAGCTACGCCTACTGCAAAAAAAACTGCTCCTAAAAAAGCAGAAGCGAAACCTGTTGCTCCAGCAAAATTACCTGTAAAAGCACCTGCTAAGGCAGCGGCGAAACCAGTAGCCAAAGCAGCAGCAAAAGCACCCGCTCCAAAGGCTGTGGTTAAAGCGTCTGCCAAGGCTGCTGCGAAAGTAGTGGCGAAACCAGCTGCCAAAAAAGCAGTGAAAGCTAAGCCCGCCGCAAAAAAAGTCGTTCCTAAAAAAGCCGCCAAGCCAGCGCCTAAAAAAGTAGTGAAGGCCAAGCCTGTTGCAAAAAAAGCCGCGCCCAAGAAAGCAGCTAAAGCGAGCAAACCCACTAAGAAAAAAGCCAAGAAATAATTAAGGCTTAATTCTAAACGATTAAAAAATCCTCGCTTAGCGGGGATTTTTTTTGCGCATTTTTTAGGTAACTTTAGGTAACATAGGCGTTAATAGGACGATGTAGTTTTTGCCACAAGTTATAGCGGGGCTTTTTAAAAAAGTCGAAATCGGATATTTTTTTCACTGCCCGATAAATTAACTATGGTGTCCTTGGGAAGATAATCGCGGTGTACCACTTTAATGCTATGTCTCCCTGCGGGCAATGATAGACCACGTAAGGGCGTGGCGCCATATACTTTCCCATCAACTTCCACTTCCGCAAAAGGTGGCGCACTGAGTACGTTGATAGTAACATTTGTGTTACTTTGCGTGCTCACACTTTTCACTGTATTTGGTGCAACGGGCTTTACATGGGAAGCAGGGTTTTCCTTTAAGGGTGCCGGCACAGATGGGGTATTCGCTTCGGTCATAGCAGTAGTCGGAGGATTAGCGCTGGGAACTGATTTAACCGTATCCCGATTTTCAGTGGGAGTGATTATTGGCGTCGTTTTAGGTATGTGAACCTTAACTTCAGGGTTACCTACGGCAATGGTTTTTTTATTCGGCCAAAAAAAAGCAATGCCTACGGCCAATAAACCAATCAAAGCGCCAATAAGGATACCGCTATTCGCCTTTTTTTTACCCAAAAGCCTAGGACTTAATGTTTTGGGTTTCCCCGTAATGGTGGGCTTTGTGGGCTCGGATACCGAGGCCGCCAGAGAGGCTTCAATAATTACCGGAGGTAAAACTTCGGCTAAAAAATCTTTGGCTACTTCATGCGCATCAAAAATATCCCGTCGCCCTAGCCAAGCGCGCAATTCATTTTGTACCCAACGAGCGCCTTGCCCACGATCCTCAGGTTTTTTTTGTAAAAGGGTGTCGGCCAAAGCGGCAAGTTCTGGATCCGCCTCAGGTAACACCGACAATACCGAAACATGCGGTTCATCACAAATACGCCGCATAATCATGGGAATATTAGGGCCGGAAAAGGGACGCGTTCCAGTGAGTATATTGTAAAACACTGCCCCTAAGGAGAACATATCCGTTTGAGGTGTGGGTTTGCGTCCATCGATTTGTTCGGGAGACATAAAATTGGGGGAACCGAGCACACTTCCGGTTTGCGTTAAGTTTTGTTCACTAATATGCGCAATACCAAAATCGGCAACTTTTAAAAATCCCGATCGCGTGATCATTAAGTTTTCAGGTTTAATATCGCGATGCACTACTCCAAATTTTTCAGCCGTTGCTAAACCATCGGCTGCTTGGCTAACAAAGGCGGCGCAGATAATAGCCGGCAAAGGTTTGCCATATTGTTGTAGCACCTCCTGCAAGGTGGGGCCATCAATATATTCCATGACCAAATATTGTTGACCTTCCACGCCATAATCGAATATTTCTACGATATGTTGATTACGTAAAGCGGCTGCGGTTTTCGCTTCAGAAGTAAAACGCGTGACTAAATTGGCATTATCATGCAAATGGGTATGAATCACCTTAATAGCGACTATGCGGTTTAAATTCGGGTCTAAAGCCTTATAAACCGTGGCCATGGCCCCTTGGCCCAATAATTCTATAACTTGATAGCGCCCAAAAGTGACGGGTACCGTTTTGTGTTCAAATTTTGCCATATTTTAATCTCAATCTGTATACTCGAAAGTATACAATTGTCTCATTTTTGGCGCGTGGGATTTATTCGGAAACCAATACGTTCAATTTGGCAGTTGCTTTTCCAGACCGTAACTCACAGATGTACATACCATGATTTACTTTTTGGTTTGAGGCATTTTTAAAATTCCAATTTATTTCTTGAGATTGCAAGGATGACGCATGCGCTACTTTCAGGCCATTGAGTGTGTAAATGTTGAGCTCCGTGTTATTGGGTAAGTTGGCGAAGCTTATACCTTGAACGGATTTTAATAAACGCATGCTGGAGAAGGAGGTGTTTTCGTTTATGATTTTGGGGGAAGGGTTAATGCCTACGGGGCCGGTTGCTATGCCGGTAGCTCCCCAGAAGACGACGTAAGGAGCGCCGCCCATTTTTTTGACCTTAACGGCGGTTAGGATTTTGGTGGCAATGGGATGAAGTTCTATGCCGTCAACATTATGATTTTTTTGTTCCGCAACAGCATTTGTGCTGCTCCATTTCGCCATATTTTTAACTAGATAAAAAAGTACAGGGTCAGTAGGTAAGATAGAAGTGGTTCCTGTTCCGTAATCTTTAAGAATTACAGGTTTAATCTCGGACGAGTCATTATAAACCAGAGTAAAACGAAGATTGGCATCACCTTCTGAGCTAGTCATAATGATAAATATTTTACTGTAATTTCCTCCTGGAACGGGAATGGTAAACGTATTCGTATCTGCAGCTTTAATATTGCGAGTTTGAAATCCTACTCCATCACTATTAGAGTAGTGTAATTGAATTTCAGGATGTCGAATATCCGCTGGAATTAAGGAGGAATCAGGTAAGGCAATAATATTTTTATCACCATGAAATAGAGAGGCTGCGGAAGTTAAATATCCATTGCCGCCACCATTGCCATCGACACCACCACCAGGAGTCCAAGTCACTAGCTTCCCATTGGTGAGAGTGGTTACTGTACGTGTAGTTAAAATTGAAGCCACAGGGAACTGTACCACTTGATCCGCTTGAGCGAGGCTTAGGCCAAGGGTTAAAAGCAGGGCAGAAACTGAGGTGGGTTTGTTTTTGAAAGAATATTTTTTGTTCATAATGTCCTAATCTTTTTGGCCTTAAAGGCCATATAAAACTAAGCGATTAGCCTAGCTTATGTCGGTAAAACAGCCATTAATTTACCTGCTATATTATTCTATGATAAAGGGGGCGTCCTAAAATTGGATACTGCTTCACTGTATATTAATGCCTTTACTGTAAACAGGAATATCGGTAGCTTCAAGAGTTAATGTTTCTTGGAACTAGCTTTTCAATTTTAGTGATATTCTTACCAACACTAATTTGGGGAATCATCTTTGCTTTCAAATTCAAATCTTAAGGAATTAAATGTCTAATTTCAAAATTAGTTTTTCTCAAAAATTAAAATTATGTGTTTTTGGAAAAAAATATTATCAATCAGTTGGCTTTGCCCCTTTATTAATAAAATCCCTCGTTTGCCTTTTAATTCCTAATTCTGCCTTTTTATTATTGGGAAATACTTAAAAAATCAAAGAAAATGGGGATTTGAAAATAAAATTATGGACTTTTCCGTAAATTCGGGGAATGTCTATAATCTCATTTGATTCTTCTCGTGGTATATTTTCATCAAATATTTTTTGGTTGGTTGACAGTGGAGTGCTAAAATTCTTTTTCAAATTATTGGAAACAACACTAAAAAATGAGTCCCAAATTAAATACTTAAGTGATTTATAAAATATATTGGGTTTCATATCGTTGTGTTAATTTTTGATTAGATGGATAACACAATGGTCTAAAGTATCAAATTTTGAAATCTATTTTCTTCAATAAACGCGTTCTAAAAATTAATTAGGCTTCTTCGAATTTTACGCTATATCTCACGTCAGCGGGCTTATCGGTATTATAGTTTATGATTACTAAATACCAAGCCTTAAAAATATCCGATACATTAAAATCATGAATTTTAACGTCATCTTGTCCACCATAATGATGAAACGTATTACTTCCATCCAAAATCGCATTTAGACCCTGATTATCTACCACAAAACTAGTCACTGGAACATCAGATTCAATATGGATTTTTGCAATTGCTCTAAAACCGGCTGATGTAACTCTGGGAAATTCTGTATATCTAGCCTTAAATAATCTTGAAAATGGAATTTCTATATGCTTCATGTTTTTGTAGGCTTCGTTACAGTTTGTTTCGATAAATTCGCTTCCTCTTCTCCAAGCGTACTTAATTCGCTTCCACCAATATTTTTTATTCTTTCTATTGTTCTGATTATTATTGGGTAAAACAATATGGCAATTATTATTAGACTTCCCTTCCAATGTTTGTCTATGGCATCGAGAAATTGGTATATGCCCATGTTTGCCGTTGTATCGTGGGTGAAGAAAAGTTTGATTCCAAATTTTCCGAGAATAAAAAGGATTATTACAAAGATTCCCAATTCCAATACTTTGTAGATATTCGAATATGATATTTTTCGGATTAAACCTAAGAAGAGGTCTTTGGCAACTTGTTTCATTGAATTTAAAGCTATTGAATGAAATCTCAACCGTCAACCAATTCCAAAATCTCATAAATATAAACCCCCTAACTATCGCGTATTTATTGATATTGGGAGTGGGTTAGAAATTTATTTAATCCGGTTTTCGGCTCTAAATTAGAGGAGAGGGAACTAAAACTTTTACCTTCTAGTTCCCTCAATATTGGAAATCCGTATTACCCGCGCAACGAGATTTCCAGAAGAACAAATTTTAAATCGCGTAAAGGAAAGTAATATATCCAAATGGTTTATTCTTCTACTTCTTTATATTAATCTTCTTGCCATCCATCAACATCGATTTATTTTGTCCTAAATAATTCAGATTCTTTAAATCCTTATTACCAACATTTGAAGCTCGATATTTTAAATTCCCGATAATAGAGGCCGCACTTACTCCACTTGTTTGAATACACACTTTACCCCAAGACAATCCCGCTCCTGTGGGTGCTGAGACTCTTATAACTTTGTGGCCCATTACATTCTTAGCAGTTAAAGAAGTCCACTTAAAATAAAGGGAAGTATCTATTTCATCAAAGTTGAATAATGTGTCCTGAAATAAACTTGAGAAAGATTGTTGCACTGTTCTTTTTTGCACGATAAAATCTCCATCATGGTCAGAATATGCCGGTCTTAAAAATTCATTATAAACACCAAGTAAAGCTTGGCCTTCACCCAAATCAAAATCTACAAAGGTCCAATTGGCATCATAATAAGTAATACCATCGGGAGTGCTTTTACAAGTTACTGTGATATTCGGGATTGTATCATAGGTAACACACGCTTGATTCCATGATGCATTAACCGCTGTAGGTAAAGAAATTCTTACATAGCCTGGACCTATTAAATTGAAATTGGATAAATTGAATTCCTTGTTGTAAAGAGTGGTGTCATAATTATCAAAATTGAACACCCTCTTTTCATATAAAGAATGAATCCCAGTAGTCGTTGAATCGAATTGGACATTATAATCACCAGCAGCAGGAGGATAACTAGGACGAGTGAAACCGCCATAGCTCGATTTTACTTTTGAATTTTTTGGAATATGAAAATCGGCAAAGCTCCAATTGTGATCATAGATGGTTATTCCATCCGGTACATCTTTACAAACTCTTTTCGAATCCGCTTGAGAACAAATCGCAAATGCTAGAACTATGGCCAATGAGTTTTTTATGGAAGGCAAAAACATTCTTTCCCCTTTTGTTTGATGTGAAATAGCTAAGACGGAAAAAGGTATCCTATACGACACCTAGTTCACAGAGTCTATTTTCAACTTTTTACGGGATGGATTTAGAAGCTAAAGAAAAACAAGCATTTTTGAAGAAATTCGGCCACCATGTCGAGTTTCTTATCAATAAAAAATTCGAGTCCAAAGCTGAGTTTATGCGACAAACTGGCTTTTTAAAGAAATCCCTACATGAAATTTTAATGGGAAATAGAGATACAAGAATTTTTACGGCAAATAAACTTGCGAAGGCTTTGGGAATTTCTCTGAAAAAATTATTCGAGGGAATGGAGAAGGATTAAGTCTTACTTTCGGACTTCTTCGCCTTTTCTAAACATACAGACCTAATCCAAGCACTTAATTCCAATCCTTTTTCATTGGCGAAATCGGATAGTAATTCCTTTTGATCTTCAGTTACGCGAATAAGGATAACCTCAGATTTCCGTTCTTTTTTGGTTTTTCGTCTTTTTATTGATGTTTCCATTGTATATCTAATATACATCTAAAATATTCTATTGACAAGACTCTTATTTGTATGTACATTAGTTATACAACAAAGGAGTTTCAAAATGGACGAGAGAAAATTAAAAGGCCGTCAACTTTCGAAATCAAATAGAATCCAAAAGACAAATGGAGTTTGGGTAGTTCCTTCTCAAACTGGTATTGGCGTCTATATCGTAAAAGAACTTAAAACCACTCCACATTGTACTTGTCCAGATTTTGAAGCCCGAAATTGTAAATGCAAACATATTTATGCAGTCGAATTTATCATCGAAAGAAAAAAGAATAAAGACGGAAGCACAACCATAACTAGCAAAATGGTTTTATCTGAAAGAAAAACATATTCTCAAGATTGGAGCAACTACAACAAAGCCCAAACCAACGAAAAGGAATATTTTGGAGTTCTTTTAAAAAATCTTTGCTCAGGAATTGAACATACTCCACAAAAAGGTGCTGGCAGACCAAAACTTCCTATTTCTGATGTCTTGTTTAGTTCCGTAATGAAAGTATATACCACATTTTCAGGACGTAGAGCAAAAAGTGATTTAAGGGATTGCGTTCAAAAGGATTTGATTTCTACGGATATGCATTACAACACAATTTTCAAATATTTAGAAAAGCCAGAAATAACTCCCATTTTGAAATCACTAATTGAACAATCAGCTTTACCACTCCAATCAGTCGAGAATAATTTTTCCATTGATGCTTCAGGATTTTCCACTACCAATTATGAAAGATGGTATGATCAAAAATGGGGAAAATTATTTAGTCAAAAGAAATGGCTAAAAGCACATATCACTATTGGAAACAAAACCAATATTATTACTAGCGTGGAAATTACAGATTCTTATACCCATGACTCCACTCAATTTATGGAACTTGTAAATGACACCAATAAAAACTTTAATGTTAAAGAAATTATGGCAGACAAAGCGTATCTTAAAAAGACCGATATAGAACAAATTGTTAACATGGGAATTAACCCATTCATTCCTTTTAAGAGTAATACAACGGGAGTAGGATCTGAAATCTGGCAAAAACTATTTCACTTCTACAATTATAATCGCCCAGAATTTTTAAAACATTATCATGAGAGAAGTAATGTCGAAACAACTTTCTCAATGATTAAAGGGAAATTTGGAATGGGATTACGTTCTAAAACTGATACGGCTCAAAAAAATGAATTATTATGCAAAATTTTAGCTCATAATATTTGTTGCTTGGTTAGTTCCATATTTGAATTGGGGATCGAAGTTGATTTTTTGGGAGGAAAATTGGCGGCTTAAGAATATTTTAAAAACGCTACAAATATTACATAACAATAAAAATTATTGGAAATTTTAGAGAAAAAGGTTATCGTTTGGACTCACGTTTCGAATCTAAAAAGGAGTATTTATGGCATTAGTGAGAGGTGATAACGTTCGATTAAAATGCACACCCGAGACTGGAGTTTGGATGGTAATAATTGAATTTTGTGATTGTTCAGATAAAAATGGCCCCAAAAATGGAGTCAAATGTGAGTGGATGGATCCAAAAAGTAGCGAACGAAGAGAAGGTGTTTGGGATTTAATTTCCCTAACTAAAGACTAAACTCCTAAAATTTTTTTATAAAGATCTGTACGCATAGCAATCATAAATTGCTCTCATTTTGATTGCGGAATGTTTATGCTTTTTTCCCAAACCATCTTTTCAATTAAATATTTCAAAATTTTGTTTATCATATAAATACCTTATTTGACTTTATTTATATGGGGGAAAAATTTCTGCCTCTTTATTCAAATAGTTGCCTTTTTATTACTTAAACTTGGGGATTTATGAGGAATAAAGGGGCAAGGCCCAATCAGTTTTACTCCCACTAATGGCTTTTCATAGGTATGGCTATGAACAATATTATAGCAGAGAACAAATTAATTTTTCCTATAAAGAACTTGGACACCTTAAATATTTTGAAGAGGAAACGGCACTTGCTCTTATCGGAAACCCTAAAGAGCTAAAATCTTATGAGAGATATCGAAAAATTCGTAGGAAATTTGGTATTGAAATTGATGGTGCATTAGAAGTGCTAAAAGTTTATGGTAAAAAAGAAAAAGTACCGTTGGATCCATTCGGAAGTGACAGAGCGCAACAAACTGCTCATAATGATTACTAATGATAATACAGATGATCTAATTGAAGCATTTTAAATTCCTCCACTTCCAACGGATGCATGCACCGTGTAACAAACCTGATTAACCTGTCTGTGCGCGGCTGTCACGCCAATTGCTTACGCAATCGTCGCGCAAGTTCACTTCAGCCTTGATCTTCCAGTTGAAGGCTTCGTCCGCGCTCGCAGGTTATCGGCGTGTTAAACGGAACCTAGATCCTTGGCAAATATAGAAACGTTGGCGTTACCTGTTCCTTAAAACCGAAGTGATAAATTTACTATTCTATAAAAATATTTTCCGGCGTTCTGTATATCTACTTTGCTATTTAGATAATCCTGTGGAACACATATTTACAATTGGTCGCCATTAATTTGGGGCCGCATTTAGAAGGTTTTCGGGAACTAGAATCAGCCTGTCGCCGCATAGATCACCTGTTCCACACGCGATCTATGCAGACGAAATTACTTTAGACTATGTTTGAATCATTCAAAAACCCATTAATTAGCTACTAGGTAATCAAATTATGCATATTCTGAGCCTAGTGCAAAATTTGACTCCTAAATAAATATTGACATTGTATATACCATTAGCTTATACCATTTTAAATGGAAATAATATGGGATCCCACGAAGCAAGATAAACTGAGAGTCGAGGGTGGAATCGATCTAGAAGAAATCAAAGGTTTGATTGAGAATTAGAAATATTTTAACATTTTAGAAAACCCATCTCGCGAAGACCAACTTTTAATACTCTTGAATTATAAAGCTTACGTACACGTTGTAGTTGTAAAGGTTGTTCACGAAAAGATGATCATAAAAACATGTTACCCAAGCAGAAAATTTCATCAAATAATAAAAGGAAGATAAATGAAAAAAATAATATTGGATGAAGAAGAGCTAGAAATCGAAAAAAATATCGGGAAATTCAGGCCTGTTTCAAGGGAAAAAAGGAAACAAATAGAGGCTTTAATAGAGCAAGGACGTAAAAGTAGAGCAATTAGTCTCCGCATAAATGAAGCGGATTTAGAGTTGTTAAAGAAAAAGGCAAATAGAAATGGATTGCCTTATCAGACAATGATCAATGTTGTTATCCATAAATATGTTACTGACAATTTTTATGACAAAGATGAAATCAGTAAAATTTTAAATATTAATAAGCCTAATTTGAAACGGACAAAGTTAGCCGTTTAACAAAGCCGATCAACCTGTCTGTGCGCGGCTGTCACGCCGCTTGTTTACGCAATCGTCGCGCCAGTTCACTTCAGCCTTCAACTTTCCAGTTGAAAGCTTCGTCCGTGCTCGCAGGTTATCGGCGTGTTATACGGGTGTAGATCTTGGGCAAATTTAGAAACGTTTAGGTTACCTTTCTTCTAAAATCATGTACGATGTGTTGCGATTCCCGTACAACAAAATCAATTAGTACCATCTCATTGAATTATTTTATCGAGCAAAGCGAGATTTTTTTAATCGCCGAAAAATCACTTTTTATGATTTAAAAAAAATCCAAATTCCTACAATTAATAAATCGCTATAGGTTTAATGAAGATCTGTCGCCGCATAAAGTTCGCGTTCCGCTCACTCTATACGGACAAAATCATTTTTGGCTAAATTTGAAACATTTTGAAGAATGAGTGTGTGAACCAACAAATATAGGTGTTTAACCCGCCAAAAACGTTGACAATGAATATACATGAATTTATCATAGATCAACGAGAATTTTGTGGGATGAGGAAAAGAATCAGAAATCGATTGCAGAAAGAGGTATCAGCTTTGGGGAAGTCGCTGCGTGTATTCTGAAAGATGAAGTATTAGATGTCATGAAAAATCCAGTTCGGTCAGGGCAATTTTATTTCATAATGAAGTTAAAAGACTACACTCACGTAGTTCCATTCGTCATTAATGAGAACGAAGAAATTATTCTAAAAACAGTTTTCCCAAATAGAAAGCTTCACAAAAAATTCGGAGGAAAAGAATGAAACCTAAAATCAAATTAGATGCTTTCGAGAAAAGTATTGAAAACCAAATCGGCAAATTTGTACCAGTCTCGGAAAAAGAAAAAAATCGCATTTATTCAATCATAGACAAAGCCAAAAAGAACATTAGTATCAGCCTGAGAATAAATAATTATGACTTAGGTAAAATTAAAGAGAAGGCTGATAAAAATGGTTTACCTTATCAAACATTGATAACAACCGTTTTGCACAAGTATATAAATGAAGAGTACTTTGAAAAAAATGAAGTCATAAAAACGCTGAGAGTATTAAAAAACGCAGCTTAGTTTAAGCAGATTTAAAATGTTTAAGGTCACAACTTGACACGGATGGACATACTATGAAATCAACAAAGTGAAAATGGAAGGCAAATTGGGTGCAAAACCTTTGCGTGAACAAATTCCTGTAAAGTTGGTTGAACAACATATTGTGGAATATTATTCCAAGTAATAAATTTGATAATGACGAGGTGTAAACTTCAGTGTTACGGTTTAAAAGGGCTCTCGCAAGAGAACCCTTTTTTATTTGCAAGCTTTTTATAATGTGGGTAATCCTCTCACTACGGCTTCACAGTATTTGTGGTTTGTAGAGGCGTATAGCAATAGGAGACATCCTCTTATAAATCTTTCAATTTTATTTTTACATTCATCGCAATAAAACAAAATCATTTGATTTATCTTTAAATAACTAAGGCTTTCTGAGTTATTTCGTGGCGCTGAGATAGTATTTACCTAAAACAAAGGAATATCATTAATGCCAAAAACATCCACTGTTCATCGCTGCCCTTGGACTGATTTAACAAAACCTGATTATGTCGAGTATCATGATAAAGAATGAGGCGTTCCTCTGCATGATGATCAAACCCTTTTCGAATTCCTCATTTTGGAAGGCGCGCAAGCAGGATTAAGTTGGTATACCGTTTTACGCAAGCGTGAAAATTATCGATTAGCGTTTGATCATTTTGATGCC
>JAYTSD010000047.1:0-30589 GCA_043745805.1 Fibrobacteria bacterium
ATTACGTAAAGAAAATGAAGAACTGAAGAAGGCTTTAGGGGAAGCGACGCTAGATATTAAGATTTTAAAAAAAAAGTTGGACACGGATGCAAAACGACATGGGCAGAATTGGAAGGTTATTCCGGAGAGTTTAAAGTGAGTCGTAACCACATCCTAAAACTTTAAGGTATCTCAAAAGGTACTCTTTATTATCAGAAAAAAGGATATCCCGTAACTCGTAAATCTTGTGAGCGAATAGATATAAAAATAATGAAACGAGAAAATCTACTTCTACAGAAGCCAAATATATCACGCGCCGAAAGGATTCATACTAGGAAAATAGAAGTAAGCAAATCTAATAGTCGGTGGGCTAGTGACATTACTAGTTTTAAACTTTGGAATAATGTCAAGTTGCGATTTACCTATATCCTAGATTGCTGTGACCGGAATATTTGGAGAAGATTTTTCAAAAGCAACTGAAGGATTGGGAGGTAATAAATTGTAACCTACCTACATATTCGTCACATTCGGGATTAGGAATGATGTCGCCAAATGACTTTTTTAAACTTAAATTAGCAGTATAGCTGGTTCGAATTTAAGCCGATAAGAGCATAGGGGAAGGCTTCCCCCTTCATACATTTTTTTAGTTTTATCTTATGGAAAATCCGATACAGCTTCCCGAATCCGATGCCGATTTGCTTGCACAATGCGAAGTCGATACTTTTCGCGCGAGTGGTAAAGGCGGGCAGCATATTAATAAAACGGATAGTGCGGTGCGTTTGCGCCATATGCCTACGGGCTTGGTGGTGATGTGTCAGGAAGAGCGTAGTCAATTTCAAAACAAAGCGATTGCTTTGCATAAGCTTCGGCAAAAAGTGGAACGATTAAATTTTAAACCGGCACCGCGCATTGCCACTAAAACTTCTAAAAGTACGAAACGCAAAAGCAAGGTGAAGAAAATTCGTCATTCTGCGAAAAAGCAAAGTCGTCGCGGGGATTTTCTCGATGCGGATGGGTAACATTTAATATACGTCACTTGCGCGTTAAGTTTTTGGTCCTTTTCCTGATCTTTTTCCATAATAGTGTTTCCCAAGCCTAAAATAGTTTTCAATAAAATGTTATTTAAATGTTGGTAGATGGCTTTTTATCAACATGAATCCAACAACAAACCAACATCATGCGCTTATTTCTGTTGGTAAAATAGGGATAAGTATTTTCTTCGAAAACCTAATGATCTTTGCAAATGGAAAGGACATAATTGCCTTTATGAAAGTGGATAAAGGGTGGTTAAAGTGATGATATCTAATGAATTGGATTATATCTATGCTGCAGATTGGCAAAATGTTATTCCCAAGAAAACCAGTCCTGACCTAGCGTTTTGGTGGGGAATGGCTCATCGCATTGGACATCCCGTCTTGGAGTTGGGTTGTGGGCTTGGCCGTCTATCCACATTTTTAGCTAAATCCGGTTGCTGTAGCACGGGTTTGGATGTGTCAATACCTACGCTATGCGAAGCAAAAAAAATCGCTCAACAAGCAGATACCTATGTGGATTGGGTACTTTCCGATTTACAAACTTTTGAATTGGATAGGCAATTCGCTTTAATAATATTGGCAAACAACTCACTATGCCAATTTTTAAATCCCCAAGAATTAGAGAGATGTTTGCTGCAAGTTCGCAAGCATTTATGGTCGGAGGGTCGCTTAATTATTGAAGCGGTTTCCCCCTCGGCCCAGCTTTTTGCAAAACAAAAGGGGTTACATCGTTCAGTAATGGAATATCGTGATGAAAACTGGAATGGTGTGGAAGTGCCTATTGAAGAACGTGAGATGCGACTTTATTTCAATGAAGAAATTGAATCGATTTTAGAACGTAATGGGTTTTTTGTGGAAATGTGTTACGGAGATTTTGATGCTTCCCCTTATCAAGAGCATTCACCCAAACAGATTTTAGTGTGTGGCTTGCGTTAAGGTCACTGAGGCTGTCGAAGTCAACTAAGTGTTGCCTCCTTTTCTCACCTGCTCGCATTTTGTAAGCGGTAATTGCGCGCTGAGTATTGCTCTTTAACATAAAACCCCTTATATACTTAGTAGGTGATATAAGGAGGAATTATGTTTTCAATAAAAACACACAGGGATAAATTTGCTAAAGGTGGTTTCTTTAAATCCAATCCTTTACTACGCGTTTTTTATTTTGGAATAACCCTATTTTTGTTTCCAATGAGTTCAAGGGCCGACTTTACTTACCCTAATTGTAAAACTTTAGTAGAAGCGAATTTTCGTTTAGACACTTTAGCTATGAATAAAACGGATAATTCACTCCGAGAGCCCTTAAAAATGGCATTTGATATGGATGCTCAGGGCAATGTAGATGTTTACTTTGTGCAAAGACGAGGTTTAGTACGTCGCTATAATGGTCTTAGTAAATCGGTTGATAATATAGGTGATTTTACAGATTTAGTTTTGCCCTATGTGGAGGGTGATGGAGGTAGCGATGGTGTTACGGGCATTGCCTTAGATCCTAATTTTAAAAATAATCATTGGGTTTACCTTCATTTTGGTCTCGGTACGGAATGGAGAGTATCGCGGTTTACTCTTAAAGCAAAAACTTTAGATGTGACGACAGAAAAAAATTTGATACGCATTGTAACTAACGGGACCACCGCGCATACGGCGGGTGCCTTAGCTTTTGATTGGGAGGGAAATCTCTGGATTGGAACGGCACAAAATTATGTAGATCCCTCGTCCATCAATACCAATGATTTACGAGGAAAAATTCTTCGTATCAAACCGAAACTGATTAGTGATGTAGAGGTAATAACGGATTGGGGTCCAGGAAAAACTTATGAAATTCCTAAAGGGAATTTATTTCCGCAAGAGGATCCTGCTAATGTGGGAAAAACTAAGCCGGAAATTTATGTGATGGGCGCGCGTAATCCTTATACTATCACTTTAGATTCCGTAACCAAAGCCGTAACTTGGGGGGATATAGGTCCCGATGAGGGAGGTGCTACGGAGGAAGATAATTACACGACTATTCCAGGTAATTTCGGCTACCCCTATTGGGCGGGAGATAATATTAATCGTGGGAAAGGGGGCATTGATCCAGCGGCGCCAATTTTTGCCTATAAAAATGGAACTGGCCTCACAAATCTCCCCACTGCTCGCCCTGCAGCCTATGCTTATAATAGAGATGCAGCTATCACCGGACCCGTTTATCGCTATAACGTAAACATTCATAATACTGAAAAAATGCCACCTCATCTCAATGGATTATGGTTTATTTCTGATTTTAATAAGGGTTGGGTAAAGGCGGCTATCTTGGACGGTACCGGCAAGGTTACGGGTATCCCGCAACCCATTTTTGCTAATTTTCAAAAAACCATTGAACACCCATTAGATTTTCAAGTAGGGCCTGATGGCGCTTTTTATATAGTGAATTACCAAACACATTTATCGTCATGGCGGCATTTTGACATTGGGTCGGGTTTGGTTAAAATTACTTATGTGGGTGAAACGTGTTCACCTATTGGTGCTAGAATTAATACCCCAGTTAAGCCAAAGTTTTCGCAATCCAATATTCAAATACAAAACAATATTATTGCTGTTGATTTTGCTGAACATTATTCTTTGGTAGTAAGTAATTTAAATGGGCAAAAAATAACGCGTCATGAAGGCATGGGTCATTTAGAATATTCGCTTAAGGAATTGAAAACGGGAGTTTACTTTTTATCTGTGTTTGCGCAGAGTGGAAGTATTACCCATAAATTCATAAAGAAATAAAAAAATTAGTAGGGGCACAAAATGTTGTGCTCCTACTAACCCTCGCCTTTTAAAGTCGCCAAACCATATTCACGATTCATCCGCGCGATATTGGTGGTAGAGATTTCCTTAGGGCAAGCCGATTCGCATTCCAAATGATTGGAGCAATTACCAAAGCCCATTTCATCCATTTTGGCGACCATGCTCAGCACTCGCCTTTCTTTTTCCGGTTGACCTTGTGGCAATAAGGCTAAATGTGAAACCTTAGCACTCACAAAAAGCATAGCCGAAGCATTAGGACAAGCCGCTACGCAAGCGCCGCAACCGATACATTGCGCGGCATCCATAGCTAAATCGGATTTGGTTTTAGAAATAGCAATGCAATTGGCGTCTTGAGCGCCACCCACATTGGCGGATATAAAGCCACCTGCGGCGATAATTTGATCAAAGCTACTTCTATCCACTGCTAAATCTTTTAATACGGGAAAGGCTTTGGCGCGCCAAGGCTCTACCACAATGGTTTCGCCGTCTTTAAAGCTGCGCATATAGAGTTGGCAAGCGGTAGTTCCCTTTTCAGGACCATGCGGTTGGCCATTGATCACCAAGCTGCAAGTGCCACAAATGCCTTCGCGGCAATCATGTTCAAACACAATCGGTTCTTCATTTCCGCGAATCAAATCATTATTGACTTCGTCTAACATTTCCAAAAAGGACATATCCGGTAAAATATTTTTGGCGGCATATTCTTTTAGCGCGCCTTTTTCTTTGCCGTTTTTTTGACGCCATACTTTGAGTTTTAAATTCATAGTTGCCTCTCGTTTGCTACTGTAACTTTTAGGTTACTTATTCCGTTATTTATAACTGCGTTGAGTGAGATGTACATTGTCGAAAGTCAAAGCTTCTTTGTGCAATTTCGAAGTTTTGTCTAAGCCTTGGAATTCCCAAGCGGCTGCATGGCAAAAGTTTTCATCATCGCGCAAGGCTTCATTTTCGTCGGTTTGGCTTTCTTCGCGGAAATGGCCGCCACAGCTTTCTTTGCGGGTTAAGGCATCGAGAGCAAGGAGTTCACCAAATTCTAAGAAGTCGGCAATGCGTCCCGCTTCTTCTAAATTTTGATTGAAGTCGCCAGAACCGCCAGTCACATTTACATTCTGCCAAAATTCTTCACGTAACTTAGGGATTTCCACTAAGGCTTTTTTGAGGCCGGTTTCATTGCGGGCCATGCCGCAATAATTCCACATAATTTTGCCTAGCTCACGATGAAATTCCATCGCAGGCTTTTTGCCTTTAATGCTCAAGAGTTTATCAATTTGCTGGCGCGCATTATTTTCCGCATCTTTAAACGCATCGTGATCGGTAGTTACTTTAGCGAGCGGCGCACTGGATAAATAATTTCCTAAGGTATAAGGAATCACAAAATAGCCATCGGCCAAGCCCTGCATTAAAGCGCTAGCGCCTAAGCGATTGGCGCCATGATCGGAAAAGTTGGCTTCACCTAAAACATGCAAGCCAGGAATGCTACTCATTAAATTATAATCAACCCATAAGCCACCCATGGTATAATGCACAGCGGGGTAAATGCGCATAGGCGTTTGATAAGGATTATCATCGGTAATTTTATTGTACATCTGAAAAAGATTGCCGTATTTTTCACGAATGCGATTTTCACCCAAGCGCGAAATGGAATCACGGAAGTCGAGATAAACTGCCAAACCGCTTTCACCGACGCCTAGGCCATTATCGCATTGCTCTTTAGCATTGCGAGAAGCTACATCGCGCGGCACTAAATTTCCAAAGCTCGGGTATTTTTCTTCAAGAAAATAATTGCGTTCGCTATCGGGAATTGAGGCCGGAGCGCGTTTGTCGTCTGCTTTGCGTGGCACCCATACGCGTCCATCATTGCGCAAGCTTTCGGACATCAAAGTTAGTTTGCTTTGATGATCGCCACTTACTGGAATACAAGTAGGATGAATTTGTGTGAAACAAGGATTTGCAAAATAGGCGCCGCGTTTGTGTGCGCGCCAGGTAGCGGTGACGTTACATCCAGCGGCATTGGTGGATAAATAAAAGACGCGACCATAGCCCCCGGTACAAAGTAACACGGCATCCGCAGCATGGCGTTCTAATTGTCCATTCTCTAAATTACGCACAATAATACCGCGTGCTTTGCCGTCGATGGTAACCAGATCCAGCATTTCGCGACGGGTATGTAATTTTACGGAGCCTGCGCCCACTTGACGCATCAAGGAAGAATAAGCGCCGAGTAAAAGTTGTTGACCCGTTTGACCGCGAGCATAAAAGGTACGTGACACTTGTGCGCCACCAAAAGAGCGATTGTCTAAAAGACCACCGTATTCACGAGCGAAGGGAACGCCTTGTGCTACGCATTGATCGATAATGCTATTGCTGATTTCGGCGAGGCGATGCACATTGGCTTCGCGAGCGCGAAAGTCGCCGCCTTTGACCGTATCATAGAAGAGACGGTGTACGCTATCGCCATCATTGGGATAATTCTTTGCCGCATTAATGCCACCTTGTGCGGCAATACTATGTGCACGGCGCGGACTATCTTGCGAAGTAAAGGTATGCACATCATAGCCAAGCTCCGCTAAGGAAGCAGAAGCTGAACTGCCTGCTAAGCCAGTACCTACTACGATAATTTTAAATTTTCGTTTATTGGCGGGGTTAATCAATTTGGCGTGGAATTTATAATCGGTCCACATTTGCTCTATCGAGCCGCCGGGAATTTTGGAATCCAGGGCCATATCGCTGCATTCTCCTGCTTGACTTGGCCCATCAGTATCAAAAGGCCGGCGGAAAAGATAGTTTTTTTGCCAATATTGAGAGGAATTCGAGTGGAAATAGTGTGCAAATTGATGAGGAAAAAAGGCTTATAAGCCTAAAAATTGAATCCCTAAACCGCATAGGCAAATGGTGAAGCCTGCCAAGGCCTGACTATAGCGTTCAAATTTTTGCATAGGCAAAAAACTAAGTCCATGCAAAGAAATTAAAACCATGGTGACCATGGTGATCAAGGTGACGAATGCGAAAACAAAAGTGACGGCAACAGTGGTTTGCCAATGATTTTTTACCGAAGGGTATAAAAGTAAAGGGATTAACGGTTCGCAAGGTCCAAAAATAAAAATGGTAAAAAGTATCCACGGCGTCATTTGTGAGTTACCCTCTTTTGCATGGGCATGACTATGCATATGCTGATGATTGTGTGTATGGGTATGTAAACCGGAATCTGCATGACTATGTGCATGCGAATGCGTTTTTTGACGCAAAGCTTTTTTTAAACCCCATAAACCATAAACCAAACCAAAAGCAATCAAAGCCCATCCCGCTAAGTTACCTCGCCAACTATCCAAGCCCACAAATTTATGCAAGGTAAGGCCAGCACCTAATCCGATTAACCCTAATAAAAAAGCGCTCGATACATGGCCGATACCACAAAGCAAAGTGATGCAAATAGATTTGCGAGTACTCCAATTCCCTGCCTTAGCCATAGCGATAAAAGGCAAATAATGATCCGGCCCCAGTACAGTATGCACCAGAGCAAGGGAAGCGGCGCTTCCCGTTAATAGGGCGGACTCAAATAGCATGAACTCTATACTAGAAAATTCCCTACCGAAATTCCATTTTTCGCGTATATTTATCCCAATGAATAAGGCCATGCAAATCTTTCGTAAAGCCCTACGCCTGCGAGGGTATTTGGCTTTTGCTTTTTTACTTTGGTCTATTGTTCCGCATTTTCAACTTATTACGCATACGCATACTGGCGGAGAAAAGGGACATTTTCATGCCGATTTATCCAAAGGGGATATCGCCAATGCAAACCTTATTTTCAACACACTCGAAGGTGTAGCTTCTTCGCCCGAAGAAAAAAATCAGGACATAAATACCAAAGAGAACAATAATAAACGTGAGAATACTAAAGCATCTGCGAATCTTAAAACAATTTTTGCGGGAGTAGGATTAAATGCCGAAGGCAAGTCGAAACCGCATAGCCATTATAGCGAAGAGGCGAATTTAGCAAGCTTAGCTTCTCAGTTTGATAATGCATCTCCTGAATTAGACATTATTGCTTATCTAGAAGAGTATTATCAAACACCTTCTGTATTTGGATATTCGCATTTTCAGGCGCGCGCGCCTCCGCTTCTTTCTCTCTCTTAAATTCCGTCCTTAAATATCACTAAGCCTAAGGTTAGCCTTGGGTAACATCGACGTTTCAATCCATTACCATGGTTTGATGAAAAATTTATTAGAAAGAAAGTTTATGCAAACATTTTGGAAATACACGCTTTTATTAAGCGGCATAATGCCTTCAGTATGGGGTCAGGCAATCGACTCAACTGAGACGGCGAATACAGCGAAGTCGTCATTATATGTTCCCGACACTTTAGAGTTACCTCAAGCCAATGCGAAAGCAAGAAAGGCCATTACTTCTTCGAATAGCCAAATAATTCGCGATCGCGATTTGTCTTTGCGCGTAATGACCGATCCAAGCGATGTGATAAAAGTAACTCCGGGTTTATTTACCGGACAACATGCAGGCGGTGGCAAAGCGAATCAATATTTTATTCGCGGCTTTGACGCGGATCATGGAACGGACTTGTCCTTGTGGTTTGATGGCATGCCGATTAACAATATAAGCCATGGCCATGGACAAGGTTATGCGGATTTGCATTTCATCATTCCCGAATTGGTGGAACAAGTGCAAGTGAATAAAGGTCCTTATGCCATTGAGTATGGAGACTTAGCCACTGCAGGATCCGTAAGCATGAAAACCCGCAAGCGCTTTACGGAAAATGAATTGTATGTTACGGGAGGTATGGATAATACTTCTCGAGTACTCAGCATACTTACTCTGAACACACCTGCAAAGCCGATTTTAGCGGCGGAAGTATTTCGCTCTGATGGCCCGTTCAAAAATCCCGAAAATTTGGAGCGCTATAATTTATTTTTAAAAACACCTATCACTGAAAACGCTAATTCTTCCTTGGATTTGACTTTGATGGCTTATGGCAGTGGTTGGAATGGCTCGGGGCAAGTGGCACAGCGCGCTATTGATTCCGGTTGGATAAATCGTTTTGGATCGCTGGATCCTTCCGAAGGGGGTAGCTCGCAACGTCAAAGTGTTTCTTTGAATTATTTTTCCGCGCCCAGCGTAAATGAAGAATTTCAAGCGACGGCTTATTTAATTAATTATCGACTTTCACTTTATTCGGATTTTACTTTCTTTGCTGATGATTCTATCAATGGCGATGAGATTAATCAGCGGGATGATAGAACCGTGACGGGTTTCCAAGCGACCTATGAGCATAAACATAATTTAATGGGCTTGCCTGCGGAGGCCTTATTTGGCTTAGCTTCGCGCAATGATTTAATTCATACCAATTTGGATCATGCTAAAGAACGGAAACTATTAAATAAAAAAGTGGATGCGGAAACACGCGAAGGAAGTTACAGCACTTTTGTAAAGGAATCGATTACGCCTTTACCTTGGTTGTATTTAGAATTAGGTTTGCGTGGCGATCATTTTAGTTTTAATGTAACAGATAAGTTACTTGAAACTGGCGATAGCTCCATTACGGGTGTAAAAGATGCTTCCATTTTCAGTCCTAAAGTGAACGTCGTGGTAACGCCTATTCCCGGAACCGATATTTATTTTAATTACGGTGAAGGCTTTCATTCTAATGATGCACGCGGGGTTACGACTACTATTGATCCCGCTCGTCCTTTAACCAAGGGTGTGGGATATGAAGTGGGTACACGTACGCAATTATTTCAGCGTTGGGATTTAGCCGCTTCGCTTTGGCGTTTAGACATGGATGGCGAATTTGTTTGGGTGGGTGACGGCGGTGGTACGGCAGAAAGCTTTGCTTCCAAAAGAATCGGTGTTGATTTCGAAACACGATTACAAATTTTATCTTGGTTGTGGGCGGATTTCGATATGACTAAATGTACTGCCGATTATACGCATAATGCAGGAAATGGTACTGCTGTGGCTTTAGCGCCGCGACTCACCATGGCTGGTGGATTATCTATGCGTCATGCTTCGGGTGTGTATGGAAGTTTGCGTATGCAACATTTGGACGATCGGCCCGCGGATGAAGCGGGGAGCTTTATTGCGTATGGTTTCACTGTGTTTGATTTGGCTGTCGGATATCGTTATAAGAATTGGGAACTCATTGCAACTATAAGTAATCTATTTAATACTAAATGGTATAATGCTCAATTTGAAAATGATTCGCGGATCAAAAATCCTCAAGGTGTAATAGAAGCGGCAACCGTTACCGATATGCATGTGGTTCCGGGAACGCCTTTTCATTTGCAAGGCGGGTTGAAGCTGTATTTTTAATTTGTCTCTCCTTTGTCTCAATAAATCGCTTATCGAATTGTTGAGACAATTAAATCATACCTATAAGTTCGAACTACTTGTTTTCGTAACTTTCCTCTAAACCAATTACCCTTTATTCGCAACATTTTCTTATCTTATGTCGCGAAGTTCAAATGAACTTCTGCTTATAGGGAGCTTTCCTTACGAGGAAAGCATAACGAGGAATTCCGTTTAAATCGGAAGCGAGCTCGTCGCTGTAAGCGGATCGAAACCCCGCACTGTGTTTACGCAGTAGCCACTGTTCTACAAAGAATGGGAAGGTGGGGAAGTAGTAGGAAACATTTATGTTTCCAATCCGCAAGCCAGAAGACTCACCTGCAAGTATACCAATCATCTTCGAGGACAAGATGGATGGGTGGACAACTACAGCGTTTATCGCCATTGTTGCGCATTCCTTCTTCATGTTCTCCTAACTTAACAGGAGAATTCATGCCTATTAAAACTCATAATCTCGGCTATCCGCGTATTGGAAAAAACCGTGAACTCAAAAAAGCCATTGAAGCTTATTGGGGGAGCCGTTTACCTGCGGTGGAATTACAACAAATCATCGCTACTTTGCGACAGCGAAATTGGTTAAAGCAAAAGGAAGCAGGAATTGAATTAATTCCTTCCAATGATTTTACCTTATATGATCAAGTACTCGATCATATTTGCTTATTGGGTTGTCAGCCGGAACGCTTCGTAAAAAAAAGTTTAGTGTTTGGCATGGATGATTATTTCTCCATGGCACGAGGTTCAGCGAATGCAGAGGCGATGGAAATGACTAAATGGTTTGATACCAATTATCATTATCTAGTTCCTGAATTAAAAAAAAATCAAACCTTTCAATTAGCATCTACCAAACCTGTGGATGAATTTTATGAAGCTTTAGCCTTGGGAATTAAAACTAAGCCCGTGCTACTTGGGCCGGTGTCTTTTTTGCGTTTGGCAAAATGTGTTGGGACGTCCTTTGATAAACTGACTTTGTTACCCAAACTAATACCTATTTATGCTTTACTCTTACAAGAGTTGAAGCGGATTGGAGTTGAATGGGTGCAAATCGATGAACCTATTTTAGCTATGGATTTAAACAACGAGGAACAGGAAGCTTTTATAAGTACCTACAAAATATTAGCAAGTTCAGCCCCCTCGATTATTTTGTGTAGTTATTTTGGAGCTTATGGATCTAACTTATCATTAGCACTTTCATTACCTGTAAATGCTTTACATTTGGATTTATGTAGAGGCGAAGAAGATTTTGATTTTGCATTAGAAAATTTATCTTCTAGGTGCTTATTATCCTTGGGTCTAGTAGATGGTCGAAATATTTGGAAAAATAACTTTGCGCATTCCTTAGCACTTATCGAAAAAGCCAAAGAAAAATTAGGGGAAGCAAGGCTTTGGATTGCTCCTTCTTGTTCACTACTTCATTCTCCTTTATCACTGGCCATGGAAGACAAGCCCTCAGGTATTCCCCACGAATTATCCCGCTGGATGTCTTTTGCAGAAGAGAAATTAATCGAAGTTAAAACTTTAGCGCATTTGGCCAGTGTGAGTAACAGCAAAGATACTCTTGAATACCAAAATAATCAGGACGATATCGGGCATCGTAAAGATCATGCCGCTTTGAAAATTAGGAGCGTGCAAGAGAAATGTGAAAATGTTAAAACGGAGCATTTGCGCAGAAAATCAGTTTTTAGTCAAAGAAAAGTTGTTCAACAAAATAAATTACAATTACCGAATTTTCCGACAACTACAATCGGATCTTTTCCGCAAACTGAAGCGGTGCGTCAAGCGCGAGCAAATGCAAAGAATGGATCATGGTCTATGCTGCAGTACCGTAATTTTCTAAAAGCGGAAACTATACGGGTGGTTAAGTTGCAGGAGGATTTAGGTTTAGATGTGCTGGTACATGGCGAATTTGAACGTAATGATATGGTGGAATATTTTGGAGAGAAATTACATGGCTTTACTTTCAGCGCGAATGGCTGGGTGCAGAGTTATGGAACACGCTGCGTGAAACCACCTATTATTTTTGGTGATGTTTGTCGCCGTGAGGCCATGACAGTGGAATGGTCATCTTTTGCGCAAGCAGCTACTACAAAACCCATGAAAGGTATGTTAACTGGACCGGTTACTATTTTGAAATGGAGTTTCGTGCGCGACGATCAGCCTTTGGATGTTACAGCTAGGCAAATAGCTTGGGCTATCCGTGAAGAAGTATTGGACTTAGAAACGGCAGGGTTACCCATAATTCAAATTGATGAGCCTGCTTTGCGTGAAGGAATGCCTTTACGACCAGACGCTGCAAAGATTTATCTTAAATGGGCTGTGGAAGCATTTCAATTATCTGCTTCAGGTGTTCGTGACGAAACCCAAATCCATACACATATGTGTTACTGTGACTTTCATGAAATCCTAGATTCTGTGGCTGCTATGGATGCAGATGTTATTTCACTGGAAGCTGCACGTTCACGTATGGAGTTGCTAGAAGCATTTGTGCATTTCGACTATCCCAATGGGGTTGGTCCAGGTATTTGGGATATTCATTCTCCGCGTATTCCAACAGTTATTGAAATGGAAAAGCTATTACTAAAGGCAAGTGAAAGAGTTGAGAAAGGTAACTTATGGGTTAACCCAGACTGTGGCCTTAAAACTCGAGGCTGGCCGGAAGTACTTCAGGCTCTTGAACATATGGTGACGGCTGCGAAACTTCTGCGAAAGGTTTTTTAAGGCGGGGCGCTTAATTAAAGGCCTGGCTATATCTAATCGAAATATGATTCGACTAGTTTCTAGCCAAGCTTAATTTTATTTTGAAAACTTAATTTCCACTCCCAAATCCCAATCAAAGCGGGTATTTTTACCTAAGGCAATTTCTAAGGATTGGGTAACGGATAGATTTTTTGAAAAATAATCCACTGCTAACCCTAAATTTTGATGCATTCTTCCTTGACCTTCTAATTTTCCAAAAGCATATTGTCCATTGAATTGCAATTCCGGCCTTAAGGATAAAGCGGGTAGAGATTTTCCCATTGCCAAGCGATAGAGAAATTCATGATCTTCATGGGGTTGAACATAAAGTGGTGAAAGCGTCTCCATGGGCATAGCCATCATATTGCTTTCATGTTCATGCGCAAAAATTACCGAGCGAAAACCTAAACCTATTGAACTCTCTAAAATATGGCCTTGATAGAGATAATTGATAAAAGGCACAAGCATCCAATGATCGGTGCCGATGCCATCCTCTTCATCGCCAAAGGGCAATTCCAACTGTGAACCGAGAACAATAATGTTTTGCGAGGACAAATGTTGTTCGCGAGAAATAGAAAGTAAGGGATTACCCGTACCGATTTTATTCTCGTCCATTATATGCAAGCGAACCACCGGGATGCTTGCTCCGAAAACCCATTGTTGCAGGCCTAAATATTCTAGGCGTGGAATAGCTTCGGAATAGTAACCGTTATTTTCCAGCGAAAATTCTACTTGATGTAATGCTAGGCTAGTGCGAAAAAATTTGACTTCAGCGTCGGGACGCGGGCAAAAATTTAATCCACAATGGGCATACATGTTTTGTTGAAATAGCCCTAAGTATAGAGCCATAAAGAACATATTTAATAAATACATACGTAACATAAAACTCCGAATAAAAAGTGGTGAGTGCAATATGCAGAACTTGGCTTATTCAAGCCCGTCCAGAACTATATTGTCAAGTGAGAATGTTGTTAAAGATTAATATATGGCCCACCAACGGAAAACTGTAAATTTTTTCCGTGAGCAAAACCTAACTGGGTTCGGATATGATCGTAACTTTAATGTTACTATATCAAAATGGAGAGATTATGCGAGTATGGGGACTTTTTCAGGAGGGGGAGGGGTTAATCCTATATAGCGAGGATTAAAATCAAAATGCTTTAATAATTTAGAATGCACACCATTCGTGAAAAAATCTTCCAGGGGAACATGCGGCTCAAATTTGGGAGCAGAAGTGAAGGCATCTTGTTGATGTGAATCACAACGATCGACAGCTAGCCAGCAATCCCCGACATTGCGCGCAATTTGATTTTCATGGCCATTTTCAGGAGCGCCAAAACCTTTTTTAAAACAACAACATTTCAATTTGCATTGCAAAGCATTTTTACACGCGCATTGATGATGGGCGCAAGGAAAATCTTCGTTGATATGTGCTATTTGGAATAATTGGGAAACGGGAGCGATAATTTGCGCAGAAAAAGCCAGATATAGTAAAATTAGACCGGAGCCAATTAACTTCAGGGTTAAGCGGCCAAGTCTGGAATTTGTCCTAAACCGTACAGTGTTCATATCAATAATGCTAATAGTAATAAAATGTAAATCCCGAACACCATATAAAATCTCGAAAAATCTAAAATCAAAACGCATTTTCCAATCTATTCTCTATATTTAGGGGATAATATTTCTCTAGCCAACTTGGCTAATTATCAAAGGACAATTATGAAAATATTTAGCTTAATTAAAAAATCTTTTTTTGCGAAAATCATTGTGACCTTAACGATTTCCTTGAGTGCTTTCGCCGTTATGAATTGTGATAGTTCAAAGGATCAGAATGCCACTTTGAAAATTATTTCCCCTGCGCAAAATGCAGAGGTATACGGCTCAGATTTTGAGTTAAAGGTTAAAACCACCAACTTTACTTATGCAGTTGGGGCTGTGGAAAAAATTTCAGCTGCACAATCTTCCATAAAAGGGGGACATGTTCATGTATTTATGGATACACCAGTTTCTGAAGTAAATGAACTTTTAACCATGCATGAAGATAGCGTAAGAATTTTTGTTGAAGGTGATGGTTGGCATTATATTATAGTTACCGGAGCGGATTCTTCACATACGCCTGTGACAACAATGAGGGATTCCGTTAAATTCCATGTAAATTTCCCAGCTAATTAGCCGCAAACCCTATTTATGAAATATCCTGTTCATTAATAGGGTAACTTGGAGCGTACTAGATTAAATACTAAAGCTCCAAGCAATGCACCTGCCAAGGTGAAAAAAGCAAAATATTCGCCCACACCTATTTGTGCATAAATGGGGCCTGGACAAGTTCCAGCAAAAAACCAACCTAATCCGAAAATAAATCCACCGATAAATTTGCCTTTATCCATTTTCTTTTCCGGTATAAAAGGAGTTTGCCCTGCGAAGGTTTTTATTGCGAATTTGCGAATAATATAAAGCGAGATTGCGCCGACAGCTACTGCTGAACCGATAATCAAATAAAGATCGGGTTCGCGAAAATAAAACATATTGCGGATTTTAAACCAAGAAATAACTTGGGCTTTGGTAAGTAAAATTCCAAAAAAGATTCCCATTAATAATAGTTTAAGTTTTTTCATTATTTGTTTCCTCTATCTTAATAGCAAAGTGATTGCGGCTGCGACTAAGCCTCCGGCAAAGAATCCTAGCACGGCCACTAAGCTTGCTAATTGTAAAGAAGACAATCCGAAAATAGCATGTCCTGAAGTGCATCCTTCGGCATAACGAGTTCCAAAACCTATAAGGAATCCGCCCGCGAGTAATTTTGCTGCACCTGAAAGTGAATGATAACTTTCAGGAAACAGAAATATTGGAACGCGAGAAAGAAAATGGGCGACAATAAAACCTCCCAAAATTAACCCTATAGCAAAAATAATTTTCCAACTTTCTTTACGGTTTCCAGCATCATTGCGCAATTTTGGAGTAAACGTGGAGAATACCGTAACACATAAGTTCTGGAAAGTGCTGGAAATTCCTAAAGCTTTATTGGAAAGCAGTAATAATAAGGGAACCGTTAAACCGATTAAGGGGCCAGTAACATACCATGGCCAGGGATCTAAAATACTATCAAACATTGGTTTTCATCTCGTTGGGTTTAAGCATTTGATCCAAGTCATTAATAGCAAAGATAAAATTGTTTTAAAACTTCAAAAATTCTCATGCTTGATATGTTGTATACCGCTTCAAATCGGCATTTGTGACCTTTTTGTAAAGGACCTACTAAATTTGTATGGAAACATTTTTTATGAATTCCACTTGTCTAGCAACTATCCTTCAAGTAAAACCGCTTCATCTTGGTCGCGTAAATAATGATTTGAAGCATCTTTAGGAGATAGTATGCGAGTTACTTAAACTCTAAGGAATAATGATCGAAAACCATATCTTGTTTATACTGCAAAGAATCATAAACACTTTTTGCGGTGACATTATCTTTTTGTGTGGAAAGACTGAGGCGTTTCGCTTGCGTGTTCAAGGCTAAATCTTTGGCCATATTCATTAAATGTTGCGCAATCCCTAAACGACGAAAAGCTTTATTCACAAATAAATCATTGAGTATCCAAATTCTCCGCATGGACACGGAAGAGAAAGAAGGATAAAGCTGCACAAATCCAGCTGGAGTGTCCCCTTGCATGGCGAAATAAATTACGGAATCTTTTTGTTTCAAGCGTTCACCAATAAAAAGGGTGACATCAGTTAAATCGGATTTTTGCCCATAAAAAATTCGGTATTCATTGAATAAATAAGCAAGCGAGGGAAGATTTGCTTCGCTTCCTGTTTGATACAAAATAAGGTTTGCAGTGTTCATAAGCAAAATATAATTGCTTCGCATATTAAACTTACCTAAGCCAGACTTTTCTGTGCAGAATCATCGAAAATACTTTTCTAAAAAACAATAATAGCCTATTTTCTTATTTAATTCTTACTTAAGAAATTGACCTATAGGCATTGAAAGAGCATAATAAAGCGAAGTCTTGAATCGGGGAAAAATGAAAATCGATTTGCATATTGAGTTGAATGTTAAGTCTTTAGGAAATACTCCATGAATAGCACATTAACCTTAGGATATTTAGGTGCTGCATTTGCCTTGCTTTATGCTTTTTACAAAAGCCGATGGATTAAAGCACAAGTGGTTACCGATGAAAAATTAATTCGTATTAGTGGTTACGTAGCTAAAGGGGCCATGGCCTTTTTATTTCGTGAATATAAAGTTCTTATCCCTTTTGTGGCTGTGGCCGCGTGCTTATTAGGCTTAGGTAACAAAGGTGTATTACGCTTTGAAGGATTAACTTTTATTTTGGGCGCGATGTGTTCTGCCTTAGCGGGATTTTTTGGAATGCGCGTAGCGACGCAAGCTAATTCTCGCACCACCACGGCAGCTCGGATAGGATTGAATGAGGCCTTACAAGTGGCTTTTGCGGGCGGCAGTGTCATGGGCATGTGTGTGGTTGGTTTGGCGCTGCTCGGCGTGATGTTGGTGCTGACCATTACCATCTCCATTTTTGGGCAAGCGGTTCCTAATATTGCCGGACAGGTTTTACCCTTGCTTTCGGGCTTTGCTTTGGGCGCTTCCTGTATCGCTTTATTTGCGCGGGTGGGAGGCGGTATATTTACTAAGGCGGCAGATGTTGGTGCGGATTTAGTGGGTAAGGTGGAGGCGGGTATTCCCGAAGATGACCCGCGAAACCCAGCCACCATTGCGGATAATGTGGGTGATAATGTTGGCGATGTTGCGGGTATGGGCGCTGATCTTTTTGAGTCGTATGTGGCTTCTTTATTAGGCTGTATGATTTTAGGCATTGCGGCCAATGCTACGGATATAGTAAGAATAAAACTAGTAACGTTGCCGTTACTGCTTTCGGTGTCGGGTGTTTTTGCTTCGATGTTGGGTATGTACTTTGTGAAATGCAAACCCGGTGGCTCTCCTCAGGCGGCATTAAATAAAGGTACTTTTATTGCGGCGGCTTTGGCGAGCGCCATGGCGATTCCTATTTGCAAACTCACTTTGGACGGTCAAACTTTTAATAATGGATCAACCGCTAGCGATTTAATTTGGTCTTCGATTTTAGGTGTGGTGACTGGAACTGTGATTGGCTTAATCACAGAATATTTTACTGGCGTAGGTAAGCCTCCTGTGAATGCCATTGTAAAGGCTTCGGAAACCGGTGCCGCAACTAATATTATTACGGGTATGGGCGTGGGTATGTTATCCACCATATTGCCTGTGCTCTGCATGTGTGCAGCCATTTTAATTAGTTATCATCTCGCCGGTTTATTTGGAGTGGCCATTGCGGCTATTGGCATGCAGGTAACCTTGGGGATACAGTTAGCAGTGGATGCTTTTGGTCCGGTGGCCGATAATGCTGGCGGCTTAGCGGAAATGGCAGAATTTCCTCCCTCGGTGCGACAAAATACCGATAAACTGGATGCGGTGGGTAACACTACGGCAGCCATTGGAAAAGGCTTTGCTATTGGTTCAGCGGCCCTTACCTCCATCATTCTCTTTGGGGCTTTTAAAGAAGAAACGGGTATGACTGTGATTGAAATCACGAATCCCAAAGTACTGGTGGGGATTTTATTGGGGGGCACTATTCCTTATTTATTTTCTTCATTGGCCATGATGGCCGTAGGCCGCGCGGCCTTTGCCATGGTAGAAGAAGTGCGACGACAATTTCGTACCATTCCAGGTTTATTGGAAGATAAGGCCGAACCGGATTATGAACGTTGCGTGGAAATTAGTACCGCCGCGGCGTTAAAAGAAATGATGTTACCTGGGCTTTTGGCCATTTTAACGCCGGTTTTAGTGGGTTTTTTAGGCGGCATGGAAATGCTTATGGGTCTTTTGGCGGGAGTGACAACAAGCGGTGTGGCATTGGCTATATTTATGTCTAATACAGGTGGGGCTTGGGATAATGCTAAAAAAATGATTGAAAGCGGAATTGGTGGTGGCAAAGGCTCAGATGCGCATAAAGCTTCAGTAGTCGGTGATACCGTCGGTGATCCTTTTAAAGATACCGCAGGCCCTTCGTTAAATATTTTAATCAAATTAATGGGTGTTATGTGTGTTGTGATTGCACCAATGCTCAAACACTTCTGGGGTAAATGATGAGTTATCAAAACCGTTTATACCAAATTTTATATCCTAATCAAGCCTTAGTGGCGTCGCAATTATCTCCGGAAGCTTTTGCGCGACATTATTTAATTGGATCGATCCGCCATTATAATGGAAAATTGGTATTCGCTGAAATCGATATAAATTTTCGCCATCCGTATTTTGATATCGATGAGTGTTTGGAAAAAATGGTACCGCATGAAGACGGTTCGCCCAAGCATACGAAATTTATTTGTTCCTATCGCGTGATGGAGCATATGGATTTTGATTTTATTCAAAGCCTGTATTTAGCAACTTCGGAAGCTCAAATTTTGGAATTGAAACCGCAGATTTATACCCATACCCATGCCGCAGGATTTTTACGCACCTTTGCGGAAATCGCTCCTTTGTCTATGCTCGTACTGTCTCCTTATGACATGATTGAGTTTGGTAAATTTATCACGGCACCGCATAACCCCAAGGGCGCGCCCAAATTATTTTATTCGCAAATTGAATTAAATGTGGAAGAATTTTTAGGTAATTTCGAAAAAAATCCCTTTGCGCAAGCGCCTTTTAATTTTCTGCATCCTTCTAAGTTACGTGACGCTATGTTGGAAATGAAAATTAAAAAAGCCAAGAAAACCAAAGGCCTATCGCTTTTTTGCCCACTGGAACAAATATCTTTTAAGAAAATCCGCCATGGTTTTATGTTTGCTTCGCAAGAGAAAACTCGTTTTTTCCCCATGCCCACATTGCATGATATTGAAACCAGTTATTTCAAATTCTGGCAAGGCATGTAATTTTATATGCGGAACTTCGATCAAATAAAGGTTTGCTCGAAGTTTATAAACTCAGAAAAGTGAAAACAAATACCCTGCATAATTTGCCTACTTGTTAGAAATAATCCGGCAATAATTACTCTCTCAATTTGATCATTGACTTATTTCCCGCTATTTTTCGATTTCATTTCAGTACCTCAAATTGGATCGAGAATTGCTCTTAGGAAAAGCAAACAGGAGCGCTTATGAATTCAATACGCGACTATTTATTTGGTGGATACACTCGCCAGTTGCTTTATAAAAGTTTGGATGCCGGAGCGTTGCGTAGCAAAGCCATTTCCGAAAATTTAGCCAATGTGGACACGCCTGGGTATAAGCGTAAAGAGGTGAATTTTGAAGAACAGTTACAGGACATTTTCAAAAAAAAGCTGGCCGGAACAACCGATCAGCCTGGACAAATGGATATTAGTTTAGGTGCGGATTTGCAAAAAGTAAAACCGTTTGCTTATGAGCCAGTGGATGATAGTCAGCCCAGTGGTGTGAATAATGTGGATGTGGATATGGAAGCGGCCAAGATGGCGGAAAATCAAATTCTTTATAATTTTGGAATTAAGTTCGCCAGTTTCGACAAAATGAATTCGGCGATATTAGGCCGCGGATAAAATTTAGACTGAAGGTGAGTTCGAGATTACATATCCCAACGAATGCCTAAAGCAATAGTCATATCGACTACGGTACCCGTCCAGAGACTTAACATAGGCGCTACCTCACTAAACACATCGAAGGGCGCATGCGGAATATAATATTGTAGGCCAATAGGGAATCGTAAAGCGCCGCGAGTTTTGTGCGATACCCGATAAGGGCCGAAAAAAAAGCTTTCTCTTTTTCCAAATTCCATGCGAAATCCTGGTCCATAATACAGCAAAAGTTTGCCCGCATCTTTTCGCAAGGGAAATAATCCGTCGAGTTTAAAAACATAATCGATTTGTGCCACAAAAGGATTTACCACATTGTATTCCAAAGCACCTTGAATAGCGGAGTTGGAATCTAAATTTTGCCATACACTTAACCCAGAGGGACTACCTAAAGTTACTCCAATGCCAAAATCATGCGATGCAGCTTGCAAAGCAGAGGGAATACTCAATAGAAATAATCCTAAGAGAAAAATCTTTGTTTTATTAGATCTCAATTGTTTTTTCATTTCGTGCCTGTTTTGCGTGACATCAAGGCCCCACTTAAAAAGTTTAAATCATTTTCGGCATTGTCGAATAAGTCATCGATATTTTCTTTGGCTATGCCTGCGCCGCGGGTAAATTCCAAACACCATGAGTCATTATAACCTTGTTCTTTTATTTGGTTAATGGTTTGCAAGGAAATAGGTTTATTTTCATTGAGTCCAGCCCATTGATTTTTAATTTCCGATTGCACGCCCATTTGACCTACGGTTTCTAAACCATTTAAGCACAATTCTTTTAATTCTGTCGCAGACAATAAAAAAGGACGACAGACAAATTTCATTTTATGCGGAACGAGTAAACTTTTGAGTGCATTGTAGCTCGCAGCATTGCGGGGCTGTTGGGCGGGGTCAATATCATAAATGACCATTGCATTTTTGGATATGTCCTTAGCCCAATTATTCATAAGTTGTAAGGCGGAGATTAAATCTGTTTCCGTGGCAGCCGATGCTGCGGAGGAGGAACGTGAAAATTTTAAAACATCCGGTTCAAAATGATCATAGGCTTCAAATAAAACTTCTTTGATCTTTTTTGATTTCTGAGAATTATCGGTGGGTAAAGTAAAATGCAAAGAGGAAATACGAATATCTAATTCCAAAGCTTTTTCGCGAATCAAATCCCATTCGGAGCGAGAAGCTAATTGCAAATGATTAAACCAAATTTCTACGCCGATATAACCAGCTTCCGCGATATAATTCATCCAGTCGGAAACCAATAGCGTGGGGCCTTTGCCATTGTTACGATTTTTTTCCAATAACAACGTTGAGAGATAAATAGGAGTATGGGATATTGCCATAACAATAAGTTAGTTTTTTTTTCTGGTAGGACTCCATTTTTCTAAATGAAAATTAGAATATGGAATATGCTTTAGGTTTTCATTTTTATGCGTACAGGTAATATTATAAATGGGATTCCCATATGATAAAGGCGACGCTGTACGGCGAAAACGACATTGTTATGAAATAGGCGTGTTACAAAAGTGTCTTCTGCAAAAACGAGTTGTCCCATAAAAAAGATGGCTTGAGGAAAACGTTCTAAGATTTCCGGTGCAATTTTTAAACTGCCTGATACTGGATCATGACTTAAGCCTTGTACATATTCCGCATAATAACCATGTCGACGTATGAATTGCACATATTGTTCTAGGCCCTCTTTAACATGCGCTTCGAGATGTTGCACTTCGTCGGAACCTTTAAAATTACCAGCGTCGATAATACCGACCTCTAAGAAAATAAAATTTTTGAATACGCCACCAAAAAGACGGATGATAGCGAATAAAGAATGCAAGCCTAATCCATTAAAACCATTTACCATGAGAACCGCGGTTTTGGCTTTGGGATCGAATTTGGGTACTTCTTCATTTTCACTTTGAATGAGTGAGAATTTTGCGCCTTGCGTGGAATTTGCGACTTGCACCAAATTATCCATGCGTTTCAACGCTTTTTTAACACGGTTATAATAACGCTTAATCCAAGTGGATAAAAGAATTAGGGCTCCAGTTACCAATAAGGTAATCCACCCTCCATCATGAAATTTTAAAATGGTTACGGAGATAAGGATAAAGGTTGATAATCCAAGGCCCAAGCCATTTATGGATATTTTTCTTTTCCATGATTTTAATTGCTTGCGCATTTTCCACCAATAGCTCACCATGCCTAATTGGGATAAAACGAAAGTAATAAATACAGTAATACTATATAGCACTACTAAATATTTTACTGAGCCATGCGTTAGTATCATGGTCCCTAAACTGGCCAGCGTCATGATAATAATACCGTTTTGAGAAACTAATCGGTCGCTCAATAAAGTGAAGCGGGTAGGAAACCAGCGGTCAATAGCCATATTCGCCAGTACTCGAGGTCCGCCTAAAAAACCAGCTTGTGCAGCCGCATATAAAATTAAAGCTTCAGAAAATAAAGTAATCCACACAAAACCTTTACCCCAAGGGGATGGCCAGCTTTGCGTAATAGTTTCGAATAAAACCGCATTTAAAGTTTTACCCGGTACATGATGGACATCAAAAAGTAAATAGGCCAACATTAAACCGAATACGGTAACCGCTAAAGAGACTGCCATATATAACATGGTGCGCTTGCCGGTACGCACTCTAGGCTCGCGTAAAATAGGCAGACCATTGCTTACCGCTTCAATGCCGGTATAAGTTCCTGCTCCCATGCTATAAGATTTAAGCATAAGAAAAACCATTCCTAATAAACCTAATTCGCTATGGGTTTTTTGTACGTCAATGGCGGTGTGATGAAAGAGTTCGGGGAAATTTAAAATGTGCGAACCAATGGCGTAGACTATTACAAAGGCATGGTTGAGAATAAAAATTAAAAATATAGGAACCAGTGGAACCACGGATTCTTTGGCGCCGCGCAAATTAAGCAATCCCAATAATATTAATGTGACCACGCTAAATTGCAGTTTATAAATACCCCATTCCACCGGCACAAAACTAAAGAATGCATCCGAAGCACTGGCTACGGATATGGTAATGGTAAGCACATAATCAATTAGTAAAGCGCAGCCCGAAATCATACCTAAATAAGGGTTGAGTAATTTACTGGCCACTAAATATCCACCGCCGCCGGTGGGGAAAAGTTCAATGATTTGGGTGTAACTTGCGCTGATAATAAGTACGGTTAGTGCCGATCCTAAGGCCACCAAAATACTGAGATGCGTATGTTGACCTAAAGCTAAGAAGGCTTCCTCTGGTCCATAACTGGAAGATGATAATCCATCGGATCCTAAACCCACCCATGCAAAAAATGCAATCAGGGAAAGGCTGTGAAAAACTTCATTATCTTTAAAGTTTAGAGCTTTACCGATAAATATATTTTTGATTTTTTCGACCAAGGTCGGCTTACGTTCTTTAACCATGCGCACAAAACTAAGTTTGCTATTGTTATATGGCTACTTTATGTCAGTAAACTTTTGGTAAGACCGCATTTTATTAGAGATTTTTGCTTATCCCTTGAAAAATCAGGCAACTTTTTGCAAACCTTAAAGTGTATAATGGCAGTTCAATTTGAATCGAGGAGACGTCCATGGCGCGTAATGTTTTAGCCGATGAATTGATGAAATTTATTCAGGTGAGTCCCACGGCGTTCCATGCAGTGGCTAGTAGTAGTCAAGTCCTACGTAAATGGGGCGCTCAGGAATTAGTAGAAGGAGAGGCGTGGAATCTCGAAGCGGGCCGTGCTTATTTTTTGACTCGTCAACAAAGTTCGCTCATAGCATTTCAGCTTCCTGCGACGGCACGAGAGTCGTGTCCCTTTACTATTGCCGCCGCGCATACCGATAGTCCCGCACTCAAACTCAAGCCACGCAGTGGCGAAACACTGGCTAATTATCAGCAATGGGGCGTGGAAATTTATGGCGGTGTATTATTAAACTCTTGGCTAGATAGAGATTTATGTATAGCAGGAAAGCTCTCATGGCATGATGGTTTTCGCATGCATACCACACTTATTCATTTAGAAGAAATTAAATTTCGCATTCCGCAATTGGCTATTCATTTAGATCGCAATGTAAATGAAAATGGATTAATTCTAAATCCTCAGCGACATATGCAGCCGGTACTAGGTTTGTCCGAGGGACAAAATCAAACTTTGCGGCAATTATTATTAGAAAAGGCGCAAACCGCTTTTCCAAGTTTTGGAACACAAGCTGCTTTGGCTTTAGGTTTGGTTCCCAATGCTTTTGCCGGATTAAGCTTCGATTTATTTTTTGTGGATACGCAACCTCCAAGTTACGGTGGCCTAAATGATGAATTTATTTATGCGCCGCGTTTGGATAATTTAGCGATGACACATGCCGCTTTAAAAGCCTTTTGCTTAAAGACCTCGCCGGTTTCCACCATTCCGGTTATTGCACTTTTTGATCATGAGGAAGTGGGAAGCCAAAGTGTTCAGGGAGCGCATTCCAACTTTTTACCTTCTATCTTGGAGCGCATTACTTTGGCTTTAGGATTCACAAGACAGGATTTTCTTGCCAACTTAACCCAATCCTTTATGATTTCCGCTGATATGGCACACGCTTTACATCCTAATTATCCAGAAAAACATGAACCGCAACATTTTCCACTTTTAAATCAAGGGCCGGTGCTTAAAGCGAATGCCAATATGCGCTATGCTAGTCAAGGTGAAAGCTCCGCCTATTTTCAAAGCCTATGCCGACGCGCCGAAGTGCCTCTGCAAAATTTTATTAATCGCGCCGATTTAGCCTGTGGCAGCACGGTGGGACCTGTGCTTGCGGGCAACCTAGGCATTCCTACGGTAGACATTGGTAACCCTATGCTCTCAATGCATTCCATTAGGGAAATGGCGGGGTCGGTGGATCATGGACTAATGATTAAAGTACTACAAGAGTTTTTGGGACAATAGCTTTAAGCTTCATGCTTTTTAATTCCTTAAATTTTTTGGTTTTTTTTCTGGTAGTGACCATGGGGTATTTTGCATTACCACATGCTTGGCGTTGGCTTTGGTTATTGGTGGCCAGTTGTTATTTCTATATGGCCTTTGTACCGATTTACATACTCATTATTGCTTTTACTATTGTGGCGGACTATTTCGCGGGGCGTGCGATTGAAAAGGCGCAAGGTAAAAGCCGCAAACGAATTTTAGGTATTAGTTTAGTCGCTAATATTGGCGTATTAGTTTTTTACAAATATTATAATTTTTTAAATGATTCCGTAACTAGTATGTTAACATGGGTACATTTTGAAAACCCCATTCCCGCTTTAAAAATTCTGTTACCTATTGGCTTGTCCTTTCATACCTTTCAAGCTATGAGTTATACCTTTGAAGTTTATTATGGACGACAAAAAGCTGAAAAACATTTTGGACTGTATGCGCTTTATGTTTTGTTTTATCCGCAAATGGTGGCCGGCCCAATTGAGCGACCACAAAATCTTTTGGCGCAATTCCGCGAGCAACATTTTTTTGAATACCGTCGTGTTATTGAAGGCTTGCAATTAATGTTTTGGGGATTATTTAAAAAAGTAGTGATAGCGGATCGATTGGCGATTGCTGTCTCGGCGGTTTTCGATCAGCCGACGTATTATCAGGGCCCATCATTACTTGTGGGAATTATTTTTTTCAGCTTTCAAATTTATTGCGATTTTTCCGGATACTCGGACATGGCCCGTGGAGCCGCTAAGGTTATGGGTTTCCATCTGATGCAAAACTTTAATCGGCCTTATGCCGCAGCCTCTCCTGCTGAGTTTTGGAGGCGATGGCATATTTCTCTTTCGACTTGGTTTAGGGATTATGTGTATATCCCTTTAGGTGGGAATCGTGGAAAAAAATGGGCGACAAATCTTTTTCTAGTATTTTTGCTAAGTGGGATTTGGCATGGTGCGGCATGGACTTTTGTGTTTTGGGGCGCATGGCATGGAGTTTATTTAATCAATGCGCGCTTAACCGGACCTTGGCGCAAAAGGTTAGCGATAAACCTTGGTTTAGCAAATTTTCCTAAAATACTTTTGTCTTTTAAAGTCGGATGCAACTTTATTATAGTGAGTTTAGGTTGGGTATTTTTTCGTGCGCATTCTCTAAAAGACGCCCAATATATTTTCACCCATCTTATTGTGGATTGGAAAGAATTTGGGTTAAGGCTTATGCATCATCAACCCTGGGACTTACGTTTAAATTTAGCGCCTTGGGAATTGGGCATTGCGGTTATTGCCTTGATTATGTTGGAATCGGTGCAAAGCTTACATAGCCGTTTAAATTTATTTCTTTGGTTACAAAGACGCCCACTTATTTTTAGATGGAGCTTGTACTATGCGGCCATCATTGGCTTTTTGTTTTTTGGACAATTCCATAATCGTCAATTCATATATTTTCAGTTTTAATTAATCGAAACCGGAAGTAATGCAAAAGTTTTTTATCAAAACCATTTTATTTCTCATCCCTTTATTCTTGATGACCAAGGCTCTTGAATATGGGATCGATACAGGTTTAAGGCATAGTCATATTGAAAATGCTGAAGAATGGAATGCGATTTTCGAAAAGAAAGTTCATGCGAATTTATTAATACAAGGCACTTCAAGAGCATGGCGGCATATTTCCCCTCGGATTATAGATTCTGTTTTAGGAGTAGAGTCTTTAAATTTGGGAATGGATGGCTATGGTTTCGCCATGCAATATCATCGTTTGCAAATGCTATTGCAAAATAACCCTGAGCCTAAATATATTATTCAAAGTATTGAATCTTCTGAGTGGCGTAGGCGGAACGATTTATATATGCGGGGTCAATTTATTCCTTTTTTAAATCAACCTTTAATGCGCGAAGCAGTAAAAGGTTATGAAGGCGAATTTTCATGGTTAGATTATCATGTGCCATTGCTTAAGTATCGTGATGAAAGTGCGCGCGCGCAATTGGGGTTGTTTTATTATTTAGGTTGGGCAAAAGATTTCAGTTGGCGATACAAAGGTTATGCAGGAATTGAAAAACCATGGGACAGCGCATTTTCGCGATTCAAAAACTCCTTTCCTCGTGGCATGTCCGACTCAATTGATCAACAAACTAAAAATGATTTCACAAAATTTTTGCAAGACTGTCGAGAGAAAAAAATAGCGGTCGTTTTGGTTTACACACCGGAGTACATTGAAGGTCAAAGACTACATTTAAATCGAGATAGTATTATTACTCTATTCCACGGTATTGCTAATCAATACGAAGCCAAGTTTTTGGATTATTCACAGGATACCATTTGCTTACATAAAGAGTACTTTACCAATTCACTGCATCTCAATAAAACCGGATCCGAAATTTTTACGGTGAAATTGGCTGAGGATTTAAAAACAAAGCTGCATTGGGGTTTATGATTATTATATTTAATACTCGCTTTGCTCGTAGGATTAAAGGTAATGCAGCTTTTTCGATTTTTAGTTTTTCTTGGTTTTGTTTGTACGGCTGTAGTAGAAGCGCAAGATGTATTTGATGTTTTCTTAGGTCCAAGACAATTCGCTATGGGCGGTGCAGGTGTAGCCTTAATTGATAGAGGGCGCAGTCAAAATTTCAATCCAGCTTTACCAGCGCTTAGTTTTCCGGAAGATCGAATAGGATTGGCGTTACATCCCACTTTGAGAGAATCTTTTCAAGGAGCAATTCGATTTAAAGAAGGTGGTTTCCCTCAAGTTAATTTATACAAAAGTGATGAACCCTTTGCGGCATCATTTTTAGGATTGCCAGCGATTTATTTTCCGAAGCTTGGATATTTTGGAATTGATAAGCACTCAGTCGGCACTGAATGGGGTAGGGATATAGAATATCGAGAATCCGGTTATTCTTTAACCCTTTCTTTAGCAAATGATTTTATGGAAAAAAAACCAATTGCAAATGATTCCACATTTAAATGGACTGGCGGCATCAGTCTCAAACGCTTTAACACTAGTTATAATGTTTTGTATCCAGATACAGTTGTCATAGCTCAATTTAAAAATTTTGTTTACGATATTGGTTGGGCATGGAGTTTCTCGCATATTTCTTACATACCGGGCCTCCAAGCAAATATTGGTTTTGCCTTACTAAATCTAGGTGCTACCTATTCCAATGATAAGGACACTTATTCTCAATGGAAAAATTCACTTAACCATGAATACAGAATTGGTTGGTCTCTTGAGGAGCGGCCATTTAAAAAAATAATTTTAGTCAATCGAAAATGGACTCCAATAAAAATATTGGCGACACAAGAATTTAAAAAATATTTTTATTCCTATGATGAATTTGGAAATCCACGTCCTTTTTATACCGCTTTTTTTAAGGATTTTGATAAAGATCCTAGTGATTACTGGGATGAAACTGAAATCAATATGGGTGCAGAAATTACTTTGATGAGTTTAGTGAGTTTTAGATATGGAAGAGGGCATAGCAGTTTTAATTGGTTGCACCCGACTTGGTCTTTCGGCTATGGGATTTCTTCCGGCCCCATATTTAAAAACTTTTTCTTTAACTACGATTACGCACGCGTGCTCAATTTGGGCGCAGGAAGAGACGTTGGATCGGCCTCCTCTCCAAGAGAGTATGGGTTTCAAATGGGGTATTTATTTTGAAATACCAAAGCCTGTGATTAATAATGAAACCTTGAGTAAAATATTTTCCCATTTAATTTTGAAAGCCTAAAATGAAGTTAGAACAAAAGTTTGCATTGCTGTTTATATGCGGTTTTTTGTTGATGGGATGCACTAAAAATCTGATTTGTAATCAAAATGTATGAAGACAAATTCTGAAAAAGTATTTCTATTGATTATCTAGATAATGAAGTGATTTTTATTTCATGTAAAACTCAGTAAGGGAATTAATTTTTTGTTCTCTTTCTAGGCGCAGGCCGCTGCTGTAATATTACAGTAATAAATTTGATTTTATATTCGTATTTGGAAGTATAAAGTTTAGTAGAGTTAAAATGTATCTCCACCGATACTATTTAATACGATTGCCATAAATACTTGTAGCCCTCAATCGAAAAATCGAAATTATAATCATTGTATTAGTGTGTGTTATTTCAAAACCTATGTTTGAATTTATTTTTAATCCCAAACCTATGAAAATAAATATTAATACCCTACATTTAAATAATTTTAAATGTACATTCCCGTTCGGTGTTTAATTAGAAATTGATTTGAAGGTCAATATGATTTTGCGGTTTCGCAAAGTTGTTAATGCTTTCCATTTGAGTTTTGAAATATGCAATATAAAGTTGTGAGCGTAGTTAATGTTAAATAAGGGACGGAATATGAAAACTAAGAGTAATTTAAAAGCAACCTCTATGTTTTGGATCAATAAATACGCTATCCTAATCAGCTTTTTATTGATGACAATGGCCTATACTAGTTTTGCTTCTAAAGTTTTATTAGTAGTAGGGAATTTAACACTAGGAGCAGGAGATGCTGCTGCTGTCATTGCATTGCAAGCATTAGGTGATACCGTAACTACGGTTAAAGATAATTTGTCGGTAGTAGGGGATGCTACTTCAAAAGACCTTGTTATTATCTCTTCAACTGTAACGATAGCGAACGTTGCAGGGCGATTTAAAAATATTACTCAGCCATTAATGATTTATGAAAGCGGAATTTATTCTACCAATTATAATATTACAAACAAAAATCAAACTGGTGGTTTAACGCAAATTGCAATGGTGCCTTCTAAAGCTAGTCATCCTATGTCAGCAGGATTAACAGGAGCAATCACCGTTTATAACGCAACAACTGATGCAATCACATGGGGAGTGCCTGGGCTAGGAGCAACTAAAATTGCTACTCTAACCACAGACACGACTAAATGTGCAATATTTGCATTTGATATAGGGGCAAATATGGCACTAGTTGCTAGTCCTGCTGACCCTGCTTTAGGTCGACGGGTGGGTTTTTTCTATTTCGATATTGGGGCTTCCATTGCTACGGCGCAAGGTAAGCAACTTTTTAATGCTGCCGTAAACTGGGCCAAGAATGGTTCCGGAAGTACCGCACCAACCATTACCACACAACCCACAGCCACAACAACGGTAACCGCAGGTGCCACAATAAGTTTAAGCGTAGTGGCCACAGGTAATCCTGTTCCCACTTATCAAT
>JAYTSD010000048.1:0-38202 GCA_043745805.1 Fibrobacteria bacterium
GTGATAGCTGCTGTTAAGCTTGTCTTACCATGATCCACGTGACCAATGGTTCCAATGTTTACATGCGGTTTCTTCCGCTCAAATTTCGCTTTAGCCATGTTATTTTAGAACCTCCCGTTCGGTTTTCATTGAGAAAAAAATTTTAGAGCAGTAATTTATAGTAATATTCCTAAGATCTTTCACTACTTTTCATCGTAATTTGTTTAAGCTCACTCACTTAGGCTTTCATAAAACCCAAATGACCTTCGCTCTTTTATGGAGCCCAAATCGGGAATTGAACCCGAGACCTCTTCCTTACCAAGGAAGTGCTCTACCCCTGAGCTATTTGGGCACAAATTTTTTCAACTATTTATTTACGGATGCACGGCTAGAATGGAGCGAGCTAACGGACTCGAACCGTCAACAGCCACCTTGGAAGGGTGGTACTCTACCAATTGAGTTAAGCTCGCTCGGATTCTTTTCCATGTATATGCTTTAGTTGCAAGCATATTTTTTAAACTGGGCCGAGGTGGGTTCGAACCACCGTAGGCGTAGCCAGAGGATTTACAGTCCTCCCCCATTAACCACTCGGGCATCGACCCAGTTTTATTTTTCCGTCCCTTTTTTAAGCATTAGTGGAGCCAACGATAGGAGTCGAACCCACGACCACCTGATTACAAATCAGGAGCTCTACCAACTGAGCTACGTTGGCTCGAATACTGCTGCCCAATGATTGCTAACATGTTCTTTTTTCAAGAAATACACGAAAGCCTTCATTTTTTTCAAAGAGAGCGAGAAATTTAGCAATTGGCACGATTTTTTGTCAAGCTTTGAGCGCGATTCTTGCTAGTGCCGTCATTCTCTCCAAAATTGTGGGGTGAGAGTAATAAAAGGCGCTGTACCAAGGGTGAGGGGTGAGGTTTGAGAGGTTTTTTTCCGCTAATTTGAGCAAAGCATTCTGCATTGATTCTCGATCTTTGCATAAACCAGCCGAATATGCATCTGCTTCATATTCATGTTGCCGAGAAATACGGTTTCTCCAAGGAGAAATTAAAATGGAAAAAACCGAAATACTTGTGAAAAAAAGAAATAGGCCCATCGCATGGGAAGCTTTTTCTAAACCGAAGGCTTGATAAAGGGGCAGCCAATGCAATAATAAAGAAAACAAATAAAGCAGCAAGCCCATTCCCACAAAATAAAAGGCCAAAGATTTATAAATATGTTTTTTCTTATAATGCCCAATTTCATGGGCTAAAACGCTGACCAATTCGGGAATCGTCATTTGATTCACCAAGGTATCGTATAAAACAATACGTCGCCATTTTCCAAAACCAGTAAAATACGCATTGGAATGGTTACTGCGGCGACTACCGTCCATCACATAAATATCTTGCGTGGGGAAATTCGCCTTCTCTGCCATGTCCAACAGGGCCTGCTTCAAAGGCCCGTCGGCTAAGGGTTTGAAGCGATTAAATAAAGGAGCTATCCACAAAGGATAAGCCACCATCAAAAATAATTGTAGGCCCGAAACAAACAAAAATATCCATAGCCACCAATATTTTCCCGTGCTTTCAATAAAGGCTAAAATTGCATATAATATGGGAACAGCGATCACAAGTGTTAAGAGCGCTCTCTTAAGCATATCTACAATATAAAGCTTCCAGGTCATGGTATTAAAGCCATAGCGGCCTTCTAGATGAAAGGTGGAATAAATTTCAACTGGAATTTGGGTAATACTTTGCAAAACAATTAACGTGAGAAGAGTTATAACACCTTGGGTTAAAGGGCTAATTGACAAAATAGACAAATGAGTAAATGCCCCATTTAAGGCCGGTAATAATCCGGAGAATAAAATTATTAAGCTCATGGCATTGCCATAAAATAAAGAAAACAAATCAAAACGCAAATGTTCTAATGCATAAAGTCGGCTTTTGCTAAAAGTTTCTTCTGTCATTTTCCCTTGGAAGAATTCCGGAAGACTCGCGCGGCGATAAATAAATTTTTGGTTCAATAAATTCAAGATCACATGCAGCGCTAAGCCAATCAGGAATAAAGCCAGAAAACCATAAAGAAACCCTTGAGAAGAAATCATAAAAGAACCTAGGAAAATGGGGATAAAAGCAGGCAGGTGAAGATCATCTAAGTAAATTTACTTTATGATTAAAGTTTTTCCCGTCGCTTTACTGCTTTGTGCTTGCAGTGCCGTCCCCTTAAAATTTCATTGCGAAGAATTACGCATGCGCATGGACAATACAAGTTTAAGTGGCGATCAATTACGTTTCGCTAAAGACGAATTAACAGAATGTGAAAAAAATTTAAAGCAGGCTGAATTAAAAGATTCCCTTAAAGTGGAACAGCTAAACGATACCTTCACGCCAGCGGATAGCTTAAGTCCAGCGGAATCTACTACTCATGCTAAACCCTAAAATTGCCCAAGCCGAAATTCTTCCTTCCTGCTTATTGCAGATCGCCGAAAAAATTAATGCTAAGGGCGGTGCTATTTATTTAGTCGGGGGCTGGGTGCGTGATTTGATTTTAGGGAAAACCTCGCATGATTTTGATCTGGAAGTTTATGGATTGGAAATGGACCCTTTACTTAAGCTGCTCCAGCCTTTTGGTAAACCTAATTTAGTCGGTAAAGCTTTTGGGATTATTAATATGCGTATCGACAATCAACAGTTTGATTTTGCTTTTCCGCGTACTGAAAAAAAAACCGATGCGGGACATAAAGGCTTTGCGATAAACTCCGATCCTTTTTTAACCTTTGAAATAGCCTCCTCGCGACGTGACTTTACTTTGAATGCTATGGGTATTCGTATTCCTGATATGGAATTAGTGGATTATCATGGCGGTTATGTCGATTTAAAAGCAGGGATATTGCGGCATGTCTCTCCCGCTTTCGCCGAAGATCCTTTACGCGTCATGCGCGCCGTACAAATTGCCGCACGTTTTGAATTTGATATTGCTCCCGAAACTCAAGAATTATGTCGTTCCTTACCTTTGGAAGAATTACCGCCTGAACGTATTTATGCGGAAATCAAAAAACTTTTATTAAAAGCGGATAAGCCTTCCATTGGATTGGAATGGATGCGCAAATTGGATTTGCTCCGTTATTTTCCTGAGTTAGGTGATTTGATTGGCGTGCAACAAGAGCCGGATTGGCATCCCGAAGGCGATGTTTGGATACATAATAATATGGTGATAGACGAAGCCGCCAAGTTACGGTATCCGGAAGAAGATGAATTCGAAAATATGGCTTTGATGTTGGGTGCGCTTTGTCATGATTTTGGCAAACCTATTTGTACGGTGTTTTCCGAAGGACGATGGCGCAGTCCCGCTCATGATGTACGTGGCGAAAGACCTACGCGAAATTTTTTAGCACGCCTCACGCAAGAATCCGCCTTGGTAGAAAGAGTGGTCGCCTATGTACGCGAACATTTACGTCCTGCACTTTTATACAATGCTCGCGAAGATGTAAAGCCTAGTGCTTTTCGTCGCTTGGCTTTACGCGTGGATATTGAAAAATTAATTCGCGTGGCGCGTGCAGATCATTTTGGACGTACCACTCCCGATGCTTTAGCAAGGGAGTTTCCTGCTGGGGAATGGCTTTTGGAACAAAGTCGATTGCTTAATGTTTTGGATGAAAAACCTAAGCCTTATTTAACCGGAAAATTTCTTTTGAGCTTAGGTCTACCGCCAGGCCCACAAGTGGGAGAAATTATTCGCGAAAGTTTTGAATTACAGTTGGAAGGGGAATTGGCTTCTCTCGAAGCTGCGGAAGCTTGGGGTAATTTGAAGGTTACTGCGCTTTTAAAGGATAACCCTAAATAAAATAATCTTGGAACTAATTTTTTTAAAGAATTAAATAGAGGGTTAAATCTCGCAAAAATATTTTCCGGCATATTTAGCAAAGCGATTATGTATAGCTTCAACAACTTGTTCCGGATTAAGGTTTTGTAGGTCTTCCATATCCTTATTCCAAGGCAATCTTTGCAAGCGATCGGGTTTTTGCAAATACCCTTCGACATAGATTTCCGTTAAGGAGCGTTTAGTTCCTTGAAAGATTTTTTGCGGAAGCAAAAAAGCATTGTTGTATTCTAGTCCCACTATAACATAGTCAAAGCGTAAGGCCAGCATTTCTAACATGGCTAAACTATGGCCGTAAAAATGATCACCAGTCCAACGGAAATTTTCATCCCATTGCACGCTGAACTTAATTGGCGGAGGAATTTTTTCATTGATTTCAATGCATAATAAACTGGGTTGATACTGTTCTAAAATTTTTTCGAGTACGAAATAATCATAGCTGTCGATGTCTAAACTAAGGAAACCAAAATTTTGCGGGACTTCAGCACTTTGTAAAAGCGCCTGCACATTTTGCGGGGTAACACGTGACCTACTCAACCTCACCGAGGGATAAATAGCGTATTTATAGGCTAAGCGGGAAAATTTTTCACCATCCCATTCCAAGGCTAGGCCCGCCCAACCTTCATGGAATAAGGCGCAGGAGTTGGAAGTCTTTTCGCCATCCCCTGCTCCTATGTCAATACAAAATCGATGCTTAGGAGGGTATTGGGTTAAATATTTTGCAATAAGCTCTTGCTCATTGAAATTGGAAAACTTGGATTTTATTGCTGCGGCACGAAAACGACGAAATTCATAACCATAAGCGTGCAAACCTTTTTGAATTTGCTGACGTATTCCCATTAGAGTTCGAGTAGTATTCCTGCACGTGCAAAATAGGCGCCGACTCCGCCCAGTTTTTCATAACCCCCTAAAAATAGCAGGCTAGAATATTTTCCGTTCTTGCAATCCAAACCGCCACCGCCACGCCAGATATACCCGCTAGGAGGACCATTCACCGCATAACCGACTTCGCCTTTAAATACCGGAAGTATCACGCGTCCTAAGGGAAGCCGAATATAGGCGCTGCCTAAAATGGGAACGGTTTTGGAATTGGCATAACAGCCTTGGCCCGACTCCATACCCAAGAGGACCATTTCGTCAAATTTATAATAACCACTCACTGCATAGGAAAAATGTGTTTCTTTAAAATTTCCACGCATAGTAGCACCCAAGGTACCCGCAAGCGCAGCCCCTTCAGCATTTACAAAAGAACATAAAAATAAAGCAAGGGTTAAAAATTTGAGCAGGAATATCATTGACATTCGGTTATGCAGGGGGAGTCGCGGGAGCATTGCTTTGGGTCGCATTCCGTTCAATACGATTCCACATTCCTCCACTAGTTCCCGTCCAGGCTTTAAGCATACCCATTAATAATGCCACATTCATGGAGACAAAGTAAAAGGGAATCAAAAATATTTTTGATTTTTTTCCTTTCCCATTTTGCATCGCGCCAATTCCCGCCAATCCATACAGCAATCCTTGCATGGCAAAGGCCAATAAATAAATGGAGCCGGCACCTAATAAAATTGCATTAGAGAAGAAGCAGGCCAGCATAAATAACGGCGCCGTCCAACGCAATAATTTATGGGAAAAAAAACTATAAGCCACCAATCCAAAGCGTGGATTCAATAAGGGTAAGTAATTTTTGATTTGATTAAAGTTGGCTTGGCTAATCCGTACTTTACGGTGAAATTCTCCGAAGGTTTGTGCCGAGGTTTCTTCGCTTCCAATAGCTTGTGGTTCATAAATAGCCGCATTTCCCGTTTCCAAAACTTGGGTCGTGACAAAAAAATCATCCATGGTAGTTTTCGTGACCGGAATTTGTTTAAACAATTCTTTGCGAATAGCATATATGCCACCGTTCGCGCCAATCACCACACCCAATTGGCCTTCCATTTTTTTGATTTCGCTTTCCAAATTCCAATAAATACTTTCACCTATCCCTAGTGCCGAAGTTCCTGCATCATGCAAAATAAGTCGTCCGCAAACACATCCCACGGAATCATCTTCAAAGTGCATGAGTAATTTTTGCAAAGCATTTTTAAGTAGCATGGTATTGGCGTCACAAAAAACCAATATATCACCTGTAGCCTTAGGTACCAAATGATTTAATACGGCCGCTTTACCACCGCGTGGCGTGCAAATCACTAAGCGTACTTCGTCTTTATACTTATTAACTATTGCATGAGTGGCATCGGTAGATGCATCGGAGCCTACTAAAATTTCCAGCTTGTCGCGCGGAAAATCAATATCGAAACAATTTTTTATTTTTTCTTCAATGATTTTTTCTTCATTATAAGCCGCTATAATTATGGAAACTTTATACTTACCGGGATCACCTGTTCTACGCCGATTGGAAAAAAATATACGGAGTATAGGTAAGGAAAGGGGATAAAAAAAATAGGTGTGAAACAAAAGTCCCACGCTTAACCAAAAAATGATTTCCATACTTGATTAGGCTTTTTTAAGAAAGTCCTCAAAGGAAATATTTTTTTCCCTGGCACCGGAGGAGATATAGGTGAGCAATTTAAGCATGAGATCCGCTTCCGCATAAGAGGGAAAGGTTCCAATTACTTCGCCTTTAGAATTGAAAAAAAGTAAAGTAGGAAAACCCGTTACACCCCAACGTCCCACTAATTCGCGAGCACTTACGGATTGACCTTTCCAATGCACTAGGTCTTCGCTTTCAGCATTGAGCTTTATGCTAACAAAATTTTTACCTAGTTCTCCGATGACGGTTTTTTCTTTGAAAGTTGTTTCTTCCAACTTACGGCAATAGCCACACCAATCGGTGTAAACACTGACGAAGGTGTATTTTTTGGAAGAAAGCGCTTCTTGCATTCCCTTGTCAAAATTTTTCCATTGAATGGCATTACTATTTAGAGCAAAAAGGTTTTGCCCTAAAACAAGTATTAATGCAATCAGTAGTTTTCGCATATTAGCACCTAATTAGAAAGAGCTTTCTAATTTCTCCGTGATTTTGGTTTTAGGATAAGCTCCCACTAATTGTTGCACAACTTCCCCGTTTTTAAAGAACAAAAGCGTAGGAATACTGCGAATACCAAAGCGTCCCGCAATGTCCGGTGCATCATCGGTATTAAGTTTAGCCACTTTAGCTTTGCCTTTATAATCCTTGGCGATTTCTTCTACAATAGGCCCTACCATGCGGCAAGGTCCACACCATGGCGCCCAAAAATCCACTAAAACGGTTCCTTGAAAACTGCCCACTTCGGCTTCAAAATTTTGACTGGTAATTTCTACAACATTTTCACTGGCCATTTTTTACTCCTTTATATTTTTTTTCAAACTCATCAATTTTAATAAGTACCGCATTCTGAAATACTTTCCAGCTATCGGGTTCTGCCATAATTAATTGGCTTTGTTCATGGAATTTTTCGGGGCTGTATTGATATTGGGCAAGAATTACTCGCCTCGTTTCACTCACCTTTTCCAGATTGTCGCCATAAGCAACGGTTGCAATCTTTAACTCCACATATAAATCTACAAATTTACTGTCCCATTTTTTGGGTTGTGGCACGCAGGCCAAAAAAACCGTCAGAAGCAAAACCAGCCCTGCAATTTTTAGTTTACTGCCGCTTTGAAACTCTGTCAATACGATTTCCATTCTACCATTAACCTACAAAGGGCATGCCAAAAAAAACCTAGCCACTGTGCTAAATTCCAAATGCCTAAATTTAGAGCTTAATTTGTTTCATCCTTAAAAAATAATCCTTGTACATACTCTTTTTTGGAAAATGGGACGAAATCATCCAAACCTTCTCCAACACCCAGCCAAGCCACGGGAATTTTAAGTTCGCGCACTATGCTTAGAACTGCACCACCTTTAGCGGTACCGTCAAGTTTTGTAACAACTAAACCGTCTAGTTTTACAACCTCTTCAAATCCACGCCCTTGCGCAATGGCATTTTGCCCAGTATTTCCATCGATAACTAGCAAAGCTTGATGCGGAAGAGTTTCATCGTGTTTTTTTAATACCCGAATTATTTTTCTTAATTCATCCATCAAATTATTTTTGGTATGTAAGCGACCTGCTGTATCCACAATAAGAATATCTACGTTACGAGCCTTCGCCGCCGCATAACTATCAAAAATAACCGCCGCCGCATCAGCGCCATCGCCATGTTTAATCATATCCACACCAACTCGTTTCGCCCATACCTCGAGTTGCGCTACTGCACCTGCACGAAAAGTATCGCCAGCGGCGAGCAGTACGCTTTTGCCTAAGGATTGATAATAATGCGCCAGCTTGGCAATGGAAGTCGTTTTGCCCGCTCCATTAACACCAATGAGTAAAATCACAAAAGGCTTAGCAGCCAAGGGTGGCAAGGTATAGTCGGGGAGTAACTCCGAGGTTATTTCGGCTAGCCAATGCAAAAGTTGATCTTGGTCAATTTCTAAACCCCGTGCCTTTTTGCGCACGCCGTCAATGATTTGATGGGCTACGGCATATTCAATATCCGCAGAAATAAGTTTTTCTTCGAGCGATTCGAGAATGTCTTCGGTTAATTTGCCTTTGCCAAAAACCCCTTTGATTTCTTTAACGAAGGATTCTCGAGTTTTACTTAAGCCAGCGGCGATTTTTTGAAAAAGTCCCATTTGTCTTTCGAATTATTCCGATTATGTAATCGAATAGATGGAGTGGAATATAAATAATCCCTCGCCCAAGGTCATAAAGAAAAGGAAATCGGGATTTAACCAGAGGAGGAATTTTGTTTAAGCCGTCAAAGCACTTCCATAGGCTTGAATATTATCCCTTTGTTGCGAAATCCAATCCCCAAATACCAATAGTTGTTCAATGGGTATGCGTACATCCTGTAAATATTTTTCATCTGTTTCCGGAGCTTTTTCATGAGCGGAGATGGTGATTTTAAAACCATGGCAAACCATGTCGGCTAAATGCACAGGAATCACTTTGGAGCTATAATCGCCTGTTAAATCGGGTCGATGATGTTCCGCCATAGCATGTAAAAGGTCACCGGGAAAACCCCACTTTTTTGCAATGACTTCGCCTAATTGTCCGTGGTCGAATCCTAATAAAGCTCTTTCCGCGTCTTCCAAGGTACATTCATGGACCAATGTATATTCGTTCAAAGCCTTAAAATCACCAGCAGAAATTTCTACGAGTACACCAATATCATGTAATAATCCCATACTGAAAAATTCTTCTTGTTCTTGGCGACTGTAAATCTTCATGTACTCCGCAATATGACGAGACAGTAGGGAAACCGCTACCGAATGAGACCAAAAGGGCATCCAAACATTTGTGGCAGGCGTAGAAAGTGAAGTGGCTAGAGCAATGCGTGCAATATTTTGATTGCCCAAACGAACAACCGCTGCTTTTAGCGAGCTAATAGATTTGGGATTGCCATAAAAGGCCGAATTAGCCACACGCAAAATTTTTGCAGAAATTCCAGGCTCTCGCTCCAAAATCTGCACTAATTTTTCGGCATCACAAACGGGATTATTTAAAACCGCAAGGGTTTCGGTGATTATGGCTGGGTTTTTAAAGGTGTTTTCGTATTGCCCAAAATAGGCAGAAGGATTGCCAAAAAACGCCGCATTCACGGAGTTTAATTCGCCTCTATCAAGGCAAAGAAAGGTTCCGCTTCTTGAATTTGCTTATCTATTTCCGCTGCGAGTTCTTCGTCAGTAACGCCAAGATTGAGTAAGGCTTTTACTTCTTCAATTAAGGGTTGATAAATTTCATTAGTAACACAGCCGCTACCTCGAGTGTGACATAAATAATTTGCATAATGCACAATGGCTGCAACATCCCCATGTTCTTTAGCCTCTAATGGAGAATGATGATGGATAATAGGGATTTTTAATTCGTCGGGCATTTGCCATTTTTCTACTAACATACCACTCACATCTGCATGCGTGAGCCCTAACATTTCTTTTTCCACAATCACATTAGGGAGTTGTTTTTCTTTAGCTTTTTCTAAAACTGGAAGATAATCTTCATGAGCACATTGCTCTAAAATTAATTTGCCAATATCATGCAAAAGGCCCGCACTAAAGGCTATTTCTAAATCAACCATTTTTCTTTTGCGATAAAATTGCGCTAAGCTGCGCGACACCACACCCACCATAAATGAATGTTTCCAAAAGGCTTTTCTATCGAAGCCTGACACGCCAGGACGGCTAGGGAAAACTTTTAATACCGATGCTGAAAGCACTAAACTGCGAATGGTATTAAAACCCAAAATCACAATGGCTGAATTTACCGAAGAAATAGAACGCGGTATGCCATAAAAGGCTGAATTAGCTAAACGCAAAACTTTAGACGTGAGTGCTAAGTCTCGTGAAATGAATTTTGCAACATCGTCCGCACTAGAGTGTTGATCATTAACGATTTGCATCACTTTAGCCGCAATAGTAGGCATAGTGGGAATTTGGCCCAAATCCTGAATAATACGGGCATAACGTTTTTTAGGATCTTCGGTAGCTACACTTGTTTTTAATAAACCCATTCCTCGATTTTAGCATATGGATTTTAAAAAAGAAACGAATTTTTATGCAAATCTCGTAATTTATTCGATTTTGAAGAGGCATTAGAGTATTTATCTCCAAGCATTTAATATTTTTTCTCTTAAAGATCATAGAGACTCTCTCGTTTTCTTTCCCTTTTATTAAAGGACTTTATGCAAAAGGCCTGTTTTTATTTTGTCCTCTCTCTCAGTATTTTTTGGCTTTCCTGTAACTTAAATGAGGCAGGCAAAAAGGCCCAAAATAAAAATGTCGAATTAGCTACGCCCATTTTAGATAGCTTACTCTTAGATTTTTCCAAACTACAAATCGAACTTCTCGATAGCTCCGGTCATTCGCTTTCTCAGATTTATAATGATTCGCTTAAATCTTTATCCGCTTTAGAAGGGCTGTCCCTTGCTGAAAATAAAGCGCAAGCCGTTCGGTTGCAAGTAAAGGGCTATGTGGACTCACAGCTTTGCTATTCCATTGTGTATCAATACGACAATATAAATATTGTGAAAGCCGATACCATAGTTTATCCGGGTAAGAATTTACAAGTTACCCTTGTGGGTGACTCAGTAAATCAACTTTCGCAAGAATTCAATCTCCAAGTTATAGCCAAGCAAAAACCGGGACTCATAACCTTGGTTCAATTGGATAGAAATGGGGATGGAACTTGGGAAGAAGAAATTACCAGTAAGCGGAAAGACTCCCTCATTACTTGGAATGCCAAGCCTTTTCGTTTTGATGATATTGGCCGCTATTCAACTAAGGTTCGCATATGGGCAGGTAAACGGATTTTTAAACTCGTGCAAATGAAAATAAACGTTCTTGCCGACACGCTTCTTCCCAGCGAAAAACCTTTTTTACTTTCCCAATTAAATTTGTTTCCGGGTATACTCACCCCATCTTTTGCGCCGGAAGTTTTTGCGTATCAAATGAGGGTTCCATTCACGCAAGCTGACTTTCACTTTGCAGCAAAGCCCAGTGATTCCTCAATAAGCTTTATTTTAAATGGCCAAAGTCTTAATATTAATCAAGATACTCTTTTACCTTTAATCGTTGGCAGCAATGCTTTTAGTTTAGTCTTAAAGAAGGGCAATGTTGGCTCAGCCTATACTTTTAAAATTATCCGTGATAAAAGTGCGGATAATACTTTAACTAATCTTAATGTTTCTACCGGAAATCTTTCCACTCCTTTTGTATCCGAAATCATGCATTATAAGTATATCATTCCCCCTTTTGACAGTAACTTTTATATTACCCCAGTGGCTCATGATAGTGATGCGGTCATTAAAATTAATGGGCTAACGCTTTTTAAAGGTGCAAAATCTATAGACTTCAAACCTATGCGCGGAAAATCTGATACTTTGTACGTGCAAGTCATTGCGCCCAATGGATCCGCAACCGGTTACGATATTGAATATACACAAGAACTCTTACTCTCTTCAAAGCTCTTAAGCCTAGCTGTTTCGGCAGGAACGCTTTCGCCCGTATTCGATTCTTCAACTTACAGCTATGCATGTGCTGTGAATTTTGCCGATAGTACTTTACAAGTTACTCCAAAAGCCATCGACACCTTAAATATTCTTACCATAAATAATGACACGGTAATCTCTGGTCAATCTGCGAAGCTATTCCCATTAAAAATCGGTGAAAACTACCTTCGTATTGAGATTCTAACTCGTCAAGGAGCGAAAAGGACTTATTCCTTATTTGTAAAACGAAATAATCAAGCTGCACTCGCTAGTCTTTTACCTTCGGTAGGAAATTTATCTCCCAGTTTTGACAAAGACACTCTCAACTATACGGCAAATGTTGCCAACAATGTGGGCTTTATACGATTTACGCCCAAAGCCCTGACTAATGGATCCACTATTCGTATTAATACTCAAATTATTGCTTCGGATACGCCTTCGGATAATTTTCCTTTAGATTATGGACTTAACACCTTCACATTTAATGTCACTACCTTGGATAGCTTGCAAAAAACTTATACTGTAAAAGTAAATCGCCAAATTAGTAGGAATAATAATTTATCCGCCTTAACTGTTGCAGAGGGATTTATTTCTCCTGTTTTTGCGGCAATCGATACCGAATACACTATATCTCTTCCCTATCCTGTGAGTACTACCACTATTAACGCGGGGGTCGCCGATGTGAAAGGGAAATTAACGATCAATGGCGTTTCCATAGCCTCGGGAGCGCCAGCACCCGTTTCATTAGCCATTGGTGCGAACATTATTCCTATTGAAGTTATGGCGCAAGATAGCAGCAAAAAAACTTATCGCATTACCCTTACTCGCGCCGCACCCAGTACTAATACTAAGCTCGCTAGTTTAGCATTTTCCGCTGCTGGATTATCACCCGCATTTAATGCCGATTCACTGGCCTATACTTTAACGGTGCCCATTGATTCCGCTTCGATTCAATTAATTCCCACTGTGCAAGACAGTACGGCTACTTTAAAAATCAATACGGTAACAAGTGTCTCGGGATCCTCGAACATATTCGCCTTGCATGTCGGAGAGAATTCAATTGTTGCCTCGATTACAGCACAGGATGGATCAGTTAGGAGTTATAAAATGAATGTTTTTCGGCAAGCTTCTCCTTCTCCAAGATATGCGTATTTATGGTCAAATGATTCGACTTCCGCAAGCTATGTGGCTAACAATGGATGGGTATATAATCCCACAGGTAACATAGAAGTCACGCACACCGGACAGGGGACCTATTTGGTAAAATTTACGGGATTAGGGGGAGGTTCCTTTAATGGCGGAAATGTACAGGTCGCGGCATACGGCGGAAACTCGACTTATTGTACCGTGGGAAACTGGAATGCAAGTGGTGCCGATTTTATCGCTACAACCAATTGCTATAACATAACGGGATCACCCGTGAATTCACAATTTAGCATGTTGGTCAATTGGCCACGAAATGCAAATACTGGCGGCAATGCCTTTGCCTTGGTTGATGATACATCTGCAGTAAGTATTCCTAATACAACTTTCGCTTTTAATTCCGGAAATGCCTCAGATACGGCGAAGTATTTTAATTCCGGTGCATATGCCAATACCGTAAAGTTTATGAATTTAAATCTTTCTAGTATTGGCGGAAATATTTTGGTCAATGCTGTAGGATCGAATAATCACTGTTCCGTTTATACTTGGAATGGCACCGATTTTACTACCTATGTTAATTGTGTTACCCCAGCAGGGGCAGCCATTAATACGCCTTATCAGGTTCTGGTAAATTTACCCAAAGCAAGTTCTGCGGGACATAGTGGTTATGCTTGGCTTAATAATGCAGCTCCTGCATTAGCCACGCCGTATACACCAAGTGCCACGTGGTCCTATAATTCCGGTGGCGGCGCTATTACCGTTACTCGCACCGGTATAGGTGTCTATAATACAGTATTTGCTGGGTTGGGAAACAAGGGGTCGACTGGCGGCAATGCACAAGTTTCGGCCTACCAATTTGATGGGATTTGTAAATTAACTTCATGGTATGGTGGAGGAACGGACTATAGTGTTAGTACGCGCTGCTTTGACAAGACAGGTGTACCGGCTGATGCAAAACAGAATATTTGGGTGACTTGGTGAATTAATCTTGAGCTCATTTTAATGATTACTTAATTCACTTCATTCGTTTTAATTCCGCCACATCAGCCAAATCTTTGGGTCGATTCGCCGCTATCTTGCTTTTTATCAAATCCTCTCTTGATATTACTTTTACAGTAATGCCATCGAACTTTATAGTTTTTTTTCTCTTGTAGCATTTTTCAAAATCTATTCCCAAAGCCATATTCAGAATGTCGATTCTTAAAGGAGGACGTCCGATTTTGAAAGTGTTATCCTGCTTTTTAAAAAATTCTTTTTCTACGCCTTTAATACCAAAATCAGATAATGCGGACATTAACCTCAAAATGTTTTTTTCTTCTACGCCTATTAAAAAATCAATATCGGCTGTTAATCTTGGATTAGCATGAATTCCCACAGCCCAACCGCCGATTAATAGATATTTAACTTTGTGAGAATTTAGAAACTTCAAAAATTCTTTGAAGTCTTCCGGTAGTTGCCTTTCGACCATAGAAACATTCCCTAAGATAAGTTATGGTACTCGATTTTTTTTGATAGCTCATTTTTTTTAAAGCCATTGCTTCAGACTTTTCTGCTTCTGCAAAACTTTCAAATCCCCAAATTTTTTTGTCGATTTTCATACTTGAAAAGATAAACACATTTACTGTTTTAAATCCTAAAACAAAAAAAGCCTCGCAAAGCGAGGCTTTTTAATCAAAAACAAAATGATTTAAATTTTGTTTTCCACAATATCGACTAAACCATATTTCTGTGCCTCTTCGGCGGTCATAAAATTATCCCGATCCGTATCATTTTCAATTTGATCCATGGATTTACCAGAATGATCGGCTAAAATTTTATTCAATGCGGCGCGAATACGTAGCATTTCTTCGGCTTGAATTTGAATATCCGATGCCGGTCCAAACATATGTCCAGAAATTAAAGGTTGATGAATCATCACGCGAGCATTTTTCCAAGCATAGCGCTTGCCTTTAGCACCTGCCGCTAATAATACCGCACCCATACTGGCCGCTTGACCACAAACTACAGTGGCTACATCGCAAGGAATGGATTGAATACAATCATAAATAGCCAAGCCTGAAGAGATTACTCCACCTGGGCTATTGATGTATAAAGTGATATCGTCTTTACTCACCGAGCTCAAGTAAAATAATTGCTTGACGATTTTTTCGGCGACAGTGTCATCCACTGGCGACCATAAAAAAATCTTGCGGCCTTTAATAAACGATTCGGCGATTTCTTTCGCTAGGCCGCCGCCTTCGTCTTTTTCTTTTTCCTTGTCTTTTTCTTTTTCTTTTTCTTCAAGAACCTGCATTTGATTTCTTTCGGTTGAATGGAACTTCTGCAAAATTATCTTATACGTTACAAAATCCTGAGCCTTAGTTGCAAGCTCAGAAATTTATTTAAGCATTTTAAATTTTTTCCCAAGTGGTGCTTTCGGTATTGTCTTTTAATACATACCCACGGGCTTTAAATATGTCGCGAATTTCATCGCTTCTTTTGAAGTCGCGATTTTGCCGCGCTTGCAAGCGTTCCGTAATCAAACGCTGAAGATCCTCTTCAAGATCCGCATTAAGTGTTGTAACTTGGGCTTCATCTAAACCTAATCCTAAAACACGATCAAAATCGAATATTAAGCCAGCCTTTTCGCTTTCCAAAAGATCGATATCTTTGAGCATAGTATTTAGGACCGCTAAACCTTGTGACATATTCAAATCATCGAATACTGCTTTACAAAATTTATTTTGCCATTCAATGGCGACTGAACTTTCAAAGTTTCCATTTTTGCCCGTAAAATTTTCGGTGCGCTTGCGTAAATTACGCAAGGATTCACGCGCGGTATTTAAACCTTCCCAACTGAAATGCAAATAGTTGCGATAGCCGGCGGTTAAACAATAATAGCGATAGTCCATGGCTGTATAACCTTTTTGCAAAAGCACATCAAGCGTGATAAAATCGCCGGATGACTTAGACATTTTTCCCCCGCCACTCTCTTCATCGCCTTGCTCTAAAAGCCAGCCACCATGCAACCAAAAGCGTGAAAATTTTTCGCCTGTGGCGCATTCGCTTTGCGCAATTTCATTGGTATGATGCACGCGAATATGATCGACGCCTCCGCAATGAATGTCGAGTGTATGTCCTAAATGCTTCATCGCCATGGCAGAACATTCTATATGCCAACCTGGAAAACCTTTACCCCAAGGGCTAGGCCATTCCATCGCACGTTGTGTATCCTTGGGAGAAAATTTCCATAAAGCGAAGTCCGTAGGATTACGTTTACTTTCCAACATTTCAATACGCGCACCAGCCTGTAAGCCTTCAATGTCTAGGCCAGCAAATTCACCATAACGAGGAAATTTTGAAGTGTCAAAATAAATTCCATCGTCAGCGCGATAAGCAAATTCTTTGGCCTCCAAAGTTTGCACTAAAGCAATTTGTTCCGCAATATGATCGGTGGCTTTTGTCCAGAGTGTAGGCTCTAACAAACGTAAACGCATCCAATCTTTTTGAAAAGCTTCAGTATAATACTGCGCAATCTCCCAAACGCTTTTGCCTTCGCGTAGTGCGCCTTTTTCCATTTTGTCTTCGCCGGTATCGGCATCGGAAGTGAGATGTCCAACGTCCGTAATATTCACTACATGATTGACTTGCCAGCCGGCATATTCCAAAGTGCGGCGCAAAAAATCTTCGAAAACATAAGTGCGTAAATTGCCGATATGCGCAAAATGATAAACCGTAGGGCCGCAGCAGTAAAGATTAACTATACCTGGATGCAAGGGTTCAAAGACCTCTTTGCGTCGTGTGGCGGTATTATAAAGAAAGACTTCTGGTTTCATAATTCCATATTAATAGAATGGGGAAAAGTAGCAAAATTCACCTATTATCCGGCACGCCCACCAAGGTGATATAAATCACCGCATGGGAAAGTGGCAGTTTCAAAAGTTCATTGGCTTGATCATCGAAATAGCCACCGATACCACTAGAACCTAAATGCAAATGATCCGCCATCAAATTAATGCGCTCACCCACTTGGCCCGCATCTAAACAAACATAACGATAACCTCTATCACCATAAGTCTCCGCTAATTTAGCCAAGTCTGCTGTATATACTAATGCGAAAGCGCAATCCGAAGACAATTCCTGACCGAGGCACATATAAAAACATTCGGATTTAAAATTTCCTGGCTTGGTTAAATTCCAATCTATTGCTTCCGTGTCCACTTGATAAACTCCTGGTTGCAAACCGTCCACACGCAAGGCCACAAGATGTGCTTGCCAATGGCCTGGAGCTAAGGCCCAAGGACAATTTTCAATATTGCGAAATGCGAAACCTAAAATTTCTTTGAGTTGATAAGTTGAAATTGCCTGCCCATTAAATTGCCTGCAACTACGGCGGGTTAATATACCGCGCAGGGCATTATAATTTCCAATTTCAAAGGGAGGGAAATGCTGGAAGTCCGATACAATAGGACGTGCCGGAGTTACTGAGTCAATTCTTTCACAGCAATTTTGTTGCACTTGCATGGGATCTTCACTCTGCACTAATTTGGCTGCGGCTTCGGGTTCGGCACTGGGCCTTTGTCCTTGCGCTGCTAAAACTTGTCCTAGTTTTCCAATAGCTACGGCCAATAAAGGCATTTCTTCTTTGGCCGTTAAAAAAAGCAACTCTTCCAAGCCTTGATCCATAAAGCTCGCCAACAATGAAAAAGGTAAGCCTTCGTACTCACAGATTTCCAATAAATTTCCTAAGGCATGACCCGTATCAAGCAAGATACGCCTATAGGCTCGTTCCTTATAACGCCAAGCACTACGACCATAAATACCCGTGAAAAGGATAATGCAATCGCATTCCGCTACGGCAGGATGTTGTAAAAAATAATGTTGCAACTCCGCCCAAAAATCCCCTTGCCATACAGGAATCAAAGCGTTTTTTTTGGAATGATAATGATAAAAGCCATCAGAAATATTTTCTTGCCGACGTAAAGCCACATAAATCTCGGTAGGATAAAGGCCACCTGCTGAGGGAGCCGCACGAAAGAAAAAATCCGGACCGCCCTCGGTTTCCATTTTTCCCGTAATACCCAAGGTGAAATGTAAAAGCTCGGCTAAGCCTTCGAGCCCTCCTGGCCATGTCGGTTTCTCAAGCGGTGCAATAGCGGCAGGCTGTAATTTCTCAAAAATCTTTTCTAAGGGTTGGGTTAAAACAATCTTTTCATTGGATTGAATTTCTTTAAACGGCAATGGCTGTTGCGACCAAAAAACCGGCCCCAATTTATCAATGGTTTGCGGGTTGTATTTGGTAAACTCGTGATATCGTTCAGTAAAACTGGCCAAGAGGAAAATGAATTTAATAAGACCTAGATATTTTGTACACTATTACGATTCTCAACAGGATGATTTGTGACCATCAAACCCATATTATTTCGGGCTCGCGCTTCAATATTAGGCCTTACCCTTGCTTCGACATTAATTCCCCCTTCCGCAGCCGCTTATTCCTTTAACCGCAATCAGGCGCATATTAAATGGAAAGTTTCGGAAACCGAACATTTTCGCTTTAATTATCCCGCTGAAATTGAACCCGTAGCCGATTATGTGGCGGGTATTGCTGAAAGCGTAGCGGAAGATAAACTCAAACGCTACAATATTCATTTCGATAATAAAGTTGAATTTATTTTGCGCGAAGATATTTTTTCCAATGGCTGGGCTAATTCTTTACAGAATACCATGAATATTTGGATTACGGACTGGGATTTTCCCATTCGCAGCACGCATAATTGGCTTAAAGATGTCGTGACGCATGAATTTTCACATTTGGTTTCTATTCAAAGCAGCAGTAAGCTTCCCAGTTGGTTGCAAGGCTTATTCATTGGTTATCAGGATTTTTATAATGAAGCGAATCAAGCGTCTTTAGCCACCATTATTCCTTTTACTTCCCAGCCGGATTGGTTTGCTGAAGGCGTCGCACAATATGAAAGCGAACGTTCCGGCTTCGATGCTTGGGACTCCCACCGTGATATGATTTTACGCATGGCTGTTTTGAACAATCAACTGATTGGCTTTGATCGCATGGGTAGTTTTGTCGGGTCAAGTTTACAATATGAACAAGGACCTTATACACAAGGCTTTGCGCTCACACGTTATATCTCTAGCAAATATGGTGATGAAGCCATGATTAAATTGTGGGCGGAAAATGCACGCATTCATCGACAAACACTCTCCGGTTCCATGCAAAGAGTTTTAGGAAAAACCGGCGATGAAGTGTGGGAAGATTGGAAAAATGAAATCACCAAAACTTATACCGAACAAGTTAAAGATTTAGGTCCACAAATTACCGGACAAAAATTAACCAGCGGATGTTTTTATAATTATTACCCCAAATGGGATTCTAAAGGCCAGAGTCTGTTTTTTGTTTCGAATCAAGGTCGCAAAGATTTTCGCAGTGCTTTATATAAATACACCTTAGCCGATAGTAGTAAACCCGAAAAGGAACGTGACACCTTGGTTACGGCGGGTTTACGCAATTATTTTGATGTCAATAAGGACGATAGTACTTTTTTGTTTTTTTCTGCCAAAGAAGAAGATAAAAATGGATCGCATAAATTCGACATTTATCAAACTAATGTGAGGCGTGAAGCGCCCTTTTTGGAATTCACCGACAAAACCGAAAAACGCTTTACCGAAAACTTAAATGCTGTACAAGCCAGCTACAATAAAGAAAAAAACCAAATCGTTTTTATCAAACAAGTACAGTCCAATTTTCAACTCTGCACTGCTCCAGTTCCCGAGGGTAAAAAATTAAATGCCGAGGAGGTAAAAACCATCTTTCCATCCGATAGCATTTTACAAACTCGTTTTGGTTTTAATATTTATACACCGCGCTTTTCCCCCGATGGCAAAAATATTTTATTCTCTTATTTTGATGGCGCTTCGCGCAATATAGGCATGGTTCAAAGTGATGGCAAAAACTTCTCGCCATTGCTCGCCCAAACTTATGATGAACGCGATCCGGAATGGACCGCCGATGGAAAGGCTTTTTATTTCTCTTCCGATAGTACCGGCATTTATAATATTTATCGCTATAACTTTGAGGCTAAAACTATTGAGTCTATTACTAATGTCGCCGGTGGCGCATTCTCTCCTGCCATTGATTCATCGGGACAAAAATTGGCCTACATCAATTATGATCAAGATGGATTTTCACTGTACTTGATCAAAGATTTAAAACCTTCACTTAATGCTCCGCAAGCGCGCAAATGGGCGCATCCTGAAACGGCCACCATTGAAGCCATTGATTTAAGTAGTAAAAGTGAAAATTATATGGGAACACCTAATCGTTACATCGTCAGCCCTTTATTAATCGGATCCGAAATGTCTTCCACGGATAGAACCGCTACTCAGGGCGAATTAAAATGGTTAGGTGGCTTTAATGGAATGATCAATGATCCGATAATGAAAAATGAAGTGTCCGGTGCTTTGCTCTTAGAATTGGGCAATGGTATTGATTATATAGGGCATAATAGCGAACTTCTTTCCCCAGATAAAGAAAGTCAATTTTATTTAGGCATTGTGAATAATTCATTTCCGGTTTCCATAGGCGCACAGTTTTCCCGCGCGAATATTGCATCGCATGATACTGTGCGTATTCAAAGCGCTACCGCCGATGATAAAGATCGTATTGAAAATCAAAACTATGCCGTAATCCTAAGAAATGCCGAAGCGCATTTACATTATAATTTATTCGATGCCTCCTCGACCGGTGAAAGCGAACAATCCAGTTATTTGCATTTAGCAGCAGGTTATAGTTGGAATGATTTTAATTTTTATGATCTCGAATCGGGATCTTTTGCTTTCACCTATTTTAAAAACAATTATTATTCGGCACTATTACATTTTTATAGTCCGGTTTATTCCGATAAAGGAGATGTGGCTCCGCTTGGCCTTGCAGCGTTTGCATCCTACATTTTCAATCAATCGCAATTACAAAGGCAAGGAACTTTTTTAGAAACCTTTGTTTTTTCCAATGGTGTTATCACCCCTTTATATCGCAATTATAATATTCAGGAAATGGATTTAGGCGCAAGTTATGCCTTGCCTTTACCTTGGTCGAAGTATAGCTCCGCTTTAATTACCGGATCGGCAGGAAGTATACTGGATTGGAAATACACTAATCGAGCGAATGCAATCGATACCTTGGATTCCTTTTTTTCGAAAGGTTTATTTCTTAGAGGTTACCCCTATTTACGCAATAATGAAAATCTTCAATTTCGTGGAGAGCATGTTGCCAAATTGAGTGTGGATATTAATCAAGCCTTAATTCCCAATATTTATCAAGGCTATTGGATTTTCTTTATCGAGGACATATACGCCCATTTGTTTTGGGAAATGGGTCGCGCTTGGAATGGTAACTTATATGATACTCGTATTTTTAACCCTACTTATTATGATGAAAATAAAAGGGCCGATAGCTGGGTACAAAGTTTAGGCTGGGGTTTAAAACTCAATGCCAAAAGCTATCACAATTATCCTTTCCTTGTTTATTTAGAAATGGCCACGGGTCTGAATCGTGTTTTAGCTTCCGATGGAAAAGCTTTGGAAAAATTGGAAAGCATTAAGGTTTTATCCCTAGAAACTTTTGCGACACGCATTCGTTTTGGAATTTCTTTTGGTTTGGATAATGGTTTATTGAATCGTCCCAAAGCCGCCGTTCCTACGCAACGCAGCAAACCCTTTTTTGCACATTAAAACTTGGAAAAAACATGCCTGTGAATAAAACTTTCGCTTATGTGAATGGCAAAATTTATCCCGCCGAAAAAGCTTCGATTTCGGTTTTTGATCGTGGCTTGGTTTTGGGAGATGGTTTATTCGAAACTTTGCGTACGGTGAATGGCCATCCTCAATTTTTACCTTTGCATTTTGAGCGCTTGCGAAAGTCCGCTAAAAAATTATTGATTAAAATTCCCTTTTCGCTTTTAGAATTAGAAGACATCATCCAGTCTCTTTGTCGCAAAAGCCATTTACAGGATGCCACCACACGCATTACCGTAACACGCGGAAAATATTTAGGGGGCTTAGGTATTGACTCGACTATTGTCCCTTCGCTGATTATTACAGTGTCTCCTGTTCATGGACTCGGCGAAGCGATTTATAAAAAAGGCGTCCCCATCGCGATCAGTAGTATCAATAAAACCGCCGCATCCGGTTTAGATTCTAAAATTAAAAGCATAAATTATTTAGCCAATATTTTTGCTAAAGCCGAAGCGGATAAAAAAGGGTGCTATGAAAGTATCTTACTGGGACCAAACGGTGAAATCGCCGAACTCAGCACCGCCAGTTTTTTTGCCGTGTGGAATGGTGAAGTCGTTACACCCGCTATTGATACGGGAATATTACCGGGAATAACTCGACAAGTGATTTTAAAAATTCTTAAAAAAAATCGCATCCCTTTTCGCGAAGGTGAAATATTTCCCGAACAAGTTGCCGAAATGTCCGAAGCCTTTTTAAGCTCTTCCGTGCGCGGTATTGTGCCAATTACGCGTATTGAAAAGCAAAAAGTGGGAAATGCTAAGGTGGGTCCAGTATTTTTGCAGTTACGTGAACTTTATGCACAGGCTTGTGCTGATGATTCACTTTCCTAAAATTTGTTTTAAAGCATCTTCCAATTTTGGGTAATGAAAATGATACCCTAGGCGAGCCACTTTTTCCGAAGAAACTCTTTGACTATCTATGAGAATGGCGCTCATCTCACCAAATATTATTTTTAAAATAAAAGTGGGTAGCCTTAAAAACAAAGGTCTTTTTAATATTTTTGCCAATTCTATACTAAACTCCTTATTGGTTAATGGAGATGGAGTACAAGCGTTTACAACACCTTTAACTTCCTTGTTTTTCAATGCAAAGAGGATTAGGCCTATCGCATCTTCCAAATGCAACCCACTCATATATTGCTGGCCATTACCCAAAATGGCTCCGAGCCCAAATTGAAAAGGGAAAAGCATTTTTGCCAAAGCCCCGCCATCGCCTAATACCACACCATTGCGTAAAGCCACTACACGAAGCCCTAAGGATTCAGCCGCAAAAATTTCTTTTTCCCAAGCCTCAACTACTTCAGCTAAAAACCCATTTCCTCGTGGTGAAGATTCAGTAACCATAGAGTTACCCGTATCTCCATAAAAACCAATTGCCGAAGCGGAAATAAAAATTTTAGGGGGTACCAACAACCTAGCTATAGCTGACACCAAAGCTCGGGTAGAGTTTATTCGACTATTGAAAATTTTTTCTTTACGCTTTTTTGTCCATCGACCCTCTCCTACATTTTCGCCGGCAAGATGAACAATTGCCTCTACGTTTTCCAGCGCTTCGCTAGGAATAGTTCCTTGCTGGCCATAAAGAAAAGCTTTTGTGCTGGAGGGGAAAGTTCTTTTGGCTTTAGCTAAATCACGAGTTAACACCCACGTTTCATGGCCCAAAGCCTGAAGGTGAGAGATCAAGGGTTTACCTATAAAACCCGTGCCTCCCGTTACTAATACGCGCATATTATTTACACTAGTGGCGTGGTCGGAATTTTATATTCATGTACACGCACTTCGAGTTGGCCATTATCAATGAGCATATGGCGATGGGATTTGAGATGCAAAGCTTTTTCCCAAAGCGGATCTGCCATGAGTACATACGTCTTGGAACCGGGGCAACGGCTTTTTAAGAACATGCCTAAATGCGCATAAGTGGTTTCCAGTAACTTAGGATTTTCGCCTTCTAAACGCAGACCATAAGGAGGATTAGAAATAACTGTCGTGTATTTCTGAAACTTTTCCCATTTTTTAAAATCTTGTTTAAAAATTTGGATTTGATCGGCAAAAGGAGTTCCCGATAAATTTAAAATACTGGCTTCCACCGCTTTTGGATCATTGTCTCCGCCTTGAATTAATTTATGTGGCAAGGGAATAATCGCGGCATCCATTTCGGTTTTAACCTTTAACCATAACTCTTCATCAAAATCGGGAAGCCCTTCAAAACCTTGGCGTGTGCGGAAAAAGCCTGCCGGTGTTTTGGTGTAAAGCATGGCCGCTTCAATTAAAAATGTACCGCTGCCACAAAAGGGATCCACCAATGGTGTCACGCCTTTCCATTTTGCGAAGCGCAAAACAGCAGCTGCTAAATTTTCTTTCATGGGAGCAGAAACCGCTAGTTTACGGTAACCTCGGCGATGCATCACGCCATCGGAATAATAGAGACTGATTTTTGCTACGTTATGAAAAATCACTAAATCAAAACGTAAATCGGGGCTGTCCATTTCCACATTGGGACGCTCAACCTCTTGATCACGAAAATGATCGACAATCGCATCTTTTAATTTAAGCGCGGCATATTGACTATGATCGATGGTTGAATAGGCGGTATGCGCGGATATGCGAAAGGTTTGTCCGGATTGAATAATTTGCGTCCATGGCAAACTATAAGCGTATTCATAAAGTTCTTCGGGATCGCGACATTCAAATTCAGCGATGGGACGCAGTAAACGGGAAGCAATTCGAGATCCGTAAACTACGCGATACGCTTCTTCTAAGGATAATTCCACCTCCGCACCCAAATGACCTGCTTTGGCGCCCTCGATACCCATTTCCAATAATTCTTCAAGTAATAAAGGCTCTAGATGGCGAGGTGCACTGATAAAAAACGGAGACCGGGATACGCTATTATTTTCGATTATTTCTGACATAGGGCAAAAATAGAAAAGCATCTGAAGATTAGAACCTACAGATGTGAAAGATTCGCGTTTAAGATTTAGATCTTTTTGCCCATCCCCAAAAGGATGGGTTAAAGAAGATTAGTAATTACCGCGATTTGAGCGTACCGGATTCGAATTTTCGCGAGGTCCGCGATCGTATCCACGATTACCACCGCCGCCATTGCCACCGCTATGACCGCCTTGACCACCACCATTATCGCCGCCGCCATTACCGCCGCCTTCTTCACGAGGTCTGGCTTCGCGCGCATTGATTTTGCGACCAAGCAATTCTCCACCATTCATTCCCTCAAGTGCTTTGCGGGCATCATCGTCGCTGTCCATTTCGACGAAGCCAAAGCCTCGAGATTTCCCAGTCTGTCTGTCTTTGATAATACGTGCAGAGCTTACTGTGCCATAGGCACCAAAAGCTTGGCGTAAATCATCTTCGGATGTTTGATAGGGAATATTGCTGACATAAATATTCATGTGACTTTCCTTTTTTTAATTCAGCCATATTTCTCCGTCCGAGAAATCGGCTCATTCTTTTTTAGGGACGGATTAATAAAAGCCCAAAAAAGCCGATGGTAGGAAAATATAATATCGAATGTCAAGAAATGGATAGATTTTCTGGAGGGTCCTTAAATATATATAAAACTTAGTGATTCGTCAATTTAGCCTATTCACAACTTGCAAGTAAGCATCATAACCCTTTTATTTTCAGCTACTTAAGCGTTCCGAAAGGTACACTTTTATTCTTCGTTTTCTAGGACAAGGATCTTTCTTTCCTCCCCTAAATAAGTTATGATATTCTCAAGTTTTGGAATATTAGTTCCTTTCCCTCGGAGTTATTTTGAAAATAAACTGTTTTACTCCTAAATGGATTTTCCATTTTAATGCTGTTTGTATCGCTTTTGTTTTCATTACTTTGCTTACGGGTTGTGCTGACAAAAAGCAAATTGGAGAAGATTTTGCGAGTAATCGCATACAAGGTGTGCGCTTCGATCCTTCTTACTATTACAATCTTAAGCAACCTTTAGATAAATTCGCAGATTCAGCCATTGCCGTTTGGCAAGCACATGGCATTAACACGATTTTCTTTAAAGCCTATGATCCGCAATATGGCGCAGTATACAAAACCGGTTATAAATACAATGTGGAAACAGGATACAGTAAAAAAGATTTATTAAAACATTTTATAGACGCCTCCCATAAGCGCGGTATAAAGCTTATTGCTTGGCTACCCGTTTTTGAGCATAAGGGCGTATGGGAAAAGCGACCTGAATGGCGCATGAAAAATGCTGACGGGAGCGATTTATCCCCCTATCCTGATCAGCATTTTCTTTGCGTACGTCAGCCCGGATTTATTATTTGGTGGGAAGGTTTTTTAAAAGATATTTTAAAGCATTATCCCGAAATCGATGGCGTTGATTTTTCGGAGCCAACTATAGTTTGGAAAAATAAATTTGCTTGTCATTGTGATGTTTGTCGCAAAGAAATTGCAGAAGATACTCATGCTTTTAGCCCTGAAGCTATTGTAAAAAGAAGCCAAGGTCTAACGGATTTATTGCTGAGATCTTCCAAAATAGTGAAAGCCGCTCATAAAATTGCTTGCCTTACATTTATTGCTACCGCAGATGCTCAGGCCAATCTTATGCCTTTTTCCAAACAAAAAGAATTAACCGGATTAGATTTGGATAAGTTACTGGATTCACAAGATAAACCTCAATGGCTATCTGCAGAATTAATGTGGCAACAATGGGCTAATATATATGAAAACCCAGCCACTTTTAAACCAGACTGGACACAAAAGGCCGTTGAGCAAACCTTAGCGCAAATTAATAATCGTGTGCATTTACTAGCGCACGTGGAAATCACTCCGCTTGGAGCAGTTGAAGTTAGTCCGAACGAATTAGTAGAAAGCATAGTGGCCGCACGACGTGGTGGAGCACAGAGTATTGAGTTTTACGATACCCATTTAGCCGACAGCATGCAAGCGTGGTCTATTTTAGCCAAAGCTTGGCAAACACAAAGTGAACGTAAAGTTATGGTATATCATGATTCTTCGGGTGAAGGTGTCGCCATGCAAGTCGCTACGCTTTTCGGCCATTTTTCCATGGAAACCCATGTGTTACCCGTAGATTCATTTAATCTTAGTCAACTAAAACTAAATGACGTTGTGGCTTATGTGGGGACCTCAGAAACTGCTATACTCCCTGCTGATTTTTTAAACTTTGCACGACATCCTCAAAACAAATTATTTTGGCTGCATTTTAATTTACGACAATTGGAATATCCTTTAGCCGATAGCGAAAGAGCCCGTAAACCTGGCGACACGTCAAGGTTACATCTAGACACGACAAAATCTTTGGGAGCTTTTGCCAATTTAGGTTTTAAACAAGACGGCGTTTTGCGATCCAGCGAATTCAATACGGTGCTATATAACCATCAACAATTATTTAAAACGGATTCGGTATTTAACCTGATTAGCTTATTAGATAGCAATAGAGCCAAAATTCATGCCTATGCCAAAAGCCAAGCCGGAATATTGCGGCCCTATATTTTACAAAGCGGAAATTTTTGGTATGTGGCGGATTGCCCAACAGATTATATCACAGAAGGAGGTCGAGACATTGCCTTTGCCGATTTGCTTCATGAATTTGTTGGTGAAATTCATCCAGAAAAACACACGGGTTTAGTGCGTATTGAAGATGTTTGTCCGCTTAGTGATCCTCAATCGATCCGTCACCTTGCCGATATTCTTGCTTCGGAGGGTGCGCCATTTTCCATTGCGCTTGTTCCATTTTATGTCGATCCCGATGAAAATGTGGCCTATAGTTTAACTGACAAACCCGACTTAGTGAATGCGATCCATTATGCTATAAGTAAAGGGGCAAGCATTGTCATGCATGGAACTACGCATCAATATAGAGGTCGTTCCACGCATGATTATGAATTTTGGGATGCTTTACATAATACGCCTATTTTTGAAGACTCCAAAGAATATGTGCGACTGCGTTTACGTAAAGGTATTGAAGAAATGCATCGCAATGGCATTTATCCTTTAGTATTCGAAACACCGCATTATGCCTGTTCCAATTTAGATTATTCGGTGATTGATCAATTTTTCAATGTGGAATACGGGCGTCGCCAAGTAATCGATAAAACCGGTTACGATCAATTGGTTCCTTATTTTATTGGGCGTCATCCTTCAGGCAATTCGATTATTCCCGAAAACTTAGGTTATGTGCCCAATGACAATCAAGACGCAACCCCTATTATCCGTTTTGCGCAAAATAATTTAGCGGTACGCGATGGATTTGCCAGTTTCTTTTTTCATCCTTGGATTAAATCCAGTGTACTTAAAGAAATTGTACGAGGCTTAAAAAAGCAAGGCTATGTTTTTTCGGATATTCGCAATGTGCCTTTACGCATGACTTCCCCAGGTATTGTACAGGTTACTGGAAACCAAAATGTTACCTTTAAATCCAGCGGCCAATTTTTACACACTTTCTTCCTAGATCGAGAAGGAAAAAAACAAAAAGAATGGTATTCCGAAGCTCCCGTGGAGAGAGAATATAAACAAAACATAAGTTGTCCTCCGGGTTGGTCCTTTGTAGTAGAAGGGGTGAATAATAAACCGAAATGGTATTCTGGAATTTCTATTCCAAAATTCGCTTTCGCGCATACCTTGCGAGAAAAAATATTTGCCACGCCTCCCTTAGCTTTAAAACATGGGGCTCCTGCAAAACCTGTAATTCTCTGGCCTACCCAGGATAGTAATTTTGATGCTCAAACTTGGGCCAAGGCTTTTAAAATTTGCGGTATTGAAACCGATTCCTTGCCAGCCAATCAATTTTTAGATGTTCCCCAAGAAAACAATTTAGTGATCGTGCCTCATCAAAGTGCGGCTCAACTTAGTACGCAACAAACCCTATTGCTTGCCCAGGCGATTGCCCAAGGGAAAAATATAATTCTTGAAGGAACTTCACCTCTTGCGGTGCAACTAGGTATACGCCCAATTAATTCTTCTAAAAAAACCAGTGACATTCGCGACGAATATTTACCGCAAGTAAAAATTCGCTTCCGTAGTCCTTTGGTCTATCAGCCTTTTGAAGCCGATGTGCAATATGTTGACCAATACGTTACCCCAAAAGGTGAACCCTTGGTGGCGGGTGGAGAATATGGAGAAGGTAAATATCTTTATTTTGCAACTGATTTTGCGAACCCTATACAAGACACTAGTATAGATGGGAAAAGTGCTACACCCTATCGCTTTCCATTTTTCTTGGATTTGCTCGAAAGACAATTCGATTTGCATCCCGCTATACGTAATCCCAACTTAGAAGTCTATTTTGATCCCACTGGCCGGGAAAATATTCCGCTAGAAGAACTAGTAAATTTATGGCATAAAAATGGAGTGCGGCTTGTACATGTGGCTGGCTGGCATGATTTCAGTACCTATACCTTTGAATATGGTTATTTCATAAATCTGTTACATAAAAATGGCATCTCAGCCTATGCTTGGATTGATTTGCCTTATGTTTCCGAGCGCTTCTGGGAGGAGCATCCAAATTGGCGAGAAAAAACGGCTGCCGGAAAAGAAGCTGGGCTGGACGCTGGTAGTGGCTGGAAACTTTTCATGAATGTTACGAATGATACCGCTCGGGCCGGTGCATTTCATGCTATTAAGCGATTAATCCTAATGGGACCTTGGGATGGTGTGAATTTAACTGGCAGTATTTTTACTGGAAATAATCCTGACTCCACAAAATATATTACTCCGTTTAATACCTCTTTCCGAGCTCAATACCAACGCGATAAAGGTTATGATCCTCAAGAAATATTTTCACCGGGTGACGCACACTGGTATAAATCTTCTGCAAAATACTGGAATGAATTTCAAAATTATCGCGATTCCATTGCGCAATCTATAACCCATGAAGCGATTGTTTTTTTAGAAAAGCAATCGCCATTTCAAAAATCTGGATCGGAAATTATTTTAACGCGCCGACTCGATAGCACAACTACGCGTGCGGATTCATTATACCGAGAATTATTAGAAAAAGATTCTGTGGTGGTTTTACAAGCAGAAATGAGTCACACTTCCAAAATGAATGCTTTTCTTTTAAATCAAAAGATTGAAACCATAAAAAATAAATTTCCAGCCTGGAAACCTATGTTGGAAATAAATATGGACAAACAAAAACCTGCGAGTGAGGAAACGCCGCAACTTTGTGGAATGGAATTAATGGACATGATGGCGACTGCGGGAAAATGGGGGCGCTTGTCTCTGCGCAATGAAGACAATGTTTATGATGTTGATTTTCATAATTTGGCTTTTGCCACCGCTGTACCCGTTCAAGAAAATTATACTCAAGAGGGTTGGACCATAAATTCCTCGAATAGAAGTTGGTTGGACTTGAGTGAAGTGAAGAATCCCGAAGTTATGCTGGATGGTCGTATTTGGCCCGTATATGAAAAAGGCCATTTATTATTGCCCGAAGGAAAACATTTTATAGAAGGCTGTTCCAAATTTACTAGTTGGAAAACTCTTTTGCTTTCGCCTGTCGAAGTCACTCAATTCAATGGCATTATCCAAGATGCTCAATCCACTTTGCAGGGATTAAAATTAAATTATCGCGCCATAGGGGTAGCTTCTTTGGTACTGTCACAAAATCCAAAAGAGGTCTATTTAGATGGCCTTCCTTATTTGACAGAATCTCCTGCACCGAATAATACGCAAACCCTACTGAAAGATGGCGTATTAGAACTACCAGCTGGTACTCATGAAGTGGAAATTCTCACACGTACTTTAGGGCATTCGATAATGAGGCAAGCCAGTATTGGTTTATCCGCTTTAATTATTGGAATTAGTTCCCTCATGGTTTCAGCCTTCACTTTATTATATCTGGGTGGGCTTATCAAGCGCCTCTGGCATGGAGCTACTCGATGAAAAAATCTTTTTGCCATTTGATGTTATTAATTTCACAGTCTAATGTTTTTTGTCCTCGGAGGCAACTTGCCATATTCTAGTCCTATTTTAGAATTTCTCTTTCTTTTCTCAGTTATCATTATATGGGGTATGATTGTCTTCAATCTTATTTTAACATGGGGAGGCTATGTCTATCGTCGCAAGTTTTATAAAGGCGATCATGAAATCTTAGCGACGGATGACGAGTTACCTGCAGTATCCGCCATGATACCTGCGCGTAATGAAGAAATGGTGATTGAAAAAACCGTACGTGCCCTTTTAGCCATGGACTATCCTAAGGATAAATTCGAAGTCATTGTTATCAGCGATAAGAGCACAGATAAAACCACGGAAATTGTCGACCGTTTAGCTTTAGAAGATCCCCGCGTGCGCTGTTTGTCTTGGCCTCCTGCCGAAAGAGGCAGTGGCAAGCCATATGCTCTAAACGAAGGGCTGAAACTTTGCCGTTACCCCGTCATCGCTATATATGATGGTGACAATAATCCCCGACCGGAATCTTTACGTATACTTTGCACTCGAATGGTGCGCAATGCAAACCTTACTGCTGTACTGGGTAAATTCCGCTGTATCAATCGCAATAAAAATCTTTTAACACGTATGATAAATATTGAAACCCTAAGCTTTCAGTGGATGATACAAGCTGGACGTTATTGGTTTTCCAAGTTCGCTATTTTGCCTGGCACCAATTATATCATCAAGCGCGAAGCTCTCGATGCAGTGGGAGGCTGGGATGAAAAAGCGATCACCGAAGATTCCGAACTTTCCGTACGTTTACAAATGGAAGGCTATGAAGTGCAATTTGTGCCGACGGCTGTGACTTGGGAACAAGAACCGGAAACGCTAAAGGTTTGGATTAAGCAGAGAACACGCTGGGTGCGTGGTAATAATTATGTTTTGAAAAAATTTGCCAAACCCGCTTTAAAATTTAAGAACCGCCATCTAACGACAGAATTTCTCTACATGTTTGGATTATATTATCTCTTCCTCACATCGACCGTACTCTCCCATTTGATTTTTATTTTAAGTGCCTTTGGTGTTATTAGTCTGGATATTCCTGGACCTTATACCGCAGTTTGGATATCTGCCTATGCTATGTATCTCGCCGAAATTTTCTTTGTGCTTTCGTATGAGCGAGAAGATACTTTTGGTAACCTACTCGTTACTGCCTTAATGTATTTTACTTATTGCCAACTGTGGATTTACGTGGTATTCAAATCGCTATGGATGGATTTCACTCGCAATCGCGTCGGTGTTTGGGATAAAACAGTGCGTTTCAAAACGGATGCAGCACCTGTGCCTGAACCGGGAACAAAGGCTTAAAGGTCTCGGGGTGAGAAAAAATATTTTTTGCTTTTTAATTTTAGGCTGTAGTATTTTAATCCAAGCCCAAGTTGGATTAGAGGATCCCGAAGAGCCCGAAATTACCCCATCAATGGTGCAAGATTCTTCATCAGCTACAAACTCAGCTGAGGTAACTGCACCATTACTATGGATGGATCTTTATTCCGAAGGCGTTTATGATAAAGAAGAAGAAAGAAACACTTCCGGGTTTATGGCCATGCAATTGGGTAAACGTTTCGACTTTTTTTTGCCCATCGATATATATGGAAAAGCCCATTTTGACCGGGATATACAAAATAAGTATTGGAATAATCGTACAGATTTAGGCTTTGGTTATCGCATTTCTTTCCTGCAAAAAATGTCTTTACAGTTTTTCCAAGAAATTCGTTGGGGACAATATTTGCGCAAGGATAACACTCAATTGTCTTTGCAATCCGTGCAAAATAATTCTGGAAAAATTCGTGAGACCATCGCCAACATGGAGAATCAGTATCGCAGCCTTGAACAACAAAATTTTTATTTGAATAGCCTCGGTATCCCAGTTGAAGGAAAAGCATTACAACAAAGTTTAGATTCTTTGAAAACAGCATTTTCTCATGTCAATAGTTCTTTGGATAGCCTAGATGCTGCCAAAGATAGCTTGCAACAAGTAGCGGACAGTATTGCCTTGATTCCTACGGGAACTTTCATGGACATTAAAACTGGTTTGGTATTTTGGACGGGTTGGGGAAAAAATGGCGTATTTAATAATTGGATTGGATTTCCCTTTCGTTTTTGGGGAGACGTTTATGCCGAAGGAATTTTTTCCTTTCATACTCGAAAAGTGCTGCAACGCAATGCACAAAATAATTATCAAGATAGTAGTATTAGATTAATGAATTTTGTGTTTTATGTGAACCCCGATTTAGGTTTTGTGATGGCAGAAGGTAAATGGGGGATGTTAATTAATTATGCCACGGCTTATGCTTCTTATGACACACATCGTGACTGGTGGAATCGCAAAATTATGGGCGGTCCGGGAATACGCTGGGAGCCAGCGAGTTCTTTAAATTTTGCTTTGTGTGCTGAGTATTTGTGGGGAAATTATTTTGGAGAAAATCGCACAGAAGATCCAAACCCAAATGATAAACAATTTACTGATTTACGCCTTTCCGCAAACTTTTGGTATGGACTAGGCATTTGATCTTGGAGGATATATGTTTCGCTTGCTTGTGACTTTTGTTTTTTTTACAACTGTATTGATAAATTCCATCTTCGCAAAACCTGGAGATGAGCTTTGGAGGTTTGCCGCGGACTCCGTATTATTAATTCAGGCGTCATCAGATATTTCTGCTCCCAGTAATGGTGGTCAAGATCTCATCGTAGGTAGCGGCTATGATACTCTCTATATGGTAGAAGGTCGTGGAAATGCGTCTGGTGGACAATTATGGTCTATTCCCTTTTTAGCCTCAATTAGTGCCACGGAAGCAATACCCGATATTAGCGGAGATGGTCGCGCCGATGTGGCCGCAGGCGACGAAAGAGGTTTAATCACCATGGTATCTGGTGGCAGTGGTCACGCTTTTTGGAAATACTTAACCTTCGTTGAAGGAACCATTTTAAGTATTATACATATACCTGATATCAACGGCGATGGCAAGGAAGAGATAGTATTCGGAAGCCAAAACGATACCGTTTATTGTTTGTCGGGAGCTATCAATGGAATGACCGAAAATGATGCCTTTCCAAAATTAGGACAAGTGCTTTGGAAATTTTCCACCTTTGATGGTAAAGTACATGGGAAACCTAAAATAGCCGCAGCCCCTCCCAGTACCGCAATAGCAAGCGGTGCAAATAGCTTGTCCTTAATTCATCAGGGAAATACAAGTTACGGTATAGCCATTGGTAGCAGTGGTGGCGATTCATTATTTTTAATTAAACCTGATGGAAGCAGCGTGTTATGGAAAAAACAAATGCCCGGCGATGTATGGAAAGTAAAAGCTTTTCCTGATGTAGATAATGATGGTGGCGAAGAAGTATTAATTGCGGACGGTGCCGATTCGGCTTATTTATTTTCCGGTTTAACCGGTAATTTACTTTGGTCTTTACCAGTAACTTCCGGAGCAACAGCAATTGCGATTGCTGGAGATATTAACGGGGATGGGAAAGCCGATGCTTTTGTAGGAGATGGAAATGGTAAAGTGTATGCGGTATCGGGAGCCGCACGTGGCCACGGTGTTACCTCATTATGGATCTATGATTTTTTAGATGGAAGTACTATAACCGCATTGGCTGCATTGCCAGATGTCACGGGAAATAGTTTTTCGGAATGCGTTGTAGGTACTTCTTCTAACTTACTTACGGTTCTAAATGATACCGGAAAGAAGTCCTGGTCAGTAAATATGGGTGGTACTGTTAACGCTGTAACCGCCCTAGCGGCTCCCGCCGATAACGGCTTTGCCACAGTAGTAGCCGGAACCAATATGGGCTTTGCCGCAGCCTATCAAGGAGGCGATGGAAAACCCTTATCCATATTCTCTGTTTCAAAATCATATTCTTCCCAACAAAAAAACAAACGCCATAATTTGTTAGGCCAGAATCTTGGACTGATTAATACCAAGTCAAAAGCCGTTGGAAAATATTTCTCAACTTCCCATTAAAAAGAAAGCTATCATGGAAAAACCCAATATTGCTGTTGTTTTTGGTACTCGTCCTGAAGCCATTAAAATGGTCCCCGTTATTCAAGCCTTAAAACGTGAAAATCAATTGCGTGTTACCGTGGTCTCTACGGGACAACATCGACAAATGTTGCATCAAATTTTACAACGCTTTGAAATCGAAGTTGATTATGAAATGGACTTAATGGAGCCCAATCAAAGTTTATATCGTCTAAGTAGCAAAGCCATTGCTGCTTTCGAAAAAGTTTTGCAAGAAAGTAAACCGTCCATGTTACTAGTGCAAGGTGATACCACTACCGCTTTTTTAGGAGCACTCTGCGCTTTTTATGCCAAGGTTCCGGTAGGTCATGTGGAAGCGGGTTTGCGCACAGATAATAAATATTTTCCTTTTCCCGAAGAAGTGAATCGTCGGCTAATTACGGTTTGTGCCGATCTTAATTTTTGTCCCACTGAAGGCAATCGCCAAAATTTAATTACGGAAAATGTTCCGGCAAAAAGTATTTTTGTTACGGGCAATACGGGTATCGATACTTTATTATTAGCTACACGCACTTCAGCTGCCGTAGCATTTCCTTTTCCCGAACTTGATTTGCATGAAAAGCGTTTGGTTTTGGTCACCATTCATCGTCGCGAAAGTTTTGGAGAACCCTTAAAAGAAATTTTTCTCGCGGTACGTGAACTGGCACAGAGCTATCCCGATTTAGTCATTGTTTATCCCGTGCATTTAAATCCTAATGTACAACAACCAGCACGCGATATTCTAGGCGATGTTCCCAATGTACATTTGGTAGCACCTTTGGATTATTTTGATTTTGTGCAAGTGATGAATCGCGCTTATCTTATTCTTACCGATTCAGGTGGTGTGCAAGAAGAAGCACCCACATTAGGAGCACCCGTATTAGTATTGCGAAATGAAACGGAAAGACCGGAAGCTGTGGAAGCCGGCACCGTTCGTTTAGTAGGCACTAAGCGCGAAAATATTTTGTTGCATGCTAAAATGATTTTGGAAAATGAGGCTGAGAGAAATAAACTTTGCAGCGCTTCCAATCCTTATGGCGATGGAAAAGCCTCCCCTAAAATTGTGAGCGAAATTCTGAAATACTTTGGATTAAACAAAGCCTAATTGTTTGCGGGCTGAAATTTCCGCATTCAGCCCGCACTACAAATTCAAATAGCACAAAGAAAGCGGCATTTTTGTTAAAAACAAAAATGTGAAGCGCTTGCGCAAATGGCTTTCCAGGGAATAGCATACATGAGGGTTATGTATGCTAATTTTGTTAAAAACCTTGTCTGCTTTGTGTGCTTAGAGACTTTATGCATTTAAGCCGCTCTGTACTTATTGTTAAACGCGCTATGGATATTAGCATAGGATTTTTTGGATCCTTATTTTTTATTTCAAGTTACCCCCTTATCGCATTATTCATCAAACTGGAATCTAAGGGTCCTGCACTTTATAGTCAAGAGCGCATTGGCATGAATGGACGTACTCCCCGCCGACGTAACAAAGGCGGCACGGAAAATGCCGATCCCTATTCCGTCTTGCGTAAAAAAGACGTAGGTGGCAAGCCTTTTATTATTTACAAATACCGCAGCATGTTTACCGATGCCGAAAAAAATGGACCTCAGTTAGCGGGTAATGGACGTGATCCACGTATCACTACCATTGGCTGGTGGCTGCGCGCTTTGCATCTCGATGAATTGCCCCAGTTCTGGAATATTTTAAAAGGCGATATGAGTTTTATTGGACCGCGTCCCGAAAGAGCTTATTTCACGGTGCAATTTGCGGAAAGTATTCCGCATTATAAGCAACGTACTTTGCATATTCGTCCCGGATTAACAGGCCTCGCACAAATTAATTTGGGCTATGATGATTCTTTAGCGAGCGTAGTGCGCAAATCTTTTTATGACTATTCGTATCGCGCTTCTTTTTGTTCCTTTAAAGCGTGGATTCGTTTAGAGGGATGGATAATATGGAATACTTTTGGCTATCTTCTTAAGCCGCCTAAAAAAGAAGGGGAGGTACGCGACCTCGAAACCTTAAAGCGCGCCAAAGCCTTGCCCTTTTCGGCACGTTCATCGGAAAAAGAAGGCGCTAGCAAAAAAAATTCTGTGGTTAACTTGCAAGATACCTCATTGTCTTCCACACTTTTTTCCACACACTCTTCAATTTTGGAAATCAAAAAATCAAATTCCTTTGCGAGTAAATTGGATGTGCAATTTCGCGGACATAAACATTTAGAAGTTTCCTTTACCCCAGATGTGAATTTTGATCTGGAGGACTTAGGTTTTTTAATTGAGGTGGCGCAAAAAGTAAAAAGTATTGGAGGAGCTATTAGCATTAAAAATTGTTCCTCTACGGTACGACATATGTTGGAAGAAATTCATCTCGATAAAGTGATTGAAATTAAACGTCCGCATCGACCTGTGCAAAATTTTATGACTATAGATGTAGAGTGCTGGTTTCATGCTTTTAATATGCAAGGACAATCGCCGGCATCGACTTGGCATCAACAGGAAACGCGCATCATTAATAATATCGAACGCATTCTCACTATGTTGCGCAAACATAATACCGAAGCCACCTTTTTTATTTTAGGTTGGGTGGCGGATCATTTTCCCGAAGTGGTGCGCATGATTGATAAAGAAGGTCATGAAATTGGCACGCATGGTTATTATCATAAACTCATCACCGATATGACTCCATCTGAATTCGAAGCGGATTTAATGAAATCGTTGGAAGCTATTTCTCGCCATACTTCCCAAAAAATATTAGGGCATCGCGCTTCCAATTTTAGCGTTGTGGAAAAAACTTTATGGTCCTTAGATATAGTAGCGCGTAATGGCTTAACTTATGATTCCAGCATTTTCCCTATTCAACGCGACCGTTATGGCATTCCCCATTATCCCAATCGCTTGCCTCATCGGATTCTATTATCTGACAATCGTCAACTCGCGGAATTCCCTATGTCTACACTGGGTGTGGGTAAAAAATTTATGCCCTTAACCGGCGGTGGTTATTTACGGCTGTTTCCACATACCGTAACCGAGATGTTTCTGGAAATGAAAAACAAAAAACATCAGCCCGTGATGATGTATTTTCATCCTTGGGAATTAGATGTAGAACAAGAACGTCACAATTTAGGCATGCTAAAAACTTTTCAACATTATGTGAATTTGCATACTACGGAATGGAAATTGGAAAGATTATTAGAAAAATTTTCTTTTACTTCGATTCGTAGAAATATGGAAACCCGTTCTGTGGCCGCGATGTTAAATCGAAATCCCGTGCGTATACTGGATGAAATTTCTTTGAATCAACAAGAGCGGCCAATGGCTAAGCCTTTGCTTAATTTTCCGAAAAAAGATTTAGGCGAAGTGGGGATTAATATTTAAAACCCCAACCGTACCTACAGGTGTTGTCCGGAATTATGTTTACAAAATTCGGAGACATAATGAAAGAACTGGTCAATCAGCGAAATTTTACCGAAGAATTCAAACGGTTTGTGGTAT
>JAYTSD010000049.1:0-29354 GCA_043745805.1 Fibrobacteria bacterium
AGCAAGCGCTCTTTTCAGATATTTCCACACAAGTTAATCCCAAATCATTATTGAAACTAACGTCGCAATTAAAAACGGTTAACCCGATTACACTTACCGAAATTCAAGATTTAATTATCACTAGTTTTTTACCTCGATTAGATTCCACGATTTCCGCTTTAGAAAAAGTTTTTACTGAACAAGATTTTACATTCAACTTTATCGCCAATTGCAAAAAATACCAAATTGATGGCGGAGATATCGGACCTTTTCTTGCCTCCTTAAAAATCACCAAGGCTTGGATGCTCATAGTAGCAGGGTTTCAATGGGATACTGCCCAAAATGGACGCTTCGATTTTTTAGACACGCTTCGTCAAATTAAAACTCGTGAATACGATGATTTGTCTCCGGGGAAAATAGCTGCGCTAGATTACCTTACTCGCTTCTACAAACCTGAAAGTAATTTTTCCATCCTCAAACCCGATTGGAAAAATGCCGTACATAACATCCCCCAACTTTTATTAAGCGCTATCGAGGATGCACAAAAAGGTTTGCGTTATGCCATAGCTGAGGGTAACAATCCCAGCGCACAAGTAAATGATCTTTATGTCGTAGGGACAACTTATTATTCCGATGTAGATCCTAAAGATTTACAAAGAATAGTGGATTTACTCGAACGCACCAAAAAATATTTAACAGGTGAAGAACTTCTCACATACAACAACGGCGGCAATAATTTAAAAGTAAACTTTGCTAAAGTTTTTCAAATCGATGGCTTACAAAACTATATGCCCTATTTCATCATACTTCCGTATATAGAATGGAATGATACTTTAAGTATTGACACGGCTACTCTAAGGCCTAATATTCGCCTCAAGGCGCCATTTTATTTTACCGACGCACAAGGGCAAAAAACCTTGGATGGTATGGATTTAAAAGGTTATGACGATTCATTAAGTGCTTTAAAAGCTAAAGTGATTTTCCGCGATCCCACTTTTGGTGGAGTATTTCCTGATTTAAATAATGAAAATATTTGGACCGCCATTCATTCGCTGGGAAAAATACAGCTTCGCGTATTTAGAACTTGTGAAGTAAATAATCCCAATGGGGTAAGAAGGGAGTGTCTCACCACCGAACCCGATTCACCTTCGGATTTAGATATTTTATATGCGGTAATTTATTGGCAAGATAATATGTTTCAGCAAAGGAATTTAACACCACTTATTCAACCGCAAAAACTTCCTTTAAAAGAAGTTGTGAATGAAAATAATTTTCCTTAATTTTCACCGTTTAAATGTGTTTGTAAATCTTCGTTCATATAATCCAAAGAATATTGCGCATAGCGTTCTAAATCCCGACGAATAAAGCGCAGGCGCACTCCAGAAAAATAAAATTCATGATGAAAATGCATTTCACCTTCGGCATCTTCCTTTATGCGCATAATTTGCTCCGCTTGAAACCACCAAGTGCCCAGCTTGCTTTGCCAGCTCCAGCTCAAATATTTAGGGGCAATAAAGCCAGTGAGAATAGCTTGCACTTTGATTTTTTTTTGCGTGCGGAATTGCATATCCATTTCGAGTTTAGTATCGGGTATGGGCTGGCCTTTTACCATTAGGTTTAATTTATTCCAACGCGGATAATTTTCGAAATCAATTAAGGTTTGCCAAATAGTTTCTGCCGAAGCAGCAATTTTAATTTCTGAAGCAATTTTCATAATAGTCTTTCAATAGTTTATAATTGGTTTGCATAAAATGAAATGTTTTTGCGATCGTTTAAAGCGGGAAATTGTTTGCGCCAATGATTTATCCTCTCTAAATCTATAGGAGCCGAAAGTAATCCTTGGGTTGCAAATCCTTGCGCTAAAACCTCACCCTTAGGAGAAATAATACAAGAGCCGCCCACATATTCGGTACTACCTTGTTGGCCTAGGCAATTTACCGCAAAAACATACGCTTGATTTTCAATAGCACGCGCTTTTAACAAGATTTCCCAATGCGGCTGGCGCACTTTTGGCCAATTGGCTTGCACAATATAGGCATTTACACCTTTCTCCAAACCCAAGCGATATAATTCGGGAAAGCGTAAGTCATAGCAAATGGTTGGTTGAAAAACCCAGTCCGCAATATTTTGTGTGACAATGAGGTTACCTCCTTCAAAATGCTTGCTTTCATAGCCGATACTAAAAGGATGGATCTTGGCATATTGGGAAATTAAGTCGCCCATGGGATTAAATAATAGGCTTAGGTTTTGAAAAGTTTCGCCGGTCCACGCAATAGAAGATCCCCAAATCCAACATTTTTTATCGCGCGCTAAATTTCCTAAAAAAAGTTTGTCTTCGGTAAACAAGTTTTTGGTGAGCATTTGTAACGCTTCAATATCGGTTATAAAACCGGTACTGAACATTTCCGGCAATACCAAACCATCACCGGCTTGAATATTTTCAGTTTGAGTTAATTGGCTTACCCGAGTTCGATTTAACTCGGTTTGTCCACGATCAATGGGATATTGCAACAAATGCATTTGCATACACAAAGGGTACGTTCAAAAATTTGTTTTGTCATGCGGCTTTCGCGAAACATAAAATGCGTTAAGGCGACAAATAACTAGTTTTAATCTCGGTGGAAACTGCGAAGGAGTCTCTGTGCAAATCCCTCTGTTAACCTCTTATTTTACTTGGTTACAAAAAGACAATCCCACGGGGACGGTGGAAGTTTATCCTGAGCTCGATACTAAATTCCAAAGCTCTGTTCTTGGCGTTTATATTGTTGGAGATTTAACGGGGATCCCTTTATTAAAGTTAGCTGCTCAAGGTGGATCGCGAGTGGTACGCCAAATGCAAGCCGACAAAGATTTTTTGGCCGCCAGAAAAAACAAAGCCTCTGAAAATTCAAGCTCCAAAAAATGCTATGATATTTTAATTATTGGTGGTGGACCCTCGGGTGTCGCTTGCGCTTTGGAATGCGAAAAGCAAGGTCTAGATTATTTATTGTTAGAATCGCAACAGCTTTTTCAAACACTGGAAAATTTTCCCAAAGGTAAGCCTATTTTAGCTAAGCCGGATGAATGGAAAGAAGAATCTCCTTTAATTATTCGCGATGGCACTAAAGAAAGTTTATTGGCCGATTTACGAACTCAATTAGCAGATAAAAAATTAAAAGTCCAAACCGATATTCGCGTAGAAAAAATTGTTAAGGAAAAAGAATATATAACGTTGCAAACCTCGCAAGAAAAATTTCATGCCTTGCGTGTCGTTGTGGCAATTGGTAAAAGTGGCGATGCCCGTAAACTCAATATTGCGGGTGAAGAAAAACCCTTCGTTTTTAATCGCTTATTTGATGCCGCAGAATATAAATCTCAAAATATTATGGTCATTGGTGGTGGTGATTCTGCTTTGGAAGCCTCTATCGCTTTGGCGGAAGCAGGGAATCGTGTAAGTCATGCTTATCGCAAAGTCGCTTTTGAACGGCCTAAAGCGGAAAATCTTCTGCGCTTTAATCAATTGAGTGCGGAAGGAAAAATCATTATCTATTTCGCTTCTGAACCGCTAGAAATACGCGACCATGAGGTTTTATTAAAGCAAAATAAAATCGAAAAAATGATTCCGGTCGATGCCGTATTCACATTGATAGGTAGAGAATTACCCAAGACTTTTTTTAAGCGCAGTAATATTCGCTTACAAGGTGAACGAGAAGCCTCATGGTTTGTGTTTCTTTGCACCATGCTCAGCTTTTTCACCATGTTGTATTTTGGAAAAAGTGGTCAATTCGTGGATTTGTTTAGCAAGGCTAAAACCTTTCCGCAAAAAATACTCGCCTATTTAGCAGGCCCATTCCCAGGGTTATTTGGTGGTCAGCACACCGTGCATTTGAGTTGGAGCCTTGATCATTATGCTTGGTATTCGTCTCTCAATTTAATTTTCGGTTGGTTGGGCTCCTTGGTTTTTTTGATTTCGGGGAGTGTGGCCTTAACCTTTATGTTACGTCAAAAGAAAAAATATTTTGGCAGCACTTGGGCTAAAATCAAATACGGTTACTTTATCGCTGTCGCCATAGGTTTTACGGGGGTGTATTTTCGTTATGTTATCGGACGCAATACGGGCTGGTCTGAAGAACCCACTTATTATTATAGTTTGCTCTATTGTGTGACAATGTTATTATTCGGTTTGCGTCGAATTTATATACGTAAAAGCACCTATATTCGTTTACAAACGACCACCTTAATTTTCGTGCAAGTTTTTTTTCTTTTCCTTTTGCCATTTTATTTATATGAAGGCTTGCTCAAACCTCATCTCGATCCCAATGGCTATGTCTTAAAAGAAATGTTTCCGGCAGGGAAATGGTCTTCTTTTGGCTTCATCCTTTTTTGGCCTTTGGATATTAATGATTTTGGCAGCAGTACATTTTGGACTTGGTTTCCTTTTGTGCAAACCTTTGGCATACTTTTTTTTCTTGTTAAGCAATATGGTAAAGGCGCTTATTGCGGATGGATTTGTAGTTGTGGCGGCATGGCCGAAACCTTAGGTGATGAATATCGAAATTCCGCGCCGCATGGAAAAAAAGCCAAGAGCTTGGAAAATATGGGCCAAATAATTTTGGCCTTCGCCTTTGCCGTAACTTTGCTGCATTTCGCGTCGCAGCATATCAGCGCGTCTCTTACTCTAGCCCATTGGGCCGACACCATTCGTGGCATTTACAAAATGAGTGTTGATGTGTTTTTTGCTGGCGTATTGGGGCTAGGCGTATATTTCTTTTATAGTGGACGCATCTGGTGCCGCTATGGCTGTCCTCTCGCGGCCATCATGCATATTTATAGCCGCTTCTCTCGTTATCGCATTTTCGCAGAAAAGAAAAAATGCATTTCCTGTAATATTTGTACCAAGGTTTGCCATATGGGAATAGACGTGATGGGCTTTGCCAATAAAGGCATACCACTCAATGATGTAGAATGCGTGCGCTGTTCGGCCTGTGTAAATAGTTGCCCTACCGAAGTTTTGTCTTTTGGTAAAATTGCCAGCATAGATGTAGAAAACAAGACTCGCCAAGAATTGCCAGAATATGGTAAATTGGATTGGAGGGCTGGAATTAAAAAATGAAACAATATTTGGATTTAGTAAAACTGGTTTTGGAAAAGGGCGAGAAAAAAGAAGATCGCACGGGAACGGGAACCATTTCGGTTTTTGGAGCACAATGCAAATATGATTTGCGTGAAGGTTTCCCTTTAGTCACTACCAAAAAAACCCTTTTTGACGGGGTATTACGCGAGTTACTATGGTTTTTAAAAGGATCCACCAATATTAATGATGGGCTTAAGCAGTACACACCCATTTGGAATGCATGGGCCAAACCCGATGGCGAATTAGGTCCTATTTATGGCTATCAATGGCGGCGCTGGCCTAAATACACGCTCAATCCACAAAGCGGTGAATATAGTCAAGGCTCAATTGATCAAATTCAACAAGCACTCGATACCATTCGTAAAAATCCTGATTCACGACGCATCATAGTCAGTGCATGGAATGTGGCCGATATCGATTCCATGGCCTTACCGCCTTGCCACGCCTTCTTTCAATTTTATGTAGTAAATGGACGTTTGGATTTACAACTCTATCAACGTTCGGCAGATATTGCTTTGGGCGTGCCTTTTAATATTGCGAGCTATGCTTTATTACTGCAAATGATGGCGCAGGAATGCAATCTCATCCCTGGGATTTTTACCCATACTTTGGGTGATGCGCATATTTATGTGAATCATATTGAAGGTTTGGAAAAACAATTACAACGAGAAGCTTATGCTTTGCCCAAAGTTACCATTGCGAATAAACCTTTTTTTGATTTGCAATACGAAGACTTCACCTTAGAAAATTATATTCATCACCCTTTTATTAAGTTTGCAGTCGCTGTATGAGCTTTGCTTTAATTGTGGCCATGGAAAAAAATCGCGGTATTGGTTTTCAAGGCCGATTACCTTGGCCTCGTTTAAAAGGCGATATGGCTTTTTTTAAAGATACGACGCTCGGCGACAATCTTCGAGAGGTGATGAGCCGCTACCAAATGATTACCGCTTTCCCCGATAAACGCGTGCTTGAATTTGATAAATTAACAGAAACTTTGGGATTAAAAAATGATCCTATTATGGCAAATCCTGAAAAACCCAATACGGTTATTATGGGACATAATACATGGAATTCCCTACCCGAAAAATTTAGGCCTTTACCTCAACGTATGAATATGGTTTTGACTCGTGATCCCAAAAATCCCATTGCGGGATCCCATTTTCAAACGGATAGCCTAAATGAAGCGATTGATAGTGCGCAAAATAATAAGGGATTTATTTATGTCATTGGAGGAGGCCAAATTTATTTGGAAGCTTTAAAACATCCGCAATGCCAATACATAATTATTACCCAAATTTTTTCGGAATTTCCTTGCGATACTTTTTTTCCTGAACTCTCGGCTGATTTCCAACTCATCACGCGTTCGCCGCATATCCGAGAAAATGATTTAGAATATTGTTTTCAACTCTTAGAACGCAAATCTTGAAATAAAAAGCCCATTTCCTCACCGCTTAAGGAACAAAAACCTTCGTTTCTCTCGTCTAAACCGAGAAATGCCTTTGCAATCATTTGGCAATGCGAATGAATTTGTACATTAAAGGAAATTTTTCACGGCTAATCACATGACAAAGCTCATTATTGAAAAAAATTTAGAAGTTTCCAATGCCTCAACCCGATTGTTGCAGCGTGTAGCTTATGGTAAAATTAATTATTGGTCCACCTTTATCATCGACTTTAGTACGGTCTGCATTTTTGTTTTATATGACTTCATTTATAAAGAAAAATCTTTGGAATGGGGGCTGGGCGCATTACTATTTGGTTATTGCATTTGGGGTTTAACCGAATATGTTTTTCACCGTTGGATTTATCATGAAGAAACTTGGGTATTTGGAATGGGGCATCAACGCCATCATGAAAATGCCCAAACTTTATTAGCCATGCCTTGGTTTATGACGACTTCTGGTATGGCTTTATTATGGATTGTATTTGTCTTAGTCTTACCCATCCCTTACTTCTCCAGTACTTTGGCGGGTTGGCTCGGTGGCTTTGTTTTTTATTCCTTAGTGCATCATAGCCATCATCATTGGACCGCACGCACACCATGGATGCGCAAGCGCAAGGCTTATCATCGCATACATCATCATTTTCCTGAAACCAATTATGGGGTAACCGTTTTGTTTTGGGATAAAGTTTTTGGAACTCGATATGAAAAAACAAAGCCTCCCATCACCAATCAAATCGATAGAAAATTAATTCACCAAGCCGAAGAATCATTACAATTGCAATAAAGCAGATTCTTCTGAAAAAAACCTTCCTATCTTGCATAAACCGCCTAATTTTTTCCATATTACTTCTCGCATTTTCGTTTTGCTTTTCTATCGAACCTCAGTATATTCAGGATCCAAAAGTTGACTTTATTTTTTTGGATATGGAACATTATACCGACACGCATAGTAATCAAAACCATGTTCATTCCAGCTCCGATTTCAATCGAATAGCCGGTCAAATCTCCTTTCCCGCTGGCTCAGTTTGGAACCGTACATTATTTGGAGTCATTAAATCAACTTATATTGATAGAGCGATTATCTACCAAAACACCACTTTAAATGCCGATGCCTTAAAGCGGATATGGTTTTCCGGTGGCATTTCTCTTTTAAATAATCACAAACGTAGTAGTGTCTTTATGGCTGGCATCGGTCTCAATTCAGATTGGGCTGATTTTGGATCAAAAGATTGGAATAGTGAATGGCTTTACACTTACAAATTTTTATTAAGTCCAAAATTTTCTTGGGGCATAGGTGCCGATGTGCAACAATACTTCTCCAAATGGGTACCTTATCCGCTGCTTTTTATTAACTGGCAAATCGCCGATAAAACCAAATTTTGTTTAGATGCAGATTATCTGGAGCTTAGACAATTTTGGAATGCCAAACTAGCCTTTACCGCTGGCATTCGATTTAATCTGGAATTCTTTGCTTTAAAAAAAGATGCAAGTTATGAATACAATACCGCAGGAGCCGAAACGGGTATCCAATACGCCTTAGGAAAAGGTTTTTATTTCCGTTTAAAATATAAAGAATTAATTTGGGGAAGGGAAACGTTGGAGTTACCCGATGGTTCCCTGCATCGTGGAGGTTTTCGCGGTGGCCGAAGTTTACGGTTAAATTTTGCTTATGGAATATAAGCGAGTGATTTTATAAACTATTGCCGTTTGCGGTATTCCTCGAAACTAATGATTTTATTCTTTTGTCGACGCTTTATTTCACTCGCTTTATCCAGCTTTTCTTTTTCATCGGCGGTTAAAGCGCCCATGCCAAACTCGGAAATTTTTTTCAAAATGGGATCGATATCAATCATGGCTTCTTGAACTACGACTTTTGATTTTTGCACTGCTTTATGCAAACTGGTTTCTTTACGATGTTGAAATTTCCAAAGCATATTTTCTCCCACACTTTCATAGCGTAAAAAAATAAATGCAAACAATGCACCTCCCAAATGGGTAATATGGGCGATGCCATCGTTGCTTACCATAAGTAGTATTTCAATTGCCCCAATAATCAATACCGCATAACGCGCTTCCACCGAAAAAACAAAAAACATTTGGAATTGTTGTGTGGGGAAATATTTGGCAAAAGCAAACATCAAGGCAAACAAAGCTCCCGAGGCGCCAATAATGGGAGACATTTTTCCGGTCAAGGAATAAAACAGCAAAGAGCATAATGCGGAAAATATTCCCGCGCCTAAATAAAAGCCCAAGAATTTTTTCTCGCCCATAATTTGTACCAAGGGCACACCAAACATCCAGAGCATTAACATATTGAAAAGAATATGAAAAAAAGGTGGGTTAAGCGCATGGACAAACATATAGGTGGCAAAGCGCCAGATTTGATAATCATGAATAATGCGATAAGAATCCAAAGCAAAATAATGTTGAATCCACGCACCTTGGGTAAATAAATCCACTAAAAAAACAATAACGTTTATAATTAATAAACCTTTAACTACGCGCGGTAATAATCCCATTGGTTGCATAAATTGCCTTAAGCTTTTCCTATAGATTTTATTTTAACATTTTTTTTCGCTGAAGGCTTTGACTTCGGAGGAGATTTTAATCGCGATTGAAATTTTTCTTTTAAACTTTTTTCTACAAAGGCCGGCACAAATTCGGATATATCACCGTTTAAGGAAGCGATTTCACGAATGACGCTAGAGTTCAAATAAGTGTATTTCTCATTGGGCATTAAAAAAACCGTTTCGCAACGAGTCTCCAGCTTTTTATTCATTAAAGCCATTTGCAATTCATATTCAAAATCGCTCACCGCTCGCAGTCCACGAATCAGCACTTGCGCATTTCTCTCCCGCAAGTAATCCACGGTTAAACCTTCAAAAGACGAAACAAAAACATTTTTTAAATGTGCGGCACTTTTGCGAATAAAAGCAATACGTTCTTCCAAAGTAAACAAAGTATTTTTTCGTACATTCACCGAAACGACCACATCCACACGAGGAAATAGCTGCGCAGCCCTTTGTAAAATATCCAAATGACCATTGGTAATGGGATCAAATGTTCCAGGATAAATTGCTTTCACCATAGTTCTGTCCCCCTTCTATTGCTACAGTCCACTTCTAAAATTTACAAAGTCTTAGGCCTAAGCAGCTGTTAGGTGCTGTATTTAAGCTAATATACTGGCTTCTTCAGCATAAAAGAAAGCTAAAGCGCTTTCGCCATACACTTTTATTTGATCAGCTTGCTCGAACCAAATAGGCTTCACACGGCTAGGAAATTGTATCACGGCGCAGCCACTAGGTTTTACTAATGGACCAATAGCGTCCCATAAAGGATTAAAATCCTGCGTAAAGGGAGGATCGGCAAAAACAATATCAAAGCGCAATCCTTTTTTGAGATTTTCCTGCGCAAAGCGCAAGGCCGAGGATTTTACTAAGGTAACACCCATTTCCCGAATCGCTTCCCCTTTTAAAAGGTTCTCACAATTTTTTTTTAAAACCCCAAAGGATTCACTATGATCTTCCACTAAAATAACTTGAGACGCGCCGCGACTGAATGCTTCTAAACCCACCGATCCAGAGCCAGCATATAAATCCACAAATACCGATTCGGGAATATTATTACTGAGAATATTAAATAAAGCTTGGCGCACCTTGCCGGAAGTGGGACGAATGCGATTACCACGGGTATCGGTTTGTAAACCGTAACCTTTATATTTTCCACCCGTTAATGCAATAGCCATAAAATCAAATTAAATTCGGTTGCATACAAATATGAGTTTCGTGATGATTAGAATAAAAAAGTATTGCGGGCAAATCCGCAATACTTAATTGACGTATACGGAAAAATCCACGTTGGCTTTGAGGGATTCATCACCCGTTGCTTTAAGCGCAAATTTTATCAATCCTAAATTACTTTTGTTCTCTTGCAATTGCTCAACTAACCTTTGAAACTGATCGAAATTACAGGCAGCTTCGGCCTTAAAAATCATTTTCTTAATGTCGCCCAATTCCGTAGTACTTTCCAATTGCGGATTTTTCATTTGAATACCCAAATGCGAAGCCACGGTTTTCAATTGCGCTAATTCGCTTTGCACTTTGTCTTTATTCACAATGCGATCTTGCTTAGATCCGTTTTCCAAAGAGTATTTAACACTTCCAAAAAAAGAAAACTCTTGCTCTTTGCCGCGTGGCTGCAAAAGTCCAGCTTTCAAAGTAGAACCGTCAATTGCGCCTAATGCTGTTTTTAACAATTCATAATGAGGTAAGTCATAGGTTAATCCATGGACATAAAATTCTCCGGGTGAAGAGAAAATGAAATCCGCAAAACCCACACTTAAGGGCGTGGCCGTGCGAATTTGTTTTAGGATTTGTATACAAGCAAAGTTTTGATATTCAATTTTTTCCGAAGGAACTAAATCGTGATAGGATTTGGACTTGGGCGTTTGGCTATTTTCTTGCGGTAATTCATGGACAATTTCTTCAACGGCTTCAGAGGTTACCTGCTTGGGAATCACATGCTCCACCGGCGCTTTAGGGATATTTGCCTCGGCTAATGCTTTTGCGGCCTGATCTTCCTTAGCTTTTTCTTGGAATTGACTTTTGTATTGTAAATAAAAATATGCGCCGCCACCACAGAGTAAAAGCGTTAGTACTAATATTAATACTTTTTGTTTTTTCGCCGGAGCTTGGTCTTCCATAACCAGCACCACTTTGGGCTGCAATTGGCGAAGTAGGTTTATCTTAATCATTTAGGAATCTCCTCGGCGACGCAATGCCAATCCAACGGCTGCGGCACATTGCGGAGCACTTTCCTGATACGCTTCGCTTTTTTCTTGACTCACGGAAAAAGTCATCCGTTTAAAGGAATTTAAAAGCAAAACTTCCAAAGGCAAATTGGCAGTTAAATTATCTTTGAAAACTTGGTCGAGTGATAAATCACCGCATAAAATAATATTTTCGAAATCGCCCAATTCCTCTTGCGCTTTATCAAAAAAACTGCGCACTTGATGGACTAAATCTAAGGTCATATCCTCTTTAGCGGAATCACTTAGATTGGTAAAACTATCGTCGACAACAATATGATCAAGTCCGAGAAATTGCCCATTCGCATTGCGAATACATTTGATACTATGCGCATCCGCTTTAACAATAAAAGTCTTTTGAGCTACAAAATCAGGATAATTGGCTTCAAATGCATTTTGTGCGGCAAACACATCCACGTCCAGCACATCGACTTCGAAACCGGTAGCGGCTAAAACACGCTTAAATTTTTCGATTTCATGTTTTCGATAGGCCGCCACTAAAAACAACTTTGCAGTTTCACTTTGATTAGAACCTAGGTTTTGATAATCAAATAAATATTCTTCTAAGGGATGCAACAAGTACTGTTCCATCTCCCATTGTATTGCATCCGCAAAATCAATTTCTTCATTAGGAATTTCCACGTTACGTATCACAGCATACTCACCAGGAATAGACGCGATCACTTCCACTTTGGATTTACGAATAAACTTATTAGCCGCTTCACGAACTTGTTCGGTTAAATAAGTTTCGTTTTCCCATTGTGAGGGTTCTAAAGAATGAATAGCTACACCCACAATTTGCTTTTCGCCGGGTAAGTATTCTACCAGTTTTAAATAAGCCTTACTGAGTTCTAAGGCGATGATACATTTTGCTTTTTTTGCCATGACGCTTAATTATACTATTTTCGAAACTTGTGCTTCTAGGTTTTTCAGTGTGAGGGAAGACTTATATTGAGACTTAAATGCGATTTCATCTTTTCCAGCTTCTTTTCACCAATGCCTTTAACTTCGGTTAAATCGCCTAAACTCTTAAAAAACCCATTTATTTGTCGATACTTGATGATATTCTCCGCCGTTTTAGGGCCTATTCCCGGAACTGTTGCTAATTGTTCTGCCGTTGCCTTATTCAAGTCAACTATTCCCGAAAAATCAGCTTTACGTACATAATGATACTCCGTTTTCTCTAATTTGCCCTCAATCTTTTTCGGGGATGTATCGGAAACGACATTTTGGGATAAACTGTCGAGGGAAACGGTATCCGTAACATTCGTGTCAATAGCGCTCCAAGCTAGATTATTATGCACACCCATTTGTATATGTTTGCGCTCATATTGCTTCACAGCAAATCCTATGGCGCAGGCCATAAAAATCAAAATCAAATATTTTTTCTCTTTGGAAGTAAACATGGTTTTGTTCCAAAGATAGCAAGGAGAAAATAGTTTGGGTCGAGCCTTAGCCTTAACTTAAACGCTAGGGTGTTTTAACTGCGATAATGCCGCAACAATAACGGGATCATAACGTTTACCATTTTCCTTTTCCAATACCGCTAAAGCTTCGACTTCATTGTAAGGCGTGCGGTAGGGACGTGATGCTTGTAGGGCGATAAAGGCGTCTGCAACGGCCAATAAACGGGCATAGGGAGTAATGGCCAATCCTGCTAGTCCTCGTGGCTTTCCTGTTCCGTCAAAGTTTTCTTGAAAGTCTTCCAGTATACGGCTTATGCTGGAAAGCCCCGGCATGGCTTGCAAGGTTTCGCAAGTCCAAACCCATTGATTGCGAATAAAATTTATTTCCCCTTCGGTAATCGGTTCGGTTTTTTCTAATAAACGCAGTGGTACTCTAATTTTCCCCAATTCATAAACAAAACACAGTATAGGCCAATCTTTTTCTGCTTCAATAGGCCATTGCAAGGCTTGAATGAGGCTTTGACCCAAAATTAAAACTTGCTCGCTTTTGTTTTCCAGCACCGGACAATGTTCATTAACCATTTGATTGAGTAAACGCGCCCAAGCCAAAAGCGACTTCTCATCGTTGGAAAATTCATTGTTCGGTGGAAAGGGCACGGCCTGTAAGGAAACTAATTTGGAATATAAAAGATTTTCTGCTTTAATCCGTCTATTCGCAATGGCTCTCTCAGCGCGCTCGGCAATTTCTTCGAGATGAAAAGGTTTTACTAAATAATCAAAGGCCCCTTCGCGCAAAGCCTGGATGGCAGAATGATGCGACGGATTGCCCGTGGTAATGATAACGGGAATTTCCAGGCCCTCTTGTTTAATACGATGCAGCAAATCGAGGCCACTTAAACCTTGCATACTGATATCGGTAATCACTAAATCGGGATTATTTAATAAAGTCAATTCCAAAGCTTTTTCGCCCGTAGTGGCCGGAAAAACGGTATACCCTTTTTCGGTAAAAAAGCGCGTTAATATATCAGTGATGTGACTTTCATCGTCACATAGGACAAGCTTGGACATGTTCTCTCATTTTTCTAATGATGCTTTCACTAGATGATAGAACAAGGGAGAGGGATTACGCAAGTTACTCGTAAGTTCCGGATGAAATTGGCAACCCATGAAATATTTATGTCCAGGCAATTCCAAGATTTGCATGATGTCTTCTTGCGGGGCTTTACCCGAAAAAACTAAACCGCATTTTTCTAATTGCTCAATAAACGCTGGATTCACTTCATAACGATGGCGAAAACGCTGGCGCACGGATTTTTTATTGCCAAAAATTTTAAAAGCTTGAGAATCTTCTTTAATTTCCACATCATGTCCACCTAAACGCATTGTGCCACCTTTTTGGGTGAGGTTTTTTTGACCAGGCAAAATATCAATGACGGGATAATTCACTTGCACACCTTCATCGATTACTTCCGAAGTATTCGCGCCTTGCAAACCGCAAACATTGCGCGCAAATTCCACCACGGCCAATTGCATGCCATAGCAAATTCCCAAATAAGGAATATTCTTTTCGCGCACATATTGAATGACTTGAATTTTACCTTCGATGCCTCGTAAGCCAAAGCCGCCGGGAACAATAACACCATCGACATCATGTAACAATTCGGCAACAGGTTCACTCTCGCTAATTTTAGAAGTGTCTATCCATTTAATATTCACTTTGACATTTAAATGCGCCCCGCAATGCGTTAGGGCTTCCACTACTGAAGCATAAGAATCTTCGAGAGTCGTATATTTGCCACACAGCGCAATCGTGACAATGCGCGTAGGGTTTTCCATATTGTTTTTAATATTCTGCACCCACACGCCCCATTGACGTAAATCGGGAGGCGAATAAATCCCCAATTTGGAATGCAATAATTCCGGCAAGCCTTCTTGTTCATAAATTAAAGGAATTTCATAAACGGATTTTACATCCACGCCGGAAATCACCGAGCTAGGATGAATATTGCAATACGATGCAATTTTTTCTTTGATGGCCGGACTTAAAAATTCACTGCAACGACCAATTACTACGTCCGGATCAATACCTTTTTCATTCAATAAGCGCACCGACATTTGTGTCGGTTTACTTTTTTGTTCATTCACTCCATTAGGAATGGGCACATAGGTTAAATGAATACAAATAATATTTTCCGAGCCGACATCCCGCTTTAATTGACGCACTGCTTCGATATAAAATTGATTCTCCAAATCACCCACGGTGCCACCCACTTCAATGAGTACCACATCGGCGGCTTCACTTTTGGCAATATCTAAAAACCAATCCTTGATACAATCAGTAACATGCGGAATAAATTGTACGGTTTTACCAAGATAATCACCGCGTCTTTCTTTTTCCAAAATCTTTTTGAACACTTTACCCATAGTCAAATTCCAATGGAATTTAGTTTGGATATTCATGAACCGTTCATAATGGCCAAAGTCCATATCCACTTCGCCGCCATCGTCTTGCACAAATACTTCGCCATGCTCAATGGGATTCATGGTACCAGGATCAGTATTGAGATATCCGTCACATTTTATGGGTATCACTTTTAATCGATCAGAGAGCAAATTACCAATGGAGGCGGCAGCAATTCCCTTACCTAATCCGGAGAGTACGCCACCCGTTACCACAATAAATTTACAATTGCTTTTTTTCACTTTAGACATGGGTTTTCCTAAAAAATTTTCAACTTATGCATTAGGTAAATGAGGGATGGCCATAGGAAAGGCGGGTAAGTGGGTGAGCAAAATCCGCGCGCGTTCCAAGTCTTCGGGAGTATCAATTGCTTGTCCATTATAAGGGCAAGCATGGGCCTTAACTGGAGCAATATTAAAATCCCGCAAGAGTTCAATATTCAATTCGTATTCTTGCCTCGACATCGGTGTCTTTGCATATTTTTTTAAATAATCTTTATGATATCCATAAGCCCCAACATGCAATTCCGTGCGACCCGGAACCGGAGATATTTTATCCCGAAAAAAATCAATAACAAAATCCTGCGGACTTAATTTTACTTTGACTCGATTAGGATTGCGTAAATCATCCACCTTTGGCGGCGTGGCATGCACTATGGTATGCGCCCATTCGGGATGGACTTCGGTTTCACGACATAAAGTACGCAACGCTTCTAGAGGAAATAATGGTTCATCGCCTTGTAAATTCACTACTAAATCTGTTTCAATAGCCTCTAAATTTTTAGCAATGCGATCCGTACCATTAAAAGCTTTTCCGGTTTTCACGGCACGAAAACCATTTTTTATGGCAAGATTGAAAATGTCATCATTATCGGTTAAGCAAACGATGTCAGCAAAACATTGGGCTAGACGAGCTCTTTCCAAGGTATGCAACACGACAGGAATGCCTCCTAACGATTGTAAAAGTTTGCCCGGAAAGCGGCTCGACGCTAAGCGAGCAGGTACCGCACAGGTTACCTTTGACAAAGGAATAGCTGCTTTACCCATTATTGACCCAGTACTTTAGGAATGGAAAAATGTTCCAAATCCACGGCAGGCGCATTTAAAAAGGTTTTATCCTTGCTAAGGCTCGGTAAAATAATATCTTCGCGCAAAGGTCTTGGGGAAGAATCTACGCTGAGCATAGGTTCCACATCTTTCAAATCCAAACCCTTAAGTATATCCACATAGGACATCAATTGATCAAGCGAAGCGGTGTATTTTTCCACTTCCGCTTCGGAAAGCTCTAAACGAGCCAAGCTAGCCACTTTTAATACATCTTCTTTGCGTACTTGCATAATCAAACCCCAGCCTTCAATAATGGCCTAAATATAGTAGAAACCGAGCCAAAAAAATCTTTTACTGTGTGTGCCGGTCAATTCATCTGGAATAAACCTGCAAGGATGCAGGGCTAGGACAAAATTACATTAAGGAGTCGGAAATTTTTAATCGAGAATGACCAGTTTAGCGAATTTAACCATTAATTTACGGCGCATACTATTTTGCGAAAAAAGTACGTCCACAAATGCAGAGTCGCCATGACCCTCAGTATGCATGATTTTGCCTTCGCCAAATTTATCATGCTTAACTCTTTGCCCTTTAAAAAAATGCTCGCCTTCTTGGCTAAAATTTTCATAATCAGGAAAGCTTTCCGTTTCTAAGCTAGCGCTGGCTCCATAAGGCGATCCCGATTTATTATCGTGTCCACTGCTAAACCAAACCTTGGGCGCTTTTTTAAAATTCTGTACATGACTAGCATCCATTTCTTGTAAAAACCGCGAGCCAAAACCTTCTTTATAAATGCCATAGCGCCGACGACGTTTGGCATAAGACAAAAATAATTGTTGCCGCGCACGGGTAACCGCCACATACATGAGGCGTCTTTCTTCTTGTAAATCATTTCCTTCACTGCCTTCACGCAATAAAGGAAATAAACCATCTTCCAAACCCGTGACAAAGACTTTGGGAAATTCCAAACCTTTAGCGCTATGCACGGTCATTAAGGTTACCGCGTCTTGGCTAGCTTTTAAAGTATCCAAATCCGAAAGCAAAGAAATTTCCTGTAAAAATACTTCTAAGTCGCTGCCATCAAGGGTTTCGCCGGCTAGCGCCATTTGCAAAGCATTTCCCATTTCAGGATCATTTAATAAATCAGGTTCTTTTTTTTCCACTTTGCGACTTAAAAAATCTTGTGCTGCCGAAATAAGCTCTTCCAAGTTGGCAAGACGATCGAAGCTATCCTCACTGCCATCCTCTTCCAAATATTTTTTATATCCTGTGCGTTCAATCACAGCTTCTATTAATTGTGGCAAGGCCACGCTTAAGCTTTCTAAGCGCAAATCATCCAGCAGCTTGGCAAAGTCCGCAATTTTTTTAGCGGCTCCTGCCGAAACCCCTTCGGGCAAGGACTGGGGCGTTTTGCCGCCTAAAGGCGCGCGCGCGCTGTTTAAGGCTTCATGCAGCGGTATCTGATGATCCACCGCATAGTCCGCAAAGGCTTGTATGGTTTTTTCGCCAATGCCGCGCTTAGGGACATTGATAATTCGACTTAAAGACACACTATCATTGGGATTGCAGAGATGACGTAAATAAGCCAATAAATCTTTAACTTCTTTGCGTTCATAATAACGTGTGCCGCCCACAATTAAATAAGGCACTCGTTGACGACGAAATTCATCTTCGAGTAAACGCGATTGGGAATTTAAACGATAGAAAACCGCGATATCACCAGGCCTATGCACGGTGTCTTCTTTAATTTTTTTAGCAATAAAAGTCGCTTCCGCAATATCATCTTCTTGTTCAATCAATTGCACTTTTTCGCCTTCGGCATTTTGCGTCCAAAGGGTTTTATCCATACGCGCGGTATTGCGGCGAATAATAGAATTGGCTACGCCTAAAATATTCGCTGAAGAACGATAATTTTGTTCCAACTTAGTCACATGCGCATTGGCATAATCTTTTTGGAAAGACAAAATATTGGTAATGTCCGCACCGCGCCAACCGTAAATACTTTGATCATCATCACCCACCACCACCAAATTATTATGCGGTCCGAGTAATAAACGTATTAATTGATATTGTGCTTTATTGGTATCTTGATATTCGTCCACCAAAATATAACGAAAGCTACGGCTAAAGGCACTACGAATTTCGGGTTGGCTTTGTAAAAGCTGAATCGCCAAAAAGATCAAATCGTCGAAATCCATGCCATTATTGGCTTGTAAGTCTTTTTGATAGCGGCCATAGAGATCCGCCATTTTTTCTTCAAAGCGATCACTCGCAACGGTTTTCGCTTGCGTGGCTGTCATGCCTTGATTTTTACAGGAACTAATAAAATGGCGCAAGCGCTCTACGGTATAATCGGGATTTTCCTCATAGCCCGCATCTTTCAATAATTTTTTCACTAATTTTTTTTGATCGTCTACATCATAAATGGAAAACTGGGCGCTATAACCAATAGACGGTGCATGAAAACGCAAAAGTTTGGCACATACCGAATGAAAAGTCCCCATCCAGGGCATACGCACAGCAAAACCCAAAAGATGAGCAATGCGCTGGCGCATTTCCGCCGCTGCTTTATTAGTGAACGTAACTGCCAAAATTTCAAAAGGCCGCAAACCTTTTTCACGCATCAACCAAGCAATTTTATAAGTCAATACTCGTGTTTTACCACTGCCCGCACCGGCCAAAATAAGTTGTGGCCCGGGAAAGTGAATAACGGCATCGAGTTGCGGCGAATTGAGTAAAGTCGCTAAACTTTTTTCACTTAAGGAAGTGGCTGAAGGTTTGGTAGAATTTTCGAACATGTCCATCCGAGGAAATTCCAAAGATAATTTTTTATAGACGCCATGACTGGCCTATTTTGCAGAATTCCATTGACTTAACGTAAATAGTGGTATATATTATGGTATATCACATTCCCATCTCAAGAGACTAAAATGACAACAACGAAATTATTCATGAATGGAAGAAGTCAAGCAGTGAGACTACCTAAAGAATGTCGTTTTGAAGAAGACGAAGTAGAAATCAAAAAAATTGGAGATATGGTGATTTTGGTACCGAAAGATAAAGTCCTAGAAATCTTTCAAAAGTCTTTTGACAAATTTCCCAAAGATTTCCGTATTAAAAGAGAAAAAGATTATCCCAAAGAAAGAGAATCTTTGAATTGAAATATTTATTAGACACAAATATTTGCATTTATGTCATTAATGGTCGCGACAAAAAAATTATTCCGAAAATCCAAAAAATAGGTTTTGAAAACATTTTCATTTCTTCCATTACCATTGCGGAATTGGAATACGGGATTGCAAACAGTTCAAAACCTATTGAATCCAGGATTGCCTTATTGGAATTTCTCTTGCCTTTTGATATTCTGGATTTTACCGCGGAATGTTGCCCTCATTATGGGAAAATAAGGAAGACCCTCAAAACTAAAGGTGTTTTAATCGGCAATATGGATTTGCTGATTGCATCCATAGCATTGGCGCGTAAACTAATTGTGGTGACCAACAATTTGCATGAATTTGAAAGAGTACCTGATCTGAAATCCGTGAATTGGTTTGGAAAATAAAAAACGGCCTTGAAGTCAAGGCCGATAAAAGAATATGGATGTAAGGACTATTTTACAGCGCAATCCTCTTTATACCTTGTAGGCCAGCGACCCGAATTTTCAATACATAAATTCCCGCTTGAATAGTGGAAGCATTGAAGCGCAATAAGCCTGTTTCCGCTTGGATATTCCAATTCCCAAAACGCTTGCCAGTCAAATCATAAACCTCAACCTCCACTTTTAAATCACTTGCCAGTCCGGGAATACGTAGCACTATCATACCCTCACGGGATTTTTCCAATTTCCAAGCGGAAGGATTGGAGAGCGTATTAGTAATAGCCTCAATAGATGTAGGAAGGTCTATTACTTGACCCTCTTTATAATTTGGTAAAATGGTGAGCAAATTGGCATTGGAAATGCGTGGTACGCCAGAATCACTATACGTCTTCACATTTGCGGGATTGAGTGAATCTTTTTCTAAAGCCAATAAACTTGCCCAACGATCCACAAAGCCATAGATTGGGCCTAAGGGTAATTCTTTCTTTTCGGAAAATGGTGAAGTAGAGCCGGCCCAAAGAATAGCAATAGCCGTATCATTCGCATGCTCGATAATTTTCGGCCCTGTTTTTCCTGCACCTAGAGGTTTTCCTTTTTGATCAAAGGCCTGCCACTCTAAGGAATCTTGCCAAGTAACATCCGACTTACCATGAAAGGTTAAAGTGCCGCAAGAAAGGCTTAATCCACCTTGGCAATTGACTCCAAAGTCATAAGCATTTTTAGCATTGCGTACAGTAACATTGAGGTTAAGGGGAGCAAAGCTTGGCATGTCCGTCCAACCCGTCCACGTTTTAGCGCCTTGATAATTATGTGCTCTTTGCGCATTCCAAAAATCAAAACCGGCTTGATTATAACTATTGCCATTGACGCCGGAAATACTAATAGGTTTGTCTTGAAACATCGAATCGATCACAGCATTCATATCATTATTATCCAGCACATAATCGGCACCAGCAGTAATCATCAATAGATGACGCGTAACACCGGTTTCAGGTGAATACAAAGTTTTGACTAAGCGTAAATTGGAATAGAATTTGTCTTTGCTGATTTTAGCGTTCGCTACCAAAGACCCTGGTTTGGGGTTTACAATGGCTTTAATATTATGCGCAAAGGTGCTGACATAATCACCCTGCACGGTGTGTAAATAATCCGTGGCTTGTTGATAAGCCGCTTCACCCTTGGCGCCTACGGCAAAAGCATGTACGGCATTACGGGAATCATCATGTAATAAACCAATTTTATTTCCTAAGCCACCCATTTGATCATATAAGTTCATAATATTGGCGGCTTGCGATTGAGCTTCCCAAACCGAGGGACCATTCTCTTCCCCCCATGAATATTTTTGCACCCATGTTCCTGGATTATGCCATTTCCAAAATACCACGACTTCAATACGTTGATGCAAAGACTTAAGTACCTCATCGGTTACCCCAGTATAGAGATTCAAATAATTGCCTGCCATATTCCCGTTCGCGAAAGAGGTTTTCACCATCACCTGATGCATTGGATCAATCGGTAAAATGCGGATGCCGGTTTGTAAAATATTTTGAAATAGTTCATTAGACCATACATATTGGTCGGGGCCAAGAGCAGCAGGCGCAAGTAGGCGCGTGCGTGGCAAGCCCATTTCAATACGCGAAGGTGAGCCATCGCCCGTGGTTTGGCTGCCGTCCACAAAAATCACTTTATTTACTTCAGAACTATTTTCCAAAGTTAAAGAAATTTTTAAATCTGCATCATTAAATAAAGGAATCACCGCCGCTTTCAAAGCGATTTCCAAACCCTCGGTGGAAATTTTGGGAGGCAATTGATAACGCAAACGAAAGCGACGTGTATGGCCTAATTCCACTGGGTATATTTTGAATTGATAAGTGTCTTTTCCGGTTAGGGTAACAATTAGCGGATCACGGGGACGTGGAGGTGGTAATTTATTTCTATCGACCAAATCTTCATAAAGACTATCGGAAATGTTTCTATCTAAAAGTTTACCTTGCAAAATATTATCGCCATCCCAAGCTAAAGCGCCAGTAATCACGGCTCCCGGAGGTAAAGTAAAATTTCCACTGATCTCCAAAGTTTTCGCATCGCCACCTGACTGCACCACACCCACGGTACCGATTTCAATATCTTCTTCCATATCTAAATAGGCAGGAAAAACTTTGGCCTTAACTGTACCGCGCACCAAATTACATTCACCAGTAGAATAGCCTTCACCATTAATTGCAAAATGGGTGGTTTGCCAAGACACTTGGGCTTGCAAGGATAATGCCGTTAGGCCCGCAAGGATTAGACCTCGGTTTATTGTTCGTGAAGGTTTAAAAATAAAATCCATGCGCATAAAAAAATCTCCTTAGTCCTGTGTTTCGCAATGTCAAAAATTAGACGAAATCTATATTCAAAATGATAAAGCAAAATGTGCGCCTATTCATAATAAAGTATTTTCACTAAAACTTGCTTTCGCAGGGACTTAAAATAGCATGAAGGAAGAAAAACGGTCAAGACTTGCTATGCAAAAATTGACCATTGATGAAGTTTAATGCTAGCGTAGGTTAATTACTAATCGACTGAATCCATTACTTGCTGCTCCATAAACAATCCTTTTGCTTAGGTGCAATATATTGACGACCATTCAAATCGATATAGGCTTCAGCGGGAATTTTGTGCGCAATATTAGTACCGGTTATTAACTCAAATACCGATAGACGCTAATAATAAAAGTTTTGGACAGAAATTGTGGAATAAATCCAAGGTCATGGAAGACGATAAGGTAACACAGGAGATACATAGGCTTGGAGACCAAAATCTCTGGGATACTCAAATCAGTGTAAAAAATTATCCTTGAAGGTCGATGAAATTTACAATCTTTGAAAATAACCTCGAATTTCAGCCTAAGAAATGACCCTATGGTGGCATGCTGGTCGCTTTAAATGAGGTTATAAAAAAAGGAACCTACATGAAATTCGGTATAAAAATTTTTGTCTTGGCGGCTTTCGTCGGAGCAATGCAACCCGCCTCCGCCTCACCTGTTTATTACTCTTTCCAAGGAACGGTAAACACTTCAAATTTCGCTGACCATGCCGTTGGGAAAGCGGTTAACTACACCGTCATGGTTGATCAAGCAACCGATGGCTACTATCATGACGCAGGCGTAACAGTATACACTTACAACGATTATAATAATGGGTTCGGTTACACGGTTGACTTTTTTCTAGCTGAATATGTTAGTGGAGATGCACTTTCCAACAATGAAGTTGGTTCACCTTATCTATACGATTATCATCTTGGGTATAACCAAAATTCTATTGGTACTATCAACGGTGTTGTGATTGGAAGTAATCCCAATAACACCTACAACAATAACTATGCAAGTACCTATGTCTACTCCGACCTGACTCTAATCGGCATTTCACAGGACGCTCCTGGAGCCCTTCCCGAACCTTCGACTTGGGCCCTATTTGATTTTGGCTTGATTGGCATGGGAGTCTTGACCCGCAAGCATCGATTGGCTTAGGCCGGCTCTACTGAGGTGTTATATGTCGAAAACCTTTAATAAAAAACACCTCTAAGGAATCATTCTCCAAATAACCTTTTACTGGATTACCCGAAAGACGGAAGGCTACATTTTCATTGTCCCAATATTTGTCAAAGCCATTCGCTTCGATTTCCTTTTGCCTTATACCGTGATGGAACTCACAAGTTGCCTCGCCATTGCGTGTTTTGATTTGGGTAATATTTATTTTTCCTGTAAAGAGTTGCTTAGGCCAAAAATCCCCCTGGCTATGGGTGAATACCAACCATAATCGCCTTATATGCTGATCATTGACGGGATGATTAAAAAGCATCTCCGCCGCAATGCCCAAACTATCCCAAACCACCATGCCACCTGATCTATCCAGTTTACGCGAAGGCTTGCCTAATATTTTTGTCCATTCCGTAAGCGAAGCGCCAAAGGGCATCGCTTTACCATTAAGTGTTAAGCTATCGCCAATCAATTGAAAACAAGGGCCGCTTCCACAGACAAATTTTTCTTTGGGTTTTGATTCCATTGATTTTGATGGAGGCATCACTTGCAAAACTTCCTTTGATTTTTCCACTTTTTTTCCGTACATAAAGAGTACCACAACGGCAATAAACACTATTATTACCATTAATACAAAAGCGACCATTATCAATTTAATAATTCCGATAATTTTCAAAATTTTTTGTATAAAATTCTTCATATTAATCAGCTACTGTCAGTGTCATATATTCAAAGTAATAGTTACATACATCTTTAGTTGAAGAGGAATAAATGGGAATATGCCCAAAATATCGGGTAACCGAAGTATTCTTGCCTTTTGCCAATTTCGAATTTTCGGGGCAGCGAAGAAAAACTTCTAAGTTCATATTAAAGCCATCTTGACCAAAAAGAAACATATAACCAAAAGCAGGATGCTGTCCAGATTCAGCATCAATAAAGGTTTTATTAGAGTCGATAGCCTTTTGTAAAGCACGGTAATGCGGAGTTCTTGACTCTAGTACGATGCCTTGTAAAATAATTTTTCCCGGAAAGCCATGGTCGAGATCGTGCTCTACATGACGATAATAGCGATCTGATTCGGAAAATTCGGTTACGTCACGTAACCATATTTTCAAGCCGCTAATATAAACTCGCCCATCAATAGCTGAACTAACAAAAACACGCAGCCCTAAACTTTCCCAAATATATTCAGAATTGTTTTTATCGATTAAAATTTTGCTTGGCGGACCCAATACCTTAATCCAGGTTTCCACTCTATCCATAAATCGAAGTGTGTTTCCATTGTAGCGAAGAATATTTCCGTCAATTTCCAAAGTGGGTAAAGAGGTGCTTTTTTTCAAACTCATATTAGGAGAATGAATAGAATCTGAACCAAATATTTGTGATATAAATATCATTATTAAGGTTATTAGGAGGCTTATTTTCCAAAGAATAGTTTTCAACTTCATGCTAGTTTTAAAAGTGAAACCAAGCGGTCGGCATTCTTTTCATCGAAGGCATACATCTCTCTAGCTTCTTGCAAAGTTTTCTCCCTCTCAGCATGTACCTCCGCTAAAAAGCGTGCTTCGGAATGAGCTTTATCTAATAAAGGAATGATCGCAGGTTTTGCTTTCGCAAAATCCTTAATCATTCCTAGGAGTATTGCAGGACCCGTTGCTAAGGTATCGTCTATATCATCTGGATGAATAAAATATTTAAGTGCTTCAATGACCACTTGATCAGGAGTATTTTTTCCTTGCCAGCCATCACGCATAAATGTGCCAACATCTCTAACGGCTTCCTTTGCACAAAGAGCGGCAATGGAATGAAGTAGATTATCATCATGATCTTTGGCAATCATGCTATGTGAAGGACAAGTAGAATTTGGATTCTTCAAAACTTCCCTTTCAAACTTACCAATTTCCTTAACTCGCTCGCGCATGGTAGCCCCAACTAATGCGCGTAATTTATCCATGAGTGGCTTGGTGGAATGGCACATAAAAGTCATAAATTTTGGATATTTTTCTTCTAATTTCTTAGCTTGCGTAAACAAGGATTCAATGGCACCACCGCCATCTTCCGTAAGCAACTTTAATAAATTTATGGCCAATACCGATGCTGGAGAAAAAACACCGGTTTCGCATTCAATATCCTTTTCTAATCCTTCGCCTATAGCACTTATACCACTAATACCCGCATCATATAAGGCGAAGTTACCCGTAACCATGGGGATGCGAATTTGAGGTTTTCCATTACGGATTACGGTAATACGCGCGAGTTCGCCTATCCAAGGATGCACATTTTTATGGCCTAACCGAATAAGAGCTAATTCCACAAAATTACTATGTGCGTAAAGGTCTTCCAAGGTATGTAAAGCTTGTCCCAATAACCGCCTTCCTTCGGGGTTATAACCTTGTGCCAATGCCGCGCGCAAACTTTTCTCTACAAAATCGACTGCCGTCACAAAACCCTTACCTCGCGTGGCTATATATGCCTTAACACCTGTATTAGGATCCACATCAATTTCACCAGGAGCAACAGGGCCATGAAATAAAGGATCAATAGCCGATCCATCGGTTATGCCTTGAGGATTGTCTATATGTTCTTCAGGGCGATAAACCCCACAATTGGCCAAGGTAACATGGAAAATACCTGAAGCATGCGCCGAAGGTGTAGCCGCTTTATCAAATTCTGACTTAGCACGTAAATCCAAATAATCCGTCATTATTTGTCGCGCTTTAGCCCCTTTTTTTATATAGGGGTTTTGGAAAATCACCAACCATCCTGGATCCAAAAATTGGGAATAATCTCTTAACCAATTTCCAAAATAAATTTCATCTCGATTTCTGAAACCCGAATTATTTTGATAGAAAATTTTATCTGCATCTCCTAACCCATCTTCAATACTCTGATGCCCAAACGAATCACCGGGATTCTGCACGTTTTTGGCACCTCGACCAGCTCCAAAAAATTCCAAAGTTTCCTTTTTTGCCTCATCTTGTTGAGTGGGATCGCTTAAATATTGTTTTGCTAAATCATGAAACTCTTGATAATTCAGAGCTAAAATCACGGACTTGCCATCGTGAGTTAAAGTGGCAAAATTAAACCCAGTATCATCTACATGATTTAATCCTGCGATCGCATAGGCAAAAAATCCACCTTCTTCTCCAGGCGCATCCCCTCCCACATTGGAATAATGTTTACGGAGCAAGGTATCAATATGATGTCCAAATTCATGCATCAATAAAGCACAAAGTTCCCCTGCTGAGGCATCATCGGCTTCAGCTGCCAAGGCTATTTCTTCACGCATTCCAATCATACGAGTGGCATTATCGTAGGCGCTATCCTTCCCTTCAACACCTCCCTGCACCAATTGAATTTCAGGTGGATTTAATTTTTTGTTCTTCAGATCATTGTACAAGGCGTGATAGGCCTCCAAAGGGATATCGGATCCATATCCAAGAGTAGCCCATGCTACAAAAACATCTTCTTCCATTTTCGAGGCAACAATTTCAAAACGCTCTAAAGCGTAGCGTGACTCCAGCTTCGCTATTCCTGATTCTTCACCCAATACGATGTCAATATTATGTCCCACCTGCTTCAACCATGCTGGGTAATCTGTAGATCCCTTAGCGGAAGTCTTTGCAGCTGGAGCCGGAACAATAGGTCCATCAAAAAAGAAAATCTCCACCCGTCGATTATCAGCATCACGTTTACCATCCGCAGCATTGTCTACCGGAAAGTTTTCACCGCAACCATGAGTAGTAAGTTTAATAGTATTATTTGCATCTTGCGGCAAAGAGGTGCCGTCAATATTCATATAAGCTTGAATCAACGCCTTATGGGTTTTGGAACCGGCGATACCATCGTCTTTTAATCCTGCCGAGCTTTGAAAAGCCTTGACTGCCTCTTTGGTTTTTGTATCCTCTTTACCGGTAATATCTTTTTCCGTTAAAAATTTCTTTGCTGCTCCATCGGGCAAAGCCGATAACATGAATTGAACTTCTTTTATTCCCCACTTTTTTTCCGCGGGCTTATTGTCTCCAAAAAAAACGTCCCAGGTTTCCACCTTATCTTGCAAATACGCGGCTACGGCTTCCGCGCGTTCCAGAGACAAGCTGAGATTATAATCATCCTTACCTGACGTATCAGTATGCCCTACCACCAGTAAATTACTATTAGGATGTAAATCGTATTGCTTTTTAATTTCCTTAATGCCATGCATCGCCGAAGGCAATAAAAAACATTTGTTCAAATCAAAAAACATCCCGACCAAACGCACACGGGTTACCCCATTTTTAACGGCAAAAGAGTGGCTTTGTCCAGCTTGAACTTTTACTCCAACAACTAACTCACTTGATGTAAAGCTTAAATTCGCCATATCCTTTTTTCCTAGGAAAATTTTTGTATAACCGAAAAGTCCAAGTCAATTTATGAATGACTTTGCCAATATGAAATCGAGTTCATAAGAATAGTAAAGCGCGCATAAGTCGTACATAGAAGATATCGCCTAGATTAAGGTAAGCTATTATTATTCCCGAAAATTAGTGTTGAGCCTATATCGATTTTAATGGCTGATTTACCGCCTTCGATAGCGGAGAAATCAATGTCGAGGGAGGAGGAATCTCTCACTCCGATTTGGCTACTACTAGTTGATCCAGGCTGATCTGGTCGAAAAGTGTTGGCTTTAAAGGTTGAGTTTCTAACAACAACACTTGCGCCGCTCATAATCTCAAGTGCGGTAACAACTAATTTACCATTAATAACTTGCAAATTATCAATATTAACTTGACCTCCAAAAATGAATACAGATGATCCGTCACTTAAACCATTCACTATATTATTTCGAAGAGTTACCTCAGAATGATCGAGAAGAAATGCATTGTTACCCTTAGCGCTAGAGTTTTTAAAATTGCAATTTGAAATAGAAATATTTTTGCTATGATCAATAAAGATCGCATTAGCAATATAATTATCGAAGTATAATCCATTCATAATTATATCGATTACAGGTTTCCAATCCCCATACGTATTAGTGAGGTAGTCACTACCGCCATCACCTTCAAGAACTACTTTATTTGTTAAAAAGTTTCTCTCCGTAAGGTTTCTAGGATCTCCATTGTTACTGAATCCACCATAAATTTCTAATCCTGAAAGTAATGGAAAAAATTTATATGTTGAGTTGCTCCTCGTTGCCTTTGGAATATAGCTCCCCTGTGCAACCCATAACTGAGTACCTTTCAAATAAGTTTTTGTAGTATCCAAAACATCGGACAATTCCCCAAAGGCATTTTCCCAGCTAGTCCCATCACCACTCGCTCCCTTACGTACAAAAATCACATTTGAACGCCTGTAAATCGAAATTGAATCCATACCCACATTTCCGGCTCCATCCGTTCTCGAAATTTTAAAAACATTCGCACCTTCCGAAATCAAGCTGTCTATAATAGGAATTTGCCCATTGCCATCCCAACTCCAATTTAAAGTAACCTGTTTGTTACTAGTTACAAATCCATTTACGGGATCGGTTATTTTTATTTTTGGAGGAGTTCTATCCACAGTGACAGGAGAAGAAACCTCACTGCTAACATTTCCCGCACTGTCTATAGTCTTCACATAAAGCGTCCATACCCCATCGGCTAAATTCACGGTTCCAGGTGGAGTGTACCCTACACTATTTAAGGTTTGTTGATCCCTTGGTGTGCTACCTTGTAATAGTCTTATAGAGTACTTCGCTTTAGTTTCCACCGCAGGCCAAGTCCAAGCTGGGTTTTGAGTGGGAGTTGCAGCTGATAAACTAGCAGTCGCAGGTGATTGCGAGTCTAAGGTGATATACAACGAGTCCCCACCGATTTTACCTGCATTATTAGCCTTAATCACAATCTTGGTGCGTCCTTCGGCCAAGGTATAAGGTTTAGTTTTCTTTACTCCATTGGAATCGTATTCCACAATGAAAGAGGCATTATTCACTAAAGTATCTTGTGCAGGATGAGTGATTTTA
>JAYTSD010000050.1:0-95774 GCA_043745805.1 Fibrobacteria bacterium
TAAATTGTGCCGAAATGCTGCGTCGGTAGGATGGGGGAATATACAGAGCTAATTCGGTGTGAAAACCCCGCCCGTATGACCACAATGCGGCTGGGGACATATATTATAGATGGACAAAACCGAAGATTAGGTAAAAAAGTGAATGGGACTTTAACCCAAGGTTTCTTATATCAAGGTCAACTTAATCCAGTAGCAGAGTTAAGCGACTCGAATACGGTTAGTACTCGTTTTATTTATGGCACTAAGAGTAATGTGCCCGATCAAATGATAAAAGGTGGGGTAACTTACAGGATAATCTCCGATCACCTTGGCAGCGTGCGATTGGTGGTAAATTCTAGCACGGGTGGTGTAGCTCAAAGAATGGATTATGATGAGTTTGGGAATGTGACTTATGATGGTAATCCTGGGTTTCAACCATTTGGCTTTGCGGGGGGATTATATGATGCTCAGACTAAGTTGCAGAGGTTTGGGGTTAGGGATTACGATGCGAAGATCGGGAGATGGACAAACAAAGATCCGATTGGGTTTGCCGGTGGGATGAATCAATACGGATATGTTCACAATAACCCAATCAATCGAATAGATCCTTATGGAAAAGATGATGAGGGTAATGGATTTTTCAAATGTTTTGTTGAATGTATGGAAAGAGAACTAGGTTTATAAAAGTCATTTTTTAATAGGAGATATTAATATGGAAAAGGAAGCAGCGGAAAAAGTAGTTAAAAGAGTATTAGAAATTACGGATGAATTAATCAATGCATTAGAACCTCTACAATCAAAGTGTTCTGAGGCGGATTTTAATTCTTTGAAGTTGGGTACAGGAACTGCTTTAGTAAGTATCTTAGATAATCTTCTCAAACCAATTTTTAAGCAGCATCCTGATTTAAAACCTGATTACATGAAAACCTCGATTGAATAAAACGTGATACGAAACCAGCTACTCTTTATCAGGATAGCACATTTAGTGGCGACGCTGATGTTCATGCAGGTTTAGATACGGTTACAATACAAGTTAAAGATTTTTTTAACCATACCAAAACAAAAAAATACCAGATAAATGCAAATTCCTTAGATAGCTTGAATGCAATCAATAGACACTTTATCTATGATTTTAATGGCAATTTAATTTCCGATAGTATCTCAACATATGAATGGGATGCGGAAAATCGACTCGTAGCTATTAATAAAGGCATTTTCAGAAGCGAGTTTAGCTATGATGGTTTAGGAAATCGAGTTCGCATAGTTGAAAAAAATGGAACGAATACGGATAACAATAAGCGATTTGTTTTTTTTGGAAATAAGATTATTGAAGAACGTGATTCTACTGGCTTAATCGTCACAAAAAGATATTTTGAAAATGGCTTCACTGTTGGAAATACGAAATATTTTTATACTCAAGATCACTTGGGAACAATTCGCGAAGTTATTGATAACAATGGGGGATTGCAGGTGCGCTATGATTATACCCCATGGGGTAAAAGAATCAGGGTACTTGGAAATGGTCAAGATGCCGATTTTGGGTTTACGGGACATTATTTTCACTCTTCAAGCTCTTTGTATTTAACGAAATATCGAGGTTACTCGCCTGAATTTGCTAGGTGGATATCGAGGGATCCATATGGTAGCCCATCTTTAATGATGCATTCCATGGATCCATTATCCGAACATGAAGAGCCTTCAGTAGTTGATGAAATGTCGGTTAAGTCAGGACGAAAGTTGAGGGCTTTTCAGGCTGAATTTTTGCCTGAAGGTTCGAATCTTTATAAATACTCCAAAAATAATGGTATAAATGCAATTGATCCCCTCGGTCTTTGGTACATTGATATTAATGTTACTATCGGTGGTGGTACTGGATCGGTTGGAACTGCGGGCGTTCAAATCGGACCATCTGGAGGTCATTTCTATGCTGGAGGTGGGATTGGAACACCTGGTGTATCGACATCTGCAATGTGGAGTCCAGGCGAACCTTCTCCCGGTTGTTGGAGCTATCAAATGTCCGGAACTGCTGGGGTATCTTATGGTCAAGGAGGTGGCCCAGGGGGGAGTTTTAAAGAATATGGAGCGGGGTGGCCTCCTAGAGCTTCAAGTACGAAATACTACACATGGTAAATTTATCGAATCTTTATATTATCGCAATTGGGATTTATTTCGTGGTCTTTTCTAAATGGATCGCTAAAAAAGCCAGTTCAGAAAATCTGCGTTTGCTAGGAATTAAGTATAATGAAAGGATTTACCAAATATCTTTCACTTTAATCGGGACTTTTTTTGTAGGATATGGGATTTGTGAAATGCTTGGAATCATTCATTTTTCAGGTAAATAGGCCCGTTACAACAATAAAAGATAGTCTTCATCCATGTGCTGATGCAAGAATTACTATTCAAAGTAAGGTATAAAACCTTACTAGAGGAAACGGCGTTCTAAAGTTTGGCGGCTGTAATCCCCCCATTTTGTTACGTAAGGTTTAAGTAGAGATTAGGCTAACATCAAATATTTTCTTGGGGACACTTACCCCACCACCTCATAAATTTCCACTGTTTGTTTTTTCCCCTTGAGTTGGGTAGCGCCAAAGTAACGGGTCTCTAATTCCCCTTGTAGCTTGCGATAAATAGTATCCGTGATCAAAATTTGGTCAGGCTTGGCCACGCCACAAACGCGCGAGGCGATGTTTACGCAGTCACCTAAGGCGGTGTATTCCATACGTGCCGAGGTGCCCAAGCTTCCTACCACGGCTTCGCCAGCATTGATGCCAATGCCTACTTGAAATTCGGGAATACCTTGTTCTCTCCAAATAGGCCCTAAAATGCGCAGGCGTTGGCGCATTTGTTGTGCGGTTTGTACAGCCACATGTTCCGGATTGGAAATGGCGAGCGGCACATTAAAAAGTACCATCATACAATCGCCAATAAATTTATCGAGCGTGCCGCCATTGGTAAAAATGATTTGGCACATTTCCGAAAAATACAGATTGAGTAATTGTGCAATTTCAAGGGGCGGCAAATTTTCGGAAAGCGAGGTAAAGCCGCGTATATCAGCGAATAAAATGACCACATGGGTTTTTTGGCTTTGTAAGTGGAAGTTACCACTACCTTGTTCCGCGATGATTTTTTCGGCTACATTAGGCGAGAGAAAGCGTTTTAAATGATCGCGAATGCGGGTTTCGGTTTTTAGTTTTTTATACAGATTTAAATTTTCAATGGCCATGCCAACAATGCCAGCAATATGTAGGGTAAGTTCTAAATCATCTTCGGTAAATTTTGTGCCGCGCTTTTTATGATCTAAATAAATCACCCCAAATACATTACCTTCGGAATGAATGGGGCAACACAAAGCGGTTTTTATTTTTAATTCTAAAATGCTTAAAGATGAATCGCGGTTTTGGTTTTCATCCAAGTCAAAAATAAAACCCATACGTTTTTTCATGACGGTAGTTACTAGGGTTTTACTATAAAGTTTTTCCTGCAAATTTTCTTTGCGTTGTCCTGCCTCATAAGCTAAATGTGAATGGATGGTTTCGGAATCCTCTGTATTCACCAAAAGAATATAACCAGTATCACAATGCAAAGCTTCAAAAAACAATAGCATCACGCGATCTAATAATTCAGTTACGGATAGAGTGGCATGTAAGCTTTTGACCACTTTATACAAAATTTGCATGCGCTGTAAGGTTTGCTGAACCTTATCTTCAGGTAGTGCTTGCAAGGTAGGTTCAAAGGCCTGAATTTTTCTTTCGCTAACAATGCTGAAATCAAAAAGATCATTATTCAAGGTGAGCTTGGACGTATTACCTGTGCCTGCGTAACCGGAAGGGGAAGGGTTTTCTACCAAAGCTTTTAATATAATTTGGGTGTCACCGATTAATAAAACCTGTCCAAACTCCCAGTGTGCTTCCTGAATACGTTTACCATCTAGAAATACGCCATTGGTGGAGCCTTGATCGAATACTTCAATTTTGTTACCCGTAACTTGAATGAGTACATGGCGAGAGGATATGCGGGTATCGGGTATATAAATATCGCAATGCTCATCTCTACCGATTAGGTTTTTACCTTCATAAAGAGGAATCGGGTTTTCCCCCAGCGTAGCTGGGGTTTGTACCACTTTTAAAAGTAAAGCGCTAACTTGCATGGCTTAATAACTTTTAACAAAGATCCATGGATTTAGGCGCGATGTTTAAAATAGTACTGCATTAAACTTTGCGTAGAGCTATCATGCGGTAAATTTAAGTCGGGCTGTTTTTCGCCTTTTTCCAATTCGGATAAAATCTTTTTTGCCAATTGCTTGCCAAGCTCCACGCCCATTTGATCGAAAGAATTGATTTCCCAAATCACGCCTTGCACAAAAATTTTATGTTCATAAAGGGCAATTAAAGATCCTAAAATTTTAGGGGTGAGTTTTTCAAATACTATCGAATTAGTGGGACGATTGCCTTCAAAAATTTTATGCGGCAACAATGCGGTTAACTCTTCGCCTTGTAAACCACTTTGCCGCAACTCGGCTTCTGCTTCGCTGGCATTTTTCCCCACCATTAAGGCTTCGGTTTGGGCAAAGAAATTGGAAAGTAAAATGCGATGATGATCCCCAATGGGATTATGAGATTGCATAGGTGCGATAAAATCGCAAGGAATAAGTTTGGTTCCTTGATGGATTAACTGATAGAAAGAATGTTGGCCATTAGTGCCGGGTTCTCCCCAAAGTATAGGGCCGGTTTGATGGCCTACGCGCTCGCCTTTGCGATTAACGAATTTACCGTTACTTTCCATATCGGCTTGTTGCAAATAGGCAGGTAAGCGATGCAAGTATTGGTCATAAGGCATAATGCCATGTGTTTCGCATCCAAAAAAATCATTATACCACAGTCCTATTAAAGCTAAGGTAACAGGTAAATTAACGTCTAAGGGTGTTTCCCTAAAATGTTTATCCATGGCTTCGCCTCCGGCCAAGAATTCGCGAAAATGGTCAAAACCAATGGCAAGTGCAATGGATAAACCAATAGCCGACCAGCAAGAGTAACGTCCACCTACCCAATCCCAAAAGGCAAAGGCATTATTGGGATCAATGCCAAAGGCTTTCACGGCAGGAATATTGGTGGAAAGTGCCACAAAGTGTTTGGCAACCGAAGAAGTATCTCCTGCAAAATATTTTACTAAGGCATTTTTTGCACTTTCCGCATTGGACATGGTTTCTTGCGTGGTAAAAGTTTTGGAAGCCACAATGAAAAGGGTTTCTTGCAAATTCACTTTTTTCAAGATCTCGGCTAAATGCGTGGCGTCGACATTCGACACAAAATAGGTTTCGATGCGTCCTTCAGGCCTATCGGCAAAAGGTTTTAACGCTTCGGTTACCATTACGGGACCTAAATCGGAACCGCCAATACCAATATTGACCACGGAACGAATAGCTTTACCACTATGTCCTTTCCAAGCACCGGAACGAACTTTTTCCGTGAAGACTTGAATTTTGTCAAGTACCGCTGTAACCTTGGGCATTACATCTTCACCTTCGACCATAATGGGTGTAGCGGATAAGTTACGTAGGGCAGTATGTAAAACTGCACGCTTTTCAGTGAAATTAATTTTTTCCCCGGTGAACATGGCCTCACGGTATTTTTCTACACCTGCCTCTTTAGCTAAGTTGCGCAATAAAGAAAGGGATTCTTCGGTAATTCTATTTTTGCTAAAATCAACCCGTAACCCGCAAGCTTCCAAGGTAAGTTTTTCAGCCCGTTTATTATCAGCAGTAAATAAATCTTTCATTTGCCAAGTGGAGGCCGTTTTAAAATGATCTTGGAGTTTGTTCCAAGCGGGGGTTTGGGGATTCATAAATTTTTCCTCCGAATTGAATAAAGGGCTAGAGTATAAATATAATTCTTTAGGGTACTATTGGATGATAGGCGGGGTCATCAGGTAAGTTTGGATTAGTGTTTCGTTCAGCGATATAAAAGACGCAAGCCATACATTTTTTTTCAATTTGCTTTTCGGCAAACCATTGATAACAAGGTTTACTTGAGCCTGTGCGATACCTATCCTGTTTATAGCGGCAATAGCTACAATCCGGTCCGCATAATTTATCCCAACATAAAGAGACCATGTCGGCTATTCCATTTCCGGACAAGTTTCCAATTCACGAAAACCTTTTTTTTCCAGACGATAAAAAGCCGTATTTTGATTGGTTCCACTATGATCATTAAAAATAAATTTACCTTGTACGCCATTAAAGGTTTTGATATTGCGCAAATGATTATTGAGTTCCTCTATTTCGGATGAAACATTTAAGCCTTCCAATAAGAAGCGGGTGGCATCGTAACCTAAACCCGCAATTTTATCGGGTACTCTTTTCCATTTCGCAGAATAATTTTTTTGAAAAGTAGTCCAAGCTTCAGCTTTAGAGCTTTCGGGAAAATCTAAACTGAAAACCGATCCCTGTAAGCCTACTGCATTTTTATGCAAAATACTTTTATCATTCCAGCCAGAAGAGCCAAGCATTTGCGTGCGCAGTTTATTGTAGGAGGTTTGGGACGCGAGTTTAAACGCCTCATCGCCATTATTGGCAGGAATAAAAAGCGCATCCAGCGCGAGTACTGAATCGGCTAACATGGATTTATAAGTTTTTGCATCCATTTCACCAGCGGCGCCTTTGGTTAATTTTTCTCTATCGGTAATTAATTTGGCAATTTTTTTGCGGATATTATCAAAAACTTGAGCATAATCACTGGCTTCAGGATTGTAAGTTTCGTTAGCAACTAAGTTACCTCCTTTTTTTTCAATTGCTTTTTGAAAAGCTTCGGCTAATTGTTGTCCATATTCACTTTGGGGTGCAAGGATGGCAAAATCTTTGAGATGTAAACAGCTCATAGCATAAGCGGCAATGCTTTGTCCTAATCCTGCGGTAGTCACATTAAGTTGAAAAATACCTTCCCCAAGACTAGATATCCCTTGCGTAGTGGCGGTGGGAGTGATCATGGGGATTTTGCTTTTGCGCGCACTCAGCTCCACGGCTACCGCAATACTTACATCGCTCATAGCGGGGCCAATGATGGCATCGATACTTTCCTCTTTTAAACTTTTACGCAGTTTTTGTACCGCCAATAAAGGATTACCTTGATCATCTAACCAATGCGCTTCTAAACGCATGCCACCACGGGCATTGATTTCATCAAGGGCTAAAGTCACCCCTTCTTTAATGGATTTACCTATCTCAGTATATTCACCGGTAAAGGGAGCCATGACTAAAATATTTTTGCTTTTTTTTACCGTAGCGGCTAGGTTACTAATTTTGCGTTGTACCATTTCTTTATGATCATGCTTAGGGTAAAGCTGGATCCAATCTTGATAAGCTGAGCGCGCTGCTGTTAATTTTCCTTCGCGCACAAAGGCATCTCCTAGCGATTCTAAAAAAAGCGGCTTGAGAGTCGCGTCGGGTGGCCAACTATCTAATAAGGTTTGCAAATCTTCACTGTTTAATCCATTGCCTAGAGCTAATTGACTAGTGGTTTTACTAATTGTTTCAGAGAGCGTAGCGGGAAGCGCTGCATTCGCTGCATTCAATAAATTTTTTGCTGCCTCGGAATTTTTCCCTGTTTTTAAAAATAGCAGGGCTTGATAATAATTGGCGCGTGGCGTAAAGATGGAAGCAGGATAAATTTTTCGAAAGCGATTTAAAGTGTTTGCTGCCGGATCGGTTTTCCCTTGGCGTAAATAAACATCCGCTAAAATTATGGCGGCTTCTTCCGCTGCGGGCGATTTGTTAAACTGTTTGAGGAGCAATGTTAATTTATCTTCAGCATCTTTGAACAAACCATTTTGATAGGAATTTTTGGCTTTGCGTAGATTTAATTCGGCTTGATCGGGTTTGAGAGTGGCCGTGCTTTTACTTTCGCTATTAGCGGGTAAGGACGCTACGAGAGTGTTTTCGGCATAGGAGGCAGAAATAAAAAAACCAGATAAGCCGATTAGACTAAATAGAGAAAGCTTATATAAGCCCAATAAATTATAAACGCATAATAATTTTTTCATAGAGTAAAATTAATTCCGAAAAGGGGTGATTAAAATGCCAAATCTTGTTTTGCTAAAAATTTTCAACAAGCTGCCTTTAAAGCCTGATATAAAGCGGTACAGTTTTCATAGCGATCTTCAATAGCCTTGGTCATGGCTTTTTCTAAAGCTTGCCATAAGGTCGTTGGAATACTTGGATTCGCTTCGGTCAAAGGAATAATTTCATGTTTTAAAATATGATTACAGAGCTCGGGAATTTTACTTCCCGCATAGGGAAGTTTATGCGAGAGCATTTGATAAATCACAACCGCTAAGGCATATTGATCGGAACGCGGACCCACGGACGAACCCATTAATTGTTCTGGTGACATATAGGACGGTGTTCCTACGGTCATCCCGGTTTGCGTGAGCATTACGTCTTCCATTTTGGCAATGCCAAAATCCAAAAGCTTTACATGACTATCATTATTGACCAACATTAAATTGGCGGGCTTAATATCGCGATGCACAATATGATGACTATGCGCATAGTCTAAGGCGGAAGCGAATTGTTCTATCCAAGGCATTATTTTACGCGGCTCGGGAATAGGATGTGTTTTCATCCATTGTGAAAGGGTGACTCCATCGAGGTATTCGAGTACCATATACGAAACATCTTTTACATGGCCAAAATCATAAATGATATTGATGCCTGGATGATTCAATGAGCCTGCGGCTTTAGCCTCCACGGCAAAGCGTTCGGCGGCTCTATCGAAATGGAGCATGGCATTTTTAGTAATGGTTTTAATTGCCACACGTCGTCCCATTTGCGTGTCGAGTCCTTCAAATACATCTCCGCCAGCGCCAGAAGCCATTTTACGAATAATTTTATATTTACCCAATTGCACTAAAGACCCTTTACCATCGCGACCTATTTCTGAGTCTTCAGCTGCCTTTCCGTTTTCGGGAGTAGGGGCTTGCATAAGACTAACATTCTGAAAGGATCTTGGTCTTTCGGGTTTTATTGTAGGGGGTAACGGCGTAGATACGGGGGCAGGAGGCGATACGGGCAATGGAATTATTTTTTTGGGAAAACGAGGCTGCAAGATAAACCAGAGTATGCTTATACCTAAACTTGCAAACAAAGGTAATTCGGGTGGCATCCACCATGAATTTTTAAAAAATAAAAGACTCGATAAAACCGGATAAAAAAAGATAAGGAAAAAGCTGACACCTAGTGTTCCCAAGGGGGGCAGTTTAGCAAAAAAGACCAAGGAAATTAATAAGGCACTTATCAGGCTAATAAATATGGCTGCGATTATGGCCCAGCTAGGTGTTTGTAAAAGATTAGGTTGTAAAATATTGGAAGCGGCGGTGGCCCAAATTTCAGGAGTGGAAAAATGTTTGTCAAAAGGAGTTTGGATTAAGGCATGTGATTTATCCGTATAGCCCATGAATAAAAATTTACCGGCAAGCTCTTCGCGAATTTGCGGATTATTTAAAACTTCTAACGCGGAATAAGTTCTGATATGTGAACTCGGACCATAAAAAGTCAAGAGCATATGGCCTTTGGTATTTACGGGAGCGTAATATCCTTTGCCTAAAATTAATCCTACACCTTCGACATAGTCCAATTTTTCGGTATTGATTCCTAGTCCACGGCATAGTGCCGCAATAGCTAGAGAGCGATTAGCTCCCGAGGTAACAGGTATTCCCAAGGGAATTTCCTCTAAGATTTGGCCAGGGGGTAACAATTCATGACCTATGACTAATCCATGCATTAACCAAGTACTATCAAAAGCGGGCAAAGAAGTTATGGGTGGGGAGAGTAAATCGATTGCTAATGCGGCGGGACGAGTGGCTAAAACCGTGTGAATCAGTTCTTCAAACTTTTCCTTTGACCAAGGCCAAGGACCAAGTGTTTGTAAGGTTTCCTCATCGATAGCCAAAACAGCAACGCGATCGGAGGCCATTTGTTCCCCTTTAAGGCGATGAAAAAGTTGCAAAAATTCTGGCTCTATCCACTGGGTAAGCGAAGGGATAAAGAGCAAGGCCGCAATCCATAACCAAGAGAAGAGTATAGCCCATGCAATATGAGGCTTGGGATTTGGCAAAACATGGAAGTTACTCTGAGACATTTTTAGAAACTCCCAATTTAGCCAAACGGTATTGTAAGGCACGCCGACTAATTCCTAGTTTTGCAGCGGCTTTGCTGCGATGGAAACCACAATTTTCTAGGGCTGCCAAAAGGACATTGTCGGGAATAAAACTATTGCGGATTGAAGATGAGGATGATGAAGTTGATGAAGAGGATGCGGAAGACTTCGGCAAGCTCTTATTGGTTTTGGCAAGATGAGGAATCGCATCGGACCAATCTTTGCCCATTTCTTTCAACACCAAATAACGTTCGGTGATATTCAGGAGTTCACGAATATTACCTGGAAAGGCATAATCTTGTAAGCAAGTTGCTGTTTGTAAAGCCGCTTGCACTTCTGTTGCGGAGAGCGTTTCTTTTAATTTTTTTTCCAAGATTAAAGGAATATCTTGTGGTCTATCACGCAAGGGAGGCAAATCGATAGTTAAAACTTGTACGCGATAAAATAAATCTTCGCGAAAATGTCCCAACTCTACTTCTTGCAATAAATTTTTATGTGTGGCAGAAAGTAAATGAAAGTCGAGCGACACTTCTTCGTCCCCACCTACCGGACAAACTTTTTTTTCTTGTAATACGCGTAACAGTTTTGTTTGCATATTAAGAGGTAACTCACCAATTTCATCCAGAAAAAGTGTTCCCCCTTGGGCCATTTGGAATTTACCCATACGGTTTTCTTGGGCGCCAGTAAAAGCGCCTTTGCGTACACCAAATAATTCACTTTCAATTAGTGCCGAAGGGATAGCGCCACAATTAACCGCAATGAAGGGCTGGTTTTTACGATCACTTTGAGCATGGAGAAAGCGTGCGAATAATTCCTTACCGGATCCACTTTCGCCAGTTAAATGCACGGCACTATTTTTATTGGCCATTAAAGTGGCTAAGCGTAGTGCTTCGATTAAAGGAGAGTCGGGCGCAAAAATTAATCCTGCTTTTTCGGCGGATAGAGTATAGTTCGCGAGAGCCGAAATTTTTTTCTCCGTTAAAGCCTTTTTTAAGGTGACCACTAAGCTTTTTAAAGCTAAAGGCTTTTCAAAAAAATCTACTGCACCTGCTTTTACGGCCTCTACGGCTCGGTTTACATTGGCATAAGCTGACATTAAATAAACTTCGGTAATTAGTTTTTTAGCGCGTAACCAATACAATAAATCTAATCCGGTGCCATCGGGTAATTGAAAGTCACAAAGTGTTAGAGCAAAATTTTGTTCGGCAAATAATTTTTGCGCTTCGCCAATATGAGTCGCAACTTTAAAGGACAATTCGGCCTCGCGAAAAACGGCTATAAGTTCCTGTCTTAAGATGGCATCGTCTTCTACGAGTAATAATGTTGCTTGGGGAAAGGTCATTGTTGCTTTGGCAAACTAGGTAATAAGGAGAGAACAAAAAATCCCTTTCCATGAGCTGCCGGGGAATAATAAATTCGGCCACCACAATGTTGCACTATTTTACTACAAACCGAAAGACCGAGTCCATAGCTGGTCGACTTTCTTAAATCCCCGGTCCCCTTAGCATGGGGAAGGGTTGAAGGCATTACAAATTGCGTTACAAAAGGTTGAAAAATTTTCTCTTCCATTCCAGCCATTACTCCTGGCCCGCTATCCTGAATTTCCAATTTGACTTCAAGGGGAGTAGAAAATAAGCGCACAATGATGCAACCCTTTTTTCCTATAGCCTTACAAGCATTCTCAACGAGATTATGTAATACCTGAAAAAGCATCGCTTGATTTCCCCAAACCCAACTTTGCTTTTGCTCAAGATCTTCACTCATGAAAGTAATAGATTCTCGCCAAAAATGTTCCGTAAAAAATAACTGAACCTCTTGCAATAAAGCGGATAAATCCATGGATTCTAGGGCAAAGGACCCTATACGCAGAAAATCTAAATAGGCCTGCATTTGTTCACTGATACGCATGGCTTGCGTGGAACAATGGTTCATTTGCGCTTGCATTTGTTGGGGATTTAAATCCACTTTTTTAAGACTCAGCAATAAATTTCCTAAGGGCCCTTTAATTTCATGCGCCAAAGTAGCCACCGCTTGTTCCTGCGCTTGGAGTACGGAGTGTTGCCGCAATAATGCGGCATGCACAAGATGGGAAAAATGCAAGCTGATACGACTGCCTAAGTCATTCCATGATTTTAAATCGGCTAAACTAGGCGCTTTGGTTAAGGCTAAGAGTAGCCACAATTTATGTCCATTGAGCAATGGGAAAGGCAAGCCTAGGGTAAAAGGAATAGGGTTCGGAGAAAAACAATCACCTAATTCTGAATGGGTGCGAAAATCCCGAGAAGGGAGATGCTCTTTGGATTGTAAACCCTTTAAATGCTTGTAAAACCCTTCATAAAGGGGCTGGTATAGTTGTTTTCCTTGGCTTGGTGAGATTTGATAAAGCCAGCAATGAATGGGATCGGCAACGAGGATTTTAATTTCTATTGGCTGGGTAAAATAAACCGCACAACTTTTTAAAACGGCGAGAAGATAATTTTCTGCTGAGTGTTCGCTTTGGGCCAAATACCAAATTTCTTTACGCAAGGCTTTGAAATTTGCTTTTGTCTGGATTTGCAATTTTTCCAAATGTATTCCTTGCTGAAAAGAAGCTATCCCTATAAATTATTTTAGCTTTTTAAAATTAATACATAAGAGGGCTAGGAGTAAACCATAAATATTTTTGTATTCAATGGCGATGCCGATGGAATAATTTCGCAGCATATTTTGCAGTTGTCAGGGATTTTTCCTGGGCTTAAAATTACAGGTGTTAAACGCGACATTGCGCTGCTTGAAAAGACCCCTCTCACCACCGATCCCCTTTTCGTTTTTGATATTAGTTTGAAACAAAATCTTGCACCATTACAAAAAAGGCTATTGCAGGGTAATGCTAAAGTAACTTGGTTTGATCATCATGAAGGACAAGATTTGTGTTCGCATGCGAATTTGGAAAAGCATATTTCCGATGCACGCGATACCTGTACCGCTTTGCAAGTCAATGCTTTTTGTAAGCAGGCTTTTTCTTTGTGGGCAGCAGCCGCAGCTTTTGGGGATAATTTATCGACGGTTGCTGAAGCGATGTCAAGTGCGCAAGGTTTAGATGAAAAGGAAATCCAGGCCTTAAAGCGCATGGGCAAATTGATGAATTATAATGCCTATGGGGAAAGTCTAGAGGATTTATGCATTAAGCCTAGCGATTTAGCGGAGCAACTTGCAGGTTACACCTCTCCTTGGGATTTTATCCAACATAATGCCTCGCTATTAGCAATTGAACAGCAAATGCTGGCTGATCAAAAAAAATGTGCTGCCGCAAAACCCGTATTTTCCTCTGCGCAAGCGATAGCCTATGTTTTTCCCAATACTGCTTGGGCGCGTCGTTATGCGCCTACTTTTGCCAATGAGCAGGTGGAAAAGTTTCCTACCATGGCACAAGCCATGTTAATGGAAAATAGTAGTGGGGATTATGTCGTCTCTATTCGCTCCCCAAAACAGGGTAAAAGTGCTTCGGCAGCGGATTTAGCTTCGCAATTTCGCAGTGGAGGAGGCCGTGCCTTAGCGGCAGGCATTAATAAATTACCACATAGCGAAAGCGATTTTTTCTTAAAAAATTTTCAAGAGTATTATGGCGGATTTCCCTAATCGATTGGTGTTTTATGCCAATTTATCGAAGGCCTTGCTGAACTGATCGCTTAGGGCATCGCCCACGGCGTGGGAATTATAAAAACCCGCACTTAGGCGACTACGCACCGTTTCTAAGCGTTTTTGCTTTTCATTGGCGCTAACCGATTCAGAGGAGTTTCCTTGATTAGTGACATTGGGAGATAGCTTTTGAGTTTTTGAGAATTTACCGCTTAATTTTTTATAGGATGAAATTTTTCTATTAACCCCTAAAGGCATTGCGGGCAGCGATCCAAGAGGTGAAAAATTAACAGAATCCATAATTAGCCGTCCTATTCGTGAACTCACGAATGTGATTACTCCTATTCTAGGTATCGGCAGGCAACTGCAATCACTTTAACTTTTTTGTTAACTTTCTTTTCCTTTAACTTCCCCAGCTTTATTTGGGTTGGTCCTAGAGTCTTATTTTGGGCTTAACAGTCCAAATCTCATATTAGGTTTTATTGGGAAATTTTATTTTTTTTGATACAAGGGTAAATCATGTCTCGGATAGTTTGCAAATTTGGTGGCTCTAGCGTCGCGGATCATCTTCAGTTTCTTAAAATCAAACAAATCGTAAATGCAAATCCGCAAAGGAAAGTTATTGTTCCTTCCGCTCCAGGAAAAAGAAATGCTACCGAAACAAAACTCACCGATCTTTTTTATTTGTGTCAGGACATGGCGCAAAAAAGTTTGGATTTTTCCACACCTTTCGCTTTAATAAAACAACGCTATTTGGAAATTGAAAAAAATTTAGGTTTAACCGTAAGTATTGAATCGGAACTCGATGCGGTAAGTCTTGCCATTCAAAATGGATCTACAAAAGATTTCGTAGCCTCTCGCGGTGAATATTTATGTGGAATTCTCATGGCCAATTTTCTCGGAGCTGAATTTGTCGATCCTAAGGAAACGGTATTTTTTGATAAAGCGGGTCGTCTCGATGTGAAAACCTATGAGGTATTAGGGCAACGCATGCACGATGTGAATAAAATTTATGTGTTACCTGGTTTTTATGGCGTGGATATTCATGGCCAAATCAAAACCTTTTCGCGGGGAGGTTCCGATATTTCTGGCGCCATTGCCGCGCGCGCAGTAATGGCTTCGCTCTATGAAAACTGGACTGATGTTTCGGGTTTATTAATGGCGGATCCACGGGTGGTAAAAAACCCTGAGCCTATTGATATGGTGAGCTATAAGGAAATTCGCGAGCTTTCGTATATGGGCGCAAGTGTTTTTCATGATGAGGCGATTGCGCCTGTGCGCGATGTAAATATTCCTATCAATATTAAAAACACTAATAAACCTGAAGATATCGGTACCTTGATTGTGGCGAAAATTCCTGAGGTAACGAAATATGATATTGCAGGCATAGCCGGTAAAAAGAATTTTTCCATTTTCAGTATGGAAAAAGCCATGATGAATAAAGAGCTGGGCTTCGCGCGTCGCGTGCTGGGCATTTTTGAAAATCATGGGATCAATATCGAACATTGCCCTTCAGGCATCGATACTTTAAGCGTAGTAGTGAGTAATGAAGAAATAGCGGATAAAGCGGAAAGAGTTCGCGAAGATATTCAACGTATCATGCAAGTAGACAAGCTTGATGTGGAAACGGATTTAGCTTTGATTGCTACGGTGGGCGAAGGTATGAGTCATCAAGTGGGTATGGCTGCTAAGGTATTTTGTGCGTTGCGTGACGCTAAAGTAAATATTCGTATTATCGATCAAGGATCTTCCGAATTGAATATTATTGTAGGCGTTAATGGGTCGGATTATGAAAAGGCTATTCACGCTTTGTATAAAGCTTTTGTAGTAGGCTAGTAAGCCGCTATAGCTCCCTTCAGAACGCAAATTTGGTGAGCGATATAAGAGAGTCTTTAATAAAAGAAATTAAGATGGCAGAATTAGATTTATGGGAAAGTAGTTCTATACAAAGAAAACAGGAAATCATTAAACAGCTCATTCTTAAAAATCGAAAACGTGATCCTAATTTTGCTAATTGCGGAGATAAGTTTTTGATCGATTAAAATTTTGGGGTGCGTTACGCGCTTTGAACTCGGCTGTATAACGTTTCTTGGACATACTTCCTCCTCTTGTTAAAATAGACTACTTTCTGTCTATTAAACTGGGGGAAGTTCACCCCCCCTCCAAAGACACCACCAAGTTGGCCTCCCTATTGTAAATAGAAAGAAAAATAAGATGAATAGATTTACGGTTGGTTTTCTTATAATATTTTTGGTCTTGAATATGATGTTAAAACATACCGACGGTTATATGTAATACTGGGTGTTATTATGGTAACTTTTGGAGCATTTGTAATTGCTGGCAAGATTGAGTTTGATCCAGAAAAAATGAAAATCAAAAAATGTATTGAAGCGCAAAAAGAATGGAATTCAGAGACCAAAAATTGCAATGAGATTCAGAGCAAATCGAATCCTGAATTTGAAAAATGCCTTCAAGAGCATCGGAACTGGAGTTTCAAAACTCAAAAATGTGAATGAAAGTAATTCCCATCAATTTGTCCCCGGCCAATTTCCTATCATACTTCGAGCCGAATTAAACTGGTCCGTCAAACGGTACTAATTTGGCTGCTTCCCACGACTTGTGGTGAGCTTGACGAATCATAAGACTGTATATTGGAGAACCCCCTCCCGTCATAACATAATAAGTTTAATTTAGGGTAACATATAAGTAAACACTCATTTTCGATGCAATTGGCATATTATATGTTACTACGCACAGGTTTTCAAAAATACATTAGGTAAGCCGTCCTGCCTCTTAGGTCATATCCTGCGAAGTATGACGGCTTAGGTTTTGTTATGTTCAGAGTTGAGATGCAAATAGCCTGCGGCGAACCGAAGGCATATCATGTGCAAGCTGCGCTAATGCTAATGCAGTAGCAGGAACCTGCCTTCTAGCTATTTCCCAACTCTTAACCGTAGCTGGTGCTACTTTTAAGAGACTTGCAAACTCAGGTTGACTCATTTTTAAATCAGCACGAATTGCTTTCATTTCAACTGAAGCTTTTATCTTGGCATTTAATTCATTACGTGTGACTAACGAAGTAGAGCGGCTTCCATCTTTACCCACAAAGGTTGCTCGAAACTTAAGCGTACCCTTAGCCCATGCATCCAAATCTTTAATGCCTTGCCTAGCTTGTTCTGCAACAGTTGGAAATTTCGATTTAGTTTTCATGGATAGTCCTCCTGTTTAATTTTTCTGATTTCATTTCTTAATTCTTTTTTGTCTTCTTCGATCAAATTAGCCTTGGTATTTTTTGTATATAGCGAAAGAAAATAATAAATGACTCTTGCTCCACCGCTTTTGCCTCTTCCGGGTAAACCGATTCTAATTTTTCGAGCGCCTTCTGTCCCTTCAATAACTGAACCGGCTAGGGGATTTAGGGTAAGTGTATTTTGTAAGGCAATCATTGAATCAGGTTTCAAATGCTTTTCAGATTGAGTTATGAAACCGGCAAGTTCTAAAAAAAGTATTCCATCAGAAGGGGAGAAAATTTCCTGCGCCATATTTGAATAATACTACAAATTCCTCTATATGACAATGTCACATACTCTTGGAAATCAGGATTGTTGGGAAAATAGAGTGTAATCCCCGACCAAATTCTAACCATGCATCCGGCCGAATTAAACTGGCCCGCCAAACAGTGGAGATTCTACTTGAATCAACAGCCCCAAATGGGGGGATTACACCCTTAGAAAAACCAAAAAGTCACTACCTTTTTTGGATACGTTTGGATATATTTTGGATATATCCTTAAAAAGCAATAAAAGATGAAGCAAAAACTAGAATTTACAGCCGAAGTTTACCAACAAATCATGAAGTCTTTAAGCATTATAGACCGCTTTAAAGGTAATTGGGAAACGATTGAGTTAAAGAATAGTAAGCATTTAAAAGAATTAAAAAAAATAGCCACTATTGAAAGTATCGGTTCATCTACCCGTATAGAGGGGGTAACATTGAGCGACGCGGAAATAGAAAAATTATTGAAGTCGGTAAAAATAACCAAGCTTATCACCAGAGAACAACAGGAAGTGATCGGTTATTATAAAACTTTGCAAATCATTTTGGATAATTACCAAGAAATTGATTTATCAGAAAGATATATTCATCAGCTGCATGGTGTTTTATTAAAACACAGTAACAAAGACCAGAGCCGCAAAGGAAAATACAAGACTTTATCCAATCAAGTTGTAGCCAATTATCCAGATGGGACGCAAAGAACCATTTTTAAAACTACTGAACCGGCTATGACAGCAAAGGAAATGGAAGAGTTACTGCTGTGGACCCATGAGCGTCTTAATAAAGAAGACCTACATCCCGTTTTAATTACAGCTGCTTTTGTGTATGAATTTTTATCCATACATCCCTATCAGGATGGGAATGGAAGATTATCAAGGTTATTAACTACGCTATTATTGATGCAACAAGGGTATGCATTTGTACAGTATATTTCTTTTGAACATATTATCGAAGAAAGAAAAGACAATTATTACAGGGTATTGATGGACGGACAAAAGAACCGTTATAAAAAAACCGAAATCATAGACAAATGGGTATTGTTTTTCATCGATTGTTTGGCAACACTCATTGGCCGACTGGAATCCAAGTACGAAAAATACAGCAAACTCAAAAAAGATCTGAATGAAAGACAACGTGAAATTTTATTCTTCATTAAAAAGAAAAGAAAAGTAAAAATTAGCGAAGTAGAAGAAGCATTTAAGCAATATTCCAGGAACACATTGAAAAAAGATCTTGCTTATTTATGCAATGAAGGCATGATATTTAAAACTGGGACATTAAAAGGGACGCGTTATCATCATGAAGAGCAATAGCTGTTTTTATGGGGGGATTACATAAATCTCTTGAAAAAGGCCAATAATTAACCTACGAAATTATTATAAATAGAGTTATGTAGGTTAATCATGAATGTACTTGTCCCCGGCCAATTTCCTATCATACTTCGAGCCGAATTAAACTGGTCCGCAAAACGGTACTAATTTGGCTGCTTCCACGACTTGTGGTGAGCTTGCCGAATCATAAGACTGTATATTGGAGAACCCCTCCCGTCATAACATATCAAGTTTAATTGAGGGTAACATCTAAGTAAACAATTTTTTTCGATGATATCGGCATATTATATGTTACTACGCACAGGTTTTCAAAAATACATTTGGTAAGCCGTCCTGCCTTTATCTTGGCATTTAATTCATTACGTGTGACTAACGAAGAATAGGTTTACTAATATCCCAGAGTACATCTGGGCAAAAATCAGCACCGTTGGGCCATTCAATCGAATTCCCAACGTCATTTATTTTCACCTGACTAAAATATCCCAATTGTGTCAATGGTTTAAAAACGCCATTACCTCCTACATAGTCTTTTAAATCGGCTACACGTATGTCACCATTTTTAAAGGTGAGTTCCACCGTATAGTTGCGCAAATATTGAACCGCTATAACTCGTTGCATAACTAGTCCTATTAATCGAGGGGTTGAATTTTAAATAAAGGCTGTTGTAGGCGACAAAGCTCCCACTCTTTCATTAATTCATCCTTATGTAGCTCTGCCCAGTCTATTGTAAGCTCTAGTGCCCTTTTGGATAATTTTCCTTCAAGAACGGTTAAGTCGGCAATACTTATTAATGCCTCAAACTCTCCATATGTAGCATGAAAATGAGCCGGAGTATGATCATTGTAGAAAAACTGAATAATGATTCCGTAAAAGCGACAAATTTCTAGCATGGTATTACTTACTCATTCTGATTTACTATTAATTTAATAGATGTGACCTTGTAATAGCTCCCCGTTCGAAATAACATCATACTTCGAACCTAATTAACCCTAGCCACAAAACTGTACTAATTTAGCAGCTTTCCTTCCCAATTGCAAAATTCGGTAAGATCCCCCCATCGGACTTAGGTGGGCCAGCAGTAACATTAACTGGTTATCCTGTTTGGTTTCAACAGGGAAGCGTTTGTCCTAATAAAAAAAGAGCGGAATCGCTGGGTCGCATGATTTCTGGGCTAATCTAAAATTCTTATCATTTTAATGAGCAGACTCAAATTGTGATATATTTCAAGGACTGGCGCAGTGCCAATAAATATTCAAAGCAGCTAACTCTGGATTGGTATTTGCCTATTTTCGAATAGTTGGTTGCGAAATCTTTATTATTAGACAGGGAATGCGGATACTTTATAACCGTTTTTATAACTCATTGAAGCAAGTTGCAAACAAGTTGAATGATCCATCTTTTAATGGAATAGATGAGGATAATGTTTTTTTCCTAAAATACTGCGCTAAAATTCTAGGTAGCTCAAAGCGGAGAGATTAAAGCTAACGATCCCAATAGTATCAAGGACTTTGGGCTTGTATAAAAAAGCAAGATTTGGTTTATTTGGCTTTTTATTTATTGTATAATGAGGATTCATGAAATTCAGATATCAGTAGTGGAGATAATTTTTTTGCGAATAAAGCGTTTATCTTTTAAATGATGGAAGAAGAAAACCCCTGGATTTTAAAGGCTGAGGAATTGCATGAATGCCCTTATTTCCGTGTGGGTGATGCCTTACATGTGCATATGCCGGGCGTGCAAGGTCATGCTTTATGTACTATGCCTTTAGTAACCTTTTTGCCAATAGCTTTAGGTGAGGGTAATTCCGAGGCTGGAACATTTGAGTCGGGATATAAGCATTGCGCTTGCCGTTGGAGCTATGTTCATCCCGAAGCAGAACCTAGCACCGTTACTGGTTTTGAAAGTCTTTTAGCACAAAGCGAAAATGCGCATCTTCCCTTTTTTGATCAATTGCCCGAGTCCTTAGTGAAGGCTTTATTAACAAAATCACCTATCGAAACATATTCCGCGAATGCTGTGATATTACAAAATGGGATTCAAACCGAGTTTTTTTATATCCTGAAATCGGGTAAAGCCCGCGTATGTAATCGCGGACAAGACGGACGGTTATTTGGTATTTATAGTTTGAATCCGGGGGAATGTTTTGGAGAAATGTCCTTGCTTTCGGGTACGGTAACCAGTAATAGTGTGGATGCCATAGAAATTTCTGAGGTTTGCAAGTTACCCAAAAAAGAATTTTTTCGATTACTGGCAGCTTTTCCTGCTTTGGGCCTCGTACTATATCGCAAGCTTGCGGAGCGCATTCGTGTCAGCAATGATAAAATGGTACAAATGATGTTACCGGGTATTTCGGGCGATTTGCAAATATTTAATTTTGTGGATTTGGTACAAACTCTTTCTAGCAGCGGTATGTCGGGTATGTTACGGATATCTAATGCCAATGAGCGCAGCGAATTCGGTTTTAAAGAAGGTAAAATGGTTTATGCGGCTACGGGGAATTTAAGTGGAGATGAGGCGGTAACCGAGGTGGTACGCTGGACTAAAGGCTCATTTCGTTTCCATAGCCAAGAAAACCCTCCGACCATGAATTTAGCGGGTGATACCTTAGCCATAATTTTGGAAGCGATTCGATTATTAGATGAAGCTTTAGCAGCCGAAGGTTAGCTCAACACAATCGGTGTATTGAGCTAAGTGAATAATTTTAAATATCCATTTCGATTTTGATTTTATGAAAGCTGCGAATATCTTCGCCCGGCTGTGAACCCATTTCTTCAGCTGTATACGTATAGCTGATATAAGCAAAATAACCAAATCGCACTCCGCAAGTTGGATAGCCATCGTTTAAACCCAGACTAAAATTAGCTATGGCTCTTTTGCCGATATAACTTTCCACTGCACCACCGAGTTTAAGATGCTTAAACCAAGGAATGCCAGGGATTAAAAAGTGATCATAGTCAATATTGACTAAACCTTTTTGTTTTAAGCCAGGTAACAAATCAAAATAATTTTGATAAGTAAAACCTATATCAATAGACGGTTTCATAAGCTCGGAATCCATAATGGTGGGGAAATCAATAAAACTCACACCGGCATTCCATTGCTCATTGATTTTTTTGGTGACACCCAAATTCGCCCCCACACCTTGTTCTATATGTGAAACTTTATCGGCCACTTGCACTTTATCTAACAGGTCGCTAAAAGTTTTGTTGGGTTTTTCTAAGGTGGTTTTAATTTTGTAAAAATCTTCATCGGTTGTTCCTAAAAGACGACGAGGATAATCACGGCGATAAACATATTTTAAGGCTAATCCAAAATTATAACCATTCGGACCATCTAATCCCTTGCCCACAGTAACAATTCTATCAAAACGTACGCCTACGCCAGGAACAGCGGTGACTACGGCCTTTCCAATGGTGAGTTCATAGTGCAAATCTTCGACGATTGCAAAAGAATAATTTTGTACTTGGCCACTTAATACAAAAGCCTGTTGAAAAGGGGCCCATTTATTATCCACGGTATGATCGAGATGCGCAATTAAGGAATCAATTTGACTGATGAATTTTGCATTGTCCGCTGCCCAAGTGGCATAGTCAAGCAGTACCGAATTTAAACCTAAATTAGCGGATAGGTCAAATTTAAATTTGGGTTGATCACCGGCTAAACGTGCCGGATTGATAAATAAAGAGCTGTAACCTTCCGTGGACGCTACACCCGTATTACCCATCGATTCGGAATAATCTCCCCGGTAGGTGGGGCCATTCTCGCCAAAGCTAAGTGATACAATGGCCAATGCAAAAACGAGTGCTAATTTCATTTCAAGTCCTCATCAATCCAGCCATCGCCGTCATTATCAATACCATCCAAAATTTCTTCATCTACTCCATACACTCCCGAAGTCCATTCAGAACGAATGGGGCGAGGGAGTGCCCAAATATGCTTTACGCTACAGGCGATAACTTTATCTATTTCAGAATAACCCTTCGCTTGTAAATAGGCAGGATTAAGTTTGTTCATGTCATCCATACAAGTGGCATTCGAGGCACCATCAATTAAGGCTGCGTAGTAGATAGGTAAGGAATCCATTTTTGTAGGATCATGGGCCAAGTACAAACGATGCTCCAAAGTTCCCATACAAAATTTGCGTGGGTCATTAGAATCTAAAGGAATGCTGGTATCGATGTCGATACAGGAGTTTTTATGTCCCGGCATATCGGTCCAAGCCATTGGGGTGACTCCGATAGAAAGCATATCTACACTTAAAGCGCCATCATTATCGTCGTCATAACCGCGTAAATTGCGGCCATCTTCATCTTTAATGCCATCCATATCATTATCTATTTCATCAATGGCTTCTTCATCTATTCCATAAGCGCCGCTTATCCAATCACTACGAGTGGGAGGGTTAATATCAGGCAAAGGAATAGTCGTATAGGTGGAACAAATGGCATTGTGCAAGGTATTTCGCAAGGTGCCGTCTATACCCGAACCATCAGGTAACTTATCCGCTACCTCTTGACAATGTTTTATCATAAGCGCAATGCGTGAATTTTTCGAGGTATCCTCCTTCAATTCAGCATAGCGGTTTTTTAACTCGGCTATGGTAACATAAAAGCCTTTAACATCATTGCGATGGAGATAACGATGTAAAGGATGCCCTAAATTTCCCGCATAGGCAGGAAAGGGTTGGATGGACTCAAAATAGTCATAACGAATAAAACCATCCTTATCAAAATCATGCCAGCGCATGGGGCTTACTGTTCCTGGTGGAATTTGATTATCAAAATCATTATCAATGCCATCATTGTATTTCATATAGCCCAAGAACTTATCTAAATCTCTTACGCTACTTACGACTCCATTGAGCTGTCCGGCAATTTTTGTTTCCTTATGAGCGGTTAACGCATTATCTACGGAATCCAAATTATGGTTTGAGCCAGCAATTGGGCCATGCATGGCGGCTAAGAAGGCATTAATATCATTGGGATTGGAGCTGACATTTCGTGCATTGACGCCATCGCTACTGATATTATTAATGTCGATACCTTCGGTTAATTTTTTGAAATTTCTAAAACGTTTTACTTCGCTTGATAAGCCTTCTGTGCACATATCGGTATAGGACTTTTTAGTATAACAGGCTGCATCGGAAATATTCGGACAAATATTCATGCCGCAAGCAGAGTCAATATGATCGTTATGATCCAAATCTAGGGGCGCTAACATGCCTTTAATCGCTTGTAATAAGCCTAAGTCAAGCCGTGCAACGCCTTGTGTGACTGCGCCATCGGTAGCAGTATCTTTTTTTGGAGGCAAAAAGGCTTCATGGCCAGCAAACCATATAGTATCAGTGCTGTGGCGAATAATATATTCTAAATCGCGCACGGCAGTTGCAATCGGATAATAAACACTATCGATTTGATCGACGGTTTTACGCGTGGAATCTAAGAAGGGAATACCTTTTTGACCTCCAGAATCATTGGCTCCTTTTTTCTTATTAAACTCGCGGTTTAAATAATTATAATCAATACCATATTGACTCATAACCGCTTTGCCATCTTTTAAATAGGCTTCGGTGCCCTCTACATTAATGGATATGGCTTTGCGATAATAGGATATGGCTTTGGGATATTGCCCCTTGTTAACGGCAGCATCCCCTTTGGCAATTAAACTTTGATAATTCAAATCTTCGGTTTTTGAAGAAGCAAAAGGCGCAAAAAAATTACAGCCCGCTAACATACTAACTGCTACCATGCCGGATAAAATTGCTATCCAATTTGCATAAAGCCTATTTTTTGGCCGAATAAATGTCTGCATGCTACCCTCAATTCAAGGAAAAAATCTGGAAATCACCGAGAAAAAACCGGTGATACTTAAGGAGTCTAGGGAATTGATGAAGTGAAAATTCCCTAATCATTTTACGTTTTTAGCTAAGGTATGTCCAGCAGCCTTAAAAAACCCGAAAAAAATGGATAATTATTCGGGAATTTCTAAAAAAAATGAACTAAAGGGTACGTTAAAACAATTAAGGAATGACTTTTTGCAAAAAGCAGTGGAATTATGCCCTAACCGCCCCCTATAATGAAGCATGCTAGTTTTTATTGCGTCCGTATTCATGATAGGCTTCTTACTTTTTTTCATTGGTTTCTCAGTGTTTATGCACTTTGAACAAAGAAAGTTTGGGGATAATCAATTTACCATGAAGCTGCTTCCGCCACCTATTCATACGCCGCATTTATAAGCCATTCGCCTAAATAAGAGGCGATTACTATCTGTGAATACTCTGAATAAGTTGTATAAATCTTTTAATTGCTTAACTAATACCTTGTCATAAACAGATGGGCTTTTTAAATTAGCACCGCAACGAGGTGGATGTAGCTCAGTTGGTAGAGCAGCGGTTTGTGGTACCGCTGGTCGTGGGTTCAAGCCCCATCATTCACCCCATTTTTTACGTAAGACTCTAAAAACTCCCTCTTACAACATTAATTGATAGCCCTAGGCAACAAAAATCCGTCTTATATGCAAAACACAAATAAAAAAAGAAATCTCTGGATTATTATAAGTATAACTGTACTGAATGCTATCGGAATGACTATCGTCCTTCCACTCTTCCCATTTCTCTTAGAAAAATATGTAGCTGCTACAAATATCGCAATTGTCATGAGCACCCTCGTGTCTGTCTTTGCGGTATGTACATTCTTTGCTGCACCAGTCTTCGGAGCACTCAGTGACCGACATGGACGGAAATCAATTTTGCTTATCAGCCTACTTGGATCAGCTATAGGATATGTACTACTCGGCATCGGTGGATCACTTTGGGTACTCTTCCTCGGAAGAGTAATTGATGGACTTACAGCAGGAAATCAAAGCGCACTGTTTGCGTATATCACTGACAGTACCGAACCTCATGAAAGAGGTAAATGGTTTGGGTATCTTGGTGGAGCAATTGGCCTTGGATTTATGATTGGCCCCGCAATTGGAGGAGTACTTGGGTCGATTTCTATTACTTTACCCTTCTTTATCACAGCGGGGATAACTCTGGTATCAATGCTCTGCATCTCACTACTTTTACCAGAGTCCCTGGCGGTAGAAAAACGTACCACACATCTTACCCTTAAAAGTGTTAACACATTTTTTCATTTCAAAGAAGTTTTTTCTTGGAAAGAGGCTCGAGCATTATTCTTTATGGGTGCATTTTTTTATGTTGGACTCAATATATGGCAATTCAATGCAAGTATTTTTCTGAAAGATGTATTCATGTGGGGACCATCATTTATAGGTGGAGTCTTTGTACTTGTTGGAATCTGTGACATACTTTCTAGGGTAATTATATTACCACAACTTTTGAAGATTTGGAATGAGCGAACCGTCGGTATCATTGGCTTGTGTGGACTCGTATTTGGCCTTGGGCTTATATTCTTAAGTGCATTTATTCCCTCCACATTTCTTATCATTGCAGCTGTTGCATGCATTGTACTGGGTGAAGGTTTATTTGATCCTTCGTATAATGCACGACTCTCTTTGTCGGTTGATGAACGTAAGCAAGGGCTGTTACAAGGAACAAATCAAAGCCTGCAAGCTTTATACCATGTGATTGTTCCGCTCGGAGCTGGCGCTATTTATACCTACAGCCACGGTGCGGTTTTTGGAATTGCCTCGCTCCTCATGATTTGCGGGTTGGCTATGTTTACAAAATTGAAAACAAAAACAGCTATTGCCGAGTACGAGAAATAACGGTTCAAACGATTTTCCATCATAGGGCAAGGAACCAAGTTTAATACCCAATGGATGCATAGAAAAATGCGAAAAGCGTAACATGCAATAATGTTACGCCATGAAAAGCCTAACGGTTTATTTTTATTGTATTTTTTGGCAGCGTTCCATTAATCAAACATTGGCATTTTTCGATTTCAAAATTCTTGGCCTGAGTAGGAATAAAGGAAAGAGTTTTTTCTGCAGATTTTTTGTTTTTAACAATTCCACTACCCCCAACTAAGGTAACCTTTACGTCAATGGAATCTTTGCCATATTTACTAGTAGCAATAAGTTTAAAAGTATAGATGCCTGGCGTAGGGCCATTAACACTCATGACAGCAATACTAGTCATGGGACAACTTTGGCTAATAGAAATTATCTCGGGAAGGTTTCTGGTGGTTAAATCAACCCAAACAAAAGGAGGAAAGGCTAAAGTGTGATCCGTGAATTTACCAGTGGTGTCTACGAATTCAAAAGTTTTATTGATTTTTGCGGAATCAAAATTAGGAATATGTGTTTTCAACATATAATCTACGCTATCTTGAGGAAAATAATCTTCCGCACATGGTGCAGGAACGCGTGGCTGAGTAGCCATGGCGATACCTAAGCCCAGCAAAGTGAGAAATGATATTTTGGAGAAAATTTTTTTGCTTATTTTCATTTTTAACCTTAATTATTTAAAAACAATTTTTGTTTGAATAACAGAGTCAATTTTTCCAGAGTTTTCACCCTATGAAATGTTCTCAGATTTTAGATTCTGAAAAGAATCAGTCCTTGTTTAAAATAGGCATGTATGATTTTATTGCCAGCCCTTTTTTTATCTCCGGTACTAAAGCACGTGCGAACAGAAAAATTTTCTGCTTTGGCCACGAAGTTGACTAAGAAAGGTTTATAACCCATCTTACCACATAAACGTGGGGACGAATAAAGCGTTAAATATTGTTTTAAAGCTATTCCTTGCCATTTTTTACTTCATATTACTCAATATGCCCTTGTAAATAAAGCGAATAGGCCAGCCTGAGATTTTTTTTCGCGGTAAATTTAGGCTATTCCTAGGAGAGTACTGAGTTTTAGAGACTTGATTTAAGCCTGTTTTTGGCGAGGGACAATATGCAAAAATTCATAAACATTTTTTTTCGTGGCACATTCTTATTGGCCTCCATTTTCATGGCACAAAATGCGTTTGCGGTTTTCAGTTACCCCAATTGTACCGATATTAAAGAAACCGATTTTCAACCCATTATGCTTTTTACTAATGCGACAAGTCCCACGGTGGAAGAGCCATTAAAAATGGGTTTCGATCGAGATGATATGGGTAACGTGGATGTTTACTTTGTGCAACGCTTTGGTTTCATTCAGAAATACGATGCCAAGAAAAAAACGGTGATTAAATTAATTGATCTTGCTCCCTTTCACAATGTGAGCGATGGCTTATTGGGAATTGCTATGGATCCACAATTCAAAACTAATCATTGGATATATGTATTTAATACCGATGTCAAAGATTGGAGAATAGTGCGCTATACGGTAACCGGTGAGACGATTAACCCAACCAGTGAATTGGTGATTCTAAAAATCCCTAGCGCGCGCGGAACCATACATACAGGCGGGGCCATGCAGTTTGATGTGGATGGTAACTTATGGATTACGGTAGGGGAAAATGGCTATGCTTGGCCTTCGGCCAATACAAATGATTTACGCGGAAAAATATTGCGTATTAAACCTAAAACCATTCCCGAAGGAACGGTACTTACGAACTCGGGTTCAGGAATTACCTATGATATTCCAGCGGGGAATTTGTTTCCGGTTGGCACACTAAAGACTAAACCAGAAATTTATGTGATGGGCGTACGTAATGCTTATACCTTAACCCTTGATCCCGTGCGTCATGCGATGACATGGGGTGATGTAGGGCCGGATATGGGTGGACTGACGGAAGAACATGATTTTACCTCTGTGCCCGGAAATTTTGGTTACCCCTATTTTGCGGGAGCTAATATAAAAATTTCACTGGCAGGTGGAGGTAACAATAGTGGTACGGTAGATAAGCCTATTAATACCATGGTGGGTGATACCGCTTTAAAAGAATTGCCTCCAGCCATTCCTGCTTTGGACCCCTATAATCGTGCGATTGCTATGACTGGGCCCGTGTATTATTATGATGCTAATTTGGTTTCCAAGGTAAAGTGGCCCCCGCATTTTAATGGAGTGTGGTTTGTAACAGATTTTGGCGGTGGTTATTTTGATGCCGTAACTTTAGATGCCAAGGGAGAAACTATTGTTAAGCGCGAAAAGATTTTACCTAAAACTCATTTGAATCGCCCCCTAGATTTTCAAGTGGGACCGGATGGAGCATTCTACGTGGTGATATATGCGGGTTCGCGTAGCACTACGCCTGAAACCGGAATTATGCGCATTGACTATATTGGAGATTGTCATCCTGCTGGAAGCACTTCGATAACCCCTCTTTCACAACAAAATCACAGGCTAAAAATTCACGGTCAGCAATTGCAAATATTTGCAGAAGGCGAATATACTGTTCTGATCCATAATTTGCAGGGTCAAAAAATGGCGAAGTATCAAAATGCGGGAAATAAGCAATATGATTTATCGCATATAGGAAAGACGGGAATTTATACGATAACGGTAAATACGCTTAAAGGTGTACTTAAAGAAAAAATATTTCTACCGTAATGTTAACGCTATCACCGACTAAGTTATTCGTAGGGGCACAAAATTTTGTGCCCCTACGAATAACCCAAAGCTTTTTTCTTTAATGCTAAATAGCGTTCAGAATAAAACGGTGTGCCTAAACTTTCGCGATGATCAAAACCAAAGGCACGCGAGCTGACAGCTAGTATAGGAGGGGCTTGTACGCGTTTGGCGATAGCCATTCCTTGATAAAGATTCCACCATTTTTCTAAGTCTGGAATGAAGTCGCAAGCTTTTGGAAAGAGAGTATAGACATCGATTTTTTCGCAACCTAATTCTTGATTAAGGGTACCTGCTAGATAACTCTCTAAAACTTCTTCGGTAGTCCAGCGCTGCCAACGCTGCACCCAAGCATAAAAAAGTTTGTCATGATAAGGGTAAATAAGGGGATCGCCTTTGCCTTCATCTACAGCCTGTGCCAGACTCAATTCGGCGCTGGGGACAATAGTGAATATGCCTTCAGGAATAATGGTTTTTTTAAAAACCTCTGCATTGAGATAATGCCCCAAGGCATAAATATCTTCTTTCCATAAATCGCCTAGTAAGCATAAAAATCCGCCTAAGTCACCATACAAGGTGCTGTAACCTACGGTCATTTCGGTTTTATTGGCATTGCAGGTAAATACACCATTGAATGCCGAAGATAAGGCGGATAACACTCGACTGGAACGATCGCGAGCTTGGATATTTTCCAAATGAAAATCTGAAAGCTCTAAAGTACTGGATTGGTTTCCATTAGGAGATGAAATTTTAAAACCATGAATTTGTTTTTGGGTTAAGGTGACACTTTCTTCAATGCTTATTTCACCATAGAAACAATTGAGATTAGCCGCTAATTCCCGCGCTAAGTTTTTAGTAGTAGCGCTATTGAAGCGACTGGGCAAATTGACCAATAGTAAATTTTGAGGTTCCAGTATGGAGGCATAAAGCGCTGCGGCTACGGCACTGTCTATGCCTCCCGACAAACCAATCACCACTTTTTTTTGCCGAATGGATTGTAAATAGGCTTTTGCTCCAAATGCTAAGGCCTGATAGATTTCTTCCATTCGCGAGGAAGGGGTAGCCGATAGGTTTACTATCGGATCTGTAAGGGTTTGCTTTTCTTTATCCCAACTTAAAACTTTTAAGGTTTCTTGATACGGTGCGCATTCACAAATGATTTCGCCTTGGGCATTATAGGCGGTGCTACGTCCATCAAAAGTAAAAAGCGTTTTGCCATTATTTTGCAAACCGATACAGTTGACATATAAAATAGGCTTTTGCGCTTGCTTGGCTTTCTGCGAAAATAAACGATTGCGTTTATTATTTTTGCCGGCCGTAAAAGGAGAGCCGCTGAGATTGATGATAAGATCAACCCCTTTGCTTAATAAAATATCGATGGGCTTTTGCGCATAATCTTCATCCCAAGCATCTTCACATAATAAAGCGCCTAAACGACAATGATTTTGATAATCATTAGTGCCAAGGCTTAAAGACAAAGGCTCTAGCAATTCTGCTAAAGGTTTATTTTGCTCAAGGCTTAATTTACGTAGATCATAAAAATGGCGAGTTTCTTCAAACTCTCTATAATTGGGCAATAATGTTTTGCTGGTGAAATCTTTTCCCATGCCAGAGAATAATAAGCACTTTCCTTTTTGCAAAGCAACAAAGCCATTGTATTTGCGCACACGACCATCTTCCCCTTTGTTTTGCCAATCGGGAATTACCGTGCCCAGCATAATTACCAGTGATGAATTTTTGGTAACCTCAAGAATACGTAACAAACATGTTTCGCAGGTTTTGAGGAAACACGGCCGTTCCCACATATCGCCTAATAAATATCCAGGTATACAGAGCTCAGGAAAAATAAGCAAGTCTACATTTTCACTTAGTGCTTTATTGATAAAAGCTATGATTTTAGTCGTATTACGTTCGGGTTCGCCCGGAACAACTTCTATTTGCGCTAAGGCAATTTTTGTCAGCGACATTAATTTTTATTCGCTTCAGGAGTTTTATGTGTTTTGCCCAATTGAGTTTGCAAGCTTAAGCGATGATTACGGCGTATCATAGCTTGTTCATAGCGCCTTTTTTCTTCTTCCGTTTCAGCAATTACATCGTGAACCAAACAGGGTTTGCCACTCATATCTAAGGCCACAAAAGTGAGATAGGCCGAGCAGACATGTAGTTCTTCTTCGGATCCATGGGGTAAGGTATAAACAATGACACCCACCTCTAAGGAATGTTTGAATACCCGATTTACACAAGCTTTTAAAGTGACTATAGATCCATTCATTACAGGTTTTTTGAACATCAAAGAGTCAATAGAGAGTGTCACTACTGGCCCGCGCACATGACGAATGGCGCTGATGGCCGCGACTTTATCGATCATGGAAACTAATCTACCGCCAAATAAATGACCTAAGCTATTGAGATCTCCCGTTTGAATAATTTCGGATGACTCCACTTTGGATTTTTCTACCGTATTGTCCATGTGCTCTCCCAGTTAAATTAAATTTACATCCGTGTTGAAAAAAAATGGAAAAAAGCGCATGCCGAGATTATGGTTTTTATGGGCCTTGTCTTGGCTTTTTTTTCCGCATAATATTATTGCCGATAAAACTGCGGTTATTGCTGTTAAACCCCCTTTAATTACCAATAACAATATCAAAATAAATACCAAAACAACTAGCAAAACTATTATTAAATCAGGCAACCCTTCCGCTATGGTGCCTAGGACACCTAAGGCCTCTAAGGATTCATCAAAAAGTATCGTACGCAAGAAAATGCGATATTCTCTCGCCATTGAAGACTCTTTATTACGCAATGGTTTTCCTTCCGAAGCGCAGATAGGCATTGTGCTACAGGAGGTCAGCAAAGACTCCCCTACCTTGGCGTGGAAGGGAAATATGAATTTGATTCCCGCCTCCACGCAAAAACTTTTCACCACTTGGACGGCTTTTGAAACGTTTGGCCCGGAGAAAACTTTTGCTACGGATTTATATATCACAGGTGAAATACAAAACGGTATTTTAAAAGGGGATGTGATTATTAAAGGAAATGGTGATCCTAGTTTTGCCAGCGCGCTATTAGGAAAAACATGGATGGCCGATTCAGTTTTTTCCTTATGGACGGAAAAACTTAAGCAAGCGGGAATAAAATCGGTGGAAGGATGTGTATGGGCGGATGCCTCCTATTTTGATGGGGAAGAGCCTGATGCGGCAGGTTTATGGGAAGATATTGGGAATTATTATGGCGGTTTAATTTCCGGACTTTGTTTTCGCGACAATGTATATGCTTTGGAATTGAGTTCACCCATCAAGGTTGGAGCGCCAATTAATTTAATTTCCTCTAAGCCAAATTATACCGGCATTGGTCGTTTTGATAATCAACTCTTTGCTGGCGAAGCGAATACTGGCGATTCGGCTTATATATATGGATATGGATTGAAAACCGTACGCTATTTAAAAGGAACTTATCCCGCAGGTCGGGAGCGATTTATTCTGAAAGGCACTTTGCCCAGTCCTGCTTGGACTTGCGCTATGGAATGGAAATTATACTTGCAAACGCATGGCATATTAATTCAACAAAAACCTAATTCCAAACCTCAATTAGGCAAGCCATCTTATAGTAGCTGCTCCGATACCGTAATTGAAAAGTTACCTGAGTTAAGTACCTCTTTTAAAAATTGGAAATGGATCGATTCACATAAATCGCCCGAATTAACCATCATTCTCCGACATATTCACGATAAAAGTGATAATAATTATGCCCAACAATTATGCGCGGTATTAGGAAAGGAAATAAAACATAAAGGCAATGCCGTAGGATGTCTTGAAGCTTTGCAAAGTAGCTTAGCGAAAAAGAATTTAGATTTAAATGAAATTCATTTTCGTGATGGTAATGGATTGTCGCGTTATAATTGGATATCTCCTCGACAAATGACGCAGTTTTTAGTTTTGGCCTCGCGGCACCCTAAATTTTTGGAATATCGTTCCACTTTAATTGGAGAAGAAAATAATCCAAAGAAACTGGAGCGTTACGGTAAAAACTGGTCAGGATCTTTATGGATAAAAACCGGTACCTTACAAGGTGTATATGGTTTGACAGGTTATTTAATACCGAAGAGCGGGCATTTACAAGCCTTTTCCATCTTGATTAATCATTTTAATAATTCGAAAATGGATATGGATTCCCGAGTAGGTGAATTACTAAATCGCTGGAGAGAAAATTATTGATAGATAAACTACAATTACTTATTTCCATTCCTCATGGCTCCGATTATGTGCCGACTGAAATTTTTAAGGAGATGTTGGGAAGTGGAGAGTCTCCTGAGAAATTACGCCATCGTATTTTTGCGCAAGGCGATCCATTTACCGATGAAATTTTTGCCTTTCCCTTGGCTCTGAAAATTGTTAAGGCGGAATATTCTCGCTTTGTAGTGGATTTAAATCGCGAGATTGAAGAGGACGATGAAAATGGCATCATGAAATTAATTGATTTTGATCGCAAGCCACTGTATGCCAAAAATTACACGCTTAGCGAAGACAAAAAAGATCAACGTTTACAAAAATATTATGATCCTTATCATCGAGAATTAGAAAAATATTTGCAGCAAAAAGAAATTTTGGGCTTTATAGATGGGCATTCTATGAGCGCCTTTGGGCCTTCCTTGGGGCCAGATCAAGGCAAGCCTAGGCCCGCATTTTGCATTAGTAATTTTGGCGATGCGAATGGGGATTTTGTTTGCCATCCTTTGTCTTTTCCTGCAGAAGGAACTAGGGCTTTGAAAAATAAAGCACAAGAGATCTTCGAATATTTTTTAATAGAAGAAAATTTACCGCGACAAATATTTTTGAATCAGCCTTTTGATGGCGGATCTATTTTGCGAAAATATTCGGAACTTGGCAACCCCTATAGTAAACCAGGATTAATGGTGGAAGTGAATCGCGCACTTTATTTAAATGAAACGTCTTTGTTACCTATTCCCGGACGGATAGCCACCTTAAGGCAGGGCTTACAGCTTTTGGCAGAGAGTATGGTGGAGTGGTTAAAAAATAGCTAAAATGCCTTTGCAGTAATGTCTAGCTAGGGCGCTTTGGCTTCAAACATTATCGAATCAACAATATTGAGGGAAGAGTGGTATTCGGACATTAATTGCACAATGATTTTATGCCGACCTGGAGTGAATAATTCTACGCCTACGGTATCGGTAGTGTCTATGACGGCGGTTTCTTTATCGTCAATGGGAACATCTAACCAGAGATGAACATGCCCTTTGAGTGGCCCTTCTCCCACAATGCTGGTATTGATTTTTGCGGTTGGCTGAATTTGCTTAAAGTTTTCCGTTTTGATCAAAACCGTTAAATGTCCGAGAGGCACAATTTGCTGTGATCGAGGATAAATTATTTTCACATGTGCGGAAGAGTCTGCAGAATCGGTACTGCATTGAATAGTCAATACGGCAAAAAACCAAGCGAAGAACATAAAATAAGCAGATTTTGGGTTTTCAGATTTCATAAACATAAATATACCGTAGGTTACTAATTTTATCGCATGACTTTAATCAAGCAAAAAGTAAAAGTTCGCTATTATGCACAGTTACGTGAGCAACTGGGTTTGCGTGAAGAAGACGTGGATTTACAGCTTCCCAATGATGAGCAACACCTTTTGGAACAATTAGCAGCGCTTCATCCACAAGTTGCGGTATTATTTAAAAGCAGTCGTATTGCAGTTGAAGACCAATACTTTAATCTCCATCATTGCTTCGAAAATATTTCGGTAGTCGATATCATTTCTCCTATTAGTGGAGGGTAAATCACATGAGTTATTTTACAACATCACCTATTTCTCATGATGCTCTATATCAATCCGTACTTGATCCTCGTGCCGGTGCAGTTTTGGTTTTCGATGGTACCGCGCGTAATCATAGTAATGTGGCTATGGATGTCATCGCCTTGGAATACGAAGCCAAGCTTCCCATGGCCGATAAAATTATTGCCCAAATCATTGCCGAGGTAACTGCACAGATACCTATAGAAAAAGTAGCTATTTTGCATCGAGAGGGACGCGTTGGCCTTATGGAGCCGAGTGTAGTGATTGCCGTGAGCGCCGCACATAGAGGCGAAGCCTATAAAGCCTCACGCCTGATAATTGATAGAATAAAACATGAAGCCCCCATTTGGAAAAAAGAAATATTACCTGATGGATCTGGAGTTTGGAGTGAAGGATGCAAAGCTTGCAGTCCATATTAGCAAAGGCCTTGGAAGGCCAAAGACTTTCTTCGCAAGACGCATTAATTTTATTGTGTTCCGAGGATTGGCCGCAAATCGTAGCCACCGCAAAAATTATTCGCGATCGCTTGCATGCTCCGCAAGAAGTGAGTTACACGGCTTTTCGTGTGATTAATTATACCAATTACTGTAATGTGGATTGCTCCTTCTGCTCTTTTAAAGATGAAATTGAAAGTGACAAAGGCTATACCTTAAGCCTAGCACAGATCGCAGCCAAAACCGAGGAAGCATTGGCTTTAGGTGTGGATCAAATATTTTTACAAGGGGGAGTAAATCCTAAGTTACCCCTAACTTATTATACCGATGCCTTGGAAATGCTTTCGCAAAAATACCAAGTGCATGTGCGAGGATTTTCACCCGTGGAATTAGCACGCTTGGCAGAAAAAGAAAAAATGCCTTTGCATGAATTGTTATTAATACTTAAGTCGGCAGGCTTGGCATCTGTGCCTGGAGCGGGTGCGGAGATATTAACCGATTCAATGCGGCAAATTCTTTCGCCCAAAAAATTAAGCGGTAAAGAATGGTGCGCCGTGATGGGTGAATGCCATCAAGTGGGTTTATTGGGATCCTGTAATATCGTTTTTGGTTCGGTGGAAACGAATGAAGATATTATTGAACATTTGCAATTGTTGCGTGAACAACAAGATAAAACGGGAGGATTTTTATCCTTTATCCCTTGGGTATTTCAACAACAAACCAAACGCTTTACCGTTAAGCATGTCAAGGGTTGGGAGTATTTACGCTTGATTGCCATCTCACGGCTTTTCTTAGATAATATTCCCAATATTGAAGTTAGCGTTTTGGGAATGGGAAAAGATTTAGGTGAACTTGCATTGTTTAGCGGAGCAAATGATATTAATAGCATTGTCATAGAAGAAAATGTTTTACGATCTTCAGGGCTGAAAACCTTAAGAGCTGCACGGCGCTTTATTGAAGAAGCGGGATTTATTCCTGTACGCCGTACTTTGAATTATGAAACAAAAAATTATATCGAGGTTTCATCCGAGCTTTCATCCCAACTTTCCGAAGGTTCCGAAGCGTTTTAATTAAACTCAAAAATTACACCTTCAAAGTAATTTGCCACGCATCACAAACATGGCAATATTGAAATAAATTACAATACCCGTTACGTCGATAAAAGTGGCGACAAAAGGCGCAGAAGAAGTGGCCGGATCTGCTCCAAATTTCTTTAAGACTATGGGTAACATAGCGCCCATTAAAGTGCCCCACATCACCACGCCAATAAGAGAAAAGAAAATCGAAATAGCCACCAGCATCCAATGCGGCCCGTAAATTGCAGAAAACTGCGACCAAATAGAAATACGTAAAAAACCAACAATACCTAGAACCAGCCCCAAACATAAGCCCGCTACAATTTCGCGACCGAGCACGCGCCACCAATCGCGAAAATGAATTTCACCTAAAGCAATAGCACGTATCACCAAGGTTGCGGCCTGTGATCCCGAATTACCACCGCTGGAAATAATTAAAGGGATAAATAAAGCCAATACCACGGCCTTGGAAATTTCATTCTGATAAAATCCCATAGCCGTTGCAGTTAACATTTCACTTAAAAAAAGTACGGTGAGCCAGCCGCCTCTTTTTTTAACCATTTGAAAAATAGGCGTTTGCATATAAGGTTCGCTTAAACCCGAGACAGCGCCTAATTTATGAATATCTTCCGTGAATTCTTCTTCGGCAACATGTAGCACATCATCAATAGTGATGATACCTACTAAAAATCCTTCGCCATCGACAATCGGTAAGGCGGTGCGATTATAACGTTTGAAGGCGTGAACGGCTTCTTCTTGTTCTGCGGTAGCGGGCAAGGATACATATTGATAATCCATGAGTTCGCTAATGCGACGGTCTCTAGGTGACAACAACACTTCACGAATATGAATATCGTCTATGAGGTGACCTTTATCATCCACCAAATAGAGGGCATTAAGGGTTTCTTTGTCTTGTCCATTTTTTTGAATAAAATCTAAGGTTTGTTCCACAGTCCATTCTTTGCGAATCACTAAAAAATCGGGAGTCATTAAACGACCCACACTGTCTTTGGGAAAGTTAAGTAAGCTTTGCGCTATGGCTCTTTCGGAGGGTTGTAAAAAACTCAGTAATTGTTTGGTGAGCGTGGGCGAAAGGGATTCTAAGAGGGCCGTGCGATTATCCGCAGCCATTTCATTGATTAATTCAGCCACGCGTAAATTGGAAATAGTATCGATTAAATCTTCTTGATGACCAATTTCTAATTGTTCAAAAACCTCGGTGGCTTTGGCGACCGGAAGATTTTCAAGTAGCGTGACTTGATGTTCATGGGATAATTCTAAAAGTATTTCGGCAATATCCGCTGGAGGTAGGTTACTGCATATGTGTTCAAGCTCTTCTACGTTTCCGGTTTCGAGTACGCTTTCGATTTCAGGCTGTAGCAATTTTCCTAACATATTCCTCCTTTCATTTCATGATTTTTGGAATTTATCCAAGAATCAAAAAGCCGGACCCAAATTTAATTTTAACTCACCAATTATAAAGCGCTAATTTTTGCAACACCGGTCTTTAAGGGTTTTTTGCGTCAATCATTAGCCACAAGTGAAGGATAAATTTTAATGCGAAATCAAAAATGATCAATTAGGATTTAAATTTGCCACCCTATGACTACTCGAATACACATTGATATCGCTCCCAAATCCCAAACCTTCTCGCTTAATCGCCGCTTTGATAGAACGGCACGTTTAGTAGGCGAAAGTAATATGGAATTATTGCAAAAGGCGCATATAGCCATTATTGGTTTGGGAGGCGTAGGATCATTTGTAATGGAAGCCTTAGTGCGCACGGGCATTGGGGAAATAACTTTAGTCGATCATGATTTAGTCTGCACCACCAACACCAATAGACAATTGCAAGCGGTGAATGGCGCACCAGGACAAGCTAAGGTCACGCTTTTATATGAAAGAGCTTTATCCATTAATCCCAAAGTTAAAGTGCATGCGAAGCAAATGTTTTATGAAGCGGATAATAGCGAAGAAATTTTACAGCCTAAATTTACCTGCATCATTGATGCCATTGATAATATGGCGGCCAAGGTGCATTTAATCCATACCTGTATGCAAAAGCAATTACCCTTGATAGTGTGTTTAGGAGCCGCAGGAAAAATCGATCCCACGGCGGTGCGTGTTACGGATTTAGGTTTGACGCAAGTGGATCCGGTGGGTCGTTGGATGCGTAAAGCCTTGCGCCGTAAATATGGGCATAGCAATACCACGCATTTCGGTATTCCTGCAGTATATTCACCCGAGCAACCACGCGCTTCTATTCCTTTAACCTATGATCAAGGCGATCCACAATGTGTATGTCCTCATGGTGAAGATGAAAAGAATGCTTGTGTTTCGCGCAATGTGGTAGAGGGTTCAGTGATGATGGTGACAGCTGCCTTCGGAATGGCCGCAGCGGCAGAAGCGGTGAAAATTATTACGGGGTTGAAACCGGTTTATTTGCAATAAACTAGGACAACGCTCAATCCCGCCTCAAGCCGATGAATCGAGAGAAGTGGGATGAACTTGATAAATCCATAGATGACGTTTTGAGGAGTTTACGTGCAAGTCAGCAGGACCGTAGCGCCTGTTCAATAACCCTTAATTCCTTGCGTTTTTTACTCGACTCGCTTAATTCCATCAAATAACATGCAATTTTAGTTCCTTACTGTTTACACTCGTAAACGATTTCTTATGAAATTCTACTTGTATTATATCATTTATATTCAGTAGTATTTAGCTTTCTGTTTACATGAACAGGACTATTTCACATGCTTTCCATATTTGATTACTCCGACTATCGGCAGTTTATCAAAGATTATTATGCGGGGCATAAAACTCTTAATCCGTCTTTTTCATTTCGTTATTTAGCGCAAAAAGCAGGTATAAATTCCGCTCCTTTTTTCAAATTTATTATTGAGGGAAAAAGGAATCTCACCAAAGCTACCTTACTTAAAACCTGTGTCGCTTTAAAATTAAATGATCGCGAAGCCGAATATTTTGAAGACCTAGTTTTTTTCAATCAGGCCAAATCTGTTAAAGAAAAAAATCATTTTTTTGCAAAATTAATTTCGCAACAAAAACAAAAGAATGTCAAAAAAATTCTTGAGCATCAATATGCCTATTTCACGGAGTGGTACCATTGCGTGTTACGAGAATTGGTTTGCTTAAAAGATTTCAAAAATGATTATGTGAAGTTGGCGAAAACCATTTCCCCACCTATCACCGCGAAGCAGGCTGGGGATTCCATAAAATTATTACTGCAATTAGGATTAATCAAAATCGTCGATGGGCGCTATGTGCAAACGGATTCCGTCATTTCTACTGGAAATAGCATCATGGCCCATCAAGTGATCAATTTTCAAATCAACATGTTGCATAAAGCCATCGAGGTCTTTAATCGTTGCGCCGTAGACGAACGTTTAACCTCGGCAACCACATTTAGTATCTCCGCAAAAACGTATGCTCTATTTGTGGAGAAGCTGCGCAAAATGCGTTCAGAATTATTGGAAATGTCCAGGCAAGACGAAGCACCGGATACCATTTATGAACTCACCATGAATTTATTTCCTTTATCTCAATCTGGGGTAAAGTTATGAAAGTAATAAGCCAATATCTTTTGCTGTTAAGCCTGATTTTTGGGATGATCGCTTGTTCACGTAACACGCCGGTAGCAGGTACGGATACCGAAACGGGAGGAACAAAAGTTTCGGGAATTATTTTATCAGCCAACAAACTTCCAGTGGCAAGAGTTCGTGCCATGCTAATTCCTGCAACTTATAATCCCCTACAAGATGGGGCTATTCCCGATTCATTAGTCGACACGACAGATATTGAAGGGCGTTATACCTTTGCTGCAAAAGCAGGAAAGTATAATCTTGCCGCCGACCTAGATAGCTCCAACATCCGACTTTTTATTCCGGACCTAATAATTATGGGAAAAAATTTTGTCATTAAAGCCGATACTTTGACGCGACCAGGTACCATCAACGTGACCTTGCCAGATTCCTTAGGCAGTCTCGGTGGATTTGTTTTTTTAACGGGAACGACTATAAAAAAAATAGTACCCATTGGCGAGACAAAGATCATTTTAGACTCAGTTCCTCAAGCAATCTATCCAGAGCTTAAATTTTCTAATATCGCAGGTAACAAAATCGTTACACTGTTAAATAATGTTCCCGTTGATCCGCCTGATACACTTGCGGTAGCGCGTTGAAATGGAACATGTTGATGAGGCCATATCTTTAGGGGACATTGGGGGTAACATAAAGAAATCAAAATGGTTTAAATACTCTTCGCTTTAAAATTCAATTAAAAATCAAGAAATCAAATATCTTATGGGGAAAACTATGCCTAAAAATAATTACACTTTAAAAAATATTGGCTGGGTTGTAGCCTTGATGGCCGTAAATTTTTGTTCACAGCATGCGTATGCGAATTGGGTTCATACCGGTCACGATAGCACGGGGAATGTGAATTGCTTTGATGTCATCGGGAATAAACTTTTAGCTGCCACCACAAGTGGACTTTTTATAAGTACGAATAATGGTAATTCCTGGGATTCGGCAACTGGACTTCCCGCCTCGGATGTCATTACTTTAGAAACCTTGGGTAATAAAGAGTTTGCCGGAACAGATGGCGATGGAATTTATGTAAGTGCCGATAGTGGTAAAACGTGGGCGGCGGCGAATACTGGGGTAACCGACATGTTCATTCATTCTTTTGTCGTTAAAGGCACTAGTTTATTTGCTGGCGGCGTTCGTGGGGGTGTTTTTCTTAGCACCAATAATGGAACAAGCTGGAGTGCAGTTAATACCGGATTGGCAACACTTTCGGTAGTCTCATTTCTTGTAGATGGAAATAATTTATTGGCCTTTCTAGTCAACGGAACTTTATATAAAAGCACTAATAATGGAACCAGTTGGACGGATATGAATGCGGGCCTCCCTCCTCTGGAATTTGTTGGTTATGCAGACGGCAGTACATTGTATGCGGGATCGGCTGGATATCTAATGAAAAGTATTAATGGAGGAAGTACTTGGACCTCCGTGTTTGCCAATCTTCCTGCCAATGAAGAAATTGGTGCTATTGATAAATCGGGGAGTAACTTACTGGTTGCGGTGGATAATGGGGGAATTGGATTGTCGAAAGATAATGGCGTTTCATGGAGTTTGCAAAATACGGGCTTAACCAATACCCATGTTTTCACTTTATTGGTTTACGGCAATAATGTTTTTGTAGGAACATTAGGCGCAGGCATGTGGGTAAGGCCTTTAGCTGAAGTGCTTGCAGGTTCAGGGATCAAAAGTGTGGGAGCAAAGCAAAAGTCATCTTTGCAATTGGACAAAGGAAGAGTCAGCTTCACATTGGCCCAAGCTTCACCGTTTTCTTTAACGCTTTGCAACTTACAAGGCCAAACCATCAAGACTTTGAGCCAAGGATGGGAAATAGCCGGTCAACATACTTTCCCTCTTCAAACATTTGGAATGCAAGCAGGAATTTATGTATTGGAATTCAAAACGGATGCTTTGCAACTGCAACAAAAAATCTCCATAGAAAAATAATTCGTCAGCAAAATATTAAGTAGAAGCAAAATAAAATAATAGTAATCACAATTATTAATGGATTTAGGAAATAATATGTTTAAAAAAAATATCATTTATAGCGCGGTTATTTTTATAATGGCCGCTCTTTTGCCGCAAGTAGTGTGTGCCTATTGGGTAAAGGGTAAGGGACTAGACACGATTGATGTTTACAGTTTTGCTATCAAAGGCACAACGTTATTGGCATCCACCAAGGAAGGTGTATACAAAAGCATCGACAATGGCCTCAACTGGAAAGTTTCTAAAACTGGATTGCCCACAAGCAAAGTGCAAGCCTTTGCGGTATTAGATAGTTCCTTTTTAGCAGGCACGGTGGGCGATGGGATTTATCGTAGCGCGGATAGTGGTGCAACATGGAAAAAATCAGATTCGGGATTATCCAATGTTTTTGTCAGTGCCTTAGCCGTCATTGGAAATAATGTTTTTGCGGGAACCGGATTAGGTGGCGTCAGTTTAAGTACGGACAAAGGATTAACCTGGAAACCTATGAATAATGGATTAACAAATTTATTTGTGTATTCATTTATTGTGGACGGCACTAAATTATTTGCCTTAAGTAATATTGGCGACGTGCATGTGAGCTTGGATTCGGCTAAACATTGGGCTGTTATTCCTACAAATCTTCCCCCTTCAGATTGGCCGGGCGTTGCGGTGCTTGGGAATCAATTTTTTATCGGGACGGATGGGGATATTTTCCGCGGAAGCAATGATGGAAGAATTTGGACTTCCGTATACTCTAATCTTCCCGCGAATCAAGAGGTTTCGGCATTAAGGGTAATCGGTAATAATTTACTAGTGGCCTTGGATGCGGGCGGTGTTTTTCTGTCTAAAGATAGCGGAGATAGTTGGGTGGCGGTAAACGCCGGAGTTACTAATGTGCAAACCGAGGCTTTATCAGTGGGCCAGGGTTATGTATTCGCGGGAACTTTAGGAGCCGGAGCATGGAGAAGACCTATTGCCGAGGTGATTAGTGGAACCGATAAAATTCAAAATTATTCTAAAAATGCGACACCCTTCAAAGTGCACTTTTCACAAAATAGTTTGCACTATAAGTTGTTGAGTGAAAATAATGTTGCGCTTAATGTTTTTGATTTGCAAGGTAAAATGGTTTATCAATTAAAAACCAAAAACCAAAAAGTAGGCATCTATACGTGGTCATGGACGGAATTGCCTCTATATGCGGGACAATATGTTGTGCAATTAAGTATTGCCGACATGCTATTTCAAAACATAGTCAGCGTTTACAAATAATATCATACACGATTAATATGGGGTTAAAAATGAAACACAATAAAAACATTTTTCGAATAGGATTAGCTATGATCACATCACTACTCTCTATTATACATGCGGATTGGACGGCGATAACGGGGATTACCGCTAGAAACGCGTCCGCCTTTGCCACAAATGGTACCAATCTGTACGCAGGCACAGATGCCGGAATGTATTTAAGTACTAATGAGGGAGCTACATGGACGGCCATCAATAGCGGATTGAGTAACTTAAATGTAACCTGTATCCAAACTATTACTGGCGCCGTATTTGCTGGTACCATGGGCGGTGGGGTATTTGTCTCCACTAATAATGGAAGTGGTTGGACGGCGGTTAATGCCGGATTGTCCGATTTAAACATTATGTCCCTAGCTGCTTTTGGTAATAAAGTATATGTGGGATCCGATGGCGGCGGCGTTTCCTATACCACCAACAACGGAAGCACATGGACCACTGTAAACGCTGGAATTGTTAATAAACATATTACTTCTTTTGCTACCAGTGGAAATAATTTATTTGCATTAACCGATGGCGGAGCTTCGCTTTTGGTGAATGGATCCACAACTTGGACAGTGATTAATTCAGGTTTCGTAAATGTGATCGACTATACTGTACTCACCACTAGTGGTACTAATATTTTTGCGGGTACAGATAAGGGAGTATTTGTGACTTCCAATAATGGAGCGAGTTGGAGCCTCATGATTTCCGGTTTAACCAATACTAATGCAACCGCTTTAGCCTCTAACGCAGGAACCGTTTTTGTAGGAACCGATATTGGTGTTTTTTTAAGTAAAAATAATGGAGCGACGTGGGCTCCAGCAACTGCGGGTTTAGTGAGTACCCCAATAATCGCTTTAGCCGTGAGCGGAACTTCATTGTTGGCTGGAACTACGGGCATTGGTGTTTTACGAAGACCTCTTTCTGAAATGGCAAATTCCGACGGAATTGCAATGACACAAAGAGAATTGTTAGATTTTAAAGTGTCCATCAATCAACAAAATCTTTATTATTTTTTACCCCGTAACACCTCAGTTACTTTTAAAGTATTTGATATTAAGGGTAATTTACGAGTCAAAGCAGTGAAAGAGTCGGTTCTTGGTCAAAATTCTTTAGCGATTAAGAGTTGGAATTTGCCAACGGGAAAATATCTTTTAGATTTCACTACAGCGTCTTTTAAAACGTATAAAAGATTGGTTATCACACCTTAAAAGAGATATCACTTTAAGTTCTCCATAAATGTTCTCCTAAAGCTTAAATTTCTTTATGGGATTTTTCCCCGATAGGCGTTAAAATGAGTAAGGAGTACTCATGTTTATTCGCCTCGCGGTGGCTTTTATATTTACGATTTTATGCACGCATTGTGCCTCTCCTAAGCGCTTGCATATGGTGGTGAAAATGCGTTTGGCACAAGAAAATGATTTTCACAAAAACGTTTTACGACCTTTTGAAAAAAGTCACAATTGCAAAATCATCATGCAAACCTATACGGACAATAAAAATTTGCAAGAGATTTTAGATAAAAATGGGGATTCGCTAGATTTAATTAATATGCCACTAGAACTTATGCGTTTTGGGGTAACCCAAAATAAAATTCTTGCCTTAGATAAAATTTTAACTCCTGAAGAAGGGGCTGAAATTAAGAAAGAATATTTCTTAACGGATTTAGCACGTATTGGCGGACATACTTATTTTATTCCGCGCCAATTAGAAACACCTTTATTGATTTATTCGAAAGCGCAAGTGCAAGAGGCCGTACAATTTTGGGAAAATGATCGAGAGAGTATTGAGCGCGTCTTAGTAAAAGCCAATGGACAAGGACTGCCTAAACCCTATCAATTAGAAAAAGATCCTAATGAATGGGATTTTTATGATTTATTTGTGGTGGGTGTTTATTGGAGAAATAAAGAAATTCATGGGCAAAAAAAAGGGCGTATCGCTATCGGTTCAGCGTGGCCACAGGCTTTAATGGATATGGCTTATCTTTCAGGTGCCAAGCCAGAAGAGGTAATGCGTTTACGGGAACTCGCTATTGTAGATATGTTTCAATGGCAATCACTTTTTGTGCGTGAAGGAATTTTTCCAGCAATGTTGATGCGAGAGAATTGGGGATCGAATGAATTATTTAAAGCTTGGCAAAGCGGTGATATTTTCTTGTCCTTTATGTCACAACAAGATTTTTTTTGGTTGCATGGAAATGGAACATCTGAAATTCCTGGAGTAATAAAAGATCTGAATGATATTGGGGTTGCGCGTATGCCTAAAGGGTTGTCTTTAATGCAAGAGCCTAGTGGAAAGCCATTGCGTCAAGGAGGGCGTAATGTATGCACGCGTAGTACTTGGTGGGGAGTAGGTGCGAAAAGCCAAACTCCCATGATAGCCTATGAATTAGCCCATTATTTAACCAGTACCAAAAATCAAATCATGGAAAGCTCGGCTTATGGCATTATCCCTGCAAGACAAGATTTATTAGGCGAATTGGGATTGATGTTTGGTGGCGGCTGGATGTCCGATTTTTTCAGTATTACTTCGCAACAATTAGTAGAAAATCGCTTTACCCTCTTTCCGTTGGTGGATGATTATGAAGTGATGGATAGAACTTATATGGAGGCTTTACAGGAGTTTGGACAAGTAAGCCGAAATCAAAAATGGGGATTTGTAGAAATCGAAAAAACCTTACAAGAAAAATATATTCCTCGCCTGCAATCTATTGCTCGCCCCGTTTCTGCGGCTAGATTTTAGGTTTTTTGTTTGAATAACTAATCTGATTTTAAAAAACCCAACTTTCCTCAGTTTTTCGCCGCAAAAGTTACGGAGTTTAGCTCCCTCAATTTAACTTTTCTTTCCTTCATGATTTAACCAGGATTTTTCCATGTCACAAGATAAATTGGAACAGCTCTTTGCTTTGCAAAGTGAACTCAATGATCGCATATTCGTCAAAAAAGATCTTCGCGATCGCGAAGGCAAAACTTTGACTATGGCTACGCTCACAGCCGAGGCGCAGGGAGACGCATTAGGTCCCAACTCTTTAGTGAATGAATGGTTGGGGAAATATTTACAAGCCCTAGATGACGAATCACGCGAGTTACGGGATGAATTGTTATGGAAATGGTGGTCTAAGGATCATTTGAATATGCAGAATATTCGTGTGGAAATAATTGATCAATTACACTTTTGGATTTCTCTCGCTTTAACTTCGGGACTCGATGCTGAAAAAGTGTTTGGAATTTATATGCAAAAGAATGCGATTAATCATCAGAGGCAAGAAAAAGATTATTCCAAAGCCAATAAAAATGAAGCAGATAATCAAAGCGTAAAAGCTTAAGCTTTAGCTAAGTTATGCAAGCTGGCCACTATAGTGTGGCCATTTCATTTTCACAATTGTTCGTACAGTCGTCATCCTTGCAAGGTCCTAATTGTAAGGTAATATGTTGAATGTGATATTCATGACGAAGTAATTGACTTAAAGTATTTAAAATGGTTTTTTCATTTAAGGTTCCTATGCGTAAAGCAATATGTGCACTTAAATAAATATCTCTTCCATTCATCGACCAAACATGTAAATCATGCACGCTTTCCACTTCCACTTGGGTTTTCAGTCGGGCGCGAACTTTTTCAATATCAAAGCCTTTGGGAGCCCCTTCTACTAAAATATGACTGCTGCGACGCATCACTCCAATTCCACCCCAGCCCACTACTAAAGCAATGAACAGGCTTAGTGAGGGATCGAGCCATTGCCAGCCTTTCCATAAAATTCCAAGGGCCGCTACTATGGCGGCTAGGGACGAAAATAAATCTCCCCAAATATGCCATAGGGCACTTTCTTCATTCAGAGTCTTTTCATCTTCGCCATGATGTAATTTCCATGCCGCAAAAATATTCACTAATAAACCTATAACTGCAATTCCTAGCATGGATTTAGCCTGCACTATTTCGGGGCTGTATAGGCGTTGCGCCGCCTGCACGCAAATGAATAGTGCTAGTAACGTTAAGGTTAACCCATTTGCAAAGGCGGCCAACACTTCAAAGCGCTTATAACCAAAAGTTTTTTTGCCATCCGCTCGGCGTGTTCCTAAGGAAACGGCATAGGCGGAAAATCCTAAGGATAAAGCATCGGAAAGCATATGCAAGCCGTCGGAGATTAAAGCGAGTGAATGAAAAAGCCATCCTGTAACCATTTCCAACAACATAAAAGCAGTGATTAATGCAAAGATAAAACGCAAAGTATAAAAGGAGGTATGAGGTTGATGAGGCTCATGACCATCATGAGAATGTGTGTGTCCTGACCCCATAAGCTGATTATAGAATGTTAACCCTAGTGAGGCAAGCTCGGATCCAAAGTTTGGACGCTTATGATATAATGAAAAATCGCTTCCGTTTCGCCGGTACTAAGATGTGCGCGTTCTCGCATATCGTGTAAAATAAGCGTCCATTTGGGTTCGGAGTATTTTTTCACTGCTGGTATAAAATGGCAAGAAGAACAATTTTGGATATATAAAGCGCGATATTGTTTTAAACTATCGAGATTTGTTCCTGGCCAGCGTTTGGCTGCATAGTCGGAATGATAGGGCATCGGTTCGGGTGCTCTTCCGATAAACGAACAAGCTAAAAGCAGGTTGGCACTTATAATTGCCCCCAAAATTCGATTACACAATAAAATTTTTGCCCTCATATTGGTTTTCAAAGTAATCCGCTGAAACACTTTATACAAGCTAAGGAAACTCAATCCCCCTTAAAAATATCCAAGCTGAAATGGCAAAATGTTTTGTCTTGGGTTGAATGGGTGTTTTCTAGCTAATCTTTTTATCTTCTAGTTTTCTAGGCGAGGTCTTGCCATGGATAGAGATTTACGAGAAAAAATTGCTGAAGTACGCAGCCGCATAAAACTTTCTAAAAATGAAGCCGACGTGCAAGAATTGTACGATTTGCTATTCTCTGCTGGAAAAATTCCAGCCGCGCTTAATGTTTTTGAATTGGCTTTAGGTAAACCTGCTGCCGAAGTTGAAGCACGCATTGAACCTGGCAAACAAGGCCGTGCTTGTTTTGAAAGAGCTTTAGAATTTGCCGATGGTTATTTGTTTGAGGATGCGGTGCATGGCATTTTAAAAGGCATGACGCTGGGTTATGAAACCTATGAAACGCACTATTGCTTGGCTGGTATATATAAAAGTATGGAAAACTGGCCGGCTGCGGAACGTCATTGCCGATTTTCCATAGCGCTCCGCGAAAATTTTATCCCAACTTACTTATTATTAGCCTCATTACTGAAACGCAAACAACAATTTCAACTTTGTGCCGAACTTTGTCTTAAAAGCATTGGTTTCGATCCGGATTGTGCCATTGCCTATTATGATCTAGCCTGTTATTATGCCCTGCAAAGTCTGGAAAATGAGGCTCTATTGGCTTTGGAAAACACTTTAGCCAAAGGCTTTAGCGATTTTCAATTTTTATTGCGCGATCCGGATTTCGAAACGCTCTGGGCGAATCCTAGGTTTTTACTGCTTTTGCAACTTCATCAAATAAAAAAAACTTGAGTTAATTACCCCTTCGAGAGCTAAAGGCTAAAGCCTTGACTTTTTGTTACTTACAAATCCTCCACTCATTGCTATATTGAAGCCACTTTTTTAGCCTCCCTGATGTGTATAGGTTTCCTTTGCACATCTTGAGCGGATTACATTTCATTTTTTACGAAGGATATTCTGTCTCATGAAAAGAGAGAATGGTTTCCGTTTTATAATTTTGCTAGTCGTCATCGGCTTAGCAATCTACAGCTTAGTGCCTTCTGTCATGGTATTCATGAAGAGCAATGATGCTAATTTGCCCCTCGAACAACGCGCTCGTGAAATTTACAAGCGTGAAAATCCGAAGACAGCTGCTAAAGCCATCAACTTGGGTCTGGATTTAGCGGGTGGTACGCATATCATTGTGGAAATCAATAAAGACAAGCTTGGTAAGAATGAACAAGCGGATGTTACTGATCGCTGTTTGGAAATTATTCGTAATCGCGTTGATCAATTTGGTTTATCCGAACCCCTTATTAGCAAATCCGGTGAAAACCGTATTGTAGCTGACTTAGCGGGCATGGGTGCGGAAGATGCGAAACAACTTATTGGCGCAACCGCTTTATTAGAATTCAAATTAGTTTCGGATCCAGGTGATTTTCGTCCAATACTCGATAAAATCGATGGATTTTTAAGTCATCGCAAGGGTGATGGAACGATGTCCACTCCTGCAAATGATTCCGCTAAAGCCCTACAAGATGTTTTTGGCAATGTAATTGCCGATTCCACTAAAGCCATTGCGGATTCTAGTAAAAAACCAACTTCCGTTGCTACTGCGGACTCTACGCATAAAGATTCTGCCAAAGACACTGCCGCCTCAGCAGCCAATCAAGACTTTGTAAAAAATCGTCCTTTCGCTGCACTATTAGTAGGCATGGGCCGTGATGTGGGTGTAAAAGTGGAAAATGTTGATAAGGTGAAGAAGCTTTTGGCTGATGTCGATGTGCAAAAATTAATACCTCCTAAATTTCAATTCTTGTGGTCAAGAGAAGTTGAAACTCAAGGGGTTGCAAAAGTACGTCGTCTTTATTTACTGAAACACCGTGCCGAAATGACGGGTAATTATATTGCCGATGCCACTTTTAATCGTGTACAAGGTGGATTTAATTCCGGTGAAATGGAAGTCGCTTTAAGTTTCAAGGGATTAGGTCCTAAAGAATTTGCCCGTATCACCGGCGCTAACATAGGTAAACAATTGGCTATCGTACTTGACTCAGTAGTTTATTCAGCACCAGTTATTCAAGGCCGTATAGCGAATGGTCGCGCCTCTATTACTGGCGTAAATGGCGTGAATGAGGCAAAACAATTATCGGTCACCTTGCGTGCGGGTTCTTTGCCTGCACCTATGCAAATTGTGGAATTACGTTCAGTGGGACCAACTTTAGGTGAACAGAATATTAATAAAGGCTTATATGCTGCTTTCATTGCTTTATTCTTGGTCGCTGGCTTTATGTTCCTTTACTATCGCGGCGCAGGTTTAATCGCAGATTTAGCCTTGGTGCTTAATTTATTTATCACCTTTGCGGTACTCGGTGCCTTCCATGCTACTTTAACCTTGCCAGGTATTGCTGGTATTGTATTGACTATGGGTATTGCAGTTGACGCTAACGTCCTAATATTCGAACGTATTCGTGAAGAATTACGCGCGGGCCGCAGTGTACGCGCGGCTATTGATGCCGGTTATCAAAAGGCCTTCAGTGCCATTTTCGATTCTAACTTAACCACTTTCGGAACCGCTTTAATTCTCTGGTATATTGGAACTGGCCCTATTAAAGGCTTTGGTTTAACCCTGATGATTGGTATTGTCGCTTCCATGTATACGGCTATTGGGGTTACGCATTTGGTTTTCGATTGGATGCTTTCTCGTCGTGACATTAAAGAATTGTCAATTGGTAAAGGTATTGCTTGGTTCCATAAGGTTGATTTAAAAGTTATTCCTCGTTCCAAACAATATGTAGGCGTATCGATTGCCATTTTATTAATCGCTCTCGGAGCCATTGTGGTACGTGGGTTGAACTTCGGTATTGATTTTACGGGCGGAAATGTTTATCAAGTGAAATTTGATGCGCAACCTAATCCCGATGCAATTCGTTCTTCAATTGAGCAAGCTGGTTTTACCGAACCTAAAGTGCAAACCGTGGGAGCCATCAATGATAATGAATTATTGATCTCTATCACCAAAGCCAAGAGTGATTCTGCTACTAAGCTAGCAGTTCAAAATGCCGTGGGCTCAGGAAAAATTGTAGGCGAAGAAAGTGTTGGACCTACAGTGGGTAAAGATTTACGCTGGTCAGCTATCAAAGCTATTTTGCTTTCATGGCTCCTAATAATTTTTTATATCTGGTTCCGTTTTGGACGCAATGGATTGGGCTTTGGTATCGGTGGTGTTTTGGGTATTGCTCATGACAGTCTTATCACCTTGGGTCTTTTCGCTATGTTCGGAAGAGAAATTTCTTTGGATTTTGTGGCCGCGATTTTGACCATTATCGGTTATTCCTTAAACGATTCGATTATTATTTTCGACCGTATTCGTGAATTGACGGGTGTTGCCAGTTCCAAAGAAAGTTTTGCTTCGCGCGTAAACAGTGCGAATAATCAATGTTTAAGCCGCAGTATTATTACGCATTTAACTGTGTTATTTACCGTGCTTATTTTAGCTATATTCGGTGGATCCTCTATCCGTGATTTTAATATTGCCATGACTATTGGTGTGGTAGTAGGAACTTATTCTACTATCGCTGTAGCTTGTCCATTCGTAGTTTGGTGGGATAGACGCCAAACCGCAGCACCAAAAAAAGCCTAAGCTTTTAAAAGGCTTTAAGCAGCATTAAATAAAAAAAAGGAAGAGCTAACTCTTCCTTTTTTTTATTTCCGTTTTTTACGAGTCTTGATTTTTAATACTGTAATATATTTCGCTCTCTGTTGAACAGTTTAAATTTCGGAACGACCGAGTAAATTAAAAAACTGCAAAGCCATTTTGGTAATTAAAGGATCCCATTCGCTGGTAAACTTATTATGCCGGATAGTATCTAACCCTTCGCGCGCATAAAGTTCACTACTGTCAAAGTTACCCAAGAGAATATGGATTTCAGCAATAATTTTATCGAGTTCTAACCAAGTTAAAACATAAGAAGAACGATTTTTTTCATCGGCCATAGTCTTGGCAATATGACGAGCTTGGCAATAATAAAATAAAGCATTTGCCGCATCCTTTTGGCTTTGTGCTAAATGAATAGTGTCTTCCAAAATTTCATGGGTGGGATCCCAGCCTTCGGCATAAAGATACGCTCCCGGATCAATACTTTTTCCAGGGAGGGTTTGCTCGGAAACAGGAGTAAAATCGGGCTTAGTGGACGCCTCTTCATTTTTGGGAAAAAGCGCCGAGGTCTCTTCGACGAGACTTAACCAAGTGGAACGTGGACTAAAGTAGGACATTATATTGTACCTCCATACTTAAGAGCATACAATATATTGTGATCGTGAGTCCATCTTTCCCTGTAAAATTTAAGCCTGCTTGGCGGTTTCTATTTGCTTTGAGATCAACCACTTAAAGCTTTAAGGGGATATTTGGAAATTTATGTTCTAAGGGTTTTTAAGGATAAATTTTAGTCTTTGTTGAAGTGATTTATCCCTAGTAAAGAGAAAAATACTGCCATAGATTTATGCGACCATTTATTGCCAAAAATTGGGGGTATAAAAAAAGGCCTGCAATGAGCAGGCCTTAGTCACTTCCAAGAGTCGTAACCTATTAGTTACGCAGGTTTTTTCAAAATCCAAATCTGCTCTTTGCCGATACGGTCTTTGGTACTTTTCTTAGGAATGATTTTTTCCGCAACTTCAAAAACGCCATCAAGACGAGCCATCAGCTCCCCTTCGGAAGTAGGATGCGGCGGCCCTTCCAAGGAGGTAGATTTAATGAGTGGGTAAAATAGGGCGACAACAATACCGTTCGGTTGCAGCATTTTATCCCATACTTCGAAATATTCATCACGACGACCAGGATGCACCGCATTAAAGCAGCCATATTCAAATATGATATCAAAAGGCTGCGTGCTTTTTGGCGTTAACTCGAATAAATCAATATTAAGCACCGAAAGTTTTGGGTGCTTTTCGGCTAAGCCAGTTAAAATGGAATAGGCTGTTTGTGAAAAGTCTACCGCTAAAGTTTCATGCCCGCGATTGGCCCATGCAATAGCATCGTGACCACGACCTGCTCCAGGAACCAATACACGACCGGTTTTGGGACAAGAGGGATGTTTGAAGAACTCCAAGAGAGGTGGACTAACCTCTCCCAAATCCCAAACATCTTTACTGTTTTGATAAAGTTTTTCCCAATATTCTGGTAAGTTTTGTGTAAGCATCAAGCTACCTTCTTCTGTTCTTTGGCAAGTTGTCCGCAAGCTGCGAAAATATCGGATCCACGAGGTTTGCGGCGCAAAACCTCGAAATCACCTTGGGCCAGAATTTTTTCAAATTCTGCGATTTCTTTTTCTGATGGGGGCTGCAATTCGGGATCCTCACCTTTATTGAGGGGGATTAAATTGATTTTACAGTTGCGTTGCGAGGCTATTTGTTTTAGTTCTCGTGCAGCCTCTGGAGTGCAGGTTTTCCCTTTAATAAGAATGTATTCGAAAGTGAGTTTTTGTCCGGTTTCGCGAATATAGGAGTCCGCGATTTCTAGTAATGTTTCTAATGGATAACGACGATTTACCGGCATTAAAGAAGAGCGCAAAGCATTGTTACTACCGTTTAAACTAATAGCTAATTTAAAACTGGGTGCGCGTTTGCCCCATTCTGTAATTTTGGGCGCTACACCGGAAGTGGAAACGGTGATTTTATGTTTACTGATATTAAAACCATCGGGGCTATTTAAGGTTTCACAAGCCAATGCCACATTTTCCAAATTGAGTAAAGGCTCACCCATGCCCATAAAAATCACATTACTAATACGTCCCGAAATTTCGGTTACATAACGATTCGCAAAATGAACTTGTTCGAGTATTTCGCCTAAAGTTAAATTACGAATAAACCCCATCGTGGCGGTGCGACAAAAGGTGCAGCCCATGGCGCACCCGATTTGTGAAGAAACACAAAGAGAATTTCGGCCTTCGCTGGGAATGAAAACCGATTCGAAGAAATGGCCGTCCCAAGTTTCAAAGGCCCATTTTATAGTGCCGTCAATGGATTTTTGCTCTGCATTGACCTTAAGTGTGGAGCAAGTGGTGACTTCTTCCAGTTTTTGTAAAAAATCTTTAGGTAAATTGGTCATGCGATCAAATCGGTTTTCCAAATTTTGAAAAATCCAATTGCGTAATTGCTTGGCACGGAAAACGGGTTGCCCTAAGGTTTCCACTAAGCTTTGCAATTCCCGCCATTCAAGGGATAAAAGGTGGGTTTTCTGCATAATCGAATGCGCAAATATAGCAAAAAATAGCGAAGTTATACTCAAACTCTGTAAATGCCTATTTCGAAAGCCTTTATTTACCTTTAATCCTAGAGTATTTATGGATGATTCAGTAAAAAATGTAGGCCCTGATGCAGAAGCCGCGGTTGCGGTCATTTTATTTGTGAGTGAAGACCCGCAAATATTATTGTTACGTCGCGCGCAAAACCCTGCCGATCCTTGGTCGGGACATTGGGCGCTTCCTGGAGGCCGCAAAGAAAAGGACGATGGGGATTTATTAGCGACTTGTATACGGGAAGCAAAAGAAGAATGTGGTTGTGTTTTATCGGAACGATCTTTATTACAAACTTTGCCTATGGCCGAAGCGGGAGGTCGCAAATATTTGATGCGTGTGCAGCCCTTTGTTTTTTCGGTATTAGAAAAGCCCGCATTGGAATTGGACGAAGAAGAAATAGCCGGTTTTCATTGGTTATCGCATTCGGTTTGGCGAGACAAAAGCAATCATGTTCAGCGTGTACTTAGCCCTTATTTTGAGAATAAAGAATTTCCTTGTTTACCTTTGGATGAAGCGATTCCTCTTTGGGGGTTTACTTATGAATTAATTAAAAAAGTATGGAAAAGTGATTGATGCAAAAAATTTTATTGTTGGATTATGATCACACCTTTTACGCTTCAACGCATCCCACCTTATGGGAGCTAGATAAACGTATTAATTTATACATACACACCTTTTTAAATTTTTCCTTGGAAGACGCTACAAAATTACGCTCGGATTTATGCCGACAATACGGAACCACTTTACAAGGGTTACAAGAGTGTTACGGTACAGAAAAGCATCATTACTGTGATTTTATTCACCAAGTGGAAGATGAATTTCTCCCGCCTCCCAATCCCTTATTAGACAAATGGTTAAATGCGTTGGACGTCCCTTGTTATTTGTTCACTAATGCGAGACGGGATTGGGTGGATAGAGGGTTTGCATCTATGCAGGTAAAGCCTTTTGCACAGGGGATTTTGGATATTGATTTCATGGACTGGGAAGGTAAGCCTCACGTTACGGCATATCATAAAGTAGAAACATATTTAAAAAGTATTTATGGCGAAGATTTGCAATTTGTTTTTGCCGATGATAAAGTGGAAAATTTGTTAACTGCACAGGCACGTCATTGGATCACCATTTGGATTAAAGGGCATCATGAAGACGCGGTTCAGGAAAATTATGGATTTAACCAAACACTATCGCATTTAACTGAATTAAATATCGCTGATCTTCCGTGAAAATTTTTGTTTGTGCGGGTGAAGCATCGGGAGATGTGATTTTAGCAAAGGTTTTGGCGTGCCTAAAAAATATTGAACCCCCCATAGAAATAATAGGATTGGGCGGCGAGGCTTGTATTAAGCAGGGCTTACATTCTTTTTTTCCCATGCAAAAATTGGCTATTAATGGAGTGTGGGATGTACTGAAAAACGGATTGTTTTGTTTACAAGTATTTTTTAAAGTAAGAAAAGAGCTCAAAGACTTTGCCCCAGAGGCTTTGATTTTGGTGGATTATCCGGGTTTAAATTTACGTCTTTTACGCTATGCTAAAAAAAACAATATTCCTTGTTATTATATTGCGCCGCCTCAATGGTGGGCTTACAAGAATGGAGGATCAAAGCTTAAGCGTTACGGTAATTTTTTTTCAGAGGCTCATGTGCATGTTTTATACCCCTTTGAAAACGTGCTCTTTAAGCCTTTAGCTAAAACGGTTACGGTGGGAAATTTTTTGAATTATAGTGAACAAAAATCAGCCACTAAAAATGCACTGGGATTATTTCCAGGAAGTCGATTAGGAGTGTTAAAAAGAAATCTTCCGCTTTGGTTGACCTATATACAAGCACATCGCCAGCAATTTATGAATGAGAATATTTACATACTTGTTCCTGCCTTTTTACAAGGTATCGCGCAAAAAATAACTGAATCCTTTACGAATATTAATGAACTTCATGATCCCCATTTTAGGGTAATTACCGATAAAAAAACTATGCTGAATCAAATCACATATGCTTGGGTATTTCCAGGAACCATGAGTTTGGAGCTAGCTGTAACTGGCATACCTCACATAATTTTAGGGATTGTAGATTTCGTCACATTTTGGTGGGGGAAGAAAGCTTTGCGTTCATCCCTAGTGGGATTGGCCAATATGGTTTTACCAAAACCAGTCTTTCCAGAATATGTGGGTGACCTAAAAGCTTGGAAGTCATGGCAATCTTTGGATTTTAAAACCATATGTCTGCGTCAAGCGGGTTTAAATCAAAGTACGACTTTAAAAATTATTTTAGGTAATAATGACGGGGATCAGCAGTTGGTAAAACATTTTTTTCACGACTTTAAAAACAAAGTTGGTTAAAAACTGGTAAAATTTTATGGTTTTTTATTGTAACCATCCTTTATAATTCAAAGGTATGAGCGAAGAATCATCAAAACCTCTAGAAACATCCAAAGAAGATCCCAAAGAACGTTTTGAGAGACTCGTCGAAATGAGTGTTTCTTCTGAACGAGCGACGTTTATGATCAAGTCAGCTATTATTAAAGATGGCTTGGTGATTACGCGCAGCGACATCGAAACCAAACTCAAACAAATTAAGGTAACTCATGGGTTACGATTAAATGTAATTGATGAAGTCTTATCCAAAAAACTTTATGATATTCCCCATGTGGTTGCGGTTCAATTGTTACCTGTTGAGGGTAATCATGCCAGCATTGACGAAAAGATAAAAGTGGCGGGTGATGCAAAGCCTGTGGTAATGGAAGATGGCCATGCCGACTACAAAAACATTGACAATATTCATCAAGCCAAAAGTGGAACCGTATTAGCTGTTAAAACGCCTATGCTTGCGGGGACCGATGGCTATGATGTTTATGGCAAAACTATTGCGGCAAAACCTGTAAGTGACGCGCAATTAATGGCAGGACTAAATACCGTCATCTCACCTGATGGCCTACAGCTGATAGCACAAAAGGGCGGATATCTTTATTATGATAAGGGCTTTGTGTGTATTGGTGAAACGTATGTGGTTAAAGGAGATGTTGGTTTTAAAACGGGAAATATACGTTACCATGGTTCCATACAAATACAAGGCAATGTAGCCGATGATTTTATTGTGGAAGCCGATGGTGATGTGATTATAGAAGGCAATGTCGATGCGGCGAAAATTATTTCGCATGAAGGCAGCATTGAAATAAAGCAAGCTTTTTTTGGACATGGTAAGGCTAAGTTAAAGGCAGCGAAAAATATTAAAGTTATTAGTGTACAAGATGCGCAAATGGAAGCTGGCGAAATTGTTGAAGTCGTTAAAAGTATGTGTAACTGTACGGTTATTTGTGATGAATTTCAGGGCGCGCGAGCGGGGTGCATTGTTTTTGGCGGATCGATAAAAGCTTATAAAAACATTTTCCTTGCAGCAGTGGGTTGCGAAGGAAATCGCACCGATTTAAAAGTAGTGGATAAGGAAACGGAAGTTTTTCGCTTACGCTTAGTGGAGGTTAATATTGAGCATGGGAAATATGATCAAGTTTACGAACCCTTAGATAAAAAATTTCGTAGCATGGCAGCTATGGCCAAAAAATTTGGAGCCAATGTTCCTCCCAAGGCGCAAGTAGAGTTGAAAACTTTAGCAACCCAATGTGCGGCGGTTAAGAAAAAGCTCGAACAATTGGAACAAGAAAAAATAGAGTTAACCACAAAAGTAAAGTCAACCAAAGCTTTATCTGGTAAGGTTGCCGTTACGGAAAGAGTGATTTGGGGAACTCATTTGGAGCTTTATAATTTGAATAAAGAATTAGGGGCCGAGGATATTAAAAAGCAATTGACTTGGAGCCACGAAGGCATTGCAGCGCTGTCTTTACCTGGCGCTTAAAACTTTTATTATAAACGCCTAGGTACCCTTAGGTTTCGCGATATCCACAGCATACCCTTTTTAAGGGGCGACACTCGCTAAAACTTTATCTACGCGGTGTCCATCCATATCCATTACCTCAAATAAAAATCCTTCTGAGGTAAATTTATCTCCGGCCTTAGGGATTTTTCCTAAACGAGTCATCACAAAGCCTCCTAAGGTTTGATAATGATTTTCATCTTCATCGGGGAGTTTTTGAATATCCATTAGCTCTTTGAAATCATCGATGGATTGCATGCCATCTATTAACCAAGAACCATCGTCGCGCTGTATCGCTTCGGGATCCGTAGGTTGCCCATGTGAAGTAATTTCGCCTACTAAGTTTTCTAAAATATCACTTAAGGTCACTAGGCCTTGCAGGCCGCCATATTCATCAATGACTAAAGCAAATTGTACACCGGCTTGCTTAAAAGAATCTAAAGATTTTAATACCGGAATAGTTTCGGGAATGGACAGCGCTTTTTTAACATGGAGCTTTAAATTGAATTCTTTTCCCGCTATGCAATCCCCGAATAAATCTTTAACGTGCACGAAACCTAAAATTTCATCGAGACTATTACGGCCCACAGGATAACGGGAATAGGGATGAGTGGCTATTTTAGTTTGTATTTCAGTGAGGGGATCGTCCAAATCTAGCCAGATAATATCGGGACGTGGCGTCATAAGCGAGCGAATGCGCTTTTCATTTAGCCCAATAACATTCTCCACCATATCTTGTTGTGACTCTTCAAATACGCCAGCCTCAGTGCCTTGGGCAATCATCACATTAATTTCTTCACCCGTAACAGGCGGTTCTTGTGAAGGTTTGCTGCCCAAAATAGTCAGCATAACTTTAGTAGAGAAGCCCAAAAAGACCACGAAAGGGTGAATAATCTTTGCCCAAACTTTAATTAATGGCGCCAAGTTAATAGCAATTTTTTCCGCATTATTGAGGGCTATATTTTTGGGAACTAAGGCTCCTATGGTAACCTCTAAATAGGTAATACCCAACACAACCAAAAGCATGGAAATCACATAGCTGTAGTGTTGCAACAAGGGGATGGCATCCACATAGACTTTGACATTTTCGGTTAAGGTCGCGCCTGCTAATGCGCCCGCTAAGGTTCCATTTACCGTCACAGCGATTTGAATGGCGGAAAGAAATCGAGCTGGAGAATTCGCTAACTCAAGGGCAACGAGGGCTTTTTTATTGCCTTCATTGCCCCATTGTTGCAACCTTGCTTTACGTGCAGAAACGAGTGCAATTTCTGCCATTGCGAAAACACCATTCGCCAACATAAGCAGAAAAATGAAAAATATTTGCCATCCAATTGTAGTCATGGCCCTAAATAAGAAAAAACGCTAACAAGTTGCAAATGCTCAGGCCACTTTAACCGCATAAATACCGCTTTTTGCTATTATTAACCCTCATTTTTAAGCTTGTAACAGCCGCTTCGCCTAAATTTGGGGGAGCGAGAGGATATTTATGCATAGTTATCGTTCACATACTTGCGGTCAATTACGAAAACACCAAGTGGGAGAAACCGTTCGTTTGTCGGGATGGGTATTCCGCAAAAGAGATCATGGGCATTTTGTCTTTATTGATTTACGTGATCATTATGGAATTACCCAATTGGTTTTTCATCCCGAACGCGAGTTTTTTGAACAAGCCAGCAAGTTACGTTACGAAAGTGTGATTACTATCACAGGAAAAGTGATTGCGCGTGACCCTGCAACGATAAATCCAAATATGCCCACGGGTGAATTGGAAATAGTAGTAGATGAATTAATTATACAGTCCATAGCGGAGCCGTTGCCTTTGATGGTAGATGGAAAAGACGATGGTCCCGAAGATACTCGCCTCACCTATCGCTTTTTGGATTTGCGTCGCGAACGCTTACATGCGAATATTTTGTTGCGCTCCAAAATTATTGCAAGTTTACGTCGTCGCATGATTGAACAAGATTTTACGGAATTTCAAACACCGATTTTAACCAGTAGCTCTCCCGAAGGCGCACGTGACTTTTTGGTGCCAAGCCGCATGCATCCGGGACAGTTTTATGCTTTGCCACAAGCTCCGCAACAATTCAAACAATTATTGATGGTGGCGGGCTTCGATCGTTATTTTCAAGTGGCTCCTTGCTTCCGTGATGAAGATGCACGTGCGGATAGATCGCCGGGAGAATTTTATCAACTCGATATCGAAATGTCTTTTGTGACGCAAGACGATGTTTTTGCTGCGGTGGAAAAAGTGATTCATGGCGTGTTTACGGAATTTTCTACTCGCAAAGTCGATGATATAGCTTTCCGCCGTGTACCTTACGCCGAATCGATGTTGAAATATGGTTCCGATAAACCCGATTTACGCATCCCTATTGAAATTCGCGATGTGTCCCAACTATTTGCCAACAGTAATTTTAATGCTTTTAAAGCAGCGGTGAATCAAGGTGCCGTAGTACGCGCCATTCCCGCTAAAGGGGTAGCGGACAAGCCACGTAGCTTCTTTGATAAGCTGGGTGAGTTTGCTCAAGGTATTGGATCCAAAGGTTTAGCTTATTTGGTTTGGGCGGATGACGAAGCCGTAAAAACCAATACCCCTAAAGGCCCTCTAGCCAAATTTTTAACTCCCGAACAATTGGAAGCGCTTCGCCTTCAATGTGAAGTGGGTAAAGGCGATGCCGTATTTTTTGTTTGCGACAAAAAAGAAGTTGCTCCCAAAATTGCGGGTCAAATTCGCGTGAAGTTGGCCAAGGATTTAGAATTAATTGAAAAAGATGTTTTCCGTTTTTGTTGGATTGTAGATTTCCCTATGTTCGAATGGGACGAAGAAAATAAAGCGGTAGCTTTTTCACACAATCCTTTCTCTATGCCGCAAGGAGGCATGGAAGCTTTATTGCATCAAGATCCTTTAACCATTCTTGCTTATCAATATGATATCGTTTGTAATGGTTATGAACTTTCGAGTGGCGCTATTCGTAATCATCAACCCGAAATTATGTATAAGGCTTTTGAAATTGCCGGTTACGGTCCTGAAGTGGTGGATCAAAAATTCGGGGGTATGATTAAAGCCTTTAAACTTGGCGCTCCTCCGCATGGTGGTATAGCTCCGGGTATTGATCGCATCGTGATGTTATTGGCCGATGAAGCAAATATTCGTGAAGTGATTGCTTTCCCTATGAATCAAAAAGCGCAAGATTTATTAATGGGTGCGCCGGGACATGTGAACGAAAAGCAATTGCGTGAATTGCATATTCAAATTGATCCGAAAGTACTTGCGAAAAAAGACGCGTAGTTGTAGGGGCACAACATTTTGTGCCCCTACAACCTTATTCTCTTCAAACGCAAACTATTCGTTAATACAAAAACACTACTCAATCCCATCGCTGCTGCGGCAAGCATGGGATTGAGTTGCCAATTGAGCCAAGGTGCAAAGGCTCCCGCGGCAACGGGAATTAATAAAACGTTATAAGCAAAAGCCCAAAACAAATTCATTTTAAGCGTGCGCATCACTTGTTTCGCTAAGCGAATTCCTTTTGCAAGAGTGCGTAAATCATCGGACATTAAAATAATATCTCCCGATTCAATGGCTAAATCCGAACCTTTGCCCATGGCTATGCCTACATGGGCTTTGACTAAAGCGGGAGCGTCATTAATACCGTCGCCAGCGAAAGCCACTTTTTTTCCTTGTTGATGGAATTCTGCTAAAATATTTGCTTTGTCTTGGGGTAAGATTTGCGCGCGAAAATGGGCAATGCCTACTTGTTGTGCGATGGCTTTGGCGGTGGCCTCTTGGTCACCAGTTAACATCCAAGTTTCTAATCCCATTTGCTTAAAGGTTTTAATCGCTTCCACGCTTCCTTCCTTTAAAGCATCGGCAATACTAAAAAGGCCGACCATTTTTCCATCTACCGCTAAACAAAAAACCGATTGATTTTGTTGCATTAAGCTTCGCATCTCTTCTTCGAAAATCGAGGCTTTGTCCGTTTGGGTTTGAATCCATGACGGAGATCCTAAGAGAACTTTTTGATTATGGATTTCTCCTTGTACCCCTTTTCCTGGAATAGCAATAAAGGCATTCACTTCGGGTAAAGAAATATTTTCTTTTTGTGCGGCTTGTAGAATGGCGCGCGCAAGCGGATGTTCACTATGCTTTTCCAATCCTGCCGCTAAAGTTAATAGTGCAGACCTATTCCAACCCGTAACAGGTAGAATACTTGTAACTATGGGATGACCTTGGGTTAAAGTACCGGTTTTATCTAGGGCTAAGGTATCTACTTCACTTAAGTTTTGTAAAGCCATGCCATTTCTTATCACCAAACCGAGTTCTGCCGCTTTACCCGTGCCTACCAAAATGGCTGTGGGAGTGGCTAAGCCCATGGCACAAGGGCAGGCTATAACTAATACAGCCACGGTATGGACTAGTGCTGGAATGATTGAAGGCTTAGGCCCGAACATAAACCAAGCGATAAAAGTGAGAATGGCGATAGCTAAAACAATGGGTGTAAAAACCATTACCACTTTATCGACTTTATCTTGTATAGGTGGTTTGGAGAGTTGAGCCTCTTCCACCATACGAATAATTTGTGACAAAACCGTATGCTTGCCTAAACGTTCCACACGAAATGTGAAATATCCATTTTGATTTTGCGTCGCTCCAATTACCGATGCACCAATTGTTTTGGAAACAGCTTTTACTTCACCACTGATCATACTTTCATCGACATAAATTTCGCCGGAAAGAATAATTCCATCGGTGGGAATTTTTTCACCCGGTTTAACCGCAATGGTATCTCCAATTTGCAAATTCTCGATGGCGATATCGGATTCGATTCCATTGCGAATTACATGCGCCGTTTTAGCTTGCAATTCCAAAAGTTTTTGTATGGCCGCTTGGCTGCGCCCTTTGCTTTTGGCTTCCAGCATTTTACCCAATAAAATCAGAGTTATAACTACGGCCGCCGCTTCATAATAAACATGCCTTGCCTCAATGGGAAATAATTGCGGTAATAAAGTCACTAATAAACTATAGCCATAGGCCGCGCCAGTGCCAGTCATGACGAGGCTATTCATATTCGGACTTAAATCCACATAAGCGCGCCAACCGGAACGAAAAAATCTTTTGCCCGGCCAAAACAAAACCGGCGTGGCCAAAGCGAGTTGTAGGAATTGCCAAAAAGCCATGGAAGGTTGCAAATGCATTTGCCAAGCCATAAAACTAGGATGCAACATGGGTAACATAGCGATGACTAATAAGGGTAAACTAAAAAATAAGGCGATTTGGAAATCTTCTTTTAAAGCCAAATATTCTTTTTGCATGGCCACTTTTGGATCGAGTCCTGGCGCAGAAGCTTTATAACCAGCCTTTTCAATGCTCTGATATAAAGCGGGCAATTGCACTATCTCGGATTTGAATTTTACCGAAGCTTGCCCTGTTACCAAATTCACACGCGCTTCTTCCACACCCTGTGTTTTTTTCAAAGCGCGCTCAATACGACCTACGCAATTGGCGCAGGTCATCCCTTCGACTTGTATTTCAGCGGTACTTGAGGACATCCATTAACTCCTTAACCATAGCATCAGCTTCTTTATGTTTGGAAGCTTGGGCCACATGATTCACTAAATGTCCTTCCAATATGACATCATTAGCTTTCGCCAAGCTTCCCATTACGGCTTTAACTTGCTTCATCACATCGACGCAATAAATTTCAGGATTCTCAAGCATACGCGCAATAGCATCTAAATGGCCTTTTGCCACCTTAATGCGTTTGGCGGCTTCTAAGCGTGGTGCTTCGGGCATACATAAATGTTTATGCATTAGTTTTCCTTTATGAATTCGGCTTGATAGCCTTCTTCTTTTACAACGGCGATTAAAGTTTGCATATCGGCATTTCCTTCGACCTCCGCTATACCCTTAGCTAGCGATACATTTGCGGACGCTACTCCGTTTACGCTTTTTAAAGCCTCGGTGACAGAGTGTACGCAATGGTTACAAGTCATACCACTGATTTTTAAAGTAAGCATATTTTCTTCTCCCCGCTCCATTTATCATACCTACCCCACCTGGGGTGGGTATATAAAGAATATACTGCGATCTTTGAGGGTTGTCAAGTTTTCACAAACGGGCATAAATTCTTGCGAGGAATACTTTTAAACGCAGGCTTGGCATGGTGGGCCTATTAACGAATATCATTGTTATCAAACAAGATGGGTTATGTGAACGTATCCTTTCAAAAATTATTACTAAGCTCAGTCCTTGAGTTTTTTTTGCGGCGAGCAAGCTAAATTTTTTCCTGAAACCACATACTTATTGCTTGCTCGCTACAAAAAAACTCAAGGATTGAGCGAAACCAAGAAGGGGTAGCCGAGGACCCCGCGGTTTTATTTAATCGTGATTTCAACGATTTCATAATCGATTAAATAAAACGGTGAGGCCGAGGCTAGGGGAAGGCATTCCCCTCTAGTTCTGAACCATTGGCTTTTGAAACTTATGTTACCGTAACACATGTTGTTCGATCAGACCTTTGACTTCGGTCATGGCAATACTATTTCCTTGGGGAGCCGCGGCTGCGAAATTAGTAATGAACACTGGCTTTTGTTCCGGCTTATCAGCAGGTGTGCCATGGCTACCTTTAACAAGTTCCGGCATAAGCGGAATTACATCCATATAATAACGAAAGCCCAAAATTTTCTTTAAGAGAGTCCAAGCCATTTTCAATTTGATCAAAGGGATTTTTGGATTGAAAAATAATTCCACTGGGTCATAACCAGGTTTACGATGAATGTCGATACAGTGCGCAAAATCGGGGGCTTTGGAATCGTCCAGCCAATAATAATAGCTGTACCAAGTATCCGGATCGGCCATTAAAATGATATCACCAGCACGAGTATGTGCAAGGCCAGCTTCTTCAATAGCAGATCCTATTAATATTTTTCTTGTGCCTTTTTGTTTTTCAAATAAGGCGGCTACTGCGGGAATATGTTTTTTGTCCTTAACATAAATGTGGCAAATTTGATGATCGACCACGGCAAAAGCTTTACTTGCTCCTGCATCCAAGGTTTCCCAAGTTAAGGTATTGCGAATTTCAAGTAAGCCGGCATTTCGTAAAATACGATTAGGGTGAATAACATGGTTAACTTGGGTGATACCGTATTCTGAAAGAATAATCACACGCACATTATGCTTAGCGTAAAAATCGAGTAAATCCCCCACAACAACATCAATTGCCCGTAATTCCTGCTGTATTTCGGGGGCATGTGGTCCCAGCTTTTGTAAACCATAATCCAAATGCGGCAAATATACCAAGCTCAAAGTTGGTTGATATTTGGTGAAAACTAATTTGGAACTTTCCGCTATCCACTTAGAAGAACCTATGCCAGAAGCAGGTCCCCAAAAATTCATAAATGGAAAAGGCCCTAAGGCATTCACAAGTTCATCGCGTAAACTTACCGGTTCGGTATAAACATCAAATACTTTACGTCCATCGGCAGGGTAATGCGGACGTGGGGTAACACTCCAATCCGCAGAGGAATACATATTGTACCACCAAAACATTTTGGCGCAGGTAAAGTCGGGATTTTGTTTTTTCAATGTGTCATATAATTTTTCGCCTTGTATCAAATAATTGCTTTGTTTCCAAAAACCGACTTCGGCAGTGTCGTGAAAATACCAGCCATTGCCGACTATACCATGTCCTTCCGGTTTGAGTCCGGTTAAAAAAGTCGCTTGACTACTGCAAGTTACGGCGGGAAATATTTCTTCTAAAGTGCAGCCTTTATTCTCATCCCAAAATTTTTTGAGGCGAGGAGTATGGGCTCCAATTAATTCGCGTGTAAGTCCTACCACATTTATGACAGCGGTTTTATGCATGCGATAAAGTTTCTTTCAATGAAGTTTCTTTGAGTACAAATTGCAATTCAGCGGCAATACTTTTGGCTAATTCTTCTGCATTACGAGGACGATATTCTTCCGGTAAAACATTCCAAGTGTATGTTTCCACCTCAAAATGATCGCATAGGTTTTTTTCTAATACAATTTGGCATGCCTTAAGCATATCTGCACGCGTCGTACCTATCCATTGCGTATCCCCTGGGTTACCTAAGGTTTGCGCCTGAATGGGTAAATGATAATGCACCCGCCAAGGTTCTTGCCATGAAAGCTCGGGATCGGCTAAGGCTTGAGGCAAATCATCATAGCCTACGGGTCGATGCGGATTTTTTATGCGCGTTTGATGTAAAAAGCGTGCTTCTACAAAAAGTTGGCGCATCTCAAAGGAAATTTTTTCGGGATCAGCTTTGAATTCTAAGGCACTCGATAACTGCATTTTTACGATGGGAATTTCATTTTGTATCAGCCAAGAAATCACTTGTTCCGGCGCCTCAAATTGCACGGCTTGATGACAGGTATCATAGCAGATACCTAGGTAACGTGAAAGTTCATTGGGTGAAATTCCGCGCTCATGAGCCATAGGACGCACGTGTTTTTCCCAAAATAAAAGCACTTGTTCGGTATATTCTAAAACACAGCCCGGTTCGGGCTCCAAACCTAAGCGAATACATTTTCCAGTTTTATTTTCTAAAGAACGTGCCTCTTTCACAAAGGTCAATAAATTATGGCTAGCCATTTGAGAGTGTCGTTCTGTCCATCCTTCACGCCAACCTAGGGGTAAAGTGGAAATTGAACCCATATTATCCTTTACCAAATAGGCTAATAATTTGGCGCAACCTACGGTGTATTCCAAGCGTTCAGGACGGGTCCAATCGGGAATATATACTTTGGTTTTCACCACAGGCTCATGAAAGCGACCATAAGGAAAGGCATTGAGCGTAAATACTGATAAGTCGTAGGCGGCCAAAATATCGCGGATTTTTCCCATTAAATAGGCATCCATATTTTGCATTAAGCCCGCATGAAACCACAATCCCATGGGCAAATTAGCCCATTGCATATGTTGGCGTATTTGCGTCCCAAAGTAGCTCATGGTGTTTTCCCATTCGATAAAATCGTTAATGGCATGAACATTCGAGCAATAACAAAGTTTTTTCACTTCTTTTAACTCTCTGGGTCTATTGAGGTTTTTTCTGCCTATACTATTCGACATAGACTGGAACTTAAAAGTTCATTTAACAAACAGTAACCCAAAATAGCCTGTCCATGTTAAATTAATTTAAAAAGAAGGCTCGAAATAGCACAATCACTGGTTTTAGTTCCAGAATACTTGCTTCTCAGGCTTCACAGAAATTATTAAGTTGGAATCTAGTTCGAAAGTTATTTATGCCTTTAGAAAATACTCGCAGTAGTTCCTCAGAAACTTTACAATCCCAAGATTTAGGTTATCAAACTTTATTATCCCCTTTGCTAGGGAATATGCCAATTCATTATGGCGCGAGAGCCATAGAGTATTTGCCCGAATTATTAAAAAATTTAAATCCTGATAAGGTTTTTATTCTCTCAGATCATCATGTGTTTCGGCTTTATGGTTCTTCCATTTTGCAATTATTGTCCTCGCGTTATGCTCCGGAGACAATTTTAATTCCCGAAGGTGAAAATGAAAAAAAAATTTCCAATTTGGAATTTATTTGTGAAGAAATATTTGAGCGCGGCGTAACCAAATCATCCTTGGTATTGAACTTAGGTGGTGGTGTTATTTTAAATATGGGCGGACTCGCTGCAAGTCTAGTGTATCGAGGCATTCGTTTTGTACAAATTCCTACTACTTTGATGGCGCAAAGTGATGTCATCATTTCAAATAAACAGGGCATTAATTTTGGCGGCGGGAAAAATCGTTTGGGCCTTTATAATTCACCTGTTTGCGCGATTGCCGACAGTCGTTTTTTTAAAAGCGAATCGCCTCGACAAATTAAAGCAGCCATGGTCGAATATGCGAAGAATGCTTTGTTATTAGGCGGAAAACATTTTATTGAAGCTTCACGTTTTTTTGCTTTGGAAGACAAAACCTCGGCTTTTAATTTGCAACATATGCTAGAAAATAGCTTGGCACAAAAATTTGAAATCGCAAGACTCGATCCTTTGGAAAAAGGTTTGGGATTAATGTTGGAATATGGCCATACAGTTGGACATGCTTTGGAGTATTTGTCGCAAGGCCGTTTATTACATGGCGAAGCCGTTTATCACGGTATGAATATAGCCGGTATGTTGGCGGTGCAAAAAGGCATTATGTCCACGGCAGAATGGAAAAAACAAAGTGTTTTACTAAGCCATATTCAAGGCATACCCACTATTCCTGCGGACATATCAATTGGGCAAATTTTGCAAACGGTGCAGCGCGACAATAAAAAAGTAGGACAAGATATTGCATTTATTATTTTAAAAGCTATTGGGGATGTGTATCGCCCTAATTATGCTTTTTCGGGTTCTTCCGCCTCTGTGCTCACGCCAGTTACGGTAACTGAGCTAAGTCCAGTGCTAGCGGAGTATTGGGATGCTCTGTTATAGCACGGGTTCTTTACCCGATCATTTCTCTTTCCCACAAATCATCTCCACATTAAAGCCAACGCCTTTTCGGGGGTTGGAATTGGTCATTACTCCAGCCCATTTACAACATGCCCATGATACTGCCTACTGGGTCACTTTGCGTCAGGAATTTGCTCATCACGGCTTATGTTTTCGCAATATACATCTAGGTTACCCTCTATTATTGAGTGAATCACCGCATGCTCCGGGACTAGGATCTTTGGATAAAAGCGGAAGAGATATAAAAGCGCAAGCGGCCTTGTCGGCGGCGCGCATTGCTACTTGGTTGGAAGCGCCGCATATTACCTTCACTACGGGTTTACCCGAAGGCAACGAATCCTCACAAGCCTTACAAATAAATTATTTAGAAGAATTTTTAAGAGATTTTATTCAAGTTAAGTACGAGGATTTCGAATTGAATTTAAGTCCCAATTTGAAAATTTTAATTGAACAAGAGCCAGAGCATATTATTCGCAGCACCGATCAACTCATTGATTTATGTAAAATTTTTCCAGGGGAAGTGTATGCCAATTTCGATATTGGTCATGCGGCGGTGATGGGTGAAAATATTCCATTGTGTTTGCAAGATATAAGTCATGCTATGGTGAATTTGCATTTGGAAGATATAGTAGGGCAAGTGCATACACATAAGCTTTATGGGCAAGGAAACATTGATTTTGATTCAGCATTTGGTGCCTTAAGGAATATTGGGTATAGCGGAGATTTTACTCCCGATTTATATCCGTTTAAAGATGATTATGCTCATGCGATACAAGCCTCGCAAGATTTTTTAGAAAAATATTTGGGACCATTAAATTAAAATAAGTTTTAATTTTTCTGGATAACTTCCGTAAATATCTGCTGTAACTTTACGGATACGGTATCCCAAGAGCGACCTTGGCCAATAGTTGTGATTTTTGAATAATCCCATTTTTTTTGTAGGGCGGCATTTAAAGCATCGGCAATGGCGTCCACACTTCGTTCTTTCAATAAAATGCCTAAGTCTTCATTATAAATAATTTCGGGCACGCCGCTTACGGGTGTAGCAATTACCGGAAGTCCAATGGCCTGCGCTTCACAAACCACATTGGGCCAGCCCTCACGCGAACTCGCTAAAATGAAAATATCCGCAGCACTATACCAATTGGGCAATAATTGATTTCCCACCGCGCCCACTAAAAGGATTTGCGACTCTAATTTTTTTTCTTTAATAATTTTTTCTAAAGCGGGTCGTTCTGGGCCTTCGCCCACTATCACATAATAAAGTTCAGGATTTTCTAATTGTGCAATGGCTTGTACAATTAAATGAAAGCCTTTAAGCTCTACCAAATGGCCCACGGAGAGAACGATTTTTTTGTTGAGCGGTAATGCCAATTTTGTGCGAGCTACTTGGTTATCTATGGCTTTAAAAAGCTGGGTGTCTACGCCATTACCAATCACTAATGATTTTTCGGAGGCTAGTCCCAAATTCAAGGCAATACTCTGTAAGCCTGAACTGACGGAGATCAAACGCGTACAGGCTTTTAAGGTTTGTAATATTTGCGGTTTAATTTCGAGAATATGCGGGAATACATTTAAATCTGTGCCGCGTGCGGAAACAATAACTGGAATGCCTAATATTTTTCCTAAAGCAATTGCTGCTGTGCCATCAGGATAAACATAATGCGCATCAATAATAGCAATTGGGTTTTTGCGATGGATTTCCTGTAAAAGTTTTTTTGCTCCACGAGCCATGCCTTTAGCATGAAATTTCATGCCCACCTTTGGCAGCACTAGGTAACGAGGATGATATAGGGTGTGCGTGGAAAATTTTTCTTCGCGTGGCATACGTGCATAAGCCGCATAGCGCGGGCTATAGTGTTCTATGATTTTTGCAGCCCAGCGGGGAAAATACGGAACGGGTGCGACTATGGTCCATTCATGATGATAAAGCTTAGTAAAATTATCCATGCGATTACGCACAAAAACCGCATGCACCGGCTGTTGCGAATTAGGAAACAGCGTGGTGAAGGTGAGAATATGCATTTAAAGTTTTAAGCCTAAATAATTATAAACTTGGCGATGCGCTTCAATTAATTTTGACCAAGACCTTTTAGCTTCCACATACACGCGACTATTTTTTTCTAGTCGATGCATTTCTTCGGGATTCGCAAAAACTCTTTCGATGGTTTTCACTAAATCATTTACATTATCTGCTTTAAAGAGCCAACCATTTTGACCATCTTCAATTAACTCTTTAATGCCACCCACATCGCTTCCTAAAACCACCTTTTCCATGGACATGGCTTCTAAAGGTTTGAGCGGAGTTACTAGTTCCAATAAGCGCGAGCGAATACGTGGATACACTAATATATCTATTAACGAATAATACCCATTTACTTTTTCATGCGGCACTTTACCGACTACAATCACTCGCTCGCTAACATTTAATTTTTGCGCTTGCTGTTTTAATTCCTCTTCTTCCCCATCATAACCGCCGCCTACAATGACACAGCGCAAATCAGGATGATGAGGCGCAAGCTTGGCCATAGCTTCCACCAAATATTTTAAACCTTCATAGCGATAGAGTGATCCAATAAAACCAATCACTTTTTTGCCTTGTAAACCGAGTTCCGCTTGGAGTTTACTATCGAGTGCTGGTGGAGGAAATTTGCTTACATCCACGCCATTAGGAAGGACAAATAATTTCTTCTCATCAATGCCACGTTCTAATAATCCTTTGCGCAAACCTTCGCAAATAGTGACTACGGCATTAGCATTTTTACAAGCCGAGGTTTCAAAAGCCTTGGTAGCACGATAACGCAAGCTGCCCTCATGCGTCGATCCATGGTCCACGGCGGCATCTTCCCAAAAGGCGCGTATTTCGTAGACTACGGGTAAACCTAATTTTCGTCCCGCCCAAATCGCGGGCCATGCATTAAGCACCGGCGAATGCGCATGGAGAACATCAGGCTTTTCCAATTTAACCACTTCTAAAATTCTTTTTTCCAAAGCTTTCATTTGGAGAAATTCACGTAACACGGGAAATTTATGCCAAAAAGTATTTTTAACCGGCGTGCGGAAAATTTTTTGTCCGTCAAATTCTTCTTGCGGTGCTTTTTGGCTTTCTCCTTGTTTTACCGAAGTTAAAGCAATAGGATCAATACCAAGCACGGCCTTTTGATTATTTAATATGTAACTGGTACGGAACGTGTAACCGCTGAATAATGGCAAATAATGATCCAGTAAATGCAATACCTTCATGCGAAATCCTCAGAATTAATTAAGGCTATGGTTGAGTTTGAAATTTGTTATGCCATAGTGCGAAAGATAACATGGCGAAAAGCGGAAAGGTGTGATTATGCATACCAGTTTGATGCTCATTCCAAATTTGCTGTAAATATTTTGTTTCGAATAAACCGGTGCTGGCTAAACCCTTTTGATCGAATAAATGCGCATGGGTGTATTCTTTTAATTCCTTACGCAGCCATTGTTGCATGGGTAAAGAAAAGCCGCTTTTGGGACGATGAAAAATGGATTGTGGTAGCATTTGTTGCAGCGATTTTTTAAATACCCATTTGGTTTCTTGTCCACGAAGTTTAAATGCGGAAGGCATAGTTGCCGCTAACTCTACCAAGCGATGATCCAAAATAGGAACCCGTACCTCCAAAGATACGGCCATACTGGCCCGGTCTACCTTGGTTAAAATATCATCCACTAAATAAGTTTTAAAGTCTACATATTGACTACGCGAAAGAGGGTCTTTGCTTTTGCAATTTGCATAATGGTGTTCAAATACCGAAAGTGAATTGTAATTCCCTAAAGACTTTTGCAATTCTTGCGACAAAACCTTGGTTTTCATTTCCGGCAAAAAATGTGACATCGAGCGGAAATAACCTTCCGCAGGAGAAACTGACAAGTTACGCAGTAAAGTTTTAGCTCTTAATTTTTGCGGCAGCCAATCGGCTTTAGGATACAAGTTTGCCATCGTTCCAAATAAAGGGCGACGAATTAGCGAAGGCAAATAAGATCGTAGGCGATTTTCAAAAGCATCGAATTTATAACGGCGATAGCCGGCAAAATTTTCATCACCACCATCACCGGAAAGGGCTACTGCCACTTGGCTACGCGCCATTTGACAGACATAATAAGTGGGTATCATCGACGAGTCGGCAAATGGCTCATCATAATGCCAAGCTAATTTATCCAATACCGAAACGGCATCGGGCTCTACAATGAAATCACTATGCTGGGTTTTAAAAAATCCAGCCGTTTCGCGCGCTTGTGAACTTTCATCATAAGCCTTATGACTGAATCCTATAGTGTTTGTTAAAATCGGATTCGCCGAATGCTTGGCCATGAGAGCCACTACGGCAGCGGAATCCACACCACCACTTAAAAAAGCTCCGAGTGGCACATCGCTTTCCATATGGCTATTTACCGAATCATCTAAGAGTACGAGCAAATCTTCTTGCGCTAAATTTTCGCCGCGCTCGTCCGCATATCGATCATTAACCGTAAAATCCAAATCCCAATAGGCTTGCAAATGCAAGTCACCTTGCGAGGAAATTCTCATCCAATGTCCAGCGGGTAATTTGCGAATATTTTTAAAAATACTTTTGGGTGCGGGCACATACATTAAAGACAAATAATCGGATACGGCTTGCGTATCAATTGCGCGATCAAATCCCGGATAGGCTAAAATGGCTTTGCACTCTGAAGCAAATAGCCAAGTATTTCCGCAGGACCCATAATAAAGTGGTTTAATACCTAAACGATCACGGGCAATAAATATACAGCGTTCCCGATGATCATAAATCGCAAAGGCAAACATACCCCGTAACATGGACAAACATTGCATGCCATATTCTTTAAAAGCATAGAGCAAGGTTTCGGTATCGCTGCGGCTATGGACGGGATGTCCTTTTTGTAATAAATCTTTTTTGATTTCATGATGATTATAAATCTCACCATTGAATACCAAGGTATAAAGCCCATCGCAATCGGTCATGGGCTGCTTGCCTGCTGATAAATCTATAATGCTTAAGCGCTTATGGGATAGGCCTGCAGTTTGATCGGTGGCTATAAAGATGCCATCTTGATCGGGACCTCGATGATGCAAGGTTTGATTCATTTGTGTAAGCGTTTGCGCAAGGCCGGGAACGGCTTTTGAGCTAATTAATCCAGCCAATCCACACATGAGTACAAATCTAATTTAGTATGCGCATAAAACAAAAAAAGTCTCTACCGAAGCAGAGACTTTTTTTAAAACCATGAAGATGATATTAATGTTTATACGAAGCGACGACGCGCCGCAAATGCCATTGCGAAAAGACCAAAACCCATCAAGCCTAAGGTGGCTGGTTCTGGAACAGGTTGTACAGATTCCATCATGATAACCATATCATTATAATCATAATCCCAATTAGCGCTTTGTGTATCTTCCCATGCGATAAGGTAATGATTGGAGGTCATGTTAAAAGCAAAAGGATTGCTTTGTAATTTTACTTTATCATTTTCACCTTGATAGGAAACCATGTGATCCGCAAGATCGCTATTTAATGCAGGGTCAGAGTAGAAATAAGTTCCAGCGCTTGAGGCATTTCCCTTGGAAAGAAGGTAATAGCCAAAATTAGCGGAAGTAAAAGTTGCTAAAGGTGCGGTCCAAGGATCATTAACATGGATACCCATGTCCACATCAATAATCACGCTTGCTTTTGCTGGACCACCGGAGGCCCAAGTGCCTACTGGGTTGGCATTGCCAGAGAATAATTTTACACGATTGTTTGGATTACCTACGTCGTAGATTCCAAATTCATTAAATGCAGCATTTCCGGCTATTTCAACTACGAGAGAAGCGGCAGCTGTACCAGAAGCGGTCCAAGTCCAATAGGCATCGGAAGTGATTTGATCATTGTTTACATCAATACTAGTTGCGCCAATATTATTAAAAACGGTTTGTAAGCTAGTAGAAGTGGAAGACGAATTCTCGCCCAATGGATTAACAGGTGTGGACCAAGTTGCGGCGGCCAATCCACAAATTCCAAGTATTGCTAATTTGTATGTATTCATTTGTATCTCCGTAATTCAAAATATCATTTTGAAAATTCAGGTTTTTATTCAAGGACTATAAGAGCGAATCGCGTGCCATAACTAGATGGTGAAAATACACTGGCAAGGGCATTTAAAAATCAAGACTGTTAAAAAAACCGACATTTGCTCTGATAGCTTTACAAAAATAGTGCAGGTTCATTCTCAGGGTTAACTTCAAAGCGATTAAAGCAAAGCGTCGAATAACTGAATGGGTGGGTTGATTGGTTTTTTTTAGCCTATAAAGCAAAAAGTCATCAAACTTTGAATCTCTTATCTTTGCTGTAAATAATGAGTATTCAAAGGGATAGCTCAAAAAATGCAAGTTCAAAAGCTTTATTGTAAATGTTATCGACTACTGAAAGGGTTTGAAACGGCTCACTAAGGTAGCGACCAATGGTCAAAGCTTAATAATATACGCGGATAAATAAACATCATAAATTGCCGAGACCTCTGCAAAAGGATATTTTTTGGTGATGAAAATTAATGTGAATGGAAAAATCCAAGAGTTTGCGGTAATACTCAATTTAAAAGAGTTACTTGAGTATTTTGAATTAAAAGTGGATCAGGTGGTGATTGAGTTAAACCGCATGGTTCCCGAAAAAGACCATTATAGTCAAATTCAACTTCAAGAAGGCGATCAAGTGGAGCTTATTAAATTCCTAGGTGGAGGGTAACTTTAGAGTTACATTAACACCTATCGGTACTCTACTATATCCGTTCCCGAATAGTACGCTTGGAGAATTTGTAAATAATTTTGTCCTGCACGGGCACGTCCCATGGCTCCCATTTGACATAATCCAATGCCATGTCCAAAACCTTTGCCCTCTAAAGTCACTTTATTTCCACTTACTTTAATACTGAAAAATGCGCTGGGAAGAATTTTGTCTGTTCCTTTGGGACGCAATAACCAACGCACTTTATCACCCCATATTGAAAAACTTCCTTTATCAGTTTCTACACGTAACTCACGTACGCGACCACACGCAGCATAGGAAATGATTTGTAAATCCTCGACACGGTGAAAATCTGGAACCTTTTGAGCATTCGCAGACTTTAAATTTTTACGAATGATACTGGTCAGTTGTGATAAATCCCAAGACTCGACCCAATGGGAATATCCTGATGGCGCACAGTAGGGACGGCCACTTTCGTCTTTATCGGGTAGGGAAATAAGATAGGGTATTTTTTCGCCCCGCCATACATCGTTTAAATTAGCGGTCGTTCCACCGCAAGTAGAATGGTAATAACATAGGGTTAAGTTACCCTGAAACAGTAATACCATATTGCGAGTTTCGCGAATGGCTCTATCGGATAATAAATATTCTGATTTTACACCTTTATAAACCTGATCTTGCACATCACTATAAAGATCAAAGGGATTAGTGGATGATTTACTTAAGCGCTGATAGGTATAAGTCCGTGCCGCCACAGCCATAGCTTTTAGGGATTCTAATGCATCGCGATTAACATTTCCCATTTCATAAGGCAAAACTCCGCGTAAATAATCTTCGATGGGAAGTTGATTGACCACCTGTAAACTAGATGACCCCTTGCTACCCGGTTGCAAAATAATATCGCCACGATAAACCAAGCCATTTACCTCGATGAGATTATAAGGATTTGTGGATTTGATCAGTAACCTATTAGGTACGGGTCCCGAATTTTTATTCGTCCCTTGTTGAATTTCCATTTCCTCGCCATTGCGGCGAACCGCAAATTTACCGCGTAACCTTTGTAAAGGCACAAAACTCCCATTGGACTTTGCATTGGAAATATCAACTTCCCCTAAAGAATAAAGACTAACCAAGCCTTCGGTTTGTGAGAGTAATACTCGAACTTGGGTGGGGAAATTTTGTGGTCTTGGTTTGAGTAATACGCCGGTGGTTGCTGAAGAGGATTCTAGTATGGGTTGAGGAATAGAATCTTGTGTTGGCAGGGCCGAGTCGGGCAAATGCTTTGGTGCGAGGCTATCGGAGGTGTTTACAGAGCCTGATGTCGTTAAACTGTCTGGTTTTTCAGCAGGAGCCTCAACTAATTTTGGGGATAGTGAATCGGAAATGTCTGGCTTAGGCTTTGTTTCCGCGCTGGCAGTATCCACATTGGTTTTTTTATGCGCACTGATTTTTTTGTTATGAATATGTTTGGGGTAAACTTTGGGGCTACAACTCAAACAAAGTATGATTGAGAGTAATATGAAATTATACAAGACGCGTGGACTTTTACAATTTAAGCTGGCATTGAATAGGTTATTTAAGCAGGAAGCGATTTGGCCTCCTTCGCCAAGCTTTTCAATTTCTTTTCATTCATGACCCTGTCGGTAGCCGAAATTTTGTCAACAAACAGCACGCCATCGAGATGATCAATTTCATGTTGCACGCAGCGAGCAAACATGCCATCAATTTCTTTTTCAAAAAGCTTTCCATTTTCATCCATCGCTTCAAGGGTAACAATTCCAGGACGTTTAACATCGGCCCATACCCCAGGAACTGAGAGACAACCTTCTTCAGCGGTTACAGGATTTTTACCTTCTTTGACAATCGGATTAAAAAAGATTTGTGGATCCTTTTTTTCTTCCTCATTAGAGATGTCGACCACTATTAAGCGGATGGATTTACCTACTTGGGGCGCAGCCAAGCCTAAACCATTGCTTTTATACATAGTTTCGATCATGTCTTTGGCAAAACGTTTTAATTCCGGCGTGACTTTTTCCACTTCGGTAGCGCGTTTGCGGAGAACTTTACTGCCGTAAACATAAATAGGTAACACAGCCATTAAGCTTTAGCTTCTCCTTTTTCCGCTTTATCCACAATCACTTTGCTGATTGCACTTTTTATAAAATCAATCTTAATATTATCCGCTACTTTTAGCGTGACTATTGTTCCATCAACCGAATGCACATCGGCGTACATGCCACTTTGCGTCAAAACCTTATCGCCTTTTTTGAGGGCTCCCAGCATGCGATCCATTTCTTTTTGTTCCTTCATTTTGGGACGAAGAATAAAGAAATACATGACAATAAAAATAACGACGATAAACAGTAAATCAGGATAACCCATAATAACCTTCGATGAATGACTTAATAAAAAGACCCGTATGGCCAATTCTTGCAAAATCAAAGTAGAAAAAATGGGGCTAGGGTGCAGATTGTAGCCCCTTTCTGGTGAAATTCCGCTATTTTAGCAATAGATATTTGGGACAGGATAGAGGAATATGAACTTTGCCTTGCCTGATTGCTTGCGCATTGATACTTTTGCGCGCAAAGCTTTGCACCGATAGCTCAGCTGGATAGAGCAACGGTTTTCTAAACCGTCGGTCACAGGTTCGAATCCTGTTCGGTGTAAGTTTTTTAATCCGCTAATGCAAACAAATCAAAACTTATCGTGAGCTTGTCCTCAACTGGAACAAATAACAAACTGGGCCTTTCCACTTTGAAGTCCGACAGTTTAACCGTAAACCCTCCCACGATTTCAATTTTATGATTTAAAAAATGTGGGGTAACGTGAAAGTTAATAGGCTGTGTAATCCCGTGAAAATTTAATTTTCCTGTTACCGCATATCCATTGCTATCGGGCTTGATAGATTCACTAAAGAACTCCACTCTAGGATATTTTAAGGCTTCTACCATTTCCATGGCATGGGAATCACGGCTGGAGTTTTTGCTGTCGAAGCTGTTGATATTGGCGCTAACTTTTATTTTGGAGGATAGGGTGTCTGCTGACAAATCGACTTCGCAAAAAAAATCTTTGCTAATGCCCTGAATTTTATGCAGAGGATGAATCATTCGATAGGAAAGGATGGATTCTCCTTTGATGGCTTGAAAGGACTTTGCGGAGGCCGGAATTTGCAAGGCGAATGCGATAGTAGCAAGGGCAAAAACGTTTTTCATTTTCAACATAAAATTCTCATTTCAAAAAGTGATAACCATTAAGGCAGAAGCAAAAGCAACGGTAGTGATATAACCCGATATCTGATGAATTTGTGCCTTATCATGATTGATCTTTACTTGGGCTGTGCCATTGCTTCGCTCTTGCATGGCAATGCCATCGGCTAGCAAGGGAGTTAATATCATTCCTGTAAAATGTATTATAGCGAGTCCTTTGTGAATGGATACCGTGTTCCACTCTTGGCGCCTGATCAAAGGCGGGGGGCAAAGCAAAGATAAAGCTGCCGTAGTAAAATAACTGGCTATGGTCGCTGAAGCCCATGCTTTATGGGTATCCCCCAAACTAGTGTTGCCATTTATGGTTAATTGGCCATACACTGCTGTAGTAATCATTGCTCCTAAAGTAAGGAACCCACCTACTTCATGCAGTGTTAACATTGTTCTTCGTAAATTTATTTCTTTAAGCCTTGATTCCTCCGTCAAGGGAAAACCTATGCTTCGCATCCAACCATTTTTACCCCACAGCAATCGTTCTCCGGGACCCATAACTTCGGGAAGCAAGCTTATTTTTGCAGAGGGTAGGGTATTATTGGATAGCGTATTTAAGCTATCGACCTGAGGAGCTTTATTTTCAATTATAGTAGAAGCAAGCGGCGAGGCGATGGAGTCGGAATTGTTCGCCCAGCTATTAAATGACAATAGGAGTAGGACTGGGAGGTATTTAAAAAGGTTTTTTCGAGAGGTGAATTTGGCTTTCATCATCGACGGAATATACATACTTAGGTTCTTAAAAATCATTAATCGGGACATTATTACCATTTTTTTACCAGCACAAATTATTTTTTCAAAGTGCAAGAATTAAAAAAGGACTAATGCCTATGAATTTCACTTTAAATAAACTTTTGCAAACCGGATTAATATCTGCGGAGCAAGAAGAAAAAATCAAGGCATATTATAATCAACAAACGTTTTCCATTTTATGGGAGATGCGATTTTTATTGTATTTAGGAATTGTATTACTGAGTACAGGCCTTGGCATTTGGGTGTATTTACATATTGATACTATTGGCCATCAAACCTTATTAGCCTTAATCGCATTGTCCTGTATAAGTTGCTTGACATATTGTTTTAAAAAAGCACAACCCTTTACGCAAGCAATGGTTACTCATACGGGTGTGGGATTTGGTTATGTGCTTTTGTTGGGCGTATTATTGTTCGGCGTTTTCGAAGGTTATTTGCAATACCAGTATCAATTATTTGGAACGCATTATGCACTCGCTACTTTATTTCCTGCTACCCTTTATGTGTTTTTAGCTTATCGCTTTGATCATCGTGGCGTATTGCAATTAGGGCTGAGTGGTTGGATGGCCACCGTGGGGATTTCCATTACGCCGCAAAGTATTATGCAGCAACTTGAATATTTGCAAACGCGGTTTATTGTTGCGGGCTTAATTTTAGGGTGCATTTTTACCTTGATAGCTATTTTTTCCGAACAGAAATCTTTCAAAGCGCATTTTGTTTTTAGCTATCAAAATTTTGCCTTAAATCTTTTATTGACCGCCTCGCTTACGGGCCTAATTGTTTATCATGCTTTTTTAAAGCTGGGTTTCACCATACTATTTGCCATTTTAATTGGTGGATTAATACGCTATGCAAAAACCTTGAAATCCTATTATTTCATTTTATCTGCTTCCTTATATGCCTATATAGGATTGACGTATTTAATTTTGAACGTGCTCGTTCGAGAATGGAACGCGGGAGGTATTTACTTCATCACGCTTTACTTTATTTTTTCCTGTATCGGATTTATTTTCTTTTTCTTAAACCTTAAAACCATTTTAGGATTTAAAAATGCTCGCTTATAATAAGGATGATTTAACTGCATTGATTGTACGAGAGAATACCAATGATTGGCAAGAACAGGGTTGGGGAGACGCGCAATTACATCAGTCAATCCATGAAAAGTTTCCGTTAAAATTTTATAGCCCCAATTTATTTGTGCGCATTGGTCTTTTTATATTCGGAAATATTTGCATTAGCTCCGCGATTAGTTTTTTCTTTTTATTGAGTTCAATAGGATCGCATAGTTCGGAAATAAGCATATTTATTCGCCTAAGTATTTGTTCCGTAATTTTATTTTTCGTACTGGAAAAGTTACTGCGCGGAAATAAACCTTATTATTGCGCTGGATTGGAAGAGGCGCTTTTGTATTCAGCATTAGGTTGTTTTTTCTTTGGCATGATTACCTTAGTGGGGGATTTAGCAAAAGACAATATTTGGCTGATGGTTTTATTTATTTCTGTTGGTTGCGCCATTGCGGCTATACGCTATATCGATAGTCTTTTAGCCATTGGTGCCTATGGTGGCTTGCTTTATGTTTTATTTGATCGAAGCTGTGCTATGGGTGAATTGGCGAAATCATTATTACCATTTATTGCCATAGCCTTTGCAGCCCTTATGGAAAGAGGCTCGCATAAATTATTAAAAGCAGAAAAATTTATTTATTGGGAAGCTATTTTCACAAGACTGCGCTTTATCAGCTTACTTTTATTTTATTTAGGGGGAAATTATTTTGTGGTGCGCGAATTGAGTGTCATGGTTTTTCAGCATGCCATTTCTGCGGGTGAAAATATTCCTTTAGCTTGGGTATTTTATGTATTTACTGTAATTATTCCACTAGTTTATATAGTACTTGGTTTGATTAAAAAAGATCGTCTAGTTTTTTGGTGTAGTTTATTAACCTTGGGCTTTACTGTTTTTACTTTTAAATACTATTACAATTTGGGGCATCCGGAAATAACCTTAACTAGTGCCGGATTATTATTGTTATTCACGGCTTCCATGACTTTGAAGTTTTTTAAAAACCCTCGTTATGGAATAAGCACAAGTTTACCACCTACAAAAAACAAAGATGGCTTATTAAACATGGAAGCCTTGGCGGTTTCGGCGAGCTTTGCTGCGAATTCGAGCGGACCATCCAATCCTCCTAATTTTAAAGGGCAAGGAGGCCAATTTGGTGGTGGCGGCGCAAGTGGAAGTTATTAGGCAACTACCCTTAATTTTTTAGGGTAACCATTTCCGTTCTTAAAGCGTTAAGGGTTTGCCATTGCAATTGCACCTTATAGTAACCATGATTTAATAAAGACACATTTATTTTTATGGGCAATTCTCGCACTAAGCTTTGATTTATCAGAGAACCATCCATTGCGAAGATTTTCATTGTAATATTTTGATTATCCAGTATTGTAGGTAAATGGATTAAATAATTTCGATCTATTTTTTGCACGAATACATCGAATGCTTTTAAAGCCGGATCATATAGCGGGTGTTGCTTTCGTCCAATTCCCGTTTGATTGCCGGGCAAAGTAATATTGAATGCGCCTGTCAAATAGATGTCGGATTGTAATAGGGGTATGGTTCGCGATTTGGCATTGGGTTCGTCGGCTCCATAATCACCCGCAATATATTTATCCCCTTGAAAATAAAGTTGGGTGACTAAGTCCACAGGATTTGGAGAATTCTTATTGGAGCGAATGCGGAAATGAATATGGCTTGGTCGATAAGCGTTACCGTTTAAGTAAACACCTGGTTTAATGGTTTCAAAAGCATAGTAACCGTTATCATCAGTAATCAATGTGCCCCATAGCCTAGTAATCTCTGGGTTACCCTGATCTTGGCAGGTGGGTTGGCCCGGATGGATATAACATCCCGTTTGTGTGGCATGCCACACTTCCAAAGTCACCCCTTTTACTGGGCCATTGCAGTCGGAAACAACTCCCGAAATAGCAAGCTTTTCACCTAGCTCATTAGTTTGGGCGAGCTTAACTCTCAAGGGCGCATTCTCAAGATAAAATGGCCCATAACCATATCGGTCAGGGGAAATGGGCACCGCACAATTTTGGGCGCGTAAGAATTTAGGAATAGACATGGCAGCAATAAATGCGGCTCCAGAAAGCATGAATTTTCTACGATCCATGTTTTACCCCCATCTTTACTTTAGTGCAGAAAAAATATTCAATTTCTATCGCATGCATGCAAGAAAGGGAATTTAACAGCTGACACAAATCATTGCAAGCTAAACCATTTGATTTTATTATTTGCTTTCTCAAAAAAAATAAACGTTATTTATGCCGGTCGGATACCAACCAAGGATTCTTCAAGAATTTGTAGGACTTAAGAAAAATTTCGTTGAAAGTAAATTTCCAATCGTTTCAGCGTTTTTAAACCCTTATCGTGATACAGCCATAGCTTGATAATTCTTATTTCATTCCGATTTGGCAAAGTTCAAAACATAATGAATAAAAAATTCGAAAGGTAAATTATGAAAAAATTAGTCTTATCCCTTTTACTTCCGATCTCGCTTTTTGCGCAGGATATAAATCTCAAGGGCAACTCGGCCTTAACCGATGTTGTAACGAGTACAAATACAAACACGGCTGCACAGGATAGGATTGCTGTTCATGGTTATTCATTGCCACAGCCCAATTGGGGTATAGGTGTAAAAGGTGAAGCGGGTTATATAGGGGTTTATGGGCAAGCAACTCTTACTGGGGCAGGAACTCGTTATGGTGGTTATTTTTTTGGCGCAAACGGTACCAGTTCGAATATTGGAGTGCAAGCTCAAGGTAGCTCAAGTGCAGTAGCCTCATATGGAGTTCTTAGTTATGCGTATGGTACTGCGGGAAGTACAACTTATGCACTTTATGGTTCGGCTTCAGGCGGCACAACAAATTATGGTGTTTACTGTAGTGGTGATGGTGTATATACCGGAAGTTGGACAAAAGTTTCTGACATTAGAACCAAAAAAAATATTCAAGTACAATCCGGTTCTTTAGCGAAACTTATGGCTTTGGGAGTGAAACGTTATGATTTCGATCAAGTTAATTTTTCAACTATGAATTTAAAATCAAAATCCGAAGTGGGTGTTATCGCTCAAGAAGTGGAAAAGATTTTGCCTGAATTGGTAAATGATATTGTTGTTCCTGGAGTTACTTCTAAAGATGCTAAGGGCAAAGAAGTCACAACCAATGCGCAAACCTTGAAAGGTGTGGACTATATTGGTCTTGTACCCTTTCTTTTGCAAGCTATACAAGAACAACAATTACAAATTGAAGCCTTGAAGAAAAAAGTTGGAGGTTAATCATGACCATTAACTTTAAACCCACTTTAAAAGAAGTGAGCAGGTCGATTTACGGCTTAAATAAAGTTGTATGTTCAGCTTTGCTTTTAATCGGATTAGGATCCTCCCAAGGTATACGAAAAAACTATACCGAAATGACACCTGAAGAAAAAACGGTTTTAGTTTCGGCATTTCAAACTTTAGGTGATCCTGCTAATGGCATTATACGTGACATCGCTAATTTTCATAACATAAATTTTAGCGCCAATTCAGGTGGAATTCATCAAGCTAGTACTGAAGCGGTTAATAATTTTCATGCTTGGCATCGCTATGCTTCGTGGGAATTAGAACATGATATGCAAAAATTAAATCCGCATATTACCTTGCCGTACTGGGATTGGACTGTGAATAGAAGCACAACGGATGCTTTATGGGATCCTTCTTTTATGGGTGGATTTAACACGCGTTGGAGTTTGGGACGAACACTAGGTAGTGGAAGTTTGCCCACAGCGGCCACTGTAGCTACTGCGCAAAGTTTACCTAGTTGGTGGATAGGCGCAGGAACTTCAGGAGGTAATGGATATTCCAATTACGTTGAGAATTCCTCAGGCATACATAATTGGCCTCATCCTTGGGTTGGAGGAGTAATGGGTGGAGGCGGATCACCGCTTGATCCTATTTTCTTTTTCCATCACAATAATGTGGATCGTTTATGGCAGCTATGGGAAGATCAAGAACCTGCCGTAAAAACCTATCATACCCGTACCACGCTTGCTCGCTATAATGGCACTTATACTCGCCCTGACGGGGTCTTGCTGCCTTCAATTGATCCCGATGCTATTACTGATTCCAGAGCATTAGGTATATTTTATGCTGGCAATCAAATTGCGATCCTAGATAATTATGCCGTAGCAAATAAAGTACGTTACCCGGAACAATTTACTTATAAGTATTTAATTCGAACGTCTAACTTCACTGTTCCTGCTGGAAAAAGTTGTGCCTTTCGTTCGGCGACTGGCATAGAAATACAAAATGGATTTACAGTTGAAGCGGGCGGGTCATTTACTGTGGATGTTATTGCAACGGGTTCTATTTTGTCTAAGGTAGCCGAAGTGAAAGCTCCTGTAGAGGAACCAAGAGGTGTATTGTCCGAAACAAATTCTGATTTCAAAGTTTTAACCCAAGAAAATGGCTCGTTATTATCGCTGGTATTTCCTAATTGGATAGAGAAATCGGATGCGATTGAAGCTGTTTCATGGGATATAACGGGAAAAGTTACCGCCTTGAAATTAGTTAATGTTGATGGCATATATGTTATTCATGGGCTTTCATTTGGAATTAATGAATTAAATAAAAATGGGATTCATTTCTTTCGAGTAAAAGTAGGACGCCAAAGCTTTACAGGTCGTTTCTATTTAAATCGTAAAATTTAATTTTCAATAAAGATGACGAGTATTACATTCGTCATCTTTAAAATTCTATTTTCTCAATTGTGACAATTTAATTTGGAGTAGAAAAATGAAGAAAAATTTTTTACTGATGGGGATACTTTTTTGCCAAACAATATGGGCGATCTGGACGCCACAAATCTCTGGAACCAAAGCTAGTTTAAACGCAATCAACTTTATGTCGGATAAGATTGGATTAGTGGTAGGGGATAGCGGCACTACTATTCGTACTCAAAATGGCGGAGAGTCGTGGCAATCCATAAAAACCACAGCCAAAGATACTAATTTAATTGGCATTACTTTTATGAATTCTACTCAAGGATTGATCTTGGGCGATGAAGGATTTTTAACCCAAAGCATTGATGCTGGTTTAAGTTGGACTCGCATTCGCTCGCCATCAAAAGCTGCTTTTTCCATTCTTGTAGGAAATGGGGATGGGACTTCCGTTTTGGGGGGATGGGATGGTTCAATATGGACTTCCAAGGATAACGGAAATCATTGGTTACTGGCCAATCAAATTAATATTGATACCGTGAGAACTATTTTTGCTATTCACTTTCCTACTCCACAAATAGGATTTGCCTCAACAGCAAATGGAATATTGAAAACAGTTGATGGGGGTTTGAACTGGAATCTTATACTCCCAATAAATTCACCTAAAATTCCCAATGCAGGAAATTTCTCTTCCATTTTTTTTACAAGTCCCATGGATGGATTTATTGGCAGACCCTATTATTCAGCGATAGCTAAAACTATAAATGGGGGGCAGGAATTTTCTATTGTCACTACCCGTGCGGCTACATTTTCGCTTTACTTTACCTCGCAAGATACAGGTTATGCGGCATGCAATGGAGGAATGTTGTATCGTACTTTTGATGCAGGCAAAACTTGGAGTATAGATATTGATTTAAAAAATGAATTAATAACTTTTAAAAAAATTATTTTTATAAATAAAGGAAATGGTTTTGTAGTTGGTGGAGGCGGCACGATATTACATATGCAGAACTCTAGCACAATCAAAAAACAAAAGAATAATCGTTCCAAAAATCGAATGATACCTAATGACAAAAGCTCCCAAAATTCATTGTATTTTGATTCTATTGGGAGTGTAAAAAGCATGAATGAAGATAAATCTTTAATTTTATTTTCCAAAAAATTTTAGTGTTACACATTTTATTTTTTCTTTTTATCGCATTCACCGCACTATCCACTAAAGCCGATTATGGATTTGGCCCGCGAAAAATGACGGGAATTCCGGTGATGGATAATAATGGCGATCTTTTGGCCGCTCCTTTTTTAGGAGGCAAATTTAATTCGTTACATCAATTGGTGGATATAGATGGCGATGGCGATTTGGATTTATTTTTGCAAACAGAATTTGATCAAACACTTTTTTTTGAAAATATGGGTAACCGAGAAAAACCAGATTTTCAATGGAATGAATCTTTTGGTACTGGGCTCAATATGGGGGGATGGTTTTATTTTGCGGATATAGACGCCGACGGCGATTATGACTTAGTGGGTGCGCCTAATGGCGCAATTTTAATGACTAAAATAAATACCGGTGGAAAAAATGCTCCCAAATTTTCGGATTTACGTGGACCATTAATATCGGACAAGAATATTCCCTTAGAAATAAATTTGAATGAAGACATGGATTTTGCAGACATTGATTGCGATGGCGATTTGGATTTGTTTGCTGCCACAACTTTGGGCACAATTCGCTTTTTTGAAAATTCCGGATCGCGTAAAGACGGTTTACCCCTATTTAAAGAATCCATTGAAGCCTATCAAGGATTAAAATTCTCACCGACTATTAAACCCTTGGCAAAATTAAGTGCCATAGGTCGAGTCGCAAAAGTTATGCATGGATCCTTAAACACTTTAACATGGGTGGATATAGATAATGATGGAGATCAAGATTTGGTTTATGGGGACTATTTTGACCCAAGTATGAGTTTAACCTTAAACACCGGCTCGTGCAAGGAACCGAAATATGCGAATGCAATAGCGCTTGCAGAACCTGGTATTATTAATACCGGTGGGGGTAACTTAGCACGCTTTGCGGATTTAAACGGTGATGGAACTTTAGATCTAATCATTTCAAATTTACAGGGCGCGCGATCGGTGGAATATGGACAAAAAAGCGAATTACTTTATTTTAAAAATACGGCTAAGGCACCACAAATAAAATTCGCCTTGGTAACCCCTGATCTACTTCCCAATATTGATGCTGGAGCGGCTTCGACTACTCAATTTGTCGATATAGATGGGGATGGCGATCAAGACTTTTTTATTATCAATAAAATTGATACCGGCGCTGAACCTCGTAGCGGATTATTTTTTTACCGTAACATTGGCGAAAAAAAAATACCTTCTTTTAAATTTGAAGCACAAAAGTTTCTTTCATTGGGAAAACAGTTTTGTGTCACGTTAGCATTTGGGGATTTGGATGGTGATGGTGATCAAGATTTGCTTACTGGTAACTTTTATGGTACGCTTGCCTATTTTAAAAACCAGGGGAGTTCTAAGGAGCCATCCTATATTCTTTTAGATTCAAATTATAGTAATATTGATGTCGGACAAAAAAGCGCTCCCGCCCTTACAGATATTGATGGTGATGGCGATTTAGATTTATTGATCGGTGAGGCTAGAGGAATTATAAAATACTTTCGCAATGAAGGAACGGCGGAGAGCCCAGACTTCGTATTACAGGAAAATACTTATCAAAGTATTACGGGTTTTATAGGCCCTTCTATTGCCATTGGAGATGTAAATGGGGATGGGTTATTGGATTTAGTTAAAGGGGGGGATACTTTGGCTTCACAAATTTGGATCAATTCAGGATCAAAAGCCAACGCTCATTTCACTACTCCCATAAATTTTGAAACGCCATTAAGCTTTACGCCGGCTCTAGTAGATATAGATGGCGATGGTGATTTAGATTTGTTCGGAGGATGCCAAGCTGGTGGTATGGCTTACTATGATAATACCGGAACCGTTCCCTACCTCCTTCCCAATGCCATTTTTAAGAAAGAAAAAAAAATAGAATACAAAGCTGGATTTATGTTTCCGCATTCAGAAGTGAATTTAATTCAGGGTCAATGGCGCATATTAATGCCATATGAAAAAAGATATGATCTTAAAGGCGTTCGGATTCCAAACGGATTTTATAAATGAAATGGCTATGGGCAATATTAGCGTTAATTTCGTTTTGTTTTTATGGTTGCATTTTTGGCCCCTCCACAAACGGGGATGCCAAATTGAATCCGAAAACCTGTCAAGATAACCCTTCCATCGAATTAAGTTTTTTTCAGAGTGGTGGCAATGCCCCCTTAGTTTTTGACTCGGCTTTATACCGTACCCCAGCAGGTACTCCCTTTAGCGTGGAAAACTTGCAATATTATGTTTCGGGCTTTGAATTTTATGATGCCAATGATGCCCTCTTGTTCAAAAGCGATTCGGTATTTTATATAGATGCCAGAGATTCTGCCACTTGGATGCATCGTATCCAAGATGTTAACTCTGCTCATTATCATTCCTATGTGTTTACCTTTGGATTGGCTCCTGCAAAAAATCGAACCAATGCATTAGCCAATACTATTGAGAATTTAAATATGGCCTGGCCTGAGCCTATGGGCGGCGGTTATCATTTTATGAAATTAGAAGGTCGTCTAATAGATTCATTGGGTAGGGCTTTTGGATTTTATTTGCATATTGGTGATTTAGCCGGTGGAAATATAAGACAAGAAAATCAATTTAAATATTCAGAAGAAAATTTTCCTATTCACGCAACTTTAACTAAAGGGACGCATTTATCCTTGGGAATCGAAATGGTCATTCCCAATTGGTTTACTGGGGTAACCCCTCTTTTTATTGAAAATAATCCTCAAAATATAATGGGCGATTCGGCTTCTCAAAATATACTCCAAAAAAATGGTGCGCTTGGAGCTTTCCGCACAAAATCTGCAAAAGTAATGAGTAGCATGTGTGATTAAATTTAATAAATTTAAAATATCACAAATAAAAAATTATGGCATAGGCGTTTTATGTGCGATAATATTTATGCATTGTGTTTCGGCAAATGAACCCGATGCTCCTGCACCAGAATCTAAGGAACCCATAAAACATCCGATAATTTGGAATCCGCCTTTACCCTTGGCATTAGATACAAAGCCATTTCCAACCTTACCTATTGTAGAGGGAAACCCACTTTCCTCCGCAGGTGTGGCTTTGGGGAAGGCACTTTTTTATGATCCCATATTATCTTTAGACAGCAGTATATCTTGTGCAAGTTGTCATAACCCTTCCCATGCATTTTCAGATAGAGATATGAAAATCAGTCATGGCGTGCTAGGCCGAGTCGGTTCTAAAAATGCGCCGGCTCTTTTTAATTTAGCTTGGGCAAAAAATCTTTTTTGGGATGGTCGAGCAACGGGCTTAGAGAAGCAAGCCTTGGGGCCAATAGAAGGAATACAAGAAATGGCTTTGCCTTGGGAAAAAGTTCGCCTTCGCTTAAGTAAACATTCCACATACAATAAAGGATTTTACAATGTTTTTGGTAAAGACTCTATTGACTCTAATCAAGTCACCATGGCTATCGCCCAATATGAGCGTACGCTAATTTCCGCTAATTCACGCTATGATAAATGGAAGGCGGCCAGAATTGATTTTACGGATGAGGAATATCAAGGCTATGAAATATTCAATACGGAAGCGGGTGAATGTTTTCATTGCCATTCGGAACCCTTCTTTACCAATTTTGGATTTCATAATATTGGATTGGATTCATTAATCGTAGGGCAAGGATTAGGGGGAATAACAGGCAATGCAAAAGATATGGGAAAATGGAAAGTACCGAGCTTAAGAAATTTAGCCTTTACCGCTCCGTATATGCATGATGGACGTTTTGCGAGTTTAAATGAAGTCATTGATTTTTATCAATCCGGCGGCCACTATTCCGCAACCTTAGATCCATTAATTCGCAATCCACAAAATCCCTATGCCAAGTATCAAGGGAAACGAGGATTAGGGTTAAGTGATATTCAAAGGAAAGCGCTATTAGCCTTTTTAGCAACATTGAATGATTCTGCCTTTATTTATAATTAAATCCTGACACAAAATTTCATCTTCATGCGTCTAAGGTATGGGTAGGGAAATAAATTCGCTAGCACCATTAAAAATTGTGGATTTTGAAAAAAAATCGCAGTTCAAAACAACTTGAAAGGATGATTATGAAATTAAAAAGTTTATTAATTTTCACACCGCTTCTGGCATTAAGCCATTTGTGTAAGGCGGATGAGCTTTCGGACTTTGCCCATCAATGCGATATTGAAATTGGATTAACGGTTCCGGATTTTAATTGCGATGATGCCTTAGCCACCGACGTGCCTTTAACCAATCCCAATGGCGATAAATCAATGTGCGATAGGCCGAATGTATTGAATGGCGTATGTGATGAAGGGAGTCGATTTCGTGTATTAGCCAAAACTAATGATGCTTTTGTCGTGTCCCATTGTCGTAAAACGAAATTAGGGGCAGGTCAATTTGGTGACATTGCAGTAATCCAGCACAATAAAAAAAATGGGGCGACTTGTTTTTACCAAGGTTCTCTTGGCACCCCTGATCATTCAGGTGATGTGAAGGCTCCTTTAAAAGGAGTTGGAAATAATGGTTTTTGGTGGACACCGACCCATGTTTCTCAAAGTGGTTGTGTAGCTTGTCACAATAATGGGCCACTTATCCGTACACCCTATTTAACTCAAATTGGTCAGCATGATTTGTTAGGGCATAATAATGAAATACCTGGTGCAAGAGAGGTTGGTTTTAATGGAATAAATAATCCTTATTATTTTGTAGGTAAAACTTTTGAAAAATGGAAAGCCTATACCGTTACCGTGCCAAATAACCAATGTATTACCTGTCATCGCTTAGGAGTAAGTAATTTGGGTGTTGGCGGTTCAGCGGGAGATTTTTGTTTATTCGCAACAGGGCTTAAACAAAGGAATCCAGCTACCAAAAATGCGCTTTCAGAAAAATCTCCATTGTGGATGGGCGATGCAGCTCATCGATTTCCGCAAATGGACAATAGTAAAACGCCTAGTCAACTTGTTACTAGTTCGATTGCTGGTGGCCTAGTCGCACCTACAACAAGTGATCAAGCAGCCGCACAAGCAATTAATGATTGCGCCAAAACCTTCAATGCAAATAGTTTACCTAATTCTACGAATTGCACAATCAAACAGTTTACCGGTAAAACCACCTCAGGGTTCCCCGGAAGTTACACGGCAGTTTTTACTCCTAGTACCGCAAGCGAAATCCAAGTTTATGGTTGGACCTATTCTAATTATCGTAAAAAGTATGATGTGATTTGGCCTTTAGGTTGGCGTTTGTTTAGCCTGCAACCTTATGTGGTTAATGGCAATGTATTGTATAATGCAGTATGGCACAAGAGTACCGAAGGTGAAATTCAAGTTTATGGTTGGACGTATACGGATTATCGCGCGAAGTACGATGCCTTATGGCCTCAAGGCTGGCGTTTAAAAATTATTCAACCCTATGTAATTAATGGACAAGTGCGTTATACTGCAGTTTGGCAAAAAAGCACCGAAGGTGAAATTCAAGTCTATGGCTGGAGTTATGCGGACTATCGTGCCGAGTACGATGCCTTATGGCCTCAGGGCTGGCGTTTAAAAATGATTCAACCTTATGTATTGAATGGACAAGTGCTTTACACGGCTGTTTGGCGTCCAAGCACTGAAAGTGAAATTCAAGTTTATAGTTGGAGTTATGCGGATTATCGCGCCAAGTATGATGTTTTATGGAATCAAGGTTGGCGTTTGACTTTCTTACAACCTCATGTATTGAATGGACAAGTGCTTTATACTGCGGTTTGGCGTCCAAGTACAGCTGGTGAAATTCAATTATATGGTTGGAGTTTTGATAGCTTTTACGCTAAATACAATGAACTTTGGAGTCAAGGCTGGCGTTTGAAAATTTTACAAACGTACTGATTTTAAAACACAAAATCTAATTTTTATTTCAATTTAATTTACCTAAGCCCGATTTCTCGGGCTTATTTTTTGGGTCCCATTTTAATCAATAATCCCCAAAATCATTTTGCATTATATCGTGTTCCAAGTGTTACAATTAGCTGATGATACCCTTATTTAAAATCTGCGTATTTTTGCTTTGTACTTCTCAATTCCTTTCTCAAGTACTTTTTGCGGAAACCTTAGTCGCACAATTTCACCAAGTGCATTTTAGTCAGTCTAGGCAAGGAAAATCCCATTGTGGTTTGGCCGTCGTCGATAGTTTAAATCAGCGTTTTACTTGTTTACAAATCACAAAACTTTATCCCAATGATACCTCGGATGGAACGGTACTTTTGCATTTCCCAACTAGTAATAGAGAGACAGCAAGATTAAATGCCTATCGACAGTGCGGCGCTTTTACTTATGTGCATAGCGATGTGATGGGGCATGGCCATGGAAAAAAAGGTAACCTCGCTGATACGCCTACGGATACTTACTTTTACCGGCAATGGGCCCTTTTCAATAATGGTACATTTTCGGAGCATGCGGACGGGATAAATTCTCTTCCCCCAAAAATCGGCGCCGATATTCATATGCAAGAAGCATGGACTATTGAAAAGGGCAGCTCAAAAATTATTGTAGCGGTTTTGGATGGCGGGGTTAAATGGGATCACCCTGAATTTGCGGGACGTATTTGGAATAATGCTAAAGAAACCCCCAATAATGGTATTGATGATGATGGCAATGGTTTTGTGGATGATGAACATGGTTGGAATTTTAGCAATAACCAAAATGTGCAAAACTTTGCAGGTAACAATAATGTGAAAGATAGTATTGGGCATGGAACCAATGTGGCAGGGATTATTGGTTCAAATGGAAACAATAATATGGGTTATGCAGGCGTAGATTGGAATTGTAAAATCATGCCGGTAAAAGTATTAAATGATAGTAATGTGGGTTATTACTCTTGGTGGGCCAAAGGCATTCATTATGCGGTAGATAATGGCGCGCGGGTGATTAATATATCGGCGGGTGGAACCGATGCCGCAGGCACTGTATTAAAAGATGCCATTAATTATGCCTTAAGTAAAAAGGTAACGGTAGTAGTTTCCATAGGCAATGATAATAGCGATATACACGAATATCCCGCCGCCTATCCTGGAGTCATAGCTGTTGGCGCTACTGAGCCAAATGACACGAGAGTTAATGGCTTTTTTTGGGATCCAAAATCGGGTAGTAATTGGGGAAGTCATATCTCATTATGTGCTCCAGGTAATTTTATTTATGGATTAGCCTCAACAAGCAATGCTGAATATGATTTGTTTTGGGGTGGAACATCGCAAGCGGCACCGCATGTATCGGGCGTAGTCGCATTACTATTGGCGCAAGATAGCACCTTAACTCCGGCGCAAATTAAAAATATATTGGAAGTTACCGCGGATGATCAAGTCGGTAATCCGCTAGAAGATAAATTGGGTTTTGATCCTTATTATGGACATGGTCGATTGAATGCGGGTCGAGCACTTGCTTTTAAAAAAACTACTACTAAGTTAACTATTTATAGAGGAAAGCTTTTGCAAACCCTTCCTCCGCTTAAAAGTCCGGTGTTTAATATACTCGGCCAGCAGTTGAATTCAAAATTGGGAATACAGGCCTCGCAATACATTCACGCATTCCCTTTGTATTATTCTCACTAATGGTTGTTTAAAAGCCATTCCAATTTTAAACAAATCGTTTGAAATTAAAATTCAAAGTACGCTTAATAAATACTTGGCTCATTGCTATACTTGGCAAATGATTTTGCTTCGTAAAGGGTTAACATATTTAGGACATGGCTGGATTTTTATTGCTTGGTTTTTAATTTACCCCTTTAGTACTTATGCTTGGCAATGGACAGAAGCCAATGATTCTCGTGAAAATGAATTATTGCTTGCTATCTCCGATGACAGCTTGCACCATAGTTTTTTGCCAACTTTATCCAACTTTAACCATCTGCTATTGGATATCCATTATATCCAGTCCAGCTTATTAAATGTTCAGGGTAACCCAAGTAATATTATTTATAGTACTCATAAACAACAAGCCATATGGTTGCAGCCCATTGACGGAATGAAGTTTGCAATGGAAAGCTTTCAGCGGTATGAAAAATTTAATTACCGAGATTCAGCACTTTTAAATTTTCAAGAATCTGAAAATCGTATAGGCTATGGCTTTTCATGGTGGCAGCATTTGGGAGAACAAAATAAATTAGGATTTGATTTCATTATCGATTTGCCCGATTTGCAGCGCTTTGAACCGACACTCGCCTTGCGTATGCAAAATAAATTGTGGAGCCTAGAGTATGGATTAGCTTTTCAACAAGCTGACGATATTTTAAAAGTGCAATCTTTAGATTCCACCACAAAAAAGGAAAATGTGGCGGGTGTTTATCGTGCCTCGCATAAAGCGCAGTATGTGAAAGGCAATATTCCTTTAGGGAGAGGAAGTTTATATGGAATGGTGGAATGGAATGCTAATAAACCGGAACATGCGGATAAAGAATATTTACTCACGGATTCCAGCCAATCTTTGCGTTTAGGTATAGGTAACCTTTATGCTACGCAACATGGAAGTTGGCATAGTTGGTTGGCTTATGGGGAAACGGAAAGTATAAGTATGGGTTTACGTATTCCTCCTGGATCGGAAGGGGCAAAGCGTTTTCATTATGCACGATTACTCTCTAGCCGCTTGGAAGGCCGTATAGGACGATGCCAAAACTTTTCCAACTGGTCGGGAGAAATAAACCTAAATGGTTTTGACTATGCACTAAAGAGCAAGCCCGCCATGGATGCTTTGGATAATCGCTTGGAAACTTTAAATTTTAATCGCTTGGGACTTTCCTTTTTGTCCGATGTATTTGGTGGCTTATATAGGCAAGGAGAATTAATGACGCTTGATCTTCAAGTTCGTCGCCTAAGCCTTTCTTTCGCCGCACAAAAATCAATTAAGAATTTTACTCTGCGATTAGACGCTCCCATTTCCGCAACTCTTTTTCATAGTAATTTACAGCAACAAGAAGTGGCAAAAAAAATATTTCTTTTGGATTCGGGAAAGGTTAAAACTTTTTTGCGCGAAGGAAATATTATGGCTACTGCGCCTAAGCTCCATATTTTATGGACTTTAAAATCATTTGTCTTGGCTTTGAGTTGTTCGCAAGCTTTGCCATTTTATGTGGACATTTATGATCCGCGAATAACTTCTTCTCCAACTCCGTCAATTACGGTATCCAATAAAAAGAAATTGTTAGAAATTTTTCACAATGGCTTTGAGTTCACAGGAAGCTTTACTTATGCTTGGTAAAAGTTAAAAGCCTACTATAACGGGGGAAGTTCAGTGCGTCTTATTCAGGAGCGGAATTATTCTGTTGCTGAAATATCCAAACGATTAGGCATAAACTCAGGTTCCCTATACAATTGGCTAGGGAGCGAAAAAACAGGTAAGTCTGGCACCACAAATACCGATTTAGAGCGTGAAAATCTTCGGCTTAAAAAAGAATTGTTAAGAGCAGAAGAAGAACGAGACATCCTAAAAAAAGCCGCGGCGTATTTCGCGAAAGAG